>NZ_AP022576.1:1243971-2487943 GCF_010730355.1 Mycobacterium florentinum
GATTGCTGCTGTGGTTCCTGATCGCGCTGCCGGTCGGGGCGGTGCTGGGCGGTTTCATCGCGACCCGGATCGGCGACCGCGCGATGACCTTCATCGGGCTGCTGATCGCGGCGTACGGCTACTGGCTGATCCACTACTGGCGGATGGATGTGATGACCCAGCACCACGACGTCTTCGGGGTCAGCCTGCCGCTGGTGCACACCGACCTGCTGGTGGCCGGTCTGGGACTCGGCCTGGTGATCGGGCCGCTGACCTCCGCCGCGTTGCGGGTGGTGCCGTCGGCGCAGCACGGCATCGCCTCCGCGGCGGTGGTGGTGGCCCGGATGACCGGCATGCTGATCGGTGTCGCGGCGCTGAGCGCCTGGGGCCTGTACCGGTTCAACCAGATCATCGCCGGGCTGTCCGCGAATATCCCGGCCGACGCGACGCTGCTGGAACGAGTCGCCGCCCAGGCCACCCTGTACCTGAAGGCGTTCGCCCTGATGTACGGCGACATCTTCGCCGCCACCGTCGTCATCTGTGTGGCGGGCGCGCTGCTGGGTCTGCTGCTGGGCAGCCACAAGGAGCACGCCGAGGAGCCGGAAGTCGCCGAGCAGGAAGCTGTGTCACTCGGGGAGCGCTAGCCGCCCTGTTAGCCGCGCTGCGGCACCAGGCTGAGCAGCAGATCCGGGCCGACCCGGTCGGCGCCGTCGAAGCGCCACCGCAGGGCCCGCGCGATGGTGGGCACACCCACGTCGCCGACCGCGGTGACGGGTCCGCCGAGCAGGATCGGCGCGACGTAGGTCAGGATCCGGTCGACGGCGTCTTCGCGCAGGAAGGCACTCGCCAGGGTGGGACCGCCCTCCAGCAGGACGTCGGTGCGGTCCGAAAGCGCCTTGAGCACCTCCATCGGATCGCGGGTGCGAATCACCATGGTGCGCGAATCGTCGTTGAGAACCTTTGCCTCGGAATGTATTTCGCGCATGCCGACCACGACGCGCAGCGGTTGTCTGTCCGCCAGCGAACCGTCGGGCAGCCGGGCGGTCAGCGCCGGGTCGTCGGCCAGGACGGTGCCGGTCCCGACGATGATCGCGTCGGCGGCGGCGCGGCGGCGATGCAGATCCAGACGTGCCGCCTCGCTGGAGATCCACCGGCTGGTGCCATCGGCGGCGGCGCTGCGGCCGTCGAGGCTGCTGGCGTATTTCCATGTCACGTGCGGTAATCCGGTCCGCTGCTTGTGCAGCCACTCGCGCAGCGGACCGCCGGCGGCCTCGTCGGCGAGCACGCCGGACCGCACCTGCATGCCCGCTCCCGACAGCCGGGCCGCGCCGCCCGCCGCGATCTCGTTCGGATCGGTGACGGCGTAGACGACCGTCCGCACGCCTGCGTCGATCAGCGCGTTCACGCACGGCGGAGTCTTGCCGTGGTGGTTACACGGCTCCAGCGTGACCACCGCGGTGCCACCGGCCGCCAGGCCGCCGGCCCGGCGCAGCGCCAGCACCTCGGCGTGGTCGCCGCCGGCCGGCTCGGTGCCGCCGACGCCGACAACCCGGCCTCCGGCATCCAGGATCACCGCACCCACCGGCGGGTTCGGATAGGTGTTGCCCTTGACCAGATACGACTGTTCGATCGCCAAACGCATTGCGGCGTCCAGGCTCTCGACAGGCTGACCGCTCACAGCCGTAGATGCGGCGACACGGCGCCGGCCTGGCGTCGCAGCGCCTCGACCGCGGCCTCGGGGTCCTGCGCGCCGTAGACCGCGGAACCGGCAACGAAGCAGTCGACCCCGGCCTCGGCGGCCTCCTCGATGGTGTCCTCGTTGATGCCGCCGTCGATCTCGACCAGGATCGTCAACTCCCCCGCGTCGACCATCTTGCGCACGATGCGGACCTTGCTCAGCACCTCGGGGATGAAGCTCTGACCGCCGAAACCGGGCTCGACCGACATGATCAGCAGGGTGTCGAACTGCGGCAGGATCTCCAGATACGGCTCCAGCGGGGTGCCCGGCTTGACGCTGATCCCGGCCTTGGCGCCCGCGGCCCGGATGTCGCGGGCCACCCCGATCGGGTTCTCGGTGGCCTCGGCGTGAAAGGTGACGTTGTAGGCGCCCGCCTCGGCATACGGCGGCGCCCACCGGTCCGGATTGTCGATCATCAAATGGCAATCCATCGGAATGCGCGTGGCGGCCAGCAGGCTCTCCACCACCGGGAGACCGATCGTCAGGTTGGGCACGAAGTGACCGTCCATCACGTCGACGTGGAGCCAGTCGGCGCCCGGCACCGCCGCCGCCTCGTCGGCAAGCCGGGCGAAATCGGCGGCCAGGATCGACGGAGCTATCAGGGGTCCACCGGAGCTGCCAGCCATGTGCGCCACACTACTGAGCCCCGCGGGTTCCCTCACGCCAGGCGACCCAGCACGGCGGCAAACATCGCATCCGTACCGTGCCGATGCGGCCACAGCTGCACCTGTGGCCCCTCTCCGAGCTCCACCGGCTCGAACAGCGGCCGGGTATCCAAGGCCCGCACCGGATGACGGCGCAGCGCGTCGGCCACCACCCCGACCGTTTCGGCGAGATGCGGCGAGCAGGTCGAGTAGAGCACCACGCCGCCGGGGCGGGTCAGCGCGATCGCGGCGCCCAGCAGCTCGCGCTGCAGCTTGGCCAGCGCCGGCACGTCGGAGGGCTGACGGCGCCACCGGGCCTCCGGCCGGCGGCGCAGGGCGCCCAGCCCGGTGCAGGGCACGTCGACGAGCACCCGGTCGAAACCCGGCTCGAGGCCGGTCTCGCGCCCGTCGACCCGCAGCACGTCGACGTCTAGCCCGCGGGTGTTCTCGACGACCAGGTCCGCGCGACCCGACGACGGCTCGACCGCGGTGACCCGGGCTCCGCGTTCCACGGCCAGCGCGGCCAGCAGCGCGGTCTTACCGCCGGGGCCGGCACACAGGTCGAGCCAACGTCCGGTGTCACCGGGGACCGACGCCAGCGTCAGCGCACGCGCGACCAGCTGGCTGCCCTCGTCCTGGACCAGGGCCCGGGCGTCGCGCACCGGTGCCAGCGCTCCGGGATCACCGCCCGGCAGGTACACCGCGTACGGCGAGTAGCGGCCGACGGTGCCACCGACCGCCTCGGCCAGCTCCCCCGCGCTCAGCACGCCCGGGCGCGCGGCCAGGTGCACCTGCGGCCGTTCGTCGTCGCTGGCCAGCACCGCGTCGAGTTCGCCGGCGTCGGAGCCCAGCGCGTCGGCGAAGGCCTGCGCGATCCAGCGCGGGTGGGCGTGCACGAACGCGGCATGCCCGATCGGATCGCGCACCGGGTCGGGGGCCAGTTCGTCCACCCAGGACTTCTCGTCGCGACCCGCGATGGTCCGCAGCACGCCGTTGACGAAACCGGCTCGCGCCGAATCGAATTCGATCCCAGCTTGTTCGACGGTGGTCGACACCGCGGCGTGCGCGTCGACTCGGGTGCGCAGCAGTTGGTAGGTGCCCATCCGCAGCAGATCGAGCAGCACCGGGTTGATCGCATCCGGCGGGCGCTGCGCGGCAGCGCCGATGACCGCGTCGAGCAAGCCGCGGGTGCGGCAGGTGCCATAGGTCAGTTCGGTGGCGAACGCGGCGTCGCGTCCGGTGATGCCCCGGTCGCGCAACAGCGCGGGCAGCGCCAGGTTCGCGTACGCATCGCGCTCGCTGACGGCGCGCAGCACCGCAAGGGTGGCGGCCCGGGCCGGATCCAGCGGCTTACGCCTTTTGGGCGGTGCGGGCCGGCGTTGTTTCGGGGCGGGGGTCATGACGCCCGCGCCGTGGCGTCGAGCCGGGCGCCGCGCGCCCAGTCCACGGCGTTCATGAATTTCTTGCCGGGCGGCTGAATCTGGCCCAGCCGCACCGGTTCCGAGCCGGTGCCGATCCGCACGTTCTTGCGGTCGATGTGAATTGCGCCGGGCGCCAACGACTCCGGAGCATCGGCGTCGATCTGCACCGGTCCCAGTTTGATCCGCAGGTCGTCGATCATCGTCCAGGCCCCCGGGTTGGGTGTGACGGCGCGGATCCGCCGCTCGACGACCGCCGCCGGCAGATCCCAGCGCACCCGGGCCTCCTCGACGGTGATCTTGGGCGCGATGCTGACGCCGTCGGACGGTTGCGGTTGCGGCGTCAGCGACCCGTCGGCAATGCCGTCCAGCGTGGCCAACAGCAGCGCCGCACCCGAAATAGCAAGTCGTTCAAGCAGATCGCCCGAGGTGTCCGTCGGCTGAATCGTCTCGGTCACGACGCCGTACACCGGTCCGGAGTCCAGGCTGGGCTCGATCCGAAACGTCGTCGCCCCGGTGATCGCGTCGCCCGCGGCGATGGCGGCCTGCACGGGCGCCGCCCCGCGCCAGGCCGGCAGCAGCGAGAAGTGCAGGTTCACCCAGCCACGCGGGGGCATACCGAGCAGGCCGTCGCGCAGCAGCGCGCCGTAGGCCACCACCGGGCAGCACTCCGGCGCGAACTCCGACAGTTCGGCGACGAACTCCGCCGAGTTCGGGCGCGACGGCCGCAGCAACGGAATGCCGCGGTCGAGCGCCTCGCGGGCCACCGGCGACGGCTCCGGCTTGCCGCGGCGCCCGGACGCGGCATCGGGCCGGGTCAGCACCGCGACGACCTCATGACCGGGCGCGTCGATGAGGCGACGCAGCGCGGGAAGCGCGGGTTCGGGGGTGCCGGCGAAGACGAGACGCACGGGGACAGTCTAGGAAGCGCCGGATCCGGCTCGACGGCGCGAGTGGTTTCGAGTAGCGCATGTACAGTTTCCTATGCATACTATTGCTAGAGTATATGTTTGTACGGAATGCCGGCGACAACGAGGTCGGGTGCGCAGCTCTTTCTAACCGCTCAGGAGGACTGATGACTCTCGACGTGACCATCCCCGAAGACCTTGCGGCCACCCATCGCGCCATGTGGGCGCTGGGCGACTACGCGTTGATGGCCGAGGAGGTGATGGCTCCCCTGGGCCCGATCCTCGTCGCCGCCACCGGCATTGGCCCCGGCGTTCGAGTACTCGACGTCGCCGCCGGCTCGGGCAATATCTCGCTGCCCGCGGCCGGCACGGGCGCCACCGTCGTTTCGACCGACCTCACACCGGAGTTGCTGCAGCGATCCCAAGCGCGGGCCGCCGCGCAGGGGCTGACGCTGGACTACCGGGAAGCCAACGCCCACGCGCTGCCGTTCGGCGATGGCGAATTCGACGTCGTGATGTCGGCGATCGGCGTGCAATTCGCGCCCGACCACCAGCGCGCGGCCGGCGAACTGGCCCGGGTCTGCCGGCCCGGCGGGACGATCGGCGTGATCGGCTGGACCCCGGAAGGTTTCTTCGGCCGGATGCTGGCGACGCTTCGGCCCTACCGGCCGAGCCTGTCACCGGCGGTGCCGCCCGCGGCACTGTGGGACGTGAAAGCTACGTCACCGGGCTGCTCGGCGACCGCATCGTTCGCGTGACGGCGCTGCGCCGCATGCTGGAGGTCAACCGATTCGACTGTGCCACAGCCGTTCACGAGTACTTCAAGAATTACTATGGTCCGACGATCGAGGCCTACGCGAACATCGGCGACAATCGGGTGCTGGCCGCCGAACTCGACGCGCAGCTCGTCGAACTCGCCGAGGAACACCTGACCGGCACCACGATGCGGTGGGAATACCTGCTGCTCACCGCCGAAAAGCGCTGAGGCCCAACTACAGATCGATGTCCAGGTTGGCGTCGGGCTCGCCGCCGGCCGCGGTGAAGGCCGTCAGGGCCCGTACCAGCCCGTGGCGTTCGGCCTCCGGCATCTTCTCCACGATGGCGGCGATCTCGGCGCGACGGTAGGCGGTGACCCGACGCACCACCTCGCGGCCCCGGGTGGTCAGGGCGGCGATCAACTCGCGCCGCGACGTCGGGTGCGGCAGACGGTCGATCAGGCCGGCGGCGACGAGTCGGTCGACCATACGTCCGGTGGCCGACGGTTGCACGCCCAGCAGACTGGCCAGCGTGGCCAGATTGACCGGCCCGCGATTGGACAAAATCACCAGGGTGCGGAACTGCGCGATGGTGATGTTCTCGTCGACCTGTCCGATCGACCGGGCCGAGATGCCGACCAGCAACCGCGAAGCGGTGAGCAATGCGTCGGTGATGACGTCCAGCGACTCGCTGGCTTCCACCGTGTTTTCCGTGGACATCCTGGCTCCCCTTTCCAGGGCCCCTACGAATGCCGTAGGAAGGGACTATTGCTCATGCATACTATCGCTGCGGTAGGCGATCCGCGCGGTTAACCCGGAAATTGCTGTCCGGTTGGTGCAACCGTGCCGGCTAGCCGATGTGCGGCGCAAGGAAATTTGCTCTGGCATTCGCTGCGCGCTCACCCCGGCAACGTGCCAGGATGAGTCCCGGCCCGACCGCGACCCCTGCGCGCGGCAAATCAATTCCGTCGCACGGCTGCGTTTTTCACCTAACGCTCGCCAACGCCGATACTGGTTTGGGCTGCGAAATCCAGCCCGGCCGCCGGTCGGATTTCCGAAACGTGTTGCGCCCCAGTGCTATAGATTCCCTTCTAGCCGACCACCCGGCCCGAGTATCTGAAGTTCACCAACGTCCATATCGTGTTGCCGGCGGTGACCCGCGTGGTGCTGCCGACTTCGTGGCAATCGGTCTGCAGTTGTTTGCGATACGGGTGATTGCACAGGCTGGTCCTGATCTCGTTCTACTTTTGCTTATCATCCGCCGGCACGGTGATTTTCGTGCCCGGCCCGTCGGCGCTGGCCTTGACGTGTTCCCGGGTTTGCCCGCTCTCGCCGAGCTAACCGATTTGCAGCGGGTCGATCTGCACCCGTGCCGGTTCGTGAGCTTGCCGGGCGCTGAGCACGCCGACACCGCGGCGCAGGCTGGCCGCCAACTGAAGACCCTGTTCGCGACGGACCCGCACCAGCATCCTGACCACCGGCACGCCGGCCGGCGTGCCCGGCGGGCGGCGCACCCCGTGCGGCAGGTCGACCGGGCCGAGCAGTTCGGCCCCGTCGGGCAGCGCCGCCTCGTCCAGCAATGCCGTCACCGCGTCGGTGCTGCCGTCGATGGCCGCCATGTGCACACTCGGCGGCAGCCCGACTTCGGCGCGCGCCGTCAGGTCGGCGTCGGCATGACCCACGGGATCCCATCGGATCAGCGATTGTACTGTGGGAATGGATGATTCGGCGATCACCGTCACCACACCGCCGTCGCCGCGGGCGCGCACCAGCGCCCCGGCGCTCATCCAGCGCCATAGCGCGTCCTCGGCGGCACGCAGATCCTGACGGCCCAGCAGTGCCCAGGTGTCCAGCAGCAGCGCCGCGCCGTACCCGCCGTCGGCGCGGGGTTCGGCACCCGGCGTGGCGACCACCAGGGCCGGGTGGGCGGCGACCTCGGCCACGATCGCGTCGCCCGACGAGGTGATGACCTGCGTGCCGGCGAAGGCGCGGCCCAGCTCCTCGGCGGTGCGCCGGGCCCCGACCACCACCGCGCGCACCGCATCCGACCCGCACCGCGTGCACCGCAGCGCCGGCTCGGCCCGTCCACACCACCGGCACACCGCCCCGGGTCCGCGCTCCTGCAACGACATCGGCCCGGTGCAATGCCGGCACCGGGCTATCGCGCGGCACCGTCCGCAGGCCAGCGACGGCACGTAGCCGCGGCGCGGCACCTGGACCAGCACCGGCGCCCCGGCCTCCAGCGCCGAGCGAGCGGCGCGCAGCGCGATCGACGGAATACGCGCGGAGCGGGCCGCCGGGTCGCGTTCGTCGGCGTAGCCGGTGTCGTCGAGCGCGACCACCCGCGGCGTTCGGGACCGCACCACCTGCCGTGTCGCGACGATGTCGTGCGCCCAGCCGCTGCAAACCAGGGCGTGGGCCTCGGCGGTGCGCGCGTAGCCGCCGATCAGCGCGGCGCACCGCGCCTGATGCGCACGCAACATCGCGACCTCGCGGGCATGCGGGTAGGGCGCCCGCGGCTCGGCCAGGCTGTCGTCGGCGTCGGACCAGACCATGACCAGCCCCAGGTCGTTCAGCGGCGCGAAAACCGCGCTGCGCGTGCCGATCACCAGCCGCGCCTTGCCGCGCAGCGCCGCCAGCCAGCGCCGGTAGCGTGCGGCCGGCCCCAGGCCCGCCGACAGCGCGACCACGAAGTCCTCGTCGATCCGCGCGGTCGCGGCCAGCCACAGCGCGTCGAGATCTCGCTGATCGGGCACGATCGCCAGCGCCGCGCGCCCGGTGCGCACCGTTTGCGCGGCGGCCTCGGCGAACCGGTCCACCCACTGCTCGCCCGGCAGCGCCTGCCACACCGCACGCGCGGCGCGCGATTCGGCGAGCGCGGCCAGGAACTGCTCTCCGCGGCCGTACACCGCCCAGCTGGAGGGGTCGACGGGCGCCACCACCGGCGGTGGCGGGATCGCGATCGATTCCCGCTCCACCCGGGCGTGCCGGGCCGGGATGGCCAGTCGCAACACGTCCGGGCGGGTCCCCGCGTAACGCGCCGCGACGGCATCGACGAGCCGGAGGATTTCGGGGGTGAGCACCGGCTCGGGAGACACGACGCGATCGAGCCAGCCCAGCTTGCCGACGTGGTCGGTGTCGTTGCGGCGCTCCAGCACGAACCCGTCGACCAGGCGGCCGTGGAACCTGACCCGCACTCGCACGCCGGGCTGGGCGTCGTCGGATTGCTCGGCCGACACCAGGTAGTCGAACTCGCGATCCAGGTGCGGCACCGACAGCATCGGCAGCACGCGGGCGATCGGCTCCACCTCGAGGGGCGTGCGCGCGGCACTCACCGCGCCCTCGTATCACGAAATATATTGCCAGCCAACATTCTTACCGTCCGTGGCCATACCGTAGCGGCGACCACCGACAGTCAGCCCTCGGCAGGCTCGCGGTCATTGTCACCGGCGCCGGGGGCAACGTCACGGCCGAAGAAGAATCCCGCCGTGATCAGGATCAGGGCCGCGGCGTACAGCCACCAGATCGGCACCGCCAGCGCCTGGTGGCCCAGGATGAACCGGCTGATCGCGATCATCGCGTCCGAGGCCATGAAGCACACCGCACCCACCGGCACCCAAATCGTCGGCAGCCGTGCCGCTATCGCCGTGCACGCCATCGCGGTCAGCACCACGACGTAGACCGTCACCGGGAGCGTCAAGTTGTCCTCACCCAGATGCGGCCAGAACCACACCAGCAATGCGATCGCCGTCACGCACAGCACCGCCATCACCGCGATGCGCGCGCGGGTCACCGACTCTTTGTCCACCAACGGCAGCAGCGCGCCCATAATGCACAGGTGCGCGCACAGAAAAGCGGCCAGCCCCAAGACAAATGACATGGTCCACCACGGGATCGCCAGCAGCCAATCGCCGGTCGCCGACAGCAGCATCGCGGGCATCAGCCAGCGCCGCTCGCTGACGATGGGATGCGCGAACGCGGCGACGGTCAGCAGCAGCGCCATCAAGGCCTTGAACGGCGGCTGCAGAATCCAATGTCCGGTGAGTTCGGTGCCCGGCGCCGATTGCACCGCGATCACGGTCAGGAACACGCCGTAGGCGATGCCCGCCCAGCAGGCCGCCACCCAGCATCCAGCCATCACGCGGGGTGCGTACGGTACCTGCATGCCCAGCTTTGACAAAGCCGACGAGAAACCTCCTATCGACCCCATTCTGCTGAAGGTACTCGACGCGGTTCCGTTCCGGCTATCCACCGACGACGGCATCGACGCTGCGCGCCAGCGGTTCCGCGATCTGCCGCGCCGGCCGCTGCATCCCGAACTGCGCGTCGAGGACCGCACCATCGAGGGCCCGGGCGGCGTCATCCCGATCAGAATCTATTGGCCGCCAACAGATTCCGGTGACGGCACGCTGCCCGTCGTGGTCTACCTGCACGGCGGCGGCTTCGTGCTCGGCGACCTGGACACGCACGACGGCACCGCCCGACAGCACGCGGTGGGCGCCGACGCGATCGTGGTGTCGGTCGACTACCGGTTGGCCCCCGAGCACCCGTATCCCGCGGCCGTCGAAGACGCTTGGGCCGCAACGTTGTGGGTCGTCGAGCACGGCGCAGAGCTGGGCGCGAACCCCGCCCGGCTGGCCGTCGCCGGGGATTCCGCGGGCGGCAACATCGCCGCGGCGATCGCCCAGCAGAGCCGCGACGAAGCCGATCGGGGCGCACCGCCGATCGTCTTCCAGCTGTTGTGGTATCCCTCCACGCTGTGGGACCAGTCGCTGCCGTCCTTCGCGGAGAACGCGACCGCGCCGATTCTCGGCACCCGGGCCATCGCGCAGTTCTCCCGTTGGTACGCAGGCGATGTCGACTTGTCCAACCCCCCGGTGCGCATGGCGCCCGGTCGGGCGAAGGATCTGACCGGCCTGCCGGCGGCGTACATCGGCGTCGCCGGCTACGACCCGCTGCGCGACGACGGCATCGCCTACGGCAAGCTGCTGGCCGCCGCGGGCGTGCCCGCCGAGGTGCACAACGCCGAGACGATGGTGCACGGCTATCTCGGCTACGCGGGCGTGGTTCCGGACGCCACGGCCGGGTTGGACCGGGGGCTCGCGGCGTTAAGGAATGCGCTGTACAGGTAAACGGCAGGGGTACGGTGAACGAATGATCGAGCCGCCCCTCGCCCGACCGGGTATCGACCCGACCTTCAAAGCGTTGCTCGACGCCTTCACCATGACGTTCAACGCGGACGACGGCGTCGAACTTGCCCGCACCCGGCTACGCCAGCTCAAGGTGCCGGAGGAAATGCTGCCGCCGATGCGGATCGAGGACCGCACGGTCGGCCACGGAGATCTCACCGATATCCCGGTCCGGATCTACTGGCCGCCGGATACCGAGGCTCCCCCACCCGTCGTGGTTTTTTACCACGGCGGCGGTTTTTGTCTGGGTGATTTGGACACCCACGACCCCGTCGCGCGCGGGCACGCGCTCGGCGCCGAGGCCATCGTGGTGTCCGTCGGCTACCGACTCGCACCCGAACACCCGTTTCCGGCCGGCGTGAACGACGCCTGGGCCGCCTTGCAGTGGGTCGGCGCGCACGCCGCCGAGCTGGGCGGTGACCCGGGCCGGATCGCCGTCGCCGGTGATTCCGCGGGCGGCAACCTCGCGGCGGTCACCGCCCTGCTGGCCCGCGACAACGACGGGCCCGCGCTGACGTTCCAGCTGCTGTGGTACCCGGTCGCCACCGGTGACCTGTCGCTGCCCTCGCACACCGAGAACGCCGTCGCGCCGGTGCTGGACCGCGAGGTGATCGAGGCGTTCCTGGCCTGGTATCTGCCCGACATCGACATCGACGGCGATCCCAAGACGTTGCCCGTCACCGTGGCCCCGGCCAACGCCGACGACCTGTCCGGATTGCCACCTGCCTACATCGGGACGGCCGGGCACGATCCGCTGCGCGACGACGGGTCGCGCTACGCGGAGCTGCTCAGCGCCGCGGGGGTGCCCGTCGAGCTGAGCAACGAGCCGACGATGGTGCACGGGTACGCCAGCTTTGCCATGGTGATCCCGGCCGCCGCGGAAGCCACCGAGCGCGGGTTGCGGGCCCTGCGGAAAGCGCTGCACCCGTAAGCCGGACGTCGATGAGACCGGACGTGCCAGGGAACCCCGACCATCACATCGTGATCGTCGGAGCGGGATTCTCCGGTATCGGCGCCGCGATCAAACTCGACAAGGCCGGGCTAGGCGACTATCTCGTGATCGAAGCCGGCGACGGCGTGGGTGGCACCTGGCATTGGAACACCTATCCCGGTATCGCCGTAGATATTCCGTCGTTCTCCTATCAGTTCTCGTTCGAACAGAGCCGGCAATGGTCGCGGACCTACGCGCCGGGCCGGGAGCTGAAGGCCTACGCCGAACATTGCGTCGACAAATACGGGATCCGATCGCGAATCCGGTTGAACACCAAGGTTCTTTCCGCCGAATTCGACGACAAGCACGCGCTGTGGCGCCTCCAGACGGATCCGGGCGGCGAGGTCACGGCCAGATTCCTGATCAGCGCCAGCGGCGTGCTGACCGTGCCGAACCTGCCCGACATCGACGGCGTGGACTCGTTCGACGGCGTCACCATGCACACCGCGCGCTGGGATCACCGCCAGGACCTGACCGGCAAGCGCGTCGCGATTATCGGCACCGGCGCCTCGGCCGTCCAGGTCATCCCCGAGATCGCGCCAATTGTCAGCCAGCTCACCGTATTCCAGCGCACCCCGATCTGGTGCTTCCCCAAATTCGACGTCCCGTTGCCGGCGGCGCTGCGCGCGGCGATGCGGATTCCCGGCGGGCAGGTCTTACAGCGGCTGCTCAGTCAGGCGTTCGTCGAGCTGACCTTCACGATCGCCGCGCAGTACTTCACGCTGGTTCCGCTGGCCGGGCGGATGGGCGACGCCGGTCGCCGCTATCTGCGTGAGCAGGTCGACGACCCGGAGGTGCGCGCGCAGCTCACGCCGCAGTACGCGGTGGGCTGCAAACGGCCCGGCTTCCACAACGGCTACCTGGCCACGTTCAACCGCGACAACGTGCGGCTGGTCACCGAGCCGATCGACAAGATCACGCCCGACGCGGTGGCCACCACCGACGGCGAGAACCACGAGATCGATGTGCTGGTGCTGGCGACCGGATTCAAGGTGATGGACGCCGACCACATGCCGACCTTTGCGATCACCGGAAGCGGCGGCACCACGCTGACGGAGTTCTGGGACTCCCACCGGCTGCAGGCCTACGAGGGCGTCAGCGTCCCGGGATTCCCGAACATGTTCAGCGTGATGGGCCCCTACGGCTACGTCGGCTCTTCGTATTTCGCGTTGATCGAGACGCAGACCCACCACATCGTGCGGTGCCTGAAGCGGGCCCGGCGCACCGGCATGGCACGTGTCGAGGTCACCGAGAAAGCCAACAGCCGCTACTTCGACGAGATGATGCGCAAGCGGCACCGTCAGATCTTCTGGCAGGACACCTGTCAACTGGCCAACAGCTACTACTTCGACAAGAACGGCGACGTCCCGCTGCGTCCGGCCACCACGATGGAGGCCTACTGGCGCAGCCGTCGTTTCGACCTCGACGACTACCGATTCGCCAGCCGCTAGGCTCGGCGGCATGGCCAAGGAGTTTTCGCGTCTCGACGAGTCGCTCCGAGAATTCATCGACGGCCAGGCCATGTTCTTCGTCGCCACCGCCCCGTCCGAAGGCGGCCGAATCAACCTGTCCCCCAAGGGGTATCGCGATACCTTCGCAGTGCTCGACGATCACACCGTCGCCTATCTCGATCTGTTCGGCAGTGGCGTGGAAACCATCGCGCACCTGCGTGACAACGGGCGGATCACGCTGATGTTCTGTTCGTTCGCGCGCAATTCGCGCATCCTGCGGTTGTACGGTACCGGCCGCTCGGTCCGGCCCGACGACGCCGATTTCCCGGCTCTGCTAACGCATTTCGGGGATCAGCACGCCGGCGTACGGGCCGCCATCGTCATCGACGTCGAGCGGATCGCCGACGCCTGCGGATTCGCGGTGCCGTACTACGAACTCGTCGACGAACGGCCGGTGCTCGACACGTACCACGCGAAGGCATCCAAGGAAGCCCGCGTGCACGGCATCGAACGCAACCAGCGCAGCATCGACGGACTGCCCGGGCTAGAACCCGACCATCCCGTGCTCGGCTAGATGGCGCGCTTGAGCTCGTCGACCTTGTTCAGCTGCTCCCATGGCAGGTCGATGTCGGTGCGGCCGAAGTGGCCGTACGCGGCGGTCGGTGCGTAGATCGGACGCAGCAGGTCCAGGTCGCGGACGATCGCTCCCGGCCGCAGGTCGAACACCTCGGGCACGATCTTCTCGATCTTGACCGGGTCGACGGTGGCGGTGCCGAACGTCTCGATGAACAGGCCGACCGGGGCGGCCTTGCCGATCGCGTAGGCCACCTGCACCTCGACCCGCTCGGCCAGGCCGGCGGCGACGATGTTCTTGGCCACCCAGCGCATCGCGTACGCCGCCGAGCGGTCCACCTTGGACGGGTCCTTGCCGGAGAACGCGCCGCCGCCGTGGCGGGCCCAGCCGCCGTAGGTGTCGACGATGATCTTGCGGCCGGTCAGGCCGGCGTCACCCATCGGGCCGCCGACGACGAACTTGCCGGTCGGGTTGATCAGCACCCGCGTCGACGAGGAGTCCAGCGTCTCGTGGGCGAGGTCCGCCAGCACGGTCTTGATCACGTGCTCGCGCAGGTCAGGGTCCAGCGTCTGCACCAGGTCGATGTCGGCCGCGTGCTGGGTGGAGATCACCACGGTGTCCAGCCGGACCGGGACGTCGTCCTCGTAGGCGATGGTGACCTGGGTCTTGCCGTCCGGCCGCAGGTAGGGCAGCGTGCCGTTCTTGCGGACCTCGGTCAGTCGCCGCGACAGCCGGTGGGCCAGCGCGATGGGCAGCGGCATCAGCTCGGGGGTGTCGCTGATCGCGTAGCCGAACATCAGGCCCTGGTCGCCGGCGCCCTGGGAGTCCAGCGGGTCCGCGGCGCCCTCGACGCGCGTCTCGTGGGCGGTGTCCACACCCTGCGCGATGTCGGGCGACTGCCGGCCGATGCCGATGTTGACGCCGCACGTCTCCCCGTCGAAGCCCTTGGCCGAGTCGTCGTAGCCGATCTCGAGGATGCGCTCGCGCACCGTGTTGGCGATGTCGGCGAACGCCTCCTTCGCGGTCGTCGTCACCTCGCCGATGACGTGCACCTGACCGGTGGTTACCGCCGTCTCGACCGCCACGCGCGAGCGCGGGTCCACGGCCAGCAGCGAGTCGAGCACCGAGTCGCTGATCGCGTCACAGATCTTGTCCGGATGCCCCTCGGTCACCGACTCACTGGTAAACAGCCGACCCTTTTCGCTCACTGCGTCATCCTTCCGTACTCACTAATGTTAGTTAGGCAAATTATCTTAGGTGCCTTCAACTCAACCGGCTCGGTCGGGCGATTGCAACCTTGCGTTATCCGTTGTCGCCCTGCAGAAAAGTGACAATCGCGTCAACGATGCGACTGGCCATCAGCGTCTTCGACCCGTGCTGCAGCGCGGCCTCGGTTCCGTCGGACGCCAGCAGCCAGCCGTCGTTGCTGTCCACCTCGAACGCCCGGCCGTCGCCCACCGCGTTGACCACCAACAGGTCACATCCCTTGCGGCGCAACTTCGCTCGCGCATGGAACAACACGTCCCCGTTGGCGTCGCCGGTCTCGGCGGCGAAACCGACGATGGCCCGCATGTTGGGCAGCTCGCCGTGCGCTCGCGCGCGGACCGCGCCGGCCAGCACGTCGTCGTTGCGCACCAACTCGATGGTCGGCGCGTCGTCGTTATCGTTCGGGCCTTTTTTGATCTTCGCGGCGGCAACGTGCGCGGGCCGGAAGTCGGCGACCGCGGCGGCCATCACCAGGACATCGGCGGCTGGAGCGTGCTTGGAGACCGCGTCGGCGAGTTGCTGGGCCGAGCTGATGTGCACCACGTCGACACCGGCCGGGTCGATGAGCCCGACGGTGTGGCCGGCGATCAGCGTGACCTCGGCGCCGCGCTGGGCGGCGACCCGCGCGACGGCGTAGCCCTGCTTGCCGGAGCTGCGGTTGCCGATGAAGCGGACCGGATCGATCGGCTCGCGGGTGCCGCCCGCGGTCACCAGGAGCTTGCGGCCGGCCAGGTCAAAGGGCAGCGCGTCACCGCGTTCCAGCAGCAGATGGGCCAGGGTGGTGATCTCCTCGGCCTCGGGCAGCCTTCCTTTGCCGCTGTCAGCGCCGGTGAGCCGTCCAAACGCCGGTTCCAGCACAACAGCGCCCCGACGGCGCAATGTCGCCACATTGTCGACAGTGGCCGGGTGTAACCACATCTCGGTGTGCATCGCCGGGGCGAACAGCACCGGACATCGCGCCGTGAGCAGCGTGGCGGTCAGCAGATCGTCGGCCCGGCCGTGCACGGCGCGGGCCAACAGGTCGGCGGTGGCCGGTGCCACCACGACCAGGTCGGCGTGCTGACCGAGCCGAACGTGCGGCACCTCGGGAACGTCGGAGAACACACCGGTGTGCACCGGCTGCCCGGACAGCGCCTCGAACGTGGCGGCGCCGACGAAGCGCAATGCGGATTCGGTCGGGATGACGCGGACGTCATGGCCGGCCTCGGCGAGCTGCCGGACGACGGTGCACGCCTTGTACGCGGCGATACCCCCGGAGACACCGACGACGATCCGCTTGCGGTCCACCTATGCCGGCCCTTCTTCGTTGAAGCGGCTCTCCACGCCCGGCCCCCGACCTGTTACTCGCCCTCGGTGTGCTCGAGCAGGTCGGCGTGGATCTCACGCATCGCGATCGAGAGCGGCTTTTCCTGCAAACCGGGCTCGACCAGCGGGCCGACGTACTCGAGGATGCCCTCGCCGAGCTGGTTGTAGTAATCGTTGATCTGCCGGGCTCGCTTGGCCGCGTAGATGACCAGTGCGTACTTGCTCGAGACGCGGTCCAGCAATTCGTCGATGGGCGGGTTGGTGATGCCCAATGGGGTGTCGTAGGCGCGCTGCCCTCCTGCCGAAGGATCGAATTGATCCACGGCGGTCAGCGTCGCGTCGGACTGCGGAATACTCACTTAAGACATTCTCCTGGCGCGTAGAGCGGTTGAAACGGCTAGAAACTTGATTCGTGATCGCGTCTGACGAGTCGGCTCAGGCCGGACCAGGCGCGTTTCCCACCAGCAAGGATACCAATTCGGCGCACGCAGACTCCAATTGACTGTTGACCACTACCTGGTCGAAGTCGTCTTGAGCTGCCAGTTCCTCCCGCGCGGTCTCCAGGCGGCGCGCGATGGCCTCGGGCGTTTCGGTGCCACGCCCGAGGAGCCTGGCCTCCAAATCCGCCCAGCTGGGCGGGGCCAGGAACACCGTGATCGCCTCCGGCATCGCCTTCTTGATCGCCCTGGCTCCGGCCAGGTCCACCTCGATGAGCACCGGAAATCCCGACCTGGTCGCGGCCCGGACCGGTTCGGCCGGGGTGCCCGATCGCTGCAGTCCACCGTGGATTTCGGCCCACTCCAGCAGGGCGCCCTCGTCGATGAGCTGCTGAAAGCGGGCGGGACTGACGAAGTGGTAGTCGACGCCGTCGACCTCGCCCGGCCGCGGCGCCCGCGTCGTGGCCGAGACGCTGAAATGCAGGTCCGGTACCCGCTCTCGCAGACACCGGACCACTGTTGATTTACCGACCGCTGAGGGACCGGACAGCACCACCACACGTCCCTCGCCTGATGGTTCGAGACGTGCGCGGTGCCCGGCGTCCGGTCCCTCGTCGACGTTCACTGGCGCCCCTGAGTCGGCGCGCCCACAGGCCAATCGGCCTGCATCGCCGCAGATCGGGTTAGGCGGAGCCGAACTTTTCCAGCAAGGCCTTGCGCTGGCGATCGCCCAGACCCCGCAGGCGGCGGGTCGGTGCGATTTCGAGCTCGGTCATGATTTCCTGCGCCTTGACCTTGCCCACCTTCGGCAACGCCTCAAGCAGGGCCGACACCTTCATCTTGCCCAGGACTTCATCACTCTCGGCATCCTTGAGCACCTGGGTCAGGTTGGTGCCACCACGCTTGAGACGGTCTTTCAGCTCTGCACGCGCTCGACGTGCGGCAGCCGCCTTCTCCAACGCGGCCGCGCGCTGCTCGTCGGTCAACTGGGGAAGGGCCACGATTCCTCCGTATCTAGATCAATCTCGTGTCTCTGCCGGGTACTTGGGCCCAGCGGAGACGACCGTACTCACGCTTCCTGACGAAATCTAACCCGACCCCCTGGTTAAGACGATAAATGCCCAGCTTGCGCCGCGCCCACAGATGCTGTCAGCGGCCCGCTTCGGCATCGCTGGCAGCGTCCCGATCGGGCCCTTCGGC
Source organism: Mycobacterium florentinum (assembly GCF_010730355.1). Lineage (NCBI taxonomy): Bacteria > Bacillati > Actinomycetota > Actinomycetes > Mycobacteriales > Mycobacteriaceae > Mycobacterium > Mycobacterium florentinum. Next base: position 1,261,827 of record NZ_AP022576.1, read on the forward strand.
GGCGGCGCGCCGTCCCCGGCAAGGACCCGGATTATGCCGTTTACCTGCGGTTTTATGTCCGCCGGGCGAGGCGCCGGACGTCGGGTGAGGGACAGCCGCGGACCGCGAAAACTGATAGCCGTGGGGCCCGTGCGGGCCATCACGATTTGCCATGGCGTGTCGCGCGTGTCGCGGCGCGGACAAACACCAGGTCGCCGGGTGGAAGTTGGTGGGGAAAGATTCCGATGCTGTTAACCGGGGCCCCGAAGGTGCCCGTTATTCGACGCCGAGATAGGCGACGGAGTCCAGCATTCGTTCGCCGGCCGCCCGCAGGTCCGAGACGCTCGGTCCGGCCCGCAACACCTCGCGGGCCACCGCGGGCAGCAATTGGCCCGGAGCGGCCCCACCCAGGCCCGCCAGGGCCTCAGGACGGCCGCCCTGGACGCCGACGCCCGGCACCAGCACCGGTCCGCCCAGCGCGCTGACGTCGGGCGCCTCGAAAACCGTCGCACCGACGACCACGCCGACGTATCCCGGTTCATTCGGCGTCGACGACCGGTTGACCACCGCCGCCTGGTCGATGACCAGCTGGGACACCGTGCGGCCGTCGAAGGTGGCCCGCTGCACGGTGGCGCCCTCCGGGTTGGAGCTGGCCGCCACCACGAACACCCCCCGGCCGTGCGCGGCGGCGGCCTCCAGCAGCGGGCGCAGCGAGCCGAACCCCAGATAGGGCGACGCGGTCACCGCGTCGGCGGCCAGCGGCGAATCGCCGGCCCAGGCCGTGGCGTAGGCCGCCATCGTCGTCCCGATATCGCCGCGCTTGGCGTCGGCCAGCACCAGCACCCCGGCCGAGCGCAGCGCGGCGATCGTGCGTTCCAGCACCGCGTAGCCGACGGAGCCGTAGGACTCGAAGAACGCCACCTGGGGCTTGACGACGGCGAAACCGGAAAAGGCCTCCACGCAGATGTCGCAGAACTTGGCCACGCCGTCGGCGGTGGTGGGCAGGTCCCAGGCCCGCAGCAGCTCGGGGTGCGGGTCGATGCCCAGGCACAACGGCCCGCGACTCGCCTTTGCCCCGGCCAGCCGGGCGCCGAACCCGGTCATCGAGCGTCCTTTTCGGCTGTCCCGTTGGGCCCGATCATGCTGTGCAGCTCCTGCAGCGACCGCACCCCGATATCTCCGCGGATGCCGGCCTCGATGCCCTGTACGGCCGCCGATGCGCCCTGCACGGTCGTCACGCAGGGGATGTTGGCCGAGACCGCGACGGAACGGATTTCGTAGCCGTCGATACGCGGACCGGAGTTGCCGTACGGCGTGTTGATCACCATGTCGACCTGGCCTGCCTTGATCGCCTCGACCGCCGACATCTCGGGACGCCCGGGCTGCGGTGGCTCGAAATGCTTGCGCACCTCGTCGCAGGGAATTCCGTTGCGGCGCAACATCTCCGCGGTGCCTTCGGTGGCCAGCACCCGAAAGCCCAGGTCGGCGAGGCGCTTGACCGGAAATACCAGCGATCGTTTGTCGCGGTTGGCGACCGACACGAAAATGGTGCCCTGGGCCGGCAGCGAGCCGTACGCGGCGGTCTGGCTCTTGGCGAAGGCGCTGCCGAAGTCGCGGTCGATGCCCATCACCTCACCGGTCGACTTCATCTCCGGGCCCAGCAGGGAATCGATGGCCGATCCGTCGGCGCGGCGGAACCGGTGGAACGGCAACACCGCCTCCTTGACCGCGATCGGGGCGTCCAGGGCGGCGTTGGCCCCGTCCCCGGTCGGCACCAGCATGCCCTCGTCGCGAAGCTGGGAGATGGTGGCGCCCAACATGATTCGGGCGCACGCCTTGGCCAGCGGGATCGCGGTGGCCTTGGACACGAACGGCACGGTGCGGCTGGCCCGCGGATTGGCCTCCAAGACGTAGAGCACATCGTCTTTGAGGGCGTACTGCACGTTGAGCAGGCCGATCACACCGATGCCGTGCGCGATGGCCTCGGTGGCCCGGCGCACCTTCTCGATGTCGCTGCGCCCCAACGTCACCGGCGGCAGCGCGCACGCCGAGTCGCCGGAGTGGATGCCCGCTTCCTCGATGTGCTCCATGATGCCGCCGATGTACACCTCGGGGCCGTCGCAGAGCGCGTCGACGTCGATTTCGACCGCGTCCTCGAGGAAACGGTCGACGAGCACCGGATGCTCCGGGGAGAGCTCGGTGGCGCGGGTGATGTAGCTCTTCAGCGTCTCTTCGTCGTAGACGATCTCCATGCCGCGCCCGCCCAGCACGTAGGACGGCCGCACCAGCACCGGGTAGCCGATCTCGTCGGCGATCCGGCGGGCCTGCGCGAAAGTCGTTGCGGTGCCGTATTTCGGCGCCGGCAGACCCGCGGTGGTCAGCACGTCACCGAAGGCGCCGCGGTCCTCGGCCAGGTCGATGGCCTCCGGCGGGGTGCCCACGATCGGCACGCCGGCGTCGGCGAGCCGCTGGGCCAGCCCCAGCGGGGTCTGCCCGCCGAGTTGCACGATGACGCCGACCACTCCGGGGCCTCCGAGCGCCGACTGCGCCTCGGCGCGGTACACCTCCAGGACGTCCTCGAACGTCAGCGGCTCGAAATACAGCCGGTCGGCGGTGTCGTAGTCGGTGGAGACGGTCTCCGGGTTGCAGTTGACCATCACGGTCTCAAAGCCGGCCTGGCTCAACGTGGTTGCCGCGTGCACACAGCTGTAGTCGAATTCGATGCCCTGCCCGATCCGGTTCGGCCCCGACCCCAGGATCAGCACCTTGGGCCGTTCGGTCTGGGGTGCGACCTCGCTCTCGGCGGCCGGGTCGAGCTCGTAGCTGCTGTAGTGATAAGGCGTCTTGGCTTCGAACTCCGCCGCGCAGGTGTCGACCGTTTTGTACACCGGGTGGATGTCGAGCCGCTCGCGCAGCGACCGCACCCCGTTTTCGCCCGCCAATTCGGGCCGCAGCGCGGCGATCTGACGATCGGACAGCCCACTGTGCTTGGCCTGGCGCAGCAGATCGGCGTCGAGCACCGGCGCCGACACCAGCTCGGCGCGCAGGTTCTCCAGCTCCCCGATTTGCGCGATGAACCACGGGTCCACCCCGCTGGCCTCGGCGACTCGCTCGACCGACGCGCCCAGCCGCAACGCCAACTCGATGTCGTAGAGCCGGCCTTCGGTCGGGGTCCGCAGCCGCGTCAGCACCTCTTGGACGTCGCCGTGCTCGTCGGGCTTGGTCCAGAAGCCGGCGCGGGTGGTCTCCAGCGACCGCATCACCTTGCCGAGCGCCTCGATGAAGTTGCGGCCCAGCGACATTGCCTCGCCGACGGATTTCATCGTGGTGGTCAGGGTAGGGTCGGCGCCGGGGAACTTCTCGAACGCGAACCGCGGTGCCTTGACCACGACGTAGTCCAGGGTGGGCTCGAAACAGGCCGGCGTTTCCTTGGTGATGTCGTTGACGATCTCGTCGAGCGTGTAGCCGATGGCCAGCTTGGCGGCGATCTTGGCGATCGGGAAGCCGGTGGCCTTGGAAGCCAGTGCGCTGGAACGGGATACCCGCGGGTTCATCTCGATGACGATCAGCCGGCCGTCGGTCGGGTTGATCGCGAACTGGATGTTGCAGCCGCCGGTGTCGACGCCGACCTCACGCAGGATCGCGATGCCCAGGTCGCGCATCCGCTGGTATTCCCGGTCGGTCAGCGTCATGGCCGGCGCGACGGTGACGGAGTCACCGGTGTGCACGCCCATCGGGTCGACGTTCTCGATCGAGCACACCACCACGACGTTGTCGTTGCCGTCGCGCATCAGCTCGAGCTCGAATTCCTTCCAGCCGTAGATCGATTCCTCGATCAGCACGTTGGCGCTGGGGCTGGCGGCCAGCCCGGCGCCGGCCATCCGGTCGACCTCCTCGACGGAGCGTGCCATGCCCGAACCCAGGCCGCCCATCGTGAAGCTGGGCCGCACCACGACCGGCAGGCCGAGCTCGTCGACCGTCTCCCCGACCTCTTCCATCGTGAAACAGACTCGGCTGCGGGCGGATTCACCGCCGACCTTGGCGACGATGTCCTTGAACATCTGCCGGTCCTCGCCGCGCTGGATGGCGTCGAAATCGGCGCCGATCAGCTCGACGCCGTGTCGTTCCAGCGCCCCGTTCTCGTACAGCGCGACCGCGGTGTTGAGCGCGGTCTGCCCGCCCAGGGTCGCCAGCACCGCGTCGATCTTGTTGCCGCGCTCGGCCTGTTGCACGATCACCTTCTCCACGAAGGCGGCGGTGATCGGCTCGACGTAGGTGTGGTCGGCGTACTCCGGGTCGGTCATGATGGTGGCCGGGTTAGAGTTGACCAGGCTGACCTGCAGACCCTCGGCGCGCAGCACCCGGCACGCCTGGGTGCCGGAGTAGTCGAATTCGCAGGCTTGACCGATGACGATCGGCCCGGAACCGATCACCAGCACGTGGTTGAGGTCGGTGCGACGTGGCACTAGCGGCCCCTTCCGCTTTCTCGGGAAGCCATCAGTTCGGCGAATTGATCGAACAGGTATTCGGCATCGTGGGGGCCGGCGGCAGCCTCCGGATGGTACTGCACCGAAAACGCCTTTCCGTCAAGCAGTTTGACGCCTTCCACCACTCCGTCGTTGGCGCAGGTGTGGCTGACGATCGCTTGGCCGAACGGCGTGTCGAACCGCTGGCCGGCCTCACCTTCCAGCGCGAAGCCGTGGTTCTGCGCGGTCACCGCGACCCGCCGGGTGGCGTGGTCGATGACCGGGATGTTGATGCCGCGGTGACCGAAGACCATCTTGTAGGTGGACAGCCCGAGCGCCCGGCCCAGGATCTGATTGCCGAAACAGATGCCGAACAACGGGATTCCGGCGCCCAGCACGGCGCGGGTGAGCGCGACGACGTGGTCGGCGGTGGCCGGGTCGCCGGGCCCGTTGGACAAGAACACCCCGTCCGGCTTGAGATCGGCGATCTGGTCGAAGGTGGCCGACGCCGGCAGCACGTGGCTGCGGATTCCGCGCCGGGCGAAGTTGCGTGGCGTGTTGGTCTTGATGCCGAGGTCGAGGACGGCGACCGTAAAGCGCTGCGACCCTTCGGGTTCCACGACATAGCTGCCCGGGGTGCTGACCTCGCCGGCGAGATCGGCGCCCAGCATCGACTGCTGGTCGCGCACCCGGTCCAGCAACTCGCCGGGCTCGGCCAGCGCACCGCCGGAGAACACCCCGGCCTTCATCGAGCCGCGGCTGCGCAGGTGGCGCACCACGGCGCGGGTGTCGATGCCCGCGATCCCGACGATGTCCTGGCGGATCAGCTCGTCCTCCAGGGTTCCGGTGGCACGCCAGTTGGAGGCGCGCGGCGACGGGTCGCGGACCGCGTAGCCGGCGACCCAGATCTTGTCGCCCCGGCTTTCGGCGTCCTCGCCGTTCCACCCGGTGTTGCCGATCTGCGGCGCGGTGGCCACCACGATCTGGCGGTGATAGCTGGGATCGGTCAGCGTCTCCTGATAACCCGACATGCCCGTGGAGAACACGGCCTCCCCGAGAGTCTGGCCGATCTTGCCGAACGGCCTCCCGGTGAAGACGCGGCCGTCTTCCAGCACCAGTTGAGCTACTTCGGTCACGGGCGCCGCCCTCCCCCTGGCCGTTTCACGGCGGGGAGGTACCCCCACCTCGTTACTGCGTGCCGCATCGTCGTGGGCGCGGCTCACGCGGCCTCCTCCAGCCAGCCGTCGTATCCCTCGCGATTGCCGGCCCGGAACCCGGTGTCGATTTCGACACCGGACGGTAGCCGCCAGCGGATGGCCAATACCCCACTGCGGGCGGCGAGCTTGCCGGCCATCACGCGTTCGGTGCGCACCTCGGAAATCGCGCTCTGCGGAATCCAAATCGGATTGGCGCCGATGCGTTCCAGCAGGATTCCCTCGGGATAGCGGCTCAGCACCGCCTTGCTGCGGAACCCGAGATCGCCGGCCGTGACCCGTTCATTGGATTCCGGGGCCAGCGTCGACCCGACGTAGACGCCGCGCAGCGTGGTGGTCGCCGTGCCCACCTCGTCGGGTATGGCGGGCAGGTTGCCGATCAGCTCCTGCTGGCGCAGCGACCGCCGGCGCCAGCCCAGCATCATCAGCTGGATCACCACCGCGATGACCACCACCAGCACAGCCGCGAAGATCAGCGATCCCACCAGAGTCGGAGAATTCATGCGGGGCTCTTCCCATCCCGAGCGGTGATCTTTCCGCGCAGCAGCGTGGCCGTCACGGTGGCGGGCAAGCTCATCGACTCGAAAGGAGTGTTGGCCGAGCGGCTGGCGAGGTCTCCTCCAGTCACGGTCCACGTCGCATCCGGGTTCACCACGGTGAGGTTGGCCGGCTCCCCCACCTCCAGCGGCCGGCCGTGATCGGGCAATCCGACTATGCGCGCCGGGTTTTCACTCATCACCCGCGCGACGTCGCGCCAGCTGAGCAGTCCGGGTGCCACCATCGTCTGCACCACCACCGACAGCGCGGTCTGCAGCCCCAGCATGCCGGGGCGGGCGGCGGAGAACTCGCAACATTTCTCGTGCTCGGCGTGCGGGGCATGGTCGGTGGCCACACAGTCGATTACCCCCTCGGCCAGCGCGTCACGCAACGCGATCGTGTCGGCGGCCTCGCGCAGCGGCGGATTGACCCGGTTCACCCCGTCGTAGCTGACCAGTCGGCTGTCGTCGAGCAGCAGATGATGCGGCGTCACCTCGGCGGTGATGGAAATGCCTTGCCCCTTGGCCCATTTCAGCAGCTCCACGGTTCCCGCAGTCGAGGCGTGGCAGATGTGCACCCGGGCGCCGGCGTCGCGGGCCAGCAGCGCGTCGCGGGCGACGATCGATTCCTCGGCCGCCCGCGGCCAGCCCGCCAGCCCGAGCCGGGCGGCCGTCGGCCCCTCGTGCGCCACCGCGCCGACGGTCAGCCTCGGCTCCTCGGCGTGCTGGGCGATCAGCACGCCCAGCCCGGTGGCGTATTCCAGGGCGCGGCGCATGATCAGCGGGTCGTGCACGCAGCTGCCGTCGTCGGAGAACATCCGCACCTGTGCGACGCCGGCCGCCATCATGCCCATCTCGGTGAGCTCGGTTCCGGCCAGCCCGACCGTGACCGCGCCGACGGGGTGCACGTCCACCAGGCCGACCTGCTGGCCGCGATGCCAGACGTGATCGGTGACCACCGGGCTGTCGGCCACCGGCTTGGTGTTCGCCATCGCGAACACCGCCGTGTATCCACCCAAAGCGGCTGCCGCCGAACCGGTTTCGATGTCCTCGGCGTATTCGCGGCCGGGCTCGCGCAGGTGGGTGTGCAGGTCGACGAACCCGGGCAGCAGCACCTGATCCGTGGCATCGATGACGTCGGCCGTATCCGGGATAGCCAGCTTGACCCCGATTTCGGCGATCTGGCCTGCAAAACCGGGACTGTCGATCAGGACGTCGACCCGGTCGCCTTCGCCGTACAACCGGACCCCGCGAAGCAGCACGGTCACGCGGCACCCTCACTTCCAGCAGATTCGGTACCCACCAGCACGTGGAACAGCACGGCCATCCGCACGTGCACGCCGTTGGAAACCTGTTGCAGCACCGCGGATTGCGACGAATCCGCCACCGAGGACGCGATCTCCATGCCGCGCACCATCGGGCCGGGGTGCAGCACCACGGCGTGGTCCGGCAGCATGGCCTGGCGCCGGTCGGAAAGGCCGTAGCGCACCGAGTATTCGCGCACCGACGGGAAGAACCCGCCGTTCATCCGCTCGGCCTGCACCCGCAGCATCAGCACCGCGTCGGCGGCGGGCAGTTCTGCGTCGAAATCGTAGGAGACGGTGGCCGGCCAGCCGTCGACGCCGACCGGCAGCAGTGTCGGCGGCGCCACCAGCACCACCTCGGCGCCCAGCGTGGCCAGCAGCATCACGTTGGAGCGGGCGACCCGGCTGTGCAGGATGTCACCGACGATCACCACACGCCGGCCCTCGATCTCGCCCAGCCGCTGGCGGATGGTCAGCGCGTCCAGCAGCGCCTGCGTCGGGTGTTCGTGCGTGCCGTCCCCGGCGTTGATCACCGACGGGCCACCGTATTCGCTGTTGGAGTGAGCGGTCCAGTCGGCCAGCAGGTGCGCGGCACCGGAGGCCGGGTGCCGGATGATCAGCGCGTCGGCGCCGGCCGCGTGCAGCGTCAATGCGGTGTCGCGCAGCGACTCCCCTTTGCTCACCGACGATCCGGACGAGCTGACGTTGATCACGTCGGCGCTCATCCACTTGCCGGCCACCTCGAACGACACCCGGGTGCGGGTGGAGTTCTCGTAGAACATCGTGACCACGGTGCGCCCGCGCAGGGTGGGGAGTTTCTTGACCTCGCGCCCGACCAGTGCCTGCGCGAACCGGTCGGCGTCGTCGAGGATGGCGGTGGCCTGATCGCGACTCAGATCGCCCGCCGCCAGGAGGTGTCGCGTGCTCATCGGGAGATCACCACCCCGTCGTGGCCGTCGTGCTCGCGCAGCTGGACGTGCACACTCTCGGTGCGCGAGGTCGGCACGTTCTTGCCGACGTAGTCGGCACGCACCGGCAGCTCGCGATGGCCGCGGTCGACCAGCACCGCGAGTTGCACGGCCCGCGGCCGGCCCACGTCTCGCAGCGCGTCCAGCGCGGAGCGCACCGAGCGACCGGAATACAGCACGTCGTCGACGAGGATCACCAGCGCGTCGTCGATGCCGCCGGCCGGGATCGAGGTGACCTCCAGCGGCCGGGGCGGCTTGGTCATCAAATCGTCACGGTACAAAGTGATGTCGAGCCCACCATGGCCGACTTCGACGCCACAGAATTCGCCGATATTGGCAGCCAGCCGCGCGGCCAGCGTCACCCCGCGGGTTGGGATTCCCAACAGCACCACGCGGGGCGCGTCGGGACCGTCCAGCGCGGTCTTTTCGATGATCTGATGCGCGATACGGGAAATGGTTCGGCCGACGTCGGCCGCCGACATCAATTCGCGGCCCGTTGCGGAATCACCCGCGGCACTCATGCGAAACCTTGACCTCCTTCTCCGCCTCTCCGGACGGATCGTTAAAGGATGTCGACTGTCGGGCAGCGTAGCATTTCGCGGCTCGCGCGACGATGGCGGACGCGCCCGGCCCCGAACGCCGGGCCGTGATGACCGTGCTGCTGCGCCGAAACAAACGCTGGTTCTGGTGGCCCCGCCAGGTCCGCACCCACCACCGAATGAGGTTCGGCGGCTACGCTGGCGGAAATGACAGCCAGCAACCCCTCCGGCTTTCCGTCCGGATTGCAACGCATGGATTTCGACGCCCTGTACCGCGGCGAGAGCCCGGGCGAGGGTATCCCGCCGATGACCACCCCGCCGTGGGATACCAAGGCGCCCAAGGAGAACGTCATCGGCTGGCACACCGGCGGCTGGGTGCACGGCGATGTTCTGGACATCGGCTGCGGGCTCGGCGACAACGCCGTGTATCTGGCCAAAAACGGCTACTCGGTGACCGGCTTGGACATCTCCCCGACCGCGCTGATCACCGCCGAGCGGCGGGCCAAGGACGCCGGAGTCGACATCAGGTTCGCGGTGACCGACTCCACCAAGCTCGAGGGCTACACCGGCGCGTTCGACACCATCGTCGACAGCGGCATGTTCCACTGCCTCGACGACGAGGGCAAGCGCAGCTATGCGGCCGCCGCACACCGGGCGACCAAGCCGGGCGCCACGCTGCTGATCAGTTGCTTCTCCGACGCCAACCCGCCCGATCCGGACCGGCCACGGCCCGCGGTATCCGAGCAGACGCTGCACGACGTCCTCGGCGGCGCCGGGTGGGATATCGAAGCCCTGGAACCCGCCACGGTGCGACGCGAGGTCGACGGCAGCGAAATCGAAATGGCGTTCTGGTACGTCCGCGCGCGGCGCCGCTGACTACCCCACGGTGCAAGAGTATTGCCCGTTGACCACACAATTCGACGGCGGCGTGTAGGTACCACTCAGCACGCCCCGGAAACCACCCGTGGCTGTACCACCGGGACCGATCTCGCGATCCCAATTCGCGGGGGTGACCACATAGTGCGTGCCGGATTGGGTAACGGTGCTATTCCACGCGTGCAGGACCGATTGTCCCGCCGGCATGTCGAAGTCGATCCTCCAGTCGGCCAGCGGCGACATGTTCGGGTTGGTGACGGTGAAGTGGGCGATGAAACCGGTCTGCCAGGTATGTTCCACCTGCAACGTCGCCATGGCCGCGGCCGCGTCAGCCGCGGGTGCGCTGGCGAGTCCGAGGGTGGCAACTATCGCTGCCGACAGGGCTATGTGAAGCGCTGCGCGACAGCGCTTCACATAGCTGATAAGTCTGGCCATAGCAGCCAACACTAGAGCCAGACAGGCGATATCGGCCCTCGCATCGCGGGGTAGCTGCAGCAACTTTGCCCAACCGAAACCGTTATGAAATTTTCAGCCCCGATCCGACGCCGTGGTCATCGCGGCGCGTTCGCCGCTAATCTGACTCGCGTGAGCGACAACGCCGACGGGCCGGCCCGCCCGCTGATCGGGTTCATCACCGGCGACAACGCGCCGCAGATCACCCCGGCACCGGCCGGCCGGGCCTGGATGACAGCGCAGGCGGAGGCGGACAAGGGTTGGCCCAGTCGGTGTTTGCCGATGCTGATCGCCAACCAAAGCGGCTGGGAGTTGCGCAATCCGTGTGCCTTCACCGCCACCTGGATAGCTCAAGACGGCATGGACGTCATGATCGAGCCCGATCGGTACGTACCCGATCAGTTCCTGCCGGCCGGCCATTTCGGCAACGGCATCTTCACCTGGCGTCTGCCGATGCTGTTTCGCACTCCCCCGGGCTACAACCTGTTGGTCCGCGGGCCGGCGAACTATCCGAAGGACGGCGTGTGCGCGCTGGAGGGCATCGTCGAAACCGACTGGGCAAGTGCCAGTTTCAGCATCAACTGGAAAATCACCCGCAAATCGATGCCGGTGCGATTCGACATCGACGAGCCGATCTGCATGATCGTGCCGCAGCGGCGCGGCGAGCTCGAAGAGTTCGCGCCCGAAATCAGGCCCATCGCGGCCGATGAGGAGCTACAGCGCAAACATCAGTTGTTCCTTCGCGAACGCGACGCCACCAAGCACGCCGAACAACTCGCGCGAGTCGCCGCGGGAGAGCGAGTGGACTGGCAGGGTGACTACACGCGAGGCAAGCACCGAGATGGTGAGGCGGGCGCACCGGATCACCAGACTCGCCGTCAGCTGCGTCCCTTCGACGCGCCGGAATAGGCTGACACCGGCTGTTTTCTCGCATCGACCAGGTCTGACCCAAACCCCAAGCGAACTCCCAGGTTTCCCTTTTAGTCTCACTCAAGTGAGTGACAGGTCCGACGAGACGCCCCGTCCGTTGATCGGCTTCACTACCCGCGACAACGCGCCACCCATTGCCCCGGCACCCATTGGCCGCGCCTGGATGCCCGAGATGTCCAAGACGCGTACGGGTTGGCCGAATCGGTGTTTACCGATGCTGATCGCCAATCAAAGCGGCTGGGAGTTGCGCAATCCGTGCGCGTTCACCGCCACCTGGATGGGTCAGCCGAATGGCGTGGATGTGATGATCACACCCCATCAGCGCAACACCGGTCACCTGCTGCCGGCCAGCCATTTCGGAAACGGCATCCTGACCTGGCATCTGCCGATATTGTTTCGAACCCCGCCGGGCTACAACCTGTTGGTCCGCGGACCGGCGAACTATCCCAAGGACGCCATCTGCCCGTTGGAGGGCATCGTCGAAACCGACTGGACAAGTGCGAGTTTCAGCATGAACTGGAAGCTCACCCGCAAACTGATGCCGGTGCGATTCGACGTCGACGAGCCGATCTGCATGATCGTCCCGCAGCGCCGCGGCGAGCTCGAAGAGTTCGCCCCGGAACTCAAGAGCATCGAGTCCGATGAAGAGCTACACCGCAAGTACGAGTTCTTTCTTCGCTCCCGCAGCAGGGCAAAGCAAATCGAGCAACTGGCCCGGATCGATGCCGGAGAACAAGTGGAATGGCAGGGCGACTACACGCGGGGCAAACATACCGACGGCGAGGCGGGGGCACCGGATCACCAGACTCGCCGTCACCTTCGTTCCTTTGCTGAGCAACATCATGCGCAGCGCCACGAGGCGTCCTGGGACTTGGGCGCGCAACAGGGCTAGCAAGACAGCTCGGTTGATTCACCTGTGCTTCAACACCTCTCGCGGATACCGGGCGTACGAAGTCGACTGCGCGGCGATCTGCTTGGCGAGCTGCCGTGACTGCTTGCCCACATGCCTGATCAGCGACGGACGCAACTGGTAACCGATGAACCACAGCCCGGGCGCGGCCGGTTCGGGCGCCAGTCGCATCGGATAGCCCCTGTGGTCGAGGAGGCCGAGATGACCGACGACGGCTTGGAGCCCGGAGCGGAAGCCCGTCGCGCAGATCACAACATCGGGCTCTAACCGAGAGCCGTCGACCAGGGACACGGTGCTCCCGTCGAAGCTGTCGATCGTCTTGACCACCTCGATGGATCTATTCCTGATCGACTCGATCACGCCGGTATCGACAACGGTCGGCGGATCGTTGCGCGCCGCGCAGGCCGCGAACGGACCGTCGTCCGGGATGGGCAAGCCATACGGGGCGAGATCGCCGACGGTGCGCAGTCGGACGAAACGGGCGACCGCGTCGGCCACGGCAAGCGGGGCGTGATAAAGCGGAGCTGCGATGAGCTCCGGCGAGATCCCCTGGAACCCATTGCGTATCAAGATATTCGGTGGATTTCGAATCGCGAGCCATACCTTTGCCGCCACCGGCGCCACCGCGTGAGCGGCCTCCAGGCCGCCCGGGCCCGAGCCGACCACCAGTACCCGCTTGGCGGCGTGGTCGGCAGCATCGCGGAATTCCGACGAGTGCAGCAGTTCACCGGTGAAAGTGTTCAGCCGCGCCCACGCCGGAATGTACGGGGTGTTCGCATGGCCGGTCGCGATGACGACGTTGTCGGTGGCGATGTCGCCGTCGGACGTCACCACGGTCCAGCCACCCGGTTGCGAATCGATGCGCTCAACCGTGGTTCCCAGCATTAGCCTGATGCCGTCTTGGTGTGCGTAGCGATCGAAGTAGTCGGCGACCTGACCGCAGGTTGGAAATGTGGGCGTGCGCTTGGGATACGGGCGACCCGGCATATGCGAGAGTCGGTTAGGGGTATTGAGTCTGTCCATCTCGCCGCGGCTTCGCCACCAATTCGCCACCCGGTCCGCGCGCTCCAGCAGAATCGGTGCCACTCTCCGATCCCAAAGGCTGACCGCCGTGGAAACGCCGGCCGGGCCCGCGCCGACGATCACCGCACGTTCTTGGTGCATTTTCCTGGCCTCGACCTCATGACCCCAAGTTATCTTTATCTGATGGCATATGCAATCAGATTGCATGTGATCTCAGATACTCCCGTCATTCGGCCGGTGTGCTGCCGAGGACCTGACAACGCGCCGCTACCCTGATTCGCGTGAAGCTCGACGGCAATCAGACCTCCATCCGCGAGGTCTGCGATGCCGGCCTGCTCGCCGGTGCGGTAACGGTGGTATGGCAGCACGGAGAAACCCTGCAGGTCAACGAGATCGGCCACCGGGACGTCGGCGCGGGCCTGCCGATGCAGCGAGACACGCTGTTTCGCATCGCGTCGATGACCAAACCGGTCACCGTGGCCGCGATCATGAGCATGGTCGACGAGGGCAAACTGACGCTCAAAGACCCGATCGCGCGCTGGGCGCCGGAACTGGCCGGCCCGCGGGTGCTCGACGACCCGCGTGGTCCGCTGGACCGCACGCACCCGGTCAACCGGGCGATCCTGATCGAGGATCTGCTGACCCATACCAGCGGTCTGGCCTACGGATTTTCGGTATCCGGGCCGATCTCCCGGGCCTACCTGCGGCTGCCGTTCAATCAGGGCCCGGATATCTGGCTCGAGGAGCTGGCCAAGCTTCCGTTGGTGCATCAGCCGGGCGAACGGGTCACCTATAGCCACTCCATAGATCTGTTGGGCGTCATCGCTTCTCGTGTCGACGGCAAGCCGTTCCACGAGGTGCTCGACGAGCGGATCCTGGGCCCGGCGGGCATGCCCGACACCGGATTCTTCGTCACACCCGAAGCCCGGCGACGTGCCGCGACGATGTATTCGCTCGACGACGATCACCAACTGCGCCACGACGTGATGGGGCCGCCGCACATCAGGCCACCGTCGTTCTGCAATGCCGGCGGCGGATTGTGGTCGACCGCGGACGACTACCTGCGGTTCGTCCGGGTGCTGCTCGGCGACGGGACCGTCGACGGCGTGCGGGTGTTGTCGCCCGAATCGGTGCGCCTGATGCGGACCGACCGGCTCACCGACGACCAGAAGCGGCACGACTTCCTGGGGGCGCCGTACTGGATGGGACGCGGGTTCGGGTTGAACCTGTCGGTGGTGACCGACCCGGCGAAGTCAGCACCGCTGTTCGGGCCGGGCGGCATGGGAACGTTCAGCTGGCCGGGCGCCTACGGGACGTGGTGGCAGGCGGATCCGTCGGCGGATCTGATCCTGCTGTATCTGATTCAGAACATGCCCGACCTGACCGTGGACGCGGCCACCGCCGTCGCGGGCAACACGTCGTTGGCGAAACTGCGCACCGCGCAACCGAAGTTCGTCCGCCGCACATATCAAGCGCTCGATCTCTAGTGCCGTGGTCGCCCACCCACCCGATCGCATCGTCGGCCCGCGGCTGGTGCTGCGGCTGCCCACGCTCTCCGACGCCGGCGCGCTGTACCAACGGGTCGCCCGCGATCGCGCGGTGACGAAATATCTGCTCTGGTCGCCGCATCCCGATGTGGCGACGACGCGGCGGGTGATCGCCGAGAAGCTCAACGCCAGCGACGACGAGCGAACCTGGGCCGTCGAACTGCGGCATAGCGGCGACGTCATCGGGCTGACCAGCTGCCGGCGCTCGGCGCCCGACTCGGTCGAGATCGGTTACTGCCTGGGCCGGAAGTGGTGGGGCAAGGGTCTGATGTCCGAGGTGCTGGACATGCTGCTGACCGCCCTGCGCGCCGACCCGGAGTTATCGCGCGTCTGGGCGACCTGCAGCGTCGACAACGTGCGATCGGCGCGCCTGCTGGAGCGGGCCGGGTTCGTGCTGGAGGCCCGGCTGGCACGCCACGCCGTCTACCCCACGATCGGACCCGAGCCGCGGGACGCCCTGCGCTACGGCATGACCCTGCGCTGAGTGTGCTGCCCCGACTTCGGCGCCGGACCTTATTCTGGGAAGGCCCGAAGCTGTGGGACCCGGATTGTCGGAGGCGTGCATGACGGCCGCAATTGTCTGCCACACCTGTGGGATCGAACCGCTGGAGAGCGCCCGGTTTTGTCACGGATGTGGCTCACCGGTTGCCCAGGCCGATACCCCCGCGGAGTACAAGCAGGTGACGGTGCTGTTCGCCGACGTGGTGCGTTCCATGGACATGGCGACGGCCGTGGGTCCGGAACGGTGGCGCGAGATCATGGCCGAACTCGTCACCCGCTCGGCGGCCGTGGTGCAGCGTTACGGCGGGACACTCGACCAGTTCACCGGTGACGGCATCATGGCCGTATTCGGCGCGCCGACCGCTTTGGAGGATCACGCCTTACGGGCGTGTCTGACCGCGCTTGGTGTTCTAGAGGAAGCCAAGCGTCTGGCCGTCGAAATCCTTGGCCGCGACGGTGTCGATTTGCGGCTGCGGCTGGGCCTCAACTCCGGCCAGGTGGTCGCCGGCAAGATCGGTTCTGCCGGTTTGCGTTACACCGCGATCGGCGTACAGGTCGGGATGGCCCAGCGAATGGAATCGGTCG
Organism: Mycobacterium florentinum; assembly: GCF_010730355.1. Taxonomy (NCBI): domain Bacteria; kingdom Bacillati; phylum Actinomycetota; class Actinomycetes; order Mycobacteriales; family Mycobacteriaceae; genus Mycobacterium; species Mycobacterium florentinum. Next base: position 1,277,658 of record NZ_AP022576.1, read on the forward strand.
CATCGCCCGGCACGGTCATGCTGAGTGAGTCCACCTCGCGGCTGGTTGAGGGCGCGGCGGTGCTCGGAGAGCCGCAGCTGGTGCGGATCAAGGGCAACGAAGATCCGGTGCCGGCCCGCCAGCTGCTGAGTGTGCCCGGACAACTCGAACGGACCGGTGCCGCCTATGCGCCGTTGGTGGGCCGCGAATGGGAAGTGTCGGCGTTGGCTGCGATGCTCGATCGCTCGATCGGCGGACGTGGGTCTGTGGTTTCGGTGGTGGGTCCGGCCGGCGTCGGGAAGACCCGACTCGTCCGGGAGGTCATGCAACTGGCGAAAAGCCGTGGCGTTGAGGTGTTTACCACCTTTTGTGAATCGCACGCCACCAATGTCTCGTTCCGCGTAGTGGCGCGCCTGTTGCGCGCCTTCGGCCATTTGCGCGGCCTCGACGATCAGGAGGCGCGGGCGCGGATACGCGAGCAAGTTCCCGACGCCGATCCGCAGGACCTGCTGCTGCTCGATGAGCTACTTGGCATAGCTGATGCCGCGGTTGCGCTGCCCAAGATCGATCCGGCCGCACGGCGGCGGCGGCTGACCGCGCTGATCAACGCGGCCCAGCTGGCCCGCAGCGAACCCGCGGTCTTCGTCGTCGAGGATGCGCACTGGATCGACGAGGTAAGCGAATCCATGCTGATGGACTTGCTTGCGGTGATCGCGCACACCCGTTCGATGGTAATGGTGACCTTCCGTCCCGAATATCGGGGAGCGCTGGGGCGCGTCGCGGACGCGCAGACGATCGCCCTTGGGGCACTTACTGATTCGGAGACCTCGACCCTGGTAGCCGAATTGCTGGGCGCCGACCCGTCAGTGGACCAGATCGGCGACATCGTCGCCGGGCGTGCCGCCGGCAACCCGTTCTTCGCCGAGGAGATGATCCGTGAGCTCGCCGAACGGGGCGTGCTGGTGGGCCGGCGCGGTAGCTACGCCTGCAACACCGACGTCGGAGATGTCCGGGTGCCGGCCACGGTGCAGGCGACCATCGCCGCCCGCATCGATCGGCTGGGCCCGGCGGCCAAGCACACGCTCAGCGCGGCGGCGGTCGTCGGGCCCCGCTTCAGCCTTGATCTGCTGGCCGGCCTGGGCATCGATGCATCGGTCGACGAATTGATCTCCGCCGAGCTTGTCGACCAAGTACGGTTCACGCCCCGAGCCGAATATGCGTTCCGGCACAACCTGATTCACGCTGTGGCCTACGAATCGCAACTGAAATCCGATCGCGTCCAGATGCATCGACGGCTGGCCGGGGCGATCGAAGCCCGCGAGCCACAATTGGCCGACCAAAACGCCGCGCTGATCGCCGAACATCTAGAGGTCGCCGGCGATCTGCACGCCGCCTACGGCTGGCACATGCGCGCCGGATCGTGGGCCCACAAGCGCGACATCAACGCCGCGCGGCTGAGCTGGGAGCGCGCCATCCGGATTGCCGATTCCCTACCCGTCGACGACCCGAACCTGGCGGTCATGCGGATCGCTCCCCGCACCATGCAGTGCGGGCTCGCGTTTGTGGCCCGCGCCGACGTCGCGGGCGCCCGGCTGGACGAATTGCGCGAGCTGTGTGGCGCTGCCGGGGACAAGGCGTCGCTGGCCATAGGGATGGCGGGGTTGGTGATGCATCACGCGTATCAGGCGCGGACACCCGAGGCGTCGCGGCTGGCGTCCGAAGCGATGGCCCTCATCGAGTCGATCGACGATCCGAATTTGACTGTGGGACTGTCCTTTGCGGGCATCTACGCCAAGGCCATGAACAACGAGTGGAGTGACACGCTGCGATGGTCGCAGCGGGTGGTCGAGCTGGCCGACGGCAACCCGTCCAAAGGCAAAGTGATTTTCGGTTCGCCGGTAGCGCTTGCCTTCACGACGCGCGGAATCGCCCGGTACTGGCTGGGTCTGCCGGACTGGTCCGATGACCTGGAGCAGGGCCTGACCCTGGCCCGCGGCGCCGACCACATGTCCTATGCCACGGTCGTCAGCTACGTCTACTTCATGGGGATACCGATTGGCGCCCTGACGGCCGACGATGCGGCGGTGCGCGAAATCGAGGATGCCCTCCGAATCGCCGAACGATCCAGCGACGACCTCGCGTTGGCCTTCGCGCAGATGACGTTGGGTGTCGCGTTGGTCGAGCGACCAACAGCCACCGAACGTGAACGTGGACAAGCGGTTTTGACCGAAGTCGCCGAAGTCTTCCAGCTTCGGGGGCATAACCTCGGTGAGCTACCGTTGGTGAATGTCTACCTGGCCCGGGAGATGGCGCGGCGCGGAGATCGTGACAGCGCCATACCGCTGATGCGTACCGCCGTCGACAAGCTGTTCCGGGACGGACGACCGCTGGCGTGGGCGGTACCGGCGGCAGGGGTGCTGGCGCACACATTGCTCGAGAGCGGGACCGAAAGTGATGTGGCCGAAGCCCAGGCCACAATCGAGCGGTTGGCGACGGCACCGCCCGACGACGGCCTGAACATGCGCGAGATCGTGCTGTTGCGGCCGCGAGCGCTGCTGGCGCGGGCTCGTGGCGATACGGCAACGTATGAAAGCCTGCGGGATCGCTACCGCGACCTGGTGACGTCGGCCGGCTTCGACGGGCATATCGCTTGGGCGAAGGCGATGCCGTAACTTCCTCAGGCGTGATCCAACGCCCGGCGCGCATACGCCCGCACGTCGGCGTCGCTGTCCTTGAGCGCGATCCCCAGTGCATCACGCGCGGCGGCGTCATCGGCCCAGCGAGTCAGGCTCAGGACCGCCGCCTTGCGCACGTCGAGGTGTGCGTCGGACAGCGCATCGGCCAGCCGCGGCACCGCGAGTTCGGTCGCGGCCCCGGCCAGCGCCCGGGCCGCGCCCTCGCGTATCTGCCATGCCGGTGCCTGCAACGCACGTTCGACGGCAGCGAAATCATCTTGACTGCACCCTAATTCACCCAGTGCCGCGAGTGCGGCCGCACGCACCAACGGATCGGGGTCGGCAATCAGCGCGCTGACCGCCTCGACACCGGCCCGCAACGTGGCCAGGCCGGCGGCCGCGGCGATGCGGACCTCCCGGCTCTCGTCACGAGTCGCCGCCTCCACCCCGTCGACGTCGTCGACCGAGACCAGCGCGCGCACCGCCTCGATCCGCACCCGGTGGTCGGGATCGTCGAGCGCGCGCCGGTATTGGCCGGCCGCACCGGCCCGGCGTGCGGACAGCAGGTAGACGGTGGCCGCACGCACGACCGTATCGGCCGACAGCAGATACGGCTCGGCTCCGGCCGGGTCGGGCAGCACCTCGACCAGTTCGCGGATGCCCTCGGCGCTGGTGCGGCGCACCCCCGCGTCGGCGTCGTCGAGCGCGGCGAACAGCGCGGGCGCATAGCCGTCCGGAATGGACTCGGTGAGCGTCGCCACGGCGGTCCGGCGCACCCCGGGATCGGCGTCGGCCAGATACGGTTGCAGGTCGGCGATCGTCGGCTCCTCGAGGGCGAGGACCTCGGCGATCCGCGGCGACGGCGGCTCGAACGTGGTTGCGGCCGAGGCGATTCGCGAGCCGGCGGTGGCCGGCGCTTTGCCGCCGACCAGCGGCGGCTGCTCCACCTCGTGCACCTTCTGGTCGGCCGGCGGCAGCCCGTCCAGCTCCGGGACCGAGACCAGGTACGGGGCCACCGGGCGCTTCAGGAATGCCATCTCGCCGTCGGGTCCCTTACGCAGATTCAGGTGATAACCCCACTCGCTGTCGTCACGCACCGGCATGTCGGCGCGTTCGTGGTAGAGGCCCCAACGAGATTCGGTGCGGGTAAGCGAGGATCGCGCCGCCATCTCGGCGCAGTCCCGGATGAACGACACCTCGACGGCCCGCATCAGCTCGTGCGGATTGCGGGCCCCCATCCCGGCGATCTCGTCTTGCATCCGGTCGAAGGTGCGCACCGCGATCGACAGCTTGGCCGCCGTCTTCGGCGGGGCCACATAGTCGTTGACGAACCGACGCAGCTTGTATTCCACCTGCGGCTGCGGCGGCCCGTCCGGGTGCCGCAACGGCCGGTAGATCAGCTCATGCGCGTCCCGCAGCTGGTCTTCCGGGAGTTGCTGTGGTGCAGCGACTTCCGTCCGTATCGAGGCGGCGTGCGTGCCGGCCAGATCGCCGAACACGAAGGCCCCGATCATGTAGTTGTGCGGGACACAGGCCAGATCACCCGCGGCATACAGGCCGGGCACCGTGGTCCGCGCGTGCTCGTCTACCCAGACCCCCGAAGCAGAATGTCCACTGCACAGCCCGATTTCGGAGATATGCATCTCGATGTCGTGCGTCCGGTAGTCGTGCCCGCGGTTGGCGTGGAAGGTGCCCCGGGTGGGCCGCTCGGTGGTGTGCAGAATGTTCTCCAGCGCGGTCAGCGTCTCGTCCGGCAAGTGCGACACCTTGAGATAGATCGGCCCGCGCGCCGAGTCGATCTCGCTTTTGACCTCGGACATCATCTGCCCCGACCAGTAGTCGGAGTCGACGAATCGCTCGCCGTCGGCATTGACCTGGTATCCGCCGAACGGATTGGCCACATAGGCGCAGGCCGGGCCGTTGTAGTCCTTGATCAACGGATTGACTTGAAAGCACTCGATACCGGACAGCTCGGCGCCCGCGTGATAGGCCATCGCGTACCCGTCACCGGCGTTGGTCGGGTTCTCGTAGGTGCCGTACAGGTAGCCCGACGCGGGCAGCCCGAGCCGGCCGCACGCTCCCGTCGACAGGATCACCGCCTTGGCGCCGATGGCGACGAATTCGCCGGTGCGCGTGTTCAATGCGGCGGCCCCGACGGCCCGGCCCTCGTCCACCAGCACGCGCACCGGCATCAGCCGGTTCTCGATCTGGATCTTCTCACGCATCGACCGTTGCCGCAGCACCCGGTACAGCGCCTTCTTGACGTCCTTGCCTTCGGGCATCGGCAACACGTAGGAACCCGAGCGATGCACCCGGCGCACCGCGTACTCGCCGTGCTCGTCCTTCTCGAACTTCACCCCATAGCGTTCCAGCCGCTGCACCATCGCGAAGCCGCGGCTGGCCGTCTGATAGATAGTGCGCTGGTTGACGATTCCGTCGTTGGCGCGGGTGATCTCCGCGACGTAGTCCTCCGGTTCGGCCTTGCCCGGGATGACGGCGTTGTTGACCCCGTCCATGCCCATTGCCAGCGCACCGGAGTGCCGCACGTGGGCCTTCTCCAGCAGCAGCACCTGCGCGCCGTTCTCGGCGGCCGACAGTGCCGCCATGGTTCCCGCGGTGCCACCGCCGATCACCAGCACGTCACAGTCCAGGCGCACCGGCGTCAGATCTGGGGCTTCCATCATGCTGCCACCGCCGAATGATCGAGCGCGGCAATGACTTCGGCGCGCAGCGCGGTGCGCTGCTGATCGATGCGCGGCTCCGGGACGTCGACCAGGGCACGCAGCGGCCGGCCGGCCTTGCCGAGTACGGCGATGCGGTCACCCAGCAGCAGCGCCTCGTCGACGTCGTGGGTGACGAACACGATCGTCGTCGGATGCGCGCTCCAGGTCTCGATCAGCAATCGCTGCATGGCCGTGCGAGTTTGGGTGTCCAGCGCGCCGAACGGCTCGTCCATCATCACCGCACGCGGCGTCCCGGCCAGGCCGCGGGCCAGTTGCACCCGCTGACGCATACCGCCGGACAGGCTCTTGGGCAGGTAGTCGCCGAAGCCGGTGAGTCCGAGCTCGGCGATCCAGCGGTCGGCCTCCGCGCGGCGGCCGGCCCGCGGCACCCCGCGCAACCGCAGTGCCAGCTCGATGTTGGACCGCACGGTGCGCCACGGCAGCAAGGCGTTGTCCTGGAACACCATTGCGCGGTCGCCCGAGGTGGTGGTCACGTCGGCGCCGTCGGCCAGGATCCGGCCGGCGTCGGGTCGCAGCAGTCCCGCCACGGCACGCAGCACGGTCGACTTGCCGCAGCCCGAGGGGCCGGTGAGCACCAGGATCTCCCCCGGGCGCACGGCCAGGCTCAGCCCGTCGATCACCGGACCTCCGGTGTAGGACAAGCGAACTCGTTCCAGCTCCAAGCTCATACCGACAGTCATCGCTGCTCCTCCTCTGCGCGCGGCAGCCAGCTGGTCACCCGGCGGCCCATGACCTCGACGGCCGCGGCGGTCGCGAATCCGAGCACACCGATCGTGATGATGCCGACGAACACCTGGGGGTAGGCCAGCACGGTGTAGTCCTGCCAGGTGCGATAACCGATGCCGAGACGGCCCGAGATCATCTCCGCGGAGATCACGCAGATCCACGCCACCCCCATGCCGACCGACAAGCCGCCGAACACTCCCGGCAGGATGCCCGGCAACACGACCTGTTTCAGCACGTCCCACCGGTTGCCGCCCAGGGTGCGCACCGAGTCCTCCCACAGGGTGGGCAGCGCCCGAACAGCGTGCCGGGTGCTGACCATGATCGGGAAGTAGGCCGCGAGGAAGGTGATGAACACGATCCCGGCCTCGTCGGTCGGGAACAGCAAGATCGCCACCGGAACCATCGCGATCGCCGGGATGGGCCGGGCCAGTTCGGCGAGCGGACCGAAGGTGTTGGCGAACAACCGGGAACGGCCCAGCAGCACGCCCGTCGCGACGCCGATCACGGCGGCCAGCCCGAAGCCGGTGAGAATCCGGATCAGCGACTGCGCCAGGTCAAGCCAGTACTCGTAGGTGCCGAGCCGGCGCTGCAGCGCGTGGACGATCTCGGTGACGGTGGGCAGCGTGTCGAATCGCAGCAGCAGCCGCACCTTGTCGGCGGTGAGCACCTGCCACAACCCGATCGCGGCGGCGACCGAGGCGAGCCGCAACAGCCGCCATTGCCAGGGCGAGGTGGTCCGCCGCGGTGTGCGGATCGCGGGGACCGCGTCGACGACGTGGCCGGTGACCGGGGCTGCCGGATCGCCGGTCAGGTAAGCAGTCATACCGAACCTCCAAGGGCCTGCTGGTAATTGACGATTGTGCCGCCGGGGTGGGTGGCAAGATAGCGATGCGCGCCGGCCGGGGTTCCGAACGGCAGGTAGTGCTGGCCGTCTTGCACCCAGACCGCCTTGTCGGCGAACCAGCGGGTGCCCAGTTCGGCGTCGGGAACATAGGCGGCACGCACTTTGGCGCCGTGGGCCGTCGCGTCCCGCACCGCCCGCAGCAGGCCGGTCGGATTGGCGAGTGTCTGGGTGGCGTCGGATCCGTCCAGCCACAGCTCGCTGGCCAGGGCGGGATCGCCGCTGAGCACGGACGGATTGGCGGTCGCGGCCCGGGTCGCGTCGTAGTTGCGCCCGCGGGCGCCGAACACGGCACGCAACGGCGCGTCCTGGACGAAGCCGGCGACGTCGAGTTCGGCGAAGTCGCCGATCGACTTCAGGTACGGCACATCGTTTTTCAGCGCCTCGACGAGTGCTGGTTTGAGCGTGGTGTCGAATGACGTGCCGCCGGGACCGTTGTAGAGGTAGACCACTTCGGGCGGTAGCCCGCTGGCCTGCGCGACGATCCGGGCCGCCTCGAGCGGCTTCTGGTTGAGGAAGTCGGTGGCGTCGAGCTGCGACTGCAGGAAAGCTGCCAGCACCTCGGGATGCGACGACGCATACGCGCGACGTACCACCACGCCGTGCAGGGTCGGCAGGTTCAGCTCGGCGCCGTCGTACAGCAGTTTGGCCTTGCCCTGGAACACCAGCAGTCCGGGCCAGGCGACGAATTGCGAAAGCCCCTGTACCTGACCGGACTCCAGGGCAGACGCGCCGACCTGCGGCTGCTGGTTGAGCACCTCGACACCCTTGATCCCGCCCCTGTCCAGGGCGCGCATCAGCGTGCCGTGACCGGCCGAGCCCACACTCGCCGAGACCTTCGAGCCGGCCAGGTCGTTCAGCGTGGTGGCCAGCGAACCGGGCGCCACCACAACCATGTTCAGCGCGCCCTTGGGGTTGTAGCCGGTGATCGAGACGATTTCGGTTTTCGCCAGCGGATTGGCCTGCGTCTTGGAGCCGTTGATCAGCATGGGGTAATCCCCCATCGAGCCGATGTCGATCTTTTCGGCCAGCATCTGCGCGGTGATCGGGGCGCCGGTGTCGTAATCCTGCCAGCGGACCGCGTATTTGGTGCCGGTGCGGGTGGTGATGTCGGCGAGCCGGCGCTCCAGGTAGCCCTGGGCGCGCAGCAGCGTCCCGGCGGTCACGGTGTTGATCGTCTTGGACTGGTAGCCGATGACGACGTTGACCACACCGGAGGACGCCGAGAGTGATTCCAGCGAGCAACCGGACACCACCGCGATGATCACGGCCGCGACCGACACCAGCGCAGTGGCGTGTCGTTTCATGAAAAATCCTGGGCTGTAGGGTATTTCAGCGAAGTAGATACGGCATGTTGACCGTGACGGCACCGGTCGGGCAGCGGGCCGCGCAGGGGCCGCAGTACCAGCATTCGTCGACGTGCATGAACGCCTTGCCGGTGTCCGGATTGATGGCCAGCGCGTCGAGCGGACAGACGTCGACGCAGAGCGTACAGCCGTCGATACACAGCGACTCGTCGATCGTGACCGGCACGTCGACCCGGTTGTTGTTGACCAGCGTCATGGCTTGCTCCTAATGAGGTGGCCGCGCATCGTGATTCGATCGCCGCGCATCCGGATGTATTCGAGGTCGACGGGCCTGCCGTCGTCGAGACTGGTCAGACGCTCGAGCATCAGCAGCGCCGACCCGTCGGGCACGTGCAGGGTGGCCGCCGAATGCACATCGGCGGGGATGGCCTCCAGCGCCAGCGATGCCTCGCCCAGCCGGTGTCCGCTCACCTGCTCGATCAGGGCGAAGAGGTCGTTGGTTTCCAGCGGGTGATCCAGAATCTGCGCTCCGATATCCGGGGCGAGATAGGTCAGGTCGAGGCTGAGCGGCAAATCACCGAGGTAGCGCAACCGCTCGATGAACACCGCCTGCTCGCCGGGCTCCAGCCGCAGCCGGCTGGCCACCGCCGGCGGAGCGACCACCGGCATGGCGGCGCGCACCTCGTTGCGGACCTCGCCGATGTGTTTGAAGGTCTCTTTCAATCCCAGCAGCGAGTCGATCCGGTGGTCGTACTTGCGCTGGGCGACGTGGGTGCCGACCTTGGGTCCACGGTCGATCAAACCCTCGTGCTTGAGGATGCCCAGCGCCTCGCGAATGGTGTTGCGGGACACCGTGAACTCGGCCGACAAGTCGCTGTCGGGCGGCAGGCCGTCCGGATAGGCGCCGGCGTGGATCTGCTGGCGCAGCACATCGGCCACCCGGCGGGCACGGTCGGCCCGGGGTCCGCGAATGGGTATCGCCTCAGCCACGCCGCCACGCTAACGCAGCTCAGGGCCATATTTCGGGTGGGCAATCGGCGCCCGCCGCCGCCTTGCGTATTGCGCCACGGGATGTTCGGCTACGACCAGCTAAAACCTGGACCTGTAGGGATATTGCGCCACCTTGGAGCGGACGTGCCCTTTGTGATCGCGATGAGCGGAACCGATTGCGCCCTGCGAGGAGCGCGGCATTATCCGCATTCCGCCAAAGTCATTGCAACCGGTTGGTTTTGCTCACGCTGCACGAACCGCCGCTGGGCTTCATTGACCGGCATGGCCAAGTGATGTGCCGTGCGCAGGATTTCCGCGGCGCGCTCGCCGACAACGACGCATGGCGCCTGGTCGAAATCACACCGGCGGTGCTGCGGGCCGTGCTGGAAACGGGCCTTGATCCGTGGGCCGAACAGCAGCATCGGCGATGCTAGCGCCGACCGTGATTGAGGTAGATGTGTTTGGACTCGAGGTATTCCTCTAGCCCGTGCGCGCCCAGCTCACGACCGATGCCGGACTGTTTGAACCCACCCCAGGGTGCCTGCAGCGGCGCTGCCTGCGTCTCGTTCACCCACACCACGCCCGCCCGGATCGCGCGGCCGGCTGTCAGGGCCAGGCTCAGGTCCGAGGTCCACAGCGTCGCGGCCAGACCGTACGGACTGTCGTTGGCCATCCGGAGCACCTCGTCGGTTTCGGTGAATCGCACCACCGCCATGACCGGGCCGAAGATCTCTTCCCGCGCGACGACCGCCGTGTGCGACACCTCCAGCACAGTGGGCGCCACGAAAAAACCGTTCTCGAGGGCAGGGTCGGTTGGCAGCCGACCGCTGACGGCGACGTTGCCTTCCTTCTCGCCGATGCGGATGTACTCCGTTACCCGCTCCTGCTGAGCCCGGCTCACCAAGGGACCCATCGTAGTATCTGGATCCAGCCCGGCGCCCAGTTCGAGGTCGGCCGCAATTGCGCAAATACCTTCCAGCACTTCGTCATACACGTCCGCGTGGAGGTAGACGCGCGAACCCGAGGAGCATATCTGCCCCTGGTTTGCGAACACCCCCGCCGCGGTGCCGGCGATGGCCGCCGCAACGTCGGCGTCCGGGAAGACGATGTTCGGCGATTTGCCTCCCAGCTCCACCCCGACCCGCTTGATCGAATCCGCCGCCGAACGCAACACAAGCCGGCCCACCGCGGACGACCCGGTGAACGACACCTTGTCCACCCCGGGGTGTGCGACGAGGGCGGCGCCCGCTCGGGCGCCGCCCGTCGCCACCTGAAACACCCCGTCCGGCAATCCCGCTTGCGCGAAGATCTCCGGCAACCGCAACGAGGTAAGCGGTGTCTGCTCGGCCGGTTTCAGGATCACGCTGCAACCGGCAGCCAATGCTGGAGCTACCTTTTGGGCGGCCAGCATCAGGGGGTAGTTCCACGGGGTGATCGCGGCAACAACCCCGACGGGTTCATGGATGACGATGCTCAACGCCTCGGCCGACACGGGGAAGCTCTCCCCCGCCAATTTTGTCGGCCAGCCGGCGTAATACTCCAGAATCCGGGCGGCTTCCGCCACGTCCCACTGCGCTTCGGCCAGCGGCTTGCCGACATCCAGCGACTCGAGCCGGGCCAGCTCGTCGGCGTTGGCGCGCACCAACTCCGCGGCACGTGCGAGCACTCGCCCACGCTCGTCGTCGGGCGTACCCGGCCACCACTGGCCGCCGTCGAACGCACGGCGCGCCGTGGCCACGATGCGGTCGACGGCGCCTTCGTCCATGTCTTCGATGGACGAGATCTGTTGCGCGGTGGCCGGGTCGAGAACCTCGATCGTGTTCATCCGTGCACCAACGCTTCGGCTGCCGCGGCGCGACCGGTGCGAACCGCACCTTCCATATAGCCCGCCACCCACTGATCGGAGCCGCACACGTAGAACGGTGGCTCGTGGGTGCCGTGCAGTGGGCCCACTCGATGGACATCGCCGGGACGCCACTGGGTCACGTATCCCTGTGTCCAGGTATCTGTCCCCCACAACCGTTCGAAAGTCGCGACGGGGCTCAACGCCTGCGCTCCGAACCAGCTGGCGAGTTCGGCAAGCGCCTCCTCCCGGCGGTACTGCGTCGACGTGGACAGGTAGGCGGCGATCCGCTCGGGCGGAACCAGGCAAGAGAGCACACCCTCGGTCTGCGGCCACGAGGACCCCAGGATGCCTTCGGATTCCGTCAAACCGTTCTGTCCCCGATCGCGCCAGAACGGCCGCGTATATGCGGCAACGAATTTCGCGGCCAGGGCGTGCCGCTGCCGGTGCAGCGACTGCATCCGGGCATCCGACACGCCCTCCACCGTGATGTCGCGCAACGGTCCCGCCGGCAGCGAGCTCACCACCGCATTCGCCTGGATCAACTCGCCCGAGATCAGTTGCACGGTGCTGCTTCCCGGCGCCACCTTGATCGCGCGGACGGGGGAATTCAATCGAATGCGGTCCCCCAACTCGGCGGCCATCCGCAGCGCGACCGTCGCCGAGCCCTCGGCCACCCGAAGGTTTTCCCATTCGTCATACGAGTACAGCTCCTTGCTCGGCATGCTGGCCGCCTTGCGCAGCAATGCGAGCAGCGAAGTGCGTTCGAACGAACCCGAACTCAGCCCCAACTGGCCGGCCTCGAGCGCACGCCGTACGTTCGGTGTCGCACCGATGCTGCCCAGCCAGCTCATCACCGGCATGGTGTCCAGCGACATCGCGTCCGGGTGCGACCACGGGTCGTCGGCATCGACGGTCGCGGCGAGCGCCGCGAACTCCCGCTTGACGGCGTGCATGCTGCGGTGATCCTCGTCGGAGAACCACGACGGCTCGTCACCGACGTAGACATCGTCATGCAGGATGTAGGTGAGCTCACCCGGCTCGGCGACGTAACTCGGAATCAGGGTGAGTCCGAGTTCGGCGACCAGTTGCTGATATGCGGTGTGCCCGTTGCCCACTACCTCACCACCGAGCTGGACGATGCGGCCGTCGTCGAGCGTAACCTGCTCGACACGTCCGCCCACTCTGCCGCGGGCCTCGAGAACGACAACGTCGGCGCCGGCCCCCATCAGGTCGCGGGCAGCGGACAGGCCGGATAGGCCGGCACCCAGAACTGCTACATCGTAAGGCATTGTCTTAGTTCCTGATTCGGCTCATAGTGCGAGACAGTGTTCGGCGCGCCAACCGATTCGAACGCGCTCACCATCGGCCCAACGTTCCTCGGTGCGCGCCGCGTCCACGTTCTGTTCCAGTACCGAAAGCTCCACTCCCGGTGCGACTTCGAACAGGTAGGTGGTGGTGGCTCCCCCGTAGACGGTGGCCTTGAGGATGGCGTCGGTCTGCACCATGTTCGGGGTGAGGCCAGAAATCCAGATCTTCTCGGGGCGCACGGCGATCGACACCTCGTCGCCGACGGCACGGCCGTCGAGCGGGCCGGTGCGCAACGATACTCCCCCGGGCAGCGTGAGACCCGTTCCCACGTATCGCCCGGTCATCAGGTTGGCGGTGCCGATGAACTCCGCGACACAACGGTTCGCGGGTCGCTCATAGATGTCCTCGGGTGTGCCGCACTGCTGGATGGCGCCGCCGCTCATCACCGCGATGCGGTCCGACATCGTCAGCGCCTCCTCCTGGTCGTGCGTGACGAACACGAAGGTGATGCCGACGTCACGCTGGATGCGTTTGAGTTCCACCTGCATCGTCTTGCGTAACTTGAGATCCAGCGCGGCCAGCGGCTCGTCGAGCAACAACACCGATGGACGGTTGACCAGGGCCCTGGCCAGCGCGACACGCTGGCGCTGCCCTCCGGACAGCGCATTCGGCTTGTCCTGGTCCCGACCGGTGAGCCGCACCATTTCGAGCATCTCGCCGACGCGCCGGGTGATCTCGGATTTGCCTACCTTGCGGCGGCGCAAGCCGAACGCGACGTTGTCCCAGATACTGAGGTGGTCGAAGAGTGCGTAGCTCTGGAAAACCGTGTTGACGTCCCGGCGATTCGGCGGCAGATGCGTGACGTCGTTGCCGGCCAACCACACCTGGCCGGACGTGGGATCGACAAAGCCACCGAGCATCCACAGCGTGGTGGTCTTACCGCAGCCGGAAGGCCCGAGCAGCGAACAGAATTCACCCGCCGCGATGTCGAGGTTCAGCCCCCGCACCACGGTGCTGCCGCCGTACGACTTCGAGATGTTGCGCAGCGAGACGGCGGCGGGCGGCGCCGGAGGCGGTGCCGCGCCGACCGCGACCGTGCTCACATCACCGATTGCTGTAGACAATTCTCATCCTCCTAATAAGTTGAGGCCGCTGCCGCGCCTGCCGAAGAATCGCGGGACGAGTAGGGCGATCGCGATGAGAGCCAATGAGGCGACCAACATCAGCGTGCCGACGGCGTTGATGGACGGCTGGATTCCGAACCGGATCGCGGAGTAGATGCGCACCGACAGCGGTTGAGGATCGACACCGCTGGTGAAGAACGCCAGCACGAAGTCATCGAAGACCAGGGTGAAAATCAGGATCAGGGCCGACATGATGGCCGGCAACATCATCGGTAGCGTCACCAAGCGAAGCGACTGCAAGCGCGTGGCGCCGAGGTCCATTGCGGCGGCCTCGACCTCCGGATTCAGCTCCGCGACCCGGGCCCGCAGGATCACCGTCACATAGGAGATCGAAAACGTCGCCTCGGCGAGGATCAGGGTCGTCAACGACGGTTGCAGCCCAACACCTTTGAACAGCATCAGCGATGCGACACCGGTGACGATCTCCGGGGTGATCAGGGGGATCAGCATGATCGCGTTGGCGGCGCTGCCCAGCCTCGAGCGCGCCCGGACCAGGCCGAAGGCCAGCGGGACGCCGATCGCGACCGAACCGATCATCGCCGCGATCGCCACGATGACGCTCGTATTCAGGGATTGGATCAGCTCGGTGTCGTTGAAGAACGCCTCATACCAACGAAGCGACCAGCCGTCGAACACGGTGAGCGATTTCTTGTTGTTGAAGGAGAACAGCACTACGGCGATGATCGGCAGGTAGAGCAACACGAAGAACAGCGCCGTGACCGCAATGGCAAAGCGTGGCTTGCGATTCATGCCCGAGCCCCTCATCGGCGTGCCGCCTTCGCATCGCGTGCCGTTTGCCGCAAGTAGCCGAGCATGCAGATCAGCAGCAAGATCATCAACGCCATGGTCAGTGCGGCCCCGCCCGGCCAGTTCTGGCCGGCGAAAAACTGGTTCTGAATGAGGTTGCCGATCATCAGGTTGTCGGGGCCGCCCAGCAACTGCGCACTGATGAAATCCCCCATCGCGGGCAGGAATACGAGTGCGAGCCCCGCGTAGGCGCCCGATCTCGACATCGGCACGGTCACGGACAAGAAGGTGCGCAGCGACGTTCCATAGAGGTCGCGCCCCGCTTGGATGAGCGCGCCGTCCATGCGTTCCAGCGACGCGTAGATCGGCAGGATCATGAAGACGACATAGCCGTAGACCAGTCCACCGATCACCGCCACGGAGGTATTGAGGATCTGGAAGTCCGCCGAGAAGCCCAGCCCGCGCAGCCAGGTCATCACTATCCCCTCGTCGGACAGCAGCGTCTGCCAGCCGTACATCCGCACCAGGTAATTGGCGAAGAACGGCACCACGAGCAGTGCTACCAGAGCGTTCTTGTAACGCCCGCCGTGGCGGGCGATCGCGTAGGCGACCGGGTAGGCGATGAGCAGGCAGATCAGTGTCGCGACACCGGCGTACACCAAACTGCGCACGGCAACCCGAAAATAGGTTGGGGTGAAGATGCGCACGATGTTGTCGAGTGTGCTGCCGAAGCGCGGGTTGCCCAGTGCGTCAGTGGTTCCGAAACTCAGCGCGATGAGCAGCAGGAGCGCGAAGACGAAGAACGCCGACATCCACAGCGCGCCCGGCACCAACATCGCAGTCCACATGCGTTCGCCGCGGGCGCGCGGTGGCGCCGGGGCGGTGGCCTGAACCGTTGTGGTGGTCATCCCCCGACCGTCATTTCCGTGTAGGCGGCGTCGCGGGCTTGGGTCTTGGCCACACTGTTGTTGGCGTAGAAGAGATTGCGCGATAGATCGTCGACGGTGACGGCACATGACGGGAACGCCGCGACGATCCCGGCATAGGTGTCCTCGGTCCCGTGTACCGGCATCGGGTAGCCGATGTGATCGATGTTCTTCCTGACGTTCTCCGGGCGCAGCATGTAGTCGATGAAGAGCAAGGCGGTGCCGGGATGGCGCGCGTTGACCGGGATGGCGTAGGCATCGGTATTGATCGGCGCGCCTTCCTTGGGCGCCTCGAATCCGTAGATCGACGGGTCCGGCGCCTGCCGAAGCAGCGCGGCGATGTCTCCACTCCAGGTCTGGTGCATCCAGGCGTCGCCGGACAGCAGGTTGTTGTAGTCGTCGCTGGAAAACCCGCGCAGGTAGGGACGCAGGCCGCGAAACTTCCGGACCATCGCCGCAAGTTCGCGGTCATCGGCGGTGTTGAGGTCATACCCGAGCAACAGCGCCAGCATGCCGAGCACTTCGTTGCGGTCGGCCAGCACGAACGTGTGTCCTTTCGACGCCTCGTTCCACAGATCCGACCAGCTGCCGGGCAGCTTTTCACCGAGTTTGTCTTTTCGCCAGGCGATTCCGGTTTTGTACATCGTGAACGGGATGGAGTGCGCCGAATGCTGGTCGTACCAGGGATTCCGGAAGTACGAGTAGTGGTCGAAGATCAGCGAAGCGTTCTTCAGCGTCGACGGGTCGATAACGCGTAACTGATTGGCAGCGACCATTTTCTGCACCCACTGCGCCGAGGGAAAGATGATGTCGTAGCAATTTCCCGCGGAGAGCTTGGCCTGCATGCTTTCCATCGAGTCGAAATTCGACTGGATCACCTTGACGCCGTACTCCCGCTGGAACCCCTCGAACACGGCGGGATGCACGTAATCCGCCCAGTTGAAGTACACGAGGTCACCGTCGATCCGCGGCTTGACGGGCTCGGTCGCGACTGCCTGCAGCTTGGGCGTCAGGTAGGCGCAGCCGGGCGCGGCAAGAACCGCCGCGACGGCCGCACTGCCGGCGAGGAATCTGCGACGATCAATACGGGTACTCATCGCCAACCGTAGTCAGGGAATTCGCCGGTGACCCCCAGCACAGCGCCGACCTGCTCCCAGATCGCCGCACGAACGGAATCGACAGTCAGCGACGGGTTCTCGAGCATCAACTGTCCACCGAAGCCGTCACACAACGCGCTGATCAGCCGGGCGTGCGCACCGATGTCACACGGATTGAACTCCCCCGAAGCCACACCATCGGCGATGGTTTCGGCGATCCAGTCTTGCTGCGCGCGGTCCAGTTCGATGGCCAGAGCGCGCGACTCCGGGTTGCGAAGCGCTCGACACCACAACTCCTGATACATGGCCCATTCTCGGCGCAAGGCTTCCGTGCTCGGCAGCGACGCGGAGATGATGCGCGCCAGGCGCGCTGTCGCGCTATCGGTTTCGTCGTTCGACTGGTAGACGTCTCGGCCGGTGTTCTCGAAGGAATACCGCAGCGCTTCGGCGAAGAGCTTCTCCCGGTTGTCGAAGTGGTAGTGCAGCGCCGCGGTGGATACCCCGGCCCGCTCGGCGACCATCCGCATCCGAATGCTTTCAAAGCCCTCTTCGCTGATGATCGCGCACGCGGCGGACAGGATCGCTTCCCTGGTCTCGGCCGCGATTTCGGCTCTGGTGCGCCTGGTGGTTTCGGACGCCATCATCATTTGCGGCCGTCCTCCCCGTCCAGGTCGCCCAGGTCGGCACGGATGCGGCCCGCGAACCAGGCGACACCCCGCTCCCGCAAGGACAGTGGCCCCGGCTGAAAGTCGATGTTGCCCATACCGATTTGCATCCGCTGCACGAGATCTTCGTCCTCACGCGTGGTGATCGCGCTGATGTAGAAGTTGAGCCGTTGCGCGATGCGGGTGCGGGTGTCGCAGTTCGCCCGTCGCAGATAAGCGCCGGGAACGTCGACCCGGTCGACACCACGCGGGTTCATCTTCCAGACGAGCACGTGATCGGGATACAGGTCGATCATGGTGTTCGGGTAGATCGCGATGTAGCGAAAGACGCGGCGGTCTTCCTCGAGCAACCCCGGCATCGGGCGTACCACTCGCTGATAGAGCCGCTCGGCCCAGTTGTCAGAAGCCTTGTCGCGCAACGGCGCATCGTAGACGGCGTAGAGATCGGCGGTGTCCACCGAATAGCGCTTGTAATCGAGCAGCCGCATCAGGCCAGGGTGCGCGACCGGGACGTGGTAGCCCTCGAGGTAGTTGTCGACCGCCACCTTCCAGTTCGACTCCTGCGCGTCCTGCGGGTTGTTGATGTGCACTCGCGCCTTGCCGAACGGCTCCATCGTGCCGCCCAGGTAGCGCTCCAGCAGGGGGCGGACGCCTTCTAGCTGCGGTCCGAGCGGTTCGGCGGCCATGTCGAGATTGACGAAGATCAGTCCGCAGAACACCTCGGCCCGGGCGCCGAACAGCGACAGTTTCGATTTGTCGAGGCAGGGGATCGTGCGGTTCTCCGGCGCGCCGACGAGCTTGCCGTCGAGGTGATATGTCCACCCGTGATACGGACAGCGCAGCGCCTTGCCCTCACCCGGCTCCGCGACCAGGCGGGTACCGCGGTGCCGGCAGGTGTTGAGGTGTGCGCGGATGCCGCCGTCCTCGGTGCGGACGACCACGACCTCTTTGCGCCCCACCGTGCCGACGATGCGCGACCCCGGGTTCGGCAGGTCCGTCACGTGTCCAACCAACTGCCAGGTGCGGTCGAAGATCCGTTTCTGCTCGAGATCGGCGACCCGCGGATCGGTGTAGTAACGCGAATCCAGCCCCGGCTCCAGCGGCTTGACGTCGCCTTTTACCAGGCGTGGTCGGGCCTTGACGGATGTCTCGTTCATCTCCTGCGACGCGTCCTTCTGCTCGGCTTCCGAAATTTGGAACTAGCTGACTAACTGATTAGTTTGTTACTCTGCCAGTGTCAGGCATCACATGTCAAGGGTTAGGAGGTTCGGCATCACTCCGCAAAAGTGGCCACAAGCTCGGGAAAAGCCATTCCGGGCGCCAACCGCCTGGCTGGGACTGACCCCCGAGCCCGAGCGGTCGCTTCCCGCGCTGCTGGCCGGCCTGCAAGGCGAGGCGACGGTTGCGCGGGAGCGCAATTACGTCACCAGGCTCATCCTGCGGGGCACCAGCCGGCGCTGGTTGCGCTATCTGGACCGAGCGGCCCAACTCGCGCTCGATGTCGCCGGCGGCCACCGCCAAGGCGACCCGCAGTTGGCGCTCGCCGTCGCGCACGTCGTGCTCGATCACGACCGGATGCTGATCGGGTTACCGGGCAACGCCTACTACCGCACCGCCGAACGCCGCAAGCGCCTCGCCGCGGCCATCCCCGAACTCGAAGCACGTATCAACACCGACCCATGGGAGATCTCGTGAAGCTGCTCCTCGACCAAGACACCTGTCAGGGCTACGGCCTGTGCCAGGTAGCCGCTCCGGCGCTCGTCGACCTCGACGATTCCGGCTATGCCCGATTGATCGGCGGCGACAGCGTGCCAGCATCCGAGCGCAACCATGCCCACGACGCGGTGGCCGCCTGCCCGGCGCGAGCCTTGCGGGTGCGCGCATGAGCCGGGATCTGCGGAGCTTGTTCGACCCGGCCTCGATCGCGGTCGTCGGTGCCAGTACCGATCCGGCCAAGTGGGGCAATGCCGTTACGCTGCAGGCGCTTCGCGGCGCGTACCGGCACCGGGTGCAGCTGGTCAACCGAAGTGGCGCAGATATCCTCGGGCAACCGACCCTCACGTCGGTCGCCGACCTGGACGGGCCCATCGACCTGGCTGTCATCGCGGTGCCCGAGGCCGGATTCGAAGAAGCCGTCGACGGCGTACTTGCCAAGGGCGCGCGTGCCATCGTCGCGATCACCGCGGGCCTGGGCGAAGCCGACGAAACGGGACGGGCCCGCGAGGATGCCCTGATTGCCCGCGTCCGAGCGGCCGGCGCGGTGCTGGTGGGCCCCAATTGTCTTGGCCTGGTCGATAACACGACCGCCACATATCTGTCGTCGAATCAATTCGCAACCGGTGACATCGCGCTGCTGAGCCAGAGCGGCAACCTCGCCATCGAACTGGATCGGCTGTTCAGCAGCCGGGGACTGGGGATCTCGCGGTTCGTCTCGCTGGGCAACCAGGCCGACGTCAACGTTGTCGAGTTGATCGACGCGTGCGCGGCCCATCCCTGGACTTCGGCGATCGCCGTGTACATCGAGGACTTCCGGGACGGTCGCGGGTTCGTCGACGCCACCGCGGCCGCGGTCGCCTCGGGAACGCCGGTGGTGGTGCTGGCCGCCGGTGCGAGCACCGCCGCGGCCCGCGGCGCCCAGTCGCACACCGGTTCTCTCACCAGTGATTCGGCGGTGATCGCCGCGGCGTGCCGGGTGGCGGGCGCAATGCTGGTTCGCACCCCCCGTGAACTGGCCGATGTGCTGTGCGCGCTGCGGCAACGGGCGGTTCCGCGCGGGCGCCGGGTCGCCGTCCTGACCGACGGTGGCGGGCACGGCGTTATCGCGTGTGACGTGGCCGAGGCCGCCGGGCTCGACGTGCCCGCCCTCGGCGAGCACACCCAGGCTCGACTCCGGGACGTGTTGTGGTCGCAGTCGCACGTCGGCAACCCGGTCGACCTGGCCGGGGCCGGCGAGATGGATCCCGACAGCTACGCGCGGGCATACGCGGTGCTGCAGGCCTGCGACGAGGTCGACGGGATCCTGATGACCGGGTACTTCGGCGGCTATTCGAGCGGCGAGGACGGCCTGACGGGTCTGGGGCCGGCCGAGTGTGCCGCGGCCAAACAGATCGCCGCCGACGCGGCCGGCGCCAAACCGACTGCGGTGCAATCGATCTTCCCCGAAGCACCGGCGACCCGGATTCTGCGCGACGGCGGCGTGCCCGTCTTCGGCGCGATCGCGGACGCCGCCGCCGCGCTGGCCGCCGTGACCGGGCAGGCACCGACGGCCGCGCTGCTCGACCTGCCGGCACCGGCACCACCTGTGGCCGCCATCGACTACATGGCATCGCGGCGCGCCTTCACCGCCGCGGGAATCGAATTCGTCGCGGCCCGGGAGATTCGCACCATCGACGAATTGTGTGCCGCCGCCGACGAACTGCGTCCGCCATACGTCCTCAAGGCATTGGGACTGCTGCACAAGTCGGATGCCGGCGGCGTGGTGGTGGGCCTGGCATCACGCGAAGACCTCTTCAACGCACGCGCTCGCCTTTCCGCGAAGCTGAGTCCCCCATCGTTCTCGGTCGAAGAGATGGCGGATCTGGCAAGCGGAATCGAGCTGATCGTCGGCGCCCGTTGGGATTCCCGCTTCGGGCCGACCGTCTTGGTGGGAATGGGCGGCACCGCGACCGAGGTGCTGCGCGATGTGCAGGTGGCACTCGCTCCGGTCGACGAGGCCGCGGCGACGCGCATGATCGAGCGGTTACGCACCGCGCCACTGCTCTACGGGCACCGTGGTAAGCCGCCGGTCGACGTGGCGGCCGCCGCCCGGACCATTGCCCGTTTCAGCCACTACGCCGCGGCCCATCCCGAAATTGCCGAGCTCGAGATCAACCCGTTGTTGGTCACCCCGTCGGGGGCAACGGCTCTGGACGCCCGAATCGTCAAACACCACTAGGAGATTGCGATGGACTTCACCTACACCGCCGCCCAGCAAGAACTGAAGGCGCGCGCGGCTGCCTACGCCGAACTGCTGATGGGCTACGAGAACGAGGCCGAGCAGGCCGGCGGCCCGCTGCCG
The DNA here is from genome assembly GCF_010730355.1 of Mycobacterium florentinum. Classification (NCBI taxonomy): domain Bacteria; kingdom Bacillati; phylum Actinomycetota; class Actinomycetes; order Mycobacteriales; family Mycobacteriaceae; genus Mycobacterium; species Mycobacterium florentinum. The sequence goes on from NZ_AP022576.1 coordinate 1,298,810, forward strand.
CCGGAAACGGTCGACAAGCTGGCCAAGGCGGCGATGGATGCCGGGATGTACGGCATCAACATGCCGGTCGAGTGGGGCGGAGCGGGGCTCACGCTGCTCGAACAGGTGATCGTCGAGGAGGAATTCGGGAAAGTCACGAATTGCCTATGGGACATCCCGTGGCGGCCCTCCAACGTGCTGGCGCTGGCCTCGCCCGAACAGCGGGAGCGCTACCTGCTGCCCATCCTGCGCGGGGAACGTTTCGACGCATTCGCCACGACCGAACCGGACGCCGGATCCGACGCGGGCGCGATCGCGACGACGGCGACTCCGGTCGACGGCGGCTGGCTGCTCAACGGTGAGAAGTGGTTCGTCACGTGCGGCGACATCGCGGACTTCCTGCTGGTGCAGGCAAATGTGCTGCCCAACAACGAATCCACCCTGTTCTTCGTCGAGAAGAACACCGAGGGCGTGCGGATGAGCCGGGTACCGCACTTCATGCACTCCGCCGTCAACGGTCACCCCGAGTTCATCTTCGAGAACGCCTTCGTGCCTGCCGATGCCATCCTCGGTGAAATCGGCCAGGGCTTTGAACTCACCAAGGACTGGTTCACCGACGAACGTCTGATGATCGCCGCACGAACCGTCGGGGTAGCCGAGCGCGCACTGCGACTGGCCCGCGATTGGGCCACCCAGCGCAAGCAATTCGGATCCCCGATCAGCGACTTCCAGATGATCCAGTCCATGCTCGCGGACTGCGCCGTCGACATCGCCGTCAACCGCGCCTACACCCACCAGGTCGCCTGGGAGGCCGACAATGGTGCGGACCGAAAGACATTGCACGCCAAGGCATCCATCGCGAAGCTGTCGGCGAGCGAAGCCGCGGGCCGGGTGGTCGACCGCTGCCTTCAGATCTTCGGTGGCCGCGGCTACGACCGGGCTTACCCCATCGAGCGGATGTACCGCGAGGTGCGCGTCGACCGCATCTGGGAGGGTACCTCGGAAATCCAGCGCGTGATCATCGCGAACGAACTCATCAAGCGCGGCACAGCGTTTCTCGATCTGCCGGTTGCCTAGATGAGTCAGGTACTGCGATCCGACGCGCACCGCGGGGCGGTAGCGCTGGTCACCGGCGGCGGCACCGGGATCGGCCGGGCCGTCGCCCTCGACCTGGCGCGCTGCGGCGCCGACGTGGTGATCGCCGGCCGCCGCCCTGAGCCGCTGCAGAAGGCAGCCGCCGAAGTGGAATCCCTTGGCGCGCGGGCCCTGCCGGTCGCCACCGATGTTCGCGACGACGAACAGGTCCAGCGTTTGGTCGATCGCTGCATCGAACGGTTCGGCCGGATCGACATCCTGGTGAACAACGCGGGCGGTCAGTTCAGCGCCCCCGCCGAACAGATCACGGTCAAGGGCTGGCGCGCGGTGCACCGCGTCACGGTCGATGCCGCATGGGCGGTGACTCGTCAGGTCGCGGTGCGCACCATGATCCCGCAGCGAGCCGGCACAATCTTCTTCCTGGCGTTCTCGCCTCGCCGCGGCATCGCGACGATGGTGCACGCCAGTGCCGCCCGGGCCGCACTGGAGAACTTGGCGGCAGGACTTGCCCTGGAATGGAGCCGATTCGGCATTCGGACCATCTGCATCGCGCCGGGCACGATCGCGACCGACGGCATGCAGCGCAACTACTCCCCCGCCGACCGGGCCAACTGGGAAGCCGCGGTGCCGCTGCGCCGATTCGGCACGCCGGCGGAAGTCTCCGAAGTGATCGCATTTCTCGCCTCACCCTCGGGGAGCTATGTCACCGGGACGACTGTCGTGATCGACGGCGGTGCCGATGCCTTGGGAGCCGGACAACCGGCACCCGAACTGGATAGAAAATATAGTGAAAGGATCTGTTGTTAAATGGAATTCGCATACACCCCACGGCTAGCCGAGCTCAAAGACCGCGCCCGCGCCCTTACCGAGAAGATCATGCCCTTCGAGGACGAGTGCGAACGCCACAACGGACTGTCGACCGAGTCGCACGCGTCGATCAAGGCCGCCGTGCTGGGCTCGGGCCTGCAGGCGATCAACACGGCAACCGAGTTCGGCGGGGCCGGACTCAGTGTGCTGGAACAGGTGGTCGTGCAAGACGAACTCGGCAAGCTGACGAACGCACTGTGGGACACGGTGTGGCGGCCGGCCAACCCGCTCGCGCACGCCTCCGCGGAGCAACGCGAGCGGTATCTGATCCCCAGCGCGCGCGGTGAGCGGCGTGACGCGGTTGCCATTTCGGAATCCGCGGCCGGATCCGACTTCTCGGCCGCCCAGACCACCGCGCTGCCGGACGGCGACGGTGGCTACGTGATCAACGGCGAAAAGTGGTTCGTCACCGTCGGAGACGTCGCCGACTATCTCATCGTGCTCGCCTACGTCGAGCCGGAGCACGCTCCGACCATGTTCCTGGTGGACGTCGCCACACCGGGTGTGGCCATCACCAATGTCCCGCGCTACACCCACACTTTCGTCTACGAGCACCCCGAATTCAGCTTCACCGACGTCCGAGTGGGGGCGGATGCGGTACTCGGTGGCATCGGCGCCGGGCTGGAACTGACCCGGGATTGGTTCACCGAGGAGCGATTGATGATCGGCGCGCGGACCATCGGCGCCGCGGAGCGCGCGCTGACGCACGCGGTCGACTGGGCGCGCGAACGCGTGCAGGGCGGCCAGCCGCTGATCAACCGGCAGCTCATCCAGGGCATGATCGCCGACTCGGTCGTCGACATCACCACCAACCGCGCCCTCACCCACCAGGTCGCCTGGGAATTCGACCAGGCCGATCTGAGTGATCCCGACCAACGAAAGACGTTGCACGCCAAGGCCGCGACTGTGAAACTTGCGGCGTCCGAGGCGTCGAACCGGGTGGCGGATCGCGCGGTGCAGATCTTCGGCGGCCGTGGCTATATCCGCGACTATCCGGTCGAGCGGCTGTGGCGAGAGCTGCGGGTCGACCGGATTTGGGAAGGGACCTCGGAGATTCAACGCCTCGTCATCGCGAACGAGACCAACAAGCGCGGGCTGGAAAAGCTGCTGTCATTCCGCACACTGACGGACCAGCGATAACCCGATGTCGGGGGACATCGTTGGGGCGGTTGATGTTTCGCGGCACGACGACGTCGCGGTGATCACGCTGCGGCGGGAGCGCAAGCTCAATGCGCTCTCGTCGCACATGGAATCCGAATTGCTGCGTGCGCTGCACGGTCCCGAAGTCAAATCCAGCCGGGCCGTCGTCGTCACCGGCGGCGACGCCGTATTCTCGGCGGGCGCGGACACCACCGAACTGCAGCTGATGACGACGCGCGACATCGTCGACTACTACCGCGGCTCGGGCCGAGTGTACGAGGAATTCGCGATGCTGCCGCAGCCGACGGTGGCCGCGATCACCGGCTACTGCCTGGGCGGCGGACTCGAATTGGCGCTGGCGGCCGACGTGCGAATCGCCGATGCCGCAGCGGTTTTCGGCTTTCCGGAGGTATGCATCGGAATCCTGCCCTCCTCGGGAGGACTCACCCGCATCGTTCGGGCCGTGGGAGCGGGGCGCGCAAGCGACCTGGTGCTGCGCGGCAGACGGCTCACCACCCGGCAGGCGGAGCAGTGGGGCATCGTCACCGAAATCAGCCCGCCCGGCCGGCATGTGCAGCGCGCGATCGGCATTGCGCGGACGCTCGCCGCGCACTCGCCGCTCGCCCTGCAGATCACCAAACGGGTGCTGAACGTGAGCTTCGATGCGCCAAGGGAAGCTGCGTTATTGCTCGAGCAGCTTTCCTATGCGGTCCTTAACGACGCGGGCGAATTCGTAGACAGTCCATAAGAATTCGCGTGCGAGCGCGACGCGTACGAACAATCAGTCTCAAACTTTTCACCACGAATTGTTTGGGTTCTGCTGCGCACCCAGAAACAGAACTAGGACGAACGAAAGAATGAGCGATGACCGTCCCGGCAGTTTTCGCATTACGGCCACCTGAAATCAATTCCGCACTGATGTATGCGGGAAACGGTTCCGGCTCGATGCTGGCCGCGGCATCGGCGTGGCGAAGTCTCGCCGCAGAACTGCATCACACCGCGTCGGCGTTTGCCTCGACGATAACCGCGCTGGTCGACGAGCACTGGCACGGCCCGGCGTCGGCATCGCCGGCAGCCGCCGCCGCGGCACGCTATACGAGGTGGATGAAGTCCACCGCGGCCTGGGCCGACCGCACCGCCATGCAAGCCGACGCGGCCGCGGTCGCTTACGAAACCGCTTTCGCCGCAACCGTTCCGCCGGCAGTGGTCGCGGCCAACCGCAGCGAGCTGGCTTACCTGGTGGCGACCAACCTCCTCGGTCAGAACACCCCGGCAATCATGGCCACCCAGGCGCAGTACATCGAGATGTGGGCGCAAGACGCCGATGCGATGACCGGCTACGCGGTCGCGTCGATGGCCGCCGCGCAGCTGACTCCTGCTGTCGTACCGCCCAAGGTCGCCAACCCTGGCTTGACCGACGACCCACCCGCGCCACCATGGCAGCCGCCGCAATGGTGGACGGACTTCATCAACAACTGGGGACCGAACTCGAACTTGGTGAACTCCCTTGCCACCATGGTCTCCGGCTTCGCCCTGCCCACCACGTATGCGGGCTTGAGTGGCAGCGGCGACGTGGCGGCCGCGGCCGGGGATGGTGCCGCGGCAGCGGCGGATGCGGCAGCTGTTGACACCGGGGCGATCGGTGCCGAGCTGGCACGAGCGACCGGTTTCGGAGCCGTCGCGGCCGGCACGGGCAACGCGATGCCGATCGGCAAGCTGGCGGTGCCGCAGAGCTGGACCACCGCCGCCGAAATAACCCGCGTCGTCACGCCGATCGGCACTCCGCTGGTTGCGCCACCGCACGAGGCGGCGGCCGGTATGCCCGCGATGCCGATCGCGAACGTCGGCGGCCGAAACGTCGCGCGCCACGCCCCGCAGTACGGCTTCCGCCCACAGATCGTCACGCGGCCGCCGTCGGCGGGCTGAGCGTCAGGCGTCCTCGGTCTGCTTGACGCAATCGCCGTTGCGCGCGCCGTGCGGCCGTAGAACTCCCCCGCCGCCGCCGCGGCGCTGGCCGGCCAGTGCGGGTTGCTCGATGAGCCGGCCGCCACGGGGCAACGACAGCGCTGACAAGGCGGCCGCAGATCGGCCCGCGCAGGCCAGGACTGGCCTGCCCGGACAGTGGGCTGAGCCGTCGCGCGACAGCAGAGTCGACATCGTGGACAGCACCATGCAAGACCTGCCGTTGACCGTGGCGGCCATCCTGCATCACGGCACGACCGTGCACGCCCGGCGCAAGGTGACCACCGCGACCGCCGACGGCTACCGCGAGGCCAGCTACGGCGGGGTCGGCGCGCGCAGCGCGCGGCTGGCCAACGCGTTGCGCGGCCTCGGCATCAGTGGCGACCAACGCGTGGCCACCTTCATGTGGAACAACCAGGAGCACCTCGAGGCCTACCTCGCCGTGCCGTCGATGGGCGCGGTGCCGCACACCTTGAACATCCGGCTGCCCCCGGATCAACTGATCCACATCGCCACCCAGGCCCGGGACGAGGTGATACTCCTGGATCTGTCCCTGGCGCCGACTTTCGCGCCGGTCGTCGCCGGCCTGCGCGACGTCCACTCGATCGTCGCGGTCGGGGACGGTGACCTCGATGTCCTGGTCGGCACCGGCAAGACGGTGCTGCGCTACGAGAGCCTGCTTGCCGATCAACCGGCCACCTTCGCCTGGCCGGACCTGGCCGAAAACACCGCCGCCGCAATGTGTTACACCAGCGGCACCACCGGCGATCCGAAAGGTGTCGTCTACAGCCACCGGTCCACCTACCTGCATTCCATGGCCGCGTGCAGCGCCAATGGTCTGGCCGTCGCGGACGGTGACCGGCTGTTGCCCATCGTGCCGATGTTTCACGCCAACGCCTGGGGGCTGCCGTATGCCGCGCTGATGGCCGGAGCCGACCTGCTGCTGCCGGACCGCTTTCTGCAGGCGCCGCGGCTCATCGAGATGATCGAGGCGCAACGCCCAACCATCGCCGGGGCGGTCCCGACGATTTGGAACGACGTCGCGCAACGATTGGACGACGACCCCGGCCGCGACATCTCCAGCCTGCGACTGGTCGCGTGCGGCGGGTCGGCGGTGCCGCCGGCGATGATGATGGACTTCGAGCAGAAATACGGCGTGGCGATCCGCCAAGCCTGGGGCATGACCGAAACCTCGCCGCTGGCGGCCATCGCCTGGCCCCGCCGGACGTTTCGTACGAGGAGCACTGGGCGTTGCGCGCGACGCAGGGCCGTCCGGTGCGGCGTGCGGGCCCGCATCGTCGGCGACGATCGGGAAGTGCTGCCCAACGACGGAACATCGGTGGGCGAGTTGGAGGTCCGCGGGCCGTGGATCACCGGGTCCTACTACCAACATGCCGACGATTCGAATTTCCATGACGGCTGGCTGCGCACCGGCGATGTGGGAACCATCGATGACCGCGGCTACATCACCCTGACCGACCGGGCCAAGGACGTGATCAAATCGGGTGGCGAATGGATCTCCTCGGTCGAACTCGAACATCGCATCATGGAGCACCCGGCGGTCCACGAGGCCGCGGTGGTGGCGGTGCCCGACCCGCGTTGGCAGGAGCGGCCATTGGCGGCCGTGGTGGTCAACGACCCCGCGGTGGGGGCCGTGGAGTTGCGTCGGTACCTCGCCGACCGCGTGGCGCGTTGGTGGTTGCCGGAGCGGTGGACATTCGCCGACGAGATCCCCCGGACCACCGTCGGGAAATTCGACAAGAAACTGATTCGGGCCCGCTACGCCGAGGGCGCCTTGTCCATCGTGGAATGTCGCGACCCAGTGGTCAGTAGCTGATCCGGATCGTCTGAGACGGACACATCGACGCGGCACGCACGATCGACTCCTGTTCGCTTGCACCAGGATTGGGATTCAACACCATCACCTGCTCGCCGTCGTCGGGCAGGTCGACGGTGACGTGCATGATGTCTCCCGGGTCAAATCGCTTCTGCCGCAAGTATTGCGTCGTTTCCCCGGGCCGCCGCGGCCCGCGCGCGCCAACGGTGGCCTGACCGTGCCATCGGGCTAAACGTCAGGCGTCTTCGCCGACCGATTGCCGAACGCGGTCCCCGTTGCGCGCCCCGTTCAAAACCGATGTGTCCGCCGGTAACTCGAAGCCCGGGAACACCGATCCGACCGCGGCGCTGGCCGCGCTGCGTTGGGCTTCCAAGCGGGCCAGCGCCTCGGAAGTGAACACCGACAACCCGAGATCCGGGTTGTATCCGTGGATTTCCTTCACGTCGAGTTGGGCCAGGAAATACAGGATCTCCTTCGAAACCACCTGACCCGGGACCAGCACGGGGAAACCCGGCGGGTAGGGCACCACGAACGTGGTGGACACCAGCTTCCTGCCCTCGGCGATCCGCCGCCCGGCCTGACCGATCTGCACGTACTCGCGGTCGGACTCCTCGTAGCCCGCGTAGAACGCCGCCCGCATGTCGCCGAAAACGCAGTTGTCCACGGGACGGAACGCGATGTCGAATTCGCTGAAGTCGGGCAGGTGCGGCAGATCCTCGGTGATCTCCTCGACGCGGCGGTTGTGCAGCGTCCAGTCGGCCACACTGGCCAATTCCCGCTCCCGATCCAGGTCGGTGGCCACCCGGCGCAGCACGTCGAGCAGGTGGTGCACGCTCGACCAGGTGACACCGATCGTGAAGATCAGCAGCACGCTGTTGATCGACGTCTTGTTGATCTGAATGCCGAAGCGCTCCATCAGGATCTTCTCGCGGAAGTCGTACCCGTTCATTCCGGTGTTGCCGAGGAACAGGGTGACACGCGTCGGATCCAGCACGAACTGGTCGGACCGCCAGGCTTCGTTCCACTCGGCCAGCGCGCCTTGCCGAACCTCGCGGTAGGAGCTCACCGCCGACGCCCGGAACTCCTCGGGCACCAGGTCGGCCTCGTCGAGAATGCGGAACCACTTGCTGATCAGCCGGTCCTTGCGGACGCGGTGCCGGAAGACCAGCGCCATGTCGTAGACCTGGCGGACCAACTGGAATCCTTCGATGTCGACCTGGCGGCGGGCCAGGTCCAGCGAGGCCAGCAGTTGCTGGTTGGGCGACGTCGAGGTGTGCGTCAAGAACGCCTCACCGAACGCGTCGCGGGCGCGCGAGTTGAAGTCCCGGTCGCGCACGTGAATCATCGACGCCTGCCGGAACGCCGACAGCGACTTGTGCGTGGAGTGCGTCGCGTACACCCGCACCCGCGCCTTGCTCGGGTCGGGCAGCAGCCGGTGGTTGACCCACTCCGATCGCGGGATCCCCTCCATCGACGCGGCCCAATCACGGTATTCCGCAGCGTATTCCGGCGATGCCAGCATCTGCTCGAGCCGGTCCGCCGCGACCATGGCGGTGCGTTGGCGGGCCCACGGAACCGCGGTCGCAAACGCGTACCACGCCTCGTCCCACAGGAAGCAGATGTCCGGCTTGATCGCCAGCACCTCCTCCATCACCCGCAGCGGGTTGTAGACCACACCGTCGAAGATGCAGTTGGTCACCAGCAGCATGCGCACCTTGTCCAGCTGACCCCGCTCCTCCAGGTCCAGCAGCGCCTTCTTGATCGTGTCCAGCGGCACCGCCCCGTAGATCGCGAACTGCGGCAGCGGATACGCGTCCAGATACAGCGGGTAAGCGCCGGCCAGCACCAGGCCGTAGTGGTGCGACTTGTGGCAGTTGCGGTCGATCAGCACGATGTCGCCGGGCCGGGTCAGCGACTGCACGACGATCTTGTTGGCCGTCGACGTGCCGTTGGTGACGAAGTACGTCTGGTTGGAATGCCACGTCTTGGCGGCCTTGTCCATCGCCTTCTTGATGTTGCCGTGCGGGTCCAGCAGCGAGTCCAGACCGCCCGAGGTGGTCGAGGTCTCGGCCATGAAGATGTTGCGGCCGTAGAACTCCCCCATGTCCTGCAGCGACCGGGAATTGAAGATGCTGGCGCCGCGCGCGACGGGCAGGGCGTGGAACTGGCCGACGGGCGAGTCCGCGTAGGCCCGCAGGGCGTCGAAAAACGGCGTGGCGAAACGGCTTCGCAGACCGGCCAGCACCGTGCTGTGTAGATCGGTGACGTCGTTGAGCCGGTAGAACGTCCGGTCGTAAACGTCGTTTTCCTCGTCGTTGCCCGCCGCGATCGACTCGTCGGTGAGCAGATAAAGGTCGATGTGCGGCCGCAATTCACGGATCCAGTCACCGCATTCGATGCAGTCGCTGCCGCAGTCGCGTCCGACCGCGTCGTCGGCGACACCCAGCAACGTGTTCATCAACGGCACCCGGTCCCGCGAGCGCAATGCCACGTCGTGGCGGATGATCGCGGCCTGAATCTCGCCGTTGAGGGCGACGGCGGTGATGGCGTCCTCGACGCTGGGCACCACCAACAGCTCGAACTGCACGTCGTCGGACGGGCAGCGCAGCGCCCGCAGGGCTTCGGCCAGGCAGTCGGGCCCGGTATTCGGCGAGTCGTCGGCGAGCAACACCGTATAGAACTGCTGCTGCTTGGCCTGGGCCACCAACTCCTGGTCGGCTAACGGCGCAGACGTGTCGAAAAGTGCTGTGCGGTCGCCGTATTCGCTGAGCAGGCGCACCGCCAGCGACACCTCCTCGGCGAGCCGCACCGTGGACAGGCTCTCCAGGTGGGCGCGGTAGGCCGCCAGGTTGTGCGCGCCGGGAAACAGCCAGTACCGCTCGTAAGCAGCCAGGCGGTCCATCAGGCGCTTGACCTTCGCCAAGTCATGCGTTTTGTCCAGCCCGGCCAGGTCGACCTCCGCGAGGTGACGGCATGCGTCGTCGAGCAGGTTCCAAGTGTCGATGCGGGTGTACGACGGGTTGGCCACCGCCGCCAGCGCGGAGACGCGCAGCCGTCGCGGGTGGGCACTGTAGGGATTCATGTCGTCACCTGTTTCTGGCGCGGGCTGGGTCATGCTGCCGCTTCCGTAGTTAGCGGGTATCGCTCGACAAGTCCGCCACCATTGTTATCCGGTCTGGCCTGAGTCGGCGATCTTTTTGCTCAGGATTCACCGGATCGGTCAGCGCTCGGTGTCGTCGCCGTCGACCACGCGGCGCCCGCCGCGGCTGCCGTCCATCCACCGCAGCATCGGCAGCTCCCGCCCGCGCGCCGGCAGCTCGGTGACGTCGGTGAGCGAGCGCACCACGGCCTGCGTCAGGCCCATCAGAGCGGCCATCACCGGTAGCAGCGGCTGCAGAGGCCTGGCCGCCGACCGCACCGTGCTGATGCGGCGAGCGACGATCAGCCGCTCGATCGAGTGATACAGCCAGGCGCCCACACCCAGCGCATAGATCGACAGCGCCGCGGCGACGATGGTGAGTCCGTACGCGGCGCAGATCACGGCGCCCAGCACCACCGTCGCGGCCAGGAAGACAGCGAGGTAGGCGCGGAGCTCCAGTCGGGTCATGACGGCGGTTCGGGGTTCTCCGGTGTCGGGGCCGCGACCGTTGCGGCTCGGACGGCCTTGGCGGCGGCCCGGATCTGCGGCGTTACCAGCATGACCTGGCCGAGGACCCCGTTGACGAACCCCGGTGACTCGTCGGTGGACAACTCCTTGGCCAGCTGCACGGCCTCATCGACCGCGACCGCCTCCGGCACGTCGTCGGCATAGAGCAGCTCCCACACCGCGACGCGCAGGATCGCGCGGTCGACCGCCGGCAGCCGGTCCAGTGTCCAACCCTGCAGGTGACTGCTGATCAGGTCGTCGATGTGGGCGAATTGATCGCCGACGCCGTACGCCACCGCGATCGTGTACGGGTGCAGTGCCTTGACGTCGGGGTTGGCCTGGGCCAACTCAACGCGCACGTCGGCCACCTCGATCGGGCTCAGGCCGCGGGCCTCGGCCTCGAACAACAAATCCACCGCACGCTTACGGGCGTGATGGCGTCCCTTGGTGGGCCTCGGCGATTTACCGTCCGGCATGGTCAGGCGTTGACCCGACCCAGGTAGCTGCCGTCGCGGGAATCCACCTTCAGCTTGTCGCCCGTGTTGATGAACAACGGCACCTGCAGTTCGGCGCCGGTCTCCACGGTCGCGGGCTTGGTGCCGGCGCTGGACCGGTCGCCCTGCAGGCCCGGCTCGGTGTGGGTGACCACGAGTTCGACCGAGACCGGCAACTCGAGGTACAGCGGTGCCCCATTGTGGAAGGCCACCTGCACCGGCAGGCCCTCCAGCAGGAACCGGGCGGCGTCGCCGACCAGCGATTCCGGCAGCGGATGCTGTTCGTAGTCCTGGCTGTCCATGAACACGAAATCCGAGCCGTCCCGGTACAGGTAGGTGGCGTCGCGGCGGTCGACGGTGGCGGTATCCACCTTCACGCCGGCGTTGTACGTCTTGTCGACGACCTTGCCCGAGAGCACGTTCTTCAGCTTGGTACGTACGAAGGCCGGGCCTTTACCCGGTTTGACGTGCTGAAACTCGGTGATCTGCCAGAGCTGGCCGTCGATCACCAGCACCAGTCCGTTCTTGAAGTCGGCAGTCGATGCCACGGTCGCTCTATCTCCTACAGGATGGCCAAATTTTCAGGGCGTTTTCCAAGGCCGGGCAGGTGCCCGGCAGCGGGTTCTACCGCAGACGGTGCGCGCAGAACAGCACCGGATGCAGCTTACCCGCGCCCCGGTCCCGCACTCACCACGCCGCTAACGGAGCTGCCCGACCGTTCACGGAGACGTCGGGGCGTCGCTCCAGCTACGTCAGAATGGCCAGTTCCTTGGGGAACCGAGTCAGCAGCTCGGCGGTCTGCCCGCCGGCTTCCGACGCCTCGCCGGCGACCACCAGGGTGTCCTCGATGCGGACACCGCCGCGGCCCGGCAGGTAGACGCCCGGCTCCACCGTCACGACCGAACCGGCCAGCAATGTCCCGCACGAGGTGGCACCGATTCCCGGCGCTTCGTGGATCTGCAGGCCCACCCCATGCCCCAAACCATGGCTGAACTGCTCGCCGTAACCCGCGTCGGCGATCACCCGGCGCGCGGCGCCGTCCACCTCACGCAGGTCGGCGCCCGGCCGCAGCGCCTCCCGGCCGGCCCGCTGCGACTCGGCGACCAGCTGGTAGATCTCCAGCTGCCAGTCGGCGGCCTTGCCCAGCACGAACGTGCGGGTCATGTCGGAGTGGTAGCCGCCGACCAGCGCGCCGAAGTCGATCTTGACGAAGTCACCGTCGGCGAGGACCGCGTCGGTCGGGCGGTGGTGCGGGATCGCCGAATTCGGTCCGGCGGCCACGATCGTCTCGAACGAAATCGCGTCGGCACCGTGGTCGAGCATCAGGCCCTCGAGCTCGCGGCTGACCTCGCGTTCGGTTCGGCCGGGCCGCAGACCGCCGCGCGCGACCAGGTCTTTCAGGGCGGCGTCGGCGGCCTCGCAGGCCAATCGCAGCAGCGCCACCTCACCGGCGTCCTTGATCTCGCGCAGCGCTTCGACCGTTCCGGCGGCCCGCACCAGCTCCGTCTTCCCGCCGTGCTCGCCCAGCTCGGCCTCCAGCACGTCGAATCCGTCCACCGTGACCACATTGCTTTCGAAGCCCAGCTTGGACACGCCCGCGTCGCCCGCCTGCCCCGCCAGGTAGCGCCCGACGGCCCGCTCGATGGCGACTTCGAGATCGGGCGCCTGCGCCGCGGCCTGGGTGCGGTAACGGCCGTCGGTGGCCAAAATGGCTTCACGATCGTCGGCAAAGACCAGCAACGCGCCGTTGGATCCGGAGAAACCTGACAGATAGCGCACGTTAATCAGGTCCGTGACCAGCATCGCGTCCAACCCGCTGGCACCGATCCGGCTTTTTAGATTGTCTCGACGCTGGGAATGTGTCACGACTCACGACGGTACTCGCTACGCTGATTGGCCATGAGTAACTGGATGCTGCGTGGATTGGCGTTCGCTGGACTGATGGTTGTCGTCCGGCTGGTCCAGGGGGCGATCATCAACGCGTGGCAGACGCAGGCGGGATTGATCAGTGTTGTACTGCTTCTGCTGTTCATCATCGGCGTAGCCGTATGGGGGGTGCTGGACGGCCGGGCCGACGCGAAAGCCAACGCGGATCCTGATCGTCGAGCGGACCTGGCGATGACCTGGCTGTTGGCCGGGCTGTTGGCCGGGATTCTGAGCGGGGCCGTGTCCTGGCTCGTCGCGCTGTTCTACAAGGGCCTCTACACCGGGGGGCTGATCAACGAGGTGACGACGTTCGCGGCGTTCACCGCGCTCTGCGTCTTCCTGCCCGGGATCGTCGGGGTGGCCGTCGGTCGCTGGCGGGTGGACCGCAATCCCCCGCCGGACCGGCCGGGCGGGCCGGACGAGGAGCGGGCTGACACCGACGTGTTCACCGCCGCCAGTGCCGACGAGGCGCCGACCGGTGAGGTGCCGGTGCAGCATCCCGGGGCGCACGCGGCGGCGCAGCCGTCGGCGGTGGCCACCGCCGAACGGGACGCGCCCACCGAGACCATCCCGACTCGTGCGGACGACGCCAAAACCGAAACGATCTCGACTCGTGCCGATGACGCCAAGACCGAGGTGATCCGCACCGATGAGCCGGGTTCGGAATGGCCGAGCTCGCAGTGGGGAAAGAAGGACTAGCCGCTAGTCCTGATTCGTCTCGGCCAGGTAGCGCAGGGCCAGCAGATAGCCCTGGACGCCCAGCCCGACGATCACTCCGGTCGCGACCGGGCTGAGATATGAGTGACGCCGAAACTCTTCGCGCGCATGCACATTGGAGATGTGCACCTCGATCAGCGGGGCGCGCAGTTCGGCGCACGCATCGCGCAGCGCCACCGATGTATGAGTCAGGCCGCCGGCGTTGAGTATCACCGGCTCCCCCGCGTCGGCGGCCGCGTGAATCCAGTCCAGCAATTCGGATTCGTTATCACTTTGCCGCACAACAGCTTTGAGCCCAAGCCCGGAGGCCTCGCGTTCGATCAGCGCCGCCAGCTGGTCGTGCGTGGTGTCGCCGTAGACCTCGGGCTCGCGCCGGCCCAGCCGGCCCAGGTTGGGGCCGTTGATGACGTTGACTGTCGTGGTCATGGCGCACAGACTCCCGCGTAGGCCGTCACCAGCAGGCCCGGGTCCGGTCCCACCAAGCGGCCGGGCTTGGCCAGGCCGTCGAGAACCACGAACCGCAGCACACCGGCGCGCGATTTCTTGTCTCCCGCCATGTATTCCAGCAGCTGGGGCAGCGCGTCGGGGTCGTAGCTGACCGGCAGGCCCAGCGAGGTCAGGATGGCGCGGTGCCGCGCGGCGGTGTCGTCGTCGAGCCGGCCGGTGAGCCGGGCGAGCTCGGCAACGAACACCAGGCCCACCGATACCGCGGCACCGTGGCGCCACTGGTAGCGCTCCCGACGTTCGATGGCGTGCGCCAAAGTGTGCCCGTAGTTGAGGATTTCGCGCAGCTCGGATTCTTTTTCGTCGGCGGCGACCACCTCGGCCTTGACGGCGATCGCGCGCCGGATCAGCTCCGGCATCACCTCACCCTTGGGATCCAGCGCCGCCTGCGAGTCGGCTTCGATGAGGTCGAGGATCACCGGATCGGCGATGAACCCGGCCTTCACCACCTCGGCCATCCCGGCCACGATCTCGTTGTGCGGCAACGTTTCCAGCGTGGCCAGGTCGACCAGAACCGCGAGCGGCTGATGGAAGGCACCGACCAGATTCTTGCCCGCATCGGTGTTGATGCCGGTCTTGCCGCCGACCGCGGCGTCGACCATACCCAGCAGCGTGGTCGGAACATGCACGATCGAGACGCCGCGCAGCCAGGTGGCCGCGGCGAAGCCGGCGACGTCCGTGGCCGCGCCGCCGCCGAGGCTGACCAGCGCGTCCTTGCGGTCAATTCCGATGCGGCCCAATACTTCCCAGATGAAGCCGACGACCGGCAATTCTTTTCCGGCTTCGGCGTCCGGGATCTCGATGCGGTGCGCGTCGACGCCCTTGTCGACCAGGTAGCTGCGGATCGCCTCGGCGGTCTGCGCCAATACCGGTTGATGGAGGATCGCGACGCGGTGGCGGTCGCCGAGCAGCTCGCCCAGCTCGGTGAGCAATCCGGTGCCGATCACCACCGGGTACGGCGGGTCGACGGCCACCTGTACGGTGACCGGTGGGGTGGGTTCTGTCATGTGGTTGCCTCGGCGCCGGGCGTGACCGGCTGTTGGGTGGTTTGCAGGGGCAGCCGGGACATGATGTAGCGCACCACCGCCCCGGGATTGCGGCGGTTGGTGTCGACCCGGAGGGTCGCGACGCGCCGGTACAGCGGAGTTCGTTGCGCCATCAGGGCGCGGTATTTCTCGGCCCGGTCCCCGCCGGCCAGCAGCGGCCGGGCGGAGGTCCCGCCGGTGCGCCGCACGCCTTCTCGGGCGCCGATCTCCAGGAAGATGACGGTGTGCCCGGCCAGCGCCTCGCGCACCCCCGCCGTGGTGACCGCGCCGCCGCCGAGCGACACGACGCCGTCGTGGGTAGCCAGCGCCGTGCGCACCACGTCCTCCTCGATGCGGCGGAATTCCTGCTCCCCGTCGGTGGCGAAGATGTCGGCGATGGTGCGGCCCGTCTGCTGCTCGATCAGCACGTCGGTGTCGGCGTAGCCGACGCCCATCGCCTTGGCCAGCCGGCGCCCGATGGTCGACTTGCCCGAGCCGGGCAATCCGACCAGTACGGCCTTGGGGGTCACGGCGGGCCTACCCGGACGCCTGGGCGCGGGCGGCCGGTGCTTCGCGCTCGGCGACCGCGCGCTGGTAGGCCTCGATGTTGCGCCGGGTCTCGGCCAGCGAATCGCCGCCGAACTTGTCCAGCGCGGCCCGGGCCAGCACCAGCGCCACCATGGTCTCGACGACGACGCCGGCGGCCGGCACCGCGCACACGTCGGAGCGCTGGTGGATGGCGACGGCCTCGTCACCGGTGGCCATGTCGACGGTGGCCAGGGCCCGCGGCACGGTCGAGATCGGCTTCATCGCCGCCCGCACCCGCAGCACCTGGCCGTTGGTCATGCCGCCTTCCAGGCCGCCGGCCCTGTTGGTCGAGCGGATCACGCCGTCGGGACCCGGGTACATCTCGTCGTGGGCCTGGCTGCCGCGGCGGCGCGCGGTCGCAAAGCCGTCGCCGATCTCCACGCCCTTGATCGCCTGAATGCCCATCACGGCGGCCGCCAGCTGGCTGTCCAGGCGGTTGTCGCCGCTGGTGAACGAGCCGAGCCCGACCGGCAGGCCGAGCGCGACGACTTCCACCACGCCGCCGAGGGTGTCGCCGTCCTTCTTGGCGGCCTCGATCTCGGCGATCATCGCCTGCTCGGCGGTCTTGTCGAAGGCGCGCACCGGGCTGGCGTCGATCGCGTCCAGGTCGTCGGATCCGGGCGGTGGTCCGTCGTAGGGCTGCGACGGGCCGATCGCGATCACGTGGGAGAGCACCTCGACGCCGAGCGCCTGGCGCAGAAACGACCGGGCGACCGTGCCCGCCGCGACGCGGGCGGCGGTCTCGCGCGCGCTGGCGCGCTCGAGCACCGGGCGGGCGTCGTCGAAGCCGTATTTGAGCATGCCGGCGTAGTCGGCGTGTCCGGGCCGGGGCCGGGTGAGCGGCGCATTGCGCGCGATATCGGCCAGCTCGGCGGGGTCGACGGGGTCGGTGGCCATCACGGTTTCCCATTTCGGCCATTCGGTGTTGCCGATCTCGATGGCGATCGGCCCGCCCAGGGTCACGCCGTGGCGCACGCCGGCCAGCACGGTCACCGCGTCGCGTTCGAACTGCATGCGGGCGCCGCGGCCGTAACCGAGCCGGCGGCGGGCCAACTGGTCGCCGATTTCGGTCGAGGTGACCTCGACGCCGGCGACCATGCCTTCAACCACGGCTACCAACGCGCGGCCATGGGACTCCCCCGCGGTGATCCAACGCAACACGGGTGCCATTCTCCCATGGGGGCATGCATGGACTTAAATCCCCGCGACGCGTCAGAAGAAACTGCTCGCGGGCAGTTCCGCGCCGTTGACGGCGAGGTCGCCGAGCATCCGCGGACCGGCAACGATTTCCAGCGTCACAATTTTTGAGCGGGCTCAACCCAGCAGCACCGCGGCCGCGGTGGCCAGGCACATCGACGGACCGTGCGGCACCGCGCCGCGCAAAGCCACCCCGACCACGGCGGTCAGCAGCGGCGCGGCCAACGCCGCCAGAAACCACACCGCGATGCCGAAGCAGCCGGCCAGCGCGCCCAGGCCGATCGCCAGCTTCACATCGCCGGCTCCCATCCCGGCCGGCGCGATCAGATGCACGAGCAGATACAGCCCGGTCAATGCGGCGGCCCCGGCCACGGCGGGCACGCCGCGTCCGGCACACCAGGCGACCACCAGGATCACCGCGCCCCCGGGCAGCGTCAGCCGGTTGGGCAGTCTGCGGTGCCGGAGGTCGTAGCAGCTCAGCACCACCAGCCAGACCGCGACCACCGTCGCCGCCGTTGCCCGCACGCGCGGGACGCTAATCCAGGGCGGCCAAAGCGCAAGTCATCGCGTCGCGCGGCGCGGGCAACCCGGTGAATTGCTCCACCTGTGCGAAGGCCTGATGCAGCAGCATCTGCACACCGTTGATCGCCCGCCCACCCGCGGCGGCGACGGCGGCGGCCAGCGGGGTGGGCCAGGGGTCGTAGACGGCGTCTAGCAGCACCGGAATCATCGCGAAGGTGCGGGCGTAGCGCGCGGCGACCTCGGCCGGGATCGTGCTGACCAGTACCTCCGCGGCCGCCACCTCGGCGGCCAGGCCCCTGGCGTCGGGGTCGTCCAGCTCGCAGAACCGCGTCGGCACGCCGGCGCTCGCCCCCAGATCCACCAGCCGGGCCGCCTTGTCCGGGTTGCGCGCCACGACGGTGATGCCGCTGACGCCGAGCTGAGCCAAGCCCACCACGGCGGCGGGCGCGGTGCCGCCCGATCCACAGACCAGCGCCCATCCCGAGGCCGAGCCGATCGCCCCACTCACCCCGTCGATGTCGGTGTTGTCGGCCCGCCAGCCGCGGGGCGTGCGCACCAGCGTGTTGGCCGAACCCACCTGCTGTGCGCGTTCGGTGCGCTCGTCGGCGAAGTCCAGCGCGGCGAACTTGCCCGGCGCGGTCACCGATACCCCGACCCACTCCGGCCCGAATCCGCCGACGACGCCCGGCAGCTCCTCGGCACCGCACTCGATGCGCTCGTAGGTCCAGTCGTCCAGGCCCAGCGCGTGATAGGCCGCGAGGTGCAGTTGCGGTGATTTCGAATGCGCGATCGGCGACCCGAGGACGGCCGCTTTTCTCGGGCCCGGGCTAGCGGGGGGTGCTGTCGAGGACACCGTTGTGCTTAGCCAGCTCGATGTTGGCCAAATGCTGCTTGTAGTCCTTGGTGAACAGCGTGGTCCCCTGGGCGTCGATGGTGACGAAGTACAGCCAGTCACCGGGTTCGGGATGCTCGGCGGCACGCAACGCGTCGATGCCGGGCGAGCAGATCGCCGTGGCGGGCAGACCCGGGGAGACGTAGGTGTTCCACGGGGTCTTCTGGGCCCGGTCGGCGTCGCTGGTGGCCACCTCGCGGCGGTCCAGCGGATAGTTCACCGTCGAGTCGAACTCCAGCGTGTGGTGTGCGTTCAGGCGGTTGTAGATGACCTGCGCCACCTTCGCGAAGTCCTGCGAGTTGGATTCCTGCTGCACCAGCGAGGCCACCACCAGGATGTCGTACGGCGACAGCTTCATGGCCGCCGCGGTGTCCACCAGCCCGGACTGCATGTACGTCGCGGCCCCCGCGCTGATCAGGTTCGCCAGGATGTCCTGCGGCGCGGCCGAGGGGTCGACGTTGAACGTCCCGGGTGCGATCAGCCCCTCGAGGCGGCGGTGGTCGGTGCCCAGCTCGGTGACCGGCTGTACCGCCCAGGCCGGCACCGACAACACGTTGGGCGGGGTGTTGCCCGCGGCCGCGCGCAGGTCCTGCACCGAGATGCAGTGCTTGTTGCCGTCGAGTTCCACACACGAGGCGCGGGAGATCAGCGTCAGGATTCCCGGGTTGACCTTGTTGGTCTTCATGTCGGTGGTGTCGTCGAGCTGACGTCCCTCCGGAATGACCAGCTTGCCCACCCGGTTGCCGGGGTCGGTCAGCCGCTCGACCGCGGACGCCGCCGGGATTTCGGTGCGCATCCGATAGAAGCCGGGCTGGATCGAGTTGATCGCGGCGTTGCCGTGCGCGGCGTTGATGAAGGCCCGGACGGTCTTGATCACACCCTGGTTGAGCAGCGTCTCGCCGACTATCGTCGTCGAGTCGCCGGCCTGGATCTGAATCACGATGTCGCTCTTGCCGTCTCCGCTGTAGTCGTCGCCGGCGCCGAACACCGTGTGCCACATCTTGGAGCCGACGAACACCGCGGCCACCACGATCACGACGAGCACGCCTAACACGATGCGGCCGGTGAAACGGCGCCGCCGGCGTCCACGCTCGGCCTTGATCCGGGCCATCCGGCTGGTTCGCTGCCGGGGTGGACCGACCGCGGTCGGCTCGGCCCGTTCGTCGCGCGCGCTATCCACCATCGATGACATCCCCCGCCGCCTGGGCCCCGGGCTCGGCCACCGTGGCCCGGCGCTGGTCGAGCCAGCTCTGCAGGATCGCCACGGCCGCGGCCTGGTCGATCACCGCCCGCTGCTCCTTGCCCCGCACACCCGCCGCGCGCAGGGAACGCTGCGCGCTGACGGTGGTCAGTCGTTCGTCGGCGAGCCGCACCGGCGTGGGCGAAACCCGCCGGGCCAGCGCCTCGGCCAGCTCGATCGCGTCGAGCGCCGACGGCCCGGTGCGGTCGGCCAGCGTGCGGGGCAGTCCGACGACCACCTCGACTGCTTCGGTTTCGGCGACGAGCTCGGCCAGCCGGCGCAGGTGCTTGCCGGAGCGCTCCCGGCGCACCGTTTCGACCGGTGTGGCCAGAATGCCGTCGGGATCGCTGACGGCCACGCCGATGCGCACGCTGCCGACGTCGACGCCGAGGCTTCTCCCTGGTCGGCGGCCCCCGCCCGGATTGTCCTGGTTAGGGTCGCCGGGCCGGTCGGGCAAGCGATGCTGTGCCAACTCCACTCAGCCGACCCGCGCTATCCCGGCGATCTCGGAGCGGACCGCGTCCAGCGCCGCGTCGATGCCGGTCGGATTCTTGCCCGAGCCCTGCGCGAGGTCGGGCTTACCGCCGCCGCGGCCATCGACTGCCGCGGCGAGCTGTTTGACCAGTTCGTTGGCGCGCAGCCCGAGGTCTTGGGCGGCCGGATTGGCGGCGACGGCATACGGCACCGATTCGCCTTCACCCTCGGCGATCAGCGCGACCACCGCGGGATCGCTGCCCAGCTTGCCCCGGATGTCGCCGACCAGGGTGCGCAGATCACCCGCCGTCATCCCGCCCGACATCCGCTGCGCCACTACACGGACGTTACCGATCTGCTCCGCGCCGGCCGCCGCATTCGCCGCCGCGGCCAACGCGGCGGCCTGCCGGGCGCGTTCGAGTTCCTTCTCGGCGGCCTTGAGCCGCTCGACCAGATTAGCCACCCGCGCGGGCACCTCAACGGATGGCACCTTCAGCGACGACGCCAGCCCCGCCATCAGCGCGCGCTCCTTGGCCAGGTGCCGGAACGAGTCGAGCCCGACGTAGGCCTCCACCCGGCGCACCCCGGAGCCGACCGACGATTCGCCCAGGATTGTCACCGGGCCGATCTGCGCCGAGTTGTGCACATGCGTCCCGCCGCACAGCTCCAGCGAGAACGGCCCGCCGATCTCCACCACCCGCACTTCGTCCGGGTAGGCCTCGCCGAACATCGCCATCGCACCCATCGCCTTGGCCTTGTCGAGCTGCTCGTGGAACGTGTGCACTTCGAAGTCGGCCTGCACGGCCTCGTTGGTCACTTCCTCGACCTGGGTGCGCTGCTCGTCGGACAGCGGGCCCTGCCAGTTGAAGTCGAAGCGCAGGTATCCCGGACGGTTCAGCGATCCGGCCTGAACAGCGTTGGGGCCCAACACTTGTCGCAGTGCGGCATGCACCATGTGGGTACCCGAGTGCCCCTGGGTGGCACCCCTGCGCCAGCCCGGGTCCACCGCCGCGACGACGGTGTCGCCCTCCACGAATTCACCGGACTCGACGTTAACCCGATGCGCGAACAAGGTTTTGGCGATCTTCTGCACATCGGTGACCGCGGCACGTGCGCTCTCGCCGGCACCGGTCCCGCTGATGGTGCCGACGTCGGCGATCTGGCCACCCGACTCGGCGTAGAGCGGCGTGCGGTCCAAGATCAGCTCCACGCGATCGGCGCCGACGGCGTCGCCGTGCGACACGACCGGAACCCGCTTGCCGTCGACGAAGATGCCCAGAATCCTTGCCTCGGATGTCAACTCGTCGAAGCCGGTGAACTCGGTGGGGCCGGCGTCGACCAGCTCCCGGTACGCGGTGAGGTCCTCGTGCGCGTGCTTGCGGGCAGCGGCATCGGCCTTGGCGCGCCGGCGCTGCTCGGCCATGAGCTCGCGGAAGCCGGCCTCGTCGACCTGCAGGCCGGCCTCGGCCGCCATCTCGAGGGTGAGCTCGATCGGGAAGCCGTAGGTGTCGTGCAGGGTGAAGGCGTCCGAACCCGAAACCACCTTGGCCCCAGCGGCTTTGGTGGTACCGGCCACCTCGTCGAACAACTTCGAGCCTGACGCCAGGGTGCGGTTGAACGCGGTCTCCTCGGCGACGGCGATGCGCTTGATCCGGTCGAAATCGGCGACGAGTTCGGGATACGACGGGCCCATCGCGTCGCGCACGGTGGTCATCAGGTCGCCGACGATCGGGCCGTCGATGCCCAGCAGCTTGGCCGAGCGGATCACCCGGCGCAGCAGCCGGCGCAGCACGTAGCCGCGGCCGTCGTTGCCTGGGCTCACGCCGTCACCGATCAGGATCGCGGCGGTGCGGCTGTGGTCGGCGATCACGCGGTAGCGCACATCGTCGTCGTGGTTGCCGGCGTCATAACCGCGCGGTGCGCGCTCGGCCACCATGTCGATGACCGGACGCAGCAGGTCGGTTTCGTACACGTTGTGCACGCCCTGCAGGATGAACGCGACCCGCTCCACACCCATGCCGGTGTCGATGTTCTTGCGCGGCAACGGCCCAAGGATCTCGAAGTCTTCCTTGCTGGTTCCCTCGCCGCGCTCGTTCTGCATGAACACGAGGTTCCAGATCTCGATGTAGCGGTCCTCGTTGGCGATCGGGCCGCCCCCGATCCCGAATTCCGGGCCGCGGTCGTAGTAGATCTCCGACGACGGGCCGCATGGTCCGGGGATGCCCATCGACCAGTAGTTGTCGGCCATGCCCCGGCGCTGAATCCGCTCGGCGGGCAGGTTCGCGATCTCCCGCCACAGATCGGCCGCCTCGTCGTCATCGAGATAGATTGTGGCCCAAAGCCTTTCCGGGTCCAGGCCGTAGCCTCCCTCGGAGACGCTGTTGGTCAGCAGGTCCCACGCCAACGCGATGGCCTCGCGCTTGAAGTAGTCGCCGAACGAGAAGTTGCCGGCCATCTGGAAGAAGGTGTTGTGCCGGGTGGTGATGCCCACCTCGTCGATATCCGGCGTGCGGATGCACTTCTGGATGCTGGTGGCCGTCAGGTACGGCGGTGTGCGGGCGCCCAGGAAGAACGGCACGAACTGGACCATGCCGGCGTTGACAAACAGGAGGTTGGGGTCGTCGAGGATCACCGATGCGCTCGGCACCTCGGTGTGACCCGCCTTCACGAAGTGATCAAGAAATCTTTTCCTGATCTCGTGTGTCTGCACTCTTTTTCGCTTCTTCCTATAAAAGGCTGTCTAACGACGCGTTTCGACCGCTCACAGTACCGGGCCGGGCGCCGTCGGTTACCCGGCAGCTAACCCTCCAAAAAGCTCAACCGCACCGAGCGCCGCGGGTTGTCCCGATTGAGGTCGACCAGGACGACGCTTTGCCAGGTGCCCAGCTGCGGCTCGCCGGCCGCGACCGGCAGCGTCACCGACGGCGAGACGATCGCCGGCAACACGTGGTCGGCGCCGTGCCCGGCCGAGCCGTGCGCGTGCCGGTAGCGGTCGTCGCGCGGCAACAGCCGTTCCAGCGTCTCCACCAGGTCGTCGTCGGAACCGGCACCGGTCTCGATGATCGCGACCCCGGCCGTCGCATGCGGGACGAACACGTTGCACAGGCCATCCCCACATGAGAAGCAAAACCTGCGCACCGCGTCGGTCAGATCCACGATGCGACGACTGGTGGTGTCGACATCGAACACATCGGTATGCATCCGATCAAGCGTACGGCGCGACCGCGCTGACCAGCCAATCGTCTGTGAGCGCGGCCACACGGCGCGGACACGCCACCACCACGCCGCAAAGCCATTGCCAGGAGGTAAGCGCTAGGAGGAAGGTATTTGGTGGGACCGGTGGCGCTACCGGGGGCGCTGCCCCGAACTAGTTAGGGAGCCATCGTGTACGCACGCTCTTTCACCATCGAGGGGCAACCCTTGTCCGTCGACATCGGAATCGCCCACGTTCGCGATGTCGTGATGTCAGAAATGCAGGAGATCGACGGCTATGTCGGTCTGTCGCTGCTGGTCGATCGGCAGTCAGGCCGCTGTATCGCCACCAGCTCCTGGGAATCCATTGCGGCGATGCGCGCCAGCGCCGAGCGGGTGGCGATCATCCGCGACCACGTCGCGTTGATGTTCGACGGCAGCGCCAGCGTCGAGGAGTGGCACATCGCGTCCCTGCACCGCCGCCACCGCTCGCCCGAGGGTGCGTTCGTGCGCGCCACCTGGCTCAAGGTGGTGCCCGATCAGCTCGAGCGGTCCATGGACTTCTACCGCATGGCGGTGCTTCCGGAGATGGAGAGTCTCGAGGGGTTCACCAGCGCCAGCCTGATGATCGACCATCCCGCCGGCCGGCGCGCGGTGTCGTGCTCGACGTTCGACAGCCAGGAGGCGATGGCCCGAAACAGCGACGAGGCCAGCGAATTGCGCAGCAGGCGGGCGCGTGACCTGGGCGCCGAGATCGTCGACGTCGCCGAGTTCGAGCTGGCGATCGCGCGGCTGCGGGTGCCCGAGCTGGTCTGAACTAGCCGCGTCTGCGGCGGATGATCGCGCGCAGTCGCTCGAGCCGTGTGGTGATCTCGCGCTCGACACCGCGCCCGGTCGGCCGATAGTAGTCGACGTCCGTCAGCTCGTCCGGCGGATATTGTTGCGCGACAACACCATCCGGGTGGTCGTGGGCGTACTTGTAGCCCTGCGCGTTGCCCAGGGCGGCCGCTCCCGAGTAGTGGCCGTCGCGCAGATGCGCCGGCACCAGACCCGCCTTGCCCGCCTTGATGTCGTTCATCGCCGCGGCCAGTGCGGTGGTCACCGCGTTCGACTTCGGCGCGGTGGCCAGGTGAATCGTGGCGTGCGCCAACGTCAATTGCGCCTCGGGCATGCCGATCAGCGCCACCGTCTGCGCCGCGGCGACCGCGATCTGCAGCGCCGTCGGGTCGGCCATGCCGATGTCCTCGCTGGCCAGGATCATCAGCCGGCGGGCGATGAATCGCGGATCCTCCCCCGCGATGAGCATGCGGGCCAGATAGTGCAGCGCCGCGTCGACGTCGGAGCCGCGCATCGATTTGATGAACGCGCTGATGACGTCGTAGTGCTGATCGCCGTCGCGGTCGTAGCGCACGGCGGCCTTGTCCAGCGACTGCTCGACGGCCGCCACGGTCAGCTCGCCGCCGGCCGCAACGGTTTCGGCGGCGACCTCGAGCGCGGTCAGCGCACGGCGGGCATCGCCGGCGGCCAATTGCACCAGCAGGTCGACGGCCTCGGACTGCACGCCGATCTGACCGCCCAGGCCCCGCGGATCGTCGATCGCGCGCCGCACCACGGTGCGGATGTCGTCGGCCGTCAGCGGGCGCAGCTGCAGGATCAGCGACCGCGAGAGCAGCGGCGCCACCACCGAGAACGAGGGATTCTCGGTCGTCGCCGCCACCAGCAACACCACCCGGTTCTCCACGGCGGACAGCAACGCGTCCTGCTGGGTTTTGGAGAACCGGTGCACCTCGTCGATGAACAGCACCGTCTGCTCGCCGGAGAGCAGCGCCCGGCGCGCGTTGTCGATGACCGCCCGGACGTCTTTCACCCCTGCCGACAACGCCGACAGGGCCTCGAACCGGCGGCCGGTCGCCTGCGAGACCAGCGCGGCCAACGTCGTCTTGCCGCTGCCCGGCGGGCCGTACAGGATGGCCGAGGCCACCCCCGAGCCCTCGACCAGTCGGCGCAGCGGCGATCCGGGCGCCAGCAAGTGGTCCTGACCGACGACTTCGTCGAGCGACGCCGGGCGCATCCGCACCGCCAGCGGTGCGCCGGCCGAAACGCCCAGGGCGTCATTGGCCGTCCGCGATTCGCCGGGCAGGTCGAACAGACCGTCGGACACGGCTTCAGGCATACCACGCAGATCGGACAGGTACGCCCACCGGCGCCTGCGATGCCGTGCAGACCCCGAAACAGGTCCGAAACAAGCAAAGGTCAACCCTCGCTCCCCCGGCGCATATTTGCTAAGTTCCGGGTTGCCAAGTTCCGCGCGGGTGTCCCGCAAGCTATTCCGACAGCAAAGTAGGACGGCAAGTGAGCCAGCCCCCCGAACATCCAGGTGAACCGGCCGAGCCCTTCGACGGCGACCAGAACCCTCCGGGCTACTCGCCACCGCCCCGTCACGGCGCGCCGGGTGATGCCACACCGCCTCCGGGCTACGGAACACCGCCGCCCCCGCCACCCGGCTACGGCCCCCCGCCCGGACCTCCCCCCGGCAGCGCACCGCCACCCGGATATGGCGCGCCGCCTCCCGGCTACGCAGCGGCACCGCCACCCGGATATGGCGCGCCGCCTCCCGGCTACGCAGCGCCGCCGCCTCCCGGCTACGCAGCGCCGCCGCCCCCGGGCTACGGCGCGCCGCCGGCGGGTTACCCGCCGCCGGCCGGTTTCGGCCCCTACGCTCAGCCGGCCGCCCCGAAGTTCGACGCCACCGAGGCACTGAAGTGGTCGTGGGGCAAGTTCCAGCAGAACGCCGCGACACTGGTCGTTCCGGTCTTGGCCTACGTCGTGGTGATCACCGTCTTCGCCCTGATCGCCGCGCTTTTGCCGATGGCCTTCGGTGAGAGCACCAGCACCACGTACACCAACAGCTACGGCGAGACCACCAGTGGCGTCGACATCGCGTACGGCCCGGCGTCGATCGCGGTCATGATCGTCGGCTACATCCTGGTCTTCGTCGCCGCGATATTCATGCACGCCGGGTTGACGACCGGCGCCCTGGACATCGCCGACGGCAAGCCGGTGAGCATCGGAACGTTCTTCAAGCCCCGCAATCTCGGCCCGGTGTTCGTCGTCGCGCTGCTGATTGCGGCCGGCGTCGTGGTCGGATCGATCCTGTGCATCATCCCGGGCCTCATCTTCGCGTTCGTCACGTTGTTCGCCATCCCGTTCGTCGTCGACCGGTCGCTGTCACCGGTGGAGGCCATCAAGGCCAGCATCGCGATGACGCGGGCCAACATCGGCCCCGC
The DNA here is from genome assembly GCF_010730355.1 of Mycobacterium florentinum. Classification (NCBI taxonomy): domain Bacteria; kingdom Bacillati; phylum Actinomycetota; class Actinomycetes; order Mycobacteriales; family Mycobacteriaceae; genus Mycobacterium; species Mycobacterium florentinum. The sequence goes on from NZ_AP022576.1 coordinate 1,325,394, forward strand.
GCTGCTGTCGTGGCTCGTGCAGTACGCGGTGGTGCTGGTCGGCGAATTGTTGTGCGGGGTGGGCATGATCGTCGCCATCCCGGTCGCGGCGCTGATCCAGATCTACACCTACCGCAAGCTTTCCGGCGGCCAGGTCGTTCCGCTGCAGCAGCCCGGTTACCAGCCGGGACCGCCCGCCGGGCCCCCGCCCGGGCAGCAGTTCGCCTAGCCGAGCCGATCGCCCGGCGCGAGAAATTCGGCGTGGTTCAATCCTCGCCACCCGACCATGCGTTTGTTAAGTTCCGGATTGCCAAGTTCGGCGCGTGCACGTTAGGACGGCAAAATGAGCCAGCCCCCGCAACATCCAGGTGAACCGGCCGAACCCTTCGGAGGCACCCCGAATCCGCCGGGGTATCCGCCGCCGCCCCCCGGTTACGGCGCGCCGCCCCCGCCGCCCCCGGGCTACGGCCCACCTCCGGGGAGCGCACCGCCACCCGGTTACGGGGCACCCCCTCCCGGCTACGGCCCGCCCCCCGGCTATGGCGCCCCACCCCCGGGCTATCCACCGCAGCCGGGTTTCAGCGGCCCGCCCAAACCGCAATTCAGCGTGGGCGACGCGTTCAGCTGGGCGTGGAACACCTTCACCAGGAACGCCGCCGCGCTGATCGTTCCCACGCTGGTCTACGGCCTGCTGTTCGCCGCGTCGTCCACCCTGAACTTCGTCGGCCAGAACATGACCGCGAACGTGACGCCCTACGACTCCTCCGACTACGACTTCGCCTTCTCGTCGAATCTCAGTCCCACCGGGATGGCGATCGTGGGCCTCGGCTATGTCGTCTCCTTGATCGTGACCGCATTCGCCCAAGCCGGGTTCCTGTCCGGATGCCTGGATCTCGCGGACGGCCGGCCGGTGAGCATCGGGTCCTTCTTCAAGCCACGCAACCTCGGCATGGCGTTTCTCGCCGCGATTCTGGTCAGCTTCGTCACCTCGGTCGGCTATGCCGCGTGCTTCGTTCCCGGCGTAGTCGTGGGGATCTTCACCCAGTTCGTCATCCTGTTCGTGGTCGACCGCTCGGAGAACGCCCTCAAGGGGTTCGCGTCGAGTTTCTCGCTGGTGGGCTCGAATTTCGCCAGCGCCCTGCTGGTCTGGCTGGTCACCATGGCGACGATCGTGGTCGGCGCGCTGGCCTGCGGCGTCGGCCTGCTGGTGGCGGCCCCCGTCGTGGCGCTGATCCTGACCTACGCCTACCGCAAGCTTTCGGGTGGTGAGGTCGCGGCGCCGCAACAGGCCGATTACCAGCCGGGACCGCCGGCCGGCCCGGCCCCGGGACCCCTTCCCACGTAACCAGTCCGGCTCCGCCGACCCGCGGCGCGCTGCGGCGCTGCGGCCCTTGTGATGAGATCAGCGGTTATGAGCATCAAAGTTGCGCTGGAGCATCGCACCAGCTACACCTTTGACCGGGGGGTCCAGGTTTTCCCGCACGTCGTGCGGTTGCGTCCGGCACCTCACTCGCGCACACCCATCGAGGCCTACTCGCTGCGCATCGAGCCCGCCGACCACTTCATCAACTGGCAGCAGGACGCGGTCGGCAATTTCCTTGCCCGGCTTGTGTTTCCGAACCCCATGCAGCAGCTGACCATCACCGTCGGCCTCATCGCCGACCTCAAGGTGATCAACCCGTTCGACTTCTTCATCGAGGACTGGGCCGAAACATGGCCCCCCGCTTCGGGGTTGATCTACCCCAAGGCGCTCGCCGAGGATCTCAAGCCCTATCTGCGGCCGGTCGACGAAGGCGCCGAGGGTTCGGGTCCCGGTGAGCTCGCACGGGCATGGGTGGAGAACTTCTCGGTGCCCGACGGCACCCGCACCATCGACTTCCTGGTCGCGCTCAACCACGCCGTCAATGCCGACGTGGCGTACAGCCTGCGCATGGAACCAGGGGTCCAGACACCGGATTTCACGTTGCGCACCGGCGTCGGATCGTGCCGGGATTCGGCCTGGCTGCTGGTATCGATCCTGCGCCAGCTCGGGCTGGCCGCCCGGTTCGTCTCCGGCTACCTGGTGCAGCTGGCCTCAGACGTCGAAGCGCTGGACGGCCCGTCCGGGCCGGCGGCGGATTTCACCGACCTGCACGCGTGGACCGAGGTGTACATCCCCGGCGCGGGCTGGATCGGGCTCGACCCCACGTCGGGGCTGTTCGCCGGGGAAGGCCACATCCCGCTGGCGGCCACGCCGCACCCCTCGGGCGCGGCACCGATCAGCGGCAGCACCGGCCCGTGTGAGACCACCCTGGAGTTCTCCAATACCGTCACCCGCATCCACGAGGATCCACGCGTGACGCTGCCCTACACCGACGCGGCGTGGGAGACCATCTGCGCGGTCGGGGCCGGGGTCGACGAACGGCTCGCCGCCGGTGATGTCCGGCTGACGGTCGGTGGCGAACCCACCTTCGTGTCGGTGGACAACCAGGTCGACGACGAGTGGAGGACCGCCGCCGACGGCCCGCATAAACGACAGCGCGCATCCGAGCTGGCCGCCCGGCTGAAGCGGGTGTGGGCCCCGCAGGGACTGATCCATCGCGGTCAGGGCCGGTGGTATCCGGGAGAGCCGTTGCCGCGCTGGCAAATTGGGCTCTACTGGCGCACCGACGGGCTGCCGCTGTGGACCGACGAATCGCTTTTGGCCGATCCCTGGGCAACAGAGGCGGTGGGGTCGAAAGCGGACAACGAGAACGCCTACAAGGTGCTCGCCGGAGTTGCCGAGAGCCTGGGATTGCCACTGTCCCAGGTGCGGCCCGCCTTCGAGGACCCGTTGGCCCGGCTCGCCGCGAAAGTCCGCCTGCCCAGCGGCGACGCGGTCGAGTCCGGCGACGACCTCACCGACGACGACGCCGCCGCCCGCGCCGCACTGCTTGCTCACCTCGACGAAACCACCACGACCCCAGCGGCATTCGTGCTGCCGCTGCACCGACGCGACGACGACCTCGGCTGGGCCAGCGCGAACTGGCAACTGCGCCGCGGCCGCGTCGTGCTGCTCGAGGGAGATTCACCCGCGGGGCTGCGGCTGCCGCTGGATTCGATCAGCTGGAAGCCGCCGCGGCCGACGTTCGTCGTCGATCCCCAGACCGTCGGCCCCGCGCTGTCGACGGAGTCGACCAGCGCGGAGGCTGTCGACTCCGATACGGCACCGCCCACCGCGATGGTCGCGCAGGCCCGCGACGGGCTGCTGTACCTGTTCCTCCCGCCCACCGAGGCACTCGAGCACTTCGTCGACCTGATCGCCCGCATCGAGGCCGCGGCGGCCACGAACCACAGCCCGGTCGTCATCGAGGGCTACGGCCCACCGCCGGACCCGCGGCTGCAGTCGACGACGATCACCCCCGACCCCGGCGTCATCGAAGTCAACATCGCGCCGACCGCCAGTTTCGACGAACAACGACAGCAGCTCGAAACCCTGTACGAGCAAGCCCGATTGGCCCGGTTGTCCACGGAGTCGTTCGACGTCGACGGCAGCCACGGCGGCACCGGCGGGGGCAACCACATCACGCTCGGCGGTGTCACGCCGGCCGACTCACCCCTGCTGCGCCGCCCGGATCTGCTGGTATCGCTGCTGACCTACTGGCAGCGGCACCCCTCGCTGTCGTATCTGTTCGCGGGCCGCTTCGTCGGCACCACCTCGCAGGCACCCCGGGTCGACGAGGGTCCCACCGAGGCGCTCTACGAGCTCGAGATCGCGTTCGCCGAGATCGCCCGGCTGTCGGCCGGCGGGGCCGCCAAGCCGTGGGTGACCGACCGCGCGCTGCGGCACCTGCTGACCGACATCACCGGCAACACCCATCGCGCCGAGTTCTGCATCGACAAGCTCTACAGCCCCGACAGCCCCCGCGGCCGGCTCGGGCTGCTGGAGCTGCGCGGGTTCGAGATGCCGCCGCACCTGCGGATGGCGATGGTGCAGTCGCTGCTGGTGCGCTCGCTGGTGGCCTGGTTCTGGGAAGAGCCGTTGCGCGCCCCGCTGATCCGCCACGGCACCAACCTGCACGGCCGATACCTGTTGCCGCACTTCCTGATTCATGACATCGCCGACGTCGCCGCGGACCTGCGCGCGCACGGCATCGGGTTCGAGACCAGCTGGCTGGATCCGTTCACCGAGTTCCGCTTCCCGCGCATCGGCACCGCCGTCTTCGACGGCGTCGAGATCGAGCTGCGCGGCGCGATCGAACCGTGGAACACCCTCGGCGAGGAGTCCACCGCCCAGGGCACCGCCCGCTACGTCGACTCGTCGGTCGAACGTCTGCAGATCCGCATCATCGGCGCCGACCGGCACCGCTACGTCGTGACGTGCAACGGCTACCCGGTGCCGCTGCTGGCCACCGACAACCCCGACATCCATGTGGGCGGGGTGCGGTACAAGGCGTGGCAGCCGCCCAGCGCGTTGCATCCGACGATCACCACCGACGTGCCGTTGCAGTTCGAGCTCGTCGATCTCACCTCGGGAACATCCCGCGGCGGCTGCACCTATCACGTCTCGCATCCGGGTGGCATGGCCTACGACGAGCCACCCGTCAACGCCGTTGCGGCCGAATCGCGCCGCGCCCGACGGTTCGAGGCGATCGGCTTCACCCCGGGCAAGCTGGACCTCTCCGACATCCGGGAGAAGCAGGCCAGGATATTCACCGATATCGGCGCGCCGGGCATTCTCGACCTGCGGCGCGTGCGTACCGTGCAGCAGTAATGGCGTCTTCGGAGAACTAGCATCACGATGGCACTCGACCCCTTGGCGGTTATCGGTACGCACGGCGACCACTACGACGCCGACCGGCTGCTGGCCGGCTATCGGACCGCGCGCACCCAGGAAGCGCTGTTCGAGCTGCGCCCCGCCGGCGCGCACGGGGCCGGCTACGACGAATTCCTGGACGAAAACGGCCGGGTGCGGCCGGCGTGGACCGAGCTGGCCGACACGGTCGCCGAGCGTGGCCGGACGGGGCTGAATCAGCTGCGCTCGGTGGTGCACAGCCTGATCGACAACGATGGGATCACCTACACCGAGGTCGATCCCAGCAGCGGCCATGCCCTCGAGCCGCGCCCGTGGAGCCTGGACATCCTGCCGATCGTTATATCCGCGGCCGATTGGGAGGTGCTGGAGGCCGGGCTGCTGCAGCGCTCGCGCCTGCTCGATGCCGTGCTCGCCGACCTGTACGGGCCACGCACCTTACTCACCGACGGCATGCTGCCACCGGAGCTGGTGTTCGCCCATCCCGGTTACGTGCGTGCGGCCAGCGGGATCGAGATTCCGGGCCACCACCAGCTGTTCATGCACGCCTGCGATCTGAGCCGGCTGCCGAGCGGCGCCTTCGAGGTCAACGCGGACTGGACCCAAGCGCCCTCGGGCGCCGGTTATGCGCTGGCCGATCGACGCGTTGTCGCGCACGCGATTCCCGATCTCTACGAGCGGATCGCGCCGCGGCCCAACACACCGTTCGCGCAGGCGCTGCGGCTGGCGCTGATCGATTCCGCACCCGACGACGCCCAAGACCCGGTGGTGGTGGTGCTCAGCCCGGGTATCTACTCGGAGACCGCGTTCGACCAGGCGTACCTCGCGACGCTGCTGGGCTTTCCGCTGGTCGAAAGCGCCGACTTGGTGGTCCGCGACGGCAAACTCTGGATGCGCTCGCTGGGCACCCTGAAACGGGTCGACGTCGTGCTGCGCCGCGTCGACGCGCTCTACACCGACCCGCTGGATCTCAAGGCCGATTCCCGGCTCGGGGTGGTCGGTTTGGTGGAGGCACAACGCCGCGGCACCGTGACCGTCGTCAACACCCTGGGCAGCGGGATCCTGGAAAGCCCTGGGCTGCTGCGCTTTCTGCCTGAGCTGGCCGAACGACTGCTCGGCGAAGCCCCGCTGCTGAACACCACACCGGTGTACTGGGGCGGTAACGCCAAGGAATGCTCGCACCTGCTGGCCAACCTTTCGTCGCTGTTGATCAAATCCACGGTCGGTGGGGAAACCCTTGTGGGACCGACACTTTCGTCGACTCAGCTGGCCGACGTGGCCGCACGGATCGAGCGCATGCCGTGGCAGTGGGCCGGTCAGGAGCTGCCCCAGTTCTCCTCCGCGCCGACCGACCATGCCGGTGTGTTGTCGTCGGCCGGTGTCGGCATGCGGTTGTTCTCGGTTGCCCAACGCAGCGGCTATGCCCCGATGATCGGTGGTGTCGGCTACGTCTTGGCGCCGGGGCCCGCTGCCTACACGCTGAATACCGTTGCAGCAAAGGATATTTGGGTACGCCCGACGGAACGCGCACGCGCGGAGACGATTACGCTGCCGACCGAGGTGCAGCCGGTGAAGACCGCCGCGGGCACCTGGGGGGTCAGCTCGCCTCGTGTGCTGTCCGACCTGTTCTGGATCGGCCGCTACGGCGAACGCGCCGAGAGCACCGCGCGGCTGCTGATGGCCGCCCGCGACCGCTTCCACGTCTACCGCCACCACCAGGAAACCGAGGAGAGCGCGGTGGTGCCGGTGCTCATGGGCGCCCTGGGCCGCATCACCGGCAGCGACACGGGCGCCGACAACGACCACGCCGAGATGATCGCGATCGTCCCGTCGACGCTGTGGGCGCTGACCTTCGACCCGGACCGGGCGGGCTCACTCGTCCAGTCGGTGGAGGGGCTGGCCCTGGCGGCCAGGGCGGTGCGCGACCAGATGTCCAACGACACCTGGGTGGTGCTGGCCACCCTGGAGCGCGGACTCGCGCACCGGGCCGAACCGCCGCAATCGCTGGGCGAGGCCGACACCGTGCTCGCATCGGCACACGGGCGCACCCTGGCCGGGATGCTGACCCTGTCGGGGGTGGCGAGCGAGTCGATGGTGCGCGACGTGGGCTGGTCGATGATGGACATCGGCAAACGGATCGAACGCGGCCTGTGGCTGACCGCGCTGCTGGGAGCCACACTCACCACGGCCCGCACCGCCGACGCCGAACAGACCGTCATCGAGTCGACGCTGGTGGCCTGTGAATCGTCGGTCATCTACCGGCGCCGCACCGTCGGCCAGGTCAGTGTCGCCGCGGTGACCGAGCTGATGCTGTTCGATGCGAACAACCCACGCTCGTTGCTCTATCAGCTGGAGCGGTTGCGGGCCAACCTCAAAGACCTGCCGAGCGCGTCGGGCTCGTCGCGTCCGGAGCGGATGGTGGAGGAGATCAGCACGCTGCTGCGCCGGTCGAGTCCCGCCGAGCTGGAAGCGGTGGACGGTGATGGGCACCGCGAAGAGCTGGCGGACCTGCTCGCCACGATCCACACGGAGCTGCGCGAACTGGCCGGGGTCATCACCAAGACGCAGCTGACGCTGCCCGGCGGCATGCAGCCGCTGTGGGGCCCCGACCAACGACGGGAGATGCCGGCCTAGCCCGCGACGGCGGCCGGCCCCTGCGCGGCCGTCACCACTTCGTCGATGACGTTGTGGATGAACTGCATCTTGTCCATCACCGCGGGAGGCAGCACGAACGGGTAAAGGTCGTCGTGACCCATCGACCGGTTCACCATGTTCAGCGACCACGACAACGGCAGCCACATCTCCATGATGTTGGGAAAAGCGCTGGGGCCCAACGGCGGCCGGTCGAAGGTCGCGGTTGCCGGTGCAAGACCGCACCATGCCGAGGTGTCCAGGGTGTCGCGGATGTGCAGGTAATGAGCGAAGGTCTCGGCCCAATCCTCGGCCGGGTGCATGGTCGCGTAGGACGACACGAAGTTCTCCTGCCAGCCCTCCGGCGCGCCCTCGTTGTAGTGGCGGTCCAGCGCCTCTTGATAGTCGGCGTCGGCATCGCCGAACAGCTCGTTGAAGCGAGCCAGGTAATGGTTGTTCGGGGTGATCAGGCGATAGTAGTAGTAGTGCCCGATCTCGTGGCGGAAGTGCCCGAGCAGGGTTCGGTAAGGCTCGTCCATTTCGACGCGCAGTTGCTCGCGGTGGACGTCGTCGCCCTCGGCCAAATCCATTGTGATGACCCCGTTTTCGTGACCGGTCAGCACCTGCTCGTGAGCGCTGGACAGCAACCGGAAGGCCAGTCCGTAATCGGGGTCCTGCTGGCGTCCGACGATCGGCAGCTTCAGCTCGTGCAGCTCGACGATCAGCCGCCGCTTGGCGGCCTCGGCCTGGGCGAACTCCGACAGGCCGACGGTGTCGGCGTCGTTGGGCCGTTCGGTCGTCAGCGCACACGACGTGCAGCGCAGCCGCGGGTTGTTGACGGGGACAAGCCAATTGCATTCGGCGACTTGAAGATTGGCGCACAGCTGGTACTCGTCGGCGCTCACGAAGCCGACGTGATCGCTGGCGCCGTCCTGGGAGATCACCAGCAGGGCCATCTGGTCGAGCGAAAACCCCAGCGCGCTACCGCAATTCAGGCAAGTGGAGTTCTCGAAAGCCAGCCGCTGGCCGCAGTTGGGACAATTGAAATCACGCATACAGTTCGTCGCCTTCGAAGGGCACCACGTCGACGGCAACGTCGATCACGCTGCGCTCCGAGTCCGTGTAGATGATCCCGCGCAGCGGCGGCACGTCCGCGTAGTCGCGGCCCCGCCCCACGATGATGTAGCGCTGGTCGACCATTTGGTCGTTGGTGGGATCCAGCCCCAGCCATTCGAACTGGCCGGGCTGCTGCGGGGTCCACACCGCGGCCCAGGCGTGGGTGGCGTCGATGCCGATCATCCGTTCCTTTCCGGGCGGCGGGTCGGTGGCCAGATAGCCGGACACGTAGCTGGCCGCCAAACCGTTGGCTCGCAGGCAGGCGATCGCCAGCCTCGCAAAGTCCTGACATACCCCTTCTCGGGCCGCCAGAACCTCATTGACCCCGGTGGAAATCGTTGTCGACCCCGATCGGTAGGTGAAGTCACGGAAGATCCGCGACGTGAGGTCGCGCAGCACCTCGATCAGCGGGCGTCCGGACTCGAAGCTGGGCGCCGCGTAGTCGCGGACTTCGTCGGTGATCTCCGGCGGATTCAGGTCCAGGGCGTACTCAGTCGCCAGCGCTCCCCTGCGCCCGGTCGGCCGGGCGGCCTCCCAGGGTTCGATCGCCGGTCCGCTGCTGTAGCGCTCGGGGGGTGCCGGATAGACGTCGACGATGGAGTCGCTGGTGACCGTCAGGGTGTGGTGCGGCTCCGTGACGTGGAAGTAGGAGCTGATGTTGCCGTAGCCGTCGACGCTGGTGGAGCTGTCGGCCGGGGCGGGGTCGATGGTCAGCCGGTGCGCGACGCAGAGCTGGCGCTGCGAGTCGCGCGGGGTGAGAAAACCACGCCCATACGAGCTGGTCACGACGTCCGAGTAGCGATACTCGGTGCGGTGGGTGATGCGATGGCGGCGGGTGTCCGGGACTTCTGCTGCAGAAGACAACGCGTTCCCTCCCGAGAGCTGCGGATACGTGGTGGGCGACCGATAGCCGATACGGCACCCAAGCGCACCATAGCGGGAGCACAATCGATACGTGGCCACCTGGGACGACGTCGCCCGGATCGTGGGTGAGCTGCCACTCACCTCCGAGCAGTCGCCGCATGACTGGAGGGTCGGCAAGAAGTTGCTGGCGTGGGAGCGGCCGCTGCGCGCTTCGGACCGCGAGGCGCTGTCGGCGAACGGGACGCCGCCGCCCGAGGGCGACATCCTCGGTGTCTGGGTGTCCGACGAGGGCGTCAAGTTCGCCCTGGTCGCCGACGAGCCGGCGATCTACTTCACCACCCCGCATTTCGACGGCTATCCCGCGGTGCTGGTCAAGCTGGCCGAGATCGACGTGCGGGGTCTCGAGGAGCTGATCACCGAGGCCTGGCTGACGCGGGCGCCCAAGAAGCTGGTCCAGGAGTTCCTGACCGGCTCGATCTGAGTCCCTACGACCGACCCAGGTCGATCACCCGCTGCAGATCGTCGACGCATGCCGCGGCGACGTCGGACAACACCACCTCGGACCTTTCCCGGGCGTCCGACAGCAGCGTCGACGCGTGCCGGCGGGCGGCTTCGACGTGGACGGTCGCGGTCGCCGGATCGGACTCGGCGAGTGCCATCGCCTTCGCGAGTTCGTCCAGCAGCGCCTCCGCGGGTTGCGGAAGCCGATGCCCGCCGCCGTCCGGAGCGGGAAGGGCGGCGGGCGCCACGACGCGGGCCAGCTGCAGCACGTTGCCGGCGAGCAGGGCCAGTTGCACGGCCTGGTCCTCGCTGGCCTGCACGGCGTCGCGAAGTCCCCAGCGCCGCGGCGCAACTCGCACCACCTGACGCGCCGTGGTCCGCGCCTGGATCAGCCCACTGAGCTGCTGGTGCACCGTGTCGACGGCCGGCCACGGCCAGTCCTGTGCGGGAGCGCCGCGGCCACGGGCGAGTTGACCGGTGCGATCCAGCACCGAGTGCAGGGTGCGCAGCACCTCGATGCGCGCGCTGCGCAGCACGGCGAGCGGGTTGGCCGGGAGCAGCACGATGGCGACGACGATCGCCAGACCCCCACCGATCAGTGCGTCGAAGATGCGTTCCCAACCGACTCCGCTGCGATAGAGGGCGAGCACCAGAATCGACGACACGACGGTCTGGTTGGCGAACATCATCCCCTGGCCGATATAGCCCTGGCCGATGAAGACCGCGGCCAACAACGCGACCAGCGCCGCGATTGTGATGGACACCGAACCGGGGCCGAACAGCGCCTGCACCAGGGCTCCCGTCCCGATGCCCAGGGTCACCCCGATGATCATCTGGATGGCGCGTTGCGCGCGCAGCACGTTGCTGGTCGACAAGGACACCGCCGCGGCGATCGGGGCGAAGAACGGCTGCGGGTGCTCCAGCACGTCGTGCGCGATGAACCACGCCAGACCCGCCGCGACCGAGGTCTGCACGAGGTAGAACCACACGCCGTGGACGCGCTTCAAACCCCCGACGACGGCTCCACCCGCGAACGGCCGCGTCAGCAGAGATGTGCTCATCCCGCTTGCTTACCGCAGCCCCGGCGCGCGCGGCAATGTGAGAAAGCGTCAGCCGCGCTGCAGTTCGAACAGCGGAATGACCCGGCTTGTCTTCGACTGGTATTCGGCGAAGCCCGGCGCCACGGCAACCACCTTGTCGAACAGCTGCTCGCGCTCGGCGAGCGGCAGTTCGTGCGCCGTCACGCCGTACGCTTGCACTCCCTCGGGGGCGCCGACCTCGATGTGCGCCTGCGGGTTGGCCCGCAGGTTGTGCACCCAGGCCGGATCCTTGGGCGCACCGGCGAACGAGCCGATGATGATCAGCTTGCCGTCGATGGTGAAGTACGCCAGCGGCGATACCCGCTGCTGCCCGGACTTGGCGCCCGTCGTGGTGAGCAGCAACAGGTCGGCGCCTTCGAACTGGCCGCCGACCTTGCCGCCATTGGCGCGGAATTCGTCGGCGATCGCGGTGTTGAACGACTTGACTGTTTCGGTGTCAGGGAACTGTTCGGTCATGCCTGGTCAACCTGTTTGGGTTTGGCATCTATTCCGGATTCCTTGCGCTGTTGGGCCGTGATCGGCGCGGGCGCATCGGTCAGTGGGTCGACGCCGCCGCCGGTCTTCGGGAAGGCGATCACCTCGCGGATGGAGTCCACCCCGGACAGCAGCGCGTTGATCCGGTCCCAGCCGAACGCGATGCCGCCGTGCGGCGGTGCGCCAAAGGTGAACGCCTCCAACAGGAATCCGAACTTCTCCTCGGCCTCGGCCTGGTCCAGGCCCATCACCGCGAACACCTTTTCCTGGACGTCGCGACGGTGGATACGGATCGAGCCCCCACCGATCTCGTTGCCGTTGCAGACGATGTCGTACGCGTCGGCCAGGACGTTGCCCGTGTCGGTCTCGATGGCGTCCTCCTGGCCCGCTTTGGGCGAGGTGAACGCGTGGTGCACCGCGGTCCAGGCGCCGGAACCGACGGCGACGTCACCGGCGGCGGTTGCGTCCTCGGCGGGCTCGAACAGCGGCGGGTCGACCACCCAGACGAACGCCCAGGCGCCGGCGTCGATCAGGTTGAGCCGGTTGGCGATTTCGCCGCGGGCCGCACCCAGCAGCGCGCGCGACGCCTTCGCCGGTCCGGCCGAGAAGAAGATGCAGTCGCCGGGGCCGGCCCCGACGTGGCCGGCCAGGCCGTCGCGTTCGGCGTCGGTCAGGTTCTTGGCCACCGGTCCGGAGAGCTCACCGTCGTCGCCGACCAGCACGTAGGCCAGGCCGCGGTGCCCGCGCTGTTTTGCCCACTCCTGCCAGCCGTCCAGGGTGCGGCGCGGCTGCGACGCCCCGCCGGGCATCACGACCGCACCGACATACGGCGCCTGAAAGACACGGAATGTGGTGTCGGAGAAGAACTCCGTGCATTCGACGAGCTCCAGGCCGAAGCGCATGTCCGGCTTGTCGGAGCCGAACCGTCGCATGGCATCGGCATAGCTGATCCGCGGGATCGGCGTCGGGATCTGGTAGCCGATCAGCGACCACAGCGCGCTCAGGATCTCCTCGGAAATCGCGATGATGTCCTCGACGGCGACGAAGCTCATCTCCATGTCGAGCTGGGTGAATTCCGGCTGCCGGTCGGCGCGGAAATCCTCGTCGCGGTAGCAGCGGGCGATCTGGTAGTAGCGCTCCATGCCGGCCACCATCAGCAACTGCTTGAACAGCTGCGGGCTTTGCGGCAGCGCGTAGAACGACCCGGGGTGCAGCCGGGCCGGCACCAGGAAGTCGCGCGCACCCTCCGGTGTCGAGCGCGTGATCGTCGGCGTCTCGATCTCGACGAAGTCGTGACGCGCCAGCACCGAACGGGCGGCGGCATTCACCTTGGAGCGCAACCGAATTGCCGCGGCCGGGCCGTCGCGACGCAGGTCGAGATAGCGGTACTTCAGCCGCAGCTCCTCCCCCGCCGGCTCGTCGAGTTGGAAAGGCAGCGGCGCACTTTCGCCGAGCACGGTCAGCGACGTGACGTTGAGTTCGACATCGCCGGTGGGAATCTCGGCGTTGGCGTTGCCTTCCGGGCGGATCTCGACCACGCCGGAGACCGCGACGCAGAATTCGGCACGCAACCGGTGCGCCTGCTCCAGCACGTCTGCCGCGCGGAAGACGACCTGCGCGATGCCGGACGCGTCCCGCAGGTCGATGAAGATGACGCCACCGTGATCGCGGCGGCGAGCCACCCACCCGACCAGCGTGACCTGTTGGCCGGCGTCGTGATCCCGTAGCGAACCAGCGGCGTGGCTGCGCAGCACGAATACTCCTCTTGACGTTGGACGACTGACCAGTCTAAGGGGCGGTGTAGCTTCGCTTTTATCGCCACAAACATCGCGCTCGTGGGTCCCGGTGCTGTCGGCACGACGGTCGCCGCGCTGTTGTACAAGGCCGGGCATTCGGTGCTGGTCTGCGGGCGCAGCGCCCGCGACAGCGTCGAACTGCGTCCCGACGGCCAGGACCCGATCGTGGTGCCCGGGCCGGTGCTCACCGATCCCGCCCTGATCTCCGACCCCGTCGACGTCGTGATCCTGGCGGTCAAGGCCACCCAGAACGACGCCGCGGCGGGCTGGCTGTCGCGCCTGTGCGACGAGCACACCATCGTCACCGTGCTGCAGAACGGCGTCGAGCAGGTCGAACAGGTCCAGCCGCTGTGCCCGTCGTCGGCCGTGGTCCCGGGAATCGTCTGGTATTCCGCCGAGACCCAGCCCGAGGGTTGGGTACGGCTGCGCACCGAAGCCGCCCTGGTGCTGCCCGGCGGGCCCTCGGCCGAGAGGGTTGCCGAGCTGTTGCGCGGTGCCGGCTGCCAGGTGGACTGCGACCCGGACCTCCTCACCGCGGGCTGGCGCAAGCTGCTCACCAATGCACTGGCCGGCTTCATGGCGCTGTCCGGGCGCCGCTCCGGGATGTTTCGCCGCGACGACGTCGCCGCGTTGTCGCGCCAGTACGTGGCCGAATGCCTGGCGGTCGCGCGGGCCGAGGGTGCCCGGCTGCCGGACAGCGTGGTCGACGAGCTGACCGACCTGTTCCGTCAGGCGCCGGAAGACATGGGCACCTCGATACTGGCCGACCGGGAGCAGCACCGGCCGATGGAATGGGACATCCGCAACGGGGTGATCATCCGCAAGGCACGCGCGCACAACCTGGCGACGCCGATCAGCGATGTGCTGGTACCGCTGCTCGCCGCCGCCAGCGACGGGCCCGGCTAAATTCAAGCCATGCATGCCTGCGAGCGCGTCGACCTCGACTTCATCGATAACGCGCCATTCGTATTCCGCAACAGCGTCGACCTGACCGTCACACCCGAGCAGCTGTTCGAAGTGCTGGCCGACGCCGCGGCGTGGCCGCGCTGGGCGTCGGTGATCACCATGGTGACCTGGACCAGTCCGGAGCCGCGCGGGGTCGGCACCACCCGTATCGTCGAGATGCGCGGCGACATCGTCGGCGACGAAGAGTTCATCGCCTGGGAACCGTTCACCCACATGGCATTCCGGTTCAACCAGTGCTCCACCAAAGCAGTGGCCGCCTTCGCCGAGGACTACCGCGTCGAGGCCATCCCCGGCGGCTGCCGGCTGACCTGGACCCTGGCCCAAAAACCCGCCGGGCCCGCGCGATTGGCGATGGTCTTCACCGGGCCGCTGTTGAACCTGGGGCTGCGCCGATTTCTCCGCAACCTGCGCCGCTACACCGACAGCCGATTTGCCGCTACGCAACAACGTTAGGTGTGTGCAAAGCTAAATCATGACCTTCAACGAGGGTATGCAGATCGACACCAGCACCGCGGAGTCATCCGGTGGTGGCGGCATGGGGATGGCCCTCGGGGGCGGCGGCGTCGGGCTGCTGATCCTGGTCGCGGCCCTGTTCTTCGGCATCGATCCGGGCAAGGTGATGCCCCCGCCGAGCGCGAACACCGGCGGCTACTCGGCTCCCGGGTTCGACTTGAGCCAGTGCAAGACCGGGGCCGACGCCAACAAGTACGTGCAGTGCCGCGTGGTCGCCACCGGCAACTCCGTGGACGCGGTCTGGCACCAGCTGATGCCGAACTACACCCGCCCGCATGTGCGTCTGTTCACCAGTTCGGTGAACACCGGCTGCGGACCGGCCACCACCGCGGTCGGGCCGTTCTACTGCCCGGTGGACCAGACCGCGTACTTCGACACCGACTTCTTCAAGGAGCTGGTCGACAAATTCGGTTCCAGCGGTGGGCCTTTCGCGCAGGAGTACGTGGTCGCCCACGAATACGGTCACCACGTCCAGCAATTGCAGGGCGTCCTGGGCCGCTCCCAGCAGGGCGCGCAGGGCGCCGGCGGGAACGGGGTTCGCACCGAGTTGCAGGCCGACTGCTACGCCGGCATCTGGGCGCACTACGCGTCGACGGTCAAGCAGGAGAGCACCGGCGTGCCGTACCTAGAGCCCTTGAGCGACAAGGATATTCAGGATGCTCTGTCGGCCGCCGCGTCGGTCGGCGATGACCGGATCCAAAAGGAGTCGACCGGGCGCGTCAACCCCGAGTCGTGGACACACGGATCGGCCGCGCAACGCCAGAAGTGGTTCACCATCGGTTATCAGACCGGCGACCCGCATCAGTGCGACACGTTCGCCTCGACGGATCTCGGCTAAACCCCGGCCAGTAGACCCTTCAGCTCGGCGCGGCCCTGCTCGTCGAGTGGCAGCAGCGGTGCTCGCGGGTCCCCGATCGGGAAACCGAGCAAGTCCAGACCGGCCTTCACTGTGGTGGGCAGACCGCCCGCCACGATGAACTCCAGCAGCGGCTTGAGGTCGTCGTAAAGCTTCTGGGCCTTCTCGAGGTCTCCCGCGCGCACCGCGTCGTACAGGTCGATGCACGGCTGCGGCCGCAGATTCGGTGCGGCCGTGCACCATCCGGAGGCGCCCGCCTTCAGCGCGTCGAGCACCAGCGGATTGCTGCCGTTGTAGAACGGCAGTCGGCCGCCGGACAATTCGGTGATGCGCTGCATGCGCGTCAGGTCACCGGTGGATTCCTTGACCATGGCGACGTTGTCGATGTTCTCGAACATCGAGACCAGCAGCTCGGGGCTCATGTCCACGCCGCTGGTGGCCGGGTTGTTGTAGGCCATGATCGGGATTGAGATGGCGTCGCCGATGCTGCGGTAGTGCTGGAACACCTCGCGCTCGGCGAGCTTCCAGTACGACACCGGCAGGACCATCACGGCGTCGGCACCGGCCTGTTGTGCGTACTTCGCACGCCGAATCGTCTTGGCAGTGGTCACATCTGACACGCCCACCACGACGGGCACCCGGCCGGCGACGGCGCCGATCGTGGTGTCCACCACCGCGTCGAACTCCGGCTCTTCGAGATAAGCCAACTCGCCGGTGCTGCCCAGCGGCGCGATCCCGTGCACCCCGGCGGACACCAGCCGGTCGACCAGCGCGGCCAGCCGGGCGGTGTCGATGCCGTCGTTGAAGGGGGTCACCGGGTAGGCGATGATGCCGTGGATCTTGGCGGACACAGGGCTCCTCAGCTCGTCAGGACATCGGGATGGCGGGCCAGCGCGCGGCGCGCGTAGTAGGCGAAGTTGGCCTGGCTGCGTTTGGGTGTCAGCGTCCAGTCGTGGGCCTCGCGGGCCAGCGGCTCGGGCAGCGGCTTGATCCGGCCGGCGGCCATGGCCGCCAGTTGCAGCTTCGCCGCCCGCTCGATCAGGATCCCAAGCGAGCAGGCCTCCTCGACGCTGGAGCCGGCGATCACCTGCCCGTGATGCGCGAGCAGCACCGCCTTCTTGTCGCCGAGCGCGGCGGCGATGATCTCGCCCTCCTCGTTGCCGACCGGCACCCCCGGCCACTCGGGCAGGAACGCGCAGTCGCCGTAGAGCGGCGTGGTGTCCATGTGGGAGATGACCAGCGGGACCTCCAGCATCGACAACGCCGCCACGTGAAAGGCGTGGGTGTGCACGATACATTGCACATCGGGCCGGGCGCGATAGATCCAGCTGTGAAAACGGTTGGCGGGGTTGGCCATTCCGTCCCCGTCGAGCACGTTGAGGTCCTCGTCGACCAGCAGCAGGTTGGCGTCGGTGATCTCGTCGAACCCGAGGCCCAGCCGTTGGGTGTAGTAGGTGCCGGCGGCTTCGGCGCGGGCGGTGATCTGTCCGGCCAGCCCGGAATCGTGACCCGCGTCGAACAGGGCCCGGCAGGTCAGCGCCAGCTTCTGGCGCGTGGTCAGCTGCGAATCGGCGATGTTGGCGGCCAGCTGCTGCTCGGCGCGACGCATCAGTTCGGGCTTCGAGTCGCCGAACGTGGTTGCCATGACACTAAGGTAACAACTAGGAAACTCTGTGTCATGAGGCGAGAGGCCACGAGATGACCGCACTGCTGCGCGCGGTGCGCCGCCAACGCGGCCTGACCCTCGAGCAACTGGCCGCGCAGACCGGGCTGACCAAGAGCTACCTGTCCAAGATCGAGCGCGGGCAGAGCACGCCGTCCATCGCGGTGGCCCTGAAGGTCGCGCGGGCGCTCGAGGTCGATGTCGGGCGGCTGTTCTCCGACGAGGCGGCCGCGGAAAAGATCACCGTCGACCGCGCCGCCGGGGCCGACGGCCGGCGCTACCGGGTGCTGGCGTCGGCGCTGCTCGGAAAATCCATGTCGCCGTTCGTCGTTCGGCCGACCGCGCGCGACGCCGGCGATACGCATGCCGAACACACCGGTCAGGAATTCGTCTTCGTCCACGCGGGACGAATCGAACTCGACTACGGCGACCAGACCATCGAGCTCGGCACCGGCGACAGCGCGTATTTCGACGCGTCGGTCAGCCACAAGATCCGCGCACTCGGCGGCGAGCCCGCCGAGGTCGTCGTCGTCGCGCAGACCGAACCGCGATGACCGAGCTGTTGTTCTCCTACGGCACCCTGCAACTGCCGGAGGTTCAGCGCGCGACCTTCGGGCGCGAGGTTCCCGGGCACTGCGACGCGATCGTCGGATACGACCTGGACTATGTGACGATCACCGACCCGCACGTGATCACGACCAGCGGCAGCGACCGCCATCCGATTTTGCGGCCCGCCGCGGGTGCCGGCGCGCACGTCGACGGGATGGTGTTCGAGATCAGCGCGACCGAGTTGGCCGCCGCCGACGAGTACGAGGTGCACGACTATCGCCGCATCGCGGTGCCGCTGCGCTCGGGCGTGACCGCGTGGGTGTACGTCTTCGCGGGCTGACTACCCGACCCGGCAGGTGACAGTGGTGGTGGCGTCGGCGTGGGCGACCACCTGGCCGTCCACCGCGATCTCGCAGTGGAACTGTGCCGGGCCGTTGCCGGAATCCGGCCAGTGCAGCATGCCGCTGGCGCTGATGGTCGCGTACTGGTTCGGGTTTGCCAGGGTCACGGTGTAGGTGACCGGCGTTCCCCCGCTGAGCGGTGCCTGCACGCTGGTCATGAACTTCGACGGGTCCGCGCTGTAGGCGGACTGGCTGGGCGGATCCGAACTCACGTAGTTGACGGTGGCGGTCAGATTGTTGGGACTGGTCACGGTGTAGGTCACCTGATGGCCATCCGCATGCGCTGTCGCCGGCCCGAGAATGACTCCCCCGACCAGTGCAAACGTTGCCGACGCGACCGCGCTGGCCCCTTTTCGCAGGTTCGTCATCACGTTCGTCATATCGAAAACGCTACCGGATTCGTTACTCATGGCACTTCCGGTCGAAATGCCTAGTATGCATCTGTGCCCACAGCATTCGTGTTGTCTGGCGGCGCCAGCCTCGGTGCGGTCCATGTGGGGATGCTGCTTGGCCTGGCCGACGTCGCCGAGCGGCCCGACCTGATCGTCGGCACCTCGGTCGGTGCGGTCAACGGCGGGTGGATCGCGTCGCGACCCGACCTCCCCGGAATTCACGGACTGGCCGACCTCTGGATGTCGTTGACGCGAAAAGCCGTATTCCCCGCCCACCCGGTCGCCGGGGCGCTGGGCATGCTCGGACGACGCCCGCACCTGGTGCCCAACACCGGTTTACGGCACATACTGGCCGAACGATTGGAGTTCACCCGGCTCGAAGATGCACCGATTCCCCTGCACGTGGTGGCCACGGACGTGATCTCGGGCACCGACGTTCTGCTGTCGTCCGGAAACGCCGCCGACGCGATCGCCGCCAGCGCCGCCATCCCGGGCATATTCCCACCGGTGCGAATCAACGGGCGCGATCTGATGGACGGCGGCGTCGTGAACAACACTCCGATCTCCCATGCGATCGCACTCGGCGCGGACCGGGTCTGGGTACTACCGACCGGCTACTCGTGCGATCTGCCAGCGGCGCCGAAAACTGCGGTGAATATGGCGTTGCACGCCATGACGCTGGCCGTCAACCAGCGTCTGGCCGTCGACATCGAGCGCTTCGAGTCGGCGGTCGATCTACGCGTCATCCGGCCGCTGTGCCCGGTCGCCATCTCAGGAGCGGACTTCTCTCATTCCGCAGCGCTCATCGAGCAATCGCACGCGGCCACCCGCGAGTGGCTGGCGACGCACCCGCCGTCCACCGGACAGGCCGCATTGCTCGAGCCGCACCGCCACTAGGCGCGGCGTTCACCGCTTGATATGCCTACGGTCGCCCGGCTCGGGTATGAAACATGTATGACCGACGACGCCGACCCGGCCGTTGCAGATGGCGTGCCGGGCATTAGCCGCCGCCGGTTGTTGACGACCAGCGCGACCTCGGCGGTCGTCGGGATGGGTGTCGGCGCGGGCGTCGGGGTGGGCGCGTTTGATCCGTCGGTTGGACGCAAACCGCCGATCTACGTCGTCGAGAATGCACCGTGGTCGGCGTTTCGCGACCGCGAAAACCCATACGGTTTCCTGGCTTTCGACGTCGATCCGGGCCAGCCGGGCGGCAACACCTCGATCAAGGCCACGCACTACGCGCTGCGCGGACCGCTCGGCGCGGTTGCCGTCATCGAGCAGTTCACCCTGACCAAACCCCGCGGGGACAAGCCCGCTTAAAACAGCGTTGGCTGGACGGGTTGCGGCTCGACGGCTTGGGGCGCTTGCGAGAACGGCCGCTGGTCGCCGGTCAACCGGTGTTTGGCGATCAGCGGCGCGGCGCGCGTCCGCAGCATCTCGCGATAGTCCGGCGGCAAATACGCTCCGCGCCGGTATAACTCGCGGTAGCGGCCGACGAGCTCGGGATGCGAACGGGCCAGCCAGGACATGAACCAGCCGCGGGTCGAACGACGCAGATGCAGGCCGAAGACGGTCACGCTGGTGGCTCCGGCGGTCGCGATCTGGCCCAGCAGTCCGTCGAGGTGCTCTTTCGAGTCGGTGAGGTGTGGCAGCACCGGCGCGACCATCACATGGCAGTCGAGGCCGGCATCCCGGATCGCGGCGATCAGACCCAGCCGCGCCTGCGGCGTCGGCGTGCCCGGTTCGACGTCGCGGTGCAACTCCGGATCGCCGACCGCCAGCGACACCGCGACTGACACCGGAACCTGTTGGGATGCAACGTAAATCAGCGGCAGATCGCGGCGCAGCAGGGTGCCTTTGGTCAGGATGGACAGCGGGGTGCCGGATTCGGCGAGGGCGCCGATGATGCCCGGCATCAGGGCGTACCGACCCTCGGCGCGCTGATAGGGGTCGGTGTTGGTACCCAGCGCGACGGCTTCGCCACGCCACGACGGCCGGCGCAACTCGCGGCGCAATACCTCCGCGACATTGGTCTTGACCACGATCTGGGTGTCGAAGTCGGTGCCGGGGTCGAAGTCCAGATACTCGTGCGTGGGCCGGGCGAAACAGTAGCGGCAGGCGTGCGAACAGCCGCGGTAGCCGTTGACGGTGTAGCGAAACGGCAGCGCGGCGGCCTCCGGAATCTTGTTGAGCGCCGATTTGCAGAGCACCTCGTGAAACGTGATGCCCTCGAATTGCGGTGCGCGCACGCTGCGGATCAGGCCGATCCGCTGTAGACCTGGTAATGCCCCGTCGTCGACCGGTTCCCCGTTGACAGCGACGGCCTGATTCGCCCACCGCATCCCGCTATTCGAACAATTGTTCGATGGGTTGTCAAGCGGGCCCCTACACTTGGCCGAGATGGAAAGTGGCGGAGGGGTAATTGTCGAATCCTGGGTATGACGGCGAACTGCGGTCCGAGCAGGCCTACGTGACGGAGCTCTATGAGCGGCTCGACGGCGAACGGGCACGGGCGAAGGACAAATTCCGTGCGGCATTGCTGGGCGACGGCGAGAACCTTTCGGACCGGGATGCCGAGGTGCGCGCGGTGGCCAGGGAGGTCAGGCGGCTGGACGTGGCGGACTACGGGCTGTGCTTCGGGCGGCTGGACGCGCTGTCCGGCGAACGCTCCTACATCGGCCGCATCGGCCTGTTCGATGCCGACAACGAGTACCACCCGCTGCTGCTGGACTGGCGGGCACCGGCCGCGCGCGCCTTTTACGTCGCCACCGCCGCCAGCCCCGAGAACATGCACCGGCGCCGCCAGTTCCACACCCGCGGCCGGCGCGTGGTCGACTTCACCGACGAGCTGTTCGGCCGACCCGGTGCTGACGCGCAAGGCGACGCGGCCTTGCTGGCGGCGGTCAACGCGCCGCGCGGCGAGGGAATGCGCGACATCGTGGCGACCATTCAGGCCCAGCAGGACGAAATCATCCGGCTCGATCACCCGGGCGTCCTGGTGATCGAGGGCGGCCCCGGAACGGGGAAGACGGTCGTCGCACTGCACCGCGTCGCCTACTTGCTCTACACCCAGCGCGAGCGCATCGAACGCCACGGAGTCCTTGTGGTGGGCCCTAATTCGGCGTTCCTTCGCCACGTCGATCGCGTATTGCCGTCGCTGGGAGAGTCCAGCGTGGTGTTCATGACGCCGGGCGACCTGGTGCCCGGGATGAACGTCACCGCCGAGGACAGCCCGGAATGTGCGGCGTTCAAGGGCTCGCTGAAAATCCTCGACGTGCTGGCCGCCGCGATCGCGGATCGGCAACGGCTGCCGGAACGCCCGCTGGAGATCGAACTCGCGGACGTCACGATGCGTATCGACGCCGAGATCGCCGGGTGGGCACGAGACGAGGCCCGCGGCAGCGGACAGCCGCACAACCAGGCCCGCGCGGTGTTCGTCGACATCCTCACCTGGGCGCTGACCGAGCGGGCCATCGCCCGGATCGGCCGGGGCTGGCTGACCCGCGAGGACCGCAACGCATGGGAACAGCTGCGCACCGATCTGCTCGCCGAGCTCGCGGACAACGAACAGTTCGCCGCCGCGCTCGACCGGCTCTGGCCGACCCTGACACCGCAGGACCTGTTGACTTCGCTGTACCTGTCCCCCGAGCGGCTGCATGCCGTGGGTGCTCCCCAGTCGCTGTTGCGCGTACAGGGCGATCCCTGGACGGTGTCAGACGTGCCGCTGCTCGACGAACTGGTCGATCTGCTGGGCCGTGACAAGGCGGCCGAGTCCGCCGCGGCCAGCGCCGAGCGGGAGCGCAACTACGAAGCCGAGTATGCCGCCGGGGTGCTGGACCTGCTCGAGATGCGCAGCGAGGACTCGATGGACGACGAGGAGCAGTTGCGCGCCCAGCACATGATCTACGCCGAGGATCTGGCCGAGCGATTCCTCGAGCGCGATACCCGCGAACTCGCCGAACGTGCTGCGGCGGACCGGGATTGGACCTACCGGCACGTTGTCGTCGACGAGGCTCAGGAGCTGTCCGAAATGGACTGGCGGGTGCTGATGCGGCGCTGCCCCGGCCGGTCCTTCACCGTGGTCGGCGATCTCGCCCAGCGGCGCTCGGCGGCCGGGGCGACATCGTGGGAAGCGATGCTGAAGCCCTACGTGGCGAGCCGATGGGATTACCGGCCGCTGTCGGTCAACTACCGCACCCCGGAGGAGATCATGACGGTCGCCGCCGCGCTCCTCGAGGAGTTCGCGCCCGGGGTCCAGCCCCCGGAGTCGGTTCGCTCGTGCGGCGTGCGGCCCTGGTCCAGAAAGGTCACCGACGACGAATTGGCCGGTGCGATAGATGAATTCGTCAGCGAGGAGGCCGACCGCGAAGGCACCAGCATCGTGATCGGTCCACCCAGTGTGCCGGGCACGGTGCCCGCCTCGCAGACCAAGGGCCTGGAGTTCGACGCCGTGCT
Organism: Mycobacterium florentinum; assembly: GCF_010730355.1. Classification (NCBI taxonomy): domain Bacteria; kingdom Bacillati; phylum Actinomycetota; class Actinomycetes; order Mycobacteriales; family Mycobacteriaceae; genus Mycobacterium; species Mycobacterium florentinum. Next base: position 1,348,421 of record NZ_AP022576.1, read on the forward strand.
GGTCGTCGACCCGCAGCGCATCCTCGCCGACGGCCCACGCGGCGCGGCCGAGCTCTATGTCGCCCTTACCCGCGCCACCCAACGACTCGGGGTGCTACACCGAGACCCGTTGCCGCAGGCGCTGTCCGGCTTGGTCGAGTACGAGACAGGCGCTGGGGCCCGGACTTAGACTTCTGCGGTGTTCTCCGAGACGCGGTATGCGATGAACGGCGACCTGCGCGTCGCCTACCGCGCATCACCCGAGGGCGACCGCGACATTGTTTTCGTACCGAACTGGTTCACCAACTGCGAAGTCTTTCCGGAGCTGCCCGGTGTGCAGGGGTGGATGGAGGCCATGACGTCGCTCGGGCGATTGATCCTCTTCGATCAGCCGGGCACCGGAGCGTCGGATCCCGTCGAGCCGGGCGCACTGCCGACCCTGGAGCAATGGGCCGACAGCATCACCGCGGTGCTCGACGCTCTCGAGATCCCCGAAGCGGCTCTGGTCACGTATGCCGGTGCACTCTCGACGGCCGCACTGTTCGCGGCGACGCACCCGTCTCGCACCAGCGCGCTCGTCGTGGTCGAGAGCACGACGGACGCGGCACTGCGCACAAACGCGATGGACGAAATCGGCAACGCGGCCCCGGCCTTGTGGGGAACGGGTGAGATCGAACGTCTGCTCAACCCGGATATGCCGTGGAATGAGGAGATCCGCGCCGCGTGGGCCCGGCACGAGCGCCTGGCAGCGAGCCCGCGGACGGTTGAGCTGGTGTTCCCGCTCATCGCCGAGGTCAACGTACTGGCGATTCTCCCGGCCGTCCGCGTGCCCACCCTCGTCCTCCACCGCCGCGACGATCCGCTCCTTCCGCTGGCGAAAGGCAAGGAAGTCGCCGATCTCATCGAGGGTGCGAAATTCGTTGAGCTGCCGGGGCGTAACTTCTATCACGTCGTCGAACCGTGGCGAGATTCCTTTCAGGAGATCGCCGAGTTCCTCACCGGCGAGCAGCCCGACGTCGCCGACGACCGTGTTCTGGCGACGGTGCTGTTCACCGACATCGTGGACTCGACGCGCCGCGCCGCGGAATTGGGCGACCGGGACTGGCGAGCGCTGCTCGACGGGCACGACGCCATCGTGCGTGCTCAGCTCAATCGCTTCCGGGGCCGCGAAGTGAAGACCTCGGGCGACGGCTTCCTGGCGATGTTCGACGGCCCGCAGCGAGCGATCCGCTGCGCCATGGCGATTCGCGACGCCGTGCATACGCTCGGCATCGAGGTGCGTGCCGGGCTGCACACCGGCGAGTGCGAGGTCCGCGGCGACGATATCGGCGGGATCGGCGTGCACATCGGGGCGCGGGTGAGCGCCCTGGCGGGGGCGAATGACGTGCTTGTGTCCAGCACGCTGCGCGACCTGGTGATCGGCTCCGGACTCGAGTTCGAGGCGCGCGGCACTCACCAGCTCAAGGGCGTACCTGATGAGTGGCGCCTGTTCGCCGTCGCCTCCGCGTAAACTGTTGCTGGGCAATCAGAATGGCGGTGGTTCGGGATCGCAAGTCCGCGAGGGTTTTCGGTGGGCCGTGCGCGCTTCGTGATTCTGCCGGCGCTCGGTGGCAATGCGCGCGGCCCGATTTTGCGCGCGCGTGCGGCGCCGTCGGGGCATCATCGCGGTCCGGTCACCGCAGTAGTCCTGTGGCAGGTCGGCTTCGGGCGCCGCCAGAGCGCCCGTCGCCAGGCACAGGCTCGGAAACAGCAGCGCGCTGCCCGGTGTGGTGACATGGGTTTGCCCGCCCGGCGACGTCAAGATCAGCGTCCCGTCGGGCAACTGCTTGTCACGCCATCCCCAGAAGGTTTTGACCAGATGATGAGTCCGGCAGTAGCACTTCAGGTTTGACGCATGCGTCGGGCCGCCGTCGGCGTACGGGATCGTATGGTCGAGGTCACACTCCACCGCCGGGCGGTCGCAGCCCGGCCAGCGGCACGTCAGGTCCCGGCACCGCACAAAGTCCTGCAGCGCCCGGGAAGGCACATATCCGCGCTCGGGCGGGGCGTCGGCGGGATGCACAAGCGGCACCAATCTGGCCGACTTCGCCAGTTCCGCAATAAGTTCCGGTGCGATCAGGCCGTCCGCACCGAGCTGGGACGCCGGCGCCGAGCCGCGACCGTCGATGCTGGCCTGCTCGGCGATCACGTGAATGACGACGGGCGATGCGGCCGGACGCCCGCCCGCCGCGCAGTCGGATCGGCCACACCGGCAGCCCAGCCGATCGGCGGCCACTGCCAGCGCCCCCAGCGCATCGGCCCGACGCTGTTCACGGCCTCGCGGGTCGTGTTCACACACCGTGGCAGCCAACGCATTCAACCGCTTTTCGAGTGCCCGCGCGTCGGGCGTCAACAGGGAACCGTAGATCTCGGAAGTGCCATCTCCAAGATCGCCGATCCAGATCTCGCGGCCGACCTGCCGTTTGGTGCGCCGCCGTACGCCGTCCGCATCCGCTCTCACGACGACCCTGTCGACCTGCCCGGCCAGGCGCCCCTGGGTCATCGATGGCCAACGCGGCACGTTGACCGCCAGCTCCGCGTCGACCCTGGCCAGTATCTCGTCGTCCGTCAACAGGTCGGTGCGATAGACGATGGTCTGAAACGTCCGATAGTCGATATCGCCGGCCCGGAAAACTTCCGCGACCTTCGGCAGCCGTTCCCGCATCGCGCGGGCGTACCGAAGGCGGCTGGCCGCCAGGCCCTGACTGATCCGCAGTGCCGCGGCCACCTCGGCGGTCACCGCCTCCACGGTGTCGACCGCCCACGCTTCGGTGTCCGAACAACCAGAGAGCCGGTAGGCGAACAATTCCCCGATCGCCACCAACTGGGTGGCCGCCGCCCGGTTCTCGAAGCGTGCGGACGAGCAGATGCGATCCACCAACGCCGCGGAATCGGATGTGGTGCAGGGATAGCGTCGCTCGAAAAGCTCGTCGATCGCTTCACTTCCACTCGAACGCATGTTCGAATCATATCACGCCCCGGCGACACGATATGCGCGCGTACTCCCCAGTGGACGGGTTGACCTTGGCCGAGCGCAGGGCAGTCAGAAAATCACGTGACACAAGTGATTTGGCGCCGCGGCGGGCTTAGGCCTCTTCAGCCAGGGACTCTTCGGCATGCGGAGAAACGGCCCGGCGACCGGTCATCAGGCCCATCAAGCCGTCCTGGTAGGTGAGCCCGGGCGGTTTGCCCTTGGGCGCGGCCGGCAGCTCATCGGGCTTGGGAGCCGACTTCGGCCAGGCCGGCGGTACTGATAACGATCCCAGCGCGGGCGACGCGCCCAGTGCCGCGCACTTCACCACAACGCTGGAGAAGTCGCGGAACGACTTCACGGTCGGAGGGTTTGTCTTGCTCTGCGTTTCGGCACCGTCCACCGACGTCTCCTCACCCGGCAACCAACGGACAGGCGACGGTGCCTGCCCCGCGCAATCTTGCACGACCGTACAATAAGTGCGGGCCGCAGTGGGCGGGTTTGCTGAACATTTGTTGACGGACTTGCTAATTTCCGCCGGCTCGGGCAAAACCGGCGGCGACTATCGGCTGAAACGCGAAAGCACGTCGGCGACAACCGAATCAAGGGGCACCGACACCTGCTCCCCCGTCGCCAGATCCTTGACGCCGATCGTGCCGGACTCGAGATCGCGATCCCCGGCCACCAGCGCGACGCGGGCACCGGAGCGGTCGGCCGCGCGCATCGCACCCTTGAGCCCCCGGTCGCCGTAAGCGAGATCCACCCGCAGGCCGGCGGCACGCAGTTCACCGCCCAGCACCGCCAGCCGCAGTTTGGCCGCGTCACTCAACGGCACCCCGAAGACGTCGCAGCGCGTGGTCTCCCCCACGCTGCGGCCCTCGGCCCGCAATGCCAGCAGCGTGCGGTCCACACCGAGCCCAAAACCGATGCCCGACAGGTCTTGTCCGCCGAGCTCGCGCATCAGCCCGTCGTAGCGCCCACCGCCGCCGATCCCCGATTGGGCACCCAGCCCATCGTGCACGAACTCGAACGTGGTCTTGGTGTAGTAGTCCAGCCCACGCACCATCCGCGGGTTGATCACGTAGGGCACACCCAGCGCATCGAGGTGGGCCAGCACCGTGTCGAAGTGCTGCTTGGCCCCGTCGGACAGGTGGTCGAGCAGCACCGGTGCGCCGGCCGTCATGGCCTTCACCTCGGGCCGTTTGTCGTCGAGGACGCGCAGTGGGTTGATCTCGGCACGCTGGCGCGTCTCCTCGTCGAGATCGAGCCCAAACAGATACTCCTGCAACAGTTCCCGGTACTGCGGTCGGCAACTCTCGTCGCCCAGCGAGGTGATTTCCAGTCGGAAGCCGTCCAGGCCCAGCGACCGGAATCCGGCGTCGGCGATCGCGATCACTTCGGCGTCCAGCGCCGGGTCGTCGACGCCGATCGCCTCCACGCCCACCTGCTGCAGCTGGCGATACCGGCCGGCCTGAGGGCGCTCGTAGCGAAAAAACGGTCCGGCATAACAGAGTTTGACCGGCAGCGCGCCGCGGTCCAGGCCGTGCTCGATCACCGCGCGCACCACCCCGGCGGTGCCCTCCGGCCGCAGCGTCACCGAGCGGTCACCGCGGTCGGCGAACGTGTACATCTCCTTGGAGACCACATCGGTGGATTCGCCGACGCCGCGGGCGAACAGCGCGGTGTCCTCGAAGATGGGCAGCTCGATATCGCCGTATCCGGCCCGGCGCGCGGCACCGAGCAGGCCCGAGCGCACGGCGACGAACTGCGCCGAGTCGGGCGGAAAGTAATCCGGCACTCCCTTGGGTGCGCTGAATTCCGTCATCCGGTCAGGCCCTCGAGGAACGGGTTGAATCGTCGCTCGGCGCCGATCGTGGTGGAGTTGCCGTGGCCGGGCAGCACCACCGTGTCGTCGTCGAGCACCAAGAGCTTGTCGATGATCGACGTCAGCAAATCGCGGCCGCTGCCGCCGAACAGGTCGGTGCGGCCCACCGAGCGCTCGAACAGCGTGTCGCCGGTGAACACCACGTCCTTGTCCCCTACCACCCGGAAGACCACCGATCCGCGGGTGTGTCCGGGGGTGTGATCGACGTTGACGCTGACATTGCCCAGGTCGATCTTGTCGCCGTCGCGGTCCAGCTCGACCACCTGCTTGGGCTCACGGAAGAACGCACCCGTCATCACCTGCGCCAGCCGCGGACCCATGCCGAAGATCGGGTCTTTGAGCATGAAGCGATCCTCGGGATGGATGTAGGTCGGGCAGCCGTAGGTGTCGGAGACCTTCTGCGCGGACCACATGTGGTCGATGTGCCCATGGGTGAGCAGCACCGCGGCCGGGGTCAGCCGATTCTCGTCAAGGATGCGCCGCAGCGGAGCCATCGCACGCTGCCCCGGATCGACGATAACGGCGTCCGCTCCGGGTCGATCGGCCAGCACATAGCAGTTGCACTGCAACATGCCGGCGGAAAATCCGGTGATCAACACGCTCACCAGTTTCCCACGGGGGCCACTTGACACCGCTGACCGCGGTCACATTAGCCTGAGCCTGCTACCACGCCCCCGCTTACAACCATGGAGGCATACCGGCCGTGCCGACCAACGAACAGCGACGCGCCAACGCCAAGCGCAAACTCGAACGGCAGCTCGAACGCCGCGCGAAGCAAGCTCGCATCCGCCGGATATTGCTCATCGCCGGGGGCGCGGTTGCCGCCATCGCGGTGATCGCGGCGGTGGTGATCACCGTGATCAACACGAACAACAAGCACAAGGACAACACCGCGGCGCCGACGACCAGCAACTCGCCGGCGGCGTCGGGCACGACGACTCCGCAAAGCGGGCAGGTTCCGCCGGTTCCGCCGTTGCCGGCGTTCAAGCCGTCCGACAGCGTCGGCGCGAACTGCCAGTACCCGCCGTCGCAGGACCCGGCCGCCAAACCGGTCAAGCCGCCGCGCACCGGCAAGGTGCCGACCGACCCGGCGCAGGTGAGCGCCAGCATGGCGACCAGCCAGGGCAACATCGGCCTGATGCTGGCGAACAACGAATCGCCTTGCACGGTCAACAGTTTCGCGAGCCTGATCGGACAGAAGTACTTCGACAACACCAAGTGCCACCGGCTGACCACTTCGGACACGCTGGGCGTGCTGCAGTGCGGCGATCCCAAGGGCGACGGCACCGGCGGGCCGGGCTACCAATTCGCCAACGAGTATCCGACCGACCAGTACCCGCCGAACGACCCCAAGCTGCGGGAGCCGGTGCTCTACCCGCGCGGCACCCTCGCGATGGCCAACGCCGGCCCCGGCACCAACGGCAGCCAGTTCTTCATGGTCTACAAGGACTCCCAGCTGCCGCCCCAGTACACCGTTTTCGGCACGATTCAGCCCGACGGCCTGGCCGTTCTGGACAAGATCGCCAAGGGCGGCATCAATGGCGGCGGTGAAGACGGAGCCCCGACCAGCGAAGTCACGATCAAATCCATCCTGCTCGACTAGAACGCGGGGTGGCCCAACACGCGTCGCCGAGGATTCGTGCGAACTTGGTCGCCACCTTTAAGGTCATTGCGTGGTGACGGAGTCATTCGGACATTACGAGTTGCGTGAGCTGCTGGGCCGCGGTGGCATGGGGCAGGTCTTTCGTGCGTATGACACCAGCACGGACCGCGTGGTCGCGCTGAAGGTGTTGCCGGCGCATCTGGCCGACGACGAGGAGTTTCAGCAGCGCTTTCGCCGTGAGGCGCGGATCGCGGCGAGCCTGAGCGATCCGCACATGGTGCCGATCCACAGCTACGGCGAGATCGACGGCCGGCTGTATGTCGATATGCGCCTGATCGAGGGTCGCGACCTGCTCGCCTACATCGCCGAGAACGGCGGCCGGCTCAGCCCGGAGCGAGCCGTGGCGGTGGTCGAACAGGTTGCCGCGGCACTGGATACGGCCCATGAGGTCGGGTTGATCCACCGCGACATCAAACCGTCCAACATCTTGGTGTCGGCCCGCGATTTCGTCTATCTGATCGACTTCGGGCTGGCCCGCACCGCCGCCGACACCGCGCTGACCCACACCGGGCACACGATGGGCACGATGGCCTACATGGCCCCGGAACGCTTCCGGGGCATGACCGATCACCGCGCCGACGTGTACGCGCTGGCCTGCGTGCTCTACGAATGCCTGACCGGACACCTGCCCTATCCCGGCGACACGTTCGAAGAGCAGCTCAACGCGCATCTGAACACCCCGCCGCCGCGAGCCTCGTTCAGAGCGCCCGGCGTCCCACCCGCCCTCGACGACGTAGTCGCCCGCGGTATGGCCAAGGACCTCAACTACCGCTACCAAACGGCCATCGAGTTCGCCGAAGCCGCCAAGGCCGCCCTGGCCGGCCACCACACCACCGCAACGCCCACCCCGACACCACCGCAGTACCCACCCACAGCGGCCACCCCAGCACCACCGCCAGCCGGGCCCGCGGCCCATACCCCGCAACAACCCCCACCGCAAAAATCGAACAACAAGCTGATCATCGGCATCGTCGCCGCCTCGATCTTCACGCTTGCCATGGTCACGATCCTGGTCATCGCCCTGGTGACCAACGGCGACTCCCCGTCGAACAACGCGACGTCCAGCACCGCGCCGCATCCCAGAACCCCCAAGCAGGGGCCCGCCTTCGGCGCACCGGGAGCACCGACGACCTCGGCAAATCCCGACGGGAACGCCGTGCCGCCGCTGCCGGTGTTTGCTCCACCGGCCGACCTGGGCGCCAACTGCCAATATCAGCCCGTGGGCAGCGACTCCGTGGACGCATCCCCCAAGCCGGTCAACCTGCCTCCGTCCGGCAGGGTATCGACTACGCCCGCGAAGATCCCTGCGACTATCACCACCAACTTCGGCAATATCGGCATCCAGCTCGACAACGACAAGAGCCCATGCACGGTGAACAGCTTCACCAGCCTGATCCGCCAACAATTCTTCAACAACACCACATGCCCCCGGCTATCCGTCGGCTCCGACGGCGGAATGCTGGTGTGCGGCGGCCCCGACAAGGATGGCAACGGTGGTCCGGGTTACGAATTCGCCGACGAATATCCCACCAACCAATATCCGCCGGGCGATCCCGCGCTCAGGGCGACCGTTGTATACCCGCGCGGGACCGTGATCATGGCCAGCAACGAACCCAACACCAACGGTAGTCAATTCGTCATGTTCTTCCGGGATGCCGAATCGCCGCCGACGTACACGGTGTTCGGCACAATCGACGAGGCCGGCCTCGCGGTCCTCGACAAGATCGCAGCGGCCGGTGTCGCCGGCAACCGCCCGAGCGGCCTTCCAACATCCCCGGTGGGGATTGGCACGGTGCGGCTCGGCTGAGCCGGATTACGACGCCTTAGGCGGCAGATGTCACCCGGTAGACGTCGTAGACGCCTTCGACATTGCGCACGACGTTCAGCAGGTGGCCGAGGTGCTTGGGGTCGCCCATCTCAAAAGTGAAGCGGCTGATCGCAACTCGGTCCCCCGAGGTGGTGACCGACGCCGACAGGATGTTCACCTTCTCGTCGGCAAGCACCCGCGTGACGTCCGAGAGCAACCGGTGCCGGTCGAGCGCCTCGACCTGAATCGCCACCAGAAACACCGACGACGGCGACGGCGCCCAGAGCACCTCGATGATGCGCTCGGCCTGCTGCTGCAGTGACGCGGCGTTGGTGCAGTCGGTGCGGTGCACGCTGACGCCGCCGCCGCGGGTGACGAAGCCCATGATCGCGTCCCCCGGCACGGGCGTGCAGCACTTCGCCAGCTTGGTCAGTACGCCGGGAGCGCCGGGGACCGACACACCGACGTCGTCGGTGCTGCGCGGGCGGCGCAACATCGTTGTCGGCGTGGACCTTTCGGAGAGATCGTCTTCGGCCTGGTCGATGCCGCCCAGCTCGGCCAGCAGCCGTTGCACGACGTGGCGCGCCGACACATGTCCCTCACCGATCGCGGTGTACATCGCGGACACGTCGGTGTAGTGCAGTTCGCGGGCCACCGCCGCCATGGCCTCACCATTGACCAAGCGCTGCAACGGAAGTCCGCCGCGGCGGACCTCGCGGGCCATCGCCTCTTTGCCGGCCTCCAGCGCCTCCTCGCGGCGCTCCTTGGCGAACCACTGCCGGATCTTCGCCTTGGCCCGCGGCGACACCACGAATTGCTGCCAGTCCCGCGACGGTCCGGCGTTGGGCGCCTTGGAGGTGAAAACCTCTACAACTTCCCCGTTGTCGAGCTTGCGTTCCAGCGCCACCAGTCGACCGTTGACCCGGGCGCCGATGCAACGGTGGCCGACCTCGGTGTGCACCGCGTAGGCGAAGTCCACCGGCGTCGAACCGGTCGGCAGCGTGACGACATCACCCTTGGGGGTGAACACGAAGATCTCTTGCACCGCAAGGTCGTAACGCAACGACTCCAGGAACTCGCCCGGGTCGGCGGCCTCACGTTGCCAGTCGAGCAGCTGCCGCATCCAGGCCATGTCGTCGATCTCGGCGGCGGCGTGCGGATGCAGAACTCCGTTGCGGCCCTTGGCTTCCTTGTAGCGCCAGTGCGCGGCGATGCCGTATTCGGCGGTGCGGTGCATGTCGCGGGTGCGGATCTGCACTTCCAGCGGCTTGCCCTCCGGCCCGACGACCGTGGTGTGCAGCGACTGGTAGACACCGTATCTGGGCTGGGCGATGTAGTCCTTGAAGCGCCCCGCCATCGGCTGCCAGAGCGAGTGCACCACACCCACGGCGGCATAGCAGTCCCGGATCTCGTCGCACAGGATGCGGATGCCGACCAGGTCGTGGATGTCGTCGAAGTCGCGACCCTTGACGATCATCTTCTGGTAGATCGACCAGTAGTGCTTGGGTCGGCCCTCTACTGTCGCTTTGATTTTCGACGCGCCGAGCGTGGCGACGATTTCGGCGCGGACCTTGGCCAGATAGGTGTCCCGGGACGGTGCACGCCCGGCGACCAGGCGAACGATCTCCTCGTACTTCTTGGGGTGCAGGATCGCGAACGACAGGTCTTCCAGCTCCCACTTCACGCTGGCCATACCCAGCCGATGTGCAAGCGGCGCAATGACTTCCAACGTCTCGCGGGCTTTGCGGGCCTGCTTTTCCGGCGGCAGGAAGCGCATGGTCCGCATGTTGTGCAGCCGGTCGGCGACCTTGATCACCAGCACCCGCGGGTCGCGCGCCATCGCGGTGATCATCTTGCGGATCGTCTCGCCTTCGGCGGCGTTGCCCAGCTCGACGCGGTCCAGCTTCGTCACCCCGTCGACGAGATGGCCCACCTCGTCACCGAATTCCTCGCTCAAGGCCTCCAGCGTGTACCCGGTGTCCTCGACGGTGTCGTGCAGCAACGCGGCCACCAAAGTGGTGGTGTCCATGCCCAATTCGGCGAGAATGTTCGCGACGGCCAGCGGATGGGTGATGTAGGGATCACCGGAACGCCGCAATTGACTGGCATGACGCTGGTCGGCGACCTCGAACGCCCGGTTGAGCATCGAGAAGTTCGCCTTGGGATAGATTTCCCGGTGCACCGCCACCAACGGCTCGAGCACGGGGTTGAACGCGCTGCGCTGGGCGGTCATCCGCCGGGCCAGCCGGGCCCGGACCCGACGGGACGCGCTGCTGGTCGTCTTCAGGGTTTCGGTCGGTGGCTCCGGCGTGCCCGCCACGTCGGTCGGCGGCGAGGCCGGCGACTCGATAGGCGGCACCACAGCTTGCGCCGTGCTTTGCTCATCCGCCACGTTGGTCACCTCCGACCTCGAGGATATCCCCTTAAACGCGGCTCAAGCTGTCGACCGCCAAAGGCGCGACGGCCTCCCGACCGCCCAGCGCGGTGATCTCCACCAGCACGGCCGCGCCGGTCACGTTGGCCCCGGCGCGCTCGAGCAAGCGGTTGGCCGCGCCCAGCGTGCCGCCGGTGGCCAGCACGTCGTCGATGATCATGATGCTGGTGCCGCGCAAGTCCAGCCCATTGGCGGGAATCTCGATCGCGGCGGGACCGTACTCCCGGTCGTATTTCTCGTGCAGCACCGGCGGCGGCAGTTTGCCCTCCTTGCGGATGGACAGCACGCCGGTGCCGAGCCGGGCGGCGACGGCAGCGGCCACCAGAGAACCCCGTGACTCGATGCCGGCCACCAGATCGACGTCGGAGGAGATGTCGGCCAGCGCGTCGATCACCGCATTCATCGCCGTCCGGTCGGCGAACAGCGGCGTGAGGTCCTTGAACCGGACTCCCCGCTTCGGAAAGTTGGCAACGTCGCGGGTCAGCGACGCGATGAGGTCGGCCAAGGCCGCGTCCTCGCGAATATCCGTCACTGCATCAAAGCCCATCGGTCCATGTTCCAGCCCGCGCCCCAGCGGGTCGGATTCGCGCTGACTGCGTACATCTTTTTCGACATCAGCAACGTGCGCTGCTGCCGATACAGGGGCAACGTCGGCATGTCTCCCCACAGTACCGGCGCTGCCTCGGCAAGCAGCCGAACTCGCTCGGCCGGGTCGCCGGAAACCGCGAGCGCCCCGATTATGCCGTCGACCTGCGGATTCGCGTAGTCGGACAGGTTATTGCCGTTGCCGCTGTGCAGGTCGTAGGCGTCCATCGACGACGATCCGGTGGACCCGCTGCCGCTGGCTCCACCCGTGCTGGCCAGCAGTACATCGATCTTTCCGTCCCGCAGCGCCTGCGGCCCGGAGGTGTCCAGTGTGACGTTGGAGACAGTGATGCCGGCCGCCGCGCACGACCTGGTGATGGTCCCGACGGTGACCGCGAGTCGGGCGTTGGGGCTCTGGTAGCCGATCCGCACCGCCAGCGGCGCACCGCCCAGCGCGGCGCGGGAGGCGACCGGGTCCGCCTTGTTGAACGGGCCGGCCTCGGCGGCACCGTCGGCCTGCGCGACGGCGTCCTCGGCGACCGGAGACAGTCGCGAATTGGCGATCGGGACCCCGGCGTCGTGCGCGATCACGTCGCGGGGCGTGCACAGCGCGAACGCGCGACGGGCGTTGGTCTGCGCCAGCGGCCCCTGCGGGGCGAAGATCAGCTGCTCGACGCCCGCGGCCGCCGCGTCGGTGCGCTCGTAGTTGTCCGGCGTGGCCAGCGTTCCCGACGACCCGGCCGCGACATCCACGACGTCGACGCTGCGGTTGTTGACCCGGTCCTGGATGTCGGGGGCCTGCGGCGACACCGTGATCCGCTTGGTGATCGCCTTGGGACCCCACCACCGGTCGTTGGCGACAAGCACCACGGCGCCGTCGTCGAGGACGGATTCGATTTTGTAGGGCCCCGACGACGGGAAACGCTTTTGGATCTCGTCGTGTTTGAGCCCGGGCTTGAGATCCCACGTGGTGTTCCACAGCTGCGCGATCTGCGCGACCGACGCCGCGTTGTTGCTCAGCAGCGTCGCGGTCACGTCGATATTCAGCTGATCGGCGATGACATGCGACGGCATCATCGTGGTCGCGGCGAACAGCTGGGTGTAGTCGACGACGCCGCGGTCCGGGATGAACGAGACCCGCGCCTTCTTCTGCCCCGGTATGCATTCGATGTTGGCGATGTCGACGTAGCCGGCCTGGGTGGCGGCGTCGAAGCCGGGAAAGCGCCCCGACTGGGCGGCCCAGGCGAGCACCAGGTCGTCGCAGGTCAGCGGCTTACCGTCGGAGTAGACCGCGTTGTCGGCAATCTGGTAGTCGAGGACCAGTGGCGAACCGGCCACCACGGAGACGGAACCGAAGTCGTGGTCGGCGACGACCTGTCCGTCGGGGCCGTGATAGCCGAACCCGGTCAGCGTCCGGGCGAACGCCTGCGCCGCGGCCGACGCGAACCCGACCGTGGTGTTGGCGTTGTAGCTGCTCAGCCGACCGTCGACGACGTAGTCGATCTGCGAGGCGGCGCTACCCGAGCATCCCGTCAGAGTGGCCACGGCGACGAGCGGCGCGGCCAGGGCAACGGTCGCTGCCCGCCTGAGCATCGCGGCTACCGCCGGCCGGCGTTTCGCTTGCCGCTCGGGCGTCGGGTACCGGTGGGCCGCACGGGCCGGGCACCCGGCGCCGGCTTGCTCGGTGCGGACCCGGCCGACGCCGCCGCGGCCTTCTTGGTCTCCCGCGTGGTCTCGCTGTCGGAGGCCTCGTCGCCGGAGACGTCCGCCTGCTCGGGCGTGCCGGGCTTGCGTCGTTTGAGGACGCGGCGGGTGTGGGTTCGCACCAGCTCGGTGCGCTCACGCAGCGTGACCAGCAGCGGGGTGGCGAAGAAGATCGACGAATACGTGCCGACCAGGATGCCGACCAGCTGCACCAGCGCCAGGTCCTTCAGCGTGCCGACGCCCAGCAGCCAGACCGCGACCACCATCAGCGCCAGCACCGGCAGGACCGATATCAGGCTGGTGTTGATCGAGCGCATGAAGGTCTGGTTGATGGCCAGGTTGGCTTCCTCGGCGAAGGTGCGCCGGTTTCTGTGTTGGAAGTCTTTGGTGTTCTCTTCGACCTTGTCGAAGACGATGACGGTGTCGTACAGGGAGAACCCGAGGATGGTCAGCAGGCCGATCACCGTGGCCGGGCTCACCTCGAAGCCCACCAGCGAATACACCCCCGCGGTGACGGTCAGGTCGAACACCATCGTCGTCAGCGCGGAGATCGACATGTAGCGCTCGTAGCGCACCATGATGTAGATGCTGACCAGCACCAGGAACACACCCAGCGCCATCAGCGCCTTGTTGGTGATCTGGTCGCCCCACGTCTCGGAGACCGCCGAGTCGCTGATCGCCGCCTTGTTGGGCTTGCCGTCGGTGCCCTTGGGTCCGAACGCATCGAACAACGCGTTGCGCAGCTTGGTCGTCTCGTCGTTGGACAGCGTTTCCGAGCTGATCTGCACCGTCGCCGAAGCGCCGTTGCCGACGATGACCACCGATTCGGCGTCGCGGCCCAGCGTCTTGCGGAACACGTCCTGCACCTGCGAGGTCGCGACGTTGCCGCGCGGGAACGAGACCGTGGTGCCGCCCTTGAAGTCGATCCCAAAAGTAAAGCCGCGCAAGATGATGGACAGGATCGCGATGGCGACGATCGCCCCGCTGATGCCGTACCACAACCGGCGCCGCCCGACCACCTCGAACGCACCCGTTCCGGTGTAGAGCCGGGAGAGAAAGCTGTGATGCGGCGGCTGCTCGGCGGAGTCGGACGTCGGCTCCACCGCCTTTTCGCCGGCTTCGGTGAGTTCGACCGCTGCCGTGTCGGAGTCGGCCTTGTCTTTCGAGGTCATCGCGTTACCCCCGTCCCGTCTTCACGTCTGAAGCTCGGCGTTCCCGGGCGACCTGCTGGACGGCGCCCAGGCCGTTGTACGCGGGCTTGGCCAGTGTCGGGGATTTGGAGGCCAGGTACACCAGCGGCCAGGTCACCAGGAACACCACCACGATGTCGAGGACCGTGGTCAGGCCCAGGGTGAACGCGAATCCCCGCACCTGACCGATCGCCAGGCCGTACAGGACCGCGGCGGCCAGGAAGGTGACGGCGTTACCCGACACGATCGTCTTGCGGGCCCGTACCCAGCCGCGCGGCACCGCCGATCGGAACGAACGGCCTTCGCGGATTTCGTCCTTGATGCGCTCGAAGAACACCACGAACGAGTCCGCGGTGGTGCCGATGCCGATGATCAGACCGGCGATACCCGCCAGATCCAGGGTGTAGTTGATCTGCCGGCCCAGGATCACCAAGATCGCGAAAATCATTGCACCGGAGGCGATCAGGGACAGCGCCGTCAGCAATCCCAGCACCCGGTAATACAGCAGCGAGTAGAGCAGCACCAGGATCAAGCCGATTCCGCCCGCGATCAGCCCCGCGCGCAGCGAGGTCAAACCCAGTGTGGCAGAGACGGTTTGGGCCTCCGACGATTCGAACGACAGCGGCAGCGAGCCGTACTTCAGAACGTTGGCCAGCTGTTTGGCGGTGGCGGCGGTGAACGGCGGGTCGCCGCCGGAGATCTGGGTCCGCCCGCCGGGGATCGCCTCTTGGATCATCGGCGCGCTGACCACCTGGGAGTCCAGCGTGAACGCGGTCTGGGTACCGATGTGGGCGGCGGTGAAGTCCGCCCAGGTGTTCGCCGCGGCGGGCTTGAACTGAACGTCGACGACGTAGCCGATGCCGCGCTGGTTCATCGTCGAGCTGGCGTCCTGGATCTGGTCGCCGCTGATGATCGACGGCCCCAGCAGGTAGACGTACTTGTGGTCGGTCGAGCAGGTGATCAGGGGCAGGGCCGGGTCGTCGTTACCGGCCAGAATGTCCTCTTTGTCGCAGTGGGCGGCCACCCACTGCTGGGCGACCATCTGAATGTAGGGGTTGTTGCTCTGCCGAAAATCCTTCATCACCTTGATGCGGTCGGCGAGGTCTTTGCGCGGATCGGGCGGCCCGGGCACGTCAGGCGGCGGCGCGTCCGCGGCCGGTCCGCCGGGTGCCGATGCTCCGGGTGCCGGTGCATTGCCGGGCGGCGGCGCATTGCTCGCCGGAGCCGGGCTCGGTTTCGGGCTGGGCGTCGGCGGCGGGTCCTGCGGGTACGGACGCGGTTGCGGCGCCGGCCGCCCGGACTGGCCGGCGGGCGGTGGGGCCGGCCGGCCGGCCGGTGGTGGCGCGGGCTGGCCCGCGGGCGGTGGCGCAGGCTGGCCGGGCGCCGGCTGGCCTTCGGGGGCCGGGTGACCGCCGGGCGGGGTGCCGGCCGGCGGTTTGGCTTCGGCGGCCTGGGCCGGCGACGAGTTCAGCACCGGGCGGATGTAGAGCCGGGCGGTCTGCCCCAGGTTGCGGGCCTCGTTGCCGTCGTTGCCCGGCACGGTGATCACCAGGTTGTCGCCGTCGACCACGACCTCCGAGCCGGAGACGCCCAGGCCGTTGACGCGCGCGCTGATGATCTGCTGCGCCTGGGCCAGGGCGTCCCGGCTCGGGCGCGAGCCGTCGGGGGTCCGCGCGGTCAGCGTGACCCGGGTGCCGCCCTGCAGGTCGATGCCGAGCTTCGGGGCGGCGTGCTTGTCGCCGGTGAGAAACACCAGCAGATAGACGCCGATCAGCAAGACGAAGAAAACCGACAGGTAGCGGGCGGGGTGCACCGGCGCCGAAGACGATGCCACTTTCCTTATATCTCCTTGGTGATCGGTTTCTTTCCCCGACAGAGCCTACGTGTCCGCTTCGCGGAAACCGCTCATCGGACCGGGTCGGTCACTGATCTTTGGTCACGCGGCTCTCGTCGGCCGGGCCCGGGACGTCGTCGGATTCTTCCAAGTCGTCGTCTTCGTCGTCGAAGTCGTCCTCGGGCAGGATTTTGTCGCGGATGGCCAGCTTCATCCAGGTGGTCACCACGCCGTCGGCGATCTCGAGGTCGACGGTGTCGTCGGTGAGGGCGACGACGGTGGCCTCCATGCCGGACGTCGTGTGCACGCGATCCCCCGGCTGCAACGACTCGTGCAGGTCGATGGTGGCCTGCATCGCCTTCTTCTGGCGACGCGACGCCAGGTACATGAACCCGCCCATGATGAGCAGGAACGGCAGGAACAAAACCAAACTTTCCATCGAACGTGCCTGTCTTTCGTATCGGTGTCACTGGGTTTTCGAGGGTCCAGTGTGCCCGTCCAGTCTGGCAGGCCGCGGGCCGCAACCAACCGGCACCTGCGCGGACCGCCCGCGGCGGGCGCCACAGCCGAGTCGTCGGCAGGCGCCAAGACCCCTGGAACAGCTAGGCTTTCAGCGCGGCGCGATGCACGTGTCGCCGGGAGGAGGACATCGTGGCCAGCCTCGAACAGACCCGCCAGCTGGTTACCGAAATCCCCGGTCCCCGGTCGCTGGAACTCAACAGGCGCCGCACCTCGGCGGTGTCCCACGGCGTCGGCATCACGCTGCCCGTGTTCGTCGCGCGCGCGGGCGGCGGCATCGTCGAGGACGTCGACGGAAACCGGCTTATCGACCTGGGCTCCGGCATCGCCGTCACCACGATCGGCAACTCCTCGCCGCGGGTGATCGACGCGGTGCGCGAACAGGTCGCCGAGTTCACCCACACCTGCTTCATGGTCACGCCGTACGAGTCCTACGTCGCGGTCGCCGAGGAGCTGAACCGGATCACCCCCGGCTCGGGCGAGAAGCGGTCGGTGCTGTTCAACTCCGGGGCCGAGGCCGTCGAGAACGCCATCAAGATCGCGCGCTCCTACACCGGCAAACCCGCCGTCGTGGCCTTCGACCACGCCTATCACGGCCGCACCAACATGACGATGGCGCTGACCGCCAAGTCCATGCCGTACAAGAGCGGCTTCGGCCCGTTCGCACCGGAGATCTACCGGGCGCCGATGTCCTACCCGTACCGCGACGGCCTGCTCGACAAGGAACTGGCCACCGACGGCGAGCTCGCCGCCAAGCGCGCCATCAGCGTCTTCGACAAGCAGGTCGGCGCCGCCAACCTGGCCGCCGTCATCATCGAACCGATCCAGGGCGAGGGCGGGTTCATCGTCCCGGCCGAGGGCTTCCTGCCCGCGCTGCTGGACTGGTGCCGCAAGAACAATGTGGTGTTCATCGCCGACGAGGTGCAAAGCGGCTTTGCGCGCACCGGCGCGATGTTCGCCTGCGAGCACGAGGGCGCAGGCGGTCTGGAGCCCGACCTGATCTGCACCGCCAAGGGCATCGCCGGCGGGCTGCCACTGTCGGCGGTGACGGGCCGCGCCGAGATCATGGACGCCCCGCACGTGAGCGGCCTGGGCGGCACCTTCGGCGGCAACCCCGTCGCCTGCGCGGCGGCCCTGGCCAGCATCGAGACCATCGAGAACGACGGCCTGATCGAGCGGGCCCAGCAGATCGAGCGGCTGATCACCGATGTGCTGCTGCGCACCCAGGCCGGCGACGACCGGATCGGCGACGTGCGCGGCCGCGGTGCCATGATCGCCGTCGAGCTGGTCAAGTCCGGCACCAGCGACCCCGACGCCGAGCTGACGAACAAGCTGGCCACCGCGGCCGGCGCCGCCGGAGTCATCGTGCTGACCTGCGGCATGTTCGGCAACGTTATCCGGCTGCTGCCCCCGCTGACCATCAGCGACGAGCTACTCACTGAGGGCCTCGAGGTCCTGCGGCTGCTACTGGCCGACCTGTAGAGCCCGTCCTGCTCACCATCTGCTGATCGCGGGAACGTCGTCGCTTTGCCTCATCTTCATCATCATGTTGGTACTCACCCGCGCCTTTATCGCGGCATCGGTCATTGTCGGTACGGTCGCCGTCTCGCTGGGCGCATCCTTCGGGCTGTCGGTGCTGTTCTGGCAATACATGATGAGCTTCCCGCTGTACGGGCTCGTGGTGGTGACGTCCGTCATCGTTTTGCTGGCCGTGGGGTCCGATTACAACCTGCTGCTGGTTTCCCGATTCAAAGAGGAGATCGACGCCGGGTTGAATGCCGGCATCATTCGTTCGATGGGCGGCACCGGCAAAGTCGTGACGAATGCGGGCCTGGTGTTCGCGTTCACGATGGCGTCGATGATGGTCAGCGATCTCCGCGCGATCGGCCAGATCGGCACCACCATCGGTATCGGCCTGCTGTTCGACACGCTGTTGGTTCGCGCCTTGATGACGCCGTCCATCGCGGCGCTGCTGGGACGACGCTGGTTCTGGTGGCCGCTGCGAGTACGCAGCCGACCCGTCAGCGCGCTGCTTCGACCGTTCGGCACCCGATCGTCGGTCCGTACGCAGGTGGGCGATCTCACAGCGAAGCCTCAGGCGAGAACCATTGAGGAATACCTTTAGCTTCGCTAACGTTCTAAGTGTCAGCGCAACGTCGCGTCAACAGCCTGAACTTCTCAGCAATGCAAGGAACTGTCATGTCGACTACCACTCGCGAAGAGCGGCTCGAACGCCGCATTGAGAATCTGACCGCTACCGACCCACAGTTCGCCGCCGCCAAGCCGGATCCGGCGGTCGTCGAGGCCCTCGATCACGCTGGACTGCGACTTCCGCAGATCGTCCAGACCGTGCTCGAGGGTTACGGTGACCGCCCGGCCCTGGGACAGCGCGCCGTCGAATTCGTCGCGGACCCCAAGACCGGGCGCACCGTGCTGGGTCTGCTCCCCCGCTTCGACACCATCACCTACGGTGAACTGCGCGAACGCGTCGATGCGGTGGCCCGGGCCCTGACCGGCGACGGCCTGCTGCCGGGCGACCGGGTGGCGGCACTGGGCTTCAACAGCGTCGACTTCACCACCATCGACATCGCCCTCGGAGTGGTCGGCGCGGTGGGGGTGCCGCTGCAAACCAGCGCCGCGGTCGCGCAGCTCACGCCGATCGTGACCGAGACCGAGCCCGCCATGTTCGCGGCCAGCGTGAACCAGCTGTCCGACGCCGTCGAGCTGATCCTGAGCACCGAGCACCGGCCCACCAAGCTCGTGGTGTTCGACTATCACCCCGAGGTCGACGACGAGCGCGAGGCCGTGGAAAGCGCTCGCACGCGGCTGACCGACGCCGCAGTGCCCGTCGAGCCCCTGGCCGATCTGGCGCGCCGCGGTGCGGCACTGCCCGCCACACCGGCGGCGGACGTCGACGACGACGCGCTGGCACTGTTGATCTACACCTCCGGCAGCACCGGAGCCCCCAAGGGCGCGATGTATCCCCGGCGCAACGTCGGCAAGATGTGGTGCCGGTCGAGCCGCAACTGGTTCGGCGAGACCGTCGCGTCGATCACGCTGAACTTCATGCCGATGAGCCACGTCATGGGACGCGGCATCCTCTATGGCACGCTCGGCAATGGCGGCACGGCCTACTTCGCCGCCCGCAGCGACTTGTCCACCCTGCTGGAAGACCTCGAGCTGGTGCGGCCCACCGAGATGAACTTCGTGCCGCGCATCTGGGAGACGTTGTACAGCGAATACCAGCGCCGCGTCGACCGCGGCGGCAGCCAGGCCGAGGTGATGAACGAGATCGCGCAGCAGCTGCTGGGCGGGCGGTTCATCTTCGCGATGACGGGCTCGGCGCCCACCTCTGCGGACCTGAAGGCGTGGGTGGAAGACCTGCTCGACATGCACCTGCTGGACGGCTACGGCTCCACCGAGGCCGGCATGGTGCTGTTCGACGGTGAGGTGCAGCGTCCGCCGGTGATCGACTACAAGCTGGTCGACGTGCCGGACCTGGGCTACTTCGCGACCGACCGGCCGTACCCGCGCGGCGAGCTGCTGCTCAAGACGGAGAACATGTTCCCGGGCTACTACAAGCGCCCGGAAACCACCGCCGGGGTGTTCGACCCGGACGGCTACTACCGCACCGGCGACGTCGTGGCCGAGATCGCGCCCAACAAGGTGGTGTACGTCGACCGCCGCAACAACGTGCTCAAGCTGGCGCAGGGCGAGTTCGTCACCGTGGCCAAGCTGGAGGCGGTGTTCGGCAACAGCCCGCTGGTGCGGCAGATCTACGTCTACGGCAACAGCGCGCACCCCTACCTGTTGGCCGTGATCGTGCCGAGCGAGGAGGCACTGTCAAGGTTCGGAGCCGACGAGCTCAAGGGACGGATCGCCGACTCGCTGCAGGTCGTTGCCAAGGAGGCCGGTCTTCAGTCCTACGAGGTGCCGCGTGACTTCCTCATCGAGACAACGCCTTTCACGCTGGAGAACGGTCTGCTGACCGGCATCCGCAAACTGGCGTGGCCAAAGTTGAAGCAGCACTACGGCGAACGGCTCGAACAGCTTTACGCCGACCTGGCCGAAGGCCAGGCCAACGAGCTGAGCGAACTGCGCCGCGGCGCCACCACCGCGCCGGTGCTGGAATCGGTGAGCCGGGCCGCCGCCGCCCTGCTGGGCGCGGCCAGCACCGAGCTGACACCCGACGCCCACTTCACCGATCTGGGTGGAGACTCGTTGTCGGCGTTGACATTCGGCAACCTGCTGCACGAGATCTTCGAGATCGACGTGCCGGTGGGCGTGATCGTCAGCCCGGCCAACGACCTGGCCGCCATCGCCGCCTACATCGAGGCCGAACGCCAGGGCACCAAGCGGCCCAGCTTCGCCTCGGTGCACGGTCGCGACGCGGTCGAGGTGCACGCCAGCGACCTCACGCTGGACAAGTTCCTCGACGCCGAGACCTTGGCCGGCGCACCCAACCTGCCGGCCCCGGCGGCCGAGGTCCGCACCGTGCTGCTGACCGGCGCCACCGGTTTCCTCGGCCGCTACCTGGCCCTGGAATGGCTGGAGCGCATGGACCTGGTCGACGGCAAGGTGATCGCACTGGTCCGCGCCAAGTCCGACTCGGACGCGCGCGCCCGGCTCGACAACACCTTCGACAGCGGCGATCCCAGGCTGCTGGCGCACTACCAGCGGCTGGCCGCCGATCACCTCGAGGTCATCGCCGGCGACAAGGGCGAGGCCAACCTCGGCCTGGACCAGCAGACCTGGCAGCGGCTGGCGGACACCGTCGACCTGATCGTCGACCCCGCCGCACTGGTCAACCACGTGCTGCCCTACAGCGAGCTGTTCGGCCCCAACGCCCTGGGCACCGCCGAGCTGATCCGCATCGCGCTGACCGGTAAGAAGAAGCCGTACACCTACGTGTCCACGATCGGGGTGGGCGACCAGATCAAGCCGGGCGCGTTCGTCGAAGAAGCCGACGTCCGCGAGATCAGCGCCACCCGGGCGATCAACGACAGCTACGCCAACGGCTACGGCAACAGCAAGTGGGCCGGCGAGGTGCTGCTGCGGGAGGCCAACGACCTGTGTGGCCTGCCGGTGGCGGTGTTCCGCTGCGACATGATCCTGGCCGACACCAGCTACGCCGGTCAGCTCAACGTGCCGGACATGTTCACCCGCATGATGCTGAGCCTGGTGGCCACCGGCATCGCGCCGGCCTCGTTCTACGAGCTCGACGCCGACGGCAACCGGCAGCGGTCGCACTACGACGGGCTGCCCGTCGAGTTCATCGCCGAAGCAGTCTCGACGCTGGGGGCGCAGAACGTGGAGAGCTTCCAGACCTACCACGTGATGAACCCCTACGACGACGGCATCGGAATGGACGAGTTCGTCGATTGGCTGATCGCGGACGGCAACTCGATTCAGCGGATCGCCGAGTATGGCGACTGGCTGCGGAGGTTCGAGACCGCCCTGCGCGGGCTACCGGAAAAGCAGCGCAATGCCTCGCTGTTGCCACTGCTGCACAACTACCAGAAGCCGGAGCACCCGATGCGAGGGTCGATGGCGCCGACCGATCGGTTCCGTGCGGCGGTCCAAGACGCGAAAGTCGGTCCTGACAAAGACATTCCGCACATCTCGGCACCGATCATCAACAAGTACATCAGCGACCTGCACCTGCTGGGCCTGCTGTAAGACAGCGCAAAACCGATCGCCGGCCTGTTGGCTACGGGCCGGCGATCGGTCCATGCGCGATGCCCTAGCTCTGGGGATGCGGCCAGCGCAGGTATGACGCGCCCGGCGCGGCGCCCCCACCTCGCTTGCGCCAACCGCCGGCCTTCGGGTCGTCGGACGAATCCACCCGCGGGGTGGTCAGGGCGTCCGGCTCCACCTCACGGTGCGGCTCTTCCAGACCCGACATACGGTGCGGCTCTTCCAGACCCGACATGTAGACGGGCTCGCTGGCGGCCGGTGTCGCCGAGCGCACCCGCGCGAGGGCTTCGATATCGCTGGCCAGTCGCACCGCCAGGCGCGCCAGCGCGATGCCGCCGACGAAGACGATGAACGCACCGAGACCGGAGAAGTACGAGATCTCGAGTGCGGCGCGCTTGCGGTCGGTCGCGGCGATCGGATCTCCGGCAGACCCGATCCCCAGCATCGGGGCGACCTCACCACCGATCACGAACCAGACGCCGGCGAGCACCGCCAGCCAGCCGCCCACAATCGCGGTGACCCTATTTCCGGAAAAGATCAGCAGCAGACCACCGAGTGCGGTGACACCGCCCGGCAACACCTCGAGCCAGCCGCGGGCCGGGGTCCATGCCCACTCTTTGTCGGGCGTGTAGGCGAAATTGAAATGCGGACCGACGAACGGTATCAACGCACCCCAAGCACCCAGAACGATCAGGATCAACCCGCATACCGCACCGCGGGAGCGTGGCATCCACAACCTGCCCGGATGGCCGTCTTGTGCGTAGTTCATTTACATCCCCCTATTGATGCCGGACTACTTCAGCACGGCGTGGATACCCTTGCCGTTCGCGGTTGTAACCTCCGGCAGTCCCTCGATGCCGTAGCCAGTGCGACGTGTGATGCTTGTGTTATGTAGCGAGGCCGATCACCAGCAGCACGATCGAGATCAACGGGAATATGCCCTGCGTCACGGCCGCCCGGGCCTTGTCCGGTGCCGACACCACGAGGACGACCGCGGCCGCGGCCATGGATCCGACGCCGGCGAAGACCAGCGCGGCGCCCACCGCCTGATGTCTCATCGCGAACTCGGCGATCCCTATGCCGGCGACGATCCCCAGGAAAAGGTTGTAAAAGCCCTGGTTGAAGGCGAGCAGCTTGGTGGTCTCCGCCTCCTCCGGTGTCGTGCCGAAGGCGGCGCGGGTACGCGGTGAGGTCCAGGTCAACGACTCCATCGTGAAGATGTAGACGTGCAGCAGCGCCGCAAGCGCGGCGAACGCCAATCCGGCGGTGATCATGGCGCCTCCTATTCAAACAGTCCGGGTTGGGCCAGGCCGGTGGCCCCGGCCGGCGGTGTCATACCCAGATGAGTCCAGGCCTGCGCGGTGGCCACCCGGCCGCGCGGCGTCCGCGCGACCATGCCGGCACGCACCAGGAACGGCTCACACACCTCCTCGACGGTGGTCGCCTCCTCCCCGACCGCCACCGCGAGCGTCGAAACCCCGACCGGTCCGCCGCCGAAGCTTCGGGTCAGCGCCGACAACACCGCACGGTCCAGCCGGTCCAGCCCGAGCTCGTCGACGTCGTAGACCTCCAGCGCGGACTTGGCGACGTCGCGGGTGATCACCCCGTCGGCCCGCACCTCGGCGAAGTCCCGGACCCGGCGCAGCAGGCGGTTGGCGATCCGGGGCGTGCCGCGGGAACGCCGGGCGATCTCCGCGCCGGCCTCGGCGCCCAGCTCGATGCCGAGGATCCCGGCCGACCGCGCCAGCACCCGCTCCAGATCGGCCGGCTCATAGAAATCCATGTGCGCGGTGAAACCGAAGCGGTCACGCAGCGGCCCGGTCAGCGCGCCGGACCGGGTGGTCGCACCGACCAGGGTGAACGGCGCCACCTCGAGCGGAATCGACGTTGCCCCAGGGCCTTTGCCCACCACGACGTCGACCCGGAAGTCCTCCATGGCGAGGTAGAGCATCTCCTCGGCCGGCCGGGCGATGCGGTGGATCTCGTCGATGAACAACACGTCGTGCTCGACCAGGTTCGACAGCATCGCGGCCAGGTCGCCGGCGCGCTCGAGCGCGGGCCCCGAGGTGACCCGCAGCGAGGACCCGAGTTCGGCGGCGATGATCATCGCCAGCGACGTCTTACCCAACCCCGGCGGCCCGGACAGCAGGATGTGATCCGGCGTGCCACCACGGTTTTTGGCGCCCTCGAGGACCAGCTGCAACTGTTCGCGGACCCGCGACTGGCCGATGAACTCCCGCAGCGACCGGGGCCGCAGGCTGACGTCGATGTCGCCCTCTCCGACGGTCAGCGCCGGGGACAGGTCGCGATCGGCATGGTCCTCGGAATAGTCGTCGCTCATTTGGACTTGCCCAGCAACGAGAGCGCGGCCCGCAACGCGTCGGAAGTCGTTGCCTGCTCGCCCTTTTCGCGGCTGGCCGCCAGCACGTTGTCGGTGGCGTCCTCGGCCTGCTTGGCCGCGAAGCCCAGGCCGACCAGCGCCTCGATCACCGGGCCCCGCACCGCGTGGCCATTGAGACCCGCGCCCGCCGGCGCCGCCGCGGGCGCGCCGGCCGCATAGATCTTGTCGCGCAACTCGAGAACCATGCGCTCGGCGCCGCGCTTTCCGATGCCGGGCACCCGGGTCAGCGCGGTGACGTCGCCGTCGGCCAGCGCCTGGCGCAGCGCCGCGGCGTCGTGCACGGCCAGCGTCGCCATCGCCAGCCGCGGCCCGACACCCGACACCGACAGCAGCGTCAGGAACAGGTCGCGGGTCTCGCCGTCGACAAAGCCGTACAGGGTCTGTGAATCCTCGCGCACGATCATCGCGGTGATCAGGCGGGCTTCGCTGCCGTGGCGCAGCGTCGCCAGCGTCGACGGCGTCGCGTTCACCCGGTAGCCGACGCCGCCGGCTTCGATCACCACGTGATCGAGCGCCACCTGCAGCACCTCACCGCGCACCGAGGCGATCATCGGCCCGCTCCCGCCTTGGCGGCCTTGGCCTTCGCCGCCAGCTTGGCGCGATAGGTCTGGCGCTGTTGCGCGGCCATCGCCTCGGCCGTCGCCATCCGGGCAAGCATCGGCGCCCTCCAGCAATGGCAGATGGCCAGTGCCAGCGCATCGGCCGCGTCGGCCGGCGTCGGTTTGGCTTGCAGCTCAAGGATTCTGGTGACCATCGCGGTGACCTGAGCCTTGTCGGCGGTGCCGTTGCCGGTGACCGCGGCCTTGACCTCGCTGGGGGTATGGAAGTGCACGTCGATGTCGCGTTTGGCCGCCGCCAGCGCGATCACGCCACCGGCCTGCGCGGTGCCCATCACGGTCGACACATTGTGCTGGGCGAACACCCGCTCGATCGCGATCACGTCGGGATGATGCGTATCCAGCCAATGCTCGACGGCGTCGCTGATGGTCAGCAGTCGTTTGGGCAGCGCGGCATCCGACGGGGTACGGACCACGTCGACATCCAGCGCGACGATATTGCGGCCGCGCCCGGTTTCGACCACGGACAGCCCGCACCGGGTCAGTCCGGGGTCGACGCCCATCACGCGCATAGCATGCTCCAACCTAGTACCGAACAGCTGTTCGATAGCGTAGCGGTCGGCCCCGACGCCACCGGACAGGACACGCGGACCCGGCAAAAGCTGTTAACTTAAGCCGACATTCGCTCCACCGCCGCGGCGACGGGAGGCCCTGGGTGGGAACAGTGCTGGTAGTGCTGGCCGCGGTGCTGTTCATCGCGTCCATCGTGGTGCTCGTCATCGCGTCGCGGCGGCCCAAGGCTCGGGCTGCGCCGCGCGGGCGCCGCGACCCCCTGTCGTTCGACGCGATGCCGCAATTCGGGCCCCGCCAGCTGGGTCCGGGCGCCATCGTCAGCTATGGCGGCATCGACTACGTGGTCCGCGGGTCGCTGACGTTCCGCGAGGGACCGTTCGTGTGGTGGGAGCACCTGCTGGAGGGCGGCGACCTGCCGACGTGGTTCGCGGTCGAAGAGGACGACGGGCGCCTCGAGCTCGTCATGTGGGTCACCCGCAAGGACATCACGTTGCAACCCGGTGACCAGTATCTGGTCGACGGGATGGCGTTTCACGAGACGGAACGCGGCCGGGCCTCGTACACGACCGAGGGCACGACGGGCCTGCCGGCCGGCGGCGAGATGGAGTTCGTCGACTGCGCCAACGCCGACCAGAGCGTGCTGCTCTCCTTCGAGCGCTGGGCGCCCGGCACGCCCTGGGAGATCTCGACGGGCAAGCCGGTGTCGCCGGGCGAGCTCACCGTCTACCCGGCGCCCGCGCCGGGTACCGCGTAGGTCCGCGCGGTGCCGCTCTATCAGCTCGCCGTAGCTCCGGCCGACGTGTCCGGGAGCAGGCTGCGGCTCGCACTCAACGCGCCCGCACCGCCGCTGCTGGCCAGCCATTCGCTGCGGCATCCCGATGGCGGCGCGCTGCGGCTCGGGGTGCTCGGCGCCTCCCACCTCGTCACGATCGAGCACGCCGCCAGCACCTTCTCCGAGCAGGTGTCCTGCACCGCCGACAGCGAGACCGGCAAGCTGCCCGAGCACGCCGAGGCCTCCGGGTACTCGCTGGAATCGGCCACCGCCATGCACGACGAAGCGACGTTTCGCCGGCTGGCGCGCGAGCTGCGCGAGCGGTGCCGAGCCGAAACCTGTTGGCTCGGCGGAACATTCCCCGGCGATGACGCCGCACTGACCGTGCTGGCCGCCGAACCCGACGGCCCGGGCTGGCGCTGGCAGACGTGGCACCTGTACCCGCACAACCCTCTTGGTTCCGGCGGTGAAGTGGTCCAGACCGCGAGCCGGTGGCGACCGTGAGCCGCAAACACCTGTTCTGGCTGGCCGGTGGGCTCGCCCTGGCGTCGGTGGTGTCGCTGATCATCGGAATCATATTGCTGCAGAAGGATATTGGGAAGTACATCGCGAGCAACTATCGAGAGTACGCTCGCGACGTCAACGGGACGCGCTACCTGTGCAGCGGATCGCCCGATCAGGTGGCCGACACGCTCGCGGACTATCAGGAACCCGAGGCCCGCGCCGACAACGACAACAACGACTACCTGCGCTACAGCGACAACATCGTGACCGTCGGCCCGGATGGCAACCACCCGTGCAGCATTCGCGTCGAAAGCCTCGGCGCCGGATACAGCCACGGCTCCTATGTCTTCCTCGGCCCCGGGTTCAGTCCCGGATCCCCGTCGAGCGGTTCCGGCGGCAGTCCCGGCGGCCCGGGTGGAACCAAATAGCAAAGGAGACAACCGTGTACCTCGCCTTCGATATCGGAAACGTGGATCTCGACCCCGTGCTGAAGGGCGTCGTCGCGACGCTGTTGTACTTCGTCGTCGGGATGGCCGTCCTGCTCGTCGGCTTCTACATGGTCGACGTGCTGACCCCGGGCAAGCTGCGCCAGCTGGTGTTCGTAGATCGCCGCCCCAACGCCGTCGTGGTCGCCAGTGCGATGTACATCTCGCTGACCACCGTGATCGTCAGCGCCATCGTGAACAGCTACAGTCAATTGGCTCAGGGACTCGTCGGCGTCGCGGTGTACGGGTTGATGGGCGTGATCCTGTTGGGAATCGCGCTGCTGACCCTGCATCTGGTGATCCCGGGCAGTTTCCACGAGCACATCGACGAGCCCGAGCTGCATCCCGGCTCGTTCGCGGTGGCGCTGATGCTGTTGGCGGTCGGAGGAGTAACGGCCGCCGCGGTCTCATGACCGCCACGCAGGAAGCCGCGCGACCGGCGGCGCCGTCGATACGCTGGCGGGCGCTGTTGCTCGCCGCCGTGGCGGCCTGCGCGGCCTGCGGCATCATCTACGAATTGGCGCTGCTGACGCTGTCGGCCAGCCTGAACGGCGGCGGCATCGTCGCCACCTCGCTGATCGTCGCGGGCTACATCGCGGCGCTGGGCGTGGGCGCACTGCTGGTCAAACCGCTGCTGCGGCATGCGGGCATCGTCTTCGTCGCGGTCGAGGCGCTGCTGGGCATCATCGGTGGGCTGTCGGCCGCGGCGCTGTACGCGGTGTTCGCGTTCCTGGACGGCGCGATCGGGTCGACGTGGGTGCTGGCGCTGAGCACCGCGCTGATCGGCGGCCTGGTCGGCGCCGAGGTGCCGCTGCTGATGACGCTGCTGCAGCGTGGGCGCACCGCCGGCGCCACCGATTCCGGCCGCACGCTGGCCAATCTCAATGCGGCCGACTATCTGGGGGCGCTGGTCGGCGGGCTGGTCTGGCCATTCGCGCTGCTGCCGCATCTCGGGATGATCCGCGGCGCGGCGGCCACCGGCGTCATCAACCTCGTCGCGGCGGCCATCGTGGCGATGTTCCTGCTGCGGCGGGTGATCTCCACCGCGCAGCTGGCCACGGCGCTGTGCGCCCTGACCGCCGCCCTCGGGCTGCTGATCGTGCTGCTGGTGCACGCGCACGACATCGAAACGACAAGCCGCCAAAGGCTTTACGCCGACCCGATCGTCGCCTACCGGCACACCGCCTACCAGGAGATCGTGGTCACCCGCCGCGGCAACGACACCCGGCTGTATCTGGACGGCGGTTTGCAGTTCTCCACCCGCGACGAATACCGCTACACCGAGAGCCTCGTCTATCCCACACTCGGCAGGGGCGCACACTCGGTGCTGGTGCTGGGTGGCGGCGACGGGCTGGCCGCACGAGAGCTGTTGCGCCAGCACGGAATCGACAAGATCGTGCAGGTGGAGCTCGATCCCGCGGTGATCGAGATCGCCCGCACCACCCTGCGTGAGGCCAATGCCGGTGCGCTGGACAATCCGCGGGTTTGCGTCGTGATCGACGACGCGATGCGCTGGCTTCGGGCCGCCCACCCGGAGCTGCGACCGCGCGATGGCTTCGACGCGGTCATCGTCGACCTGCCCGACCCGGACACCCCGGTGCTGGGCCGGCTGTATTCAACCGAGTTCTATGCCCTTGTCGCGCATGCACTTTCACCCAACGGGCTGGTCGTGGTCCAGGCCGGCAGCCCGTTTTCCACACCGACCGCCTTCTGGCGCACGGTGTCTTCCATGCGTTCGGCGGGGTATGCGGTCACGCCCTACCACGTGCATGTGCCGACGTTCGGTGACTGGGGTTTCGCGTTGGCGCGCCCCGGTGACGCGGCGCCGATTCCCACCATGCCCGCCGACGCGCCGTCGCTGCGCTACCTCAATCCGCAAGTGCTCCAAGCCGCCACGGTGTTCTCCGACGACATCGCGCCGCGCCCGCTCGAACCGTCAACGCTGGACAACCCGCGCATCGTCGAGGACATGCGCCACGGCTACGACTAGTCCTCGTCGAGAGCGGCCAGCACCTCGTCCGACAGGTCGACGTTGGTCCAGACGTTCTGCACGTCGTCGCTCTCTTCGAGCGCATCGACCAGCTTGAACACCCTACGGGCGCCGTCGACGTCGACGGGCACGCTCACGGACGGCTGGAAGCTGGCCTCGGCCGAGTCGTAGTCGATGCCGGCCTCCTGCAGCGCGGTGCGCACCGCGACCAGATCGGTCGGCTCGGAGATCACCTCGAAGCTCTCGCCGAGATCGTTGACGTCCTCGGCGCCGGCGTCGAGCACGGCGGTCAGCACGTCGTCCTCGCTCAGGCCGTTCTTCTCCAGCGTGACCACACCCTTGCGGGTGAACAGGTAGGACACCGACCCGGGATCGGCCATGTTGCCGCCGTTGCGGGTAACCGCCACCCGGACCTCCCCGGCCGCGCGGTTGCGGTTGTCGGTCAGGCACTCGATCAGCACCGCGACGCCGTTGGGGCCGTAGCCCTCGTACATGATCGTCTGGTAATCGGCGCCACCGGCTTCCTCACCGGCACCGCGCTTGCGGGCGCGCTCGATGTTGTCGTTGGGCACCGAGGTCTTCTTCGCCTTCTGAATGGCGTCATACAGCGTCGGATTGCCCGCCGGGTCACCACCGCCGGTTCGGGCGGCGACCTCGATGTTCTTGATCAGCCGGGCGAACTCCTTGCCGCGGCGCGCGTCCTTGACGGCCTTTTGGTGCTTCGTGGTCGCCCACTTGGAATGGCCGCTCATTGTCTGCCTACCTCGCTGTTCCTCTTGTTTCTTGGCCAGACGAGTCTACGTGGACGTTCGGGCCGGGTTGCCCGGCCACTCCCCATCCGGATCAGAATCCCCGCACGTCACAAGAACGCAGGGCGGTGCCGCTTCGGAGAAGCGATATCGCTTCGCATCACCGCATCCGCTGTCTCGAGTGCGCGTTGACGGCTTCGAGTGTGCGGTGAGGGCGGGAATTCCGGGAAATTACCGCCCAGGACGCGCATTCAACTGCTTCAACGCCGCGGACGAGACCACGCGCTAGCTGCGGCCAGTAACGATGTCGACGAACAGCTGATGGATGCGCCGGTCCCCCGTCATCTCCGGGTGAAACGCCGTCGCCAGCTTCGGCCCCTGCCGAACCGCGACCACGTGTCCCGCCGCCCTGGCCAGCACCTGCACGCCGTCGCCGACTCGCTCGACCCACGGCGCCCGGATGAACACCGCCCGCACCGGGCTCTGTAATCCCGCGAACTCGACGTCGCCCTCGAACGAATCGACCTGACGTCCAAAAGCGTTGCGCCGCACAGTCATATCGATCGCACCCAACGGGAGCGCCTGGCGGCCGTTGGCGCCGGCATCGAGGATCTCGCTGGCCAGCATGATCATTCCGGCGCATGCGCCGTAGGCAGGCAGCCCGTCGGCAAGCCGCGCCCGCAACGGCTCGAGCAGGTCCAAATCGAGCAGCAGGTGGCTCATCGTGGTGGATTCCCCGCCCGGGATGACCAGCCCGTCGATCGACTCGATCTCGCTGCGGCGGCGCACCGGCATCGACTCGGCTCCGGCGTCGCGCAGCGCCGCCAGATGCTCCCGGGTGTCGCCTTGCAGCGCCAGCACGCCGATCCTCGGGCGGCTCACGACTGGTATCCGCGTTTGAAGCGGGTCAGCCCCTCCTGCATGACCGCCGCGACCATCTCGCCGGACTGGGTGAAGATCTTGCCCTGACACAGCGAGCGACCGCCGCTGGCCGACGGCGAGGACTGGTCGTAGAGCAGCCACTCGTCGGCCCGGAACGCGCGCATGAACCACATCGCGTGGTCCAGCGAGGCCACCTGCAGATGCTCGCGCACGTCGAGGTGGGTGACCTGCGCCGACCCCAGCAACGTGAGGTCGCTCATGTAGGCCAGCGCGCAGATGTGCAGCACCGGGTCGTCGGGCAGCGGGTCACGGTGCCGGAACCACACCTGTTGCTGAGATGCCTTGCCGGGCAACAACTCCAAGCGATCACGCGGCACGATGCAGACGTCCCACTCCTCGAACTGCTTGAACCCGGCATCGTCGAAAACCTTGATCGAGTCCAGCCCGGGCAGGCCGTCGGGCGGTGGCGCGGCCGGCATCGGGTCCTGGTGGTGGATGCCTTCCTGATCGGTCTGGAAGGACGCGCCCATGTTGAAAATGATCTCGCCGTGCTGGATCGCGTTGACCCGCCGGGTGGCGAACGAGCCGCCGTCGCGGGTGCGCTCGACGAGGAAAACCGTGGGCTCTCTTGGGTCTCCGGGCCGCAGGAAGTAGCCGTGCAGCGAGTGCACCTGGTAGCGCGGGTCGACGGTGCGCACCGCCGAGACCAGGGACTGCCCGGCGACGTGGCCCCCGAAGGTGCGCTGCAGAAATCCCGATTCCGGGCTGAAGACGCTGCCCCGGTAGATGTTGACCTCGAGCTGCTCGAGATCAAGGATCTCTTCGATCGCCACAGATCGTTCTTACCAGCCGCGTTCGGCCAGGCGATGCGGCTGGGCGATCTCCTCGACGTTGATACCCACCATCGCCTCGCCCAGGCCGCGCGAAACCTTGGCCAGCACATCCGGATCGTCGAAGAACGTGGTGGCCTTGACGATCGCGGCGGCGCGCTGCGCGGGATCGCCGGACTTGAAGATGCCCGACCCGACGAATACGCCCTCGGCACCGAGCTGCATCATCATCGCCGCGTCGGCCGGGGTGGCGATGCCGCCGGCGGTGAACAGCGTGACCGGCAACTTGCCCGCCCGGGCCACCTCGACGACGAGATCGTAGGGCGCTTGCAATTCCTTTGCCGCAACGAACAATTCGTCCTCAGACAAGGATGTCAGGCGACGGATCTCGCCGCCGATGGCGCGCATGTGCGTGGTCGCGTTGGACACGTCACCGGTGCCGGCCTCGCCCTTGGAGCGGATCATCGCCGCGCCCTCGTTGATACGCCGCAGTGCCTCACCGAGATTGGTTGCGCCGCACACGAACGGCACGGTGAACTTCCACTTGTCGATGTGGTGGGTGTAGTCGGCGGGGGTGAGCACCTCGGATTCGTCGACGTAATCCACGCCGAGGCTCTGCAGAATCTGCGCCTCGACGAAATGCCCGATGCGCGCCTTGGCCATCACCGGGATGGTCACCGCGGAGATGATGCCCTCGATCATGTCGGGGTCGCTCATTCGCGACACCCCGCCCTGGGCGCGGATGTCGGCGGGTACTCGCTCCAGCGCCATCACCGCGACGGCGCCGGCGCCCTCCGCGATGCGGGCCTGCTCCGGGGTGACGACGTCCATGATCACGCCGCCCTTGAGCATTTCGGCCATGCCGCGCTTGACGCGCGCCGTTCCCGTCACTGGCTGGCTCGACTGTGCGCCGCTGTCCACTAGCCCCTTCTCTCCTCGAACCATCGCGCTTCCACTCTAGTGGTGAGTGACGACCGAGTTTTCCCGCCGTTTCGGATCGACATTCGACATCTGTACAGCAGGTGGGTGCGGCGACAGCCACATTGTGCTACATATTGCGACAGCCATTTGCGCACACTGTTGCTGCTGGTGCGAATCACGGGGTGGCACCCCTGGTCACACCGCTGTGGCGGTTGGCCGAGAAGAGGTTCGGAGATGTTGCCGGATTTCGTGCTATTGCCGCCGGAGATCAATTCCGCGCGCATGTATGCCGGACCGCGCTCGGGGACGATGTGGGCAGCGGCGGCCGCCTGGGACGCGTTGGCCGCACAGCTGGCGTCGTCGGCAAGTGCCTTCGCGTCGACGGTGTCGACGCTGACCGGCGGAGCGTGGCAGGGCCCGGCGTCGATGCTGATGGCAACCGCGGCAACTCCCTATGTGCAGTGGTTGACCGCGACCTCGGCAAAGGCAGAGCTGGTGGCCAACCAGGCCCGCTTGTCGGCGGGCGCGTTCGAGGCGGCGTTTACCGCCACGGTGCCCCCCGAAGTCGTGGTGGCCAACCGCACCCTGCTGATGACGCTGATCGCAACGAACATCTTGGGTCAAAACACCGCGGCCATCGCGGCGACCGAGGCCGAGTACGCGGAAATGTGGGCCCAGGATGTGGCGGCCATGACGGGCTATGACGCCGCCACCACCGCGGCAGAGGCCGGATGGACACCGTTCAGCAACCCGCCCCTGACGCTGTTTGGCATGCCCGCCACCCCTACCTACCCCTCGCTCCTTGACCAGCTGATCAACTCACTGGTCCAGTCGGTGACTCAGCAGCTGATGAATCCGATGTCGCAATTGCAGATGCTCTCGACGCCCGCCCAGTTCGCGATGGAACCGATGCAAATGGCGATGGGCCAGCTCATGTCCGGCGCGAATCCGTTGCTGAGCGGGGCAGGCAGCCTCCCGGCGATCGATCCGGTGCTGGCGACCGCGTCGAGTCCCGCGGTGGGCGCACCGGGCGCGGCGCAGCTCACGGGCGGCATGGTCACCGCGGGTGTGGGCCGGGCCGCCCCGATCGGGGCGCTGTCGGTGCCGGCGACCTGGGCCGGCACCGCGCAGGCGGCGGCCCCGCCTCCCGCGGTCGCCGGCGTGCCCGCTGCCGCGGCCGCTCCCGTTTCGGCGACCGCAACCTCCACGCCGTACGTGCCGCCGATGAACGTGCCCGGGCGATTGACGGGTGCCGTCACTCCCGCCGTCGCCGCGGCCCCCAAGGCCGTGGCACCCCGCGCGGCAGCGGAGTAGGCAGGCGGCGCGCCGATGACCTACGTGATCGCCGACCCCGACGCGATAGGTGCGGCTGCCGACGAGTTGCAAGGGATCGGCGCGGCACTCGAAGCGACGAACACGGCCGCGGCGGCCCCGACGACGGGAGTGCTACCGCCGGCTACGGATTCGGTATCGGTGCGCACGGCCGCGTTCCTGGATGCCCAGGCCGCGCAGTATCAAGCGCTCAGCGCGCAGGCGGAACTGTTCCACAACCAGTTCGTGCAAACCCTGATCACCGCGCAGAACGCCTACGCCGAAACCGAGGTCTCCAACGCGGCCGCCATGCAGTCGGCGTCGAGCAATCAGATTGCGCTGATCATGGGCGGTACCGGCAACCCGACACCCAGTGCCCAATATCTGCAGGAGGTCTACCAAACCTTCGTCCTCCCGAATTACCCCGGCTATTCCGCGCAGGGTCTATACACGCCCGAGCAGTTGTGGCCGCTCACCGGCATCAACAGCCAATCCTTCGGGCAGTCGGTCCAAGAGGGCATCGCGATACTGAACAACGCGATCATGACCCATACCGCCGCAGGCGACCAACTCCTCGTCGTCGGCTATTCGCAGAGCGCCACGATCGCCACCATGGAGATGCGCTATCTCGACGCCCTGCCCGCCGTCCTGCGGCCGAACCCCAACCTGCTGAACTTCATGATGCTCGCCGATCCGAACAATCCGGTGACCGGCGGAATCCTGACCCGCTTTATCCCGGGAGTGTTCACCGGATTTCACGTGCCGACGCCGTTCGACACCATCTACACGACCGCCATCTACGGCATCCAGTACGACCCCGTCGCCCAGTTCCCCGCGGGCATTTTCAACATCTCGGCCGACCTCAACGCCATCTTCGGCTTTCCGCTGCACACCCAAACTCCGTTGCTGACCGCGGCGCAACTTGCCACCGCGATCCAGCAGCAGATCGGCAACACCACCTACTTCATCGTTCCCACCATGAATTTGCCGCTGCTGGATCCGCTGCGGATGATCCCAATCTTGGGAAATCCGTTGGCCGACTTGCTCCAACCGTTCCTGCAGCCGTTAGTCGAGTTCGGCTACGCGACTGGGCTGCCCGGGCCGCTGCAGTCCATCGGCTCGCTCGCTATCGCCGGCGCAAGCCCGGCTATCTCGGTCCCGCTGGCTGTGGGCCTGCCGCCCGCGGGCGTCCTGCCCATTCTGTCGAACGCGCTCTAGTTCACGTCAACGGATGGACTGCAGCCGGGGCAGCCGGCCCGGTCTGTCGTTGTCGGCCAACGCGATCGCGTCGGCAAGCAGTTCGGCCAACTGGCGCGGGTACACGGTCTGCCCGGCGGCCACCAGTTCGGCGATGTCATTGGCATCGCACCAGCGGTGACAGTGAATGTAGCGGCGTTCCAGTTCGGTTCGGCCCGTGCAGACCGGCTCGAAGCGCGCGGTGCGCCGCACGAAGAAGAACTCCTCGCTGTCGATCAACGCGCCGTTGAATTCGAAGACCTCGTCGCGCCGCCAGATCGGCCCGACCATCTCGGCCGCCTCGACCCGTAAACCGGTCTCTTCGGCCAACTCTCGCGCGGCAGCCTCGGCCAGCCGTTCGCCCGGGCCTACCTCGCCGCCCACCGTGAACCACCACCGCGGCGCCGATTCCGCGATCGCCGGATCCGAACCGCACAGCAGCAGCACCGCGCCGGTCTCATCCAGCAGCACCACCCGCGCCGAGGTCCGGTGTTTGGGCACCCCGTGACCGGTGTACGCCAGCGCGTGCGGTCGCTCGACGATCTCGAAATAGCTTGGCAGCGCGGCTGTTCCGCCGAGACGAAGGGCACGCACCGGCCGCCGCTCGCCGAGCGCGAGGGTGTCGCGGACCGCGTCGTTGTGGAATCGGCGGGCCAGCAGCAGCCGGGCTTCGGCGTCGGCCAACTCGGCGATCAGGCCGGCCGGCAGTGCGGCCGGGTCGACCATCGCCAGCGCCGCGGACAGCTCGTTTTCGGCGTTCTCCCGGGATTGCCGGGGCGCCCGCTCGGCGGCGTCGGCCAACGCGGCCAGGCGTCGGCCTTCGGGGTTGTTCGTGGAGCCACCGTAGGCGTCGATCGCGACGGCACGCGCGACCACCGCGCGGCGCGCCAGCGCGCTGTCGAGGGCCTGCCAGGACAGGTCGTAGCGAATGTTGAG
This sequence comes from Mycobacterium florentinum, assembly GCF_010730355.1. Taxonomy (NCBI): domain Bacteria; kingdom Bacillati; phylum Actinomycetota; class Actinomycetes; order Mycobacteriales; family Mycobacteriaceae; genus Mycobacterium; species Mycobacterium florentinum. The sequence goes on from NZ_AP022576.1 coordinate 1,384,875, forward strand.
GCGGTTCAGCCGCTGCGCCGTCTGAAGTGCCCAGCCACCGATCGTCGCCAGTACGGCGATCAGCACGATCAGCAGCAGGATGACGATCAGCGGCCAGGCCATCAGCCGGCCACCTGGACCTTGACGCCCGCGCCGGCGACCGTCTCGTACACCCGCATGATCTGGCTGGCCACCACTTGCCAGTCGTAGCGGGCCACCGCTTCGGCCGCCGCGGCGACGTAACGCTCACGCAGCGCGTCGTTTTCGAGCATCTCGATCAGCCCGTCGGCCAGTGCGGCGGCGTCGCCGACCGGTACCAGCCGTCCGGCCTCACCGTCGCACAGCACGCGGCGGAAGGCGTCCAGGTCGCTGGCCACTACCGGCGTGCCCGCGGCCATCGCCTCGACCAGGACGATCCCGAAACTCTCACCCCCGATGTTGGGCGCGCAGTAGACGTCCGCGCTGCGCATCGCCGACGCCTTTCCGGCGTCGTCGACCTGGCCAAGAAAGTGCATATGCTCAGCCAAAGCGCCTGCCTTCGTGCGCAATTCGTCCTCGTCGCCGTGGCCGACGACCAGCACCTGCAGGTCGGGAAATCGTTCCACCACCCGCGGCAGCGCCTCGAGTAACACCCCCATGCCCTTGCGGGACTCGTCGAAGCGGCCCAAGAACAGCACCGTGCGGCCCGGCCGCGGATACCCGTCGAGGCGCGGCGCCGAGGCGAGCGCGGCGACGTCGACCCCGTTGGGAATCTCCACCGCGTCGGACCCGAGCGCCTCCATCTGCCAGCGCCGGGCCAGGTCGGACACCGCGACGCGGCCGATGATCTTCTCGTGCAACGGCCGCAGCAGGCCCTGAAAGACGGACAGCGTCAGCGATTTGGTGGTCGAGGTGTGAAAGGTGGCCACGATCGGACCCTCGGCGATCCGCAGGGCCCACATCGACAGGCTGGGGGCGTTCGGTTCGTGCAGATGCAGCACGTCGAAGTCGCCGTCGGTCAGCCAGCGCCTGACCCGGCCGTGCACCGCGGGACTGAATTGCAGCCGCGCCACCGAACCGTTGTAGGGAATCGGGATGGCCTTGCCGGCGGAGACGACGTACTCGGGCAGGCGGACGTGCGGCGACGCGGGAGCCAGCACGCTGACCTCATGGCCCCGTTCGCGCAACACCTCCGCGAGCTGCAACACGTGCGATTGCACCCCGCCCGACACGTCGAACGAATAGGGACAGACCATCCCGATCCGCATCAGGCTTCCTTCAGCCGGGCACGTCTGTCATCGGAGAGATCGGCCAGCCACTGCGGTTGCAGCATGTGCCAATCCTCGGGGTGGGCGGCGATGTTGTGGGCGAACCGATTCGCCAGCTCCTGGGTGATGGTTGCGACATCCCCGCTGGAACAGTCCAGCGGCGTGCTGATGGATACCCGCCAGGCGTCGCCCTCGTTCCAGCAATGCGCCGCGCACAGCGCCGCCCCGGTTTCGATCGCGAGCTTCGCCGGTCCGGCCGGCATCCGGGTGGGCTCGCCGAAGAAGTCGACTTCCACACCGGTGCGGGTGAGATCGCGTTCGGCCATCAAGCACACCACCCGGTTGGCCCGCAGTCGCTCGCACAACACGTCGAAGGGGGGCCGGTCGCCACCGGACAACGGCAGCACCTCGAAGCCGAGGCTTTCCCGGTAGGCGATGAAACGCCGGTACAGCGACTCGGGTTTGAGCCGCTCCGCGACGGTGGTGAAGGTGCCGCGCGTCTGCGCCAGCCATACCCCGGCCATGTCCCAGTTGCCGCTGTGCGGCAGCGCGAGCACCGCGCCCCGGCCCACCGCCAGGGCCGCATCGATATTGTCGGCGCCGATGAACAACTCGTCGATCCGACGGGCCAGGACAGCGTGGTCCATGGACGGCAGCCGGAACGCCTCGCGCCAGTAACGGCCGTAGGACGCCAGCGAGGCCCGCATCAGGCTGTCGGGCACCTGCGCCGGCGGTACCCCGATGACCCGGGCCAGGTTCTTGCGCAGCTGGTCGGGGCCGCCATTGCGGGCGGCGTAGCGCGCTCCGGTGTCGAATACGTTGCGCGCGGCGAACTCTGGGACCGCTCGCACCGCCATCCAGCCGGCGGCGTACGCCCAGTCGCTCGCCGTCCTGGTCACCAGGTCGCGCGGCGCGGTGAGCGCTTTCAGGCCGGGCGGAGTGGAGATCACGGCGTCCCCGTTTCGCTTCCCGGATTGGGCGGCAGGGGTTCGGCCGCACCGGGCGAGGTCCGCACCGCGTGCAACCGCTGCACGCAGGTCACCACGCTGGCCACCGCCAGCACCCACATCGCGACGGGCAGCGCCGGCGGCCAGGCTACGAACGGAAAGTCCGATACACCCGCGCCGACCAGCACGATGATCAGCCGTTCCGGTCGTTCGATGAGGCCGCCGTCGCCGCGCAGACCGCTGGCCTCGGCCCGGGCCTTGATGTACGAGATCACCTGGGAGGTGACCAGGCAGATCAGCGTCGCCGCGGCCAGCGGTTTGTCATGCAGGCCGAAGACAATCCACCACAGCAGCCCGCAGAACACCGCGCCGTCGCTGACCCGGTCGCACGTGGCGTCGAGCACCGCGCCGAATCGCGTGCCGCCGCCGCGCTCGCGGGCCATCGCACCGTCGACCATGTCGAAGAGCACGAAAAACCAGACGACCAGCGTGCCGACGAACAGCTTGCCCATCGGGAACAACGTCAGCGCCCCCGCGACGGCCACGACGGTGCCCAAGATCGTGACGGCGTCCGGCGTCAGACCCACCCGCAGCAGCGCCCTGGCCGTCGGAGTGGTGAGCCGGGCGAACGCGGCCCGGGACAGGAAGGGCGCCTTACTCATTGCTGCTTGGCCCACTCGGTGGCCAACAACTGACGCGTCTCGCGCAGCAGCTGTGGGATCACCTTCGCGCCGCCGACGATCGTGATGAAGTTCGCGTCACCACCCCAGCGCGGCACCACATGCACGTGCAGATGTTCGGCCAGCGATCCGCCCGCCGATGTTCCCAGGTTGAGGCCGACGTTGAAGCCGTGCGGGCGCGACACGCTCTTGATCACCCGAATCGCCTTCTGGATGAAGGCCATCAGCTCCGCACTCTCGGCGTCGGTCAGGTCCTCGATTTCGGACAGCCGCCGGTAGGGCACCACCATCAGGTGCCCGGGGTTGTACGGGTAGAGGTTGAGCACGGCGTAGACGAGTTCGCCGCGCGCCACCACCAGGCCCTCTTCGTCTGGCAGTTGCGGAATGTCGGTGAACGGCTCCTCGGGGTTGCCGTTGTCGCGCTTGGCCGGCGCCTCGGCCAGGTACGTCATCCGGTACGGCGTCCACAGCCGCTGCAGGTGGTCGCGCTCGCCGACACCCGTGTCGAGGATCGTGTCTTCGCTGTCCTGCTCACTCACCGCCGGCTACCTTCACCAGTTCTTGTGTGGGAGCGGCATTCTCACGGTCGGCGATCCACTTCACAATGGTATCGATCGCGGCGTCCAACGGCACGCCGTTGATCTGGGTGCGGTCCCCGAAGCGGAAGCTGACCGCCGCGGACTCGACGTCGCGGTCACCGGCCAGCAACATGAACGGCACCTTCTGGTTGGTGTGGTTCACGATCTTCTTGGCCATCCGGTCATCGCTGGTGTCCACCTCCACCCGCACACCTCGCGACCTCAGTTGCGCGGCAACATCTTTCAGGTAAGCCGCGTGTTCGTCGGCGACCGGGATGCCGACCACCTGAACCGGCGCCAGCCACGCCGGGAAGGCCCCGGCGTAGTGCTCGGTGAGAATGCCGAAGAACCGCTCGATGGACCCGAACAGCGCGCGGTGGATCAGCACCGGCCGTTGCCGGCTGCCGTCGGACGCGGTGTATTCCAGCTCGAACCGGTCCGGCATGTTGAAGTCGAGCTGAATGGTCGACATCTGCCAGCTGCGGCCCAACGCATCCTTGACCTGCACCGAGATCTTCGGGCCGTAGAACGCCGCGCCACCGGGGTCGGGAACGAAATGCAACCCGGACGCCACGGCCACCTCCCGCAGGACTTCGGTGGCCTCGTCCCACATCTCGTCGGAGCCGGAGTACTTCTCCGGGTCCTTGGTGGACAGCTCCAGGTAGAAGTCGTCGAGCCCGTAGTCGGCCAGCAAGTCGAGCACGAAGCGCAGCAGCGAGGTCAGCTCGTCACGCATCTGCTCGCGCGTGCAGTAGATGTGCGCGTCGTCCTGAGTCATGCCGCGCACCCGGGTCAGCCCGTGCACCACGCCCGACTTCTCGTAGCGGTACACGCTGCCGAACTCGAAGAGCCGCAACGGAAGCTCGCGATACGAGCGACCGCGTGACCGATAGATGAGGTGATGCATCGGGCAGTTCATCGGCTTGAGGTAGTAGTCCTGCCCGGGCTTGCGCATCGTCCCGTCCGCGTTGAACTCCGCGTCCAGGTGCATCGGCGGGTACATGCCGTCGGCGTACCACTCGAGGTGGCCCGAGGTGATGTACAGCTGCTCCTTGGTGATGTGCGGGGTGTTGACGAATTCGTACCCGGCCTCGATGTGCTTGCGCCGCGAATACTCCTCCAGCTCGCGCCGGATGATGCCGCCCTTGGGGTGGAAAACCGCCAGGCCGGAACCGATTTCGTCGGGGAAGCTGAACAGGTCCAGCTCGACGCCCAACTTGCGATGGTCGCGCCGCTGCGCCTCCTCGAGCAGCTCCAGGTGCTTGTCGAGCGCCTCTTGCGACTCCCAGGCGGTGCCGTAGATGCGTTGCAGGCTGGCGTTGCTCTGGTCGCCGCGCCAGTAGGCCGCCGAGCTACGGGTGAGCTTGAACGCCGGGATGTGCTTGGTGGTCGGGATGTGCGGACCGCGGCACAGATCCCCCCAGACCCGTTCGCGGGTACGGGGATTGAGGTTGTCGTAGGCGGTGAGTTCGTCGCCGCCCACCTCCATCACGTCGGGGTCGCCGGACTTGTCGTCGACCAGTTCGAGCTTGTAGGGCTCGCCCGCCAGCTCGGCGCGCGCCTCGTCCTTGGATTCGTAGACCCGCCGGTCGAACAGCTGGCCGTCCTTGACGATTTGGCGCATCCGCTTTTCCAGCTTGGTCAGGTCCTCGGGGGTGAACGGCTCCGCCACGTCGAAGTCGTAGTAGAAGCCGTCCGCGATGGGCGGCCCGATCCCCAATTTGGCCTGCGGGAACAGATTCTGGACGGCCTGGGCCAGCACGTGCGCGGCCGAATGCCTGATGACGCTGCGGCCCTCGTCGGTGTTGGCCGCGACCGGGACCACCTCGGCGTCGGCGTCGGGTACCCAGCTCAGGTCGCGCAGCTTGCCGTCGGCGTCGCGCACCACCACGATCGCGTCGGGCGTACCCCGGCGCGGCAACCCCGCCTCCCCGACGGCCGCGGCCGCGGTAGTCCCGGCAGGAACCCGGATCGGGGCTGCGGGGACGGGTTGTGCGGGGGCGCTCATCGGGTTGCTCTCCAAGGTTTGGTTAGGGAATTGATCGGCGATCGACTCAGAGCCATGCTATCGGGGCCGACCTCGAAGAACCCATCGCGTTAAGGGCTGGGAGGCGCCGCCGCTATCGCGACACTGAAACCACGCACACGACACGCCGGCGCGGCTGTACATGGTTTCAGTCTCGGCACATCCCGGCTGCGACGCGGTCAGGGCTGGCCGGGCTTGAGTTTCACGAACAGCGCGTCGGCTTCGGCCAGTAGCGTGTCGCCGTCGGTCAGGCTTCCCGACACAAAGATTTTGCGGCCGTCCACGCCGTCGATGCCGGCGTCGAACTGCAGCTCCTTTTCGATCGGCACGATGTGGCGGTAGTTGATCTTCAGGTAGGCGGTGCGCTGGCGCGGACTGCCGGTGAGCACCGACGTCGTCAGGCCGAGCACGGTGTCGAACAGCATGCCCAGCGATCCGCCGTGCACGGCGCCGTTGCGACCCAGGTGAAACCGCGCGAAGCGGGCCCAGCCCGCCATCCGGCCATCCTCGGTCCGGTGCGCCCCCATCGGCACGGTCAGGATGTTGCCGCGCAGCGGCAGGTCCATCCGGCGGCCCGACGGCGACGCCCACTCGTCGGCGTCATACGGGCTCAGCAGCGCGGACAGCTTCTCCAGCGTGTCCGCGGCCTCGGAGATGACCTCGTCCGGCGCGTCGACGGCGCGCGCATGGTCCTGCAGCTTGCGTACCGCGTCGATGAACCGGCCGTAGTCGGGCCCGCCCTGGGTCGTCGGTACGGGTGGGTTGAATCCGCCGCCCGGGTGTTCCTGATGCTCGCCGGCCACCAGACCACCGTATTGGGTGGCCCGCTACTGCGCTCCGGCGGCCGCCAGGGTCTCGAACTCCTCGTCGGACAGCGTGATCTCGGCGGCCGCCACGTTCTCCTCCAGGTGCGCGACCTTCGAGGTCCCCGGGATCGGCAGCATCACCGGCGAGCGCTTCAGCAGCCAGGCCAGCGCCAGCTGACCGGGCGTCGCGTGATGGTCGGCAGCGATGCGTTGCAGCGGGCCGTCGGCGGCGGCCAGCGGCCCGGCCGCCAGCGGGAACCACGGGATGAAGCCGATACCCTGCTCGGTCGCGGCGTCCACCAGCGGCTCGGACTTGCGGACCGTCAGGTTGTACATGTTCTGCACCGACACGATCGGGGTGATCTGCTGCGCCTCGTTGAGCTGATCGACGTTGACCTCCGACAGCCCGATGTGGCGGATCTTGCCTTCGTCCTTCAGCCTGGCCAGCTCGCCCACCTGGTCGGCCAGCGGCCACTTGGGGTCGACGCGATGCAGCTGCAACAGGTCGATGGTCTCCACACCCAGGCGGCGCAGGCTCATCTCAACTTCCTGCCGCAGGTACGCCGGGAAACCCATCTCGACCCAGACATCCGGACCGGTCCGCAAAAACCCGGCCTTGGTCGCGATCACCAGGTCGTGGTACGGGTACAGCGCCTCGCGGATGATCTCCTCGGAGATGTACGGGCCGTAGGAGTCCGCGGTGTCGAACAGGTCGACGCCCAGTTCGACGGCGCGCCGCAACACGCGCACGGATTCGTCGCGGTCGGCGGGTGGTCCCCAGACTCCCTTGCCGACGATGCGCATCGCCCCGAACCCGAGGCGGTTGACGGTCAGATCGCCGCCGAAAGTGAATGTTCCAGACGCTTGGGCAATGGTTTTCGAGTTCTGTGCGGTCACGCTTACGACCGTACGCCCCAACCGCATTCGTGCACCTGGCGTGGCAAGCTGGCCGGATGGACCTGGCAGCACTGGACAAACTTCCGCTGAGTTACGCCGAGGTGGGCGCAACCGCCGGGGCCGAGCTGCCGGCGGGATACGGCCATTTTGATTTCGAGAAGCGGATCGGCACGGGCCGGCCGCGGTTCGAGCGGGCCGCCGCGGCCGTGCTGCGCTGGGGGATGCAGCGGGGGGCCGGGCTGCGGGTGCAGGCCAGCTCCGAGGTCGCGGCCGTCGACACGGTGGTGCTGGTGCGGATGGGTCCGCTGCAGGCCCCGTGCCGTGTCGTCTACGTGATCGACGAGCCGGACCTTCGCGGTTTTGCCTACGGCACGCTGGACGGCCATCCCGAGTCCGGTGAGGAACGCTTCGCCGTGCGCCGGGACCCCTCGACCGACGCAGTCTTCGCGGAGGTGACGGCGTTCTCCCGGCCCGCGACCTGGTGGAGCAAGGCCGGCGGGCCCGTCGTGTCGGTGGCGCAACGCGTCATCGCCAAGCGCTACCTGCGTGCGGTGTGACCTAGCGGGACCCGATGCTGCCGTTGTGCACGCCCTGCGCCAGGCGGGCGAGCGCGACCGCGCCGACCAGCAAACCGAGGTCGCGCAGCGCGATGTCGTAGAAGCCGGAGAAGGTCAACAGGTCGACGATGATCCCGGCCAGCCAGGCCGCCACGACCCAGGCGCCCAGGCGGGGCGCCACCGCCACCAGCACACCGGCGGCAATCTCGATGACCCCCACGACGTACATGCACTGGTCGGCGCTGCCGGGAAAGAGATGGCCGATCCAGCCGGCCAGGTAGATGCTCCAGTGCTGCGGATAGGTCAGCAGGTTGAAGAATTTGTCCAGCCCGAACGCGATGGGCGCGACCGTGAAAACGGTGCGAAGCGCGAGGTAGGCCGAGAAAGCCGGGTCCTTGAGCTGGTCTCGCAGAGCGGGCGTGGCGGTGGCTTGTGCTGTGCTCATGACGTCCTTCCTTTCTAACAGATAATAATCTGTACGTTAGATTGGGTAGACTGTAGCGTCAAGTATTTTGTCTGTTAGAAATGGGCCGTTGACGTGGATGGCATGGACTCGTTGGAGCGCGACGCCGCCGGCATTGGTGCGCTCGCCGATCCGGTGCGCCATCGGCTCTATCAGTTCGTGTGCGCTCAGCCGGCGCCGGTGAGCCGTGACCAGGCGGCCGACGCCGTCGGAATCGCGCACCACCAGGCCAAATTCCACCTGGACCGGCTGACGGCCGAGGGCCTGCTGGAGACCGACTATGCCCGCCTGACGGGCCGATCCGGCCCCGGCGCGGGGCGGACCTCCAAGCTGTATCGCCGGGCCAACCGCCACATCGCGGTCAGTCTCCCGCAGCGGGAGTACGAGCTGGCCGGGCGGCTGATGGCCACCGCCATCGCACAGTCGGGCAGCACCGGGGAGCCCGTCGTCGAGATGCTCAACCGGGTCGCCCGCGACTACGGCCGGCGGATCGGTGCGACCACGCGCGCGCCCGCGGACGCCGCCGCGGCGCTGGAGTCGGCCCTGCGGGTGCTGAGCAAGTACGGTTATGAACCCCGCCGCATCGACGGCTCCGCCAATCATCACGTCGAGCTCGCGAACTGCCCGTTCCACGCCCTGGCCCACGAGCAGACCGAGCTGGCCTGCAACATGAACCACGCATTGATCACCGGTGTGGCCGACGCGTTGGCGCCGCACGGCCCCGACGCCCGGCTCTGCCCCGGGGCGGACCGGTGTTGTGTCGTGCTGCGACGCGGCCGCGACTAGGTCCAGCGGGCGAGCAGTCGCTCGGCGCCCGAACACATCTGCTCGATGACCTCGGCGACCGATGCGTCGTCGCGGATCATACCGACGCCCTGACCGGCGTCGACGGGAGCGATCCGCCGGTCGTCGGCGTCGATCGCGGCGGCCAGCTCGTCGCAGGCCGGCGCATCGAGCGTGTCCTCCTTGCCCGTCCAGCGGGCGACGAACTCATTGCTCAGCACGCGCGACGGGAATCGCGCCGGCCACGGCAGGCCCTTGGCGACGTCGAAGGCCCGGGTGACGGCCGTGTCGGTCGACCGGGCCGCGATCAGCGCCTGGCGGCTGCCATCGCCGGTCAGCGCCTCGGGACACGCAGCCAGCCGAGTGCCCACCCAGGCGCCGCTGGCCCCGGCGGCCAGCACCGCGGCCAGGCTGCGCGCCGAGGCGATACCGCCCCCGGCGAGCACCGGCACCGACACGGCGTCCAACACGTCGTCGAGCAACGGCAGCGTGCCGAGCTTCGTATCGCCGTGCCCGCCGCCCTCGGAGCCGCGCGCGACCAGGATGTCGATGCCCGCGTCGACCGCTTGACGGGCTCCGAGCGCGTCGTAAACCTGTGTGACAGTGGTGATTCCGGCGTTGTGCGCGTGAGCGACCCACGACCAGTCGGTACCGAAACTGATGGACAGCAGGACTGGCCGCGCGGCCAGGGCGTCGTCCAGCAGCCCCGCCTCGGTGCGCATCACCCAGTCCACCAGGCCGATTCCGAACCTGCCGTCGACGTGTTGCAACTGGGTCCGCAGCAACTCCCTGTTCGCGACGCTGCCCATGCCGACCATGCCCAGACCGCCGGCGGCGCTGACCGCGGCGGCCAGCCGGCCACCCGCGACGCCGCCCATCGGGGCGTTGACGATCGGCACTTGCAGGCCGAGCCGCCTTGACCAGGGCGTGGACAGCATGTCAGCTAGTGCGCCGCACCGGGCTGGCTTTTCAGCACGGTCAGCATCACCACCGAATCCTCGACCGCGTGCAGGGCATGGCGTTGCGGCGGAATCGCGATGTGGTCGCCGGTTTTGCCGTCCCAGGAGTCGTCGCCGGCCGTCAGGCGCACGTGACCCTGCAGCACCTGCAGCGTCGCCTCGCCGGGGCTGTCGTGTTCGGACAGGTCGTGGTCGGCGAGCAGCGCGAGCACGGTCTGCCGGAGTTCGTGGTCGTGACCGCCGTGGATGGTGTGTGCGGCCCGTCCGCTGTGCGACTGCCGGGCTTCGGCCAGCTTTTCGGTGGCCAGGCTGGTGAGCGAGATCGATTCCATTGCTACGTCCCCTTGGTGTGACGGTGGGCTATCCGTGGTTTCAAGCGGTCAATAGGAGTATCCCCGCCACGGTAAGCGCCACGACCTTGACCACCTCTAAACCGACGTAGGCGTAGTGGGCGCGGGAGCGGGGCGCATCCAGCCCGGCGAGCACCTGGTCCGAGCGCCGGGTCAGCCGGGGGCGCACGGCGATCAACTGGATCGCCAGCATGGCGTACGCGACGGCAAACACGATGCCGATGCGCATCGGCATCGGGCCGTCCACCACGACCGCCAGGGTGATGATGGCGAACGCGACCTCGACGGTGTTGAGCGCGCGAAAGACCAAGCGCCCGATACCAAGTCCGATCTGCAACGTGACGTTCGGCGCCCGGAACTTCAGCGGCGCTTCCAGGAACGAGATCGCCAGCACCATGCCAAGCCAGACGAATGTGACCGCGACGGCGACCGCCATTTCGGTGTTCACGGTTAGGCCTCCTGCAACTCGAGATGTGCCACACATAGATCGGGTTCGACGAACGCATCGAGACGCTCGACGGCAACCGGGGCCCCCGAGGTTTCCAGCGCTCCCTGCATGAGCCCGAGGTGCACGGGACAGACGACGGCGGTTCGGCTTTCGGCGAGCTCCAGGAACGGGCAGTGCCGCAGGCCGACCTGTTGGTGCTCGCCGGCTCGTCGGCGCTCGGGCGCGAAGCCAAGCTGATCGAGCACCTCGACCAGGTGGCCGATGGCCTTGTCGGGGGTCTGCGCCTCGCCCGGCTCCGCGCTCGAATCCAGCTGTCGGCCCCACGCCCGCCCGGCTGCCCGTGCCTTGGCGGCGGGATCCTCATCGGCCGCGAACGCCATCGTCAGAATCTCGGCCAGCAACCGGTACTGCCGCGTCCCGCCGCGATCCATCTGCCGTACCGCCCGGAACATCAGCGGTGGACGCCCCGGACCCTTGCGGCCCGGCTCGACCTGTTCCACCTGGTCGTCGCCGACCAGGCTGTCAAGGTGGAAGCGCACGGTGTTGGGATGCACGCCGAGCGCCTCGGCGATCGCGACGATGGTCATCGGCTCCCGGGACGTCCGCAGTACCCGCAGCACCTCACGGCGGCGACCGGCGGGCTCCCCCGGTGGCGTGGCCCCGGGCGTCATCGGCCGCTCACGCTCCTTCGGATACGTCGGCTTTCGGATGGGCGGCCACCAAGGGTGCGTCGACGCCGAGGGCACCAAGCTTGGCCGCGCCCCCGGGTGACCCCAGCGGGGCGTCGCGCCCCGGCAGGGTTTCGGAGAAAAACGCCGCATTGTCGGCCAGGTGTGGCTGCAGCTCGTCGGGCAGGTCGTCTTCGTAGTAGATCGCGTCGACCGGACAGACCGGCTCGCACGCGCCGCAGTCGACGCATTCGTCGGGATGGATATAGAGCGCCCGGCCGCCCTCGTAGATGCAATCCACGGGGCATTCGTCCACACATGCCCGATCCATCACATCGATGCAGGGCTTTCCGATAACGTACGTCATGCGATAGAGTTTACACAATCACGATTGTGAAAACCAGGAAGGGCGGGAAAGACTATGTCTCCCATGTCGAGTCGGGCCGACGACAGCGTTGCGGGCCACTGGCTACTGGCGCGGCTCGGAAAACGTGTCCTGCGCCCCGGCGGCGTCGGGCTCACCCGCACGATGCTGGCCGGCGCCGAGGTAACCGACGCCGATGTGCTCGAGCTGGCGCCGGGCCTGGGCCGCACCGCCGCCGAGATTCTCACCCGCTCGCCACGGTCGTACGTGGGCGCCGAGCAGGACCCCGATGCGGCCGAGACGGTTCGTGGCGTCATCGCCGGCCTGAACGCCGGATCCGGGACGGTCCGGGTCGCCGACGCCGCGGACACGGGATTGCCGGACTCCAGTCGCGACGTCGTGATCGGCGAGGCGATGCTGACGATGCAAGGCGATGCCGCCAAGCACGCCATCGTCGCCGAGGCGGCGCGGGTGCTGCGTCCGCGCGGCCGCTACGCGATCCACGAACTCGCGCTGACGCCCGACAACGTGCCCGAGGAGATCAGCACGGAGATCCGGCAGTCGCTTGCCCGTGCGATCAAGGTCAACGCGCGGCCGCTGACCGTCGCCGAATGGTCGCGGTTGTTGTCCGATCACGGACTGGTCATCGACCGCGTCGTGACGGCGCCGATGGCGTTGTTGCAACCGCGCCGGATCATCGCCGACGAGGGTCTGGTCGGGGCACTGAGATTTGCCAGAAACCTGCTCCTCAACCCGGACGCCCGCAAACGGGTGCTCACGATGCGCGCCACCTTCCGCAAGCATCGCGAGCGACTGACCGCCGTCGCGATCGTCGCCCGCAAACCGGACAACGAGTAAGGTCTGTTGCTGCGGACGCGGCTCGACGAAGGCGTTGAACTTAATCGACATTCTCGTTCGTATTAATCAACAATTTCCCTGGCATATATCGAGGTACCCCTAGGGTATGTGCCGTGTCCGATCCCTCGACGTACACCGGGTACGCGCACGCCTCGCGCGGCCGGCGGGCGTCACATCATTCGGGTGACGACCGCGAGAAGGCGATTCTGGCCACCGCCGAGCGCCTCCTGGAAGAGCGGCCGCTGGCCGACTTCTCCGTCGACGACCTGGCAAAAGGCGCCGGCATCTCCCGCCCGACCTTCTACTTCTATTTCCAGTCGAAAAACGCGGTGCTGCTGTCGTTGCTGGACCAGATGAACACCAAGGCACACGAGGCCCTCAGGTTGCTGCGCGCCAAGCTGTCCGACGACCCGGCGACGCTGTGGCGCGACCGCATCGAGGCGTTCTTCGAGGTGTCGGGATCGCACCGCGCGGTCGCGGTGGCCGGTGCGGCCGCCAAGTCCACCAACCCCGATGTCCGGCAGCTGTGGTCGACGCTGATGCAGAAGTGGATCTCGTTCACCACCACCGCGATCAAGGCCGAACGTGAACGCGGCGCGGCGCCGGACACCATCTCGGCCGAGGATCTGTCCATCGCGCTGAACATGTTGAGCGAGCGGGTGATGGCCGCGACGTTCACCACCGAGGAACCGGCGATCCGCGAAGACCGGGTGATCGACACGCTGGTGCACATCTGGCTGGCCAGCATTTACGAGGACGGCAACGCCTCGGCCGGGCATGCGGGCCTGGCGCTACGGGATACGGTGACCTCCCTGGCCGACTACCCGCTCGGCGCGACGTAGGCTCTCGTCGATCAACCGGTCGACGGCGCCGAAATAGGTTGGCGACGGCGGCGTCGCGGCCAGGTCGGCGATTGCCTGTTGCTCACCGAGAACGTCTGCCGCACCGAGGTTCTCGGCCATCCGCGGGGCATGCACCTGCAACCCGGCCAGCAGCTCCGCGGATTGGGAGCCCGCGATCACGGTCCGCCGGGCCAGGATCCGCAGCGTGTCCCATTCGGCATGCCAGGCGCCGTCGGGGCGTTCGTCGTTGGCCAGCGCCGCCGCGGTGTGCAGGGTCGCCGCCAGCTGCGGTGCCGATATCGCGGCCCGCCGGATCAACACCGACAGCACCGGGTTGCGCTTGTGCGGCATCGACGACGAGCCGCCGCGGTGTTCGGCAGGCGGCTCGCTCAGCTCGCCGATTTCCGGTCTGACCAGCGTGAGCACATCCGAGGCGATCCGGCCCCAGCTGTCGGTGCAGCCGAGGAAGGCGTCCGCCGCGGCGGTGACCGGCGTCCGGGTGGTATGCCATGGCGCTCGCGCATCCAGTCCCAAAGTGGCTGCCGCACGGCGCATTACCTGCTCCGCGACCTCCCCGGGATCCGTCGCGCCGGTCAGTAGCGTCGCGAGTTCCGTGGTAGCCGACCAGGTTCCGACGGCACCGCCGACCTGGATCGGGGTGATCAGCGCGCAAAGCCGTTCGTACGCGTCGACGACACCGTCGCACCACCCGGCCGCCTTGGCGCCGAACGTGGTGGGCGCGGCCTGTTGAGTGAGCGTGCGGGCCACCATCGGGGTGCCCCGATGTTCGTTCGCAAGGTTGATCAGTGCCGAAATCTGTTCGCGCAGCTGTGTTCTCAGCTCGTCGGCGGCGGCACGCACGCCCAGCATCAGCGCGGTGTCCACGACGTCCTGGCTGGTGAGCCCGCGATGGATCCACGGGCCGATACCGGGCTCGGCCCGCTGGCGCAGCAGCTGGACCAGCCCGACGATCGGGTTGCCGCCGTCCTCGGCGCCGGCCGCGAGCGCCGCCAGGTCCTGGTGGCCCACCAGCTGTGACAGGTCGGCGTTTTCCGCGCCGGCCGGCGCCAGACCCGTGGCGGCCAGGGCGACAAGCCACGCGGATTCCACCGCCACCATCGATGCCAGCAGCGCGCGATCGGTCATGTGCTCGCCGGCGCGGCGATCGCCCGGCCACAACAGATTGCTCATCCCCCGGCGCCCCGGTACGCCAGAAACACGGTCTCGCGTGGACCCTGCAGGTGAATGTCGAACCGATAGTCCGTTCGACTTTCGGCGACGCAGCACAAAGTTGCTCGCCGGTCGGCGTCGACGGTCCCCAGGTTCACGTCCGCGCCGGGCAGATAGGCGCGCGTGAACAATCGGTCCAACAGTCCGCGAGCGAAGACGGTGATGGCGAAGAACGGCGGCCTTCGCGGCGCCACGGTGGTGAAGCTGTAATACCCGGCGGCATCCGTTGCGGCCCTGCCCCATCCTCCGTCGGCCTGCCAAAGTTCGACCACGGCATCCGGGACCGGTTCGCCGGCGCCGTCGTACACCGTGCCGTGCAGCCGGATCGCCGCGGCGTCGTCGACCAGGCGGGTGCGGCACGGCAATCCGAGATGCAGGAACGGTCCGACGGTTTGCCCTGGGGTGCAGAACAATTCAGTCATGCGTGCTCCAGGAACCCCAGCACGATGTCCCACCGATACCCGGTCGCGAACTCCGGCTCGGTGAGGCCGTGGTCGTAGCCGGCGATCAGCCGTTGGCGCGCAGCGGGATCCACGACCGATTGGAAGATCGGGTCCAGATCGAACAGCGGGTCGCCCGGGAAGTACATCTGGGTGACCAGGCGCTGGGTGAATGCGGTCCCGAACAGCGAGAAGTGGATGTGGGCCGGTCGCCAGGCGTTGTGATGATTGCGCCACGGATAAGGGCCGGGCTTGACGGTCAAGAATCGGTACGTCCCGTCGGGCCCGGTCAGGCAGCGGCCGGCCCCGACGAAGTTCGGGTCCAGCGGAGCCGGGTGCTGGTCGCGCTGGTGGCGATAGCGACCGGCGGCGTTCGCCTGCCAGATCTCGATCAGCTGGCCGGCCAGCGGTCGGCCGGACTGGTCGAGCAACCGCCCGGCCACGATGATGCGCTCGCCGATCGGCTCGCCCGGATGACCGGCCGTCAGGTCGGCGTCGCGCGGATCGACGTCGCGCTCGCCGAAGCACGGCGCTGTGCGCTCGAGCTCGTCGGGATCCACAAGCAGCAGAGGTTGTTTCGGGTGGCGCAGCGCGCTGCTGCGGTACGGCGGATAGTCCAGCAACGGCTGGGTGTCCGCGCCGCCGGCGTGCCGAGCCGCGATTTCGGCGATCTCCGCCGTGATGTCCCCCTGCGACGCGACGCGCTCCGGTGCGGCCCTCACGAAGCGTGAGGCTACTCGCCCAATTGACCAGCCCGGGCGTTCTGCGGGATTCTACTAAGCGGAATTTATTTCTGTAGAGCAGAGTAGCGAGGTTTCCCGTGGCAGACGATGTCGAGGACGGCCTATTCGAGAATGTGCGCCGCGGCCTGGTCCCCGCACACATCTACAACGACAGGCGGCTGTTCAACCTCGAGAAGGAGCGCCTGTTCGGCCGGGCGTGGACGTTCGTCGGCCACGAGTCGGAGATCCCGCAGGACGGCGACTACGTGGTGCGCCGGGTCCTCGATGATTCGTTCATCCTGACCCGTGACGCCAATGGCGATGTCCGCGCGTTGTTCAATATGTGCCGGCACCGCGGCATGCAGGTGTGCCGCGCGGAGATGGGAAATGCCTCCAACTTCCGGTGCCCGTATCACGGCTGGACGTATCGCAATGACGGACGGCTCACCGGCCTGCCGTTCCACCGCGAGGCCTACGGGGGCGACGACGGCTTCACCAGGACCGCCCACGGCCTGCTGCCGGCACCGAACTTCGCCAGCTACAACGGTCTGCTGTTCATCAGCCTGGATCCGCACGCGGAGCCGTTGCAGGATTTCCTCGGCGACTTCCGGTTCTATCTCGACTTCTACACCAAGCAGAGCACCGGCGGCCTGGAGGTGCGGGGGCCGCAGCGCTGGCGGATCAAGGCGAACTGGAAGATCGGCGCCGAGAACTTCGCCGGCGACATGTACCACACGCCGCACACGCACGCGTCGATCGTGGAGATCGGCCTGTTCCGAGAACCCAAGGCGCAGAAGCGCAAAGACGGCGCCACCTACTGGGCGCATCGCGGCGGCGGGACCACCTACAAACTGCCGCCGGGCAGCTTCGAGGAGCGAATGCGCTATGTCGGCTATCCCGACGAGATGATCGAGCGGATCAAGGGCGTCTGGTCGCCCCAGCAGCAACGGGTGGTCGGCGACGACGGGTTCATGATCTCGGCAGCCACCTGCTTTCCCAACCTGAGCTTCGTGCACAACTGGCCCCGCGTAAGAGACGGGGTGCACGACGGGCATGACGAGGTGCTGCCCTTCATCTCGATCCGCTTGTGGCAGCCCATCAGTGAGAAGGAGACCGAAGTCTGCTCGTGGTTCGCGGTGGACTCCGCCGCGCCGGCGCAGTACAAAAAGGATTCGTACAAGGCCTATCTGATGTGCTTTGGTTCGACCGGCATGTTCGAACAAGACGACGTGGAGAACTGGGTGTCGCTGACCACCACCGCGGGCGGCTCGATGGCACGCCGGCTGCTGCTGAACAGCCGGATGGGCCTGCTGTCCGACGACCGCCCGGTGGTCGAGGCGCTACCCGCCGAGTCCTTCCACGGCCCGGGGCGCGCGCAGGTCGGCTACAACGAGTACAACCAGCGCGAGTTGCTCAAGCTGTGGGCCGACTATCTGCGGGAGGTCGGGGTATGAGAAAGCCGTTGCCGTCGCTACCTTTTGATGACCCCCGGCATCTTCAGGCACACCAGTTCCTGGTGGACGAGGCCTACCTGCTGGACGCCCAGCAGTACGAGCTGTGGCTGGAGACGCTGACCGACGATGTCCGCTACACGATGCCGGTCCGGGTCACGACCGCCCGCGGCGCCGGGTTCGACACCTCTCCGGGGATGGCCCACTTCGACGAGGACAAGTACTCGCTGAGCCAGCGGGTCGCGAGGATGGGCACCGAACACGTGTGGGCCGAGGATCCGCCGTCGCGGCTGCGCCATTTCATCACCAACGTGCGCACCTTCGAATCCGACGACGCACACCTGGTCGTCGAATCCGCCGAACTGCTGTTCCGCAGCCGCGGCGACGTCAACGAGAGCGCACTGCTGTCATGCGGTCGCGAAGACGTGCTGCGCTGGTGCGATGATCGATGGAAACTCGCCCGGCGGACGATCAGCGCCGACGAGTCGGTGTTGCGGATGCAGAACCTGGCGGTGTTCCTGTGAACGACGAACTCGAACGGTTGATGGCGGGCGCGGTCGGCGAAACACTCACGGTGGCAAACGAATTCACCGAGGTCGTGATACAGCGAGTCGACACCCGCAATGGATCGAGACTGCTGATCCGCGCACCGAGAACGGGGCGCTGGATCAGCCTGGACGCACTAGAGGTGGAGGCACTGACGTGGCAGAACCCCCGAACGATGGCGGCGATGGTCGGGAACTCTCAGGCGCCGCTGCTCCCCGATCCCCAGTGACCACCTGGCTGCCCGGCAAACGCGCGCTGGTCGTGGGCGGCGGATCCGGAATCGGGCGGGCCGTCGTCGACGCCTTCCTCGCCGAGGGCGCCAGAGTCGCTGTGCTGGAACGTGATCCGCAGAAGTGCGACCTGTTGGTCGAGCAGCTACCCGATGTTGAGGTGCTGCAGGGAGACGCGATCACCAGCGAGGCCAACCATCGCGCGGTCACCGCGGCGGTCGACTCCTTCGGCGGGCTCGACATCCTGGTCAACTGCGTGGGGGTCTTCGACTTCTACCGGGGCGTGACCGATCTCGACGCCGACGGTCTCGGGGACGCGTTCGACGAAATGTTTCGCACCAACGTGCTGAGCCATCTGCAGTCCGTCAAGGCGGCGGTCGCCGCGCTGCGCAACGGGACCGAGCCGTCGATCGTTCTGACCGAGTCCGCGTCGTCGTACTACCCGGGGCGCGGTGGCGTGCTGTATGTCTCGTCGAAGTTCGCCGTGCGCGGGCTGGTGGCGTCGTTGGCCCACGAGCTCGCGCCGCAGATCCGGGTCAACGGCGTGGCGCCCGGCGGCACGCTCAACACCGACTTGCGCGGCCTGAACAGCTTGGGGCTCAACGACACCCGCCTCGATGACTACCCGAACCGGGCACGCGACGTCGCCGCCCGCACCCCGTTGAACGTCGCGCTCTCCGGGGCGGACCACGCGTGGTCGTTCGTGTTCTTGGCCTCCGGGCGGTCCCGCGGCATCACCGGTGAGACCATTCACCCGGACGGCGGATTCGGCATCGGCACACCGAAAGTGGAGCCACGATGACCGGCGAGCTGGACCGGCAGCGCACCCTGGTGGCGCTGGGCTGCCGGGTCGCCGCGTCGCGCGGCCTGGTCGACGGGATGCTAGGGCACCTGAGCCTGCGCGTCGACGACGATCACCTGCTGGTGCGCTGCCGCAGCGAGTCCGATACCGGCGTGGCCTTTACCCGGCCCAGCGACATCCGCCTGATCCGTTTCGACGGCAGCGCCGGCGCCAGTGGCGAACTCGACGGGTACAGCGTTCCCAACGAACTGCCCATCCACGTCGAGACCATGCTGGCCGACGCGCAGCACCGGGCCGTCGCGCACCTGCACCCCGCCGCCGTCGTCGCCGCCGATCTGGCCGGCGTCACGATCCGGCCGATCTGCGGGGCTTACGACATTCCCGGCGCCTGGCTCGCGCGCGACGGCGTGCCGGTTTACCCACGCGCCGTGCTGATCCGCACCAGCGCGCTGGGCAAGGACATGGTGGCCGCGATGCGCGGCCGGCCGGTGGTGATCCTGCGCGGACACGGAATCACCAGCGCCGCGGCCACTGTGCCGCGGGCCGTGCTGCAGGCGATCAGCGTCGACGGGCTGGCCCGGATGTCGTTGCGGGTGCTCGCGGCCGGCGGCACGCTGCACGACATCGCCGACGCCGACTGGGACGACCTGCCCGACTTGGGGCCGGCTTTCACCGCCGATGCGGCCTGGCGCCATGAGGTGGCGCGGCTGCGAGCCGACTGACCATAAGGTCACAAGTTCGCATCTGCTGGCGGACACTCGATGGTTACCCGCGGGATTGCCGCGCTGGTCGGCTTAGCCTTTGCAGGTGACCGAACTGGACCGCCGGCGATTTCTGGTCGCGCTGGCAGCGACGGTTGCGGTCAGCGGGATCTCGTTGTCCTCGGCGAACGGATCCCGGGAAACCGTGGCCCGCGCCGACGTTCTCGGATCCGCGCCCAACCCGGTCACTTTGGCGCCGCCCAAGTTGTTGCCGCCGCCGGGACCGGCGGCGCGTGTCACGCTGCCCGGCGGCTCGGTGCTCAAACAGCTTCCCGGCAACGGCGATCTGTTGGCGTGGACCGTCGATGACGGCGTCGACACCGATGTGGTGCGGGCCTACACCCAATTCGCCAAGGACACCGGCGTGCGGCTCACCTACTTCGTCACCGGCGTCTTCAAGTCCTGGACGGAGAATGCCGCGCTGCTGCGTCCGCTCGTCGACTCCGGGCAGATCCAGCTGGCCAACCACACCTGGACGCATCCAGACCTGACGAAGCTGTCGCCGAAGCAGATCGCCGACGAGCTGAAGAGCACCGATACGTTCCTGCGCGATATGTATGGCGTGGACGCCGCACCCTACTTCCGGCCGCCGTACGGCCACCACGGCGCCGTGGTCGACGCGGTGGCCGCCGACTTGGGCTACCAGGTACCCACGCTGTGGAATGGCGACTTGCGGGATTCCGCGCTGCTTTCCGAAGACCGGATCGTCAAGCTCGCCGACCAGTACTTCACCGCGCAGAACATCGTGATCGGCCATCTCAACCACGCGCCGGTCACCCACGTCTACGGACAGTTGGTGGAGATCATCCGGGCTCGCAAGTTGCGGACCGTCACACTCAACGATGTGTTCCTGCGTCCGGAAATCCCTTACCGGACACCGAGTTTCGCTACCTGAGCAGCTTACTCAACCCAGCTGATCGCCAATCTCCTTGGCCGCCTTGACAAGTACCGCCGCCACCGCTGCGTGCTGCGCGCTGTCGAGCCGATGCTGCGGCGCGGCCGCATTGAGCGCGAGTCGCAGGCCGGGAGCGCGGGTCGGAATGGCTACCGCGACGGAGGCGACGCCTTCCTCGCTCTCCTCCTCGTTGATGGCGTAGCCCCGCTCGCGGATGCGGGCGAGCTCGTCCTCCAACTCGGCGCGGCTGCCGATCGAGCGCGCGGTGATGCGCTCGAGTTGCTCGTCGGGCAGCAGCGCATGCAATTCCGGTTGCGACAGCTGGGCCAGCATGACCTTGCCCGTCGAGGTGCAATGCGCCGGCATCGTGCGTCCCAACCGGGAGGCGACCCGTACGGCGGCCGGGCCCTCGACCGCGGCGACGAAACGGACGTTGACGCCGTCGAGCATGCCGACGTGCGTCGTTTCCCGGAGCTGGTCGGACAGACCGCGCATGATGGGTGTGGCGCAACCCTGAATGTCGATGCGGCCGAAGATCGCAAACGCCACACCAGTGAGTGACGGACCGGGCAGGTAGGCCTTGGACACCGGGTCTTGGCGGACGAAGCCGCGATAGGTCAGCATCGCCAGCAGCCGGTGTGCCGTGGACGATGCCACACCCAGATAGCGGGTCGCCTCGCTCAGCCGGATCTGGGGCTGCTCGCCCAGCAGGAGCAGCAGCTTGAGCGCGTTGTCGACCGATTCGATCGGATACTGCGGCACAAGCGAATCGGCGGCCGGCTCGTTCGCGGCCTGCTGCTCCTTCTTCGGCACGAGTTCACGGTACTCAGTCGGCGCACGCTGCACGACTCACAGCACGCTCAGAACCGTCGCGCCGAGCAGCCCCGCCGCGACGACCACGCCGGACGCTGTCGCGATGGCCTTCCAGCCGAAGCTGCGGGCGACCATCGCGACGCCGGGCACACTGATGGCGGGCAGGGTGATCAGCAGTGCACCAAGCGGCCCCGACGAAACGCCGAGCAGCGCCAGGCTCTGCAGGATGGGGATCTCGCCTGCCGTCGGAATGACGATGAGGGTGCCGACAATCGCCGCCGGCACGACGATCAGCAGGCCGTGGTGCGCAGGTTGAGTCAACGTCACCAGCCAGCCGCGGAACGCCCCGACGACCAGCACCATGATCGCGTACTCCGGCAAGAGGACCAGGCACAAGCAGAGCAGGCAGCGCACGAATCTTCTTGCGGCCCCGCCAGACTCATCGTCAGGCGGCGCGATCGCCACCGGCCCGGATTCTGCTCGCGCGCCGGTGACCAGCCCCACCGCCACCGCAACGCCGACCACCGTCACCACCCCGACGACCGCGCGGGTCAGCGTCCATTGCCAGGGTGCGACGAAGAACAGGAAAACCAGTACGGCGGGATTCAGTAGCGGGTTTCCCAGCCAGTAGGCGATGGCCGCGGTCCGGGTGACGCCGTTGCGCCGCAACGTGACTGCGACGGGCGCGGCACAGCACGTGCACATCATCGATGGCATGCTCGCGGCTCCGCCGGCCAGCGCACTCGAGATCAAACCGCGGCGGTTCAGCATCCGCGGCAGCCACGTCCGCGGCACCAGCGCCTGAACGGAGGCACTGATCAGCAGCGCCACCACGAGTGCCGGCCAAATCGAGGCAAAGTACGCGTGAAAGAAGCTGGTGGCGGCATGCCATGTCGGACCGTCCCCGGCGTGCACTCCACCGACCGCGAGGATGTTCGACCCCGACCAGTGATGGGTCCGCTGTGCCGTCAAAGCTTTGGCGAGGTACGGCGTCCATTTCGCCCACAGCAGCCCGACCACGAACACACCCACCGTGACGAGCACGCCGATCGTGACGGCCACGCGACCCTGGATCCGAACCGAATTGACCGTCATTGATCAATCTTCCTGTGCGGCTTGAGCTTTCGCCCATCGGTAGTCGGCCTTGCCGGACGGTGACCGCTGCAGACGGTCACGGAAGATTACCGCCTTCGGCAGCTTGTAGCGAGCGACATGGCGGTCGGCCTCGGCGATGATGCTGTCGGCCATGTCGTCTTGCGAAGCCGGTTCCCCGTCGGCCAGCGCGACGATCGCGACAACTTCGTTTCCCCACCGGGTGCTGGGCCGGCTCGTCACCACCACGTCGTACACCGCCGGGTGCTCGGCGATCGCGGCCTCGACCTCTTCGGCGAAGATCTTCTCGCCCCCGGAATTGATCGTGACCGAATCGCGGCCCAGCAGCTCGATCTCGCCGTCGGCGAACCAGCGGGCCCGATCGCCGGGCACCGAATGCCGGATCCCGTCGATCACCGGGAACGTCCGCGCGGTCTTCTCCGGATCGCCGAGGTAGCCCAGCGGGATCAGGCCCTGCTGGGCCAGCCAGCCGATCTCGTCGTCGCCCGGGCTGAGGATCCGGGTCAGGTCCTCGCTGACCACCACGGCACCCGGGTTCGGGGCGAAACGGCCGGTCGCGCTGTGCGCGCGACTGGAGGCCTGGATCATCTGGGCTCCGGATTCCGACGCGCCACCCGCGTCCAGGATGGTCAGGTGTGGCAGCAGGTCCAGGAAACGCTGCTTGAGCGGTGCGCTGAGCGCCGCTCCGCCGGTGACCAGCAGCAGCAGTCCGGACAGGTCGTAATCGCCGGACTCGAGCGCGTCGAGCAGGGGCCGCCCGAAGGCATCGCCGACGAAGGACACCGACATCACCCGTTCGCGGCTGGCCAGCGCCAACGCCTCGGCCGGATCGAAGTGGGTGGTCGTCGGCGGCATCACGAAAGGCCGGCCGCCACACAGGCTGATGAAGGCCGCCCACTGCGCCGCACCGTGCATCAGCGGCGCGCAGGTCATCGAGCCGGGTCCTTGCAGCCGCGATCGCTCGATGACGTCCGCCATGCTGGTCACCGGCTCGCCGCCGAACGGCGGCCGTCCGCCCATCGCGTTCATATAAATGTCGTGCTGGCGCCACAGCACCGCCTTGGGCATCCCGGTGGTGCCGCCGGTGTAGAGGACGTAGAGATCGTCGGGCGACACCGTCAGATCGAGCGGCTCGTCGGACACCGACGCCAGCAGTTCCTCGTAGCGCACCGCCCCGGGCAACGGATCGTTGCCGGACTCGTCGTCGACGTGGATCAGCCGCATCGGCGCCAGCTCTGATTTCTCCAGCGCCTCGGCCAGGGTCGGGGCGAACCGCGCCTGATACATGACCGCTTCCGCGCCGGCATTGCCCAGCAGATAGCCCAATTCGTCGGCGACGTAGCGATAGTTCACGTTGAACGGGGCAACCCGCGCCAAGTACGCGCCCAGCATGCCCTCGAGGTACTCGTTGCAGTTGGCCATATACAGCCCGAGATGACTTTGCCCGGATTCGTGCGGCGCCAGCTCGTGACGTTCCCGGCGCACGCCCAGTCCCCACGAGTGCAGCGCCCGCGCGAGCCGCCGGGCCCGTTCGTGAGTTTGCGAGAAAGTGAATCGTCGGTGTCCAAATACAATGCAGTCGCGATCGGGATTGGCGGCCGCGACAGCCGAGAACACTTGGGCGAGATTGAATTCCACTGACTCTCCTCACGCCGACCGGTCCGGCGACAGCCACGCTACGCCAGCGTTTCGGGGCGGATGTCGCGCATCGGAATTCGGATCGGGTTTAGTCTCGGCATCGTGTACGGAGCTATGCGTGCCGGATACTCCAGGTACGTCGCCCTCGGCGACAGTCAGACCGAGGGCCTGTGGGACGGTGACGAAACCACCGGGTTGTTGGGATTCGCCGATCGTCTCGCCATCATGCTCGACACCCTCTACCCCGGGTTGCTATACGCCAACCTCGCGGTCCGCGGCAAGAAGCTGGGCGACGTGCTCATCGAGCAAATTCCTCCGGCGCTGGCTATGAAGCCCGATCTGATCACGGTGTGTGTCGGGATGAATGACGTCATCGCGCCCGGACGACAGTTCCCCCGGGCGCTGGCCGAGCTCGACTACGTCTATGCGGCGCTGGCCACATCGGGCGCGACGGTGGTGACGACGACCTTCCCGAACGTCGCGCAATTCCTGCCGTTCGGCCGCATCGTGTCCAAACGGCTTGCCCGGATGAACAACGCGATCACCGTCGCCGCCGGCCGCTACGGGTTCAAGCTCATCGACCTGTATAACGCGGCCTCGATGCGCGATTGGGACACCTGGAGCTTCGATCGCGTGCACGCGTCCCCCAAGGGTCATATCCTGTTCGCCGCCGCGGCCGCGGAGGCCCTGAATTTGCCTGACAGCAGCCATGATTGGGCCGCGGCACATCCCAATCCCACGCAGCTGTCGATTGCCGACGGCGCATACGGCCGGCTGCGCTGGACGCAAGACAATTTCTTCCCCTGGGTCTGGCGCCGCATGCGCGGCCTGTCCGCGGCCGACGGGCGATTCCCCAAACGCCCCGAGCTGGAGCCCATCAGCGTCCCGCCCGGCGCCGCGCCCATCGACGACATTGCGGTACGGGTTCGGCATCAGTCAGGCATTCTGGACCCATGAACGTCGAGGCTTTGCTGCAGTCCATCCCGCCGCTGGCGGTCTACCTCGTGGTCGGGGGTGTTGTCGGGGTGGAAAGCCTGGGCGTGCCGCTTCCCGGCGAGATTGTTCTGGTCAGCGCGGCGCTGATGTCGTCTCATCACAACCTTGACGTCAACCCGATCGGTGTCGGCGTGGCCGCCGTGATCGGAGCGGTGATCGGCGATTCGATCGGCTACTCGATCGGTCGGCGCTTCGGCATGGGCCTCTTCGACAAACTGGGCCGGCGCTTCCCGAAGCACTTCGGCCCGGGGCACGTGATGCTGGCCGAGCGCTTGTTCGACCGCTGGGGAATCCGGGCGGTGTTCTTCGGGCGCTTCATCGCGCTGCTGCGAATCTTTGCCGGCCCGCTGGCCGGCGCGCTGAAGATGCACTATCAGCGGTTCCTGGCGGCCAACGTGTCCGGCGCCATCTGCTGGGCGGGCGGCACGACCGCGCTGGTCTATTTCGCGGGAATGGCCGCCGAACGATGGCTGGAACGGTTCTCCTGGATCGCGCTTGTGATCGCGATCATCGCCGGCTTGATCGCCGCAATCTTGCTGCGCGAACGCACATCCCGTGCGATCGCCGAACTCGAGGCAGAGCACGCCGCGCAACACGGAAGCACCGCCGCCGACCCGGCTTGACGCGTTGGCGACGAGCTAGCCCGCCGCCTCCCCGATCTCGACGACGTCCGCCGGCCGATGTTGCTCGATCAGCGAGATGGCCATCTTCTGGGCGCGCCGAGCGGCATCCAGGTCGCCCACGGCCGCAAGAATGATGGCCCCCTTCATCAGGATGTGCCACGACGAAGCGAAGTCCTCGACGTCGGTGAGCCCGGCCGCCAGCGCCCGGCGGCGCACGATGTCGCGGACGTGCTCGATGTGCGCGATGCTGGCCTGCCCGGCGGGATGATCGGCGCCCAGCTCGAGCAGCACGTTGATGAACGAACAGCCCTCATAGCCGTCGCGGAGGTGAAACCACTCGTGCATGACGTCGAACATCGCCAACAGCTGTTCCTCGGGCGTGGCGCCGAGTTGCTCGGACCGCGCCTCGATCAACCCGTGCGTCCAGATCTCTTCGCGGCGCTCCAGCACGGCCAGCACGAGGTCGTTCTTCGTCGCGAAATGCCGGTACAACGTCGCCTTGGCCACGCCGGCCCGCTCGATCACCTCATCGGTGCCGACCGAACGAATCCCACGCCTGCTGAACAGCTCATATGCCGCATTCAAAATGCGTTCATGGGCGGATGGAGTGACAAGGACGCCGTCGGAGGTTGCCATATTTCGACTTACGATACTCTTAAACGCCACAAGTAGACAGACCGCCCTGTCTCGTTATACAAAGGAGATCCGCGGTTCGCGGAAAGTCTGTCTTCAGACCCCAGGACGGACATCCATCGCGGCGCCAGCCGGTGCCGGATAAGGAGTCCCCAATGACGACCATTTTCGAATGCTCTCCCCCCGCCACGGGCCCGCGCCCGATGCTCAGCACCCGGTTGGTCCACGAGCTCGGCGACCCGCACAGCACGCTGCGGGCGACCACCGATCGCAGCGGCACCGCCGTGCTCATCTATGCGGGCGGCGAGATCGACGCCTGCAACGAGCAAACCTGGCGCAGCCTGGTCAGCGAGGCGGCCGGCGTCGCCACGGCCTCCGGCCCCCTGATCGTCGACGTCACCGGACTGGATTTCATGGCCTGCTGCGCGGTCGAGGTGCTGGCCGCCGAAGCCGAAGCCCTGCACCGGCGCGGGGTCGAACTGCGGTTGGTCAGCCCACAGCGAATCGTTTCCCGCATTGTCGACGCGTGCGGGCTCGGCGGCGTGCTGCCCATCTACCCGACCGTCGACTCCGCGCTGGGTCGGTAGCCACGGTTGGCGGCTGCGGCGCAGGCCGCCGAGGCCGCTGGCTGGGGCTGATTCCGTCTTACACCGTGACCAGGCGGTACAGGCCGATCAGTCCGACCACGACGATCGTGGCGCGCAACGCATTCGGCGATAACCGTCGCCCGTAGCGCGCGCCGACCCACCCGCCGATCAGCGAACCCACCGCGATAAGCCCGGCAACCGGCCAACTGATCCGGCCGAAAGCCACCAACGTATAGCCCACCGCTGCAACGACATTCACCAATAGCGCCAGCAAATTCTTGGCGGCGTTCATGCGCTGCACCGACTCCGGCAGCAGCGCGCCCATGACGCCGACCAGCAGGATGCCCTGCGCGGCGGTGAAATAGCCGCCGTACACACCGATGGCAAACGTTGCGAAGACGAGTACCGCCATCCGGGCCGGCGTGACGTGTTCGGGTGATCGCCCGGCCTCTTCGGCCCGCCGGCGTGCCCAGGCCTGGATCCGCGGCCCGACCAGGACCAGCAGCAGGGCCAGCACCAGCAGTGCCGGCACGATCTTGACGAACACCGTTTCGGGCAGGTGCAGCAGCAGAAACGCGCCCAGCGCGGCGCCGGCCAGTGAGGCCGGGATCTGCCAGCGCAACCGATCCCACTGCCCACTCAGTTCGGAACGGTATCCCCAGGTGCCCGACACGCTGCCGGCCACCAAACCGACGGCGTTGGACATCGTGGACGTGACCGGCGGATAGCCCAGCGCGACCAACGTCGGGAACGTGATCAGGGTTCCGGATCCCACGAGTGCATTGATGGCACCGGCGCCGAACCCGGCCAGGGCGATCAAAACCATATGCAAGTGCGACACTGCCGACGACGATAGTCCGCTGTCGGTTTGTGCCGACAATCGCGCAGCTGAGCGGCTTTTCGTCAGGCCGGCGGTGCTTCGGAGCCGCGGTCCACGCCGGTGCGTAGCTTGACCGAGGCCGAATACGCGAGGCTGCGGAAATGCAGCACGGGGTCGTCGGACGGTTCGATGCCGTCGGTGACCCGCATCGGGTCGAAAACGACGATGTCGCCGCCATGTTCGCGCTCGGTGTCCAGACCGGTGATGTCCAGGGTGCCGACCGCGATCGTCTCGGCGCTTCGCCAGGGCGCCGACGGGTCGACCGTCGAGTCCTGCGGACCGGCGATCTGCACGCGGTAGTCAAACTTGACCGGCCCTTGTGCAAGACGCGCATTCAGTTCGTCGGTGAGGAAGTCGGGACCGGCACCGCGGGCATCCGATGCCGACAGGTAGCTCTCGCCGGCGGCCGGGATCAGGTGGTAGCGAACAGATCTCGCGTTGCCGTCGGCGCTGATCCACCGGAATGCATGCAGGCCGTGGTATTCGATGGTGGCGTAGCTGGCCGGCACCTTGTTGGCGTCGCGCACCACCGGCAAAGCCCCGAGCAGCCGGGGATGCGTGACGAAGTACTTGGCCATGCGCAGCGGCGTCGTCAGCCCGGGGCGCATCGCCTTGAGCAGATCGATGAAGCCCTCCGGCTTGCTGGCGACGAAGAGCCGGGCGGTCTGCGTCGACACGTCGGTGGTGGATCCGTCGGGCAGAGTGAACTTCACCGCCATCCCACGCACTCCCGGCGAGCCGTCGGGCTGTGCCGGGTTGCCGGATCCGTTGGAGAAGCGGATCAGCGCCGGGACCGTTGAACCGTCGAGATGCTTTGCCCGGGAGAGTTCTCCCCCATCGCGGGTAGCGGTGAACGTACCGCGGTACAGCGTGCCTTTCGCGTGCAGCGCCCGAGCGCCGGGTTGGGCTCCCCCGGTAGCGCGAATCGCCTCGATCGCATCGTCAGCAGTAACCATTCGCGAATCTTAGAGTGCTACTCGGGAAAGCCGAAGAGTTTGACGACACCGTGATCGCGACCCGCGGTGTAACCGCCGTCCACGGCGATGGCCTGACCGCTGACGAATGACCCGTCGAGTGACAACAGGAACGCCGCCATGGCCGCGACCTCGTCGGGCCGGCCGAGCCGTTGCAGCGCATGCTCCTCGGTGATCGAGGCCAGCGGACCCTCCATCCCCGGCAGCCCGAAAACGCTTTGGGCCATGGGCGTATCGATGAAACCGGGACAAATGACGTTTGCCCGAATGCCGCTCGGGCCGTAGTCGAGCGCAATGTTCTTGGTGAGCAGCACAACCCCGCCCTTGGCCGCGTTGTAGGAGCTGCCGCCGGCGGTGCCCTCCAGTCCCTCGATGCTGGCGACGGTCACAATCGAGCCGCGTTCGCCGTCGACCCTGTCCTGCTCGATCATCCTGGCCAGGGCAGCCTTGGCCACCAGGAACGTGCCGGTGAGGTTGATCCCGATCACGCGATCCCACTCGGCACGGTCAAGCAGATGGACCGGACCACCCCCGGCCACACCGGCGGCGTGAAAAACTCCGTCGAGGCGGCCGGGCACCGCGGCCAGCACGGCCTCGATGGCGGCTTCGTCGGTCACGTCGGCCGTCACGAAGTGGAAGTCGGGACCCAAGTCGGGCGGGGATTCCAGGTCGGCTCCGATGACGGTGCCGCCCTCGGCTACCAGCCGCCGCGCGGTAGCCAGGCCGATGCCGGACGCCGCGCCCGTCACGACGAACGTGCGGTGACGGGCGCGATCAACATTGACCATGTGTTGATTCCTTTATCAGAGTGTTTGCCAGCAATGGTTACATACGTTGTCAACACGATTCTGCTAGGCCGTAACTCCCAGTGTCGCACTAGCATTTTCTGTGTGGAGTTGCGTCATCTTCGTTATTTCGTAGCGGTCGCCGAAGAGCTGAATTTCGGTCGTGCCGCCAAGCGGTTATGCATTGCCGGACCGTCACTTTCGCAGCAAATCAAGGTCCTCGAACGAGATCTGCGGGTGCGATTATTCGATCGCGACCGGCGCTCGGTCACCCTGACGGCCACGGGTGCGGCGTTGCTGCCGTCGGCCCGCACGCTGCTGGATCAGGCAGATCAGTTGCGGCGGTCGGCAATCGGGCTGTCGCTGGCCGAACCCGTGCGGATCGGCTATGCGCAGTGGCTTCCGCCGGACCTGGCCGATCGGACGTCCGCGGTGGCGAAGGTGCACATCGACACCTGGGTGCTGCCGTCGCACGCGCAGGTCACCCGGGTCGCCGAGGGCGGCGTCGATTTGGCGATCTGCGGGGTGCGCTCCTCCGATCTGGACCGGCACGGCCTCAATGCGCATCTCATTGGCGCAGAACAGCTCTACGCGGTCAGCGTCGGCTCGGACACCTCCGCGGTCGACGCGTCCGACGCGGTCGTGTTGCTCGACGCCGACTCCGGTAGCTGGTTCTCCTGGAACCGGTACGGGGAGCAATTCGCCAGGGAGACCGGCGCCCGCACGGTGCGGATCAGCGATGGCGGGCTTGCTGCCCCAATGTTTTTCGAGCATGTCCGTCGGCTGGGCCGGCCGGTGCTCAGCTCCCCCAAGGCCCAAACTGCCGCGCTGCCAGCAGACCTCGTACAACGCCCGATTGCCGCGCCCGCACCCTTTTGGACGTGGTCGCTGGTGTGGCGGCGTATCGAGAACCGCGAGACCGTGCGGGGGGTGATCGACGCGCTGGCAGCCGCCGCCGAAGTACCCGACCTCGACGAGGCTTGGCTGCCGTTCACCGACCCCTACCGGTCAC
Source organism: Mycobacterium florentinum (assembly GCF_010730355.1). Lineage (NCBI taxonomy): Bacteria > Bacillati > Actinomycetota > Actinomycetes > Mycobacteriales > Mycobacteriaceae > Mycobacterium > Mycobacterium florentinum. The sequence goes on from NZ_AP022576.1 coordinate 1,415,458, forward strand.
GAATCACCTTGGCAACCGCCTGATTACACCGTGCTGCTGATGCGTTCCGGTACCCCCAGGATCGACTTTCCGTAGACCTCGTAGCCGACGGTCGCCTGCAGGCCCGCGTGCCGCGCCGCGGTGTTCGCGTCGCGCCAATACTGTTGCAGTTGGCTGGATTCCGCGAAGCTTCCCGCACCGTGCGCGTCGACCAGGATCGACAGCGCGTCGACGACCTGATGGGCGGCATAGCCGAGCCGGGCGCGGAACTCCGCGCGGGCGGCGTAGCCGAAGGTTCGTCCATCGGTGGCCGCGGCATCGACCGTGGCTGCCATGTCGTACGCGTGCAGCCGTGCCGTGGACAGGCGCATCGCCGCTTCGGCGATCCGTATCTGTAGCCCGACCGATTCGCGCTGTCGCGAAATCGTGGTACCGGCAAGCGGTTTGGTCTGCGCGTTATCCGCCACGAAACGTAGCGCAGCGCGCCCGACTCCCAGCAGCGGGGCCAGCAAGGGCACCATCACCGCCGGGACGGCCGGCAGCCGGTACATCGGCTCGTCGGCGGTCGGCGGGAGGGTTCCGTCGGCGATCGCGCCGAGGGAGACGGCCCGATAGTCGGGAACGAAGACATCGTCGGCGACCCAGGTGTCACTGCCGGTTCCCCGCATACCGATAGTGCGCCAAGTGTTTTCCAGCGTCAGCTCGGCGGCCGGCATCGCGCACAGCATCGCCTCCTCCGGCTCGCCGGGCAAAACTCCGCCCACCAATGCCCAGTCGGCTTGATAGGCGCCCGACGCGTAGGGCCAACGCCCGCAGACGCTCAGCCCCTCCGGCACCCGCCGCGCCGTGCCGGGGTTCGTCGATCCGGCGAATCGTGCGTCGGGATTCGATCCGAAGAACTCCTCCTGAGCCTGCGGCCCAAACCGGGCGGCCAGCGAGCTGGCCGACGCGCCGAGCACAACCAGCCACGACGCGGAGGCGTCGGCCTCGCCGAGTGCCTCGCCCACCTCCAGCACGGTGCGAACACCGGCGGCGTAGCCGCCGAAGCGCTTGGGAGTCTGCAGCCGAAACATCCCGGCCCTGGTGAGGGCGGCGTCGACCGGGTCCGGTAGCCGGCGAAGCGATTCGCCCGTTGCGGCGTGCTTAGCCAGAATCGGTTGCACCGCGCGGGCTTGGGCGACGACCTGCTCGTGCGTCGGGAGGTCGCGTGCCAGCACACCGTGATTCATCACAGCTGATCATTCGCTGAATCAGGCGTCTTTAGCCATGATCGGATTGCTCCCAGGATAGAGCCTCCCACTCTCACCGAAACTCGTTGTGGACAGGGTGACTAGCCTTGGCTTGACTGAACTCGGGGAATTCATGAGCTTCGATGAGCGGAGGAGTAATGCCACCAGCCGACGTCACCACCGGGACGACGGAGACGCTGGTCGGAGTGGTCGAGCGGCACGCGCAGCACCGGCCTGACGACGTAGCGATCCACTTCGGCGAGCAGCAGTGGACGTGGGCACAGTGGGTGTCGCGGATTCGCCAGACCGCCGGAATGCTGCGGTCCGCCGGTTTGCAGCGGGGCGACGTGGTGGCATTCCTGGACAAGAACCACCCAGCCTGTCTGGAAACCCTGTTGGCGGCCACGTCGATCGGCGCGGTGGCGACCATCGTCAACTGGCGGGTGATCGGCGACGAGCTCGTGCACGTACTCAACGATAGCGGCGCACGCGTGCTTGTCGTCGGTGCCGAGCTGGCGCCCGCGGTCGAAGCGATCCGCGCGAAAACCCCTGGCGTGGACCGCATCATCGTGGTGGGCGGTTCCGACGACGAATATGAATCCTTGGTCGCCGCGGCCTCACCTGTCGACGTCGACCCCGATGTCGCGGATACCGACGCCGCTATCACGATATACAGTTCGGGCACCACCGGGCGCCCGAAAGGCGTTCAGCTGACGCAGCGCGCGCTGGTCAATCACATCGTGAATCTGTCTCCGCCGTTTCCGTTTTCGGACGCAGACGCCAACCTGGTCGCCATGCCGCTGTTTCACGTCGGTGGGATCGCGTACGCGTTCTTCGGTATCCGCGCGGGCGTACCGACGTTCCTGACCCGTGAGCCCGAGGCGGCGACGCTGATCGGCGCCGTGAAAGCCGGTGCGACGCATGCCTTTTTCGTGCCGCCGGTGATCGCGCGGTTCCTGGACGCCGGGGAAGCGGCGATCGGTGCGATCTCGGGTTTGCGCTACCTGGTCTACGGAGCGGCGCCCATGCCCCTGCCGTTGCTGCAGCGCGCGCTTGCGGCCTGGCCCGAGATGAACTTCGTGCAGGTGTACGGGCAGACGGAGCTGTGTGGCGCGATCGCGGCGCTCGACGCCGACGACCATCGCAATTCCAGCCGTCCCGAGCTGCTCATGTCGGCCGGAAAGGCAGCACAGGGCAACGAGATTCGCATTGTGGACCCCGAGTCGGGTGAGCAGCTGCCCAACGGCGAGTCCGGCGAGGTCTGGGTGCGCAGCGATCAACGGATGATCGGCTATCTGAACCGGCCCGAGGCGACCGCCGACACCATCACCGACGACGACTGGCTGCGCACCGGCGACATCGGGCGCCTCGACGACGACGGCTACCTGTTCATCGAGGACCGGCTGAAGGACATGATCATCACCGGCGGTGAGAACGTGTACGGGCCCGAGGTGGAAAGCGTGCTCCTCCAACACCCCGGACTCGTCGATGCCGCAATCATCGGTGTGCCCGACGACCGCTGGGGCGAATCGGTCAAGGCGATCGTCGTTGCCGGCACCGAGCTGGAACCCGCCGAGGTCATCGAGTTCTGCCGCCGGCACCTGGCCGGCTACAAATGCCCGCGGACAGTCGATTTCGTCGACGCGCTGCCCCGCAATGCGAGTGGAAAGATATTGAAAAACCAGCTCCGCGAACCATATTGGAAGGATCGCGGCCGCAGCGTCTGATGCCGGCTGCACGATCCACGACGAAAGGGTGTAATGAGCAGGCCGTTCGAACCGATCAGCACCGGCATCGCCGCACATATCGGCAAGTACGCCGACGCGGTACGCATCCCCGCGGGCTCCGAGGTCATCTACACCTCCGGCACGCCCGGGCTGCGTCCCGACGGAACGCTGCCGAACGACTTCACCGAAGAAGCCACCCAGGCGTGGCGCAACGTCGAGGAGGCACTGAGCCGGGCCGGGGCGAGATTGTCCGACATCGTCAGCGTGCGGCAGTGGCTGACCGACGCGGCCGACATTCCGGCCTATGCGGCGGTGCGCTCGTCGGTGATCAAACATGAGCCGGTCTTCATGCTCGCGGTGATCCCGGCGCTGGTCTGGCCGGATATCCGGGTGGAAGTCGAAGTCACCGCGATCCGCAGACCGGCGATGTTATAGCCTGCACTCGACCCGATATCGATTCTCCGCGAATGCAATCAGGGGCGACATGAGCGAGGTAGTCGACGCGAAGCGACGGGACGGCGCGATCGCGGTGCTGGGTGGCCCCACGACGGTCATCGACATCGGGGGCCGCAGGATCGTGATGGACCCGACCTTCGACCCGCCCGGGCCCCATGACTACCTGAACAAACTGACCGGTCCCGCGGTCAGCGCCGAGGACCTGGGGCAGGTCGACGTGGTGCTGATCAGCCACGACCAGCATCCCGACAATCTGGACACCGCCGGCCGCCGCTTCGCCGAAGCCGCGCCGCTGATCGTCACCAATCCCGGCGCCGCGGGGCGATTCGGGCCGCCGGCAGTGGGACTGAAACCATGGCAGTCCTACTACCTGCCGGGTGGGCCCGGACGCGTTGCGGCACAAGCGGTTCCGGCCGTGCACGGTCCGGCCGACGGGATGCGCGACATGGAGGGCAACGTCAACTGCGAGGTGACGGGTTTCGTGCTGTACGGACCCGGCCTGCCCACCATCTATCTCAGCGGGGACAACGCCTCGATGAGTGCCGTCGGCGAGGTGGCGGACCGGATCGGTGAAATCGACGTCGTGGTGCTGTTCGCGGGGGCCGCGATCGTGCCGACCAAGGAGCGCGGACGCCCGCTGACGCTGACCTCGGCCCGCGCCGCCGCGGCCGCCGAAATCCTGGGGGCCAAGGTGGTGATACCGGCCCACGTCGACGGCTGGGCCCACTTCAGCGAGGGCCCGGCGGAACTGGCCGCGGCATTCGACCAGGCGGGCGTCAAACGACTGCTGCGCACCGCCCCGCACGGCGAGTGGATCGACTTGAAGGACTAGGCGCGGCCTTAGAGACGCCCTTCGGTCCGCAGCTCCGGGTGCACCCAGTCCGGCGAGCGCCGCTCCTTGAACGCGCGGACGCCTTCACGTGCCTCGGCGTCCATCAGGCTGCCGGTCATGCCGATGCGGTCATACAGGCCCAGATAGTTGTCGATGCTGGATTTGATGACGTTGCGGGCGCGCGGCGCGGTCCGGCAGCTCTGCGCGAGCAGGTCGCCGGCCACCTCGAACAGGCTCTCGTGCGGCACCACCCTGGTCACCAGGCCCCAATCGAGGGCTTCCTGCGCGGTCAGCACCCGGCCGGTGAACATCAGGTCGCGAGTGCGCACCGGCCCGATCAGGCGCAGCAGCATCTGGCTGTAGTAGGTGTCGGCGTAGCCGCGGAACAGCTCGGGTACCCGGAACGACGCGCGCTCGCTCACCACGGACAAATCGCTGCACAGCGCGATCTGCATGCCGCCGCCCTGGCACAGCCCGTTGACGGCGGACACGATCGGCTTGGCCGAGGTCCGCACCGCGTCGAACGGCGTGACGTCCATGCCCAGCGCGGCGCCGAAGGTGATCCAGTCGTCGACGCCTCCCCCGCCGGTCATGTCGCCGCCGGGTGCGAAGACGTCCCCGGTGCCGGTGATCAGCAGACCCGCCAGGCCGGGGTCTCCGTTGACAAGGCCTACGGCATAACGGATTCCGAAGTACATCGCGGGCGTCATGGCGTTGCGCGCCTCGGGGCGATCGATCGTGCAGATCGCGATCGGTCCCCGGCGCTCGAACGACAGATACGGGGTGCCCAGCCAATCCCCGTCCGGGGGCAGGGGCGTTGTCTGCGGGATCTGCGTCACGGGATTCCTCTCGCTTCGGCGCGCTACTGAAACTCTTACAGTATGCGCGAGACCCGCCGGCGCCCGCGTCTACACATACGGCAGCGTCGCGACCTCGGTGACCTCGGACATGCTGAAGAGCAGGTTGCGATGCTTGTCCTGCAGCGTGGTCGTGGATTCGCCGACCGACTTGCCGCACTGGGGGCAGGTCGTGATGAACCGCGGCTGGTCGTCTTCGTCCGGCCAGAACCGGCGCGGCCCCACCTGGGCGCCGGGGTCGTAGACGACTTGGTGTTGCGGGGCCTCTTTGAGAATCCGGCCCACGGGATGCGTTTGCGGGCATTCGAGTTTCAGCGTGCCGATACCTTCGTTGTTAACCATTGCTCGTCCCCGTCCTTAGTTTCGTCCGATACTCATTGTTGCCCTCACGCGCAGGGCGTGAACGTGTAGGTCTCGCCGTGGGCCAGGTAGACGAATTTGGTGTTGGCCGAGGAGGCCTCGGCGGCCTTCTTGAAGTCATCGAGGCCCGAGAGGAACACCGAGAAGTCGTTGTAGTGGATCGGGATCGCCGTGCGCGGTTGGGTGATCTCGACGGTCCGCACGCCCTGCTCCCCCGTCATCGTGACGACGGTGACCAGGAAGGTGGTGCCGCCGGTGTGGATCAGGCCGAGGTCGATGCCGGGGTAGCGGCGTGGAATGTCTGCGAGGTCGTCGACGACCATCGTGTCGCCGGTGATGTAGAGCCGGTAGAGCTGCTCGCCGTTGCGGCTGAAGTCCAGCAGGTGCCCGTTGACCGGCATTAGCAGCTCGTTGACCTCCTCTTCGGTGGAGTGCTTGCCCGGCATCGCGGTGATCGTCAGCGTCGCGTCGCCCTTGTGTACCTGCAGGGATTCCCAGGTGTCCAGCGGGTGGCCCTGTCGGAAGCCGAGGGCGCCGAGTTTGTCCACCGCGTCGGCCGTCGAGACGATCGGCAGGTTCTTGTCGAGTTCTTGCGCGGCGACGTCGTCGAAATGGTCGCCGTGGTAGTGCGACAACACGATCAGATCGATCGGGGGCAGGTCGGCGATCTGGCAGGCCGGCTCGACCTCGCGCCGGGCCCAGATGCCGTGGCCCAGAAACACGTGCTCGCCCTTGTGCAGGAAGGCCGGATCGGTCAGGATCGTCAGCCCGCCGAAGCGGATCAAGGTGGTGGCGTTGCCGATGAAGTAGACATCGCCCTCGGTGAAATCCGCTGTCCCGGTGCTGGTTAGCTCTAACGAGGTCATTCTGTCCTCTCCGGCATGAGCTGGTGATGTCGCCGCTTCAGTCTGGACCGGATCGCGCCGGTGTGCCAGAGGGGGCGGCCCACGCATAGGCGGCGATGCCGTCGATGACTAACCTCAGCCCCATGCCCGCGGATGCCAAGCAGTCGACCAAGGCTCGGATCCTGCGCGCCGCCGCCGAGCTGATCGCCAAGCAGGGCTATGCCGCCACCTCCACCCGCGACATCGCGGCCGCCGTCGGGGTCGAGCAGCCGGCCCTCTACAAGCACTTCTCGGCCAAGAGCGACATTTTCGCGGCGCTGGTCCGCCTTGCCCTGGAGTGGCCGGGCGAGCTGGCCGATGAGCTCGCGGCGCTGCCCGCGCCGGCGGTCGTCAAGCTGCACCGCATGCTGCGGGAGTCCCTCGACCATCTGCACGCCTCGCCCGAGGTGGTCGTCTCTGTCATCGCCACCCCGGACCTGTGGCAGGACCGCTTCATCGCGGAGCAGGAACTGGCCGCGAAGATCGAGCAGGCGCTGGCGGATCTGATCGAAGCGGCGCAGGCCGAAGGTGACGTGCGGGCCATGAACCCGACTTCGGCGTCGAGGCTCTTGCAGGCGCTATTCGACGCGCTGACACCCTCGCTGCAGGTCAACCCGGACGAGATCCTCGAGTTCGCGATGATCGCGCTCTTGGTCGAACCCGCCCGCTTGCCCGAAATCTCTTCTGCCGCAGACGGTTTAGACGTCCGGACCACGCGGCCGAGCATCGGAATCTAGCCGCTCGCCGCCTTGAACTCCTAACCCGCGCCAGGTCACGGCCGTCGGAGCCGCCCAATTTGCCGGCTAACAACGCTTGACATCTGGTTATCGGCTGATAACCTAGTTTCAAGTTATCAAGCGATAACCACACCGACCGCAGATAGCAGCCAGGAGACGAATCGCGATGACAAAGACGCTGAACGTGGAGTACGCCGAGCTGGTCGCCCGGGCCGACGAGCTCGACGCCCGGATTGCGGGCGTACCGACCGACAACGGCCACGCGCCGTGCGCTCTCGAGCTGGCCGCCCGGGCGGCCGAACAACTCGGCCTGTCCGCCGACAACATGCGGATCTACCTGGCCGCCGGCGAACGCGAGCACGGACGCCTGGCGCAATCACTGCGAAACGCCGCCAAGGCCTACGCGGAGACCGACGAGCTGGCCGCGGACGCCCTCGACAACGACACGCCCGTCGCCGCGGCAGCGCCTCCCCAGCCGGATTGCGATGTCGAGCCGCCGATGCTGACCAGCACGGTTTCACTGATGGCCTCGGACCCCATCCCCTACTACCCGACCAAAGAGGCGGCGAAGGCCCTGATGCAGGGTGACCAGGGCGCATCGCTGCTGAACTTCGCGGACGAGTGGGCGGCCTACCTGCGAACGTTGTCGCACGCCAGCTTTCGGTTCCGGCCCTTCACGGACTGGGACAGCGAGGCGAGCGCCGCCGTCGAGCAGCACTTCGATCAGGATCGCGCGTGGCTGGACCAGATGGCCAGACTGTGCGGTCAGCTGTCCACCCAGGCCCGAAACCTCGTTGCCGCACACCGCTGGGCTGTCAGCGAGCACCCCACGCTGGCGCAGCTGCGGCAGCTCGACGAGCGATGGATTTTGAACCAGAGCGTGCCGGGCTGGGAAACGTTCGGCAAACAGGCGCTACTACGGCTCTACGCGCAGTACCAGGCGAAGTCGGAGGCGGTGCTGGCCGAATACGAGCAGCGGGCAGCGCTGGCGCCGGTGAATCCGCCGAGGCCTCCCGTCGCCTACAAAATCGACGCGCAGACCGCGTCCGGCCCTGAGCCCGGTCCCGGCGTCGATGCCCTGCCCCTCCCGACCGACGGACTGCCTTCCCTGCCGGGCGGTATGCCCGCGTTGCCGTCCGCCGGCATGCCGGACACGGCGACCGACTCCAAGCTGACCGACGCCGTGATGAACTCCAAAGCGGCGTCCGCCAAGGCGAGCCCGGGGCTCAAGCCCGCATCCGTTGGGGGTGGCGGCATTCCGCCGATGCCGAAGATGCCGTTGCAGCGCCCGGTGCTCTCCGATTCGATTTCCCGGGTCGGCGGTGCGGCGCCCGGCGGCGCCGGCGTGGCGGGTGGGATCCCGGTCCCCGCCGCGTACGCGGCCTTGAACAACGGCGGCGGGATGGGCATGCCGATGGGCGCCGCCCCCGGCGGCCAGGGCCACGAGGCCGGCAAGGCCAAGCGCGTGCAGCAGGAGGGCGAGGCGCTCTACACCGAGGACCGCGCGTGGACCGAGGGTGTTATCGGCCGGCGCCGGGTCGCCTGAAACTCAGCTCGAACCGCTCTGGTTGGAGATTGCGGGCAGAACGAGGGTGTCGGTGACCTGTCGCAGGAACTTCGCGTCCACGGTTTGTCCGTTGAGCACTCGTAGCAGGCTCATCGCCGTGAGGACGTTGGCGACCAGCGACCAGTCGCGGTCGGCGGGGATTTCACCGCGCGCCACGGCGCGGGCCAGAACGATCGAGATCTGACGTCCGCCCCGCAGCAGCATCAAATCGTCGATGGCCGTGGCGAGTTGGGGATCGCGAGTGGCTTCCAGCGCGACGCGCAGCAACAGGTCGTTGGTGATCAACCCTTCGTCGTGGCTGACAGCCCGGTCGATGAGGGTGTCGATGTCGCCGGCCAAACTCCCGGTGTCGGGGGCGTCGTCGGTACGCAGATCGGGTCGCCAGTAGACGAGGACGTCGGTCATCAACGCCGCCTTCGACGACCAGCGCCGGTAGATCGCGGCCTTGCCGACGCCGGCGCGCGCGGCGATGTCGTCCATGTTGGTGGCGTCGTAGCCGTTCTCGGTCAGTGCGGCGAGAGCGGCGTTGAGGATCGCGGGATCACGGGATCGGTCCAGCTTGCCAACCGTGCGTTGGCGAAGCTTCAATTCCATCTCACTGATATGCCCGATACCAGCCTGGGTGTCACCTTTTCCAACCACGAGCGCTACACCGTTGTCAGTTGCCGGACGGGAGTGGTGTCGCTCTCTGGTTCTGGGGCAGCCTTCCTCATCTTGAAGGTGTTCAGCGGCCACCAGAACCAGCGACCCAGCGCGGCCGCGATCGCCGGTGTCATGAAGGCCCGCACGATGAACGTGTCGACGAGCAAGCCCATCCCGATCGCGGTGCCGAACTGCCCGATCACCACCAGGTCACTGACGATCATCGACGCCATGGTCGCCGCGAAGATCAGGCCGGCCGCGGTGACCACCCGGCCCGACGCGCCCATGCCCCGGATGATGCCGGTGTTGAGGCCGGCCGGGATTTCTTCCTTCAGCCGGGAAACGAGCAGCAGGTTGTAGTCGGATCCCACGGCCAGCAGGATGATCACCGTCAGCGGGAGCACGATCCATTGCAGGCCCACCCCGAGGATGTCCTGCCAGAGCAGCACCGACAGACCGCATGCGGTGCCCAGCGACGCCAGCACGGTACCGACGATCACCAGGGATGCCACCAGGCTGCGGGTGATCAGCAGCATGATCGAGAAGATCAGGATCAGCGTCGCGATGCCGGCGATCGTCAGGTCGATCTTCACGCCGTCCTGCATGTCGCTGTACATCGAGGCGGTGCCGGCCAGCGACACCTTCGCCGACTCCAGCGGAGTTCCCTTGATCGCATCGGCGACCGCCTGCTTGACGCCCTGGACGTGCTGGATTCCCTCCACCGAGGCGGGATCGCCCTGGTGGGTGATGATGAACCGGACCGCCTTACCGTCGGGCGAGACGAACATTTTCAGGCCGCGCTTGAAGTCGGGGTTTTTGAAGACTTCCGGCGGCAGATAGAAGCTGTCGTCGTTCTTGGCTTCGTCGAAGTAGTTGCCCATCATCGTGGAGCCTTCGGCGTTCTCTTGCATGTGCTGCTGAATGCCCGCCATGGAGCTGTGGGTGGACAGCATGTAGTCGCGCATTCTCTGCATCGACTCGATGGTCTTGGGAAAGTCGGCGAGCAGTTGCGGCATCAAAATATCGAGCTTGTCGATGTCTTTGGTGGTTTTCCCGATGTCGTCGGCCATGAGGTCGATGTCGTCGAGCGTGTCAAAGATCGACCGCAACGACCAGCACACCGGGATGTCGAAACAGTGCTTCTCCCAATAGAAATAGGAGCGAATCGGGCGCCAGGTGTCTTCGAAATCCGCGATGTGCTGCCGCACTCCCTCGATATCACCTTGCAAGACGTGCATATCGCCGGTCATCTCGTGGGTGGTTGCGGTCATGTCCTTCATGACGCCATACATGTGCTGCATGACGGCGATCGTTCGGCCCATCTCGTCGGCCTGCTCGAGCATCGACGCCATGCTGTCGTTCATGAATTTCGCCGTCTGCAGGGTGCTCGAACTGTTCATGGCGATCACGAACGGGATCGAACTGTGCTCGATCGGCGCGCCCAGCGGCCGGGTGATGGTTTGCACCCGACCGATGCCGCGTTCATGGAAGACGCTCTTGGCGATCCTGTCGATGATCAGCATGTCCGCCGGATCGCGCAGATCGTGGTCGGCCTCGACCATCAGCAATTCCGGATTCATGCGCGCCGGGGTGAAGTGCCGCTCGGCCGCTGTCTGCGCGACGTTGGCCGCGATGTCCGGCGGGGTGAACTTCTTGTCGTTGTAGGTCGGGACATAGGTCGTCAGACTGACGAAACCGATCACCGCGATAAAGAACGTCACGACAATGATCGGTACCGGCCACCTCGTCACCATGGTGCCGACTTTGCGCCAACCCCGTTCCGACACTTGACGTTTCGGATCGAAGAAACCGAACTTGGATGCGACCGCGAGTAACGCGGGAGCCAGCGTCAGGCCCGCCAGCATCGTCACCACCAAGGCGATGGCGCACGGGATGCCCATCGTCTGGAAGTACGGAAGTTTGGTCGCGGTCAGGCACAGGCAGGCGCCGACGATCGTCAGGCCCGACCCCAGGATGACGTGCACCACGCCGTTGTAGGCGCTGTAGTACGCCTGCTCTTTGTCTTCGCCACGGGATCGGGCTTCGTGATAGCGGCCCAACAGGAAGATGAAATAGTCGGTTCCCGTGGCGATGGTCAGCATCGTGACCATGCTGACGGCGTACGGGGTCAGACCGATGATGTCCAGATTGCCGGCGGTCGCCACGATGCCTTCCGCGGCATACAGCTCGAAGCGGACCAATATCAACGCCAGGATCGCATTCTTCAGCGACCGGTAGATGATCAGCAGCATCACGAAGATGACGCCGATCGTGACCAGCGTCATCAGGTCCATGCTGTTGTGCGCGGCGATCAGCGTGTCGGTATTGAGCGCGGTGTTACCGGCCACGTAGGCCTTGACGCCCGGCGGAGGCGGCACGCTTTTGACGATCTTGCGGACCGCGGCGACCGACGCGTGGGCGGGCGTGGTGCCCTGCGCGCCGTCGAGGAAGACCTGCACGTAGGCGGCCTTGCCGTCCGGGCTCTGGGAGCCGGCGGCGGTCAGCGGGTCACTCCAGAAATCCTGGAGGAACTGAACGTGCTTGCTGGCCCTGAGCTTCTCGACGATCTTGTTGTAGAAGACGTGCGCGCTGTCCCCGAGCTTGTCGTCGCCTTCCAACACGACCATCGCCGAGGAGTCGGTGTCGAACTCCTGGAACTTGTGGCCGATGTTCATCATGTCTTTGAAGGCGGTCGCGTCCCGCGGAGTCATGGGCACCGAGTGCTTGCCCGCGACCTCGCCCAGCGCCGGCGTGAACAGCGTGGTGCCGAGCGCGACGAGAATCCAGAACAGGATGATCGGCACCGCCATGACGCGGATCAGGCGGGCGATGCGGGAGCGAGAGCCAGGCTCGTTACTCATACGGATTTCACCAAGCAGTAGATGAACGGTTGGTATTCGTCGAGACTGCGGTCGTCGCGGACTTGGCCGTCGACGATGACCCGGCACCGGATGTGGCGCATGCCGGTGTCGCCCTGGGCGACGATGTTGGCCGACATCGACGGCAGGGTCGTCACGATGGTGTACGACCACGGCAGCGGGGCGTTTTCGACGAGGTGGGGTTGCCCGTTTTCATCGAGGTAGTTGACGCTGACGCTGCCACCGCCCGAGGGGGCCGTGATCTCGTAGGTGATGTGCTTTGGATTGAAGGGCTTCGTCTCGGCATTCACGTCGCCGTGCGCGACAGCCGTGTTGGCACCGAAGCTGGCGCGAACGCGAAGTACCACATATCCGCCGAGCGCGACGACGACGACAAGGAGTAGCGGTATCCACGCCCTCTTGAACCATCGATACACCCGCATCCCCTCCTCTGACGGCCACCGCCGAGAGCCGCAACATCACACATGAGTTGTCGGCACCCGCGTCGAGGTTGACGTGCCGGACCGGACCCGCCGACGGAACTTGAGTTCCATAGTTGGGTAGTTCAGAACTGTACAGCATTGGGGAGCGCTCCCGCGAGACAGGTCGGACCGGGACTGGAAGCGGTGGTGCCGATGCCTGAGCGCCGTCTGGGCGCTTGAATCCCTTGGATGCAGGGATGTTTGGGGGTGATGGCTCGGCCGACGGCCGCGCCTATCGTGTCGATGCAGGTCAGATTGTGTGGTCCCGGCTGGGATCGAACCAGCGACCTTCCGCGTGTGAAGCGGACGCTCTTCCACTGAGCCACGGGACCGGCGCCGAGAGGCGAACGACGTCAGAGACTAGCACGAACGGCCGGCTACCAGCACATGACTTATCCGCCCCCCGGGGGTGCGTTATAGCCTGGAGCGACAACGCGCCGAGAGATTTGTGTGCGCCCGCTCAGGTGGACTATCGTCGTCCTTCGCACCGGGCGACGATCTCGCTCGTTGCGCGCGGATGTAGCGCAGTTGGTAGCGCATCACCTTGCCAAGGTGAGGGTCGCGGGTTCGAATCCCGTCATCCGCTCGAAGGTGCAAGAGGCATCAACCCCAGCGGTGGAGTGGCCGAGTGGTGAGGCAACGGCCTGCAAAGCCGTGCACACGGGTTCGATTCCCGTCTCCACCTCCAAAAAATTTCCTCCCAGCGCGATTAGCTCAGCGGGAGAGCGCTTCCCTGACACGGAAGAGGTCACTGGTTCAATCCCAGTATCGCGCACCAGAGTTCTTCCAGCTTAAACTTGGTATCTAGCCGAGCTATACGAGCTGCATGCCAAATATGTGCCAATAGGGCGCCTGACCGCATCAGTTGTCCCGGATAGCGATGCCTGGCCAGGCTCCACCGGCCAGCTCGCGGATGGCAAAACACGTGACCCGGCAAATTCAGCAGCCAAGCTGTAACACCCATCCAGTCGCCACGACTTGCTGACGAGCGGATTCGCGACGGAAGCCGCGATGGGACGTATAGCCTCGATACTCGATTGACCCCGCCTTCGAGGTAGCTAAGAGGACGACAGGGAGGAGCAACGATGCTGCGGTCGAATGCAAGGAGCGAGGCACCGCTCCCGGAGCGGCGCCCGCCAGACACCAGCGACGCCGAATGAGTGTGGCGGACGCCGCGCTTATCGCAGAAGCTTGCACTGCCTTGAGTGTGGTGGACAATGGCCCGATCGGAGCTCTAGGTGGTCAGAAGGCCGTCCGCTTGGTTGACCGATCAGGGCAACAATGCGTGCTGAAGGTCGTCGCGCTCACGGCGACTTCGCCTACAACGCTCACGAGAGCCGAACGCGAAGTCGAGCTCCTAAAGTCACTGACTAGCCCGCACGTCGTGAAGGTCGTATCCGACCTCGTTGCCCTGGGCAGTCCCGCGCGCGGTGCAACATGGCTGGAGGAGTTTCTCGACGGCGAGGACCTGAGTCCGCTGCTTACCAGCAAGTGGTCATGGTCTGACGTGGCCCGCCTTGGTTACGAAGTGGCGCTCGGTTTGGCAGCCGCCCACGCCAACGGCGTCATACACCGGGACCTCAGCCCCAACAACGTGCGACGGCTATCGAGCGGCAGCTACAAGGTTATGGATTTTGGCTTCGCCCGCCACACGCTCAGGACCGGCATAACAGGTATCGGACAGCCGGGCACGTACGGCTATCACACCCCGGAGCACATGAACGCTTACTCCGGAGTTCCTATGCCGTCCTCCGACGTCTTCGGCGTCGGCATCCTGATGTACCAAGCACTGACGGGGAATATCCCCATTCCGTATCACGGTGACGATGCAGACTACGCTCGCCGCTTGCAGCGAGCAGAGCTTGTCGCCGACCTTGGGACCGAGCGACCAGATCTAGGTGCTGGCGAGCAAGCGATAGTGCTTCAAATGCTCCACGCTCAGCCTGCCCGGCGATTCCGCAACGGCCGCAAGCTCGCTGATGCATTGGAGCCGTTCGTATGAGCATTTGGATCGAGGACAGTCCACGAAACTTGGCCGGCTGGATTATTGAGTCCGTAAGCAGCGGCTCCGCAAGTGGCGCCGTAATCACGCCCTGGGCAACGCCATTTCAACAACATGCCGGCGCCGGCAGGAAGCCGAGCGCGGCAAACCGCATCGCCGAGTTACAAGCTGGCGGTGTCAACGTGATGTTCGATCCCATGACGCACGTCCTGCAGATGAGCGGTGTTGGTGACCTTCGCTTCTACGATGAGTACGACCTTTGGGCAGGGGCACGCGGAGACCTGTCTGATCAGGCCCTTATAGAGGGTCACGTGGACAAGGTGTTCGGGATACAAGATTCGCTAAACGTATCTCATTGTGCTCCAACGGTACTCCTGCACTCTGGCTTGGAAATGTTCAGCGTTGTGGCTTTGGACGTGGCCCGAGAAGCGATTCGCCGCGATCCACGCGCGGTGCTGACAATTGCGGGTACGCCACCCTTCTGGGCCAGTGGGGCGGCACTGGACGCACATATCGGCGCCCTCGCTTCCTTGGACCCGTCAGCATGGGTGTTAACGGTTGTCAGAACCGAGACTGAGCTTCCCGTCACGGTCCAAGCCGAGGAGGTACATGGACTTTGTCGGACAACGAGGGCACTGAGCGCGGATGCGCCTGTACACATCTCGCACGGAGATCTCGCAGGCTTGCCCGCCATAGCTGCCGGCGCGTCAACTTTGGGATCCGGGTGGGATCAACGTCAGCGAGTTTGCGCGCACGGCCATTACGGCCCTAGGGATCCGGGATCAGACGGCGGAGGCGGCTGGTACAAACGGCCGACGCTCCGAGGATTGCTCGGAGTGATCAGGTCGAACGAGGGGATAGTCTTGAACTCGCGTGACCCCGGCCTAGTCGCCCGTCTCGGCGGTCTACCAGTTGACGCGGTTCGCGAGGCTTTTGACCACCACCTCGCAACACTTTCGGCAGTCGTTGATGGGATCAAAGCCGAGCAAGATTGGGCGACAAAATATCGGCACCTCGCAGCGTTGTATGACGCTGCGAGGGCCGATTGGCCCACCGTGCAACGACAGGCCACCACCACTACCAATGGTCGCCATTGGATCGACGGCGTAGCAGGTGGTTTGACGCTTTATGCGCGGACAGAAGGTTGGGCGTAAGAACGAGTGGCGGCGAAAAAGTGCTCTGATGCTAAGAATTTGAGTGCACTCGAGCGCTTCGAGATACGCGGCCGGACTATCCATTTCCCGGCGACTACCAAGCCCCCCCGGTCGGCGTGAACTGCGGCAGTCACTAGCTCAAGCGGCCCACGACCAAGCGGCCCCAAGACGAGCACGTAGCTGTCAGCCCAAGTCAAGTAAGCGCGGGCTTGATTCGTTGCGGCGACGCGATCGCGAACTTTTGCTTCGATCGCATACACCCGGCCAGCTGGCTGCAACGCTTCGGGACGAATGTATCGACTTTCCCTAACCTGGTGCAGGGCACCACGATCCAGAAGTCCTGGCAAGCGACGAATCACGGTGCTGGTTGGCCAACCCAGTGAGTGTGCAATGCTATCAACCGTTTTCGGGACCTTTGCCGCAGTAACCGAAATTATGGACGCATCCAGGCTGTTAAGGATGGGTGGGACGTCAAGTTCGGACCGCAGCTGCAGTGCATCAGCACCGCCAACCATCGCGGTGAAATCGGGGATTCCGATCGGGCCCGTCATTTCTCGGACGACAATGACTCCGCGGTGAGCCCCGGGTAGTGCGCCGCTTGCGGCAACCGCATCGCTGTGAAGCGCCGCCTCGTGAATCGGTTCGAATCGCCGACCAGGACGTGGAGCACTCGTGTGCCGAACCGCCGTCAACGCCACTCTTATAACTCTTCCATAACATCGCTCCAACCAAGCCGACATGAACGGTATGTCGCCGCCCTCGGCTCCGCAACATGCCAGCTCAACGCTTAACGTTGCAGTTCAACGCCGTAACGGGACAGCCACTTACCCGGAGGCCCGACAACTTGCAACCAAGCTGCAATTTTCGGCGCCGCCTGAAAAATACTCGACTACGGCGCCGAAGTCAGGCATGGGGGTGGGCACAATTTTCGCCTCCGACTTGTGGAAAGTCCGCTCTGGTGCAGGCCCTATGTGGCGTCCAGCCCAGATCGGCCAACGCCGAGCTTTCTTCGCTTCAAGGCGCTGGCGAGCCTTTGCGTCCGCGCGTTCACCGCCCAGTACTGTCCTGATGCGTCCCGAAAGGCCGCGTAGTAGTCGTAAACCGCTGGGTTGTATTCAAGTTTGGGTAAGTGTTCTACCGTTTGGCCATCAGCGAGGTAAAGCTCACTGCCGTCGTG
Organism: Mycobacterium florentinum; assembly: GCF_010730355.1. Lineage (NCBI taxonomy): Bacteria > Bacillati > Actinomycetota > Actinomycetes > Mycobacteriales > Mycobacteriaceae > Mycobacterium > Mycobacterium florentinum. The sequence continues at coordinate 1,432,401 of NZ_AP022576.1, forward strand.
GTAATTCAGGAATGTGTGCCCGCCCCGGTATGAGAGTTTGTTGTCGGTCGGCCAGCTGAACGGACCGGAGTTGGTCCAGCCCTTTGTCGCAAGCTTCGCGATCTGGCGTTGAGTCTTCGAAGCAATGACGCATCGGTGATCGAAGACGGGTTTGCCGGAGAGGTTTTGAATCTTGATCTTGGGGGGTCCGTGCTCATGCGGGTGGAGCCATACCAGCACCGAACTGGCCTGGGTTCGCTGGTCGCGCTGACGGTCGAACATGTAATAGGTCGCTGCGGCCAGCACGGATAGTCCGGTCAGGAGCGCTCCAGTCCAGGCGGCGACGGTTCCCCATTCTGCCGGATCGAACGACATGGCGGCACCATAACGCCACGGCGCGGTCACCGCTTGGATGCCACGCTGCACCTCAGAACCTCACCGCCACCGGGATCGGCCCTTCGGTTTTCGCCGATTCGCCTTTCGGGTCCGCTAGCACGATCATTTCCGGGACACCGCGTTAATGTCGACGACACAATAGGCGGCATGAACGTCCTGGCCGCCGTCGCGCTTTCCGCAGCATTCTTCGCCCCGACGGCTCCTGCGCCGCCGTTCTCGCCGTCAAACTGCCAGCCGGTGAGCAACGGCGGCAATTGCTATCAGCCGGGCCAATTCTGCCGTAACAGAGACCACGGCATAACCGGCGCGACCGCTGACGGCCAAAAGATTGTTTGCACCAACAATGATGGTTGGCGTTGGGAACCCGCCTCCTAATTGGCTGGCACCAGCTGGCACCAACAGTTCAGTTAACCACTATTTATCAGCTTGGTCCGCGTTCGCTTTCCGACGACGCCGTTGCTGCACCCCCAACATCCGACAATGCCCCGTGACCTAGGGAAATGCGCTGCTGCACCTCGACTTCCGCAACCTGAAAATCTTCGGTTTTTGTTCGGGGGGGGGATATAGCCAGCTGGTGGGGAGTGTCTGCCGGACCCCTGTTCGCGCGGGACACCCACCCCCCACCCTGGTCGGTTGACGAGCTCGGTCAAGCACCGCTTCGACCCGACGTGTTACCGGCAGTTGGGTTCATCCGCCTTTGGGTGGTAACCCAGTGGCCGGGGAAAGCCACGGGTTTGTGGCCCCACCCTGCACCCGACCACTGGGGGCCTTTAGGTTCCGCGCGGGCCAGGGAGCTGCCTTCCCCGGCCCGCGCGGGCCCGCACCCGGAAACCTCTCGCCCGGTCAAAGTACGAGCGGCCCCACCCAGCGCGGGAGCTTGATTCCGTGAGGGGCAGTGTCCTGGTGGCCGTGTCCGCGTCTGGCCGCTTCCCGCGTCCACAACCTCTGCCCCCCACGGAAGTGGTCCCGTACGGGCCGGCAGAACCGAGGGCAAATCAGCAGGCCGACCCGTACGGAAGTCCTTATGCCACAAGAAGTCTAAAGGCGGCATCGTTGACGGAATCGCTACCCCAACGCGCATAGCTGTACAACCCGCGCTGGCCGGTGGGCCTCATGTTGGCCCCCAGCAGATGCGGGATCAACTCCACAGCGCTGCCGATCCGCTGGGACACAACGAAATTCCGGAAATCGCCGTACAGCAAGACCGGGTTGTTACCAGCACCACCACCAAGCGCCGCCGACATGTTGGACAACTCGGCGACCGGCTTGCCCAGCAACGTGGGCACCGTGGCACGTAACTCCGGAAACAGCAACGCACCGTTGCTGGTTTCCATGGCGCGCAACAGATTCAGGACCCCAAGGTTGGCGCACCACCGTGCGTTGGCCTGCCAGCGCGGCCCCAACGTGTTCTGAAGTTTGTACACGTCGGCGGCGGTAATGGTGTCAGCGGTCGCCGTGGCCACCACCGAGCTGCCACCCGTCAACGCGGTCACGATTCCTGTGGGGGAACCAGTTCCGCTGCCGTTGGTCAGGGCTTCGTTCAGCAACTGCAGCTGGCTGTCGGCCATCAAGCGGCCCAGTTCCCCCAAAAGCGTTGGCGCGTCCTGGGATACCTCGATGCTGAACGGCACGAACGTTGCCGATTTATACGCCGGGATGGACGGCTCGGTGAACGCGGGCGAGTCATCCGACACCTCAGAAGCCTCTGCATCCCAGCTGCTTTGGACGCCGAGACTCGTTACACCATGCCAAACGTCCGTCACCGTGGAGACGACCCGTGAGATCTGCAACAGCGAGTTTTCCGATCCCGCACTGGTCAAAATCACAGTCGGATCCAACTCGTACGGCACCAAAAATCCGCCGGCCGCGTCGGAAAGGCTTGCGGCGCGCTGCTCTTGGCGCAACCGCGCGACCCGGTCGTAGGCTGCCCGCTCCTCGGCGGTCCACTCCAAACCCGCGCGAGATTCTCCGTGAAAAACCAGCTTGGCGAACGCTGAACGATAGGCGTCTGAGCCGGTGTCGACCACCCACCGGGCGACCCATTCAGCACCGCTCTCGGGGCCGGCCGAAACCAGCCGTTCCACCACCTCGGCGGACCGGGCCGGCAACCCCGCCTTCACCGAGCGCTCGAGTCGCCGCAGGGCCGCGGTCTGTGACCCGTTGTGCCGCTCGCTGCCGCCGCCCAGCTGAGATTCTGACGGCGAACCGCGTTCGAGCCGCAGCGAGCCGTCACCTCGTGCTGCCCCGGCGATCGCCCCGGCCAGCACCGCGTCGCGGTCGAGCTTTTCGATGTGGCGGGTCAGTGTGTCGAACTCCTTGCCGAGCTCGTCGGCCTCGATGCCCGCCACACGCGACAAGGTGGGTGTCGCGGCGAGCTGTTCCAGGCGCGCTGAAATCTCTTCCATGCGCGTGATGGTGGACTCTTTGTTGAGCCAAATTGTCTTCGTCATTTTTGGGTCCTTTACGGTTGCCCAGGGCTTGTTGTCTGTGGGAAAGCGGTGGCGGGACGGTGTGACCGGCAGGCCCCACCCGGCTATGTCAGGGGTGGGGCCATACGCGGCACCAAACCAATTCCACTGCTGTGTCCGAGAATCCGGGCAGCGAAGCTGCTCGGGCGGACAAAATGCGGGCTGCGGGCTTCTGGCGTGCATCCCCTCCTGGGGTGCCCTGCGAAGTCACGAACTCGCACAGTCAGAATAGCGCCGGTCACCGACAAAGCAACCAGCACACTCATTCCGGCGCGGCGCGGCCAAGCCGCTTGTCTACCCAGTCGTCATTGTCACCGAAAACCACAGCACCGATTGGGTCGTCGTGGGCCAGGCGCTCAAGCGCGGCTTGCTGCTCGTCCAGCGCCTCGTCCAGGGCCGCGTACATGGCCCGCTCGCCGGGCGTCAGTCCGCTGTCGTCGGTGTGATCGGTCATCGGTCGTCCTTTCGGATTCTTGGTGAGAATTTTCTCTTGGTGAGAACTTTTTCTGCTCACCACGTTTCGATTACCGCCAGCGCGCGGTGGGCGCGATCGAACCGGCGGTGACATGGCCGGCACATCGGCGAATACTTGGACGAGTCCGTGCTGTACGCCACGGCACGCCCGTTGACGACCGCGACTAGTTCCGTCGGATCGTCGTGCTGATAAGCCCACTGGGCTGCTGGGCGTCCGCAATCGCCCACGCAGGCGTAGGACGAGGCGTACCCGCGCGCGGCCTGGACGCGAGCATGCGCGCCGCGATAGCCCACAACCCGCTTGGCCGTTCGAGGTTGTCGCGTAGAACGTCGCACCGCTTTCGGGGTGCGGCGCTGAGATCGGCAAAACCCACAGACGCGAGAAGGCGTGCAATCGCATGCTTTCGACGCGTAGGCGGCCAGGCCGCTGGTGCTGCGCCTCGTGGTCATACAGCCACCCCCTCGGCGCGGAGAACACCCAGCCAGCGTGTCCGCTGGCCGCGCAGCGCGGTGATTTGCCGGCCCAGTTCCCGGCGCTGGTCGTTGTCCAGGCTCCGGTGTTGACGGCCCTCTAGCTTGTTGATCTGGTCCTGCAGGGCCGACAGCTGTTGTGGGCCATGCCGTTTCCAGGCGTCTAAGGCGCGGTTGTCGGAAGCGCACGTGCCACACGGGGCGGAATGCGGGTATTGCGTACAGGCCCGTTTTGGGGGTTCTATGGAGAATTCGTAGAGGGGCATTGGCTCGGGTGAGTGGCTGCCCGTCTGAGCGGTCGGCTCGCTCGCGTGCGTATCCCCTTCCGTTTCACGACTTCTAACTACTTCGGGCGAACGGGGGTTCGGGGTTGCTAGCGAATCTGTTCGGGGTTTCGGTGTAATTCTGTTCGGGGTTTCGTCCTCAAACGGTGAACCGTCGTTCGGGGTTCCTGGTGTCGTAAACCCCGAACCCTCGTTCGGGGTTTTGACCAGAAGCCGCCAACGGTTAGTGGAACCACGGCCACCCTTGGTTCGGAACACCAGGGCCACAACACCCTTGCCCGCTAGATGCTCCAAGGCTCGCTGAATCCCGCGTTCCGTCATGTCGCACGTTTCGGCCAGCTTTGCCACGGACGGCCACACTTCGGGCTTCCCGACGCCGCAGTATTCGGACAGCTCGACGGCCACCCGGAACTCACCGTGGGTCAATCCCGCGTGCCGCAACCCGTGCCGGAAATCTCGGGGATGGAACTCGTTCTGCCCGCTCATCATCCGACGCCTGATGCGCTACCCCAAGGTCGGCTGTTGCCGATAGAATCGGCGTTGCCCGTCGTGTGGTGACGATTGGTGTCGTTGGAGGTCGGGGGCCGGCTTCTATGTCGGCCCTCGACTCTTTCCGGAGGATCGTCGAAATTCATTGGGTGCGATCACCATTCGCTGATCGGGCGCAGGGTGACCTGGTCAACCTCGTTGAGGTCGATGCGGATCAGGCGCGGTCCGGCCTTGTAGGCCTTGATACGGTGATCGGAAATCATTTGCCTGACCGTTTTATCGCTGACCTGCAGGTAGTCGGCGGTTTCCTGGATTCCGCGCCAGCGGCGTGCTTCAGGCGCTGGCGCTGGTTTCTTGCGTGTCACTGAAAATCCCCTTTGACGTCCGGGAGGGGTTGTTTTCCCCAACCTGGTTAAAGGGGTTGTACTTCGGCCTGGGAGGACTGATTTGGAGGTAACTAACCCAGCGTGTCTCTGGCTAAACGCGCTACACAGTTGCTCCACTGGGGTAGTTGCACAGGGTAAACGCGCTACACAAATTAGTCAGTTGTTTGCGAGTTTGCTTAGCAGCGCCGCAATCTCGTGGTCGCGCCCCTGGGCGGCGTGCTGGTAACGCATGGCGGCAGCTGGGGTGGAGTGCCCCAGGCGGGCCATCAGCTCGGCCAGTGACGCGCCCGTCGCGGCTGCCAGCACGGCACCGGAGTGGCGTAGGTCGTGCCAGCGCAGATCGGGCCGTCCGGCAGCGGCGCGCGCCCGGTACCAGTGGCGCATGAGGGTGGATGGTTGCAGGTGGCCGCCTCGATCGTTCGGGAATAGCAGTGAATCACGCTTGCTGCCAACATATTTGGACAGATGCGCTTCAATGGCCGGGATTAGGTGCGGTGGAATGGCAACGTCGCGCACACCGGCATCGGACTTGGGTGTGGTGACTTGAAACCCGCCGTGTTTGGTGCGCACCGCGGCCCGCCGGACACGGATCACCTCTGTCGACAGGTCAATGTCGCCGCGTTGCAGCTCGATCGTCTCCCCGAACCGAAGCGCGCACCAGGAAGCGAGCGCGACCATCAGCTGCAGCCGCTCGGGCATTGCGGCAGTGACCGTGGTCAGCTCCTCCACCGACGCGGGCCGGATCTTATGGACGCGCTTGGTGCGACCCGCCCCCACGATCCGCGCGGGATTGCTGTCGATCAACTCGTCGTTGACCGCGCTGGCCATGATCGTGCGCAACAGGCTGTAGGCGTGGGAGCGCATGGTGGGCCTGTCGGTCAGGGTCGTGGCGTGCCAGTCGCGCACATCTTTGGGCGTGATGCCGGCGATTTGACGGTCCCCGAACGTGGGCAGCAGGTGGTCGTCCAGGATGGCGGTGTAGTGCTCGCGGGTGCGTGCCTTGATGGGACGGCCAGCGACCTGGCGTGTGGCCAACCAGCCCGAGGCATAGGCACCGAAGGTCACGCGCTCCGGCTTGGCCACAGCGGCCGGGTTCCACAGTTTGCTCTCGATCTCCCGGCGCCGGTCAACCAGGTAGGCCTCGGCGTCGATCTTCGCGGCGAACGTTTGCGGGGCCGTGTTGTAGCTGCCGTCCGGCCCGGTATAGCGCACGTGGTAGCGGCCTGATGGCAGCTTGCGGATGTTGCCGAACGAGCGGTGTCCTTTTCGGTTGGCCATGGTGTGCGGTCCCCTGTGGTCGTGCCAATGGCGTACCAATACAGGTTACTTCTAGGTCCGCGAACCTCCGACTATTTCCACTAGTGGAGTGTGGTGTCTACCCAGCTTAGAGGCATATTCACGCTGCTCACACACCACACCCGCAACATACCAGCATGACTACTTCAATCCCAGTATCGCGCACCAGAGTTTCACCTGTTCAGGCCTGGTTTTTATCGGGCCGTCGCGCCTGATCGAGCACGGTGCGCAAATACATGCCCAACCGGACCTATCGCGAATCGCGACACGACAGGTCGGGTTTGCCATGACGGCCATCCCGATAACGCCGTAGTTGATGCGGTTGTCGCAGTGGCCTGACCCCGATTGGTTGATCAATGTGGACCAGTTCACGGGGTCCGGTCAAGTGCATGGCGGGACTGGCCCGACCGCTATCGTCCGCAGTTCTCCCAGGTAAGTACTGACCTTCGTCAGGGGAAGGACGCTGTTTGGGTGATCACCCATGCCGACGAGAGAAAAAGGACCTTCGTGTTCTTTTGGGATTGGTCGGGCCCCGAAATCACCATCCGTGGCCGCCGCGAGTGGGATTCAGAAGACCCCGAGGATGTCGAGCTTGCGCTTAATGTGATCGACGGAGACGTGCCGCTTGAAGGCTGGGTTTCCTTGGCGCGCGACTTTTTGGCGGCCTTCGACAGCTAGCTGTCGGGAGGGGAGTCTGGGGATGGGAGGTCCGCGATGAGCTCCCCGCTGCCACCACCGGACCAGTTGGGTACAGGCTGTTCGTCACTCTGGCTGATTCTTAGCGAGTCGCGAGTCTCCCTGCCACGCAGACTATTTCGTCCCTACCCTCGCTCACGACAGCAGACATGATGATGACCCGCGACGAAACCGTGGGCTACCGTGCACCTATGCGCGAGTACCCCGAACAACCCGTAGACCTGTCATGGTTCTACACACTCAATCTGCACGACCGGGTCAACCTGCTCAACAATCCGCGTCAATCACTCATAGCTCAGTTCGTCGAACGCATTCTCGCCCAAGTCAAACAGCACGGGATACAGCAAGAGGTCGTCGACGAATCACAATGGAACGGCTCCTCCACCTGGAGACTCGACGAGTCGATGCGGGCAAAGCTCGAGGAGGACAGTCAGAAGCTGGATAGGTGGTTCGATTCGCTCACGCCCGAAGAACTCAACCACGTAATTGCGCACCGCCGCGACGAGGGCTCACAAGCCGCGACCAAAGCGTCCGGCGTCGACCCGCGCATGGCCCATCCCTATCTCGACATGAAGGCGACGAAGCTCGGTCGGCCTTGAAGCGCCGCGGTGACTGTTACCCGGTGAGGATCGTCGGGAAGGGGCTGCGCTCGGCGGGTAGGTCGGCGGGAAAACACGGCGAAATCGCTTGCAGGGTAGGCGCATACCCGGGCTGATACCGCGCAATGATCTGCAGGATGTAACCGTCGGGGGCATAGCCAAACCGGTTGGGCTTGTAGAAGCCGTCTCGCTCGTAAACCTGCCAGCCCCAGCTCTTCCAGATGTCGCCGGCCTTGGCGACGATCGTGTTGGCGTCGACGCCCGCCGGCAGCGTGAGATCGCCGTTGGTCGCGAATTCCATTGGCGGGGTGCCCGTTTCGACATCCTTACACGGGTGAACGGTGCCGCCACCGCTATAGCGGCTGGCGTCCAGCGTTATTCCGGCCCCAAGCGCCGCGAGTGTTTTCTTGAGGTAGCCGATCACCGTATCCTGGGCCTGCTGTTGGGTTTTCGGGATGACCGGCTCGAGCTTCCATCCGGGCGGCGGTGGCGGTGTGGCTTCCATGGATGGTCCTCCCAGTGGAGTGGCGCCGGTCGGTGTGGGCGGGACGAGCGGTCGTTCGTGGCTACAGGCAACGACGAGCACAACGATCGTCGCAACACCGAAAACCCTCAAACGGCGCATCACGTTCAGCCTCCCCCACCACTCGGAATGGCCTGGGGCGGCGGAACACCGGCGATGACGGCACCCAGATTGAGCAGTGCCGGGTTGCCCTCGCTCCAGTAACTGCTGTGGGCCGCAACGCTCGGCGTCAGCCCGAGCGGGTCGCTGCTCGGTCCGGCAGCGGCGAACAAGCGCGTCGCACCGAAGTCGTTGGCCGTCGGATCGTGGCCCAGCGTCATGTCGGTCACCAGCTCGATGATGTCATTGCGGGCCCGCATGGCATAGACATTCGCACCGGGATCCAGGCTCAGGTCGCCGGCGTGCTGCACGAGCATGCCGGGGCTGCCGACCGCGATCACGTTGTCGGCGTCGAGGTGATGCCCACCGGATGCGGCCGCGCCGACCAACGTCGACCCGTAACTGTGCCCGATCACCGTGTCGATCGACGGCGCTCCCACGTGGGACGCGCGCTGCCCGCTCTCGAAGGCGTCCAGCGCTCCCCCGTCCGACCGGGCCCGGTCGGGCCACGCCGCCTCGAAGAGATCCATCGGACGGTCGTAGCCCATCCAGGTCGTCACCGCGACATCGCCCGGCCGCAACCCGGGGTCGGCCGCCATCGCGGAGTTGTACATCGCCAGGGATTTCAGGTCGCTGCCCTCGAAGGCCGCGAGGTCTTGGCCGGTGCCGGGCACCAAGATCGCATTGCGCTTGGCGTGGTCGGGGTTTCCGACGGCCACCGCACCGTGGCCCTGGTTGTCGATCAGGCCGAGGTAGCGCGGCACGCCGTCCTTGCGGTCCAACGCGGTCTGCACCGCCCGGTAGCCGGCGAGGCTGTGCCGGGCCGCCAGCAGTTGGGGTGCCACCGCGTTGAATTCGCCGGTCGTCGCTTCGGAGTGATCGCCCATGTATATCTGGGCGGCCAGCTCGTCGACGCGGTGCTGCAGACGGTCGACGTCGGCCTGGGTCTGTTGCTGCAACTCGGGCAGATGAAGCCGGTTGTAGTGGTCCCGGCCGAGATGGTCCTGGGGGTCCCACGGCATGCCGGGGTGATTGCCGATCTTGTGGTCCTGGCTGTAGAGCCAGTCCTTCTCCTCCGGCGTGAGCTTGTTCCAGAGGGCGGCGAACTGCTCGGGATCCTGCGGCAACGGCTGTTCCAATGCCCGTTGCACGTCGGGCCGGTTGTCGTGGGGCCCGGACGGAATGGGTGCGTCGCCGTCGGCCATGTTGATCGCCGTCGCCAACTCGGCGTCCACGGCATTGGCCTCGGCGACGATCGCGTTCAAACGGGTCTGCAGCTCGGCGCGCTGCGTCTGCATCTTCGCCCATTCGGCTGCGGTGTACCGCAACTGGGGAATCGCGACCACCTGACTGGTCGCGGCGTCGACCTGTAGCCGGGCGGCGGCCGCGTCCGCGCGCAACGTCGCCAGCTCGGCCTTGACCTTGTCGATACCGCCGGCGGCCTGCTCCGCGGCGCGCGCGACTGCCAGCGCCTCGTTCCCGTGGGCGTCGAGGTCTTGTCGAAGCGCGGCATTCTGGTGCACGGCGGCCTCGCGGGACGCACCCTCCCAGCCGGCGAACACCGACAGCGACGCCAACTCACGAGACGTGCCGAAGGCGCTCTGCGAGCGCGCGGAGGCCGCGTGAAACACCTCGCGCACCGCTTCGGCGTTCCAGCGGTCAATGTCTGCGACCGATAAGGCCATGCCCCACTGTTCTCAGCCGCGACCACGGAGCGCGGCGGCCCTGGCAGCGACGTCGGCGAGCGCGTGCGCCCGCTGCTCCTCGGCCGCCGCATGCGCGACGGCGGCGTCCTGCAGCGCGAACCCGTGATCCCCGACCCTGCCCACCAACGCCTGCGACACCGGCAGCCACCGAGCCGCCCGGGCGCTCAGCGCCGTCGCCGACATACCGGCCCAACCGTATTGAGCCGCCTCCAGCCGGTTGTCGGCCGTCAGGAACCCTGCCGCCAGATCCTGGGCCTGACCGCTCACCTGCCGCCCCGAAGCCGTCAACTGTTCCACGTCGATTTTGATGTCAGACACCGTCGGGATCCCCTTCCCCCCAAGTGATCACGTCAGCACTGCGCATCTGCGGAGCCTAGGCACGTCGCGCGACGGATGCACTTCACCCTGTGCAGACGGACGACGGCGGCGACCAACATGCCGACAGTTATAGCTCAGCCGCCGAAGAGAGCCCCCGGGTATGAACTTTGCCTCGATTGCAAACTAGAAGATTTGCCCGCACCCCGTTGAACACGTGAGTAACAGGTAGGGGGTATGGATTTCTGCAAAAAGACAGACCCGAGGATTTGTTATTGAGGAATGGGAATTCCTCGGTACGGATAACGCGGAAATAACAGACTTCGGGATTTATCAAGTATTTATTGGTCGCCTCAAACGTCACACCAGTCACACGCCATCATTTGAGCGTGAGCCGGTGCCGGCTAGGGTCCAGCGAGGGAGAGCTGGTCGACGAGAGCGGTGCGGGCGCCGCTGTCGCGGCCGGCGCCGACCCGCGCCGATAGTGGGATAGCACGCACGAAACGTGCTTTGGCCAGCAGTTTCTATCCGAAGAAGGGAGACATCCGGCTTTCGCCGTCGTGAGGAGAGTCGCAGGAGGTGCACTGCATCCCGGCGCCGCCGCCGACGCATTCGGCGCTGCAATCGGAGCTTCCGATGCCGATCGTGAGCAGGAACGCCCCCACCGAAGCGAAAAACAAGGCTGCGACAGTTTCCATTTCCGACCTCCCGCTCAACCCTGAATTAATTGCGACGTGTGTACCACCAACTCAGAGAATCTAATCCATAAAAATGCTCTAAATTGTCGGCGCCGTCAAGTTCAAATTCGAGGTAATCAAGATCGATTGATTGGAAATCAAGATCGGTTGCTGTGGCGGCATCGGCAACATCGGAATTTTCAATGATCTGGCGATTTCGACCGGACGCCGCGCCGAGGTGTGTGGTATTGCTGTGCGCCGTGGTGCGGCGCCCGTGCCCTCGATACGCGGGCTACAGGGTCGCCGCTGTGTGCCGGCGGCAAGCGTGGCGCAGCGACGGCATAAACGCGTCAGTCGGGGCGCCACACGCTGGCGCCGCAGGAACGCCGGGAACCCGCCAAGGGCCACCGCAATGACCTTGGGACACAGGCAGACTCGGTAACAGCGCAGCGACGTGCGCCGCGCGGAGTCAAAGGATGTCGGCCGAAAAATTTAGTGAAGCGGCCACCGAGGATCCTCCCGGTGGCCGCCTCGTCGGCCATTAAACGATGCTAGCTTTCGGTCTTGATTCGCGTGCCGTTTTCGCAACTTCTTGCCGAGATCCGAAACCCCAAACCGCGGACGTCCACAACCGCGCAGGTCACGGGCCGTCGGCGGCGATGCGTGATGCCGTTGTGGCCGCGCTTGTTTCAGCGAGCCAGCGGCTTGTAGAAGACCAAGCCGTTGCCCTTGTTGTCGTAGACCACGGCCCGACGTTCGTGCGCGTCGTCGTAGGGACCCTTCACGATGCCGCCACCGCTGGCCTCAACGGCCTTGGCCGCGGCGTCCACATCGGCGGTCTTGACGCCGACGACGACCTGTCCGGGTATGGGATGGTCCACGTCGGTCGCCAGGGCGAGAGTGACCGGGCCGCCGTCGAGAGCCGCGAAGTGGGCGCCGTCGCGGAATTTCACTGCCATGCCCAGGGTCTCGCTGTAGAACCGGATCGACTCGTCCAGGTCGTCGGTCGACAAGATGATCATCTTCACTTCGTGCTCGCTCACGGGTGCCTCCTCTGTACTGAGTCGCCTTTCAGACTAGGCAAGGACGTGCCGCGAGTCAGCGGCGGAAGACCACCCATCTCATCGCGCTGTACATGTACACCGCTTCGCAGAGGCCGGCCACGATTCGCGACAGCTGGTACTGCACCCCGATGGCCGACAACAGCGTGGTCACCCCGAGGATGAAAGCCAGGTAGTTGATGACGACCACCACGACGTAGACCGCGACCTGGGACCCAACCGCGCCGTGCGACTGAAAGTTGAAAGTGCGGTTGAGCACGTAGCTGAGCGCGAAGGCGCACGCGTAGGCGACCGAGACGGCGATCGGCACCGGAAGATCGAGCCCGTCGCGCAGCGTGGTGAGCAGCGCCAGATCGACGCTGAAGGTGAACCCGTTGATCACGCAGAAGCCGAGAAACGTCGGGGCGATGACCGAACCGAGCCCGAACGGCAGCCGACTGACGACGGCCTCGCAGATCTTGTGGAAGCGGTCGACCGCTGGTGTCCGGCTGACCTGCGATTCGGCAGTCACGCGGCTACCGTCCCATGACCGGGTATCCGCCATGTGATCAGTTGGCCAACTCTTCGCTCGCCCGGCGCATCACTTCGCGGGCAGCTTCACGACCCGGTCGCCGGTGTAGTCGGTGACGTAGATGTTGATGGCCCTGTCCACCGCGATACCGCTGGGGTGGTTGAGCCCGACGAACGGCAGCACGCTCTGCTTCTGGGTACCGGCCTCCATCTTCAGCACCCGATTGTTGGTGTAGTCGGTGACGAAGATGTCGCCCCCACTGTCGACCGCCACACCGCTGGGGTCCCCGGGGGTGAACAGGCCGCTGAACGGCACCACGGTCTGGCGCCCGGAGTCCGCGGCCAGCTTCACCACCCGGCTGTTGCCCGAGTCGGCGATGTAGACGTTGCGACCGTTGTCCAGTCCCACCCCCTCGGGCCCGTTGAGGCCGGTGAACGGCAGTTCGGTCGGGGTGTTCGAACCGGGGGCCAGCTCCAGCACCCGATTGACGTCGGTATCGGCGATATAGAGCGCGCCCGCATCGTCGGTCGCCACCCCCTGGGGCCGGTGCAGCCCGGTGAACGGAAGCACGATCGGCGTGCTCGAGCCGGCCGCCAGCTTGAGCACCCGATTGTTGTTCGTGTCGGTGACAAACAGGTTGCCGGCGCCGTCCGCCGCCACGCCCTCGGGCGAATTGAGACCCGGGAAGGGAAGCTCGACCGCGGTGTTCGAGCCCGCCGCCAGCTTCAACACCCGATTGTTGATGTCGTCGGCGACGTAGACGTTGCCGGCGGCGTCCACCTCCACATCGGCGGGGTGGCCAAGCCCGTTGAACGGCAACGTGATCTGCGGACCGAATAAGGGGTCGTGATGCTGCGTGGACTGCTTGGCCTGATCAGTCTCGAGCTTGCCGACGACGACGACGAAGGCGACCACCACAACGGTCGACGTCAACAGCGCAGCGGGAATCATGATGCCCGGCCGGCGCCACCACGGGGCCCGGGCCGGGGTGTCGTCCTCGTCGGCCCACGGCTGCTTGAACGGATCGGACGACCCGTCGGGGGGCGGTTCGACCGCGAGATACGAGGTGACCGGCGGTGGGGTCGCGGAATACCCGTCCGCGGCCGGGCGAGGCCCCGGCTCGGGTGACATGGGCTGTTCCTGATCATCGGACGCAGCGTGTTTGACCATGATGGGAGCCTTTTCGGGTCGCGGTGGTGGCGTCAGCGGGAGCGCGCCCCGACGCGCTCGGGCGGCCGGCGCGGTGATGGCATCGCGGGCGGCGCCGGCCAACCCGACGGCGGTGGCATACCGGTTGGCGGGGTCTTTGGCCATGCCAGTGGCGATGACGTCGTCGAGGTGCGGGGGCACGCCGGGCTGCGTGACAGACGGTCGGGGTGGCGGGCTGCTGAGGTGGGCGGCGAACAGCCAGGTGTCCCCGGCGAACGGCGGCTGTCCGGTCAGGCATTCATAGAGCACGCAGGCCAGCGAGTAGACGTCGGCGCGGGCGTCGGCCTCGCGAGCCCCGGATCGTTCGGGCGCCATGTAGTGCCAGCTGGCAATCTCGTTGTCGGAGTTCGTCAATCGCGTTTCGTACCAAGGCGCCAACCGAGCGATCCCGAGATCGACCAGGTACGCGAAGTCGTCGCGATCGAGCAGGATGTTGGAGGGTTTGACGTCGCCGTGCACCAGGCCGACCTCGTGCGCGGCGTGCAGCGCCGCCGCCACCTGCTCGATGATGTACACCGCGCGGGCCGGCTCGACCGGGCCCTCGGCCAACACCTGTTTCAGGTTGCGGCCTTCGATCAGCTCCATGGCGATGTACAGCTGCTGGTCGATTTCGCCGAAATCGTGGATGGGAATGATGTGCGGGTTGTTCAGCCGGGCCGCCGCGGCCGCTTCCCGGTGAAACTGCTCCGCGATCGCGGGGTCGGCCGCCAACTCGGGTGGGAGCACCTTGATCGCGGCGGTGCGGTTGGCGGTCGCGGTGTCATACGCGCGCCACACCTGCCCGAGATCGCCTCGGCCCAACAGCTCTACGAGCCGATAGCGGCCAAACTCCTCTCCCTCCACCGGCTCACCATACCCACGCGGGCACCTCAGTGGAGGTCAAGACTTGGCGGTCTTCGGGTGGCTATCGACGGCGGTGGCGGGGGCGCGTGATCGCCCGAGCGCCGGTGCATTCAGCAAACTTTGACGGAAATAACATCACGAGTCACCCAAAGCGCGGGTGGCGATCCGAACTGCCGAGAACGGTCTGGGACCGAGTGTGGCCGGTCTAGGACTTGGGCGCTTTTTGGGCGTCGATGTCCATGTCCGGGCAGAACGCCTCGACCGCGGCGAAGGCGATCACCTTGGTCTGCTGCTGGCTGTATCCCATGTTCTGAATGCGCTGCAGGGCCTGATCCGGCGGCAGGATGTTGTTGCGCAGCTCGTTGCACAGGTTGGTCCCCACATGGACGATCGTCTCGTGGTTGTTGTACTTGATGTTGTTCTTGTCGAGATACGAGATGTAGTCCGGCGTGTTTTCCGGGTCAGCGTTCGCGACTGCTGGCACTGAACACAGCAGTGCGGACAGGGCGATGGAAGACGCCGCTAGTGCTGTTTTCATGGCCCTGAGCATAGGATCACCCCCGAACTTTTACGTGAACGAAAAGCAAACGGCTGCCGTCGCAGCCGGCCGCAGCAAAAATTCGCGACGCGAGTTACGGCGCCGGATCCGCGACCCTCGCTAGAGTTCCCCAGTTAATGGCACGACTGACCGACCTCGCCCGACCCGCGACCCGGGAGACCGTCAAGAACGTCGCGGCCGGCCTGCTCTGCGCGGCCGGCGTCCCCACGCTGGCCCGACGGCGACACCGCGACACGCTCGCGATCGTGATGTTCCACGGCGTGGAAGACGAACCGCTGTCGCCGGCGTGCTGGCATGTCCTGGACTCGGCAATGTATCGCCGTCAACTCGAATACATCCGCGAGCACTTCACCGTGCTTCCGCTCGAGGAGGCCTTGGCAGGGCTCGCCGCGGGGACGCTGCCGCCCCGCGCGATGGCTATCACCTTCGACGACGGCACCCGCAACCTGGCCACGCACGCGGTCCCGGTGTTGCGCGAGTTCGGACTGCCCGCGGCGGTGTTCCTGGCGACCGGCCCGATGGGCAGCGACGAAACCCTTTGGCCCGACCGGCTTTGGCTCGCCATCGCACACACCGCCGCGACCGAGGCCGATCTGAGCGCGCTGGGACTGGGCACTCGTTCGCTCGACGGAACCGGGCACCGCGGCAACGTCTACGCGGCCGCGGTCCAGCGGCTCAAGGACTTGCCCGACGCGCAACGAATAGCGGTGCTGGACGGGGTTTTCGGCGCGCTGGGCCACCGCGACGGCGACGGAGGGCCGTTCCGAATGCTGTCCTGGGACGAAGCGCACGAGATGGCCGGCGACGGTCTGGTGACGCTGTATCCGCATTCGGTGACCCACCCGATCCTGGCGCGCTGCAGCGACGACAAGCTCGAGCGGGAGATCGCCGATTCCTGCGCGGCGCTCGAACATGAGACCGGCCGAACTCCAACGGTTTTCGCGTATCCCAATGGCCGGCCGCAGGATTTCGACAGCCGGGCACAGGATGTGCTGCGTGGCCGCGGCGTGCGGTGGGCGCTGTCCACCTCGCCGGGATTCGCCGACAGTGGTTGTGACCCGATGGCGTTGCCGCGGCTGGCCGTGGGCAGCAACTCGTCCTTCGACTACTTCCGGCTCATGGTGTCGGGTGGACTGCCCCGGCGCTAGCGCGACGCGAACGTCGCCGCGCCGCGGCGGCAAGCCACACGTCGTGCATCCCTTCTCGCCAGCGGTCGAGGTCGAATTCGCGCGCCCGCGCGTAGGCGGCCACGGCGAGCCGGTTGCGCAGTTCGGTATCGGCGACGAGCGACTGCAGCGCCTCGGCCAGCTGGGCAGCGTCGCCGGGTCGGATGATCAGACCGTTGACCCCGTCGGTGACCACCTCCGGTATCGCCCCCACCGCGGTGGTCACCGGGACGACACAGTTGGCCATCGCCTCCAGCACGGCCATCGGAAGGCCCTCGCTGTAGCTGGGCAACAAGAAGATCGCCGACTCCGCCAACAGCCGGTCCCTATCGTCGGGCCCGACCCAGCCCACGACGTCGATCGTGTCCTCGAGTGCATTGGCGCGGACGAACTCACGCACCTTGTCCACTTCCCCGTCGCCGGCCAGCGTGACCCGCACCCTGCTGCGAATCTTGCTGGGCAACATGTTGATCGCCCGGACCAGGTCGTAACTGCCCTTGTTGGTGCCCAACCTGCCCAGCGACACCACCCGCAACGGCTCTTCGGTGTGGGGCGACGGGACGGTGGCCGGCATGACCACCGGGTTGTAGAGGACTCGGATGTTGGCTTCGCTGAACCCGAGGCTGGAACGGAATCCCTCGAAATGGGCGCGACCGAGCACCACCGAATAATCGGCGCGCAGCGCGGCTCGTACGGCGCTGCGCTGCAGCCAGGACAGCTCGTCGAGCCACGCGAAGAAGTGGGAGCTGTGGCAATGGACGATCGTC
Organism: Mycobacterium florentinum; assembly: GCF_010730355.1. Classification (NCBI taxonomy): domain Bacteria; kingdom Bacillati; phylum Actinomycetota; class Actinomycetes; order Mycobacteriales; family Mycobacteriaceae; genus Mycobacterium; species Mycobacterium florentinum. The sequence continues at coordinate 1,449,375 of NZ_AP022576.1, forward strand.
GGGATGCCGCGATGGCGTGCGACGAACAAGGGCACGGATTTGCGGATGACGCTGCCGCGCAACGAATAGTGCACGTGTAGCACGTCGACGGAGCCGAACAACAGCAGCACCGACGCCTTGAGCATGCCCGAGATTCCGGTCCACAGCTGAGCAGCCAGCGAGTCGTCGATGTAGGTGGGCACCACGCGCACCCGAAATCGCGAATCGGCGTCCTCGATCAGCAGTCGCATCATCGTCGCCATGCCGCCGCGGCTGTTGGGTCCGGCCGGGGCGTTCCCGACCGTCAGCACCCGGATCGGACAGCGCGGCGCGTCCGTCACCTACGTGCCTTATATCCCAGCACCGTGCACCAGAGTTCTCACCGCTCAGGCTAGCTTCACCACAGGACGCTGCGGAACAGCAGAGCATCCGCCACGAGTCCGACACCGACGACCAGAAATAGTATTCGAACCGAGATCGGGCCGTAGCGGGTGAGGCCGCGCACGATGCCACGCTGGATGCGGACGGCCCGGGTGGTCTTTCGGGTGGCCAGAAACAGGATCAACAGCGACGGCGTGAGCGCCAGCGTCCAGTAGGCGTAAATCAGCAGCGGCCAGCCGGCGGGCCGCGGATGCACAGCGGCGAGCGTGGCCAATCCGGTGATGTACGGAATCGAGGTCGGCGCCTGCCCGAAGCCGACCGCCGCGCCCAGAATTCCGAGCAGCCAGGGGCGTTGCCGCATGGCCGCCAACGCCCAGCCCGGAGCCGACGTTTGCGCGGTCAACGGAAAGTAGGCCAGGCACATCAGCACCACACCCAACAGCAGCTGACACCAAAACCGAAGCGCCGGAGTGATTTTGAAATCGACCGCATGCGTCAAGAAGCCAAGTCCCAGTACCGTGCAGACGCCGAACGTGGTGGTGACCACGAACAACCCCGCGATGAAGCTCAAGCCGCCCGGGACCGGCGATCGGCGATCGAGTCGGCTGGCATAGACGACGGCTGACACGACGCCCACGTTCAGGACATTCAGCGAGTCGAGGAACGCCAGTCCGGCAAGCGCCAGTAAAAGAGCTCCCATGATCGCACCGAAGTTACTGCATCGGCCCCCGGACCGCCTTCACCAGCGGGCACAAACGCTCGTTCGCTCGACAAAAGTGTGAGAATACTAAGACCGCGTCGGGTGCGGGCCGGCTTGCGCCCGACCGGCGCGACCGGCAAGGTCGAACGGTCGACGTGTGGGCATCTTTGCGAGTGAGGTTCTCCTTGAAGTTTGCGCTCGCCGGCTACGGCAGCCGCGGCGACATCGAACCCTTCGCGGCAGTCGGCAGGGAGCTGCTGCGTCGAGGCCACGGCGTGGCGATGGCGGTCACGCCCAACATGATCGGCTTCGTGGAATCGGCGGGGCTTGCCGCCGCGGCCTTCGGGCCGGATCCGCCGCAGCACAAGGATTTCTCGCACACGACGCTGCAGAACCCGATCCTGATGATGTCGGCGTTCACCGATCAGATCCGAGCGGCGTGGGCGCAGTGGGCCGCGTCGCTGCTGGCGCTCGCCGACGGTGCCGACCTGGTGTTGACGGGCAAGAGCGAGCAGGGACTGGCCGCCAATGTCGCACAGCACCACGGCATCGCGCGCGCGGCGCTGCACTTCTTCCCGGACGGCGCCGCCGGCCCGAACGACATGCTGGCGCGCCTTGCCGCCGAGGCCGAAGCAGCCCAGCGCGGCGAACTGGGCCTGGCGGAGGTCGACGGATCCGCGGCGCTGGAGATCCAGGCCTACGACACACTCTGCTTTCCCGGGCTGGCCGCGCAATGGGCCGAACAGGGTCTGCGCCGGCCCTTCGTCGGCGCGCTGACGCTGGAGTTGCCCGCGAATGCCGACGCCGAGGCCGGGTCGTGGATCGAAGCCGGGACGCCGCCGATCTACTTCGGCTTCGGCAGCGGCGTGCGGGTCACATCCGCGGACACCGTCGCCGTGATCGCGCAGGCCTGCGCACAGCTGGGCGAACGGGCGCTGATCTGCAGTGGCCCCAACGACTTCACCGCCGTTCCGCTTTTCGACCACGTCAAAGTGGTCGGCGAGGTGAACCACGCGAGCGTCTTTCCGGCGTGCCGCGCGGTCGTGCACCACGGCGGCGCCGGCACCACGGCCGCGGGCCTGCGGGCCGGAATCCCGGCGTTGATCCTCTCGCTCGGGGTCGACGATCAGCAGGTCTGGGCGGCGACCGTGCAACGGCTGAAAGTCGGTGTAGGTCAAGAGTTTCGGACGACAACGCTGGATTCGTTGGTCGCGGATCTGCGCTGCATCCTGGCCCCGGAATACGCCACCCGGGCCCGGGCGATTGCCGCGCTGATGGCCACGCCCGCCGAAAGCATCGCCCGTGCCGCCGATCTCCTGGAAGAGGCTGCCCGCGCGGGACGCTAGCGTCATGTCAGCCACGGCTGTATTGTTCTGCGCATGCTGACTTGTGAGGCGCGGGAATCGGCGCTGGCCCGATTGGGACGGGCGCTGGCGGATCCGACGCGGTGCCGCATTCTGGTGGCATTGCTCGACGGCGTGCGTTATCCGGGTGAGCTGGCGTCGCAACTCGGCCTGACCCGGTCGAACGTCTCCAATCACCTGTCGTGCCTGCGCGGCTGCGGGTTGGTGGTGGCCACCTACCAGGGACGACAGGTCCGTTACGCATTGGCCGACCCGCACCTTGCCCGCGCGCTGAGCGAGCTGGTCCAGGTGGTGCTCGCCGTCGATACCGATCAGCCGTGCCTCGACCAGCCCGTATCCGGCAAGCGCAAGACGGGTACAGCGCGATGAACGACAAGGACGCCCCGAGCCCGATGCTGCCGCTCTCGGCACCGGCGTCCGACTGCTGCAACGACGGGTGTTGCAGCGCAGAGACCACGAATCTCGTTGAACCCCAACGCCGTACCGTGCTGCAACGACGGGTGCGACTGCTCGTTTCGGCGACGATCACCTACAACATCATCGAGGCCATTGTCGCGCTCTCGGCCGGGGCGGTGGCGTCGTCGGCCGCGTTGATCGGGTTCGGGCTGGATTCGGTGATCGAGGTGTCCTCGGCCGCCGCGGTGTACTGGCAGTTCTCCGGGAGCGACCCCGAGGCCCGCGAACGCGCCGCGCTGCGGGTCATCGCCCTGTCGTTCTTCGCCTTGGCGGCCTACGTGACGGTCGAATCCATTCGGTCCCTGGCCGGGGGCGAAACCGCCGGATCCTCCACCGCCGGAATCATTCTGGCGGCAGTGTCGCTGGTGGTCATGCCGCTGCTGTCGTACGCACAGCGCCGCGCCGGGCGCGAGCTGGGTTCGGCCAGCGCCGTCGCCGACTCCAACCAGACCCTGCTGTGCACCTACCTGTCCGGCGTGCTGCTGGTAGGGCTGCTGCTGAACTACCTGTTCGGCTGGGCGTGGGCAGATCCGGTGGTGGCGTTGGTGATCGCCGCCGTGGCGGTCCGGGAGGGCCGCACCGCCTGGCGGGGCGAGCACTGCTGCTGAGTTAAACATGCTGCGCCGCAGCATATTTAACGGATCAGCCGGGCTGTCCGGCCTTGATGGCGGCGTCCTGCTTGCGCGCCACATCCAGAGCGATCTCCGGCGGCACCGGGTCGCCCGGTGCGCTCTCGAACTCGATGAGGGCGACGATCTTGCCCTCGCCGAAGATCACCGACGTCTTCGCCTTGCTGCCGTCGGCCGAGGGCCCCGAAATGATCGTGCCGCCAACGCCCACGTCGGCCGGGGCCGGCGTGGCGCCCTTGATCGCGCCGTTCTGCGGATCGGTGTAGGACTTGGTCAGCGAGTCGCGATCCTTGTCCGCCGCGGCCGGGTCCGGGTACACCAGCAGCGAGTCGATGACGCTGCGCGAGCCGGCCTGGTTGGTGAACACACCCTCGATGCCCGGCGCCGGGTCGGTCAGCGGCCGGGTCTTGGGCGGGTTGAAGCTATCGTTGGGCACCACGATGTCGGTGGCCTTGATCAGCAGGTTGCTGTAGTCCGTGGGCTGCGCTGCGCTGGTCGACGTCGGTGCGGCCGAGGACGAGGACGCCGCGGACGAACTCGACGTCGACGATTTCGATGACGACGCGGGGCTGGACGACTTGTCACCGCCACACCCCGCGACCGCGACGCCGACCACCAGGGTGGTTGCCGCCAAACCAGCTGCCGCCACCGATACCTTCTTCACGATTGGCTCCCTTGAGTGTCGTCCCGATTTGCTAGCTTCTCGCGCAACATAGCGGATGCCGGGTGAACTGGAAATGAATCACCTAATAATTCCCGACTAGCCGACGGCCTGCGGGGCGCTCAGCCCCGGCCGAACCGTTCGCGCATTTGCGGGTCGTTCTCCCACCACAGTCCCGAGGGCGCAGCCTGTTCACTCTCGGCGGCATCCGTGCGGTCCAGCTCGGCATCCACCTGGACGGCGTGCGAACGTTCGTCTCGTGACAACGCGCGCATCAGCAACAGCACGAACGGCAATCCGACCACATCGCCGAGAATCCACAGCACGCCGGCGCCGATCGTCTGGTCGAGCCGCTGATCCGGACCCCAGGAGCGGTGCAACCCCGCGTAATACGCCGCGGCGATCAACGAGCCCTGCCAGATGACCAGGCCCAGCAGTCCGTCGCCCAGGGTCTCGCCGACGGAGATCAGCAGCGAGATCAGCTGGGGGTATCGGCGGGGCACCGGATCGGATTGCAGCCGGGCGTAGAAGTAACCAAACCCTATGACTACCAAGACTATTCGAGTAGGCGCGCCGACCCATTGGTTTTCCAGGGCCGCCGTGTACCAGGGCGTCAGGTAGAGCAGCCACGGCGTGGCCAGCATCGCCAGCGAAGTGGTCAGCGGGTGCACCAGCACCCGGGCCCAGCGCGACGCCAGCAACCGGTCGATGCGCTCACGGCCGAGGGCGTCACTCAGGACGGTGATCGGCCGGCCCTGCGCGAGGAAGAACGGCACCACATACAGCAGCAGCAATACCTGCAGCGCGCGCACCCAGAACAGGAAGTAGGCGTAGCTGCCGACCGCGCCGACGGTGGCCACGGCCCAGAGCGCAATGCCGACACCGAAGCAGCCGGCCTGCGCCCGCCCGACCGCTCGTCCGGCGCGGGCCTTCGGGTAGCACCACATGTACGCGCCCGCGACCAGCACGATCACCGCCGCCGAGGCGGGATCCAGATACCAGGTCGCAACCAGGGCACCCCATGTCAGCGGGCCCGGATCGATGGGCATGGCCCCCGGCGCTTTAGTGGTCGGGAGCGCCGTCGGGCTTGGGTCCCCGACCCTCGCCGGTCAGGTAGTGGGGGCAGTACGAGCCGGCGGCGATGGCCGTGAACTTGGCCGCGCCGGTATCGGCGAATCCGGGATTGCGCAGCTGAAGGTTGTTGACGATTTCCTGGTCCGAATGTCCCGCGTCGACCAGCTCACACACCGTCTTGCCGGCCGATATCGCGGCGGCCGGGTCCTGGAAGGTGAGCCCCGCGTCCTTGAGTTCCTTGAGGAACGCGGCGTCGGCCGCCGGGTCGGGCGCGGGGCTGGGGCTTGGGGTGGGGTCGGCGTGGGCGGGCACGGCCAGGGCAATCATGGTGGCGACGCTGATCAGCGTCATGAGGCGCCTCATGACTCCACAATCCCAGAGATGCCGCGACGATGCATCCCACCTGGTCGGCCGGGCGGGCGGAGTTCAGATGGTGTTGGCTAGGACGACGTGGCTGCCATCTTGATTGTTCTCGATGTCTTTGTCGGCATCATCGCCGTAGTCGGGCTGATTTTTACGTGGAACCGGCTGCGCGCACGCCGCCGGAGGTCGGGCGCCGAAGGCGTCGTCCTGGTCGTCGATCGCCTCGCCCCGCGCCGAAGGAATATGGCCCGCCTGCAGGTGAGCCTGCGGATGATCGGACCGACCGTGCGCTACGAGGTGGGACTGGATCTCGAAGCGGATGGCAATCCGTTCGAGGCGTCGACGCCCAAGCCCGAGTTACGTCCGTCGATGGGCTGCGGAGACGACGAAATGTCTTGGGGTTTCGAGATTTCCGAAGATGAGCTGGACAACGTCTGGGTCATCGCGTCCTGGATCGCCGCCGAGAACACCGACCTCCGGATGGCCGCGATCGCGTCGAACCTGGGCACGGCGGAAACCTACGAATGGCGATGGGCGGCCGACTGGCGCATCTCGCGCGCCGGCCACTGGCGAAAGCGACGACGCCCGACGACTCCGCCACGCACCGTGGCGGGAATGGGGCCGCTGGAACTGGGCCGGGCACCCGGGCGGGGACGCGCGGCAAAACCGGCGGCCGACCCGGAACAGGAATAGCGCGGCCGCTATTGGGGGCCGTTGGTGGCGGTGGTGTGCGGCAGCGCACCGGGGCAATAGGCGGTGGCCGCGATGGCCGCGAACTTGGCGGCGTTCTCCTCGCGGAGTCCGGGATTGCGGTCTTCCACGGTCTTGACGACATCCACCATCTGCGTGCCCTGGCCGACCGCCTGGCACACCCACTTGCCCGCCGCGATCGCACGGCCCGGGTCCGGGAAGGTGACGCCGGATGCCTGCAGCGCGGCAAGGAATTGGTCATCCATGGGATCGGCGTACGCCGGGGCGGCCGTGCAGATCATGACGACGGCGCTTACCAGCATCAGGAGGCGTGTCATAGCCCACTGATCGTCGCAGACCAGCGGCAAACTTGCATCCCACTCTTGCGTGCCGGCGATCAAAGTGCCGCCGGCACGCACCACGCGCTGGTCACGGCCGCTGGCACGGGTGCGCGGGGGCGGTCCAACCCCTCCCGTTCACGAGGCCCGGTGTGCAATTATTCGAGGATGCGCCGCTGGCTGATCGTCCTGTCGACCCTGCTCATCGCCGCCGCGAGCACCGTCGGCGTGGCCGCGCCGCGCGTGTGGGCCCAGGACGCGCCGATCGGACACATCGGCGACACCCTGCGGGTGGACACCGGCACCTACGTCGCCGACGTCACCGTCAGCAGCGTGACCCCCTGCGACCCGCCACCCGGATTCGGCTACACCCGCAGCGGCGTGCCGATCAAAAGCTTCCCCGGCAGCACCCCCAACCGCGCCGACGTGACGGTGCACGCGATCCAGGTGCCCAACCCGTACGTCATGGCGGCCGCGTTCAGCTTCGACGGAGTGACTCCGTTCGCCGACGCCTACAAGCCGCGCGCCACCGACGCACCCGACGCGCTGGACAATGTGCTCGGCAACGCGCCCAACGGCGCGATCGTGCGCGGCGGGGTCTATTGGGACGCCTACCGCGATCCGGTCTCCAACGTCGTGCTGCTGGACCGCAAGACCGGTCGCCACCTCGCGCAGTGGAACCTCTGACTCTCGACATCCAGCGCGTCGCGGCGGATTCCGTCGACGTGACAGAGCTGGCTACCGTTGCGGCCCTTACCTTTCCGTTGGCATGCCCGCCCACGGCGACTCCGGAGAACATCGCGTCGTTCGTCTCCAAGAACCTGACGCCCGCCCGCTTCGGCGACTATCTCAATGATCCGGAACGGGCCATCCTCACCGCGCGGCGCGACGAGAAGATCGTCGGTTACGCCATGCTGGTTCGCGGCGTCTCCGACGACACCGGCGTGCAGCAGGCGGTCGAAATCCGCCCGGCCGCAGAGCTGTCCAAGTTGTATCTACTGCCCGACTACCACGGCAGCGGGGCATCGGCCGCGCTGATGGAAAGCGCGTTGGCCGTCGCGGACGACTGGAGCGTGCGCTGCGTGTGGCTGGGCGTCAGCAAGGCAAACCAACGCGCCCAACGCTTTTACGCCAAGAGCGGATTTAAGATCAACGGCAACAGGACGTTTCGAGTCGGCGATCACTTCGAAAACGACTACGTCATGATTCGCGAGGTTGGGTAGCCGCGGCGGTCAGCGCCAGCAGCCGCGAGGTGGCCCGCAGGTACTTCTTCCGGTAGCCACCGGCCAGCATCTCTTCGCTGAACACGGTGTCCAGTTTCGCGCCGGACGCCACCACCGGAATGCCGGCGTCATAAAGGCGATCGGTCAGCGACACCAGCCGCAGCGCGACGTTCTGATCGTCGATGCCGTGCACACCGGTCAAGAACACCACCGTGACGCCCTCGATCAGGCTCAGGTAGCGGGATGGGTGCATGGTGGCCAAATGCGCACACAGGGAATCGAAGTCGTCCAGCGTCGCCCCGGCCACGTCGGCGGCACGGGCGACGACCTCGTCGTCCGTCAGGGGCTGCGGCGCGGGCGGCAGACCGCGGTGCCGGTAGTCCGGCCCCTCGATTCGCACGGTGGTGAAAATGCTTGCCAGCGTGTTGATCTCGCGTAGAAAATCCTGAGCGGCGAAGCGGCCCTCCCCCAGCTGCTCGGGCAGCGTGTTGGAGGTGGCGGCCACCGACACTCCCCGCTCGACCAACGACGACAGCATCCGCGAGATCAGCGTGGTGTTGCCCGGGTCGTCGAGTTCGAACTCGTCGATGCAGACCGCCGTGTAGTTGGCCAGCAGGTCGATGCATTCGGCGAAACCGAACACCCCGGCCAGCTGGGTCAGTTCCCCGAACGTCGCGAACGCCTTGGGATGCGTGGCCGGGTCCGGCGCCGCGCCGGGCCCCGGGCCGGGCAGCCGGTAGTAGGCCGAGGCCAGCAGATGCGTCTTGCCGACCCCGAATCCGCCATCCAGGTAGAGGCCCACGCCGGGCAGCACCGCCCGCTTGCCCAACAGCTTGCGCCGGCCCGCCCGCCGCTCGGTGGCCTGACGGCAGAAGTCCTGGCACGCCACCAGCGCGGCGGCCTGCGTCGGTTCCGCGGGATCCGGGCGATAGGTGCCGAAGCCCACGTCGGCGAACGTTGGCGGCGGCCGCAATTGGGCGATGAGCCGCTCCGGCGAAACGCTCGGATGCCGATCCACCAGATGCTGCACGCGCCCGGAATCATCCGCAGACACCGACCCGTGCATGCGAAAACTCTAGCGGCGTGTTGCAATCGTCCTCATGCCCGAGTCAGGCACCGGCAGAGCCGCCGACACCCCGTTGACCCTGCTCGGGTCCGGGCGCGAACTCGACGACGGCGAACTCCCCCAGCTCTACGCCTATCCGGACGGCGACAACACCTGGGTGCGGGCCAACTTCATCACCAGCATCGACGGCGGTGCCACCGCCGGAGGCAAGAGCGGCCCGATGGCGGGGCCCGGTGACCGTCTGATCTTCTTCCTGCTGCGCGAACTCGCTGACGTGATCGTCGTCGGTGCGGGCACCGTTCGGGTGGAGGGCTATTCCGGCGCGCACGCGGGAATCGCCGAGCGCCAACGGCGGCAGGCCCGCGGGCAAAGCGAAGTGCCGCAATTGGCCATCGTCACCAAATCCGGCCTCCTGGACCGCGAGATGGGGGTGTTCACCCGGACCGAGGTGCCACCCCTGGTGCTCACCTGCACGACGGCGGCCGACGAGACCCGCCGCCTGCTCGGCGACCTCGCCGAGGTCATCGACTGCTCCGGCAACGATCCCGGCAGCGTCGACGAGGCCGCGATGCTGGCGATCCTGCGGGGCCGCGGAATGCGCCGGGTGCTGACCGAAGGCGGGCCGATGCTGCTCGGCGCGTTGATGCAGCGGGACATGCTCGACGAACTGTGCCTGACGATCGCGCCGTACGTCGTCGGCGGGCTGGCGCGGCGGATTGCGACCGGCCCGGGCCAAGCGCTGACCCGGATGGGTTGCACCCACATCCTGAGCGACGACGCCGGCTACCTGTACACGCGCTACGTGCGGGCATAGCCGGGCGAACCCGCGTGGCATGGCTACTGTGGTCGGCATGAGTCGGCACATCAGGTCCGCGACCACCCTGGTCGCGATCACCGCGTTGCTGACCGCGTGCGTTCCGGGCCTGCCCGCCGACCCGCGCTTCGCGACCAATGCCGGCGCCCGGCCGCAGGGCGCGGCCACGACGAAGCCCCCGCCCGCCGGTCCGCCACCGATCGCCGCCCCCAAGAACGACCTGTCGTGGCACGACTGCACGTCGAAGGTGTTCAGCGACGCCGGCGTGCGCAACGCCCCCACCGGCGTCCGGCTTGATTGCGCGAACTACGACGCCGACCTCGACCCGGTCAACGGCGGGACGGGAACCGTGACCGTCGGCGTGGTGCGCGCTCAGTCGAATCAGACCCCGAAGGACGCGGGACCGGTCGTCTTCACCACCGGCACCGACCTGCCGTCGTCGGCGCAGCTGCCGGTCTGGCTGTCCCGCTCGGGCAGCGATCTGCTGGCCGCCCACCCGATCGTCGCGGTGGACCGCCGCGGAATCGGCATGTCCAGCCCGATCGACTGCCGGGATCGCTCCGACCGCCAGTCGATGCGCGATCAGGCCCAATTCCAGAGCGGCGACGACCCGGTCGCCAATCTGTCCGACATCTCCAACACCGCGACGACCAGCTGCACCGACGCCATCGCGCCGGGCGACAGCGCCTACGACAACTCGCATGCGGCCTCCGACATCGAGCGGCTGCGCAGCCTGTGGGACGTGCCCTCGGTCGCGTTGCTCGGGGTCGGCAACGGCGCGCAGGTCGCGCTGGCCTATGCGTCATCGCGGCCCGACAAGGTCGCCCGGCTGATGCTCGACTCCCCGATTGCGTTGGGGGTCAACGCCGAGGCGGCCGCCGAGCAACAGGTCAAGGGCCAGCAGACCGCACTCGACGCGTTCGCCGCGCAATGCGTCGCGGTGAACTGCGCGCTGGGTCCCGATCCGAAGGGTGCCGTCAGCGCGCTGCTGGCCGACGCCCGCGCCGGCAAAGGGCCCGGCGGCGCCTCGCTGGCGGAGGTCGTCAACGCCATCACCGTCGCACTGGGCTTCCCGTCCGGCGGCCGCGTCAACGCCACGACGAGTCTGGCCAACGCGCTGGCCGCGGCCCGCTCCGGCGACCCCAACCAGCTGACCAGCCTGATCAACCACGCCGATGCTACTCAGGATTCCGACGGCCAGTTCGTCAACTCCTGCAGCGACGCGATCAACCGTCCGACCCCGGACCGCGTCCGCGAACTCGTGGTCGCCTGGGCCAAGCTCTACCCACAGTTCGGCACCGTCGCCGCGCTCAACTTGGTCAAATGCGTGCACTGGCCCACGATCTCGCCGCCGGCACCGCCCAAGGACCTCAAGGTCGACGTCGTCTTGCTGGGCGTACAGAACGACCCGATCGTCGGCTCCGAGGGCGTTGCCCAGACGGCGGCCACGATCATCAACGCCGGCGCGGCCAGCCGACGGGTGATGTGGCAGGGCATCGGCCACGGGGCGAGCATTTACACGCCGTGCGCGATCCCACCGCTGGTCGGCTATCTCAACACCGGCAAGCTGCCCGGAACCGACACTTACTGTCCCGCCTGAGCTGACGGCCCCGCGCCGCGGTGTACGGTGCGCTGGTGACGGCAGCTGATTCGACTCGGACCGGCCTGCGCGATTGGGTGCTGGCCGCCTTCCGTCCCCGCTCCGGGCCGCCCAGCACGGCGACGATATTGCGGTCCGCGCTGTGGCCGGCGGCGATCCTTTCGGTGCTGCACCGCAGCATCGTGATCACCACCAACGGCAACATCACCGACGACTTCAAGCCGGTCTACCGGGCGGTGTTGAACTTCCGGCGCGGCTGGGACATCTACAACGAGCACTTCGACTACGTCGACCCGCACTACCTGTATCCGCCCGGCGGCACGCTGCTGATGGCGCCCTTCGGCTATCTGCCGTTCGCGCCGTCGCGCTACCTGTTCATCCTGATCAACACGATCGCGATCCTGATCGCCTGGTACCTGTTGCTGCGGCTGTTCAAATTCACCCTGGCCTCGGTGGCGGCCCCGGCCCTGCTGCTGGGCATGTTCTGCACCGAGACGGTGACGAACACGCTGGTGTTCACCAACATCAACGGCTGCGTGTTGCTCGCCGAGATGCTGTTCCTGTGGTGGCTGCTGGACGGTAAACGCGGCCATCAGTGGTGGGCCGGCGTCGCGATCGGGTTGACGCTCACGCTGAAACCGGTGCTGCTGCCGCTGCTGTTGCTGCCGGTGCTGAATCGCCAGTGGCGGGCGCTGGTGCCGGCGTTCGTGATCCCGATCGTCATCAATGTGGCGGCGTGGCCGTTGGTCGCCGACCCGAAGGACTTCGTCACGAAAACGGTGCCGTACTTCCTGGGCACCCGCGACTACTTCAACAGCTCCATCGAGGGCAACGGCGTGTACTTCGGCCTGCCCACCTGGTTGATCGTGTTCCTGCGGCTGCTGTTCACGCTGCTGGCGATCGGGGCGCTGTGGCTGCTGTACCGCTACTACCGCACCCGCGATCCGCTGTTCTGGTTCACCACCTCGTCAGGCGTGCTGCTGCTGTGGTCGTGGCTGGCGCTGTCGCTGTCGCAGGGTTACTACTCGATGATGCTGTTCCCGTTCCTGATGACGGTCGTGCTGCCCAATTCCACGATCCGCAACTGGCCGGCCTGGCTGGGGATCTACGGCTTCCTGACGCTGGACCGGTGGCTGCTGTTCAACTGGATGCGCTGGGGCCGGGCGCTGGAATACCTGAAGATCACCTACGGCTGGTCATTGCTGTTGATCGTGGTGTTCACGGTGCTCTACTTCCGCTACTCCGACGCCAAGGCCGAAAACCGGCTGGACGACGGCATCGATCCCACGTGGCTGACCGCGGGGCGCGAAAAGGCTAGCGTGGACGCATGACTTCCGACGTGTCGCAGCCCAAATTGCAGCTCACGGACGACGAATGGCGCAAGAAACTCACTCCTGAGGAGTTTGCGGTACTGCGTCGGGCCGGCACCGAGCGCCCGTACGTCGGTGAATACACCGACACCAAGACCGAGGGTGTCTACGAATGCCGGGCCTGCGGGAAGGAGTTGTTCCGCAGCACCGAGAAATTCGACTCGCACTGCGGTTGGCCGTCGTTCTTCGACCCGGCCAACTCCGACGCGGTGATCCTGCGCCCCGACCATTCGATGGGCACGACGCGCACCGAGGTCATCTGCGCGAACTGCCACAGCCACCTCGGTCACGTCTTCACCGGTGAGGGTTATCCGACGCCGACGGATCAGCGGTACTGCATCAACTCGATCTCGCTGCGCCTGGTCCCGACCGAAGGCTGAACCCTTTTCCGCGACACTTAAACGGTTGCGAAGACACGCCGGGAACGGCCGCAGTGCTTTAAGTCTCGACGGATCTTAGGGAAGCGTCGTGACGTCTGTTCGGTTATGGACGACGTGTTTGTGGGCAGCGAGGCGGTCCGACGAGGACAGCTGAGCTCGCATCGGCTGCGAACGGACTTCCGCGCGATCCACCCGGATATCTATCTGGGGAATTACGCGCCGCCATCGCTGCGCACGCGTTCCCTCGCGGCGTGGTTGTGGTCCGGCCGGCGCGGCGTCCTGGCCGGGCTCGCCGCGGCGGCACTGCACGGAGCAAATTGGATCGACGACGACGAACCGATCGAATTGCTTTGGCGCAACCCGCATCCCCCGGTTGGCGTGATCACGCGCAACCATCGGGTGCAGCCGGACGAGGTCACCCGTGTCGCCGGCCTGCCTGTCACAACTCCCGCAAGAACCGCGTTCGACCTTGCCAGGCAACTGCCCACCGGCAAGGCAGTGCCGCGCCTCGATGCGTTGATGCGGGCGACACCGTTCTCGCCCGAGGACGTGCTACTGCTGACCAAGCGATACGCCGGTGCGCGTGGTCTACGGCAGCTGCGCACCACGCTGCCGTTGGTCGATGCTGGCGCCGCGTCACCCAAGGAGACATGGCTGCGCTTACTGCTCATCAAAGCGGGCCTACCGATTCCCACCACGCAGATTCCGGTGCGGGAGAACTGGCGGCCGGTGGCGTACCTCGACATGGGCTGGGAGAACTACAAGGTGGCAGCCGAGTATGACGGGGACCAGCATCGCGCGAACCGTCATCAGTATGTCCGCGACCAAGACCGGCTACGCAGGCTCGAGGAACTGGGCTGGATCGTCGTCCGGGTGATCGCCGAGGACAAGCCCGCCGACGTCGTACGACGGGTGCGAAAGGCGCTCATTCGGCGAGGGCTTCGCGACACTTAAACCATTGCGACGACACGCCGCACATCGTCGCAATGGTTTAAGTGTCGCGGCAGGAGGGGGCCAGGCCGCGGGCCTAGTCCGCTCGGGTGGCGTGCACTTCCCAGAACGGGGCGTGCACCCGGCCATTGACCAGCCAGGGTTCCATCGCGCGGAACCGTTTCAGCATGTCTTCCGCCTGATCGGCCATGTCCGGGTTACGCGCGGCCATCATCTCGATGCTCTCGGCGCTGATGTTGACCTGGTAGGTGGTCGTACCAAGATAGGCGATCTCCCAGCCGCCGGCCGGCAGTACGTCGCGAAAGTCCTTCTCGGACAACGACCGCATCATCGTGAAGCCGTTGACGTCGTGCGCGCCGAACTCGAACATGTACAGCCGCGCACCCGGCTTGGTGGCCCGCCGCAGCGCCTGGGCGTACGTCTGCGCAAGCCCGGGCTCGCTGCCGAAGGTGTGATAGAAGGCGCAGTCGACGACGGTGTCGAACCGGTTCTCCAGCCCTTCCAGCTTGGTGGCGTCTGCCAGCTCGAAATTCACTGATACGCCGGCCTTTTGGGCGTTCTCGGCAGCCCGCTCCAGGGCGGCCGCCGATCCGTCGATGCCGGTCGCCGAGTAACCCTTCGAGGCGTAATAGATCGCATGATGCCCGGGACCGGTGCCCGGGTCGAGCACGTCGCCCTTGATCGCGCCGAGGGCGACCAGCTGCCGGACCACCGGCTGCGGGCCACCGATGTCCCACGGCGTGGCGGTGGGCAGGCCGTGCGACGTTCGCTCGTCGCGGTACATCTGTTCGAAACGGGTGGGATCGTTCGGGTCGAAATCGGTTGTCATGGCAGCGAATTCACCAGCTGCTCGATCGCCACCCGCGGTCCGGTGAAGAACGGTGTCTCCTCGCGGGTGTGGCGTCGGGCATCGGTGGCGCGAAGTTCGCGCATCAGGTCGACGATGCGGTGCAGCTCGGGCGCCTCGAAGGCCAGGATCCATTCATAGTCGCCGAGGGCGAACGCCGGGACGGTGTTGGCCCGGACGTCCTTGTACTCGCGCGCGGCCATGCCGTGCTCGGCCAGCATGCGGCGGCGTTCCTCGTCGGGCAGCAGGTACCACTCGTAGGACCGCACGAACGGATACACGCAGATGTAGGCGCCGGGCTCCTCGCCGGCCAGGAACGCCGGGATGTGGCTCTTGTTGAACTCCGCCGGCCGGTGCAGCGCCACGCTGCTCCACACCGGCGCGCTGACCTGGCCCAGGGTGGTGGTGCGGCGGAAATCGGCGTAGGTGGCTTGCAACGCCTCGACGCGCTCGGCGTGCGTCCAGATCATGAAATCGGCGTCGGCCCGCAGGCCCGCGACGTCGTAGAGGCCGCGCACCACGACACCGCGCTCTTCCTGCTGCTTGAAAAACCGGGTGGCGTCCTCGATTACGGCGTCACGCTGCTCGCCGAGTTCGCCGGGTTCCACCGAGTACACCGAGAACATCAGATAGCGAATCGTCGAGTTCAGGGCGTCATAGTCGATCTTGGCCATGAGACCTATCGTGCCACTTCCGCGTCATAGGCCTCGGTGGCCCTGATCACACGATCGACGGCCTTGCCGGCCGCGCCGATACAGGCCGGCACGCCGATCCCGTCCAGGTAACTGCCCGCCACGGCGATGGTCGGCGGCAGGCCGGCGCGCAGCTGCGCGACCACGTCGGCGTGGCCCGGCCCGTACTGCGGCATCGCCTCGATCCAGCGCTGCACGCGAGCCTCGACCGGGTCGACGGCCAGCCCGAACACGGTGGCCAGGTCGTCGACCGCCCACGCCAGCAGCTCCTCGTCGGAGGCGGTGGCGGCCAGGTCGTCGCCAAATCGCCCGAAGGACAGCCGCAGGAACTGCAGGTCGCCGCCGATGCCCCATTTGCGCGACGACAGCGTGATCGCCTTGCCCCGCAATCGCTCACCGCTGGCCGCCAGCACACCGGAGCACTCCGGGAACGCGGTGTCGCCGGGCACCGCGAGCGCGACCACCACCGACGACGCGCTCGCGATCCGGCGCGCGGCGGCGGACGTCTGCGGGGCGACACGAGAGACCAGGCGCGCCAGCCGCGGGGCGGGGATGGCCAGGATCACCGCGTCGGCGTTCCACTGCGCACCGGTGTCGTCGCGCAGCGACCAGCCCCGCCCGGCCCGGTCGAGCCCGTCCACCGCGGCCCGAACCCGGCGCGCCCGGCCGCGCTCGACGAGCTCGTCGATCAGCACCTGGTAGCCGCCGTCCAGCGCGCCGAACACCGGTGCGCCGGTCGCCGGCGGCAAGCCCCGGCGGACCGCGTCGGTCAGGCTGGTGGCGCCGCGATCCAGCGCCGCCGCCACGCTGGGAGCCGCCGCGCGCAGCCCGATTGTGGCCGCCGAGCCCGCGTACACCCCGCTGAGCAGTGGGTCGACGGATCGCGCGACGGTCTGCTCGCCGAACCGATCGGCCACCAATTCCGCTGCGGCAGGGTCGCTTCCGGGTTGCCAGTCCAGCGGGCGGCCCGGCTCGGCGTCGATGCGCGCGACGGTGGCGTCGTCGACCAGTCCGGCCACCGACGCCGCCGACGACGGAATCCCGACCACCGTGGCCGCCGGCAGCGGGTGCAGCCCGGCCTGGCTGTAGATCAGCGGCCGGGCACCCGAGGTGCCCAGCTGACGCCCCGAGAGGCCCAGCTCGGCCAGCAGCGCCGGCATCTCGGGACGGCGCAACACGAACGCCTCGGCGCCCAGGTCCATCGGCCGCCCGCCGAGCTGCTCGGTGCGCAGGATCCCGCCGAGCCGATCGCCCGGCTCGAACAGCGTGATGTCCGCGTCGTCGCCGACCGCCGCACGCAGCCGGTAGGCCGCGGTCAGGCCGGAAATACCGCCGCCCACAACACAATACGACCGCGGGGTCATAGCGAGTGGACCAGCGACACCAGGTCGGTCAGCACGCCGGGGTCGGTCTCGGGCAGCACCCCGTGACCCAGGTTGAAGACGTGGCCCGCGGCTCCGGCGTCGACCGCACGACGGCCGTCGTCGACGACGGCGCGCGCCGCGCGTTCCACCACCGGCCAGCCCGCCAACAACACCACCGGATCGAGATTGCCCTGCAGCGCCGCGCCGGGCCGCACTCGGGCCGCGGCATCGGTGAGCGAGGTCCGCCAATCCACCCCGACGACCGTCGGGCCCGCTTCGCCCATGGCGCCCAGCAATTCGGCCGTCCCGACCCCGAAATGTGTCATCGGCACGCCGCATTCGGCCAGCGTCGCGAACACCCGGGCGCTGTGGGGCAGCACGTACTGGCGGTAGTCGGCCAGCGACAGCGTGCCCGCCCACGAGTCGAACAGCTGGATGGCATCCACCCCGGCGTTGATCTGGCCGCGCAGGAATTCCACGGTGAGATCGGTCAGCTTCGACATCAGCGCGTGCCAGCTGGCCGGTTCGGCCAGCATCATCGCCTTGGTGCGGGCGTGGTTGCGGCTGGGCCCGCCTTCAACCAGATAGGACGCCAACGTGAAGGGTGCGCCGGCGAAACCGATCAGCGGCACCTTGCCCAGCGCGTCGACCAGCAGCGAAACCGCTCGGGCGATCGGCTGAATTGCTTGCGGCTCAAGGGGTTTCATCGCTTCGATATCGGCGTCGGTGCGGATCGGGTGTGCGATCACCGGTCCGACGTCGGGGACGATGTCCAAGTCGATGCCCGCGGCGCGCAGCGGAACCACGATGTCGGAGAACAGGATCGCTGCGTCGACGTCGTGGCGCCGGATCGGTTGCAGGGTGATTTCGCAGACCATCTCGGGCTCGAAGCACGCCGCCAGCATGCTGGTGCGTTCGCGCAGCGCCCGGTATTCGGGCAGCGAGCGCCCGGCCTGCCGCATGAACCACACCGGCACCCGGCCGGGCTTGCGGCCGGTGACGGCGGCCAGGTAAGGCGACTCGGGAAGTTCGCGACGGGTACTCATCGAACTCAATGCTGCCATTGTGTCGATTTCCGGGCCCGGCGGCGCCCCTGGAGCGGCCGGCCGCGCTGCGTAACATCAACCCGGTGTCAGTCGCACCGATCTCCGTCAATTACGACGAATTCCCCAGCCTGCGCTTCGAACACGGCGATAACGGCGTGCTCACGGTGGTTCTCGACTCCCCCGGGCTGAACTCGGTCGGGCCGCAGATGCACCGGGATCTCGCCGACGTCTGGCCGGCCATCAATCGCGACCCCGATGTCCGGGCCGTCCTGATCCGTGGTGAAGGCAAAGCGTTTTCGTCCGGCGGCAGTTTCGAGCTGATCGACGAGACCATCAACGACTACGAAGGCCGGGTCCGCATCATGCGCGAGGCCCGCGACCTGGTGCTCAACATCGTCAACTTCGACAAGCCGATGGTCTCGGCGATCCGGGGGCCCGCGGTCGGCGCCGGCCTGGTGGTGGCGCTGCTCTCCGACATCTCGGTGGCCGGGCGGACCGCCAGGATCATCGACGGGCACACCAAGCTCGGAGTGGCGGCCGGCGACCACGCCGCGATCTGCTGGCCGCTGCTGGTCGGGATGGCCAAGGCCAAGTACTACCTGCTCACCTGCGACACCCTGCTGGGCGAGGAGGCCGAGCGCATCGGCCTGGTATCGGTCTGTGTCGACGACGACGACGTACTCGCGAGGGCGACGCGGATCGCCGACGACCTGGCGCAGGGAGCCCAAAACGCGATCCGGTGGACCAAACACAGCCTCAACTACTGGTATCGCATGTTCGGCCCCGCCTTCGAGACGTCCCTCGGCCTGGAATTCTTGAGTTTCAGCGGGCCCGACGTGCAGGAAGGCCTGGCGGCGCATCGCGAGAAGCGACCCGCCCGATTCAACGGCTGAAAACCGCCTGAGCAGGCTAAACGGTGAATGAAAACGTCTTGACACGACCTGGTAACAGCTTGATCGCGACGAGTTTGGGACTCGGCGCGCCTGTCGCGGCGGGTCGGGCGATAGGTCTAGCGTCGAACGCTGTGACCCGCGCATACGACGATGCGGAGCGGGAGCGACCAGAAGGAGTGGCGCCAGTGACCTCAGTCGAACCGGCCCCATTCCGCGAGGCGGTGGCAGCGATGAACGCCGTCAACGCCCGGCCGGAGATCGAGCTGGGCCCGATCCGGCCGCCGCAACGCCTGGCGCCCTTCAGCTACGCGCTGGGGGCCGAGGTGAAGCACCCCGACCTCGAGATCGTCCCCGAGCGGTCGGAGGGCGACGCGTTCGGCCGGCTGATCCTGCTCTACGACCCGGACGGCGCCGACGCCTGGGACGGCACCACCCGCCTGGTCGCCTACATCCAGGCCGACCTGGACTCCAGTGAGGCCGTCGATCCCCTGCTGCCGGAAGTCGCGTGGAGCTGGCTGATCGACGCGCTGGAGGCCCGGACGGACCAGGTCACGGCGCTGGGCGGCACCGTCACCGCCACCACCTCGGTGCGCTACGGCGACATCTCCGGGCCGCCGCGTGCCCACCAGCTCGAGTTGCGGGCCTCGTGGACGGCGACCACACCCGCGGTCGGCGCGCATGTCGAGGCGTTCTGCGAGGTGCTGGAGCACGCCGCGGGCTTACCGCCGGCTGGGGTCACCGACCTGAGCTCGCGGTCACGCGCCTGACATGGGCGAACCGGCGGACCCTGGGCCCGACGGCACCGCGCCCGACAACAGCGCGCCCGGCGGCACCGAGCCCGAACCCACGCCGCTCCTGCACCCGGCCGACGGCATCCCCGACCTGTCGGTGACGGTCGGCCAGATCGCGGATGCCGCGCAATTCCTCGCCAGCGGGCACGGGCCGTTCGCGGTCGACGCCGAGCGGGCGTCGGGTTTCCGCTACTCCAACCGGGCCTACCTGATCCAGATCCGGCGGGCCGGCGCCGGCACCGTGCTCATCGACCCGGTGAGCCACGGCGCCGATCCGCTGACGGCGCTGCGGCCCGTCGCCGAGGTGCTCGGCACCGACGAATGGATCCTGCACGCGGCCGACCAGGATCTGCCCTGCCTGGCCGAGGTCGGCATGCGCCCGCCCGCGCTGTACGACACCGAGCTCGCCGGGCGGCTGGCCGGATTCGAGCGGGTGAACCTGGCGGCGATGACCGAACGCCTGCTGGGGCACGGTCTGGTCAAGGGCCATGGCGCAGCCGACTGGTCCAAGCGGCCGCTGCCCGCGGACTGGCTGAACTACGCGGCCCTGGACGTGGAACTGCTGGTCGAACTGCGCGCGGCGATCGCCGCGGAGCTGGCCGAGCAAGGCAAAACCGATTGGGCCGCACAGGAATTCGATTACCTGCGCAGCGTGGGCAGCAGGGAAGCCACGCCGCGGCGCGACCGCTGGCGGCGCACGTCGGGCATCCATAAGGTGCGCGACCGCCGCGGTCTGGCCGCGGTGCGCGAACTGTGGACCACCCGCGACAACATCGCCGCGCGCCGCGACATCGCGCCCCGGCGCATCCTGCCGGATTCGGCCATCATCGAGGCCGCGATCGCCAATCCGAAGACGGTCGAAGACCTGATCGCGCTGCCGGTGTTCGGTGGGCGCAACCAGCGGCGCAGCGCGGCGACGTGGTTGAGCGCGCTGGAAGCGGCCCGCAAGAGCCAGGACCCGCCGGAGGACGCCGAGCCGCCGAACGGGCCGCCGCCGCCGGCGCGGTGGAGCAGGCGCAAGCCGGAGGCGGCCGCCCGGCTGGAGGCGGCCCGGGCCGGGCTGTCGGAACTGTCGGAGCGGGTGAACATTCCGAGCGAGAACCTGGTGTCGCCCGACCTGGTGCGGCGACTGTGCTGGGACTGGGCGGGCGCCCCAAACCCGGTCGAGGCTGTCGAAGAGTTCTTGTGCGCCGGCCACGCGCGGGCCTGGCAACGCGAACTCGTCGATCCCGTCTTGGCGACCGCACTGCAGCCACCGCCCGAGGCCGAGGCCGAGGCCGACGGCACCGACAGCTAGTCGAGGTGCTCGCGGATCTCCGATTCGGATTCGTAACTGCCCAGTGCGGCAACCCAACCGGTGATCCGGCGGGCCACGTCCTGGTCGGTCAGCCCGAGGTCGGCGAGCACCTCACCCCGTGAGGCGTGCTCGTAGAACTCCTGGTCCAGGCCGACGTCGCGGCACGGGATGTCGATCTCCGCGCGGCGCAGCGCGGCCGAAACCGCCGACCCCACCCCGCCGTTGACACCGTTGTCCTCACATGTGACGAGCAGCTTGTGCTGCACCGCCAATTCGAGAACACCCTCGGAGACCGGCAGCACCCACCGCGGGTCGATCACGGTCACACCGATGCCCTGGTTGTGCAGCCGCTTGGCCACCGCCAGCGCCATCGAGGCGAACACACCGACCGCCACGAGCAGGACATCGTGGTTCAGCCCGTCGGAGGGCACCGCGAGCACGTCGACTCCCGCTCGTTGCTCCACGGCCGGAATGTCTTCGCCCACATCGCCTTTGGGGAACCGCAGTGCCGTCGGGCCGTCGTCCACCTCGAGCGCCTCGCCGAGTTCTTCGCGCAGCCGGGTGGCGTCGCGCGGGGCGGCCACCCGCATGCCGGGCACGATATTCAGCATCGACAGGTCCCACATGCCGTTGTGGCTGGCGCCGTCGGAACCGGTGACGCCGGCGCGGTCGAGGACTAGGGTGACGGGCAGCTTGTGCAGCGCCACGTCCATCATGATCTGGTCGAACGCCCGGTTGAGGAACGTCGAGTAGATGGCCACCACCGGGTGCATCCCACCCATCGCCAGCCCGGCCGCCGACGTCATCGCATGCTGTTCGGCGATGCCGACGTCGAACAGCCGATCCGGGAATCGTTGCCCGAACGCCGTCAGCCCGGTCGGACCGGGCATCGCCGCCGTGATCGCCACGATGTCGCGGCGCTTGCGGGCGTAGCCGATCAGCGCCTCGGAGAACGTCGCCGTCCAGCCCGGCCCCGGGATCTTGGTGGCCTGGCCGGTGGCCGGGTCGATCGGCGCGGTGGAGTGCATCTGTTCGGCCTCGTCGGCCTCGGCCGGGGCGTAGCCCATCCCCTTGCGGGTGGCGACGTGCACGATCACCGGGCCGCCGAAACCGCGGGCGCGGCGCAGCGCGGCCTCCACGGCGCGTTCGTCGTGACCGTCGACCGGGCCGACATACTTCAGCCCGAGGTCGGTGAACAGCAGCTGCGGGGCCAGCGAGTCCTTGATGCCCGCCTTGACGCTGTGCATGAAGTGGTAGCAGATCTCACCGATCAGCGGCACCGCACGCACCACGTCGCGGCCCTTTTCCAGCACCTGCTCGTAGCCCGGCTGCAGCCGCAGCATGGCGAGGTGGTCGGCGACGCCGCCGATCGTGGGGGCGTAGCTGCGGCCGTTGTCGTTGACGACGACGATCACCGGGCGACGGGAGGACGCGATGTTGTTCAGCGCCTCCCAGCACATGCCGCCGGTCAGCGCGCCGTCGCCGACGACGGCGACCACGTGCCGGTTGCGGTGCCCGGTCAGCTCGAACGCCTTGGCCAGGCCGTCGGCGTAGGACAGCGCCGCGCTGGCGTGGCTGGACTCCACCCAGTCGTGTTCGCTCTCGGCGCGCGACGGATACCCCGACAGGCCGCCCTTTTTGCGCAGCGTCTCGAAGTCCTGGCAGCGGCCGGTCAGCATCTTGTGGACGTAGGCCTGGTGGCCGGTGTCGAAGATGATCGGATCGTGCGGCGAGTCGAAGACCCGGTGCAGCGCCAGCGTCAGCTCGACCACGCCCAGGTTCGGTCCCAGGTGGCCCCCGGTAGCAGCCACCTTGTGGATCAGGAACTCGCGAATCTCGGAGGCCAGATCGCGGAGCTGCTGTTGGGAAAGGTGTTGCAGATCTGCAGGGCCGCGGATCTGTTCCAGCATCCCGTCAGTGTACGCAGCGACGGCCGGATCTAGCCTCCTACGAGGCGCCGAACAAGTCGGCGAGGGCGTCATGAAGTTCGGGATCGGCCAGGACGACGACCTCGTCGCCGGCCTGCAGTTCGGTGTCGCCCCGCACCGGCACCAGGCCGGTGGCGCGGACGACGATGCTCACCCAGATATCTCCCGCACGGTCACCTAGGCCCTCGATGGTGCACCCCTCGGCGGCCGAACCCGGGGCAACATGCAGCCGGTGGACCCCCTCGGGTTCGTCCTGGAGCCGCACGCCGATCTCCCACGGCTGGGGCTCGACGGTACGCATCGGCAGGTGTAACAGGTTCGCGATACCGGGCACCGAGCTGCCTTGCACCAGAACCGAGAACACCACGACGACCACGACGATGCCGTAGAGGCGTTCGGCGTCGGCGATGTGGGCGGCCCGCAGGAACTCGCCCAACAGGATCGGCACCGCCCCCTTGAGCCCGGCGACGAGGATGAAGACACGTTCGTTTCGCTGCAGCCGGACCGGAACCAGGCAGGAGCCCACCGCCAACGGCCGAATCACCACCGTCAGCGCCACGCCGAGGACCAGGCCGGGAATCCACACGTCGGGATGGACGAGCACGTTGAGGTCGACGGTCAACCCCAGAACGGCAAACGCGACGATTTCGGCCAGACCCGCCAGGGCGGCGTGGAATCGCTTGATGTCCGGTTTGTAGGGCGCGCGCGCGTCGCCGATCACGATGCCGGCCACGAACACCGCCAGAAATCCCGAGCCGTGCGCCAGCGTGGCGATGCCGTACAGCAGCAGGCTGGACGCCAGCGTCCGCAGCGAGTACAGGCCTTCGCTGGGCAATGCCACCCGGCGCATGAACACGAGCAGGGCGCGACCGCCGAGCACGCCGACGGCCAGGCCGATCACCATCTGCAGCACGAATTGTGTTCCGACGCTGGCGAAGCCGGCCGCGCTGAGGCCACCCGCGGCGATCAGGCTGGCCATCAAAGAGATGCCGACCGGGTCGTTGGCGCCGGACTCGCCCTCCAGGATGGTGCTACTGCGGCCGGCAATCTGGCGCTTGCCCAGGACCGAGAAGACCACTGCCGGATCGGTGGGAGCCACCGCGGTGGCCACGAGTACCGCAGGGAACCAACTGATTCCGCATACGTAGTGCAGCATCAGCGCCGCGCCGGCCGCGGTGAGGGCGGTGCCCAGGACGCCGACCGACAGGATGGGGACGACCGCGGCGCGGAAACGCGAAGGCCCGATGTGCATTCCGCCGTCGAACAACACCAACACCAGCGCGATGGTGATCACCCGCTCGACAGTCGGCTCGGACGGTGACTGCACCGCCGGCACGGTGTGCACCGCCACGGCGGCGCCGACCAACACGAGCAGGGCGACCGGGATCTTGACCCGCTCGGTCAGCCGGTTCGCCAACACCGCAACCAGCCCGACCGCACTGCAGAACAAGACGATCAGCGCGTAGCGGATTGTCTCGTTCACGATGACGGCACCGCGCGGGTCAGCAGCGCCACGCATTCGGTGTGATGAGTCAAGGGAAAGGCGTCGAAGACCTTGATCTTCTGGACGACATAGCCATGACCGAGGTACAGGCCGATATCGCGAGCGAAAGACGCTGCCTCGCACCCGATGTGCACGATCCGCGGTACGCCGGCCGCGGCCAGTAGGCCGATCACGTCGCGCCCAGCACCCGACCGCGGCGGATCCAGCACCGCCACGTCGGCACCGGTTTTTTGCGTCGCCACCGCCCGGCGCACCGATTCGGTGACGATCTCCACCTGCGGCAGGTCGACCAGGGCGGCCCGCGCGGCCCGCGTCGACACGCGGGAGGTGTCGACGGTGAGAACGCGCCCGGACTCCCCCACCGCATCGCCGAGGACGGCGGCGAAAACGCCGACACCGCCGTAGAGATCCCACACCCTCATGCCGGCACCGGGCTGTGCCCAATCGGCAACCAGGGCGCTGTATACCCGCGCCGCATCCCGGTGCGCCTGCCAGAACGCGGTCACCGGCACCTCCCAGCTGCGCCGCCCGACGCGCTGGGTCGCCTCGTAGTTGCCCTGCACCATAGTGGTCGTCGTTCGACCGCCCCGGCGCACGGTGCACACCACGTGCCGGCGTCCGTCGTCGTCGACGGCGACGTGCAGCTGTGCGGCCGGCGACAGGTCGGCCGCCGAACACACCTGGGCCAGTCCGTCCAGCATGCCCGGCGGCAATTGGGCGCACCGCAGGTCGGTCACCAACTCGTCGCTGTGATAGCGGTGAAACCCGGGGCGGGCGTCCGCGCCCACTTGGAGGCGTACCCGGGTGCGCCAGCCGCTGGGGCCGGAATCCGAAAGCGGTTCCACCTCACCGCTCCAGTGATGTCCGCCGAGGCGCTCCAGCTGATTGGCCACTACTTGCGCCTTGAGCGTCCGAACCGCCTCCGGCGCAGCGAATGACAGATCGCAACACCCGGCGCCGTCGACCCCCGCGATCGGGCACAGCGCCTCGATTCGATCCGCCGACGCCTCGATGACCTCGATAACCTCTGCGTGCCAATAGGATCCGCGGTCCGCGGTGACCCGCACCCGCACCCGTTCGCCGGGTAAGGCGTAGCGCACGAACACCACCCGGCCCTCGTGATGCGCCACGCAGCTGCCGCCGTTGGCGGGAGCGCCGACGACCAGCGTCAGCTCCCCGGGTGACGACGGCGCCTCGGCACTCACTTCGTTTCCTCGTCGTGGCGCTCTAGTCGAAGATTCCACGGCGGGTGTCACCGGGGGCCGCATGCGGCTGCAGGGTCTTGAGTCGCTCGGACGAACTCAGTTGCCAGGGAACGGAAGTCACCATCACGTTGGGCATGAACAGCAGCCGGCCCTTGAGCCGAAGTGCGCTCTGGTTGTGCAGCACCTGCTCCCACCAATGGCCGACGACATACTCCGGGATGAACACGGTCACCACGGTGCGCGGTGAGTCCTTGCTGATTCGCTTGACGTATTCGAGCACCGGGCGGGTGATGTCTCGATAGGGAGAGGCGATGACCTTCAGCGGCACGCTGATCTCGCTTTCCTCCCAATCATGCACCAGCGCACGGGTTTCCACGTCGTCCACGCTGACCGTCACGGCCTCGAGCACATCGGGGCGGGTCGCGCGTGCATAGGCCAACGCGCGCAGCGTCGGTAGATGCAGCTTCGACACCAGCACCAAGGCGTGGTTGCGGCTGGGCAGCACGACGTCGTGCTGGGCGGCGGCCTGCTCCTCCAATTCCCGGGAGACGGTGGCGTAGTGCCTGCGGATCATCTTCATGATGACGAACAACGCGCCCATCGCGACGATGGCGATCCACGCCCCGGCAAAGAACTTGGTGACCAGCACCACCAGCAGAACCGCGCCGGTGGACAGCAGACCGATCGTGTTGATCACCCGTGAGCGCTTCATCTTGCCCCGCACCTTCGGGTCGGTCTCGGTGCGTAACAGGCGAGTCCAGTGCCGGACCATGCCGATTTGGCTCAGCGTGAACGATATGAACACCCCGACGATGTAGAGCTGGATCAGCGCGGTCACCTCGCCGCGGAACGCGATGACGAACGCGAGCGCCGCCGCGGCCAGGAACAGGATCCCGTTGGAGAACGCCAGGCGATCACCGCGGGTGTGCAGCTGGCGCGGCAGGTAACTGTGCTGCGCCAGCACCGAGCCGAGCACCGGGAACCCGTTGAACGCGGTGTTCGCCGCCAGCACCAAGATCAGCGCGGTCACCGTGGCGATGAGCAGAAAACCGATACGGAAGCCGCCGAACACCGTCTCCGCCAGCTGCGTGACGAGTGTCTTCTGGTAGTAGTTCGCCGGCGCGCCGCCGAGCTGCGTGGCCGGATCGTCGACCAGCTGCACGTGGATCTGCTGGGCCAACACGATGATGCCCATCAACAGCGTCACCGCGATGACGCCCAACATCAGCAGCGTCGTTGCGGCGTTGCGCGACTTGGGTTTCTGGAACGCCGGCACGCCGTTGCTGATCGCCTCGACACCGGTCAGTGCCGCGCAGCCCGACGAGAACGAGCGGGCAAGCAGGAACGCGAACGCGAAGCCGACGATCTGCCCGTGCTCGGCATGCATCTGGAAGCCGGCCGACTCGGCCCGCAGTGGATTGCCCAGCACGAAAATGCGGATCAGCCCCCAGCCGATCATCACCACCACCCCGACGATGAACGCATAGGTGGGGATGGCGAAGGCCACGCCGGACTCGCGGATCCCGCGCAGATTCAACGCCGTCACCAACACGATGGCGACCACACAGAACCACACCTTGTTCTGGGCCACGACCGGCACCGCGGAGCCGATGTTCGCCATCGCCGAAGATGTCGAAACAGCAACGGTGAGAACGTAATCCACCATCAGCGCGCTCGCCACGACGAGGCCGGCGGTCTCGCCCAGGTTGGTGGTGACCACCTCGTAGTCACCGCCGCCGGACGGATAGGCATGCACGTTCTGCCGGTAGCTGGCCACCACGACCAACATCACCGCGGCCACCGCGAGCCCGATCCACGGCGTCAGCGCGTAGGCGGCCGCTCCGGCCACCGAGAGCATCAAAAAGACTTCCTCGGGCGCATACGCCACCGAGGACAGCGCGTCGGAGGCGAACACCGGCAAGGCGATGCGTTTGGGCAGCAGGGTGTGACTCAGCCGGTCGCTGCGTTGCGGTCGCCCGATGAGCAACCGGCGCGCTGCGGTTGAAAGTTTGGACACGAGAGCCAAGAGTAAGCGCAACAGGCCATGCCGGTAGCGTTCCGTGGGCGAGAATGTTCCCGACGGAAATCGGCTGGCCAACGAAGTTTGCCGATGGAAAGACACATACCCGGCCGAGAGGACCTGACGTGCGGGTGGTTGTGATGGGCTGTGGCCGAGTGGGCTCCTCGTTGGCCGACGGACTGTCCCGAATTGGCCACGATGTCGCGGTGATCGACCGCGACAGCTCGGCGTTCAACCGGCTGAGCCCCGAGTTCGCCGGCGAACGGGTGCTGGGCCAGGGCTTCGACCGGGATGTGCTGCTGCGGGCCCGCATCGAGGACGCCGACGCATTCGCCGCGGTGTCATCCGGCGACAACTCCAACATCATCTCGGCCCGGTTGGCCCGCGAGACGTTCGGCGTCAACCGGGTGGTGGCCCGCATTTACGACGCCAAGCGCGCCGAGGTCTACGAACGCCTCGGCATCCCAACGATTGCCACCGTGCCGTGGACCACCGATCGGCTGCTCAACGCGCTGACCCGGGAGAGCGAGACCGCCAAGTGGCGAGACCCCACCGGGACGGTCGCCGTCTCCGAGGTCGTCCTGCACGACGACTGGGCGGGCCGGCGCGCCACCGACCTCGAGCAGGCCACCGGCGCGCGGGTGGCCTTCCTGATCCGGTTCGGCACCGGCATCCTGCCCGAGCCGAAAACCGTCATCCAGGCCGGCGATCAGGTCTACATCGCCGCGATCTCCGGTCGCGCAGCCGAGGCGGTGGCCATCGCCGCGCTGCCGCCGAGTGAGGACATCGATTCGGGGGCGGGGCATTGAGCCCGGACCGCCCGACCGCGACTAAGGAGCGCCGCTCATGAAGGTAGCTGTCGCCGGAGCCGGTGCGGTCGGCCGGTCGGTCGCTCGCGAGCTGATCGAGAACAACCACGACATCACCCTGATCGAACGCAACCCCGACCACGTCGACGTCGACGCGATCCCGGCCGCGCACTGGCGTCTCGGCGATGCCTGCGAACTGAGCCTGCTGGAATCGGTGCACCTCGAGGGTTTCGACG
Organism: Mycobacterium florentinum; assembly: GCF_010730355.1. Lineage (NCBI taxonomy): Bacteria > Bacillati > Actinomycetota > Actinomycetes > Mycobacteriales > Mycobacteriaceae > Mycobacterium > Mycobacterium florentinum. The sequence continues at coordinate 1,478,046 of NZ_AP022576.1, forward strand.
TGGTGGTCGCCGCGACCGGTGACGACAAAGCCAACGTGGTGCTGTCCCTGCTCGCCAAGACCGAGTTCGCGGTGCCCCGGGTGGTGGCCCGGGTCAACGACCCGCGCAACGAATGGCTGTTCACCGACGCCTGGGGTGTCGACGTGGCGGTGTCCACGCCGCGGATGCTGGCGTCGCTGATCGAAGAAGCCGTCGCCGTGGGCGATTTGGTGCGCCTGATGGAATTCCGCCACGGGCAGGCCAACCTGGTCGAGATCACCCTGCCCGACGACACGCCCTGGGGCGGAAAGCCGGTACGTCGGCTCGAGCTGCCCCGCGATGCCTCGCTGGTGACCATCCTGCGCGGGCCGCGCGTGATCGTGCCGGAGGGCGACGAGCCATTGGAAGGCGGCGACGAGTTGCTCTTCGTCGCGACCACCGAGGTCGAAGAGGATCTGCGCAAGCTGCTGCTGCCGGCGGTCGCGCCGCCGACCAGCTAGTCGCCGACGGTGTCGGCGTCGATCGCCGGCCCGAACTCATCGCCGGCCCCGGCAATGGCGCGCTGCGCGGCCTTGATCGCGGCGTAGGTCACCAGCGCGGCCAGCGCGGTCAACGGCCAGCCCATCCCGATGCGCGCCGCGGCCAGCCAGCCGGTCTGGTCGGCCTCGTAGAGCAGCCGCTGCACCACGAACCGTGCCGCGAAGACCAGCACCCAGCACAACGTGGCGATGTCGAACGCGTAGACCGCCCGGGACACGTCGCGCCAGCCGCGGTCACGCCCGGTGGCCCAGCTCCAGGTGTAGCCGACCAGCGGCCGCCGGATCACGACGGATACCGCGAAGACCACAGCCCACAGCAGCGACACCCAAATGCCGAGCAGGAAGTAACCCTTGGACGCGCCGACGATGTAGGCGATCAGTGCGCAGACGGCCACTCCGACGAACCCCGAGAACGCGGGCTGCGTCGATTCGCGGCGAACCAGCCGCCACACCAAAACCAGCGCGGCCACACCGAGCGCGGCCCCGATCGCGGGCAGCAGCCCCAGCAGACTGGAAGCCGCCACGAAGACAACGACCGGCAGCGACGAGTAGATGAGTCCGCTCACCCCGCCTAGCTGGCTCAGCAGGCGTTCCGGGTTGATGCGATTAGACGTGTTATTGGGCAGGGTCAACGCTGAATTTCGTAGTGCGGGTTGTAGATGGCCTTGGTTCCGTTCTCCAGCTTGCCCATCCGGCCGCGTACCCGCAAAGTGCGTCCCGAGTCGATACCGGGAATCCGGCGCTGGCCCAACCACACCAGGGTGACGGTGTCGCTGCCGTCGAACAGTTCGGCCTTCACGCCGCCCACGCAACCCTTGCCGTTACATTCCACGCTGCGAAGCGTGCCCACCATCGTGACCTCTTGGCCACGTTCGCAATCGATTGCGCGCTGCGCGCCGGTGCTGGCGACCTCGTCGGACAACTCCTCGGAATCGAGTTGCTCCGGGTCCTCCGTCAGCCGACGGGTAAGGCGGCGCAAATAACCCTGAGCCCCCATGGCCACTCCTGACAATTCCGAAAAAGCTGCGGTGCTTTCACCTATGCCAACGGACACCGTAGACCTGTTGGTTCCCCGGCGCCAACCGAATCAAACTGTGATTTTGGAACGCGTGTCGCGCCGGGCAGTATCGGGGCGTGGGTGTCGATCTGCGCGGTGTCACGACCGTGTTGTTGCCCGGAACCGGATCGGACGATGTTTATGTCAATCGGGCGTTTTCCGGGCCCTTGCGCAATGCCGGCGCGCGGCTGATTGCTCCGGCGCCGCGGCCCGATCGTTTGGTCGATGGCTACCTGTGCGCCTTGGACGACGCCGCGCGCGAAGGCCCGATCGCGGTCGGCGGAATATCGATCGGTGCTGCGGTAGCGGCCGCCTGGGCACTCGCGCACCCACGCCAGACGGTCGCCGTGCTGGCCGCGCTGCCCGCCTGGGCGGGGCCGCCGGGCACGGCACCGGCCGCGCTCGCGGCGCGGTATTCGGCGTCGGCGCTGCGCGCCGATGGGCTGGCCGCAACGACCGCACAGATGCGCGCCTCCAGCCCGGCCTGGCTGGCCGAGGAACTGACCCGATCCTGGCTTGCCCAATGGCCGCAGCTGCCCGACGCGATGGACGAAGCGGCCGCCTACGTCGCGCCCAGCTGTGACGAACTCAACACCCTGGCGGCCCCCCTCGGCGTGGCCGCCGCGGTGGACGATCCGATCCACCCGCTGCAGGCGGGCCTCGACTGGGTCGCCGCCGCGCCACGCGCGGCGCTGCGGACGGTGACGCTCGATCAGATCGGTGCGGATGCCGGCGCGCTCGGGGCGGCGTGTTTGGCGGCGCTGGCCGACGCGTAGCCGACGGCGGCGGGGCTAGCCGCCGGTGGTGGTGCGCAGCTGCTGCATGGCCGAACCATCCACGCTGCGGCGGGCGGCCGGCTCGTTGGGCGGCTGCTGCCCCGCGTCCTGTTGCCGCTGCGCCTCGGCCTGCTGCGCGGCGGCCTGACGCAGCTGTTCGGCCATCGGCTCGGGAAGGTTCACGGCCAGCGGCGTGCGCACCGGCAGCGGGGTGTCGCCGCGGCGAACCACGGTGTCCGCCAACGCCGCACGCGCCTCGTGCTCGAGTGCCTCGATGGTTTCGTGCGGGCCGTTGATCACGCAGCGGATCATCCAGCGGTAGCCGTCGACCCCGATGAAGCGCACCACGCCCGAGGCGGTGCCGACCACTTCGCGGCCCCACGGGCCGTCCTTGATGCTGACTTCGGCCGAGTCCTTGCGCAGCGAGTCGGCGAGCTCGCTGGCCACCTCACGCCACAGCCCGCCGGTCTTGGGGGCGGCGTAGGCGGCGATCGTGAACCGGCCGTTGGGCGTGACGACCCAGACCGCGCTCGGGACGCCGGTCTCGGTCAGCTCGACCTGGAGCTGACCGGCCTCCGGCATCGGGATGAGCACCGAGCCCAGATCGAGCCGGGCCAGCTCCGCGACCGACGGGTCGTCGAAGTCGTCGATGTCGAACGGGCCCTCGACCTCGTCGTCGAACTCGTCGTCGACGGGGTCGGCGGCGGCTTCCGTGTCCGCGGCGAGCGGCTCGTCGCCGGCCGAAGTCTCGTCGTTGCCTGAACGCTTACCGAATGCCATCACAAACTCGCATGTCCGCCGGAGGAACCGTGACCACCATCGCCACGGGATGTTTCGGCCAGCCCGGCCTCGTCGAACGACGCAACCTCGACCAACTCGACCAACTCGACCCGCTGCACCAGCAGCTGGGCGATGCGGTCGCCGCGGTGCACCACGATCGGCTCGGACGGGTCCAGGTTGATCAGCGAAATCTTGACCTCACCCCGATAGCCGGCATCAATGGTACCCGGGCTGTTGACGATCGAAAGTCCAACCCGCGCAGCCAATCCCGAGCGAGGATGGACCAAGCCGACCATCCCGAACGGGATGGCGACCGCGACACCGGTCCGGACCAGGGCACGTTGCCCCGGGTCCAGCGTGACGTCTTCGGCGCTGAACAGATCAACCCCCGCGTCGCCGTCGTGGGCACGGCTGGGCAGCGGGAGCTCGGGGTCGAGGCGGACAATGGCCAGACTGGTCGACACGGGGCCACAGACTACCCTTGACCGGGTGTCGAGTACGCGCGTCGCGCCGCACAGCGTGCGATATCGCGAGCGCCTGTGGGTCCCATGGTGGTGGTGGCCGCCGGCCTTCGCGCTGGCGACGTTGATTGCGGTCGAGGTCAACCTGGGCGTCAGGACGCTCCCCGACTGGCTGCCGTTCGTGGTGCTGTTCATCGTCGCCATCGGAACGCTGCTGTGGCTGGGCCGCATCCAAATCCGGGTCACCGCCGGCGACGACGGCGAGGTGCAGCTGTGGGCCGGGGACGCCCACCTGCCGGTCACCGTGATCGCCCGATCCGCGGAGATAGCCCCGACGGCGAAGTCCGCGGCGCTGGGACGTCAGCTCGACCCCGCGGCCTATGTGCTACATCGCGCATGGGTCGGACCGATGATTTTGCTGGTCCTCGATGACCCAGACGACCCGACGCCGTACTGGTTGGTGAGCTGCCGTCACCCCGAGCGGGTGCTGTCGGCATTGCGCAGCTGACCGGTCGATCAGGCTGCGCAATCGGTGCAGATCATCACGCCGTTCTTCTCGCTGGCAAGTCGACTGCGGTGTTGCACCAGAAAGCAGCTCGAGCAGGTGAACTCGTCGGCTTGTTTCGGAATGACCCGAACCGATAGCTCCTCGCCAGACAGGTCGGCGCCAGGCAGTTCAAAGTTCTCGGCGGACTCGGATTCGTCCACGTCGACGACAGCCGACGCCGCCTCGTTCCGTCGAGCCTTGAGCTCCTCCAGCGAGTCCTCCGAAACGTCATCCGTTTCGGTACGCCGTGGAGCGTCATAGTCGGTAGGCATCGTCCAATCCCCTCACATGCCTGCGTTACCTCAAGCAACGCTTTGTACCAGCGTCGAACGCATCCACCAAACGATTCGTGCCCGGATCTCGGTGTATTCGGTTGTGATTTACCTCACACCCCCGAATTGACCCTCGCATTTGCCTTTAAACAGTGGATTTCGTGTGCGGCTAGAGTGCAGCTGTGGTCGCACAAATCACCGAGGGTACAGCCTTCGACAAGCACGGTCGGCCGTTTCGGCGGCGCAATCCCCGACCTGCGATTGTCGTGCTGGTTTTCCTGGTGGTGGTGACGGGCGTCGCGTGGACGGTGGCGCTGACGCGACCCGCGAAAGTTCGCGAAGCCGAAGTCTGCAACCCGCCCCCACAGCCGGCCACCGGATCGGCACCGGCGCAACTCGGCGAGCAAATGTCGCGCAGTGCGATGGCCGACGTGTCGCCGGCCAAACTCAGCGACACCAAGGTCCGCGTTCTCAACGCCAGCGGCCGGGGCGGCCAGGCCGCCGACGTCGCCGGCGCGATGAAGGATCTGGGGTTCGCGCAGCCAACCGCGGCCAACGACCCGATCTACGCCGGCGCCCGGCTGAATTGCCAGAGCCAGATCCGCTTCGGCACGGCCGGACAGGCCACCGCCGCCGCGGTGTGGCTGGTCGCCCCGTGCAGCGAGCTGTTCAACGACAACCGCGCCGACGATTCCGTCGACCTCGCGATCGGCACCGAATTCACCGCGCTGGCGCACAACGACGACATCGACTCGGTGCTCGCCAGCCTGCGTCCGGGCGCCACCGGATCGTCAGATCCCCAACTGCTGTCGAAGATTCACGCCAGCAGCTGCTGACTCAGTCGGCGATCGGCGCAAGGCCGTCGAATCGCTCGAGCGCCGCCAACAGTGCGTCGGAGATTCCGGGCGCGGCCGCCACCACCAGTCCGGCTTCCGATCCAGGCGAGCCGACCGGCCCGTCCGGTGGCGGCACCAACACCCGCGCGCCGGCCTCGGCGGCGATCAGCGCGCCCGCCGCGCGATCCCACACCTGCAGCCCGTGCTCGTAGTAGGCGTCCAGGCGCCCCGCCGCGACCATGCACAGGTCCAGGGCCGCGGAACCGATGCGGCGCACGTCGCGCACCAACGGCAGCAGCTGCGCCAGCAGCGCCGCCTGGGTGGTGCGGCGCCCGATCGAATACCCAAAGCCGGTGCCCAACAACGCCATTGACAAATCTTCGACGTCGGCGCACCGCAGCGGGTGGCTACCCTGCGCGTCGATGACGTGCGCACCGAGACCTTGTGCCGCCGAATAGACGCGGCCCCCGACGACATCGGCGACCGCGCCGGCCACCGACACGCCGTTGACCTGTGCCCCGACCGACACCGCGTAAGCCGGGATGCCGTAGACGAAATTCACCGTGCCGTCGATCGGATCGAGCACCCAGGTGACCGCGTCGTCGGGGACCGCTGCGTGCTCGGCCGGTCCGCCGCCCTCTTCGCCGAGAATCGGGTCGCCGGGCCGTAATTCGGCCAACCGATCGCGCAGCAGCCGCTCGGTCTCGGTGTCGACCACCGTCACCGGATCGGTCGGCGTGCTCTTGGACCGGACCGCGTCACTGTCGGTCCCGCCAGCCTGGGCGCCGAACACCTCGGCGCGCCGAGACCGCACGAACTCGGCGGCTTCGGCGGCCAACGTTTCGGCCACTGCGCGCAACTGCGCGGGCTCTCCGGATCGCGTCACCGGTCCATCGCAACACAGTCGGCCACCGCGGCGCAGACCGGTGACACCCGATCGGGTTGCCCGACCGCAACGCCCGTCGTCGCCAGCTAAGGTGTGACACAGCCCAAATCTCGCCAAGGAGATTTCGATGACCAGCACCGGCTCGGCCACGGACACACCCGGTACCGAAGCGGCCTCCGGCACGCCGCGGCGTCGTGGATTCGGCATCGATGTCGGCGGCAGCGGAATCAAAGGCGGAATCGTCGACCTGGACACCGGTCTGCTGATCGGCGACCGGGTCAAACTGCTGACGCCGCAGCCCGCCACGCCGGCGGCCGTCGCCAAGACCATCGCCAAGGTCGTCAACGAATTCGGGTGGACCGGTCCGCTCGGCGTGACCTACCCCGGCGTCGTCACCAACGGCATCGTGCAGACCGCCGCCAACGTGGACCGCGCCTGGATCGGGACCAACGCGCGCGACGTGATCGGCGCCAATCTGGACGGCCAGCAGGTCACTGTTCTCAACGACGCCGACGCGGCCGGGCTCGCGGAGGAACGCTACGGGGCGGGCAAAGGGCACGAGGGTCTGGTGGTGCTGCTGACGTTCGGAACCGGCATCGGATCCGCGTTGATCCACAACGGGAAGCTGATACCCAACACCGAGTTCGGCCATCTCGAAGTCGGCGGAAAAGAGGCCGAAAAACGCGCGGCGTCGTCGATCAAAGACAAGAACAAATGGAGCTACCCGCGCTGGACGAAAGAGGTGACCAGGGTGCTGATCGCGATCGAGAACGCGATCTGGCCCGACCTGATCATCGCGGGCGGTGGCATCAGCCGAAAGGCCGACCAATGGGTGCCGCTGCTCAAAAACCGGACCCCGGTGGTGGCGGCGGCATTGCTCAATACCGCCGGAATTGTCGGGGCCGCGATGGCGTCGACCGCGGACGTGACGCACTGAATTTTCCCCGCTAGGGCGGTACGAGCGCGCACTGTCGTTACAATGGTCCACGGCGACCGCCCGAGAGAAAGCGTGCGAGCCTCCACGCTCATACCAACGCCGACATTCGACATAGCAGACACTTTCGGTTAACCATGCCCAAACCCACCGAAAGTGAGTCCAACCGAAGGGGTGTAAGTGGCAGCGACCAAGACCAGCGCGACAACCGATGAGCCGGTGAAGCGCACCGCCACGAAGACCCCAGCCAAACGGCCCGCGGCCAAGGCCGCGAACGGCGCCGCGCCGGCCAAACGCGCGACCAAGTCCGCACCGCGGGCCGCCAAGCCCGGCGGCGACGACATCGACTCGACCACCGGGAAGAAGCCCCGCACCCCCGCCAAGGCCGCCGCGGGCAAGGCGCCGGCGGGCCGGGGCACCAAGGCCGCCGGCAAAGACGGCGACGACGAGAGCACCGAGGGCATCGACGAGACCGCCGTCGAGGAGCTCGACGTAGAACCCGATCTCGAAGTCGAAGACATCGACATCGAAGCCGACCTCGTGCTCGACGATCTCGAGGACGAGGTCGTCGAGGTCGTCGAAGGCGATGCCGAAGTCAGCGACGGGGACGACGACGCCGACGAGGCCGCGACCGGCGCGAAGCCGGCGGCGGCCAAGAAGCCGGCCGACGAGGACGAGGAAATCGCCGAGCCTTCCGAAAAGGACAAGGCGTCCGGCGATTTCGTCTGGGACGAAGACGAATCCGAGGCGTTGCGCCAGGCCCGCAAGGACGCCGAGCTCACTGCATCCGCGGACTCGGTTCGTGCCTACCTCAAGCAGATCGGCAAGGTGGCGCTGCTCAACGCCGAGGAAGAGGTCGAGCTCGCGAAGCGGATCGAGGCCGGTCTGTATGCCACCCAGCTGATGGCCGAGCTGGTCGAGCGCGGCGACAAGCTGCCCGCCGCCCAGCGCCGCGACATGATGTGGATCTGCCGCGACGGCGACCGCGCCAAAAACCATCTGCTCGAAGCCAACCTGCGACTGGTGGTCTCGCTGGCCAAGCGCTACACCGGTCGCGGGATGGCCTTCCTGGACCTGATCCAGGAAGGCAACCTGGGTCTGATCCGCGCGGTCGAGAAGTTCGACTACACCAAGGGATACAAGTTCTCCACCTACGCGACGTGGTGGATTCGCCAGGCGATCACCCGCGCGATGGCCGACCAGGCCCGCACCATCCGCATCCCGGTGCACATGGTCGAGGTGATCAACAAGCTGGGCCGCATTCAGCGCGAGCTGCTGCAGGATCTGGGCCGCGAGCCCACGCCTGAGGAGCTGGCCAAGGAAATGGACATCACGCCGGAGAAGGTGCTGGAGATCCAGCAGTACGCGCGTGAGCCCATCTCGCTGGACCAGACCATCGGCGACGAGGGCGACAGCCAGCTCGGTGACTTCATCGAGGACAGCGAAGCGGTCGTGGCCGTCGACGCGGTGTCGTTCACGTTGCTGCAGGACCAGTTGCAGTCGGTGCTCGAGACGCTCTCGGAGCGCGAAGCCGGAGTAGTACGGCTGCGCTTCGGTCTCACCGACGGCCAGCCTCGCACCCTCGACGAGATCGGCCAGGTCTACGGCGTGACCCGCGAGCGCATCCGTCAGATCGAATCCAAGACCATGTCGAAGTTGCGCCACCCCAGCCGCTCCCAGGTCTTGCGCGACTACCTGGACTAGAACCAGCACACCAAAGCTATTGCCGCACAGGCTAAGTCGGCTCGTGTCCGCCGCGATGCGGCGGAATCCGGTTGGGCACGCCGAAATTCGGCTGCGCCGGCCGTCGGCGTCGTCGTAATGTGACGCTCATGTCCGCCAACCGCACACTTGTCTCGTCCGGATCCGACTTCGAAGCGACGGTCGGCTACTCGCGCGCGGTGCGAGTAGGCCCGTACGTGGCGGTCGCCGGCACCACCGGCAGCGGACCCGCGAATGACATCACCGCGCAGGCCCGGGACGCCTTGCGCCGCATCGAGATTGCGCTGCACGAGGCGGGCGCATCGCTGGACGACGTGGTCCGCACCCGCATCTACGTGACCGACATTTCCCGGTGGCGCGAGGTCGCGGCGGCGCATGCCCGCGTCTTCGGACAGATCCGGCCGGCGGCAACCATGGTCGAAGTCGCGGCGCTCATCGCCCCCGAGCTGCTGGTGGAGATCGAAGCCGACGCCTACCTCGAGCCTTCCGCGGGGTCCTGAGAACCCGCGATCGGCGCGAAGGTTCCCCCGGGTCCCGGCAAATAAACGGTGACCCTTTTCACAGCGGCGACCGGAAGCGGTCCGTACAGGTGCGGGAACAGCATCGCCTCCGGGCCCGTCGGCACCCCCGGCTCCCAGCGCACCGGCGAGTCCAGCAAAGCCGGGTCGATGTGCAGCAGCACCAAATCCCGGCGTCCGCGGAAGAGCCGGTTGGCCGGCAGATGCACCTGATCAGGGCTGGACAGATGGATGAACTCGGCACCGGCGGCATAGGCGTCGGGACGGATTTCGCCCCGCCGCTGGGCGTCCGACCACTCGTCGGTTCCACACAGATGTACGAGCAGGTCTGGGGGCGTGGTCACGGTCGTTAACTCTAGAAAACCTGGCGAAACCCAACATTTACAGCCCGTGAGAAACGACACACCTGATAACGATCGGGGAACAACGCTAAAACGCCGAACGTCTGAGAAAGTGGATCAAAGAGAACGGAGAAGCCAAATGATTGCAACTCTGACAACGCGTGAGCTGACTCGAGCCGACCGCTGCGATCGCTGCGGTGCCGCAGCTCGCGTACGCGCCAAGCTGCCTTCTGGAGCCGAACTTCTCTTCTGCCAGCACCACGCGAACGAGCACGAGGCGAAGCTGGTTGAGCTCGCCGCCGTGCTGGAGGTCAGCGAAAGCTAGATCCAGCGAAACTCACCCGGTCACAATGTGAGGTGTGGGCGCACGCGTCGGTAATGCTGGAACGGTATGAGCGAGCAGAGCGCAAAGCCGTCGCGTCACCACATTTGGCGAATCACGCGCAGGACACTGGTAAAAAGCTGGGACGACTCCATCTTTGCCGAGTCCGCACAGGCGGGCTTCTGGTCGGCACTCTCGACACCTCCGCTGCTGTTGGGAATGCTGGGCAGCCTGGCCTACGTGGCGCCGCTGTTCGGGCCGGATGCGCTGCCCAGCATCGAGAAGAGCGCGATCTCGGCGGCCCACAGTCTCTTCTCGTCCAGCGTCGTCAACGAGATCATCGAGCCCACCGTGCGCGACATCACCGCGCACGCCCGCGGCGAGGTGGTCTCGGTCGGCTTCCTGCTGTCGTTGTGGGCGGGGTCGTCGGCCGTCTCGGCGTTCGTCGACTCGGTGGTGGAGGCGCATGATCAGACGCCGCTGCGCCACCCGGTGCGGCAGCGGTTCTTCGCCCTGTTCCTCTACGTGGTGGGGCTGATCGCCGCGGTCGTGGCCGCTCCCGTGCTGGTCGTCGGCCCGCGCACGGTGTCCGAACACATCCCGGACAGCCTGGCCAACGTGCTGCGCTACGGCTACTACCCGGCACTGGTCCTGGGGCTGATCATGGGGGTCGTCATTTTGTACCGGGTGTCACTGCCGGAACCGCTGCCGACGCATCGACTTCTCTTCGGTGCCGTCCTGGCGACCGCCGTGTTCGTGATCGCGACCCTGGGCCTGCGGGTCTATCTGCGCTGGATCACCAGCACCGGCTACACCTACGGCGCACTGTCGACGCCGATCGCGTTTCTGTTGTTCGCCTTCTTCGGCGGATTCGCGATCATGCTCGGCGCCGAGCTCAATGCCGCGATCCAGGAGGAATTCCCCGCGCCGCGCACGCACGCCCACCGGCTGCGTAAATGGTTGTTCGCGCGTTCGCCCGCCCTGAAGAAGACGGCGGAGGCGTTGTCGAATCCGGTGACGACGAACCCCGCCACCCAAGACCGCCATGTCGAACCGGCAGAGCCGGCGACCTGATCAGCCCTTCTTGAGCTGCTCGTAGATCTTCTTGCAATCCGGGCAGACCGGTGAGCCCGGCTTGGCCGCCCGCGTCACGGGAAAAACCTCGCCGCACAACGCGACCACGTGACTGCCCATGACCGCGCTCTCGGCGATCTTGTCCTTCTTGACGTAGTGGAAGAACTTGGGGGTGTCGCTGCCGGTCCCGTCGTCGACGCGTTCGTCGGTTTCGGTGCGCTCGATCGTCTGGGTCTGCATACCTCACATTGTGCCTGCCAAGGCGCCCCAACCGGAATCGGCCGGATGTGGGACAGTGGAGTAATGAAGCGCGGCCCGGAATTAGGGTTCGACGACGACGGCCGGCCAGTGCTGATTACCGCCGCCGAGCCGTCATACGAAGAACAGCATCGCGCCCGGGTCCGTAAGTACCTGACGATGATGTCGTTTCGCATCCCGGCACTGATCCTGGCCGCGCTGGCTTACGGCGCCTGGCACAACGGCCTCATCTCGCTGGCGATCATCGCCGTGTCGCTGCCGCTGCCCTGGATGGCCGTCCTGATCGCCAACGACCGGCCGCCCCGGCGCAAGGACGAGCCCCGGCGGTTCGGCGATGGCGCCCGGCGCACGCCGTTGTTCCCGACGGCCGAGCGACCGGCGCTCGAGGCGCCGCGGCCCCCGCAGCCGCAACCCGGTTCGCCGGGCCGTGAGTACAACCCGGGTCACGGATACGACGCCGGTTCCGGTCAACCGGACCTCTGAACGCACTTCTCAGGACATTCTCAGGTCGTCGGCACATTTGTGCACGTCAAAGCGTGTGAGATGACGGCGGTGCGGGAACTCTCAGGGCTGAAATGTCGTTTAACACCATGACAGCTACAAGCCAAATCGGGAGGCCGCCATGGCGAATGCCATCACAGGCAGGATCGACACCAGCGATCTAGATGCTCAGAGCCCTGCAGCGGACCTCGTGCGCGTATATCTGAACGGCATCGGGAAGACGGCGTTGCTGACCGCCGCGGACGAAGTCGAACTGGCAAAGCGCATCGAGGCCGGACTGTACGCCGAGCATCTACTCGCGACGCGGAAGCGCCTCGGCGAGAACCGCAAACGCGATCTTGCCGTCGTCGTACGTGATGGCCAGGCGGCGCGCCGGCATCTGCTCGAGGCGAACCTGCGTCTGGTCGTCTCGCTGGCCAAGCGCTACACCGGCCGCGGAATGCCCTTGCTCGACCTGATTCAGGAGGGCAACCTCGGACTGATCCGCGCGATGGAAAAGTTCGACTACACAAAGGGATTCAAGTTCTCGACGTACGCGACGTGGTGGATCCGCCAGGCCATCACCCGCGGTATGGCCGACCAGAGCCGCACCATCCGGCTGCCCGTTCATCTCGTCGAGCAGGTCAACAAGCTGGCCCGGATCAAGCGGGAGATGCACCAGAACCTGGGACGTGAAGCCACCGACGAGGAACTGGCCAACGAGTCCGGAATCCCGGTCGAGAAGATCAACGATCTGCTCGAGCACAGCCGCGACCCGGTAAGTCTGGACATGCCGGTCGGTTCCGAGGAGGAAGCCCCGCTGGGCGATTTCATCGAGGACGCCGAAGCGATGTCCGCGGAGAACGCGGTGATCGCCGAACTGCTGCACACCGACATCCGCAGCGTGCTGGCGACTCTCGACGAGCGTGAGCATCAGGTGATTCGGCTGCGCTTCGGTCTGGACGACGGCCAGCCGCGGACGCTGGATCAGATCGGCAAGCTGTTCGGTCTGTCCCGCGAGCGGGTCCGTCAGATCGAACGCGACGTGATGGCCAAACTCCGTAACGGGGAGCGCGCCGATCGCCTGCGCTCGTATGCGAGCTGAGGTCCCCCACTCAGCCAGGTAGCGCCGACAGTATGCCCGCCGCAATTGCGCGGCGGGCATACTTCTTGCCTGGGTAGCGTTAGACCCATTTCGGCAGCTGGCCAAGTAGACTCGGCGTCAATGGAGGGTGCTGAATGAACGACCTGGTTGATACCACCGAGATGTACCTGCGGACCATCTACGACCTCGAGGAAGAGGGCGTGACGCCGCTGCGTGCCAGGATCGCCGAACGACTCGACCAGAGCGGACCGACCGTCAGCCAGACCGTCTCCCGGATGGAGCGCGACGGACTGCTTCACGTGGCCGGTGACCGGCACCTGGAACTCACCGACAAGGGCCGGGCCCTGGCGGTCGCCGTCATGCGCAAACACCGCCTCGCCGAGCGACTGCTCGTCGACGTGATCGGGTTGCCGTGGGAAGAAGTGCACGCCGAGGCATGCCGGTGGGAGCACGTGATGAGCGAGGACGTCGAGCGCCGGCTGGTGAAGGTGCTCAACAACCCGACCACCTCGCCGTTCGGCAACCCGATTCCGGGTCTGCTGGACCTGGGCGTGGGCCCGGATTCCGGCGCCGAAGACGTCAACATGGTCCGGCTGACCGAGTTGCCGGCGGGGTCGCCGGTCGCGGTCGTCGTCCGCCAGCTCACCGAGCACGTTCAGGGTGACATCGACCTGATCGCGCGGCTCAAGGATGCCGGTGTCGTGCCGAATGCGCGGGTCACCGTCGAAACCGGTCCCGCCGGGGTCACCATCCTGATCCCCGGGCACGAGAATGTCACCCTGCCGCACGAGATGGCGCACGCGGTCAAGGTCGAGAAGGTCTGAGCGCCTACCCCGCACAGCGGCCAGATGCCCGCTGCGGCGGTAGCCGTATTCCGAGCCGCTTGGCCAGCCGGTAGCCGGTCGCCGCGAGTTCGCGGATCTGTTCCGGTCGCAGACCCGACTGCAACGCCGTGTCCAGCATGCCCGCCATCCGATGAGCGGGATCGCAGCGCAGCGCGGCGTCCAGCGACACGCCCGCCAGCGGGCCGTCGCCGCGGACGTAGGCGCTGAACGCGAGCAACACCAGCGCTTCGACCCGCCACGGCGCGGGCAGGGTGCGCGCCAGCGACGCCCACAACGCCTCGGCTTCCCCGGCCTTCTCGCCGACCGCCAGCGCGTACAGCGTGTCGCGCACAGCCGCGTCGTTCAGCGCGCAGCCCAGCGCGGCCAACTCGGTGTCGGACAGCGATTTCCCGCCGGCGACTCGACCGGCCGCGCCCAGCGCGCTCTGGACGTCGCGACGGCTGCAGCCCGCGGGATCCGCGCCGTGCTCCGCCGCGCGGGTGGCCTCCTGCCGGTCGAGCAGACCGGCCAGCGCGGCGCTGCGAGCCGGATCCTCGACGGCCATCACGGCCTGCAGGTCGGCGCGCCGCGAATACAGCCGCCGGCCTTCCAGCACCGCCGCGGCGGCCAGGGGCGACGCGGACGGATCGTCGACCGTGCCGCTCGCCCCGCAGCCGTCCACGCAATGCCAGCGCCCGCCGCGCGCCACCCGGTCCACCACATGCGCCGCCCACAGCTCAATGTTGTACTCCGACAACACCTCTGCGAGCATCGCGCAGAGCTGCCGATACTCCTCGTTGCACTGCGGGCATCCGGCGCCGTCCTCGTTGACGATCACGGCGATCGCGGCCTCGGGTGACGCCGCGGCGGCCACCTCGACCAGGTGCCCGACCCGGCCGGCGAGCTCGTCGCAGAGGTCGACCCTGAGCACGGCCCCGAGCTCGCCGCCGTCCAACGACACCAAGACCAATGAATTCTCCGGAACGAAGCCGAGAACGGCCGGTAGCGCGGCGATCAGGGCGCCGGGGCGGTTCAGTTCGAAATCGGGTGTATGCCGTGTCATGAGGCCCAACGGTGGTGGCCGCCACCGTCAGATCGCGCTCGCACAACACCGTAGGGCCATTCGTCTGTGGAGAAAGTCTCGACTGTGGGCTCTATCGTCTATCCCATGGGATCGATGCAGGAATACGACATGATCGTGATCGGCTCGGGGCCCGGCGGACAGAAGGCCGCCATCGCCTCGGCCAAGCTGGGCAAGTCGGTGGCGATCGTCGAGCGCGGCCAAATGCTGGGCGGCGTGTGCGTGCAGACCGGCACCATCCCGTCAAAGACGTTGCGCGAGGCGGTGCTCTACCTCACCGGGATGAGCCAGCGCGAACTCTACGGCGCGAGCTACCGCGTCAAGGAGAAGATCACCCCGGCCGACCTGCTGGCCCGCACCCAGCACGTGATCGGCAAGGAAGTGGACGTGATCCGCAATCAGCTGATGCGCAATCGCATCGACCTGCTGGTCGGACACGGGCGGTTCATCGACGCGCACACCGTCGAGATCGAAGACCCCTCCCGGCGCGAAAAGCTAACCATCAGTGGCAAATACATCGTAATCGCCACGGGCACGCGGCCGGCGCGGCCGTCCGGCGTCGAGTTCGACGAACACCGCGTGCTCGACTCCGACGGAATCCTCGACCTCAAGTCGCTGCCCACCTCGATGGTGGTGGTCGGCGCCGGTGTGATCGGAATCGAATACGCGTCGATGTTCGCCGCGCTGGGCACCAAGGTCACCGTCGTCGAGAAGCGCAGCGACATGCTGGACTTCTGCGACCCCGAGGTCGTCGAGGCGCTGAAGTTCCATTTGCGCGACCTGGCGGTGACATTCCGCTTCGGTGAAGAGGTGACCGCGGTCGACGTCGGTTCGGCCGGCACCATCACGACGCTGGCCAGCGGCAAGCAGATTCCTGCCGAGACAGTGATGTATTCCGCTGGGCGCCAAGGGCAAACCGACCACCTGGATCTGCACAACGCCGAGCTGGAGGCAGACAACCGCGGCCGGATCTTCGTCGACGACAACTTCGCGACCAAGGTGCCCCACATCTACGCCGTCGGCGACGTCATCGGTTTTCCGGCGCTCGCCGCGACCTCGATGGAGCAGGGCCGCCTGGCCGCCTACCACGCGTTCGGGGAGGCGTGCGACGGCATCACCGATCTGCAGCCGATCGGCATCTACTCGATTCCCGAGATCTCCTATGTCGGCGCCACCGAGGTGGAACTGACCAAGGACGCGATCCCCTACGAGGTGGGCATGGCCCGCTATCGGGAGCTGGCCCGCGGCCAGATCGCCGGCGACTCGTACGGCATGCTCAAACTGCTGGTGTCCACCGACGACCTCAAGCTGCTCGGGGTGCACATCTTCGGCACCAGCGCGACCGAGATGGTGCACATCGGACAGGCCGTGATGGGGTGCGGCGGCACCGTCGAGTACCTGGTCGACGCGGTGTTCAACTACCCGACGTTCTCCGAGGCCTACAAGGTCGCCGCGCTCGACGTGATGAACAAGGTGCGCGCGCTCAACCAGTTCCGCCGCTGACGTCAGCGGCGATCGGGTCTAGCAGGTGTCGTCCAGGTCGACCGGTACCGGGTCGCCCGGGCCGCCGGCTTCGGCGCGGGCCAGCAGCGCGACGATGTGATCGTCGAACGGCGCTGAGTAGGACACGTTCTCGGCGCATCCGCCGCGTTCCAGTCCACCGATCAGCCCGACGACCGTGGTGCCGCTGACCCACGGCGCGCCGCTGGTGCCGCCAACGAGCCCCTGGCATGTCAGTGAGGGAAATCCCCCGTCGGTGACGGCCGTGCTGCCCTGGCAGCCGATCGGCGAGCCGCCCACGCCGCTCGGATACCCCACCACGGTCACGTGACTGCTGGGCGGCGGGGCCATACCCAGGGTCAGCGCCAGGCCGGCGCGTGCCTCCACCGAACCACCGTGGTCGCTGTTGACGCGCGCGATCGCGTAATCGGCATGCGGATCTTTGCTGGCAATCCAGCGCGGATCCAGATAGACGTTGTCGGCCGTCCAGAGATCGGGTGGCGCCCCGTCACCGGACAAACCGGGCACGAACGTGATCTGAGCAGCTCCGGCCAGACAATGCGCGGCGGTCAGCACCAAGTTGCCGGCCGCGGAGTGCACCACCGAGCCCGTGCACACGTGCTGGGTGCTGCCGTCCAAGAAGATTGCTCCCACCCGACGATCCGGATCCACCGGGCCGGCAACCGCGCCCGGCTCGGGCTGGCTGAGACGCTGGACGGACTTGGTCGGTTTCGGTGTCTGCGTGCTGGTGGGCAGCGACACATGCAGCACCGGACGCCCGCACGACGCCAGTAACGTCGCCAGGCCGACCAGTGGGCATAGCAGCAGCATCCGGACGCGCATCGGCTCCCATCATGCCCGACCAGACGGGTGGAGGCGGAATTCGACGCTTCCCGCTGCGGCGGTAGATTTGCTGGCAGAGCCCGGTGGCGCCGGATATGTTCCATCCGGATTACGTTCGAGCGTCATCCCGTTTTAGGTACTGGTGCCCATTGATTCGGGGGACACTGGTTAGGGCACCCTGGAACAACCCCCGAGAGGAGGCAACCGGATGTCTGACGAGCACAGCGCCGACGACTTGTACTACCAGCCAGGACAACCCGGCATGTACGAGCTGGAGTTCCCGGCTCCGCAGTTGGTGACATCGGACGGCCGCGGCCCCGTTCTGGTGCACGCCCTGGAGGGCTTCTCGGACGCCGGCCACGCGATACGGCTGGCCGCTGCCCACCTGAAATCCGCCCTGGACACCGAGCTGGTCGCGTCGTTCGCGATCGACGAACTGCTGGACTACCGCTCGCGCCGGCCGCTGATGACTTTCAAAACCGATCACTTCACCAGCTACGACGACCCGGAACTGAGCCTGTACGCGCTGCGCGACAGCGTCGGCACCCCATTTCTGCTGCTGGCCGGTATGGAGCCGGATCTCAAGTGGGAGCGTTTCATCACCGCGGTGCGCCTGCTGGCCGAGCGGCTCGGGGTGCGGCAGACCATCGGCCTGGGCACCGTTCCGATGGCCGTTCCGCACACCCGGCCCATCACCCTGACCGCGCACTCCACCAACCGCGAGTTGATCACCGACTTCCAGCCCTGGATTTCCGAGATCCAGGTCCCCGGCAGCGCGTCCAACCTGCTGGAATACCGGATGGGTCAGCACGGCCACGAGGTGGTCGGTTTCACCGTCCACGTCCCGCACTACCTCACTCAGACCGACTACCCCGCCGCCGCCCAGGCACTGCTCGAGCAGGTCGCCAAGACCGGGTCGCTGGAACTGCCGCTGACGGCGTTGACCGAGGCAGCGGCCGAGATTCGGGCCAAGATCGACGAGCAGGTCGAGGCGAGCGCCGAGGTGGCTCAAGTGGTGGCTGCCCTCGAGCGCCAGTACGATGCGTTCATCGACGCTCAGGAAAACAGGTCGTTACTAACACGCGACGAAGACCTTCCTAGCGGCGACGAGCTTGGTGCCGAGTTCGAGCGATTCCTGGCCCAACAGGCGGAGAAGAAGCGCGACGACGACGACCCGGCTTAAACGTCCGAAGGGGGCGCGACAACAAGGGTGGCGAGATGACTGAGCGGAAGCGCAAGAGCAATCTTCGTCCCGTGCGGGAAGTGACCACCCCCCGCCTCGAATACCGCACCATCCACGGGTACAAACGAGCGTTCCGTATCGCCGGCTCCGGGCCGGCGATCCTGTTGATCCACGGCATCGGCGACAACTCCACGACCTGGAATACCGTGCAGGCCAAGCTCGCTCAGCGGTTCACGGTGATCGCCCCCGATCTGCTGGGACACGGGCAGTCCGACAAACCGCGCGCCGACTACTCGGTCGCGGGCTACGCCAACGGGATGCGCGACCTGCTGTCGGTGCTCGACATCGAGCGCGTGACCATCGTCGGGCATTCGCTCGGCGGCGGGGTGGCGATGCAATTCGCCTACCAATTCCCACATCTGGTCGAGCGGCTCATCCTGGTCGCCGCGGGCGGCGTCACCAAGGACGTCAACGTCGCCTTCCGGTTGGCCTCGCTGCCGATCGGGACGGAGGCGTTGGCGCTGTTGCGGTTGCCCCTGGTGCTACCGGCGGTCCAGCTGGCGGGACGGCTCGCGGGCCTGGCGATCGGATCGACCGGGTTGGGCCGCGACCTGCCGAACGTGCTGCGCATCCTGGACGACTTGCCGGAGCCGACGGCGTCATCGGCGTTCAGCCGGACACTGCGGGCCGTGGTGGACTGGCGCGGGCAGATCGTCACCTTCCTGGATCGATGTTATCTGACCGAGGCCATCCCGGTGCAGATCGTCTGGGGCACCAAGGATGTGGTGGTTCCGGTGCGCCACGCGTGGATGGCACACGCCGCGATGCCCGGTTCCCGCCTGGAGATCTTCCAGGGCTCCGGGCATTTTCCGTTCCACGAAGACCCGGCCCGCTTCATCGACGTCGTCCAGCGCTTCATCGACACCACCGCACCCGCCGAATACGACCAGGCGGCGCTTCGCGGGTTGTTGCGCACCGGCAGGGCCGAGGCCGCGGTCACGGGCTCGGCCGACACGCGCGTCGCGGTGCTCAACGCGATGGGCTCCGACGAGCGCAGCGCGACTTAGACAATTGATTTGACCCGGCCCGTACAGTCGGGCCATGGGTATCGACGTGACGGTGTTGCGGGTCTTCACCGACCAAGACGGCAAATTCGGTAATCCCCTGGGCGTCGTCGACGCCGCCGCGATCGCTCCCGCCGATCGCCAGCGCCTGGCCACCCAATTGGGTTACAGCGAAACGGTATTCATCGATCTTCCGGCGGCCGGCGCAACCACCGCGCATGCCACGATCTACACCCCGCGCACGGATCTCCCGTTCGCCGGCCATCCCACCGTCGGGGCGTCGTGGTGGCTGCGCACGAACGGCACGCCGATCAACACGCTGGCGGTGCCGGCCGGCGTCGTGCGGGTGCACTACGACGGCGACCTGGTCGGCGTCACCGCCCGCTCGGAATGGGGTCCCGAGTACGCGATGCACGAATTCGATTCAGTCGAACAGCTTCTCGCGGCCGACCCGGCCGAGTTTCCCGACGACGCCGCGCACTACCTGTGGACCTGGATCGACCAGGCCGCCGGCTCGTTGCGCTCCCGGACGTTCGTCGCGAATCTGGGTGTGCCCGAAGACGAAGCGACCGGCTCGGCCGCGCTGCGGATTACCGACCATCTCAGCCGCGACCTGAGCATCACCCAGGGCAAGGGATCGAGGCTGGAAACCGTCTGGAGCCCCGAGGGCTGGGTTCGCGTCGCCGGGCGCGTCGTCAACGACGGTGTGACACAAGTCGACTGAGCAAGGAGACTCAGGACTTTCGCTGCAGCACCGCGGCGAGATGATGCTGCAGGGGTTGCCCGACCGCACCCATCCGCACCGAGTAGGAAAGCTGGTCGCCGTCGATGCGAAACGAACGGCCAAGCGCGGAGACCTCTTTGGCGGTCGGAGTCAATCCGACCGAGGTGGTGGCCAGCTCGATTTCGATGAGATCGCCGGTCACCGAAAAGGTGCCGACCTCGATTTCGGTGACGCCGCTGGGATGAGCCAGCACCAGCTCGACATGTCCGGGCTCCGGCACCCGAAGATAGCCGGTCTCGGCATGCATCGGTTTGCCGTCGGCAGCCCCTCTGGTCTTTTGGGCGTAGGCCAGAAACGGTTTACCCACATGGGAAAAGGCGATCTCTTCGAGATATTCGAAGGGCTGGATGGTGGGGTATTCGCCCGAACCGCGACCGGCCCAGGTGCCGAGCAGCGGCGCGAGTGCCTCGAGATCGGGATGTAAGTCGGTGGGCATGCGGGTCAGCTCGGAGTCGTTACTTTGCGGTGCTTGCGCAGCGCCGCGATCTCGCGTTCGAAATCGTCGGCCGACGAAAAGGACCGGTACACCGACGCGAAACGCAGGTACGCCACCTCGTCCAGGTCGCGCAAGGGGCCGAGGATCGCCAGGCCGACTTCGTGACTGGGGATTTCCGGCGAGCCGGCCGCACGCACGGTGTCTTCGACCTGCTGGGCCAGCAGGTTCAGCGCATCCTCGTCGACCTGACGGCCCTGGCACGCGCGGCGCACGCCCTTGATGACCTTTTCGCGGCTGAATGGCTCGGTGACACCGCTGCGCTTGACGACGGCCAGCACCGCGGTTTCTACCGTGGTGAAGCGTCGCCCACACTCCGGGCAGGACCGCCTGCGTCGAATGGCTTGGCCTTCATCGGTTTCCCGAGAGTCGATCACCCGGGAATCGGGATGGCGACAGAACGGACAATGCATGACCGCTCCTTCGCTGTGCCGGCAACTCGGAAGAACACTCCGAGCGTACCCGGGCGCTCCCTCGCCGGGCCAACGCAGCTGCCACACGGACGCTGCCGCCGACGGGCGAAACGAGGAGCCTTGGCGTAGAGCGGTTTTCGCACCGCACGGCGGGCGCGGTCAGCCGACCGGCGCGATCAGGGTCTGACCGGCCGCCAACGCCGGCGAGCTCAGGTTGTTGAGTTCGCGGATACGGTCGGCGACCTGGCGGGCCGGCGCCTCCGGCGCGACCCGATGTGCCACGTCCTGCAGGGACTCGCCCGGCTCCACCTGCACGACGGAGAGCCGGTCCGGCACTGGAGCGGCGGCGGAGTCGCCGTTGGCGATCTGACCGAGGTTCGCGACCAGGCCCAGCCAGAGCGTGATGATTCCGGCCATCAGGGCCAGGCCCACCGTCGTCCCCAGCGTGACCGGGCGGCGGCGGTGCGGCGCGGCCGACATCGAGACGCCTGTACCGCGATAGCACATCGGCGCTCCGGCCGGCCGTGACTGCACGGACCGGCGGGACCGTAGCACGCGCTCCTGGTCGTAGCGAGGACGTGCAACCAGCCCGTCGCTCGGGCGCCGCACGTTGCTGGTCCGCGGTGAGACTGTGTGCATGAGCGTCATGTGCGTTCCTCCGGTCAACTGATCGTCGCTCGTGTGTTCGACACTATCGCTCGTGTGTTCGAAATCCGAACATTTGAGCAAAGCGTGTCGCACGAGCAAAACGCTAGACCACGGCACCGACAACTTGTCCCGGTCGCTATCGGTGCCATGCAGCACAAGTACCCGGTCTTTTCACGAGTTACACCATTGTTATTCGTGGAGTGCCGCGGATCACTCTCCCGTGGAACCCGAGGTGGCGACACGCCAGTCGAACACATGTTTGATTCTCGGGTTACAGCAGGCTACATTCAGTGCCATGAGCGACAGCAACGACACCTCGGCAACCGGCTCCAACGCCCGGCTGCATGCCGTGGATTCATCGCTTACCCAGCGGCAACGCACCATCTTGAATGTCATCCGCGAGTCGGTGACCACCCGTGGATATCCGCCGAGCATCCGGGAGATCGGTGACGCCGTCGGGCTGACGTCGACCTCCTCGGTGGCGCACCAGCTGCGCACCCTGGAGAAGAAGGGCTTCCTGCGCCGCGACCCGAACCGCCCGCGGGCCGTCGATGTCCGCGGCGCCGACGACGCGGTCGCGGCCGCACCGGCCACCGAGGTCGCCGGATCCGACGCGGTGCCGGAGCCCATCTTCGTCCCCGTGCTCGGCCGCATCGCGGCCGGTGGACCGATCCTGGCCGAGGAGGCCGTCGAGGATGTCTTCCCGCTCCCCCGCGAGCTGGTCGGCGAGGGCACCCTGTTTCTGCTCAAGGTGGTCGGCGACTCGATGATCGAAGCCGCGATCTGTGACGGCGACTGGGTGGTGGTGCGGCAGCAGAACGTCGCCGACAACGGCGACATCGTCGCCGCCATGCTTGACGGTGAGGCCACCGTCAAGACGTTCAAGCGTGCCGGCGGTCAGGTGTGGCTGATGCCGCACAACCCGGCGTTCGATCCCATCCCCGGCAATGAGGCGACCGTGCTCGGCAAGGTCGTGACGGTGATCCGCAAGGTCTAGCGCCGGGAAGTCCGGCGCGTCAGTCGGCCTTCACGAAGCCGTTGACCAGCGCGGCTTCCTCACTGGACAACCAGATCTCGGCCAGCGTGTCGTGGT
The DNA here is from genome assembly GCF_010730355.1 of Mycobacterium florentinum. NCBI lineage: Bacteria > Bacillati > Actinomycetota > Actinomycetes > Mycobacteriales > Mycobacteriaceae > Mycobacterium > Mycobacterium florentinum. Next base: position 1,500,859 of record NZ_AP022576.1, read on the forward strand.
AGAGGTCGCTGTCCGGGGTGTAGTAGAGGCCGAAGCGCGCACTCGCCTTGATCGGATAGCCATCGGGTATCTGGTACGGGTCTTCCAACGGCATGTGAATCGTCGGGCGCCCGGCCGGGCTGAGCGCACCGATGGCCGCGACCGGCGCGATGTCCACCTCGTCGTCGTCCGCGGCGGCCGCGTGCCGTCCGGCTCTGCGTGCGACGCCGGACGCGGCGCCGAGCGCAGCGGCCAGGCTGGATGCGGCCCCACCCGTGGTGGCGCCACCGGCAGCGGCGGCACCGGCCGCACCGGCAAGATCCGGCGGCGTATGCGCCACGGCGACATCGGGATACGCGGGCTCCGGCTCTTCGGCGGGATAGGCAGCATCGGGATGGGCGGCGTCGGGCGGGGTGTGCGGGACAGCCAGGTCGGGATAGGCCGCCTCCTCCTCGCCGGCACCCGGATAGCCCGCCTCCGCATAGGCGGCATCCTCGTCCGCGAATTCCGGATAGCCCGCCTCGGCGGCGACGGCGTCGGCGTAGTCGTCCTCCGCGATGACCTCCGGATACGCGACCTCGGGCACCTCGGCGGCTTCGGGGTAGCCGGCTTCCGGGAGCTCGTCGGCGTAGCCGGCCTCGGTCAGGTCATCCGCCGACACCACGGGGATGGAATCGGTGTCGACCGAGTCGGGATCCCGCTCGTCGACCGCTAACTCATCCCACTCTTCCTCGGATACCGGCCGGGCCGCCTCGTCGTACCCCGCGTCCTCGTCCAGGTCGGCCGATTCGGGTCCGTGCGGCCACCTGGCGCGCGGCACGTCGTCGATGTCCCGGTGATCCGGTGCGTGCGCGTCGCTGAATGACAGGTGTTCGGTGGAGCTATCGCCGTATTCGGGTCCCCAGCGCGGCTCGCCCGCGTCGTCATAGCCGCCGACGTCGACGTCGCGCTCCAGGTCATAGGGTGCGCTGTTGCGACCGGCGCGATGCTTGCGCCACCGCAACGCCACGAACACCGCCAACAGCACCAGAACCAGCAGCGGGACCAGGGCGAACAGGTACCACCAGCTCCAGGTGAACCACTTCTTGGCGTGGGGAGGCATCGCCGAACCGCTCGGCTGGTTCTGCCCCGACACCTGTAGGCCCGACAACAGCGGAGCCAGGTTGGCCGGGTCAGTGGAGAAGGTGTTCTTGGCGCGGTTCCACGAGATCTTGCCGCCGGTGAACTTCTGCGAGATCACGTCGCCGTCGACGGTCTGATCGCCGACCGGCGCGCCCAGCTTTCCGGTGGGGCCACGCAGCTTGTCCCACGCGGCCTTCATGGCGCCGCGCACGACGAACGCGCCGTGATCGGACGTCCAGAAGATCACCGGCTTGTCGGCCGCCGAGAACGTGACGATCCGGCTGTTGGGGCTGATGCCGCCGTCGGACTCGTTGGCGGTCGGGAATCCGAGGTCGCTGCTGACCGGGCCACCGACGGCCTCGTACTTCGCCAGGATGTCGCTTTCGACGGCGGCCGCGCCGGTGGCCGGGCTGAAGAACACCTTGCCGCCGGCGAAGTTCTGGACGATGCCGTCGCCGCCGATCGGATTCTGACCGCCCTGCTTGGCGCCCAGCGGACCGTTGACGCCGCCGGCCGCGCGCCAGGCCATGTTGATGGCCGCGCCGGGATCGATCGCTACCTGCAGGCCCTTGAGCTGGTCGGCCAAATTCGCTGGCTCAGTGGTGAATTCCTTGGTCTTGCGATTCCAGGAGATCTGGCCGTTGCTGAATTTCTGCGAGGACACCTCGCCGTCATAGGTCTCGTCGGAGACCGGGGCGCCGAGCACACCGCCGGAGCTGCCGAGTTTGTCCCAGGCGGCATTCAGGGCGCCGCGCACGACGAACGCGCCGTGATCGGGCGTCCAGTAAATGACCGGCTTGTCGCTGGCCGAGAACGTCGCCACCCGGCTGTCCGGGCCGGCCAGGCCGGGCACCTCGTTGATGGTCGGAAAGCCCAGATCGCTACCGGCCGCACCGCCGAGCATGTCGTACTTTTCCAGGATCGGGCCGTAGATGAATTTGGCACCGGTGGCGGTGGTGAAGTACATCTTGCCGCCGTCGAAGTCGCACACGAAGCCGTCGGCGACCGGGTAGACATCGCCCTTGCGGGGTCCGAGCGGTGAGGTGTCGCCGCCGGCCTTGCTCCACTCGGCCATGATGGCGGCTTCGGCGTCACCGATCGGGGACGCTGAGACGGTGGGTGCCAACAGCACAACGGCCAACGCTGTGGTCGCCACGCTGATCAGCGCCCGACCCGCGAGCCTGCGCACTTGACCTCTCTTCCCGTTCACCAAGCCTCCCAGCCGACGGATATGCCCTTATGTATGGCCATGCCCGTACCCTGCGGCCCCTGCGAGCGGTTGGTATCCCAAACGCGGGCTACGAACCCCACCGAGTTCGTATTATCGCCGGGCTCGCATAACTTTGCTCCAGCGAACGAGAAATACGAAGGCAATTCGCGAATATTACGAAAACGGAGACCACTCCGATGTCGAAATGATGCGGGACGACGATCGTGTCGCGACCGATCTTGTCCCAGAACACCCCAAGGGCGGGTGATTACGCGCTCCACGGAGCCGAAGGACATGCGCCGACCACACGCGAGGTGCCGACTATCCACTCGAGCAAAGGAGCTATTCATGGGCAACGACTATTTTGCCGCAAATCCAAGCAATGACAGCGTAAGCCGACTAGTTGGGCTTGGTTCGTGTCACCATCCGCGCGGGCACCGCGCATCCGTCCACGATTCGTTGTTGCGTGACAGCGGGATTGGTTCACCGCCGCCGACGTTAGCCGATGGGGGTCGCGATCACGCGGCTAGACCCCGAGGCTGCGCCCGACGATCTCTTTCATGATCTCGGTTGTGCCGCCATAGATCGTCTGCACCCGGGCGTCGAGATAGGAACGAGCGACTGGGTATTCGCGCATGTAGCCATAGCCGCCGTGCAGCTGCAGACACCGGTCGATCAGGTGCACCTGCTTTTCGGTGGAGTACCACTTGGCCATCGCCGCCTGCTCGGCCGTCAGCTTCTTGTCCAGATGCAGCCGCAGGAACTCGTCGACCATGATGCGCACCACGGTGGCCTCGGTCGCCAGTTCGGCCAGCACGAAGCGGCTGTTCTGGAAACTGCCGATCGGCTTGCCAAAGGCTTTGCGCTCCTTGGTGTATTGCAGTGTCTGTTCGAGCACCTGCTCCATCGCGGCGGCCGCCATGACCGCGATGTTGATCCGCTCCTGCGGCAGGTTCTGCATCAGGTAGATGAAGCCCTTGCCCTCCTCGCCGAGCAGGTTTTCGGCGGGAACCTTGACGTCGGTGAACGACAACTCCGCCGTGTCCTGCGCGTCGAGTCCGATCTTGTCCAGATGCCGGCCGCGCTCAAAGCCTTCCATGCCGCGTTCGACGACCAGCAGCGAAAAGCCTTGTGAGCCCTTGTCCGGATCAGTCTGCGCAACGACGATCACCAGGTCGGAATTGATTCCGTTGGTGATGAACGTCTTTGCGCCGTTGAGCACATAGTGGTCGCCCTGTTTGACCGCCCGGGTCTTGATGCCCTGCAGATCGCTGCCGGTTCCCGGCTCGGTCATCGCGATTGCGGTGATGATTTCCCCGGTGCAGAACTTCGGCAACCAGCGTTGCTTCTGCTCTTCGTTGGCCAGCTCCAGCAAATACGGCGCGATGATGTCGTTGTGCAGTCCGAAGCCGATCCCGCTGTATCGCCCGGCGGTGGTTTCCTCGGTGATGATCGTGTTGTACCGGAAGTCGGGATTGCCGCCGCCGCCATACTCTTCGGGCACCGCCATGCCGAGGAATCCCTGCTTGCCGGCCTCGAGCCAGACACCGCGGTCGACGATTTTCGCCTTCTCCCACTCGTCGTGGTACGGCGCGACATGGCGCTCGAGAAAGGCCCGGTAGGACTCGCGGAACAGGTCGTGCTCGGGTTCAAACAGTGTGCGCTGGTACTTGATTGCACTGCCCATGGAAAACCTCCGGCCGCCGGGAACTCTGCCGACCAACATATACCAACCAGACGGTTGGTCGGCAGCTGGCCCGGGCCGATCGGGTCGGACTTTCGCCGACCGATGGTGGCGCGGTTAGGAGACCTCGTCGCCCGCGGCGCCGAATTGCCGCAGACTGGCAGCCAGCGCCACCGGGACCCGGGCCTTGATCCGCGTCCCTTCGGGGTTGTGCTCGGCCTGCTGGACCCGGCCGTCGGCGTGCACGCGGGCCACCAGGTCGCCGCGGTCGTAGGGGATCACCACGTCGACGGCGGCGTCGGTGGGAGCGGCCAGTTCGGCCATCCGGCGGCGCAACGCGTCGATGCCGTCACCGGTGTGCGCGGAGACGAACACCGCGCCGGGCAGCCCGTGCCGCAGCTTGGCCAGCATCAGATCGCCGGCCGCGTCGATCTTGTTCACCACCAGTAACTCCGGCGGGGGCTCCCCGTTGTGGTCGGAGATCACTTCGGAGATCACCTGACGCACCGCATTGATCTGGGCGAACGGGTTGACGTCGGAGCCGTCCACAACATGCACCAGCAGATCGGCGTCGACGACCTCCTCCAGCGTCGATCGGAATGCCTCGACCAGCTGGGTGGGCAGGTGCCGCACGAACCCGACGGTGTCGGTGAGCACGAACGGGCGTCCGTCGTCGAATTCGGCACGCCGGGTGGTGGGCTCCAGGGTGGCGAACAGCGCGTCCTGCACCAGCACCCCGGCTCCGGTGAGCGCGTTGAGCAGGCTGGACTTGCCGGCGTTGGTGTAGCCGACGATCGCGACCGACGGCATATCGCTGTGCAGACGGCGACTGCGCTGGGTGTCGCGGGCCTGCTTCATGTCCTTGATCTCGCGGCGCAGCTTGGACATCCGCTCGCGGATACGGCGCCGGTCGGTTTCGATCTTGGTCTCACCGGGACCACGCAGGCCCACCCCGCCGCCGCTGCCGCCGGCGCGGCCACCGGCCTGCCGGGACATCGACTCACCCCAGCCGCGCAGCCGCGGCAGCATGTACTCCATCTGAGCCAGCGACACCTGCGCCTTGCCCTCGCGGCTGGTGGCGTGCTGGGCGAAGATGTCCAGAATCAGCGCGGTACGGTCGATGACCTTGACCTTGACGGCCTTCTCCAGCGCGGTCAGCTGCGCCGGAGACAGCTCGCCATCACAGATCACGGTGTCGGCGCCGGTGGCCACGACCACTTCCCGCAACTCCTGGGCCTTGCCCGAGCCGATGTAGGTCGACGGGTCGGGCTTGTCGCGGCGCTGGATGAGGCCTTCGAGCACCTGCGAGCCCGCGGTTTCGGCCAGGGCTGCCAGTTCGGCCAGGCTGGCCTGGTTGTCGGCCGCGCTGCCCTCGGTCCACACCCCCACCAGCACGACACGTTCCAGTCGTAGCTGCCGGTACTCGACCTCGGAGACGTCGGCGAGTTCGGTGGACAGCCCGACGACGCGGCGCAGTGCCGAGCGGTCTTCGAGAGCGAGTTCACCGACGCTGGGCTCGGACGCGGAATGGCCGGCCGGCCGATCGTGGTACGGGGTTTCGGGGTGTGTCATAGGCAATTAGCAATAGTGCACGCGAAATCCGCGACGTGCATCCGAATTATTGGGCGCTCCACCAATCCTCGCTCACTAGGCCACGCGCCAACAGCACCGACGGCCCGCGCAGATAGCTGGTGGCGTCGGTGATGGTGACGACGACGTCACCGCCGGGCACGCGCACGGTCAGCGTCCCGGTGTCGTCCCCGGCGTCGGCCAGCGCGGCCACCGCCGCCGCGACCGTTCCGGTTCCGCACGAACGGGTTTCGCCCACCCCGCGCTCGTGGACCCGCATCTGCACCACGCCGTCGGCGGCCGCGGTCAGCACTTCGACGTTGACCCCTTCCGGGAACTGCGCCCGGTCGAACTGCACCGGCGCGGCGACATCCAGCGCGGCGAGCCCGTCGCCGGTCAGCTCCGGGTCGACGCAGGCCAGGTGCGGATTGCCCACGTCGATGGCCAGCCCGCGCAGTCGCCTGCCGCCGACGACGGCCTCCCCCGCTCCCAGCCGGTTGGCCTTGCCCATGTCGACGGTGACGTCGGCATGGGTGGGGTCGGCGTGGTGCAGGGTGACCAGCCGCGGCCCGGCCAGCGATCCGACGACGAACTCGCCGCGGGCCTCCAGGCCGCTGGCCCGCAGGTAGTGCGCGAACACCCGCACGCCGTTGCCGCACATCTGCGCGGTCGAGCCGTCGGCGTTGCGATAGTCCATGTACCAGTCGTCCGCGCCGACGCCGTCGGGCAGCCGATCGAGCACCCGGGCCTCCAGCGCGGCACCGGCGGTGGTGATCCGCAGCACCCCGTCGGCACCCAATCCGCGGCGGCGGTCGCACAGCGCGGCCACCCGCGCCGCGGTCAGCGACAGTTCGGCGTCGAGGTCGGGCAGCAGCACGAAGTCGTTCTGGGTGCCGTGGCCCTTGGCAAAGATCATCTGCGCCGCTCCTCCGATCCCGGCTGCGCCGGAAGCATCGTCGCGGCGCGGATCACCTGTTCAGGGTACTTGCCGCCACACCCGGCAAGCCTGCTCGACCAAACCGGTACCCGCTGCGTCGACCCAGTGCACCCGGTGGTCGCGGCGAAACCACGACCGCTGCCGTCGCACGTAGCGCCGGGTGCCGACGAACGTCAGCTGCTGCGCGTCGCGCAGGGCTTCGGGGTCGTCGGAATCGAGGGCGGCAAGCACCTGCGCGTAGCCCAGCGCGCGCGACGCGGTGACGCCGTCGCGCAGACCCTCGAGCAGCAGCGCGCGCACCTCGTCGACCAAGCCGAGGGCAAACATGGTGTCGGTGCGGCGGGCCAATCTCTCATCGAGAATGGTTGTGTCACAGTCTAATCCGACGATCGCGGTGCCCCACCGCGGAGCACCGATGCGCGGCGCGGACGCGGCGAACGGCCGGCCGGTGAGCTCGACGACCTCGAGTGCGCGCACCGTGCGGCGGCCATCGGTGGGCAGGATCGCCGCGGCGGCGGCCGGGTCGCGGCGGGCCAGCTCGGCGTGCAGCATCCCCACCCCGACCTCGGCGAGGCGCTGTTCCCAGCGCGCCCGTACCGCGGGATCGGTCGCGGGGAACGTCCAGTCGTCGAGCAGCGACTGGACGTAGAGCATCGAACCGCCCACGATGACCGGCACCGCGCCGCGCGCCGCGATCGCCTCGATCTCCGCGGCGGCGGCTCGCTGATAGCGGGCAACGGTCGCGGTCTGGGTGACGTCCAGGACGTCGAGCTGGTGATGCGGGATGCCGCGGCGCCCGTCGACGGGCAGCTTGGCGGTGCCGATGTCCATGCCGCGGTAGAACTGCATGGCGTCGGCGTTGACGATTTCGGCGCCCACCTCGCCGCTGAGTTGCTCGACGACGTCGAGGGCCAGCTGCGACTTGCCGGTCCCGGTGGGGCCGATGATCGCCAGGGGTCTCATGGCTGCCAGGCTCCGGCGAAGTACCCCACACCGTAGGGCGCTCCCCGGTACAGCTCCTTGGCCGAACGCGGACCCGGCTCGGCCAGCCCGGCCAGCACCTGGAAAGCGACCCGCCCGAGGATCGGCTCCGGCAGCCGGGCCAGCGCGGCGCCGTCGCCGTTGGCCAGGGCGTCGTCGAGAGCCAGTTGGGCATCGGGGCTGGCGGGGTCATGGCCGCCGGGCGCGCCCGGCGTCAGGGTGTTCGCGCCGTCGGCGACGACCAGCACGCCGACCGGATCGGGCTCGGCGTCGATCTCGGCGCGCAGCCGCCTGCCGATGCTCAGCGCGGCGTCGACGTCGTGGCCGTCGCGATAGACCCGAACCTGCGCGCCGGCCTCGGGCCGGGCCTGGCCGCGCAGCCAGCCGGCGATCAGCGCGCAGAGCGGGAAGTCGGCCACGGCCCCGGCGGGCTCGTCGGCTCCCGGTGGCGAGAGGTAAACACGCACGTCGGCGCCGTAGCCCGCGAAGCTGCCGATCCCGTTGGGGCCCAGCACTTCGTCGGCACCGCCCGTTCCGATGACCACCCACCGCGACGGCAGCAGCGCCGCCGCCGCCATCACCGCCGTAACCAGGTCGGCCACCTCGGCGGCCGCTGCCCCGGCGAGCTCCGGGACGAGCATCGGTGTGGAGGGAACGATCGCGATGGCGCTCAGCACGAGATCAAACTAATCGACGCTCACGACGTCAACCGGCCAGGCGGTCGGCCGTTGCGGTCAGTGGCTGCACTCCGCCTCGGCGAGCCGGACCTCGCCCGATCGGCGCAGTGCCTTTTTCGCCAGCTTCTCGGTGAAACTGCTCGACATGGTCGCGGCCTCACCGCGGGCCAGTGCCACGGTCGCGACGACCACCACCACGACACCGACCGCGAGCACGACCTCCGCCGTCCCGTTGCAGTCCAGGTACTCGCCGAGCACGGCTATGCCCAGGATCGAACCGACGACCGGCTTGGCCACCACCGAGGTCGGCAGTGAGGCGGTCAGCGAACCGGCCCGGAACGACGATTGCTGGAAGATCATGCCCGCCAGCGCGGCGGCGATCCACGCGTAGAACTCGGGCGCCGTCAACAGCGCACCGACGCCGTCCCCGACGATCACCACCACGGCCTTGGTCAGCACCGCGAACAGCGCCAAGGACGAACCGGCGACGATGGCCAGCAGCACCGCGGCCACCGAGCCGGGCCACTTGCGCGCGCCCCACAGGCAGAACACCAGCGCGGGGCCCATCACCAGGGCCACCACCATCCACGTCTGCACCGAGCCGCGCGAGGCACCGGGATCCGGATCGCCGACGACGACCACCACGGCCAGCGCGGCGGCCAGCAGCAGCGCCCACGTCCATTCCCAGCGGGTGACCGAGCGCCGGGTCATGTGCGCGTAGATCGGCAGCGCGAACAACAGGGCCGTCACCTGCAGCGACGTCACCAGCATCACGGAACCCATGGTCAGCGCGGCGGCCTGCAGCGCGTAATTGGCGATGGCTCCGCCGGCCCCGAGCCACCACTTACCGTCGCGCACCGACATCCGGAAGAGCTCGAGGTGGCCCACCGGCTTGTCGGTGATCTCCTGCGCCGAACGCTGACGCACGACATTCCCCAGTGCCGACGCGAACGCGGCGAGCAGGGCGAGAACAACCGCGATATCTATTTTCTCCATCTGCGACCTCCTCCCCGGCACGGCCCCGTGGGCCATCATCTGCGGCGGGTATTCACTACCCGTTTCGGAACCGTTTCGGTTGTGTGAGCGATGAAATCGCCCGCGCTGCTTTCCGGAGAAACGGTCCTGCGCAATAAGTAGTTCACGAACCTATGTACAGCCTGTGGAGCGGCTGTGGCTGACTGGTGACGCCCGATAGGACCGAAGAACCCACCCCAATGGTGTCACAGCCGGACGACCGGCCGCCGCCCCAACATCGCCGACGACAACGATCGCGACCGCTGTGCAGCGGGTCAAGTCAGTCGGCGCTGCGACCCCACCCTCGCTATCTTGACGTGCCCCCTCCAGCCCCACAAGTACCAACAACACCAATTGTCACTATCACGGTACCGGGCTCCGCGTGGTGGCCCTACGGCCTTGGCAACGGTGGAATCGAACCGTTACCCGAGCCGGGTGCGCCGGCTACGCCGGTTGCTCGGCGGCGTCATCGAGCGCGGCCTCGATGCGTTTGCTGGTCGCGACGGCGTCGATGCGGGCGAGTTCGGCGGTGGCCGCCGCCACCACCGACGCGGCCGCGATCAGCGCGACCATCCCGCCGCGGCCGGTGTTCAGCGTTTCGCCGAGGACGACGACACCCAGCAAAGCCGCTACGACGGGCTGTGCCACCTGCAGGGTCGGCATCGACGCGGTCAGCGCACCGGCGCGGAACGCCGATTGCTCCCACGCGAAACCGCCGAGCGCGACCAGCAGCCAGGCGTACACCTCAGGGCTGACCAACACCGCCCAGCCACCTTCGCCCAGCCGATGGACAACGCCCTTGGTGAGCACCGCGAAGATCCCCCACAGCGAACCCGAGACGAAGGCGAACAGCACCGCGGCCACCGTGCCGCCCCGGACGCGGGCGGCCACAATGGACCCGATCAGCAGCGGCCCCAGCACCGCCGCGACGTACGCCCAGGTCTGTAGGGGGGCGTTGGCATGACCCGCCCGCGGGTTGCCGACCGTCACGATCACGCACACCGCGGCGGTCAGCACGATCGCCCAGATCCACTCCCGCCCGGAGACGGTGCGCTGGGCCAATCTCGCGCTGATCGGCAACGCGAACAGCAGCGAGAGCACCAGCAACGCCTGCACCAGCAACACCGACCCCTGGTCGAGCGCGGCCGCCTGCAACCCGATGCTCCCGATCAGGATCAGCACGCCCCACCGCCATCGCTGATTGCGGGCCAGCTTTGCGAACAGCTGCATCTGGCCCAGCGAGGTGTCGGTGATCCGGTGCGTCGCGCGTTGCTGGAGCACGTCGCCGATCGCGACGCACAGCGCCGAACTCAACGCGAGCAACGCGGCGATATCCACCTTGTTCATCTGCGGGTTCTCTCCGAAGTCGAGGGCGGTTCACGAATAAACACACTGGGTGCACCCACTGTTACACAGGGGTCGTCCGGGTGCCGGGAATCAGGTTGCCGCATACGGACCCGCAAGCTGCTTGAATACTGGTGGAATCGGTGACGGAGCGGCTGTCGGTAGCAGCAGGTCTCCCGACCGTAGAGGCGCCGCTAAGCGCGGCAGATGCGCGGGAAAGCAAGCGCGCGAAAGGTGTAGAGAGCATGACCGACCACGAGCCCCGCTGCAGCGACGCGCCCAAGCCGGCACCACGCCCCGGGCCGCGACCCGGTCCCCGCCCAGGGCCATCACCGCGACCCAGCGCCCACCCGGTGGTGTTGCCCCAGACCAGCAATCCGCACCAGTACGGACGCGTCGACGACGACGGGACGGTGTGGCTGGTCAGCTCGGCCGGCGAACGCATCATCGGCTCCTGGCAGGCCGGCGACCGTGAGGCGGCCTTCGCCCACTTCGGTCGGCGATTCGAGGACCTGAGCACCGAGGTCACGCTGATGGAGGAGCGGCTGGCCTCCGGAAGCGGTGATGCCCGCAAGATCAAAGCGAACGCCTCCGCGCTGGCCGAGACGTTGCCGACGGCCTCCGTGCTGGGCGACATCGATGCGCTCGCGGGCCGGCTGACCGCCCTGGTGGAGCAGGCCGACGCCACGGTCGCCGCCGATCGCTCCCGCCGCGACGAGCATCGGGCCGCGCAGACCGCCCGCAAGGAGGCGCTGGCCGCCGAGGCCGAGGATCTGGCCGCCAACTCGACGCACTGGAAGGTCGCCGGGGACCGGATGCGCGAGATTCTCGACGAGTGGAAGACCATCACCGGCCTGGATCGCAAGGTCGACGACGCGCTGTGGAAGCGGTATTCCGCGGCGCGCGAAGCATTCAACCGGCGGCGCGGCTCGCACTTCGCCGAATTGGACCGCGAGCGCGCGGGCGTGCGGCAGTCCAAGGAACGGCTGTGCGAGCGGGCCGAGGAGATGTCCGATTCGACGGACTGGGCCGGCACCAGTGCCGAGTTCCGCAAGCTGCTGACCGAATGGAAATCGGCGGGGCGCGCGACCCGAGAGGTCGACGACGCCCTGTGGAAGCGGTTCAAGGCCGCCCAGGACGCCTTCTTCTCCGCCCGCAATGCCGTGTCAGCGGAAAAGGATGCGGAGTTCGCGGCCAACGCGACCGCCAAGGAGGCGCTGCTGGCCGAGGCCGAGAAGATCGACACCAGCAACCACGAAGCCGCCCGGGCGGCGCTGCGGTCGATCGCCGACAAATGGGACGCGATCGGCAAGGTGCCCCGGGAGCGGTCGGCCGACCTGGAGCGGCGGCTGCGCGCCGTCGAGAAGAAGGTGCGCGACGCCGGCGAGGCGAATTGGACCGACCCCGAGGCGCAGGCCAGGGCCGAGCAGTTCGCGACCCGCGCCGAGCACTACGAGCAGCAGGCCCGCAAGGCGGCCGCGGCCGGCCGGACCAAGGAAGCCGCAGAGGCACAGGCCAACGCCGAACAATGGCGGCAGTGGGCCCAAGCGGCCGCCGAGGCGCTGACCCGCAGGTCCTAGCGGTCCGGGGGTGCCTCGGCTTCGGGATCAGCGGGGGTGTCCTGGTCGCTCAGGGTCTCCAGCAGCGTCCTGGACTGTTCCTCGGCACTGATCCGGCGCCGCTGCTCCTCGGCGGCGAGTTGCACGATCGTGCGCGACCACACCACGCGGGCCCAGTGAAACGTCAACAGAATCACGGTGATCCATGCCACCCACAGCCCGACGCCGGGGCCGGGACTACCGGCGGGCGCGGTCTGGCGTGACCACACGGCCAACAGCCCGGCCGCGCCGGCTATCGACGAGCCCGCCAGCGCGATCCAGGCCAGCGCCCAACGGCGGGTCAGCAATGCCAGCATCGAGAATCCGACGCCGAAAACCAGTGCCAGCCAAGAGAATACCTTCGAAGGCAGCGACAACGCGGCCGCCCCGGCGCCGTGGCTGCTGAACAGCACATCCCAACCGCGGACCTGGCCGGTGTGCGGCAGGATGAACGACCCCAGCAGCACGAAGACCAAGACGGCGACGATGAATGCCCTTGGGCCGGGATCGATTTCGCGTGCAACGCGGTGTTCTGCGGCCTCGATCTCGGCACGCAGTGCGTCAAGGTCCGTGTGTTCTTTCGTCATCGGCTACATCCCAGGGGTTCGACCGGTTCAATCGCCGGCCCAATGCCGGGCATGCCCAACCCGATACCGCGCGGGCGCACTCGTGCGGCGTGCGCGTCACCCGCTCTGGTGCGGCGGTGGGTCAGGATGCCGGCGTCGGCGATCAGGTGGTGTGGCGCGGCCTCGGTGACCGCGGTGGTGATGATGTCTCCCGGCCGCACCGGGGTGTCGGCGGTGAAGTGCACCAGCCGGCCGTCGCGGGCGCGCCCCGTCATGCGGGCGGTGCGCGCGTCCTTGCGGCCCTCGCCGGTGGCGACCAGCAGTTCGACGGTCTGGCCGATCAGTTCGCGGTTGCCCTCCAGCGAGATCTGCTCCTGCAGCTCGATGAGCCGCATATAGCGTTCCTGCACAACGGCTTTCGGCAGCTGTTCGTCGAGTTCGGCTGCCGGTGTGCCGGGCCGCTTCGAATACTGGAAGGTGAACGCGGCCGCGAACCGGGCCTGGCGCACCACGTCGAGGGTGGCCGCGAAGTCCGCCTCGGTTTCGCCGGGGAATCCGACGATGAGGTCGGTGGTGATGGCCGCATGCGGCATGGCCGACCGCACGCGATCGATGATGCCGAGGTAGCGCTCGGCACGGTACGAGCGCCGCATCGCCCGCAACATCCGGTCGGACCCCGACTGCAGCGGCATATGCAGGGCCGGGCAGACATTCGGCGTCTGCGCCATTGCCTCGATCACGTCGTCGGTGAACTCCGCCGGGTGCGGCGAGGTGAACCGCACACGTTCGAGTCCGTCGATGCCGCCGCAGGCCCGCAACAGCTCGGCGAAGGCACCGCGGTGGCGGGGCAGGGCCGGATCCGCGAACGAGACACCGTAGGCGTTGACGTTCTGCCCCAGCAGCGTGACTTCCAGCACGCCGTCGTCCACCAGCGATCGCACCTCGGCCAGGATGTCAGCCGGGCTGCGGTCGACCTCCTTGCCCCGCAGCGACGGCACAATGCAGAACGTACAGCTGTTGTTACAGCCGACGGAGATGGAAACCCAAGCGGCATAGGCGGATTCGCGAGCGCTGGGCAGTGACGACGGAAACTCCTGCAGCGCCTCGACGATTTCCACCTGGGCGACTTTGTTGTGCCGGGCCCGGTCGAGCAGCGTGGGCAGCGAGCCGATGTTGTGGGTGCCGAACACCACGTCGACCCACGGCGCCTTGCGCAGCAAGGCGTCTCGGTCCTTCTGGGCCAGACAGCCGCCGACCGCGATCTGGAAGTCGGGATTGTCGCGCTTGCGCGGGGCCAGGTGGCTGATGTTGCCGTACAGCTTGTTGTCGGCGTTCTCGCGTACCGCGCAGGTGTTGAAGACCACCACATCCGCGTCGGCGCCTTCGTCGGCGCGCCGGTAGCCGGCCGCCTCGAGCAGACCCGCCAACCGCTCGGAATCGTGGACGTTCATCTGGCAGCCGTAGGTGCGCACCTGATAGGTACGCGCCGAAGCCACTGTCGAAGTCACGGGGCTATGGTACGGCGACCAGGGCCCGAGGGATTAACGCCCAGCTAGACGCGGCGGCGTTCCCGTTCGGCGTTCAGCTCGGCCAGGACGACCTCGCAGGCCAGGTTCTGGCTGTAGCCGCGTCGGGCCAGCATTCCCACCAGCCGGCGGGTGAGCCGTGCGTCGTCGCCGCTGAGCGTGTCCCGCCGCAACTTGGCCCGCACCAGTTCTTCGGCCCGGTCCCGCTCGGCACCGGCATCAATGCCGGCCAGCACGGTGGTGATGACCTCTTTGTCGACGCCCTTGGTGTGCAGCTCGGCGGCCAAGGCGCGCTTGCTCTTTCCCGCGTGAGCGTGCCGGGACCGCACCCATTGTTTCGCGAAGTCCTTGTCGTCTACCAGCCCGACGGCGGCCAGCCGGTCGAGCACCCGGGCGCTGACGTCGCCGGGGTATCCGCGTTTGGCGAGCTGGCCGGACAACTCGGCCCGGGTGCGTGCCCTGGCGGTGAGCAGGCGCAGGCACAACGCCCGCGCCTGCTCTTCGCGGGAGGGATCAGAAGTCGACGGGAGCGGGGAGGACGTCGTCATCAGCAGTCACTACCGCGCCAATGCCAAGCTTTTCCTTGATCTTCTTCTCGATCTCGTTGGCGATGTCGCCGTTCTCCATCAAGAAGTTGCGGACGTTCTCCTTGCCCTGACCGAGCTGCTCGCCCTCGTAGGTGAACCAGGAACCGGACTTGCGAATGAAGCCCTGGTCCACACCCATGTCGATCAGCGAGCCCTCCCTGCTGATGCCGCGGCCGTAGAGGATGTCGAACTCGGCCTGCTTGAACGGCGGTGCCACCTTGTTCTTGACGACCTTGACCCGGGTGCGGTTACCGACCGCGTCGGTGCCGTCCTTGAGGGTCTCGATCCGGCGCACGTCCATGCGCACCGACGCGTAGAACTTCAACGCCTTTCCACCCGTGGTGGTTTCCGGGCTGCCGAACATCACCCCGATCTTCTCGCGGAGCTGGTTGATGAAGATCGCGGTGGTTCCCGAATTGTTCAGCGCGCCAGTCATTTTCCGTAACGCCTGGCTCATCAGCCGGGCCTGCAGCCCGACGTGGCTGTCGCCCATCTCGCCCTCGAGCTCCGCGCGCGGCACCAGGGCGGCCACCGAGTCGATGACCAGAATGTCCAGCGCGCCCGAGCGGATCAGCATGTCGGCGATCTCCAGGGCCTGCTCACCGGTGTCGGGCTGGCTGACCAGCAGGGAATCGGTGTCGACGCCGAGCTTCTTGGCGTAATCGGGGTCCAGGGCGTGCTCGGCGTCGATAAACGCCGCGACGCCGCCGGCGGCCTGGGCGTTGGCCACCGCGTGCAGGGCAACGGTGGTCTTACCCGAGGATTCCGGGCCGTAGATCTCCACGACCCGGCCGCGCGGCAGGCCGCCGATGCCCAGGGCCACGTCCAACGCGATGGATCCGGTGGGAATGATCGAGATCGGTTGACGTGTCTCGTCGCCGAGACGCATCACCGAGCCTTTGCCGTAGCTCTTCTCGATCTGGGCCATCGCCAGTTCGAGGGCCTTTTCGCGGTCGGGCGCTTGCGCCATGGTGTCTCTCCTGTAGTCGTCGTTCTCTGACCGGTATCGGTCGGTTGGCCGTGACACTAGAGAGACCCACCGACAAGTCATCGTCGAACGATCCCCACAGTAGACGAACACCTGTTCGATTCAAGTTCGACACGCCGCGGGCGTTTCGTGTGGCAACATCAGCTACCGACAGGGCGCCGACGGCCCGCATGAACCTTGAGGAAACCGGTGCGAATCCGGTGCGGTCCCGCCACTGTGATCGGGCACATCTTCTCCACCCGAGAGCCAGATACTCACCGTCGGCGCTTCCTCACTAGACGCTGGGGCGGATCTCCCCAGAGAGGCTGGATGCGCCGCATGGATATCTCCGGCGAGCTTGCCGAAATATCTTCCTACAGGGGGTTTTTCGCGCTGACCGTGGGCGGCGCCGCGGCAGGATGGCACCCGGTCCGCCAGGACTACGCCGACGGCTTTGCCGGTTTGATCGACACCACCGCAAAGCGTTACAACACGACGGACCTGCGGATCGGCGCCTCGCTGGTTCACCTCGGCCACGCCACCCGGCTGTGGTCCCCGGTGCTGGCCTGCGCGTTGGCCCACGGCGTCGTCCCGGACCTGCAAGACCTGCAACGTGCCGACGATGGGGCGCAGCTGCGCCTGCCCGAGCCCATCGGAGAGCAGGTCGCGCACACCTCGGCGGAGTTGTTGTATCGCCTTGTGGTGCAACACCATATGCAGCCGTTCGCGGCCGGCCTGCAGGTCAAACTGGCGCCCGCCCTGCTGGCGGGCAACATCGCGTCGGCGCTCGTCGGCGCGTCACGGGCGCTGCTCGCGGCCCGGCCTGACCTGCGCGCGCGGATCGTCGAGAGCACCGAATCGCTGCTGAACACCGGCGTGCTGTCCGGGTCCGGCGCCATCACCGGCTCACATCTGGGGTTCAAGCGCGACAGCTGCTGCCTGTTCTATCGCCTTCCCGGACGATCGGTGTGCGGCGACTGCGTATTTCGCCAGGCGCCCCGGTCCGGCCGGCGTTGAGTGTGGTTAGCGGCTCACCACTGCTCGCGGGGCACGTCGAAGTCGACGCACAACGCCCGCCAGACGTCGCGGGGTTCGATGCCGTCCTCGATCGCCTGGGCGGCGGTCCGGCCCTCGAAACCCGGCAGCACGTGATCTACCAGCACCGATGCACCGTAAGCGGCGCCAAACCGCAGCACCACCCGCTCGTTGAACTCCGTCAGCCGCACGCCAGCCAACATACCGAGCCCGGTCATTTCACGAGTGCCAGCGCTTGGTGGCATACCCGCACCGGGTCGGCGACGCGGTGGATGCCGGACGCCGCGGTGCGCGCGGCCTCGCGGTAGCCGGGCGTCGCCAGCACGTCATTGACCGCCTCGACGAGCGCACCGGCGGTCAGCGGCCGGATCAGCCGCGCGCTCCCCTGCCGCGCCACCCGGTTGGCGATCTCCCACTGGTCGCCGCCGCCGGGAACCACCACCAGCGGCACCCCGGCCAGCAGCGTCTTGGCGACCATTCCGTGGCCGCCGCCGCAGATCACCAGATCGGCGTGCGCCAGCAGCTCGTCCTGACGTCCCAGCCCGACGGCGGCCCACGGCGGCACCGTCAGATTCGGACCGTCGAGACGCGACACCAGCAGGCGCGACCCCGCCGGCAACGTCTCCCCCGGCGTCAGGCACCCCAGCGCGACTTCGGCCAGCCCCTCGGTGCCGATCAGGGCGGTCGACGGTGCGATGACAACCACCGGCCCGGTGCCGGCCGGCACCTCGAGGATGTGATCGGTCGGCTCGAAGTGCAGCGGCCCGACCACTACGGCCTCGGCCGGCCAGTCCGGGCGGGACACTTCCAGCGCCGGCAGCGTGGCGATCAGCCGTCGCAGCGGCCCGAGATCGCGCGCCGGCAGGCCGATCTCGGCCCGGGATGCCTCGCGCTGCTGCAGGCCCGCGCGCACCGACCGTGCCGTCAGCGCCCGCATCGTGGCATCGCGCAGCCGGCCGCGAATCCCGGTACCGGGCGCCAGCCCGCTGCCGATCGGTGGCAGCCCTTTGGACGGCAGGTACAGCGGATGCGGGTTGAGCTCTATCCACGGGATGCCGAGCAGCTCGGCGGCCATGCCGCCGCCGGCGGTGATGACGTCGGACACCACCAGGTCGGGCGCCAGCTCGCGCAGCGCCGGCACATTGAGCACCGCCATCCGGGCCGCGCGCCGGTGGATCCGGGCCCCGGCGTCGAGGTCTTCGTCGGTCGCGGTGAGCCCGTCCAGCCCGACAGCGGCGATGCCGGCGTCGCGGGCGGCCTGGATCCACTCCGCGCCGGTGAACAGGGTGGGCTCGTCGCCCGCGTCCCGGAAGCGCTGGCACAGCGCGAGCGCGGGAAACGCGTGCCCGGGATCCGGCCCGGCGACCACGGCGACTCGCACCGCCTTACCCTGCCACAGTGCCCGGGCAGCACGCGCCTACGCTGGCAC
Organism: Mycobacterium florentinum; assembly: GCF_010730355.1. Taxonomy (NCBI): domain Bacteria; kingdom Bacillati; phylum Actinomycetota; class Actinomycetes; order Mycobacteriales; family Mycobacteriaceae; genus Mycobacterium; species Mycobacterium florentinum. The sequence goes on from NZ_AP022576.1 coordinate 1,519,084, forward strand.
CATGACCGAGGTGACTGGGACAGCCGTCGCGAACACGCGCACGGTCGAGACTTTTCTGAACGCCTTGATGGACGCGGACTACGAAACCGCGGATGCCTCGCTGGACGACAACCTCGTCTACGAGAACGTCGGATTGCCGACGATCCACGGCCGCGCGGCAGCGATGAAGCTGTTCCGCCGCATGGACGGCCGCGCGGGATTCGAGGTCAAGTTCCACCGCATTGCCGCCGACGGCGCCACGGTGCTCACCGAACGCACCGACGCGCTGATCTTGGGCCCGCTGCGCCTGCAGTTCTGGGTGTGCGGCGTGTTCGAGGTGCACAACGGACGAATCACGTTGTGGCGGGACTACTTCGACTTCTTCGACATGACCAAGGCGTTGCTGCGCGGCGTGGCCGCGCTGGCGATTCCGTCGCTCAAAGCCTCGTTCTGACGTCAGCGTTCGCCGGGGCTGCCCGACGGACCGACTTTCGAAATCGATATCGCATCTGCGGATCGCCTCATGGTCCGTCCACGTGACGCGTGTGGCCGATGGTGGCGGACCGGTTACCCAACCCCTAGCGGCGCGGCAGTCCGCCGAGTTCGTCGAACGCCTGAGCCCAACCGGTCAGCCGGTCGGTAGCCTCGACCAGTTCGGCCCGGTAACGCTCGTGCGCGTCCGCTAACCCATCACCGTTTGCTGAAGAAACCAATTGCGCTACGGCGGTGACCATTTCGTTGTACTGCCGCACGCCCGCACTCAGCTGTGCGGTGAACGCGTTGATGGTGGGCACCAGATACGCGCGCGACGATTCCGAGTGGTGCGCCGCGCGCTCCATCGACAGCACTTCCGCGGCAGTGGATGCCATCGCCGCCGACGTCTTGTTCGCCGCAGCGGTCAGGTCGCTGATCTCGTCGGCCGGCAGCATGGCGCCGCGCTCGATGACACCCAGCAGCGAGAAGAACCCGCGCTCGGACGCCCCGAGCGCATACATCGCGGGCCGCGCCGCCGAACCCGGTGGCGGCAGTCGTCGGGCGTTGACGGGTCGGCTGGCCGGCAGCGGCTCGGCCTTGAGCCAGTGGTAGCGGAAGAACAGCAGCGTCGCGGGAATCACCTGGATCACCGCGATCCCGCCGGTGATCTGCAGCAGCAGCACGAACCAGCCCCACCACGCCAGCACGGCCGTGACCAAACCCCAGAACACGCTGCCGACGGTGAAGATCCAGGCCCAGCGCAGTGCCCGACGACGACGGCGCAGCAGCCGGGCCCGCGGATCGGCGGCCGCGCTGATCTTCTGGGCGACGAAGCCGGACAAATCGGCCGCGGTGTCCAGCCCGCGCTGCAGCACTGCCCGCCAAGCGCCGCGCTGCGTTGCCTTCACCGCCATGTCACGCCGGCCGTCGAGCTACTGACCAAAGGGTTTCTCGGCGATTTGTTCCTCGGCCGGGGTGGCCGGGGTGGCGCCGGGGGCCGCGGGTGTTCCGCCCGTCGGCAGGGCCTCGCCGCGCATCGACGCGCGGATTTGCTCGAGCCGGGAATGACCCGCCATCTCGACGCTGGCCTGCTGCACCTCGAGCATGCGGCCCTGCACCGAATTCTGGGCGAGCTCGGCAGAGCCGACCGCATTGGCGTAGCGGCGTTCGATCTTGTCGCGCACCTCGTCGAGGCTCGGCGTGTTGCCCGGCGCGGCGATCTCGCTCATCGACCGCAGCGACGCGCTGACCTGCTCCTGCATCTTCGCCTGCTCGAGCTGGCTGAGCAGCTTGGTGCGCTCGGCGATCTTCTGCTGCAACACCATGGCGTTGCGTTCGACGGCCTTCTTGGCCTGCGCCGCCGCGCCCAGGGCCTGGTCGTGCAGTGTCTTGAGGTCTTCGACGCTCTGCTCGGCGGTGACCAGCTGGGCCGCGAACGCCTCGGCGGCGTTGGTGTACTCGGTGGCCTTGGCGGCGTCCCCGCCGGCGGTGGCCTGGTCGGCCAGCGTCAGCGCCTGGCGCACGTTGACCTGGAGCTTCTCGATGTCGGCCAGCTGCCGGTTGAGCCGCATCTCCAGCTGACGCTGGTTGCCGATCACCTGCGCCGCCTGCTGGGTCAGCGCTTGATGCGTGCGCTGGGCTTCCTCGATGGCCTGCTGGATCTGGATCTTGGGGTCGGCGTGCTCGTCAATTTTCGCGTTGAACAGCGCCATGACGTATTTCCACGCTTTGACGAACGGATTGGCCATGAGTTAGCTCCGCCTTCGCTTCTGGGTGCCGGTTGGCTTGTCGCTCAATTTATCGGGTCGGCGCCGATCGCCCCACCCCTGGCTGCGCCGCGCGTCCGCCACCCAGCCACTGTGCGCGCTCAGACCGCGGCGAGCGATGCCACCGGCGGGATGACGACTTTGGTGCTCGCGTCGATGGTGGTCGTGCTGACCTCCGCGTTCGGCACGCGCTGCGCCCAGCGCTCCTCGCTCGCCATTCGCTCACCGGCGTCGGTGAGCACCGTCGACAGCGGGACCTCCAACGCGTCGCAGATCGCGTTCAGCAGCTCGCTGGAGGCCTCTTTGCGGCCGCGTTCCACCTCCGAGAGATAACCGAGGCTCACCCGCGCGGTGTCCGATACCTCGCGCAGCGTCCGGCCCTGTTCCGTTCGGGCCAGGCGCAGCACCTCGCCGATGACCTCGCGCACCAATGGCGACATCTCGCTCTCCTTCGTCTCCAGAGCAAAGCTGCTACATCTGGTCAACGCCGGCAGCGGCCGTCTAGGTTCCCGTCCGCCGCACTTCCCTGACGGTCGAGGCCACGTAGTCGATTCCGGTGACCAGGGTCAGCACGATCGCGACGGCCATCACCACCGACGCCGCCACCAGGAACGGCCCCGACAGCGGCAGCACGAACAGCCCGATGGCCACCGCCTGGACAAAAGTTTTCAGTTTGCCGCCCCAGCTGGCCGGGATCACGCCGCGGCGAATGACGGCCAGCCGCAACACCGTCACCCCGATCTCGCGGATCAGGATCAGCACGGTCACCCACCAGGGCAGATCGCCCAGCATCGACAGTCCGACCAACGCCGACCCGATCAGCATCTTGTCGGCGATCGGATCGACGAACGCGCCGAATTCGGTCGCCATGCCGTAGTTGCGGGCGAGCAGGCCGTCCAGCCGGTCGGTGATGCACGCCACCGCGAACACCACGAACGCCACGATCCGCGCCGCGGTTTCGTGACCGCTCCCGGCGAACAATGCGAGCAGGAAGATCGGAACCAGCATCAGCCGCAAGAGCGTGAGGACATTGGCCAGGTTGGCGATGCTGACGCGTGGCGCCACCGGTCCCGTCTGCGGCTGCCCCGACACGGCATCAGAATAGCGGTTGACCAGCACAGCCGCCCCAGATGTCAATACTGTTACCCGTGACCGAACGTTCTCGGGATAGCCAGAAGGTCGTCGTCCGGCGCGCGCGAACATCCGACGTCCCCGCGATCAAGCACCTCGTCGACACCTATGCGGGCAAGATCCTGCTGGAAAAAGCCCTGGTGACGCTGTACGAGGCCGTCCAGGAGTTCTGGGTGGCCGAGCTCGACGGCAGGGTGGTCGGCTGCGGTGCGTTGCACGTGTTCTGGTCGGATCTCGGCGAGATCCGCACCGTCGCGGTCGACCCGGTGGTGACGGGCCACGGTGTCGGCCACGCGATCGTCACGCGGCTCGTCGACGCCGCCCGCGAGCTGCAGCTGCAGCGGATCTTCGTGCTGACCTTCGAAACCGAGTTCTTCGGCCGGCACGGATTCACCGAGATCGAGGGCACGCCGGTCACCGCCGAGGTGTTCGAGGAGATGTGCCGCTCCTACGACATCGGGGTGGCCGAGTTCCTGGACCTGAGCTACGTCAAGCCGAACATCCTGGGCAACACCCGGATGCTGCTGCTGCTCTAGTCGGGCCACCCGCCGAGCGTGCTCTGGTGGCGGAAATTCCGCCGAAAACCCGCCCTGAGAGCACGTTCGGCGACGATCTGGGCTGCCGCTCTAGTCGGCGTCTTACTCCTCTGGGAGGTCGGATCCGTCGGCGTTGGCGCCACCGCGGATCAGCGCCAGCGTTCCGGCCAGCTCGTCGGGCTTGACCAGCACCTCGCGCGCCTTGGATCCCTCGGACGGCCCGACGATGCCGCGGGTCTCCATCAGGTCCATCAGCCGGCCGGCCTTGGCGAAGCCGACGCGCAGCTTGCGCTGCAGCATCGAGGTGGAGCCGAACTGGCTGGACACCACCAGCTCGACGGCCTGCAGGAAGACGTCCATGTCGTCGCCGATGTCGGGGTCGACGTCGGTGCGCTCGGCGGTGGGCTTGGCGGTGGTGACGCCCTCGGTGTATTCGGGTTCGGCCTGGTCCTTGCAGGCGGTGACGACGGCGTGGATCTCGTCGTCGGTGATGAAGGCACCCTGCAGCCGGACGGTCTTGTTGGCGCCCATCGGCAGGAACAGGGCGTCGCCCATGCCGATCAGCTTCTCGGCACCCTGCTGGTCCAGGATCACCCGGCTGTCGGTCAGCGACGACGTCGCGAACGCCAGCCGCGAGGGCACATTCGTCTTGATCAGCCCGGTGACCACGTCGACGGACGGGCGCTGGGTGGCCAGCACCAGGTGGATGCCGGCGGCGCGGGCCTTCTGGGTGATCCGCACGATCGCGTCCTCGACGTCGCGCGGCGCGGTCATCATCAGGTCGGCCAGCTCGTCGACGATCGCGACCACGTACGGGTAGGGCCGGTATTCGCGCTGGCTGCCCAGCGGCGCGGTGATGGCGCCGGATCGCACCTTGGTGTTGAAGTCGTCGATGTGCCGCACCCGGGAGGCCTGCATGTCCTGGTAGCGCTGCTCCATCTCCTCGACCAGCCAGGCCAGCGCGGCGGCCGCCTTCTTCGGCTGGGTGATGATCGGCGTGATCAGATGCGGAATGCCTTCGTACGGCGTGAGTTCTACCATCTTCGGGTCGATCAGGATCATCCTGACCTCTTCCGGGGTGGCCCGGGTCAGCAGCGACACCAGCATGGAGTTGACGAAGCTGGACTTACCGGATCCGGTGGAGCCGGCCACCAGCAGGTGCGGCATCTTGGCGAGGTTGGCCGAGATCATCTCGCCCTCGATGTCCTTGCCGAGCCCGATGATCAGCGGGTGGTGGTCCCGGCGGGTCGACGGGTCGGTGAGCACGTCGGCCAGCCGCACCATTTCGCGGTCGGTGTTGGGCACCTCGATACCGACGGCGGACTTGCCGGGGATCGGGGCCAGCATCCGGACGCTCTCGGTGGCCACGGCATAGGCGATGTTCTTCTGCAGCGCCGTGATCTTCTCGACCTTGACGCCCGGTCCCAGCTCCACCTCGTAGCGGGTGACGGTGGGACCGCGGGTGCAGCCGGTGACGGCCGCGTCGACCTTGAACTGGGTCAGCACCTCACCGATGGCCTCGGCCATCTGGGTGTTGGCCGCGCTGCGCTTCTTGGGTGGGTCGCCGGGGACGAGCAGGTCCATCGACGGCAGCGCGTAGGGGCCTTCGACGACCCGGTCGACCACCGGGGTGTCCGGCTTCTTGACGGCACGACGGCGGGTCTTCGCGATCGCGGGTTCGGGAACGGTGGGCGTCTCGTCCGGCAGCGGGTCGTCGAGAACGACGGGGGTCTTGTCGGCCGCCGGCCACGCCTGCGGCTCCTTATCCGGCGCGGCCTGGTCGTAGTACCCGTCGGAAAAGTCTTCGCGCGCTTCGTCATCGGCGTATTCGTAGTCGTCCTCGTCGGCGTAGAGCTCGTCGACGAACGGGGTGCCGAACAGGGCGCGCATCATTTCGGGCAGCTCGCGGATGGTGGTGCCGGTCAGTAGCAGCAGCCCGAACATCGCGCCGATGAACAACAGTGGCGCGGCGATCCAGGGCGTCAACCCGTCGGCCAGTGGGCCGCCGATCGCAAAGCCGATGAATCCTGCTGCGCGACGGCGTAATTCGGGGTCTCCCGGTGAACCCGACCACAGGTGGCGCAGACCGAGCAGCGAAAAGCTGATCATGCTCGCGCCCAGGATCAGCCGCGGCCGCGCCTCGGGATTGGGTTGAGTGCGCATCAGCACCACCGCCACCGCACCGAGTACGGCCGGCAGCGCCAGGACACCGGCCCCGATGAACGTGCGCAGCACCGCGTCGACCCACGCGCCGATCGGCCGCGCGGCATCGAACCACGAGCTCGCGGCAACCACGACGGCAAGCGCGAGCAACACCAGCGCGACCCCGTCGCGGCGGTGCCCGGGCTCGATGTCACGGGCCCGCCCGATCGACCGTGCCGCGCCGCCGGTACCCCGTGCCGCCATCAGCCAGGTGGCCCGCATCGCCCGCCCGCCGGTTATGCCGGCGGCGACGAGCAGGGACCGGTGGCGCCGTTTGGCCCGCCTGCTCGCCTTCTTGCGGGCGGGTGCCGGTCGCGCACTTCGAGACCCGCTAGACCGCGAAGTGGCCTTTGACCTGCTCGTTCGGGTTCCGGAGCGGGCAGCGGTCTTACTAGCCATGGGCTCTAGCCTAGTCGCACTAGCCCCATAATCACCATCTGCCACACGGGTCACAAAAGTGTGTCAATTCGGTCATCAGCGCGCCTCGGCGGGGCCCGAAACGGCCCGTCGGCCGCGGCAGGAGTGCCGGCAGCCACGATTCGCGCGTGAGTAGGGTGACAAACATCCCGCCGCCACCCCTCAAGGAGCTCCGCATGCCCGTCGTCGTCGTCGCCACTTTGACCGTCAAACCCGAGTCGGTCGACATCGTCCGCGACATCCTCACCGCCGCGGTCGAAGAAGTTCACGAAGAGCCGGGCTGCCAGCTTTACTCGGTGCAACAGAGCGGCGAAACGTTCGTCTTCATCGAGCAGTGGGCCGACGAAGAGGCGCTCAAGGTGCACAGCACGGCGCCCGCGATCGGCAAGCTGTTCGCTGCGGCCGGTGAGCACCTGTCCGGCGCGCCGGACATCAAGACGCTGCAGCCCATCCCCGCGGGCGACCCGGACAAGGGACAACTGCGCAAGTGACTGCGCGCGGCCCGGAAGGGCCACTGAAGGGAAAAGTCGCGCTGATCACCGGTGCGGGCCGCGGCCAGGGCCGCGCCCACGCGGTTCGGCTGGCCGGCGACGGCGCCGATGTGATCGCCATCGACATCTGTGCGCCGATCGCCAGCGTCCCCTATGCCCTGGCCACGCCCGAGGACCTGGCGGCCACCGTCAAACTCGTCGAGGACACCGGCGCCCGCATCGTGGCCGCACAGGCCGACGTGCGTGATCGCGAGTCGCTGACGGCCGCGGTGCAGGCCGGCATCGACGAGCTCGGCCGGCTCGACATCGTGGTGGCCAACGCCGGCATCGCCCCGATGCAATCCGGTGACGACGGCTGGCGCGACGTGATCGACGTCAACCTCACCGGCGTCTACAACACGATCAAGGCCGCGATACCCACCATGGTCAAGCAGGGCGACGGTGGGTCGATCGTGCTGATCAGTTCGGCCGCGGGCCTGGCCGGTGTCGGCAGCCCGGACGCCGGGTCGGTCGGCTACGCCGCGGCCAAGCACGGCGTGGTCGGGTTGATGCGGATTTATGCGAATCTGCTTGCCCAGCAAATGATCCGAGTCAACTCGATCCACCCCTCCGGGGTGGAGACGCCGATGATCAACAACGAGTTCACCCGGGAATGGCTGGCCAAGATGGCCGCCGCGACCGACACGCCGGGGGCGATGGGCAACGCGATGCCGGTGGAGACGCTGGACGCCGAGGACATCGCCAATGCGGTGGCGTGGCTGGTCTCCGACCAGGCGCGCTACATCACCGGCGTGACCCTGCCGGTCGACGCGGGCTTTTTGAACAAGTAGCTGCCATGGCGCGAAACCCCGCTGCACAGACCGCTTTTGGCCCGATGGTGCTGGCCGCCGTCGAGCAGAACGAACCGGCCGGGCGCCGCCTGGTCGACGACGACCTCGCGGACCTCTTCCTGCCGGCCCCGCTGCGCTGGCTGGTCGCCACTACCCGGGCGGCGCCGATCCGGCGCCTGATGATCCGCGGATCGGAATGGGCCGGCCCCGGACTGTGGGCAAACCTGGCCTGCCGCAAGCGCTTCATCGCCGACAAGATCACCGAATCGCTCGACGACATCAAAGCGGTGGTGATCCTCGGCGCCGGACTCGACACCCGCGCCTACCTGCTGAACCGGCAGGTCCGCATGCCGGTCTTCGAAGTGGATCTGCCGGTCAACATCGCCCGCAAGGCCCAGGCGGTACGAAGGGTGCTGGGGGGTCCACCCCTCTCGGTTCGATTGGTGGCCTTGGATTTCGAGCGCGACGACCTGCTCACCGCGCTGGCCGAGCACGGCTATCACACCGATTACCGGGCCTTCTTCGTCTGCGAAGGCGTCACGCAGTACCTCACCGAAGACGGCGTGCGGCGAACACTCGACGGCCTGCGTGCGGCCGCGCCGGGCAGCCGGCTGGTGTTCACCTACGTCCGCCGCGACTTCATCGACGGGACCAATCTGTATAGCACCCGCACGTTGTATCGCAAAGTCCGCAAGCGCCAACAACTTTGGCATTTCGGCATCGAGCCCGACGAGGTCGCCGACTTCATCGCCGAGTACGGTTGGCGGCTGGTCGAGCAAGCCGGACCGGATGAACTGGTCGCGCGTTACGTCGAGCCCACCGGCCGCAAACTCAAAGCGTCGCAACTGGAATGGTCGGCCTACGCCGAGAAGACGTAACGCGTCGTTGATCAGCGATCCAGGAGCTGTCGGTCGATGTTCTCGCTCGCTTCGCCGTCGGCGCTTCCATAGACGGTTTTCGCCGTGCGCAGCTTGCCGGCCAGATCGGTCGACGCCTTGCTCACGGCATCGGCGGTCTTTTTCCGCGCGGCCGCAGCCCTGGTGAAAGCCACATTGGATGCCCCGCTGATGATGCCGTGGGTGACCCAGGTGGCGACTTCCACATTGGAGCCCGCCGATGCCGCGGTCGTGGCCTGGGTGGCCGCCTGGTCTTGTTTCTTCGCCAACGTGTCGAGGTGTTCGGGTGTGACGGCTAGGTCAGCCATGACTACTTCTCCTTAAGTCTTGTTTTGCTGGATCACACTGTGGTCGGCCGCTGGGCTGGTTCATCGCGCGTTACCTCGACCTCGATGGGTGCGGGCCCGACCGGGCTCGCACCCGCGGCGGCGTAACCCGCGCCCGCGGCTTCTTCGGTGAGGAGCTCGGGCATCACCGGCTCGCGCTCCTGCGCGACCATGCCGGCGATATCCGCCAGCTGCATCTTGGCCTGGTTGACCAGGCTTTCGGGCTTGGATACCCGGCTGGACAAGCTGGTGGTCTGTCCCGACATTGCGGCCGCCTGAACCAGCGTGGGCATGGTGCCCGTCGGCGTGGACACCGACGCGTAGTCCGGTGCGGCGGCCGCCGCGGGTGCCGCTGCGGGTGCCGCGGGTGCTGGGGCGCCGCCGGGACCGGCCGCGCCCAGCGAAACGTCTGGGCGCCCGCGTTGCTCCACGCGCTCGTCGGCCGCCGGCGGCGACGCGGTCGGCCCGCCGGCACTGACGGGCGTGTCGGACAGGCGGGCCGAGACGGCCTCGAAGCTCGACACCGTCGACCCGCCCAACGCGGCCACCTTCGACTCAGCGACCGAATCGTTATGAACGGTCCCCGCGGCCATCGCCGCGTAGCTGTCGGCCAGCGCATCTGCCTTCTTACCGTTTTCGATCGAATAGCCGAGCAAGGTGCCCAGAAACGCGACAGCAGCCGAAATCCCCAAACTCGCAACCGTGATCGCGAAGACCTTGGCGACCACGGGGCCGGCCGGCGCCGGCACAGTAAACGTGAGGATCACCTCGATGACGAGAGCCGCCAACAGGACATCGTTGAGGATGCCGAAAGCCAAATGCATGTGGGTGACCCAGTCGGCCTGATTCTTCACCAGGGCCGCCAGCTGGTTATCCAGGTCGGCCATTGTCTGCGCGATATTCTGCAACGACTTGTCCTGACCGGCATAGGCTTCCGAAGCCTCACCCTCCCACCCGGCGTCGGGAAGAGCAGACTTCAGCTGCTCGGCGAGCGTGGTGAATTGCTGTGACCCGGTTTTCAGGGAAGCTCCGTCATACGGTGTCCCGAATCCGGTCGTCAGCTGCAAGAGTTGGACGGCTGTGATGGTCCAGGAGATGATGCTGAGCCCTTTGGCGAACTCTTTGGCGCCCTGCGGTCCGCCCATCTGGTTTGTCAGATTCATCCTGGCGAGCGGAGATAGGGACTTGAAATAGCCCGCAATCATCTTCCCGGTAAAAGGAGCCACCAGGCCCCCAATGTCGCCCGCGGTATTGGTCGCCGTCGCCGCATAACCTTCTGCGCCCGGTTCGGATCCGCTCCAACCGCTGAAATCGAGGCCCAGGCCCGTGCCTTGTTGACCCAGGGCGGCCAGGCTGGCAAGGACCTTCGCGGCAGCAGCAAATACAGACATCGGAGATTCCCTTCACGCGTTCAGATTGTGTGCACGATGGGCCAGGTCATCGTGTCGCACGCTCAGCGTAACCCCGCCCTCAGTGTGGTTACGGCACCAATTTTTCGGCGCATCAATTGCAACTGAAAATCAGATTCACTTAAAAAAACTTCCGTTAAATACCTGCGCTCGGAACGGAAAAGTCACTCTAAACTTGAGGAAATCTGGACCGAAAACGTGACCAGTTGAACCCCGCATCAATGCTGCTGCCCGACAAGGAAGGACGCCAGTGATGACCGCCCAAATGCACCCCCAGGTCGCCGAGGCGCTGCGCCAAGCACAACAGTTTCAGTCGGTCCTCGACGACCATCTGCATCGCACGGACACCGGTACCTTCACGGCCGCCGACGAAACCGAAACCGTCACAGTCACCCTGAACGGCCAGCTGGTGTTGACCGACCTCACCATCGAACCGGGCCTGCTCAGGCTGGGCGCCGAGACCGTCGAGGAGCGCATTAACGGCGCGCTGCAGAAAGCAGCCGCCGCGGCGACCGCGACCAACGAGGCCGAGGAAGAGCGCCTGGTCACGTCGCTCGCCGAAATCACCGGCTCGCTGAGCAGCATCCTCGGCGTGACCTAAACGGACACCGGAAAGTACTGCAGCAGTTTTCATTTCGTTGAGACAGGTCAGACTTCGATGACGGTCGGCACGATCATGGGGTGCCGGCGATAGGTTTCGCCCACCCATTTGCCGACGGTGCGCCGCACGCCCTGAGCGATCCGGTTCGGGTCGGTCACGTTGTTGGCGACCAGCGCTTCCAGCTCTTCTTCGACCTTGCGCACCACGGGCTCGAGCGCCTTGGGGTCCTCGGAGAATCCGCGCGAATACAGATGCGGCGTCGCCGCCGGGCGCCCGGTGCCGCGGGTGACCACCACAGTCACCGCGACGAACCCCTCCGACAGAATGAGCCGCTCCCCCAGCGTGATGTCGCCGACATCGCCGGTGACCAGCCCGTCTACGAACATCATGCCGACCGGCACCGCCCCTGCGATCGACGCCCTGCCCCCGACCAGATCGACGCTGACACCGTTCTCGGCCAACAGAATTGACTCCTCCGGCACCCCGGTGGTAGCGGCCAGCTTGGCGTTGGCACGCAGCATGCGCCAGGTGCCGTGCACCGGCATCACATTGCGGGGCCGCACCCCGTTGTACAGGAAGAGCAGCTCGCCGGCGTAGGCGTGGCCCGAAACATGCACCCGGGCTTGGGCATTGGTGACCACTCGGGCGCCGATCTTGGACAGCGCATCGATGACGCCGTAGACGGCCTCCTCGTTGCCGGGGATCAGCGACGACGACAGCACGACCAGATCCCCCGCGGTCAGCGTGATACTGCGATGCTCGCCGCGCGACATCCGGGACAGGGCCGCCATCGGCTCGCCCTGAGTACCGGTGGTGACCAGCACCACCCGCTCGGGCGCCATCATCTCGGCCGCCCCGATGTCGATCAGGTCGGAATCGTTGACTCGCAGGAATCCCAGGTCCCGGGCGATGCTCATGTTGCGCACCATGGACCGCCCGACGAACGCCACCCGTCGGCCCAAAGCCACTGCGGCATCGATGATTTGCTGCACCCGGTCGACGTTGGACGCGAAGCAGGCCACGATCACGCGGCCTTCGGCGCCGCGGATCAGCCGGTGCAGGGTCGGGCCCACCTCGCTTTCGGACGGCCCGACACCGGGATGCTCGGAATTGGTCGAGTCGCACAAGAACAGATCCACCCCGGCGTCGCCGAGCCGCGACATGCCGGGCAGATCGGTGGGCCGGCCGTCCAACGGGGTTTGGTCGAGCTTGATGTCACCGGTGTGCAATACCGTTCCCGCGCCGGTGTACACCGCGATGGCCAAGGCATCCGGGATGGAGTGGTTCACCGCGAAGTATTCGCAGTCGAATACGCCGTGATGGCTGCTCTGTCCCTCTTTGACTTCGACGAACACCGGCTTGATGCGGTGCTCGCGGCACTTGGCCGCGACCATCGCCAGGGTGAACTTGGAGCCGACGACCGGGATGTCGGGCCGCAGCTTGAGCAGGAATGGGATCGCCCCGATGTGGTCCTCGTGCGCATGCGTCAGGGCCAGCGCCTCGATGTCGTCGAGCCGGTCTTCGATGTGGCGCAGGTCGGGCAGGATCAGGTCGACGCCGGGCTCGTCGTGCGTGGGAAACATCACGCCGCAGTCGATGATCAGCAACCGGCCCAAGTGCTCGAAAACCGTCATGTTGCGGCCGATTTCGCTGATGCCACCGAGCGCAGTGACCCGCAACCCACCTGCGGTCAACGGACCTGGCGGGCTGAGGTCTTCGTTCACCTGTCGATCACCTGAGTACCGAGGCCGCACGCATGTCGGCGATCAGCGCGTCGATCTGCTCCGGCGTCGCCGGCACCTGCGGCAGCCTGGGATCGCCGACGTCGATGCCCTGCAGGCGCAGACCCGCCTTGGACAGTGTCACCCCGCCCAGGCGACTCATCGCGTTGCACAGCGGGGCGAGCGACACGTTGATCTTGCGGGCGGTCGCGACATCACCGGAGTTGAACGCGGACAACAACTCCCGCAGCTGGCCGGCGGCCAGGTGCGAAATCACACTGATGAAGCCGATCCCGCCCATCGCCAGCCAGGGCAGGTTGAGCGCGTCGTCTCCGGAGTAGTAGGCCAATCCGGTCTCGGCGATGATCTGGCCGCCACTGTGCAGGTCGGCCTTGGCGTCCTTGATCCCGACGATGTTCGGGTGCGCCGCCAGCGCGCGGATGGTGTCCGGCTCGATGGGCACCACCGAGCGCGGCGGGATGTCGTAGAGCAGCACCGGCAGCTCGGTCGCGTCGGCGACGGCGGTGAAATGTGCGATCAGCCCGCGCTGCGGTGGCCGCGAGTAGTACGGCGTGACCACGAGCAGCCCGTGCGCACCTTCGGCCGCGCAGGCCTTGGCCAGCTTGATGCTGTGCGCGGTGTCGTAGGTGCCCGCGCCGGCGATGACGCGGGCCCGGTCGCCCACGGCCTCCAGCACCACGCGCAGCAGCTCGAGCTTCTCGTCATCGGTGGTGGTCGGCGACTCGCCGGTGGTTCCCGAGACGACCAGGCCGTCGCAGCCGGCGTCGACCAGGTGATTTGCCACACGGACCGCGGCGGCGGTGTCAAGCGAGCCGTCGGCGGCGAACGGTGTCACCATTGCGGTCAGCAAGGTTCCCAGACGCGCGCGGGCATCGAATCCGACGGAACTCACGCACCCAGATTACCTGGCGGTGCCAAACCGATTTCGCCGCCGCGCGGCTCAGGACCGCGGTGCGCGGGCCCTCGATTGTGCGCTGAGGGTTTCGTCTGTGCGGTTAGGGTGGCGACACGCCGGGCGGGGCCACCCGGGACGCACACGCGACGCCGAGCTTGCACACTCGAATTCGCGCCGCCCGGCTCAGGCTTCGGTGGCTAACGGACTGGTCGCGACCTCGGTCCCGTCGGCAAGAGCGGCGATCTCGAAATCGGCGAAAACCGCCGGTGCCACCGCGCCGAGCTGGCGCAGGCATTCGATGGCCAGGCGCCGGATTTCCACATCGGCGTGCTCGCTGGCGCGCATCGCGATGAAGTGCCGCCACGCCCGATAGTTCCCGGTCACGACGATGCGGGTTTCGGTGGCGTTCGGCAGCACCGCGCGGGCCGCCTGCCGGGCTTGCTTGCGGCGCAGCACGGCGTTGGGCTGATCGGCGAACTTGGCTTCGAGCTTGGCCAGCAGTTCGGTATAGGTGGCGCGGCTGGCGTCGGCGGCCGCGGCCAGGATCTGTTCCAGTTCTGGGTCGTCCTCCAAGCCGGGCGGCACGACGATCTGCGAGTCCACCTCCGGCACGTAGCGCTGCGAGAGCTGCGAATAGGAGAAATGCCGGTGCCGGATCAGTTCGTGGGTCAACGACCGCGAAATGCCGGTGATGTAGAACGAGACGTTCGCGTGCTCGAGCACCGAGAAGTGGCCGACGTCGATGATGTGTTTGATGTAGCCGGCATTGGTCGCGGTCTTGGGGTTGGGTTTCGCCCAGCTCTGATAGCAGGCGCGGCCGGCGAACTCGACCAGTGCGGGCCCGCCGTCGGCATCGGTGCTCCACGGCACGTCCGGCGGCGCCAAGAACTCGGTCTTGGCGATCAGTTGTACGCGCAGCGGCGCGGTCTCGGCCACGGCGCTTACCTTAGCCGGGCCTGGCCCGACATCAGCAACGGCAGCAGGGCATCGCGGAAACCCGACAGCCGCAGGGATTCGCTGCGCCGCGCGTGACACAGCTCACCCAGACCGGTGATCGTCTGCGCCGCATCGGCGGTCAGGCACCGGACGTCGCGCACCGCAACATCCATCAGGTCTTGCGGCGCTACGCGTTGGCGGCTGGTCGACGTTCCGCCGACCTGCTGCCGCAGTCGCTGCGAGACATCGGGTTGCCGCAGCGCGGCCCACAGCGCCGAGGTGCCCACACCATTGGGTTTGAGCGCCACGAATTCCGTACTCGCCACTGCCATTTCGGAAGGCAGTTGCACCACATTCCAGATGCGCGGAATCCGCGGGTTCATCTTGGCGAACAGCACGCACGGCTCGGATAGCACGAGCTTGCCGCTTTTCACGGATGCGCCCTCGACGCGCTGCGGTGTGGCGCCGTCGTCGAATGCCGGAAGACTGAAATGCGCGACGACGTCGTCGAATTGCCGCGGACCGCGTGTCACCATGCAGCGTTGCGCCAGGATCGACAGCGGCACCCGGTCCGAAACCGGTTCGACGAGAGCGAGCATCAGCCGCTCGGCGGCCTCGATCACGCGTTCGTTCGCGGCGACCTTGTCGTCGAAGGCGCCGAGCAGGGCGGCGATCCGCTGCCGCTGACGGCCCGGGACCGTCGGCACCGAAACATCGCGCAGAATCGCCTGATTGAGCAGCGGCTGCCCCGATCCGGCCCGGTGATCGCCCAGCCGGCAGGTTTGCAGCGCGTAATACCAATAGCGGGTCTCCGCGGGCTCCTTGGCGCGGCACACCAGCGCGTTGTCGGTGACCCACACATCGGAATCGCAGTAACGCACGCTACCGCAATAAGATCCGACGCGACCGAGGACGATCAGTGGGCCGCTCGCATTCGATTGTGCCGCATAACCGATCGCGCCGTTGGCACCGTACACGGGAAATCGCCCATCGGGCACCCGCGCCGGCGAGCCGCTTCCGGTGCGGAAGTCGAGATACTCGCCGAGCGTTGCCTTCAGCACAGCCGACGCACCTGCTCTCGCACCACCGTCTCCATTCGCGCCGACTCATCCAGCGCCGCCATAAGCTCCCGGGTCAGCCGCGCGATCTTCTCGTCGGCCGGCTCCGCATCCTCGCCCGGCGCCGGGGTACCAACATAGCGACCCGGTGTGAGTAGATAACCCGCGGCGGTGATCTCGTCGAGCGACACGGACCTGCAGAATCCCGGAATATCCTGGTAGCCAATGCCCTTCGCGATGGCCGACTCCGACCCGCACCAACCGTGATAGGTGTCGCCGATGCGGACGACGTCCTCGTCGCTGAGTACGCGTTCGGCGCGATCGACGAGATGGCCGAGGCCGCGGGCGTCGACGAACAGGACCTGCCCGGACCGATCGCCTTTGTCGGTCGCGAAGAACCACAGGCACACGGGTATTCCGGTGCTGCGGAACAACTGCGCGGGCAGCGCGACCATGCAGGACACCAGGTCCGCGTCGACGATCCGCGCGCGAATGTCGGCCTCCCCGAGTGTGTTCGACGACATCGAGCCGTTGGCCATCACCACGCCCGCCTTGCCGCCCGGTGCCAGCTTCGCCAGGATGTGCTGTATCCAGGCGTAGTTGGCGTTGCCGGCGGCGGGCACACCGAAGCGCCACCGCGGGTCGTGTTCATCGCGGGCCCAATCCTTGATGTTGAACGGCGGATTGGCCATCACGTAATCCATCGCAACGCCGGCGTGCAGGTCGTCGACGAACGTGTCGCCCCGGGCCAGGCCCGCGTTGTCGATCCCGTGGATGGCGAGGTTCAGCTTCGCCATTCGCCAGGTCTGTTCGACGCCCTCCTGACCGTAGATGCGGACATCCTTCGGGTCGCCATCGTGGGCGGCGATGAAATTCTCGGTCTGCACGAACATCCCGCCCGAGCCGCAGCACGGGTCGTACACCCGTCCGCCCGCCGGTTCCAGAACCTCCACGATCAATCGCACGATGCTCGGCGGTGTGAAGAACTCCCCGCCCCGTTTCCCTTCCGCGCGAGCGAAATTGCCGAGGAAGTACTCGTAGACCTGGCCCATCAGGTCGCGGGGGCGCTCTTGCGGGCGCAATGTCACGCCGTCGAGCAGGTGCACCAGTTCACCGAGCCGGCGCTGGTCGAGGTTTTCGTAGATCAGCGGCAGCGTTCCGGCCAAGGCCGGGTTCGCGGCCATCACGGCGTCCATCGCCTCGTTTACGAGCCGACCGATGTTGGCGGTTTTTGCGTTGTCCGCCAACATGTTCCAGCGCGACGCGGAGGCGTAGTTGAGGAACACCAGCCCGAGGATCACCTCCTTGTACTGACTCGCGGACTCCGAACCGCGTAGTTTCTCGGCCGCCTTCCACAGCGTGGCCTTGAGTTCCTTGTCGGTCGCCATCAGCTGACCCGCTTGGCGGCGGTGCGCAACTCGGCGGCCAGATCGCCGCGGCCCGAAACGGTAAATCCGCCCAGCCCAAGCCAGGACGCCATCGACTCCAGCTCGCCGGCCAGCGCGGCGGCCACCCGGGAGCGCGGCACTCGGTCGTCCTCGCCGGCCTCGCCGAACGCGCCCACCACCCGCAGCGTGCCGGCGGTGCGGTCGGCCTTGAGGTCGACCCGGGCCATCAGCTGACCGTCCACCAGCAGCGGCCACACGTAATAGCCGTACCGGCGCTTGGCGGCCGGGGTGTAGATCTCGATGCGGTAGTGGAAATTGAACAGCCGCTCGACCCGGGGCCGGAAGAAGATCAACGGGTCGAACGGACACAGCAGCGCGGTGCCGCGATCCACGCGCGGCACCGTTCGGCCGGCGCGCAGATACGCGGGCGCGGGCCAGCCGTCGACCTGGACCCGCTCGATCTCGCCGGCGGCGACCAGCTCGGCGATGGCGGGTTTGACCTGCTGCGCGGTCAGCCGGAAGTAGTCGCGGATGTCGGCCTCGGTGGCCACACCCAGGGCGGTGGCCGCGCGCAGACTGAGCTCGCGGATGGCGTCGGCGTCGTCGACCTCGCGGGCCAGCACATCGGCCGGTAGCACCCGTTCCACCAGGTCGTAGTGGCGGGCGAACCCGACCCGGGTGGCGGTGGTGAGCACCCCGGAGGCGAACAGCGCCTCCGCGACCCACTTGGTGTCGCTGCGACTGCCCCACCAGCTCCCCCTGGGTCCGGGCGTTTCGGCCTCGAGATGGGCCTCGATCTGTCCGGCGGTGCTGGGCCCGAGTTCGCCGACGGCGTCGACGATCTTGTCGGCGAGCTGCGGATTGGCCTTGACGATGTGGGTGCCCCATCGGCCGTGCCGGTAACCGCGCATCCGCCAGCGCAACAGCGGCCAGTCGTCGACGGCCATCAACGCGGCCTCGTGCGCCCAGTACTCGGCCAGCAGCCGCGACGAACGGGGTCCCCAGGCGGCCCGGTCCAGCACGTCGCGGTCGTAGGGGCCGAGCCGGCTGAACACCGGCGCGTAGTGGGCACGCACCGCAACGGAAACTGAATCCAGTTGCAGCACTTGAATTCTCGAGATCAGGCGGCGCAGGTGTGCGCGGGTGATCTCGCCGCCGGGTCGCGGCTCGGTAAACCCTTGGGCCGCAACGGCTATCCGCCGGGCCTGTGCGGCGGTCAGCCGCCTGATCGACACGCGCCGAGAATACCGGTCAACCGGCCGCTCTCAGCGCAGGCTCACCCCGCGCCGACCTTCTCGTCCTCCGGCACCGCGGCGCCGGCCTGCGCCGGATTCCCTTGATCGCGGTACGCCGACTCGAGCGCGGCCGGAACCGTTTCCAGGTCGCGGTAGACGCCCATCAGTTGTTCCAGCACCTTGATGCGTTGCTCGCTCGCGGCGTCCACCGCGCGGCGGGCCTCTTTTCGATCCCGGTCGATGCGCTCCTTGGCGTCAGCGAGCAGCTGCTCACGCGCCCGCTGGGCGTCGTCGCGCATGCCGGCCAATTCGGCTTCGAGCGTTTCCTTGGTTTCGCGGTATTCGGCTTCCATCGCCTTTTGCTGCGCGGCCATGTCCGCCAGCACCTCGTGGTGCTGGCGTTGCTCGGCCTCGATCTCGGCTTCGGCCGCGGTGATCAGCGCCGCCGCCTCGGCCCGTGCCTCGGCCTGCATCTCGGAAATCTCGTCGACGGTGCGCGCCAACATCTTTGCCATCCGTTGTTGCATCGCGTGCGGCGCGGGTGAGGTGTCGGTGACCAGGGCGACCTCCTTTCGCAGCGCGGCCGCTTCCTCACCGGAGTCCTTCAGCCGGGCCCTCAGGCTCTCGACGTCGTTGAGCAGCAGATTCTGCTTGGTGGTCAACATCTCGATGTGCGCATCGACCGCGGCCGAGTCGTAGCCGATGAACTTGCGGGTGAATGCCGTCGCCGGTTCGGTGATCACTGCCAATTTCCCCTCCCTGGAAATGCCGTAAACCGCATTGCGCCGACCCCACCGACCCCGTCGAGTATGTCAGGGGCGGGCCACTGGCGCAGGCGCGCCGCCGAAGGCGAACGCTCAGAGTCGACGATAGCTGCGAAACCGGTACCGCAGCCCGGAGCGGCTGACCTGCCACTCCCCCGTCTCGCCAAGCCAAGTCTCGTCGAGCACCGGGGCCAGCGCGTCCTCGCCGTCGGGCACCAGGTCGATCTCGATCTCGGTGACCTCGCATCGGGTGGCCTGGGGCAGCGCGAGCTGGTAGATCTGGGCGCCGCCGATCACCCACGCTTCGGGGTCGGTCAGCGCGGTGTCGATGGAGCTGACCACTTCGGCTCCGTCAGCGATGAAGTCGGCCCGGCGGGACAGGACGATGTTTCTGCGGCCGGGCAGCGGCCGCACCCTGGCCGGCAACGAGTCCCAGGTCCGCCGGCCCATGACCACGGTGTGGCCCACCGTCACCTGCTTGAAGCGGGCCAGGTCCTCGGGCACGTGCCAGGGAATGTCGCCATTGCGGCCGATGACACCGGATGTGGACTGAGCCCACACCAAGCCGATGCATGTCATACAGCGACGGGAGCTTTGATCGCCGGGTGCGGATCGTAGTTCTTCACGACGACGTCTTCGTAGGTGTAGTCGAAGATCGAATCCCGCTGTGCCAAAAGGAGTTCCGGGTACGGCCGTGGGTCGCGACCGAGCTGGGTCCGCACCTGTTCGACGTGGTTGTCGTAGATGTGGCAGTCGCCGCCGGTCCAGACGAACTCGCCGACACCGAGACCGGCCTGGGCCGCCATCATGTGGGTGAGCAGCGCATAGCTGGCGATGTTGAACGGAACGCCCAGGAACAGGTCCGCGCTGCGCTGGTAGAGCTGGCAGCTCAGCCGCCCGTCGGCCACGTAGAACTGGAAGAACGCATGACATGGCGGCAACGCCATCTGCGGGATTTCGCCGACGTTCCACGCCGAGACGATGTTGCGCCGGGAGTTCGGGTCACTGCGCAGCAATTCCAGTGCGGCGCTGATCTGGTCGATGTGCTCACCCGAGGGGGTCGGCCAGGATCGCCACTGCACGCCGTAGATGGGTCCGAGATCACCTGTGTCGCTAGCCCATTCGTCCCATATCGTGACGCCGTGCTCCTGTAGCCAGCTCACGTTGGAGTCACCGCGCAGGAACCACAGCAGCTCGTAGACCACCGATTTGAGGTGGACCTTCTTGGTGGTCAGCAGCGGGAAGCCGGCCGACAGGTCGTAGCGCAACTGCCGGCCGAACAGGCTGCGGGTTCCGGTGCCGGTGCGGTCCGATTTCGCCGAACCCGTCTCGAGCACCAGGCGCAGTAAGTCCTCGTAGGGCGTGGGGATCGGCACGCGGAAAGCTTACGTCCAGATCCCAGGAGTAGAACGGGTGCCATGCCGAATATCACCGACACCATCACCACCGCCGACGGGACCTGCACCGTCCATCTGTTCACCCCCGACGGTCCGGACACCCAAGCCCTGCATCCCGCCGTGATCATGTACCCCGACGCCGGCGGCGTGCGCGACACGTTCCAGCAAATGGCGGCCAAACTCGCCGGATTCGGTTACGCGGTGCTACTGCCGGATGTGTACTACCGCAACGCCGGCTGGGCGCCGTTCGACATGGCCAGCGTGTTCGGCGACGAGCAGGAACGCAAGCGGCTGTTTTCGATGATCGGCAGCCTGACGCCGGACAAAATCACCGGCGATGCCCGCGCCTTCTTCGACTACCTGGCGGCACGCCCCGAGGTTTTCGGTGAACGCTTCGGCGTGTGCGGCTACTGCATGGGCGGGCGCATATCGGTGATGGTGGCCGGCCGGGTTCCCGACCGGGTCGGGGCCGCGGCGTCGTTCCACGGCGGCGGGCTGGTATCCGACACCGCGGACAGCCCGCACCTGCTCGCCGATCGGATGACCGCCACGGTCTACGTCGGCGGCGCCGAGAACGACGCGTCGTTCACCACCGACCACGCCGAACAGCTCGACAAGGCCCTGACGGCGGCCGGCGTGCGGCACACCATCGAGTGGTACGCCGCCGCCCACGGCTTCGCGGTCCCCGACAACGCGCCCTACGATGCGGCCGCGGCGCAGCGCCATTGGGAGGCGATGACGGAGCTGTTCGGTTCGGCGCTGGCGCGCTAGGGCGTTGCGCGGCTCACCGCGTCGAGCAACAACTTCGCGGCCATCGCCGCGCCGTCGGTGCGGGTCTGCGCCGCCACCGCCTTCGCCCGGGTGCGGGTGTCGTCGGCCAGCGTCACCTCGAGCGCGGCCGGTAGCGAGCCCGGGGGCGGGGTCGGGCCGTCGCACGCGGTACCGATGCCCAGCTCGGCCACCCGGCAGGCCCAGTACACCTGGTCGGCCCCTTGCGGCACGACGAGCTGGGGCACGCCGGCTTGAGCCGCCGTCGTCGTCGTGCCCGCGCCGCCGTGGTGCACGACGGCGGCCACCCGCCCGAACAGCGCCTGCTGGTTGACCTCCCCGACGCCCATGCAGTCGTCGTGGTCATCGCCGGGGACCAGGTCGGCCCAGCCGCGGGACAGCAGCACGCGCCGGCCCTGGGCGCGGATGGCCTCGATCGCCATCGGCACGGCGTCCTTGGAACCCCACAGCGGCATGCTGCCGAAGCCCACGTAAACCGGCGGCGTGCCGGCGTCCAGGAACTCCTCCAGCTCGGCCGAGAGCGGGCGGTCGTCGTGCAGCACCCAGGCGCCGGTCTGCACGACGGACAGGTCCCGCAGCGGCTGCCAGGGGCCCAGCGTCGGGTCCGCCGCCAGCCAGGGGTGGTCGGTGTAGGCGTAGCCGCGCACGTCGCTCACCGGGGGCAGACCGATCGCCGCCCGGTGGCCGTTGAGCGCCGGGCCGAACAACGCATTGGCGTTGCGGGCGTTGTGGTTCCACATCACCCGGTTGTCCAGCTCGCTCGTCCCCATCCCCCGGCCGACGTACTCCGGCGGCGGGTGATACGGCGACGGCAGGTGGGTGGGGTGGTAGCTCGCGTATGCGTAGTGGATGCCGAGCTTGTCGGCCACCGACCGTGCGCCCGCCGCCGTCCACACCAGGGCGGTCGACACGAGCGCGTCGCAGCCCTGGGCCGCGGCGGCGACGGTGTCGAACTGCGCGTCGAGCAGCCCGAGTACGTGTGCGCGCACGTCCTCCTCCGACGCCTGCGCCGCCCCGGTCGTCACCTCGCGCACCGACGGACCGAATCCCACCAGCGGAATCCCGAAATCGGCTGCCCGCTCGGCGAATTCGTCATCGGGCGGCGCGCACACCACCACCTCGGCGCCGAGCATCTGCAGCTGCACCCCGACTCCCAGCAGTGGTTCGACGCCGCCGCGCGTGTCGTAGGTCGACAACAAGACCCGCATGGCGCTCAGCCGGCCGGCAAGTCGACCAGACCGGCCAGCCGGGTCCGATGACGGTAGGCGGTGCCGAACGCCAACTGATCACTCTTGGCTCGCTTGAGGTACAGGTGAGCCGGATACTCCCAGGTCATGCCGATGCCGCCGTGCAGCTGCACACACTCCTCCGCGGCGTGCACCGCGATGCCGCTGCAATACGCCTGCGCGATGGCCGCGGCGATGCCGGCGTCCGGGTCTTCCCGAGCGCACGTGTCCGCGGCGTGGCGCGCCGCCGCCGTCGCCGAACCGACCTCGAACCA
The DNA here is from genome assembly GCF_010730355.1 of Mycobacterium florentinum. Classification (NCBI taxonomy): domain Bacteria; kingdom Bacillati; phylum Actinomycetota; class Actinomycetes; order Mycobacteriales; family Mycobacteriaceae; genus Mycobacterium; species Mycobacterium florentinum. The sequence goes on from NZ_AP022576.1 coordinate 1,541,847, forward strand.
CAGATCCGCCAACCGGTGCTTGATCGCCTGATAGGACCCGATCGCGCGGCCGAACTGCTTGCGCTGCTTGACATAGGCCAGCGTGGTCTCGAAACACCACTGCGCCAACCCGAGCTGTTCGGATGCCAGCAGTGCCGCGCCGGTCTCCAGCGCGGCCGCCACTGACGTGTCCGCCGGTCCGACCGGGGTCGACGTTGCGGCCGAAAACTGGACATTGGCAAGCGGTCTCGTCATGTCCAGGGCCAGCAGCGGCGACACCTCGACCCCGGCCGCGCTACGCGAGACGGTGTGCAACTCGAGGCCGTCGGCCCCCGCGACCGGCACCACCAACACGTCGGCCTCGGCGGCGCCGGCGACGCTGGTGACCGACCCGGTCAGGCCGTCGGCGCCGCTGCTCACCCCCGCGATCGGATCGCCGGGCGCGGTGGACAGCGGCACCACCAGCGCCGCCGTCAGCTCGCCTTGGGCCAGCGCGGAAAGGGTTTCGGTCTCGCCGGCCCGCAGCAGCGCGACCGTGGCCAGCACCGCACTGGACAGAAACGGCACCGGCGCGACCGCGCGACCGATCTCCTCCATCACGACTGCGGCCTCGCGGGCACTCGCGCCGGCACCGCCAAGCGATTCCGGCACCAGCAGTCCGGCCACTCCCAGCTCACCGGCCAGGCGCCGCCAGACCTTGGAAAAGTCCTGCGGCGCTGGGTCGTAGGCCCGGCTTACTACCTCGGGTGCGCACTGGTCGGCGAATAACTGGCGCACGCTGCTGCGCAACGCCTCTTCGGTGTCGGAGTAGAGCAGGTCCCCGATGCTCATCGATCCAGATCCTTCCAGGCGGCATCCTTGTCGACGCGGTGTTCGCCGGGCAGGCCGAGAATCCGCTCAGAAATTGTGTTGCGCAAGATTTCCGACGTGCCGCCCTCGATCGAGTTGCCGCGCGCCCGCAGGTAGCGGTACCCCGGTTCGCGACCGATCAGGTCGACGACTTCGGTTCTGCGCATCGTCCAGTCGTCGTACTGTAGGCCGGATTCCGCGTGCAGCTCGATGTCGAAGCCCGAAAGTGCTTGCGCCAGTTTGGCGAAGGCGATCTTCATGCCGGCGCCCTCCGGGCCGGGCTGGCCCGCCACGGCCTGCTGCCCGAGCCGCTCTCCAGCCAGCCGAAGGACTTCCGCCTCGACCCAGAGCCGCATCAGCTCGTCGTGCATCGCGGCGTTGCGCAGCCCCGGCTCGTCCCGCCACGCCCGGGTGATCTTCCCGATCATCCCGCCCTCGCGCGGAACGCCGGAGCTGGCACCGATCGCGACCCGTTCGTTGTTGAGTGTGGTGGTCGCGACTCGCCAGCCACCGCCCACGGCGCCAAGCCGATTCGCGTCGGGCACCCGGACATCGGTGAGGAACACCTCGTTGAACTCGGCCTCACCGGTGATCTGGCGCAGCGGCCGGACGTCCACGCCCGGTTGCGTCATGTCGCAGAGGAAGTAGGTCAGGCCCGCGTGCTTGGGCACGGTCGGATCGGTGCGGGCAACCAGGATGGCCATCTGCGCGTGCTGCGCCATCGACGTCCATACCTTCTGCCCGTTGACAATCCAGTCGTCGCCGTCGCGGACGGCCCGGGTGGCCACCCCGGCCAAGTCCGACCCGGCGCCCGGCTCGCTGAACAACTGGCAGTAGACCTGCTCGCCGGTGAACAACGGACGCAAGAACTTTCGCTTCTGCTCGTCGGTGCCGAAGGCCGCGATGGTCGGGGCCGCCATGCCCATTCCGATGAAGTTCTTCGCGGTGCCGCCCACCGGCGCGCCGGCGGCGAACAGCCGCGCGTTCACCGTTTCCTGTGCCTTGCGCGGCAGACCCAGCCCGCCGAAGCCCTGCGGCAGGTGCACCCAGGCCAGCCCGGCGTCGAATTGCGCGCCAAGAAAATCGCGCGGCTCGGTGGTCGCCGGGTCGTGTTCGTCCAGCAGCGCCTGTATCCGTCTGTCGAGATCGTCGGTGCTCATGATTTGCTCCCGGACCGCATCTGGAAGCCTTGCGCGCCACCGAGCAGCAGACCGCCGTCCATGACCAGCGTCTCACCGGTGATCCAGCTCGCCGCGTCGGAAACCAGGAAGGCCACCGCGTTCGCCACATCGGCGGGCTCACCGATGCGACCGAGCGCGATCTGCGACGCCAGCGGATCCTCGTGGTCCTTCCACAGCGCCTCGGCCAATCGGGTGCGAACGACTCCCGGGGCGATCGCGTTGACCCGCACGCGCGGCGAGAGTTCCAGGGCCAGTTGTTTGGTGACGTGAATCAGCGCCGCCTTGGTGGCGTTGTAGAGCCCCATCGCCGGGGACTGATGCAGCCCTCCGATGGAGGCGGTGTTGACGATCGCGCCGCCGTGCTCGCCCATCCATGCCTTGACAACAAGTGATGTCCACAGCAGCGGGGCCCACAGATTGACGTCGAAGATCTTGGTGAACCGCGCGTGATCCTGGTCGATCAGCGGGCCGTACGCCGGATTGGTGCCGGCGTTGTTGATCAAGATGTCGATGCTGCCGAACTTTTCCAAAGTGAGGTCCACGCAGTGGCGCGCGGCGTCCTCGTCGACCGCGTGCGCGCCGACGCCCAACGCCCGTTCCCCCACTTCGGCCGCGGCCGCATCCGCCGCTTCCTGTTTGCGGGCGGTCAGCACCACATTGGCGCCCGCGGCCGCCAGCTGTCGGGAGATCGCCAAACCGATTCCGCGCGAAGCCCCCGTGATAATCGCAGTACGGCCGGTCAAATCCAGTGATGTCATCTTCGTAAACCTTTTGTTTCGTGGGGAGCCCAAGTTCGCTGGCCAAGAACGTCGATTGCAATCAATCTTTTCCAGGAGGTTTTGTCCGCGCGCGTGCGTGGTATGCGAGTCGCATGTTAGCGAAATTGACCTTCCTGAAACCACTGGTGGTCGGCGGCGCCGTTGCCGCGGCGATCGCCGCCGCACCGATCGCCGCTGCGGATAGTTTTGCGACCGCTCCGGCAATGTCCGGCCCGGCGCCCACCCACATCGTCTTCAAGGACGACCCAGGTGGCGGCGGCTGCGACGCCAACGGCAACTGCGGTTCCGGCGGCCAGTTCAGCGGTCCGGGTGGCGGTCCGGGTGGCACCGGCTGCATCCCGGGCGTCGGCTGTGGCTCCGGCGGCCAGAACGCCGGCCCGGGTGGCGTTCCTGGCGGCACTGGATGTTTGCCGGGCGTCGGCTGCGGATCCGGCCACGCCTGATTCCCCTCGGACACGGCCCTTCAGGCTCCCGTCAGCCTGGTGATCCAGGCGCGGGAGTCTGAAGGGTCGATTACGTCGTCCAGCTCGAACGTCGTGGCGGCCCGAAGCGCCTTACCGTGTTGGTAGGCCGCCGCCACCAGCTTGTCGAACAGCCGCTCGCGTTCGCCGGTATCCGCCGCGGCGGCCAGCTCCTTGCTGAAGCCGAGGCGCACGGCGCCTTCCAGGCCCATGCCGCCGATCTCCCCCGTCGGCCAGGCCACGGTGAATTGCGGGGCATGAAAAGAGCCACCCGCCATGGCCATTGCGCCCAAGCCATAACCCTTGCGCAAGATGATCATTCCGAGCGGCACCGTCAGCCGCGCACCGAGCACGAACATCCGGCCGAACCGGCGCACCGCAGCCTGCTTCTCCGCGTCCGGTCCGACCATGAATCCCGGTGTGTCGCACAACGAAATCACCGGTAGCCGAAACGATTCGCACAGCGTGAGAAAGTCACCGGCCTTGTCGGCGGCCTCGGCGTCGATCGCGCCGCCCAGGTGGTGACTGCTGTTGGCCAGCAACCCATATGCCACGCCCTCCACCCGGACGAGCGCGGTGACGATGCCGACGCCGTAGTCGGGGCGCAGCTCGAGGACAGAGCCGACGTCCACGATCGACTCGATCGCCCGGCGCACGTCGTAGGCGCGTAACCTGTTCTCCGGCACCACATGTCGGGCCAACCGTGGCTCGGGCGCTGCCCAGTCGCCGATGTTGCCCTGAAAGTACGACAGGTACTGTTTGGCCAGCGACACCGCGTGCACCTCGTCACGCGCGACCAGGCTCACCACCCCGTTGTGCCGCTGCACGTCGATCGGGCCGATCGCCTCGGGCGGATACACCCCGAGCCCGCCACCCTCGATCATCGCCGGCCCGCCCATTCCGATGTTGGCGTCCGGCGTCGCGATGATCACATCACACACCCCGGCCAGTGCGGCGTTGCCGGCGAAGCAACGCCCCGAGACGATGGACACCAACGGCACCCGGCCGCGCAGCCCGGCGAGCACCCGAAACGTGGGCACGTCCAGGCCGGCCGCACCGCCGACGTCGGTGTCGCCCGGTCGCCCGCCGCCACCCTCGGCAAACAGCACCACCGGCAAGCCTTTTCGGGCGGCCACGTCGAAAACCCGGTCCGTCTTGGCATGGTTGCGCATGCCCTGCGTCCCGGCCAGCACGGTGTAGTCGTAGGACACCACCACCGCTTCGGCGGCCGGCCGCCCGAATCGGTCGGCGCCGATGGTCGCCAGGCCCGCGACCAGGCCGTCGGCCGGGGTATTGGCGATCAGATCCTCGTCGGAGCGCCGGCTGCGTTGCGCCGCAATGGCCAGCGCGCCGTACTCGACGAAGCTGCCGTCATCGATCAGATCGGCGATGTTCTCCCGGGCGGTGCGGCGACCCTGCTGGTGCCGCTTGGTGACTGCCGCCTCACGGCCTTCGTCGAGAGTGAGTAGATGCCGCCGCCGAACTTCGTCGAGGTCGGCGCGGGGCCGATCGAGATCGACTGCGGCGATGGCGGACTCGCCGGCGGCGCCGGCCCCGGTGTTGGCGAAGACCACCAGCGGATCCCCGGTTCCGACAACCTGGCCCGGTGTCACGAGATTGCGCACCGTACGCAGCGCAACCGGCGCGGCAAGCACATGCTGCATTTTCATCGCTTCGAGCACCACCAGTTGATGGCCGGGGTTGACCTCGACTCCCTCGGGTGCGATCTCCACCACGGTGCCGGCCAGCTGGGCGCGCAGCGCTTCCTCACCGGGATACAGCTCGACGGACGCGACCCGGGTGTCGTGCTCGTGGGTCAGCGCCGCGGCGGCCAGCTCGGGCAGCTTCGCGTCGAGGAAGCCCGTGGTCACGATGCCGGACTGAATCTGGCTGTCGGACAACAGTTCTTGCAGAAATTTGATGTTCGTTTGGACACCCTCGACCCCGAATTCAGCCAGCGCGGTGCGCGACTTGCGCAGCGCGGCCGGCAGCGACGATCCGCGCACGTGGGTGATGACCTTGGCCAGCAGCGAGTCGTATCGCGTGCCCAACGCCAGCCCGGTCCGGCCAAAGGTGTCGACGCGCACTCCCGGACCGCTCGGCGGCGCGAACACCGTCAGCGTGCCCGCGGCGGGCGCCACGGTCCCGTCCGCCGTGATGGTTTCCATGTTGACCCGGGCCTGTATCGCGATGCCGCGCCGGGCGGCGGGCTCGCCGATGACTTCGTCACCGTCGGAGGCGATTCCGGATGGCAATCCCAGCTGGTAGTAGGAGGCGCCGCCGGCGATCGCGAGCGCGGCGGCCACCAGGTCCACGCCGGTGGTCTCCTCGGTGATCGTGTGCTCGACCTGAATGCGGGGATTTACCTCGAGAAAGACGAACCTCTCACCGGCGACCAGGAATTCGACGGTGGCCAGACCGCGCAGGCCGGCTCTGCCGCACAGCCGGGCCGCGGCCAGGTGCAACTCGCGCCGCAACGAATCCGAAAGCCCTTGCGCAGGAGCAATTTCGACGATCTTCTGGTAGCGCCGCTGGATGCTGCAGTCACGGTCGCCGAGGGCAAGCGCATGCGTTCGGGGCCCGGCCGGCGCGGCGACGATCTGCACCTCGATATGCCTGGCGTCGTCGAGTAGCGCCTCGGCGAACACCGCCGGATTGCCGAATCCCAGCTGCGCCTCCGCGGCACAGTGGCGGTAGGCGGCCTCGATCTGGTCGGCACCGTCCACCCTGCGCATGCCGCGGCCGCCCCCGCCGGCCAGCGCCTTGATCATGACGGCGCCGTCGTGGGCGGCGAAGAATGCCCGGACATCCTCGACACTGCTCGGCCCCTGGGTGGCCGGCAGCACCGGCAGGCCGGCGGCGATCGCGGCGGCGCGCGCCGCGGATTTGTTGCCGACCGTCTCGAGCACGTCGGCGTCCGGCCCGACAAACGTGTACCCGGCGGCCGCGCAGGCACGAGCGAAATCGGCGTTCTCGGAGAGGAAGCCATACCCGGGATGAATCAGCGTGGCGCCGGCATTTTTCGCCGCCGCCAGTATGGAGGACTGGTCCAGATAGGCGTCGGGGCCGCTACCCGGCAGACCGATCGCTTCGTCGGCCGCGTGCACGTGCGGGCTCTCGGCGTCATCCTCGGAGTAGACCGCGACCGTCTGCATACCCAATTCGGTGGCGGTGCGAATGATCCGAAGCGCGATCTCGCCGCGATTGGCGATCAGCAGCGTCGCGGTCATCGGAGCGGGTCACCCCACTTCACTTCGCCGCGAAGTCTGGCTTTCAGCAGTTTGCCACCGGCGTTGCGCGGCAGCGGTTCTGAGGCTACCGTCACGTATTGCGGAATCTTGTGGTCGGCGAGCTGCCCGCGGCAGTGCTCGAGCACGGCCGACACATCGATCGCCGTCTCACCGGCGAACAGCACGGCTCCGACCTTCTCCCCCATCACCTCGTCGGGCACCGCCAGCACGCAGGCATCCACGACGTTGGGCGCGGCCAACAGCACCGCCTCGACCTCGACGCTGGAGATTTTCTCGCCGCCGCGGTTGATGATGTCCTTGAGCCGGTCGACGATGTGCACCCGGCCCGCGGCGTCGACCCGCACCACGTCGCCGGTGTGCAGCCAGCCGTCCGCGATGGTGGCCTCGGTGGCTTCCGGCCGATTCCAGTATCCGGCAGTCAGATTGGCGCCACGCGCCACCAACTCACCGACGGACGGGTCGTCTCCGCTGGGGATCACGCCGAGGTCCACCGAGGGGACCGCATACCCCACCGAGTCGGCGTGGTCGAACGCCTCGGAGTCGGGCAGCAGGGTCATCAGCGACGCGGACTCGGTCATCCCGTAGCCGTTGAACACCGTGGCTTGTGGAAACGCCTCCTTCACCGAACTCACCAACGAGGGGGCGATCGGCGCACCGCCATAGCCCAACCAACGAACCGCGGAAACGTCGGCGTCGGCGAAATCCGGGTGCCGCAGCATTAACGAGTAGATCGCCGGCACCGTCACCATCGACGAGATCCGTTCGCCGGCCAGTGTGGCGATCAGCTGGTCCAGGTTCAGCGTGGGCATGATCACCGCCGCTCCCCCGAGGCGAGCTGCGGCCAAGAGCTGGGTGTTGCAACCGGTTACGTGGAACAGCGGCACCGATATCAGCGTGCGCAGGCCCGCACCGATGTCCCCGGGCAATCCCGAACACCGGGCCATGTTTTCGGTGTTGGTGATGAAGGCCTCGTGGGTGGTCGGCACGCCCTTGGGATGGCCGGTGGTGCCCGAGGTGTAGAACAGCGCGGCCGTGTCGGCAGGCGCGAGTCCCTCTGCCACATACGGTTGCCCGTCGGGTAGCGGCGCATCCGCGGCCAGATCCACCCGTGCGCCCGCGTCTGACAGCACGAATTCGACTTCGGGCTGCGCGGAGCGCGTATTGACCGCCACCGCAATGCCGCCGGCCATCACCGTGCCCCAGAATGCCAGCACCCAGTTGATTCCCGCGGGATAGCGCACCGCGACCCGGTCACCGGGTCGCACACCGGCCGCCCGCAGTCCGCCCGCCACGCGCGCGGCGCGGTCCCACAGCTGCCGGTAGGTCAATCGCCCCGCACCGAGTTCGACGACGGCCTCGTTGTCGGGGCGCTGCTCGACGTGCCCGGCCAGCATGTCGAGCAGCGTGGCCGGCAGATCGTCGTAACGCGGGATACCGTCGCGGTCGCGGGACACGCCCGTCATCGAAAACGGGTTGTGGTCGCGTGGCAGGTCGATCACTGGAGGCATGCCCGGTCCTTACTAATCCGGTGTCCTATCGTGATAGCGGTGACGATCGAGGATTCCGCCATCATGCCCGAGGCATTCTTCACTGTCGACGGCGACTCCTACGTTCCGGGCCCGCTGACGCACGGGCCGTGGGGCGCGGCGATGGGCGGCCAGATCGTCGGTGGCCTGTTGGGTTGGGGCATAGAACAATCGGGCATCGATCCCGACTTTCAGCCCGCCCGCCTGACCGTTGACCTGTTGCGCCCCGTGCTGATGCGGCCGGTACAGATTCAGACGTCGATACAACGGGAAGGCCGCCGGATCAGGCTGGTCGACGCAGCCCTGATTCAGCGCGACACGATCGTCGCGCGGGCCAGTGCGCTGTTCCTGCGCCGCGGCGAGCATCCCGACGGCCAGGTGTGGTCCTTTCCGGTGCAGATGCCGGCGCTGCCGACCTCCTACGAGGGCTTCCCGGCCGACATGCCGTTTCTCATCTGGGGATACGGCGCCACCTTCGAAGGCAGTCCCGGTATCGCCGCCGGCGAATGGGAGCAGTCCCACGCCCAGAAGTTCGCCTGGGCGCGACTGTTTCGGCCGATGGTGCACGGTCACCCGCTGACACCGTTTACCCGCCTGGCCTTCGCCGGAGATATCACGAGCTCGCTCACGCATTGGGGCACAGGCGGATTGCGCTACATCAACGCCGACTACACCGTGACCGCGAGCCGATTGCCCGACGGCGAATTCATCGGGCTGGCCGCCCAAAGCCACTACGGCACGGCCGGGGTGGCCACCGGCGCGGCCACCCTGTTCGACTGCCACGGCCCCATCGGCACCAGCTCCGCCCTCGCAGTGGCCCAGCCCGCCGACGCATTCAAACCGACCTACACGTAGGAGACGCTAGGCCCGGCCCGGGGCGGTGAGGTGTGCCGTAGCGAGTTCGCGAAAGGCCGCCACCAGACGACTGCGGTCCCCCGCGCGGCTCGCCACAACAACATGGCTGACTTCGACGCCTTCCAACGGAATGGTCGTGATATCGGGACGCAATCGCTCGTAAAAGCCGGTCGTGACGGCGACCGCCTGCCCGGAGGCGATGAGTTCCAACCCGTCCTCGAGGGTGTCCAAGAGTGGGCCGTCGGGCGCCCCGCGCCCGTCGGGCCGAGGATCGATGCGCCAAAAGTCATTCCAGGCAGGGGCGCAGTGTCGAAATTTCGGTATTGGTTCGTCGGCGATGTCATCGACGGTGACCGCCCGCCTGCCCGCGAGGCGATGGTCGACGGCCACGACCAACACCCGGGGCTCGTCGTAGAGGATCGTGACATGCAGCTGGTCGGTGGAAAAGGGCAGCGGGGTCACCACCGCATCCACCCGGTGGTCGAGCAGTGCATCGCGCGGCTCGTTCCAGTCCAGGTGCAGGGTTTCCACAGCGGCATCGGGGTGCTCGCGACGCAGCGCACGCACCACCGGGGTGATGATCAGACTTGTTGTGTAGCCGATGACGATTCGGCCGGGCTGCGCGGCGTCCCGGGCCTGCGCGGTGGCCTGGACTGCCGAGCGTAGTAGGGCCTTCGCCCGGGGCAGGAACACCTCGCCGGCATCGGTGAGCCGGGTGCTTTGCGGAGTGCGGTCAAACAGGCGGACGCCCATCTGCTGCTCCAGGCGGCGGATCTGCCGGCTCAGCGACGGCTGCGCGACGCGCAGCTCGGCCGCGGCGCGGCCAAAGTGCCGGTGTTCGGCCACCGCGACGAAGTATCCGACTAGTCGCAGGTCGAGATCCACCACCCGCGATGCCGAATCAGGCATGAGATCACTGTAGCCCTCCGGGTGCCTCGGCGGGTGGGACAGGAACGATGCCTGATTTGCATCGCGCAATGTGGAACAGGTCTTGGACACGCAACGCAATGCGGCATTGACTCGATGACAACAGCAGGTAGCGATCAGAAGGGCGGGGACAACAGATGAAAATTGGGGTCGCCACCGTCATCACCGATGAGGGTATACGTCCGGACGTACTCGCAAAAGCACTGGAAGATCGAGGATTTGACTCGCTCGTCGTGGCCGAACACTCACACGTCCCGTCAAGTCGAGCCACTCCGTTCCCAGCGGGCGGCGAGTTACCGCGCGAGTACTACCGCTCCTATGACCCTTTCGTCGCGCTGACAGCGGCCGCTGTCGCCACATCCGAACTTCTGATTGGGCCCGGAGTACTTCTTCTGCCGCAACGGGACTCGATTCAAACGGCGAAGGCGATTTCCAGCCTCGATCAGATATCCGCGGGTCGAGTGATGCTGGGCCTGGGCCTGGGCTGGAATCTCGAAGAGGCCGCCGATCACGGCGTTGCAGCCACGATGCGGGGCCAACTGCTCGACGAAAAACTAGCTGCCATGAAAGAACTGTGGGCTAACGACGAAGCCGAATTCCACGGCCGTTATGTCGATTTCGATGCAACCTACTGCTGGCCCAAGCCCGCACAGAAGCCGCATCCAAGGATTTACTTCGGCGGATTCACTGCGGCCACGGTGTCTCGAGCACGGCGGCATCACGGTGGGTGGATGCCCATGGCCGTGCCGGTCGCCGATATGGTCCCCGCGCAGCTGAGCCTTCTCGAGGGCGCGACCGACATTCCAGTCAGCGTCATTGTGCCCGAAAACGTAGAACCCGATGTCCTGGATGCTTACCGCCGGCACGGCGCGGAACGAGCGCTCATCCTGCTTTCCACCAAATCCGAATCGGAAACGCTCCGGCTGCTCGACAGGATTGCGGCACACACCGAAACACAGCTGAACCGCTGCTCGCTAGCAAATGCACTCTGGTGCAGCCATTTTCAAGGTCGATCGCAGCGGGTGATGCAGAACCGAAGGGCAATCCTGTGACGAGCAAGGAGTGCCGGGAGTTCGCGCAGTTCTGCGCTGCTGTGCGTGAGCGATTGTCGATTCACGATCTCAACCTGGCCACCGTTGGGGACATCGTCGAGGCGGCCCACATCGCGGCGAAAGAACCCGAGGGCGTCACCTACGCGAAAGTCGATGCCGGCGGCGTCGAGGCCCTCTGGTGTGTCCCCGCCCGAAGCGACCCACGCTCCGTTCTGCTGCATAACCACATGGGGGGCAGCGTCGTCAGTTCGATGCACGCCGACCGGAAGCCCGCCGCACATATCGCCAAGGCCGCCGGTATGCGGTCGTTGGTAATCAACTACCGGCGCGCGCCGGAGCATACGTTCCCCGCGCAGATCGAAGACGTTGAGAAGGCCTATGATTGGCTGCTCGGCCAGGGTTACCGACCCGAGAACGTCGCGAGTGTCGGGCACTCAATCGGCGGCGCTCTCGCGGTCAGCCTGGCCGTTGGGTTGCGTAACAGGGGGGCCGCGCTGCCCGGCGCGATTCTGTCCATCTCGCCCTGGTGCGACCTGAGGCTCTCAAGCAGGTCCATCGAAACGAATGCGGACGTGGACATGGTGCTGTCGCGCGGGTTGCTGGAGTTTTTCCGGTCCTGCTGGCTCGATAAGACGGGTATCCACTGGCACGATCCGCGGGTGAACCTGCTTGAAGCCGACTTACGCGGCCTTCCGCCGATCGCAATCTTCTACGGCACCGACGAGCTGCTCGCGGACGAGGCGGTGCGGCTCGCACTGCGCGCGAAGGCGGCTGGCAACGATCAACAACTGCGGTCCGTCGACGGCGGCCAGCACTCCTTCATCATGGGCGCCGGCCGGGTTCCCGAGGTCGATGATGCCATCGCGGAAATGGGCAAGTGGTTACGGCGGAAGCTCCTGCTGAGGGCGCCGCCGTGATCGGAAGGCCAGCGCAAAAGACCGAAACCTTTTGCTGTTCAGTAGAAACGAAAGGAGCCTGACGGCCCATGTCCGTTCCCGCCGTGTCTCCCGGTCTCTCGATTGCCCATCGGATCGCAAGTCCGGTCGCGCGGTCGCGGCCCGGTATCAGCTTCCTCCGCAACATCGGCTCTCGAGTCGATCCGACTTTGCTCTGGCACACGCAGGGGCGAATCTCCTCCGTTTGGCCCTTCCCGGCCGTCGTTATGACGCATGTTGGCGCCAAGTCGGGCAGGACCCGCAACAGTGCACTGGTGTACTTCACCGATCGAGGGCGGGTCATTCTCATCGCCTCAAACTTCGGTGAATCCCGAAATCCGGCTTGGTATTACAACGTCAAAGCGAATCCGATCGTGATACTTTACGCCCGCGGCATCTGTGGCCATTTCATGGCCGAGGAAATCTACGGTGCCGAACGCGACCGTCTGTTTCAGCGCGCAAAAGATGCCCCCGGGCCCTACGGCCGTTACGAGCAGGCTGCTGCCGCCGAATCCAGATATCTTCCGGTCCTTGGGTTTACGCCTTGTCACACGAAAGGGCTGCATTGATATGACAAAGCAAAAAGACGCCGACGGTGAGCACTGCGACATGCTCGTCATAGGAAGCCTCTTGGGCGGAAGCGTCGCGGCGCTCGAGTTGACGGAAAAGGGAGATGGCTTACGCATCTCGGCGGTGTGGCGGAAGCGGTCCGACGAAGACTTCGCCGAAACAACCTGGGATATTGAGCGATTCGCATGGCCACCCCGGGGGCTCAAAGGCGTACAGCGCATTTATTTGCTGGCGAAGGTCATGGTCCACGCCGGAGTCGGTATCGGCTCCCGTGTACTCCAGCGGATACGGAATTCTCGGCCGTCAACCAACGGCGCCCGCGCTGCGTCGAAGGACTCCGAATCTGCCGCGACCATCATGCCCACCGCGTCTTCGAGCAACACCATGGCGACGATTTACTCGAACACAGAGCGCGTGCGGCGGAGTTGACCGGCGGCGAAATGACAGCGCGAATGAGATGACAATGAACGATGCCAACGGGTTGGCTCTCTCGTCCTCCCCGCGAGAGGGCGAGAGTGAGGCTGAATGTGCGATGCGCTTCGAGCGCGAGGCGCTGCCATTGCTCGATGCGCTCTACCGGGCTGCGCTGGCGCTGACGGGGGATCGACTAGAAGCAGCGGATCTGCTGGAAGACACGATGATGAACGCCCACCGGCAATTCGGCTCATTGCCCCGGAGCGTCAACCTGAGGGCTTCGTTGTATCGACTCTTGACCAACGCCTACATCGGTAGTCTTCGCGCTCGACACCGTCGGCTGGCCGAAGGTCTGAACGGCGCGACCATCGATTGTCAATTGGCGACGGCTCCAGAGCACCCATCGACACGGCTGAGCTTGGCGGAGGTGGAGGCGCTCGAGGCGTTGCCGGCCGCAGTGATCACAAAAGCCTTGCAGGCGTTGCGGCAAGACACCCGCATGGTGGTGTACTACGCCGACGTGGAGGGCTTCACTTACGCAGAGATCGCCCACATCACCAACCGCTCGGTCAGCGCGGTGATCGCACTGCTCTACCGCGGCCGCCATCAATTGCGGTGCCTGCTGCTCGCTGCTTGCAGTGAGCGGGCAGCATGCCGGTTTCCGGTGCAAGCGCCGGAAGCGGCGGGGGTCCAGGGCGCGACGTCGCAACACGCGACGCTGCATCGGTTGACCGAGAACGCCACTTGCACAGAACAAATGGACTGGTTCGATCGTGACATCGTTCGCTTTGTCCTGTTGTGGGGGCCGCACGGGGAAGGGTGGGACGAGTTTGTCTATCCCACGTTTGGCATGACGGTTGAGCAGTTGGTAGACAGATTCCGCGGGATCATCGAGACTTTCGTACCTCGTCTTGGGTGCCTCGCCAAGTCCGATCGCGAACTCTTGGACAGGGCCCGCCAGCTCCCAACGATCTTCGGGCAAGCGAGGTAAACACTCACCCCTGAGACCGTTGGCCCTTGAAGTAAACGAATTGGTGCGACGTGGCCAGCAGTGCTCGGTTCCGACTCCACAGCTGTGCGCTCTGGTCGAAGTACCCGCCCGAGAATCGGTTGGCGTGGGCGGTTCCTAAGACGAAGTCACCGCCCAGGGCATCAAGCTGCCGCTGATCGGCATGGAAATAGGTCGTCAACGAGATGGTTCCGGACGGGACGAATCCGCCGCGACGCAAGAACACTCGCGGGCAGAAGATGTCGCACAGAGCGGCCAGAGCCGGATAGTCGACAGGGCGTTGTGCGTTGTCGCGCATCCACATGGTGCTCGTCGATACCTCGTTGGGCTGCGCGTGTTCACCCGGAAAGGCGCCCGCAACGAACCGCGCGTCGTAAAGGTGTCCCCAGGCGATGAAGTCACCCGGAACGCCGGGGACGAGCTGTTCTGGCGGCGGCGCGGCCGGCGGGTGCGCTTCGGTACTGGCCCAGGTATCGCGACGGACGCCGAATACCGCGGTCGCGATGGTTGTGACCGCGCCGTCCTGACTGAGTTCGGCGAGCCAGTGTTGATTGGTGCGGTTGGTGCGCGCGGCCCGAAGCGAGATGTCGAAATCACCGTCGGCGGTGGGCGCCGCGAAGTTGACGGTCAGCGCCAGTGGCTCGCCGATGCGGTCCGGGTGCGTCTCAATCGCACGCAGCATGACGGCAGCGGTGATCCCGCCGAACGGGCCGACAAAGTTGGCCCACTCCGGATGGGTACGACCGCGCCTGACGTTTCCGTCGATGGTGTCAAGGTGGATGGCATTGTCGAACGGGTGTGGTGGGGTCATGCAGGTTCCTTGGCTGCCCCCGTGGTGAGTACCACCCGGAAGCGGGCCTGGTTGGCCAGCATTCTCTGATAGCCATCGGCGGCCTTCTCCAATGGCAGGACCTCCACCATCGGCCTAATACCTTGCAGTGCAGCGAAATTGAGAGCGTCCTCGAGGTCGTTCGCGTCGCCGACCGGGTGGCCGCGCACCATGCCCGAGATATTGATCAGCTGCACCGGAGTGACCTGCACCGGGTCGGCCAAGAGTGCCAGCATCAGCAGTTCACCGTGCAGTCCCAGTCCGCCGATCGTGGCGGAGATCGCCTCGGCATTGGTGGCGGTGGCCGCGATGACCCGGGCCCCACCCAGGCTCTGCAGTTCGCCGGCCACATCGCTGGTCAGCGAGTCGATGCAGTAGTGAGCGCCCAGTTCGCGGGCGAGGTGACTTTTCTCGGCGCCGCGCGCGATCGCGACGGTGCGAAAACCCATTTTGACCGCGAACTGAATCCCGAGATGGCCAAGGCCACCAATCCCGAGGATGGCGACCAGATCGCCGGGCCCAGCGCCGGTGCGGCGCAACGAATTAAACATGGTCAGTCCCGCGCATGCGAGCGGCGCGGCCTCAACGGCCGATAGTTCATCGGGAATACGGGCCAGGGCGTTCGCCGGCGCCACGACGTATTCGGCGAATCCGCCGGGAAACGTTGCGCCGGTAACCATACCGGCCTCGCAATGCACCAAGTCGCCGCGCCGGCAGCTGCGGCACTGCTCGCAATAGCCGCCCGACGCCCCGATCGCCACCCGTTCACCCTCGCGCCAACCCCCCACACCCTCGCCGAGCGCGTCGATGTGCCCGGCGATCTCGTGACCCGGCGTGAGCGGGAACTGCAGACCCGGCCACTGGCCGTCGACGAAGTTCGCATCGGAGTGGCAGATGCCACACGCTTCCACCGCGACCCGCACGGTGCCGGGTGCGGGATCGGTCAGAGTTCGATCGACAAGGGCCAGTTGTCCTTGCGGTGAGCTGACTTGCGCCGCGCGAAACGTTGTCATGATGCGCCTTTCCGACTCTTCCTTTGCCGCAACGTCTGCCTACGAGTCTTTGGCAGTCCGCGACGTGTGTCCAAGACCTAATCGGCACCGCGCGATACCGAAACGACATGGGCCGAGGCGGCCGAACACGCGAACACGCCACGGCCGCCATGACGGATACTCGAATCTGCTTGGGGCATCAACGATGCCGTGTCGCCCGGCCTTCGCCGGCGACATCACCAGCTCGCGCACGCATTGGGGCACACGCGGATTGCGCTACATCAATGCCGGCTACACCGTCACCGCGAGCCGCTTACCCGACGGCGAATTCATCGGATTGGTCGCCCAAAGCCACTACGGCGCGACAGGCCCGCCGATGCGTTCAAACCGGCCGATACCTAGTCCATCGGCGGCGCAGCGAGTGGGCCATCACCGTTCGTATGGTCCCGTCCGCCCGTCGGTCTGCTCGACCCTCGAAATCTCGCACTACATGCGGTGTTTGGGCTATGCTGACCCTCCACAAGCCGTAGAGCGGATCTGCGCAGTCCCGCAGCGAGGGGACCGTCACTGCGGTGGGTGGACATTTCCCTTGGAGGGGAGTGCCGTGTACATGCGCCTCAGCCTGCCATTCTCCAGCGTCGCCGTGGAGACGACGCCCAAGACGGTGTGCCCTGCGCCGTGACGACGCCACTGCTCGACATCGACGGCCGGGTGGTCGACCGACGGCAGGAGCTCACCGAACTCCGAACCGCGGTAGAAACGGCCGGACGGGTCAGCGGAGGATGCGTCCTGCTCAGCGGCGCTCCCGGAGTGGGCAAGTCGACGCTCACGCAGGCCTTCGGCGTCGAGGTCTCCGGCCGCAACTGCGTCTTCGCCTACGGCAGGTGCCGAGACGGTGCGCCGGCGCCGTACTCGGCCCTGGCGGACGCACTGAGCTCGGTGGTCCGGACCATGGAGGTCACCGGCCCGGCCGAGCGCGATGGTTGGCGTGCCGACCTGGTCAACGTGATGTCCGGGTTTACCGGCGTTCTCTCCGAACTCGTACCCGAACTGGCGCCGGTGCTGGGCGAATCGTCGGACGACGCCGACCTGGATGCCGCGGATGCGCGCCGTCGCCTGCACCGTGCCGCCATCCGGCTGGTGTCGACCACGGCGTCCTACCGCCCGGTGGTGCTGGCGCTCGATGACCTGCAGTGGGCCGACCGCGACACGCTGCTGCTGTTGTCCGAACTGTTGACGGTGTCGCCGCGCAACGTGTTGGTCGTCGGTGCGCACCGCACGGGTGAGTTCGACCCGAGCGCCGCGGGCTTCAAATCGGAAAGCCTCAACACCATCGAGCTGAAACCGCTGGCTCCCGAAGATGTCGAGGAGCTGCTCGCCGCCGTGTGCGGCCAGAGTGTGGAGCTGGGCGACGTGGCCGCCGAATTCCACCATCGGACCGGCGGCAACCCGCTGCAGGTCCGCCAGCTGCTGTACCGCGCGCAACGCGAAGGCGCGCTGGTCCCGGTCGGCCCCGGCGGCCACCCGAGCTGGGATCTGCGGGTGCTGATGTCGATCGAGGTCTCGGCCACGGCCGCCGAGTTCCTCGGCCGCTATCTCGAGCAACTTCGCCCCGCCGACCGGGAGGTGTTGAGTTCGCTGTCGTGCATCGGCGGCGAGTTCGACCTCGACGACGCCACGGCAGCGGCCGCGCTCTCGCCCGACGTCGTGGCGCATACGCTCTGGGCGTGCCTCGAGCTTCGCTTGCTCGAGGCACTCGACGGCGGCGGCCAGCGGATCACCAACGCGATCAGCCGCGACGCCCGCTACCGGTTCAGCCATGACCGCGTGGCCGAGGCGGCACGCGCGGGGCTGTCCGTCGACGAGATGCGCGCCATTCACCTGCGCATCGGCCGGCGGCTGGTCGCGCTTGGGGACGATCGGGTGTTCGAAGCCGCGCGCCACGTCGGCATCGGTGGCCTGGGGCTGGCCGACGACGTCGAACGCACCCAGTTCGTCGAGGCGGTAAGGCGGGCGGCACGAAAGGCCCGGGCGCAGGCGTCGTTCCCGTTGGCCCTCGGGTACTGCCGGAGCGCGCTGGACCTGCTCGGCGAGCAGCGTTGGGCTTCGCACTTCGAGCTGACCCGGGAGCTGCAGCTCGACGCCGCCGACGCCGCGCTGCTGGTCGGTGACGTGCCGGCGCTCAATGCGCTACTCGACGAGGCCGAGGAGCATCTGCACGAACCTGCGGACCGCGCCCGGCTCGCCTACCTCCGGCTCAAGGGGCGGGTAGCGGAGAACCGTCTCCAAGAGGCACTCGAGATCGGGCTGCAAGCGCTCGACGAGTTGGGCGAAAGGGTGGCGGGCGACGCGGGCAAGCCCCGCATGAACAACGCGATCGTCCGGACGAGATTGACGATGCGCCGCTGGAGCAACGAGCGACTGTTGGGGCTGCCGCACTGCGACGACCAGCGGGTGATCGCGCTGCACCGGATTCTCGCCGAGCTCTGCAACCTGTCGGTCCTCATCCGGCCCAACCTCTTGACGTTGCTGGTACGAAAACAACTCGATCTCACGTTGGCGCACGGCCACACGCCGTCCTCGCCGCTTGTCGTCACCGGGTACGGAATTGTCCTCGTGCTGCTCGGTGACCACGCGGGCAGCCAGCGCTTCGGCGAGGTGGGCATGCTGCTGGCAGAGCGCCCGGAGTTCCGGGAGGCCCGGCCGCAGACGGTGTTCATGCACCTGGACTACATCCGTCTCTGGCGCCACCCGATCCGCGACGGCTTGGGCGAGCTTCGCGATGCCGTCGAGGAAGCTCTCGACCAAGGCGACCAGGAAAACGCCGGATTCCTGGCCGCCGTCCTGCTCTCCCAGTCGTTCTGGGTCGGTCGCCCGCTCGCTGAGATCGACGCCCTCGCGAGCTCGCTGATCCCCCAAATCCGATCCCAGCCCGTGCCCAGCGCGCTTTGCCAGGCGATGCAGCAGCTCTGCCTCAACCTGATGGGCCGCAGCGCCGATCCCTTGCTCTTGGCCGGCGAGAGTGGCTACGACGAGCGAGACGTGCTGCCGGCGGCCCGCCGCGAGGGCGACGAGGTGGCCCTGGGCGTCGCCGCGGCCATGAAGCAGGGGCTGCACTTCTGGTGCGGCGACTACGTCGGCGCGGTGGCCGCCACCCTGGAGGCGATCGAGCACCTCGGCGGTCTGGACGGCACCACACCCGCACAACTCGTCTATCTGCTCGGCGCCCTCAGCATGATCCACACCGCGCCGCGCGAGCGCTCGACGGCCCGCTTCGTGCACCAGACCCTGGCGTCGCACCGCAAGTGGGCCGCGACCGCACCGGACAACTACGCGGCACCGTATGCGCTGATCCAGGGAGCGTGGGCGCACGCACGCGGGCAACACACCAAAGCGGAGCACTACCTTCACCAAGCGATCGAGCTGGCGGAGAAATATCAACTTCCCATCATCAGTGCGCGCGCCCACGAGCAGGCCGCAGCACTCTACGCCGAGACCGGGCGCACGACGCTGCACGAGCACATGCTGCGGTCGGCGTACCAGCGCTACCTGAATCTGGGTTTCGCGGTGCGCACGGACTGGCTCGCGCGAGAGCACCCCTGGCTACTGCGACGCGATCTGACGGGTTCGGCCGGAATCGACCCGGTCGGCGCGCATCAGCTGCTGCACGCGCTATCGGGGGCGCGGACCCCGGACAGCTTGGCCAACATCATTCTGGGCTCGGTTGCGGACACCACCGGTGCGGGCCGCGTCCTGTTCCTGACCGGTGAACCGGAGAACCTGTCGGTCCGCGCCATCAACGACCACGGCGACATTTCGATCGTGGACGGGCCGTGGACCGAGGTGCCCTATGACAGGGATATCGTGCGCCGCGTGGTGGACGGTGGCGCCCCGGTCATCGTTGCCGCCGACGATCAGCCGACTCAGGCATCACGACCGTCCATACTCGGCGCCCCAATAGCGGTTCGGGACAAGATAATTGGCGTGATTTATGCCGAGCGGGACGAGCCCGGCCGAAATTTCGGCGCCGACCACGAGCAGGCCGTCGGCTTCCTGTGCGCCCAGGCCGCCGCGTCCCTGTGGAACTTCCAGCTCGAGGCGCGCCTTCGTGCCGCCGACGAGTACCGACAGTCGCTCATGGACGTGCAATCGAGATTCGTGCCCAACGAACTGCTGCGCATCCTCGACATCGACGACCTTCGCCGCGTCCGCAGTGGCTACCGGGTCGAACGCGAAATGACAGTTCTCATCAGCGATATCCGCGGCTATACGACCATCATCGAGGACATGAACGTCGCCGAGGCGGGCAACTTGGCGATGGGCTTTCTACGGGCCGTGGAGCTTCCGATCATCAGCTACCACGGCATGATCCAAGACGTACGTGGGGACGAGATCGTCGCCGTCTTCGAGTCCGAGGCCGACGCCGTGCGGGCGGGATTGGCGATGCTGCGCTCCCTGCAGGAGCACAACCAGGAACGCAAGGCGCTGGGCTCCGAGGAGCTGCGGGTGGGCATCGGCATCAACACCGGCGCGGTAGCGGTGGGACTCGTCGGCGGCGTGAACCGCATGGTGCTCACCATCATTGGCGACGCGGTGAACCTGGCGGCGCGCATCGAAAGCACCAACAAGCGCTACGGCTCCGCCGTGCTCATCTCCGATCGCACGAAGAAACGGCTCGCCGATTCGGAGCAGTTCGACGTCCGTCGCATGGAACGCGTCATGGTGGTCAACCGACGGCGACCGGTAACGATTTACGAAGTGTACGACGAGGATTCGGCTGCACTTCGCGATGCGAAGCGCGCGGCGCAGCCCGCATTCGACAAGGCCTTCACACTGTTCGACGCGGGCGATGTCGCCGGCGCGCGCGCCGCCTTCGAACGATGCCGCGAGTTGCTGCCCGACGATCCGGTCGCGCCACTGCATCTGGCGCACTGCGACGCGGTGGCGCGCGGTGAGATGACCCCTGGTCAAGATGTGGCGCTGCTGAACAAGTAGTGCACTACTCTACTTGCACAACTTCGGCGATTCACTTGCGCACATGTTGATCGGGTCTGCATGATTTGAGCGACAGCCGGGGGCCGTCCTAGGGAGTGGCAGCCATGTACCTGAGTGCGGAGCGGTTGGCCCTGGCCAATCAATCGGTCAAAGAGACGTTCGAGCAGTGCAGCATCGTTTGGCAGGCCATCCCGAACTGGGATACCGGCGACCCCGGCCAGATCCGGGTGGCGGACGGCAAATACAACACACCGGGCTTTCTCAATCTCGGTGTCGAGGAAGAGGAATTCGAAGTAACGCTCGCGCAGGCGAACGGGCCGACCCCCGATTCACTGCTCACCGAAGTGATGGCGGCGAGCAAGACGCTCGCCAAAAAGGTCGACGACGACATCCTCCCGAAACTCTATGCGGGCGCAGCAACGACTTACCCGACGAAGGCCGGCGCCCAGGAACTACAAGACACGCTGATCAAGGCCCGAGCGGATGTCGAGGATGCCGGCTGTCGGGCGCCGTCCTGCCTGCTCACCAACACGACTGGGCTCGCCAAACTCAGCCAACTGGTCAGTGGGGCCTCGATCCTTCCGGTGCTCGTCACCGCGGCGAACTTCAACGCGCTGCACCGATCCACGCAACTTGATCCTCCCGATTCAGGTCCCCGGATGGTCTTGATCGGGCGACGCCGGCGGATTCCTCAGGGCGCCGCACCCGAGGCGTCGCCCGGTGAAGAGCCGGTGGACGTCGCCGTCAGCCTCGCACCCAGCCTGGAGATCGACGGCGAAACCGGCACGGGCGCAATCAAGCTGACCGTGCGGATCCGCTACGCATTGAGGATCACGGATGCCACCGGTCTCGTCGCTATCCACAACCCCTAAGCCACGTCACGGTGGTGTGAGCCCGACGGCGCCCAACCCGCTCGAGGACTATCTGGCGCTGTGCAAGCAAGCCTGCGACGGCGAGATCGACCGGCTGTACGGCCCCGGTGAGCGCGGATCCAACGCGCTCTACGACCTGATCCTCGACTACCCGCTGCGCGGCGGGAAAGCGTTGCGGCCGGCACTGAGCATCGCGACCTGCCTGGGGCTCGGTGGCCACCTCGAGGCAATTCTTCCGACCGCCGCGACGCTGGAGCTCTACCACAACGCGTTTCTCATCCACGACGACATCGAGGACGAATCATGGTGGCGGCGTGGCAAACCCACGCTGCACATCGACCACGGCGTGCCGATCGCGGTCAACGTCGGCGACGCCATGCTGTCACTCTCGCTACAACCGCTGCTGGACAACGTCGAACGCGTCGGGCTCGGGGCCGCCCTGCGCATCCTGCGGGCCGTCGCCAAGATGACCCGGATGACCGTTGACGGCCAGGCGCTGGAGCTCGAGTGGGTCCGGTCCAACACCTGGAAGCTCGACGACGCCGACTACCTCGAGATGGTGGAGCTCAAGACCAGCTGGTACACGTTCATCACGCCGCTACAGGCCGGCGCGATCGCGGCCGGCGCCGCGCCCGAGCGGATGGCTGCGCTGGAGTCGCTCGGCCGCCACCTCGGCGCGGCGTTCCAGATCACCGACGACCTGCTGAACTTGCGGGCCGATCCCGAGGAGTACGGCAAGGAGATCGGCGGCGACCTGTGGGAGGGCAAGCGAACCCTGATGCTGTTGCACACCCTGCGGTGCGCCGAACCGGACGACCAGGAGCGCGCCGTGGCGATTCTGGCCAAACGCCGCCCGAGCGCGGACGGTGAGCTCGGGCTGACCGAACTGCTCGATCGGCTGGCCGCCCGAGGCGAACTGTCCCAGACCGGCCGGGCCGAAATCGAGGAACGGCTGCAGGGGCATCATTCTTCGGAATGTAAGAGCCTCGACGACATTCAGTGGCTCTACGAATTGATGCACCGGGTAGGCTCGCTGCAGCACGCCCGGAATATCGCCGCGGGACACGCTCAGAAGGCGGGCGCCCTACTCGCCGGTCTCGACTGGTTCCCACGCAGCCGCCACCACGACGTGCTGGCCGACCTGGTGGACTACGTACACGGGCGGACCCGATGAACCCCGAGGCCCTGATCGCCATGCTGGCGGAGCTCGAGCGGATCCGCGAGGTCACTCTCGACCTCATCGAGCGGGAGAGCCCGTCGTTGCACCCGGCCCCGCCGGATGAGGCGTGCGGGACGGAGCGAACCGTGTTCGACCTACTCGTCGGCGCGCGCCGCGCGGTCCTGGGTAACCCCGCGGCCGCCCGAGGCGTGCACGACCTACTCCTGACCGAAGGCCGCCGCTACGCCAACACCCCGCGCGGGGCGCGGCTGCGCGACGGGCTGATCGCCTCCGAGGCGGTGGAGAACCTGCGACGCGTCTGGGAAATGGTGAGCCTCAACGTCCTCGGCGGTCCCGCCGCGCCCAACGGGTCCCCCGACGCCTGGGCCGACCTGCTGGCCGACGCTGTCATCGGACAAGGCCTAGACGATTCCGTCCTGGATCGCTTGCGGCCCGAGGGGTTCGCATGACGCTGACCGATCCTCGCGAAGCGCTCGCCGACCAGAGCGATTTCATCGGCTACCTGGTTGGCCTCGCCGCTCTGGCCCGGGTGGTCCACACCCTGGCCGCCGACAGCAACCGCCGAGTCGAGGCACCCCGCGACGCAGATGACTTCGTGCACGTCCTGCTCGGACTTGCCAGCCTCGGTGTGGCGATCGAACGCGTCGCGGGTTCGGCTATAGCGCAACAGATTACGGGTGCCGAGCCGCCCACGCCACCGGATAGGCGGTGGCTGCGATGAGCATGCTGCTGGCCCGCAACGACTTCCTGCGCGCCCCGCTGCTGGCCGCCGCCCGGCCGGCGGATTTCAAGGAATGGCACCACTTCGTGGTCCAGCGGCCGGGCTTGCGGCTCTTGATCAACTTCAGCATCAACAACGAGGTGTTCGGCGCGAATGCAGTCCGGCTAGCGCCGCGCGTCATCGTGATCGCTCACGACGAGAACTGGACCGGCGCCATCGAGCGGTTCGACGAGTGCGCCCTGGACGTCTCGGCCGATTTGGGCGAACTGACCATCGGCGCAAACCGGATGACCGTGTTGCCCGACGGCTACCACGTATCAATCGACCTGCCCGACAAGGGTATTCGGGGCGAAATGCACTTCACCTCGGTGAGCCGGCCATTCCTGGTGCGCAACGAACCCGCGGGTGAAGGCAGGATCAGCTGGCTTTTCGTTCCGAGGCTGCGCGCGCGGGGATGGCTGCACATCGGCGGCTGGGAGCACCGCATGGAAGACGACCTCGCCTATCACGACCACAACTGGGGCCGGTTCCGGTGGGGCGACGACTTCGGCTGGACGTGGGGCACCATTTTGCCCAGCGGACCCGGGGATCCGTGGTCGATGGTGTTCGCGGAGATCACCGACCGCAGCCGGTTGCGCTGTGTGTCCCGCTCCCTCTACGTGTGGCACCACGACGAGCCCGCCGCGATATTCCGGCACGCGGCGATACAGACGCGCTCGGACGGCAGGCTCGCCCGCCCGGCCGACTGCACCTTGCCGCCCCCGATGCGACTGCTGCTGGACGGTGAGGTGCCGGGTGTGCCGGAACGGATCGACATCACCGCGACGCGGGCGAGCGACAGCATGCGTGCGGAGTTCCGTTCGCGGTCCTATGCCCGTCTGGCGCAGCCGAGCGAGGTATACCTCGACCGATCGACGGTGCTCTGCGAAGCAGACGGTACCGTGCACGCAAGCGGCACGATCAAGGGCGAGGACTTCGACTTCGCCGGCACTGGTGTATTCGAGTTCCTTTATGGTTGAACAGATTTCATCGCTGCTGCGGCGCTCTGTCGAGCACCTGGAGGACGAGGTGCCCGACAGTTACCGCCGGCTGGTCGCAGAGTTCGGCCCGATGGTGGTCGAACTCGACGTCGACGGCGAGGTGTTTTCGGTTCGCGGCGGCGACCGACTTCAGGTGTCCGACGGTGCGGCACAGCCGGCCGGTGTCCGGATCGCCACCTCGCGCGTGACCATCCTCGATCTGCTCGACGCCGGGGTTGGGCTTGGCGAGGCCGTGGAGGCGGGCCGGATATCGGTACGCGGTTCGCTCGACGACGTTCAGCGTGCCCACGACTCGCTGCGAGCATACGTTGACGCCGCGGTCCGGGCGTCCACACAACCCGCACTGCTGACCGAACTGCGGGCGGGGACAACATGACCCAGCCCATCACGACGCCGGCATCCTGCGAACGACGCCCCACGGTAGCGGTGCTCGGGGCCGGCATCGCCGGGCTGACCGCCGCTCACGAACTCGCCGAACGCGGCTTCGTGGTCACCGTGTACGAGGCACGAGAAGACGAACGCAACGGGCTGGGGGCCGAGCCGGCAGGGACCTACCCGCCCGTCAAGCTCGGCGGCCTTGCGGCATCACAGTATTCGACGGTGGGCACGCACGACGGGAGCCAAGCCGAGCTGCGTCCCTTCCCGGGCCGGCGGGGCCGGCCGCGTCCCCCCGAGCGAGCGGTGGCGGGTGAACATGGCTTTCGCTTCTTCCCGGCCTATTACCTACACATCTGGGACCTGTTCCAGCGCATCCCGGTCTATCAGCACTTGCAATCGACCGGCTGGACACCAACCTCACGCACGATTTATGACAATGTCCGGCGAGTAATCACCCAGGGCGCCACTGCGAACGGCGAGCCGTCCCTCGTCTTTCCCCGCGAACTCCCACGCAACCCCGTCGAGTTTCTCGGAATCTTCGGTCAACTCCAGACATTGGGCTTCACCCCAGGCGACATCTCAACCTTCCAAAACAGGATGCAGCGCTACCTCGTCACCAGTCCCCTGCGCCGCACGCTGGAACTGCAGAACCTGTCCGCGTACGACTTCTTTGTCGGACACGACCGCAAGACCGGAACCAATCAGTTCTCGTACACGCCGCATTGCGATCTGCTGCTGCGCCAAATGCCAAGGGTCCTGGTCGCTCTCGACTCGAAATGGGGGGACGCGCGCACCAACATCAGCACCAATCTCCAGCTGTACCTGAGTATGGAACGCCGCGACAACAAGGCCGACGGGGTGCTCAACGGTCCTACCACCGAGGCGTGGTTCGACCACTGGTACCGCCATCTCGTGGCACTGGGCGTCCGCTTCGTCCGCAACGCGGCGACACGCCTCGACCCTCCCGCCTTCGACCGCGCGCTGCCGCCCCATCTGCGACCCCGCGCGCAGATCACGTTGGCCGACGGCACCCGGGTGACCCCGGAGTACACGGTCGTCGCCGTCGACGCCCCGGTTGCCGAAAACATCACCACCGCGCTGCGCGCGGCGGGCACCGGCGGCACCGTGGCCAGGCTGGACGGTTTCACCACCATCCCTCCCCCGCCCGACGGTCCCCTGCAGCCCGGTATGACGCGCCCCGAGCGACGCCGCGATCCCTACTCGATGGATGAGCTGGGCCGGGTGCCGTGGGATCGGTTCCAAACGCTGTGCGGCATCCAGTACTACTTCGACACGGAATTTCAACTGGTCCGCGGACACATGTTGTACGTCGGCACGGAGTGGGGGCTGTCGTCGATCAACCAGACCGGGTTGTGGGAGAAGCGGCCGGTTCTGGACCGCGACGGCCACGTCTCGGTGCTGTCGGTCGACATCGGGGATTTCAATACTCCTTCCAGTCATCTGGTCGACGAGTTCGGCCGGGGCAAGGCGGCCCGCGACTGCACTGCCGACGAAATCGCGGCCGAGGTGTGGCGCCAGATCGTCGCCGCGCTCGCCAGCAGCGCCGAATCCGTTGAGAGTGAGGTCATGCCGTGGCCCGCGTGGTACGCGCTCGATCGCGGCCTGGTCATGGCCGGCGGACCCGGTCAGGGCCACGGCCGCGTTGTTCGCAACGAGACACCGTATCTCGTTCCCATCGTGGGAGATTGGGACAATCGACCCGGCAGCGACCCGTGGAACCCGCACGGAACATCCTGGACGAGTACACCGAACGAGGACGGGTGGCTCGAAGACCTCGAACAATCGAACGTCTGGCAGGCCCGCCATGGCGGCTATCAGGTGCACAACAATTCGGTAGTGTTCGCGGGGACCTGGAACAAGACGTTCACTCGGTTGACGTCGATGGAGGCCGCGTGCGAGTCGGGACGCCATGCCGTCAACGCCATTCTCGACCACTACATCTGGGTTGGCTCAGGCGGTTTCGATCGCCGGGACAAGACCACGCCACTGAGCTGGGAGTTCCCCTACGGCTTCCTCGATCAAGGTCTGTCGAGTCCGATTCGGATGCCGACGCCGGCCGGTGACTACTGCTACGTGTTCGACATGGAAAACCGCGAGCCGGCCGAGACTCGTCCGCTACGCGTACTCGACTCGAAATACTGCCAGCAGTCGCTGCCGCATCCGTTGGACGCGCCGATCCCAGTCAGCGTTCCGCCGTTCCCCAACCCCACACTTGCTGGAGGTCAGCAAATGTCCATGCCTGCAATGGATTACAACCAGCAGTTGCTAGCCAGTCTCCAGAGTTGGCGACAGCTTCTCGAGCAGTGGACGGCCATGGCGCCCGGGTCGCCATTCCCGACCGCGCCGCCCGCGCCAGGGCCGTTCGCGCCCCCCGCGCCGCCGTTCGTGCCGCCCATGCCGTTCACCCCCCCGATGGCTGCGGCGGCGCCGGCGCCACCCGCGCCGGCTGACTACAGCCAGCAACTGCTCAGCTACCTTCAGGCGTGGCGGCAGTACCTCGAGGAGGCGACGGCCACGGTGCCGGCATCGCAGCGGACATCGACCACGGCTACCCCCAAGAACGGCGGTAAAGCCAGTCCTGACCGCGGGCCGGATGTGCTGATACCACCCGGCAACGACGCCGGGAGCAAAGGCATGCCGCAGAGTGGCGATGGTAAGAAATCGCCACCCAACTGGTCACCGGTCTATCGAGAGCCCAGCACTGATTCCGGGGCGCAATTCGCCCCGACCCGCGTCGACCCGGCCGCATCGGCGGCTCGGCCCGAAGCCTCGCGGCCGGTAGCCGAAACGCCCCGCGAGGCGGTGGGTTCGCCCTTCCTCAGCGTGATGAATCGCGTCGACCCCGCTGCGTCGCCGCAGGTCGCACCGAAATCGCTGTTCTCCCGGCCCGGCAGTTCGGCAGTTCTTCGGGAAGGCAGCGAAACGGGTTCGTCCTGAGCGGAATTCAGTCCATCAGCTGCGCGGCGATTGTCGCTCCGAGGTTCCAGCATGCCTCGACGTCGTCCTTGCTGGGTTTGCCCGAAACGACCACGGTGTCAGCGGCTTTCACCCAACCCAGGCCCGTCGTGATCCCGTCGACCGCGCGCTGCGCACCCTCGGTGCCCTCGTTGCCGTGCAGATACAAGCCGAACGGCCGTCCCTGCGTCGAATCGAGCAATTGGTAATAGGAACAGTCGAATGCATGCTTGAGAGCACCGCTGATGTAGCCGAGATTGGCCGGCGTGCCGAGCAGATATCCGTCGGCTTCCAGCATCTCGACGGGCGAGACCGTCAACGCCGGCCGTCTGATGACCTCGACGCCTTCGATCTCGGGGTCGGTCGCCCCGGCCACCACCGCCTCGAACATCTCCTGGCAGTGCGGCGACGGCGTGTGGTGCACGATCAGCAGCGTCTTGCTCACGGGCGCCCCTCCAACTCGACCGCCGTCTTCATGGCTTCGCGCGCGCGGCGGCGATCCCCCGCGTAGTCGTAGGCCCGGGCCAGCCGATACCAATGCCGCCAATCGTCGGGGTGGGCTTCCACTTCGGTGCGCACGGTGGCGAACAGCTCGTCGGCCGCATCGCGCCGGATGCGACCCGACGGCCGCCGCGGCAACGTGCTGGCATCGAGTTCCATCCCGTCCTCGGCGATCAGGCGGGCCAGCTTCTGGTGCGCGAATCCGGCCCGCAGCGTGGTGATCATCGCCCACAGCCCGATTAACGGCATGATCAACACCGCCAGCCCGAGGCCGACGGCGGCGGCCGGGCCCGAGGCGATCATCGCGATGGCCAACCGCCCCAGCAGCACGAAATACAGCACCATCGCCGCGCACAGGAACGCGATCAGCAATTGCGTGCGCAGCAACCTGCTCATTGCAGGTTGAGCAGGGGCTCCAGCCCCACCGTCAGCCCGGGGCGCTCTGTTACTCGGCGCACCGCCAGCAGCACGCCCGGCACGAACGACGTGCGGTCCAGGCTGTCGTGGCGGATGGTCAGCGTCTCCCCCTCGGTGCCGAACAGCACCTCCTGGTGAGCGACCAGCCCGGCCAGCCGCACCGAGTGCACCGGGATTCCGTCGACGTCGGCGCCGCGCGCACCGGGCAGGCCGGTGCTGGTGGCATCGGGGTTGGCCGGCAAGCCTTTTCGCGATTCGGCGATCAGCTTGGCGGTTCGGGTCGCGGTGCCCGACGGGGCGTCGGCCTTGTGCGGGTGATGCAGCTCGACGACCTCGGCGGAGTCGAAGAACGGCGCGGCCTGCTTCGCGAAATGCATGGACAGCACGGCGCCGATCGCGAAGTTCGGCGCGATCAGCACCGAGGTTTTCGGGCTGTCGGCGAGCCAGGTCTCGACCTGTTGCAGCCGCTCGGCGGTGAAACCGGTGGTACCGACCACGGCGTGAATTCCGTTGCCGATCAGGAACTCCAAGTTGCCCATCACCACATCGGGGTGGGTGAAGTCGATCACGACCTCGGTGTCGGACTCGGTCAGCAGACTCATCGGATCGCCGGCGTCCACTTCGGCGGACAATGTCAGATCCTCGGCGGCCCGCACACCGGCCACCATCGCCGACCCGACCTTGCCCTTGGCTCCCAGCACTCCTACCCGCATGGCCTTCACCCTAGACGGGCGATTCCGCGGGGTTTGTCCACAGTTGGTCCTTTGTCCACAAGCGGCGCCTTTGCCGTGGCTGGGGGCGATTTTGGCGAACAAGGAAATCGGCGAACGGGCTCACCGAGTGGATCCCGCCGCCGCAGTTCGACCTCGGCGAGCACCAACGACTACCACCACCTGCAACGGCTCCCGGGTGACGACGATGCCGGCCGAGGCTAGAGCTTGAACCGCCCGGCGAATCCGCGCAGCGGCAGGTCCGCACTGGTGATGAGCCCCGGGGGCGCCGCCACCACCGACCTGATCGAGGCGAGGGCGGGCATGCCGGTCACGGTCATGCCGATCGAGGCGAAGTTGTCCGGGTTGCTCAGGTCGACGCCGGGCTTGGGGAAGATCATGTGCTTGTTGTAGACGCAGGGGTCGCCCTTGATCGCAGTGATGTAGCAGCCCTTGATATCCCAGTGCGGGTCGGTGTGCGGGGTCATCTGCCATTCCAAATGCGTCTCCACCCGGGGCACCCCGTCGACCATGCCCTGGTACCTGATGTAGTTGCCGCCCAGGGAACCCTTGGGCAGGATGTACCAGCCCAGGTCGACGTCCTTGGTGCAGGCACCCAACTCGTAGCTGAACTTGACCTCGTCGAGTTCGACGTCGAAGCAATCGGCCATCATCAACACGCTGTCGGCGAACACGCGGGTGTATTTCTCCAGCTTGGCCGGGATCGACGGATCATCCACGGGCAGGCCGTAACCCACCTCGATCCAGGTGTCCTTGGAGTGGTGACACGACACGTCGACGGACTCGATCGTGGTGACGTTTTCGATGTCGGCGACGTCGGCCGAGCACACCACGCCGAGGATCTGGTTGAGCCCCGGGTTCATCCCGGTGCCATAGAATGTCGTGCCGCCCTTCTCACACGCCTCGGCCAGCAGCCGGCTCACCGGCTTGCCGGACGGGTGCGGATGGTTCGTGTCGCGATGCCACCCGGTGATCCAGTCGGCGGTGGTGACGATATCGACGCCCGCCTCGAGCACCTGTACGTAGAGATCCTCGTCGGGGAACACGCCGTGGAACGTCAGCACGTCCGGCTTGGCGGCGATGATCTCCTCGATGGTCCCGGTGAACTTCACCCCATTGGGCCCCACGCCGGCGAACTCGCCCGTGTCCTTGCCGACCTTATCCGACGAATACGCATGCACGCCAACGAGTTCCAGATCGGGCTGGGTCGCGATCCGCCTGATCATCTCCGAGCCGACGTTTCCACTTCCGACCTGGAAGACGCGGATCGGTCCAGCGGGTGCATTCATTGCATTCAGCCTTTCTGGGATGCTGCGGACACTTCGGCGGCGCTGCCACCGATGCCGTCGGGATAGAACTGCTTGGCCCACTGGCGAATTGCCGTGAACCCTTCGTACTCGTCGGTGGCCAGCGCGGGCGGATCCGAATACCGCTGGTGCTGCCAGATTTCGATGTCCTGCTCGAACTGCCGGATGACCTCTCGGCCGAACTCCTGTGCCTTGGTCTCGGCGCGGACCGGATCCTTGTGCGGCGCGCGGCCGATGTAGACCATGAACCGGACGTCGGAGGTGCACTCGTCGACCGGCGTGACCGCGGAGATGGTGCGGTTGTCGATCATGCCCCAACTCTTGGTCACCGCGATTCCCAGCCCGCCGTTGACGGCCTCGACGCCGCTGTTCACGTCCTCGATCCGCTGCCCGTCGTCGCCTTCGAACGTGATGGTGAAATCCACGAAGGACACGGGCTCGGCGAAGTCGTGGCGGGTGAAGACCGGCACGATCGGCGTGTTGTGCACGTATTTGAAGTGCGCGAAGTCCACCCCGTTTTCCAGCACGTACTGCGGATGCAGCTCCAGGCCGGCGCGGTACAACCGCTGCTGCGGGTAGTAGCCGTCGGCGCTGCTGCCGTCACCGAATGCGGCGAAAACGTCCGGGGCTTCGAAGAAAGGCTCGCGACGCTCGACGTCATGCCAGATGTAGACCGACTCGTTGCGCTCCACCACGGGATAGGTGCGCACCCGGCGCCCCCGGTTGGGGCGGTCCTGATACGGAATGCGCACGTTGCGGCCCTCGTTGCTCCACTGCCAGCCGTGGAACGGGCACTGCAACACCTCGCCGACGACCTTGCCGCCGTATCCCAGATGCGCACCCAGGTGTTCGCAATAGGCGTTCATGACGGTGAGCTGGCCGGACTCGGCCCGCCAGGCCACCATTTCCTGGTCGAAGTACTTCATCTTGTGGACGTCCCCGATGCTGATCTCCTCGGACCAGGCGACCTGGAACCATCCCGTCGGTTTCATCGACAACGGCGGCTTGGCCATCAGAGCTGTCCTCCAACAATCACAGTACCTTCTATGAAAAAGTTAGTCTGCTCGGCCGCCGCATGCAAGCCATCGATTAGGATCGGCCGATGGCGCAGCGGGCTACCAGGCACGTTTCGGAGGCCGGCATCGTGGGCCGCCGGCCGAACCGGCGCGGCAGCGCGACCCGCGAGAACATGCTCGAGGCCGCGTTGCGATCACTGGGCTCGGGCGAACCGGGCTCGGTGTCGGCCAATCGCATCGCCAAGGAGATCGGCGCCACCTGGGGTGCGGTGCAGTATCAGTTCGGCGATACCGACGGGTTCTGGGCGGCGGTGTTGCACCGCACCGCGGAGCGGCGCGAGTCGACGTTCTCGACCCTGTCGACACCGATCCGGCCGAACGCACCCCTGCGCGAGCGCGTCAGCGCCATCATCGAAACGCTGTACCGCGGTCTGGCGTCGCCGGATTCACGCGCGATCGAAAATCTGCGCGCCGCCCTCCCCCGAGACCCCGACGAGCTGGAGCGCCTCTACCCGCGCACCGCCGCGGAATTGTTCTCCTGGGGCAAGAGCTGGCTGGAGACCTGCCAGAACGCGTTCGCCGGGCTCGACGTCGATCCGGACCGGGTCCGCGAGGTGGCCGCGCTGATCCCGGGTGCGATGCGCGGCCTGGTGTCGGAGCGTCAATTGGGTTCGTACGCCGACCTGGACATGGCCCGGCGAGGTCTGATCAACGCCCTGGTCGCCTATCTCGAGCACTCCCGGGCCGACTGACCTTACAGTGGCCCTGTGAAATCCAGGGACGTCAAGATCCGCAGGGCCGGGCCAGGCGATTTCGAGAAGGTCGCGGCGATGCACTACCCGGTGTGGCGGCAGTCCCTGGCCGGAATCCTGGAGGATCACGTGCTCGACGTGATCTCGACGCCGAAATTGTGGGCCACCGTGAAATACCCGGAAGCGTTGATGCAGCCGGGCTGGGGCATGTGGGTTGCCGAGGCCCGCGGCAAGCTACTGGGCATGACGGTCTTCGGGCCCGACGCCGCCAATCCCAATGACGTGAAGATCGACGCTCTCTACACCGCGGCGGACGCAAAGGGGCTAGGCGTCGGTGTGCGCCTGCTCAACAAGGCCGTGAATTCGAATCCGTCGGGTGATGTGGTCTTGTGGTGCGCCGAGGTAAGCGCCGAAGCACGACAGTTCTACGAAGACAATGACTTTCAGCTTGAAGACCGGACTCTGGTTTGGGAGCCGCTGCCCGGCGTGAGTGTGTCCCACGTGGGCTATCGACGTCGCAAATCGGCGCCCGAAGGCTGAGCGCGCTCACGCGTCGATGACCAGGCGCGCGGCCTTGGCCCGCGACATGCAGACCAGCATCTCATCGTCGCCCACCACCGTGCGCCCGCGGTGATCAACCTGTCCGGCAAGCACTTTGACCTTGCACGTCCCGCAGAAGCCCTGCTGGCAGGAGTACGGGGTGGTCGGATCGTGATCGCGCATCACGTCCAGCGCCGAGCGGTTGGCGGGAACGTGCAGCACCCGGTGCGACCGCGCCAGCTCCAGCTCGAACGGTGTGCCGTCGACGACGGGCGCCGGGCTGAATCGCTCGTAATGCAATGGCGCCTCGGCGTGTTCGTTGCGGGCCAGGCGGACCACCTCGAGCATCGGGCCCGGGCCGCACACGTAGACGGCCGTCGCCGGCCCGGCACCGGCGAGCAGATCGTCGACGGCAGCACACCGGCCGTTTTCGTCGTCGGCCCACACCGTCACCCGGTCCGGCGCCACCGCCACCACTTCGTCGAGCAACGGCATGTACTCCCGGCTGCGCCCGGCATAGATTGCCCGCCAATTGATTCCGCGCTGCTGGGCCACCTGGATCATCGGCAGAATGGGCGTCACGCCGATGCCGCCGATCACGAATAACACGTCACGCTCGGCCGCGCCGAGATAGAAGGCGTTGCGCGGGCCTTCGAACACCAGCGTGTCGCCCACACCGAACGCCTCGTGCATTTCGATCGAACCGCCTCCGCCGTCGGCGATCCGGCGCACGGCGATGCGGTAGTCGGTGCGCCGCCCGGGCGGACCGCACAGCGAGTATTGACGTCGCCGCCCCGACGGCAGCACCACATCGATGTGCCCGCCGGGTGTCCAGGGCGGAAGCAACCCGCCGCCCGGGTCGGCCAGCGTCAACGCGACCACATCGGGTCCGACGAGTTCGCGTTTTGTGACGACGGCGGATTGGGTACGCCGCACCGGCTTGATCCGCGAGGGCTCCCACCTCGACACCGAACTGAGCCCGTCGAACAACACCCGGATCCCCCACAGCACCGTGCCGAGGCGGTCGCGGTCGCGCCGGCCATAGAGGTCGGCGGGCCTACTCGTCCAGATGCTTTCCCGCACAGGCAAATCCCCTACGTCGGCCGAATGTCCAACCGCGCCAGCAGCCGGATCGCCGACGGGCTGATCCGGCGCATCGCGTAGCCGATCCTGGATTCCGCGGCGACCGGCAACACCGCGGGGCCGGTCTTGATGGCCTTGACGATCGCCCGGGCCACGGCCTCCGGGGTGTAGTTGCGGCGCCGGTAGGCCACGTCGGCCTTGTCCCGGGCGCGTTCCTGCTCGTCGTCCGACATCCCGGCGTAGACGGTATTTTTGGCGATATCGGTGTTGACGAATCCGGGACACACCGCGGTGACGGTGATGCCCTCGTCGGCGAAGTCGGCCCGCAGCGATTCGCTGAACCCCAGCACCGCCGCCTTCGTGGTGCTGTAGGCGACCATGGACTTCGACGGCAGGTACGCCGACGCGGAAGCCACGTTGATGATCGCGCCGCCCTCGCCACGCTCGACCATCTGCGCGCCGAACGCCCGGCTGCCGGAGATCACACCGCGCAGGTTGACCCCGATGATGTCCTCCCAGTTACCCGGGCTGGTCTCCAGGAACCGGCCCGCCATCCCGATCCCGGCATTGTTCACCAGGATGTCGACCACACCGTGGTCGTTGAGTACCTGTGCGGCAAGGTCGTTCATCGCCTTTTCGTCGCTGACGTCGGCCTGGTACACCACGGCCTCGGCGCACGCGGCGCGAACGGCGTCCGCGGTTTCGTTGGCCGCGTACAGGTTTCGATCGACGATGATCACCTTGCGGGCACCGTGACGGGCCAGTTCCACGGCGGTGGCCCGGCCGATTCCGGCACCCGCGCCGGTGATCAACGCGAGCTTGCCCCCTATCTCGTGCGGGCCGCCCCGTACCGAGGGCTCACCGGCGGTGAGGGTGCCGGCGACGGTGCGGTCGATCCACTCACTGGTCAGCCGGGCCACGACGTCGGGACGCGACGTCACCACCCAGTGACCGCCCTCGATCGAAACCACCCTTCCCCCAGCGGGAATGGCGCCGGTGAAGCGCTGCAGAGCGGGCGTCACGAAGAGGTCCATGCGCGGCACGAGCACCTGGACCGCGACGTTGGTCTTGGGTAGTTCGCGTCCCGGCATCAGCATCGGCGAGGGCATGTTGGCCCGATACAGGTTCAACCCGTTGACATAGTCGGCGATCGACCGCGGCGTCACGCGACGCTGGCTACGCGTGCTCGATCGCCCGATACGTTCCACGGCTTCAACGACTTTCACGCCGATGCCGGAATGGAAAGCCGCTTCGGGCACGCCCGGGCACAGGAAGAAGCCGATGTAGGTCGACGCCATCAGCTGCCCCGCCACCTGGGCCAGCGACCGCGGGTTGCGCGCCGACCGCAAGAACCTGCCCGCGTACTGCAGATGCGGGCCCGAGATCGAGGTGAACGAGGCGATCTTGTCCATCACCGATTCGTCGGTGATGGCCGCCCAGGCCTGAATCGAGCCCCAGTCGTGGGCCAGCAGGTGGACCCGCTCGACCCCGAGGCTGTCGATCACCGCGCCGAGATCGGACACCAGATGCTCGAACGCATACCCGGATTGCTTTGCCGGACGCGATGATTCGCCCGCCCCGCGTACATCGTAGGCGACGAAGTTGTAGCGGCCGGCGTAGTTCTGCGCGAACTCCTCGGCGACCGGATCCCAGACGTGGTGGTTGTCGGGCCAGCCGTGGATGGCCAGGATGGTCGGTCGCGCCGGGTCGATTTCGGTGTAGCGATGGACGGCCAGGGCCACACCGTTGGATGCGGTGAATCCGAAGTTGATGGTCATGGATCAGTGCGATGCCCTTGCTGCAGGAGAGACGGCCAGATAGTCGACCGCTCGCCCAAGCCCGCCCAGTTGCGAGGGGTGGAAGCCCGGCCGGTAGTAATCGGCGATACCACGCAGGAATCGTAGCGGGCCGGGCAGCAGCCCCCGGCGGGCCGCTTTGACGTAGTCGCGCCAGCGCGGCTTGGTGCCCGGCGGCAACAGCGGGTCCACCGAATACAGGTAGCGCACACCGCGAATCCACAGCAGCAACATCGCCGGCGAGACCACCAGCTGTGCGCGCACCCGCCGCCAATACCCGGCCCGCAGATGCTTCATGGTGTCGAAGGCCACCGCCTTGTGCTCGACTTCTTCGGCACCGTGCCAGCGCAGCATGTCCAGCATCACCGGGTCGGTGCCGATCGCGTCGTGCGCCGGAGTGTTCAGAATCCACTCGCCCAAGATCGCGGTGTAGTGCTCGATCGCGGAGACGAACGAGACCTGCTCGGCCAGCCAACTATCCTGGCGCCGCTTGCTCCACCCCGGCCGCGATCCCAGCACCTTCTCGAACATCCACCTGACCTGGCCGGTGTAGGGCGTCACGTCGATGCCCCGCGCGTCGAACCGGGCGAGCACGCCCGCGTGCGCCCGCGAATGCACCGCCTCCTGGCCGATGAATCCCTGCACGTCGAGGCGCAGCTGGTCGTCCTGGATCAACGGCAGTGCTCGCTTGAACACCTCGACGAAGAACTCCTCACCCGCGGGCAGCAGCAGGTGCAGGACGTCGAGCATGTGCGTGGTGAACGGCTCGCCGGGCACGTAGTGCACCGGCAGCTTCGCCCAGTCGAATGCCACATCACGCGCCTCGAGCACGAGACGCTCATGGTCGAGCGACGTGTCGTGCGGACCCGCGGCCTGGTCGTCGACGGTGAACATATGGCCCCCTACCTGCGCGTTTACTCCGACAAAAGTCGTCTCGGTGAACATCGGGCATCGCAAGTATAAGTTTGCGACACGAATATGCGAAACCGCCGGTACTGGGTTTCTTGCGGACCCTGCTAGATCGGGGCTGCTCCACGGAGATGTTCGAAGATCAAGGAGGTCTGAGTTCCGGCGACATCGGCGTCGGCGTTGAGGTTCTCCACCACGAACGAACGCAGGTCTTCGGTGTCGCGGGCGGCGACGTGCAGGATGAAATCGTCTGCGCCGGCGAGGAAATAGACATCCATCACCTGTCGCCGGCCGCGGATCTGGTGGATGAAGCTGCGGATCTTGCCGCGCGCGTTGGATTGCAGGGTCACCGAGATCATCGCCTGCAGCGGCATTCCCGCCGCCACCGGGTTGATGTCGGTGTAGAAGCCCCGGATCACGCCGAGGTCCACCAGCCGCCGTACCCGCCCGTGACACGTCGACGCCGCGATTCCGACCGCCTCGGCCAGCGCGTTGTTGGTGATGCGTGCGTCGGCGTGCAGCAGGCTCAGAATCTTGCGGTCCACGGCGTCAAGGTCGGCGGGCCGAACATCCTTCGGCACATCAGCCAGTCCGCCTGCCATATCCGTTGACTTATCGGTCATAAGCCGATGTTATGAAATTAACATCAGCCTGTTTGCCACTTCGCCGAAACTTCTTCACAATTGGGGCATGCGAGTCGGTATTCCAACCGAGACCAAAAACAACGAATTCAGGGTGGCCATCACCCCGGCCGGCGTCGCAGAACTGACGCACCGCGGCCACGAGGTGCTGGTCCAGGCCGGCGCCGGAGACGGTTCGGCAATCACCGACATGGAGTTCAAGGCGGCGGGCGCGCAGCTGCTCAGCTCCGCCGAGCAAGTGTGGGCCGATGCCGACCTGCTGCTCAAGGTCAAGGAGCCGATGCCCGCGGAGTACGCCTTGCTGCGTTCCGGGCAGGTCCTGTTCACCTATCTGCACCTGGCCGCGTCGCGTGCCTGCACCGACGCGTTATTGACTTCCGGCACAACCTCGATCGCTTACGAGACGGTGCAGACCCCCGATGGGGCGCTGCCGTTACTGGCCCCGATGAGCGAGGTCGCCGGCCGGCTGTCCGCTCAGGTCGGCGCCTATCACCTGATGCGGACCCAGGGTGGCCGCGGCGTGCTGATGGGCGGGGTGCCGGGCGTCAAGCCCGCCGACGTCGTGGTCATCGGCGCCGGCACCGCCGGTTACAACGCGGCCCGCATCGCCGGCGGCATGGGGGCCAGCGTGATGGTGCTGGACCTCAACATCGACAAGCTGCGCCTGCTCGACGCCGAGTTCACCGGGCGCATCCAGACTCGCCACTCGTCGGTCTACGAGCTCGAGGGTGCCGTCAAACGCGCCGACCTGGTGATCGGGGCCGTGCTGGTGCCCGGCGCCAAGGCGCCGAAACTGATCACGAATTCACTTGTCGCACAGATGAAACCGGGCGCGGTGCTGGTGGATATCTCGATCGACCAGGGCGGGTGCTTCGAGGATTCGCGGCCCACCACCCACGACGACCCGACGTTCGCGGTGCACGACGCGCTGTTCTACTGCGTGGCCAACATGCCCAGCGCGGTCCCGAAGACCTCGACCTACGCGCTGACCAACGCGACCATGCCGTATGTGCTCCGGCTCGCCGACCACGGCTGGCGAGACGCCTGCCGGTCGGATCCGGCCCTGGCGAAGGGCCTCTCGACGCACCAGGGCGCGCTGTTGTCGCAGCGGGTCGCCGCCGACATCGGCTTGCCGTTCACCGAGCCGTCCGGCGTGCTGGCCTGACGCTCAGCCCGGCCCGGTCAGCCATCCGAACACCGACTTCGTCACCTCGGCGATGAGTGGCCGCAGCGCGTCGGCGTCCCGATTGGCCGACTGCGAGCGCGTCATCAACGACAGCAGCACGCGCTGCCCGGCCGGCCCGTAGACCATGCCGATGTCGTTGGTGCTGCCGTAGTCCCCGCTGCCGGTCTTGTCGGCGGTGGTCCACCCCGGCGGCAGACCGGCCCGCATGCTCGAGGTCACATTGCCGCGCATCCACTGTTCCAACTGGCTGCGCTGCGCGTCGCCGAGAACCGTTCCCGTGAACAGGTTTTGGATACCGATGCCCAGGGCTCGCGGGGTGCTGGTATCGCGCGGGTCGCCGGGGATCGCGGTGTTCAATTCGATCTCCCACCGGTCGAGCCGCGTGCGCTCGTCGCCGATCGAGCGGGCGAAGTCCGTGATCGCCGGCGGTCCGCCGATCTGCGCCAACAGCAGGTTGGCGGCGACGTTGTCGCTGCGCTGCAACGCGGCCGCGCACAGCTGCGCGAGTGCCATGGTGTTACCGGCCTGCGGCGCGGTCACCGGGGAGTTGGGCAGCAGCGCGGCGGGATCGATGAAAACCCGTTGCTGCAAATCCAATTCGCCGCGCTGCACCTTCTGCAGCACCCGCGCCGCGGCGTAGGCCTTGAACGTCGAGCACATCGCGAACGGGTCGTCGTCGCGATGTGCCACGGTGCGTCCCGACCCGAGATCCGTCGCGAGAAGCGCGATGTACGCGTCGTATTGACGCTCCAGCTCGGCCAGGCGGTCGTCGACCTGCGCCGGGTCGGCGTGCAGGGTCGCGCAGGCGGCCAGCGCCGGAATCGTCATGGCGGCCAGCAACATCCGCCGGCGGGTGAGCTCGGGCACGGCGCGTTAGTCGTTGGGTGTGAGACTCGCGACGATATCGGCCACCGGACCCGGCTGTGCGTTGCGGAACGACGTCCCCGCCCAGAGGTTCATGCCCTGCGGATCTTCGCGCTCGGCCGCGGCCTCGCGGATCGGCAACGTCATCTGGTTGACCTCGGGATAGCCCAGCGGCGCCACGTTGTCGAACAGACGAATGAATTCGTTCTCCAGACTGCGCGCATACCGGCCCGAGAACGCGCGCGTGACGATGGTCTTGGCGAAGAGTTGGTTCTTCATCGCGACGCGCTGCCCGGTGGTGGTGCCGGCTTCGTCGGTGAGCAGTAACGCGGTTCCCACCTGAGCGGCCACCGCTCCCCTGCGCAGCACACCCGCGACATCCTCGGCGGTGCCGAGCCCGCCCGCGGCGATGATCGGGATGTCGCGATGCGCGCGATGGATGCGGTCGATCAGCTGATGCAGTGTTTCGCTGCCGGGGTCCATGTCGGGCGCGAAGGTGGCGCGGTTTCCCCCGGCATTGGGGCCCTGGACCACCAGGCTGTCCGCACCGGCGGCGACGGCCACCCCGGCCTCGTAAAGCGATGTCACCGTGACCATCACCAACAGCCCGAGCGCTCCCAGCCGCCGGATCACATCGGGCGACGGCACTCCGTAGGTGAAGGACACCAGCTCCGGGCGCAGGTCGGCGACGACTTCGAGCTTGCGCGCCCAGTCGTCGTCGTGACCGAATTCGGGCCGGCCCACGTAAACCTGGTAGTGCTCGGCGATCGATTCGAGCGCTTCCGCGTAGTAGTCCAGTGCGACCCAGTCGGCGACACTGGGTTGCGGCACAAGCAGGTTCACCCCGAGCGGACCGGTGGTGGCGGCGCGCGCCGCGGCCACGTCCTGCGCAAACTGATCCGCGCTCACGTACCCGGCGGGGACGAAACCGAGTCCGCCCGCGTTGGACACCGCGGCCGCCAATGCCGGGCTGCCGGGTCCGCCCGACATCGGGGCGCCCACGATCGGCACCGCGATATCCCAAAAACCCAGTACCATCCGGCTAATTTACCATCGCCCGAAGTTGTTGCGGCAGAGATCGTTTCGAAGCATACGGCCCGAGGACCGCGGCACCATAGCGCTTGGTCAGCAACTGGCTGGCCACCGCGTTGACCTGATCGACGGTGACGTCGTCGATCTTCCGCAGGGTGTGCTCGATGCTGCGGTGCTTGCCATAGTTCAATTCGCTACGACCGATGCGACTCATACGAGAACTGGAGTCTTCCAGGCCCAGGACCATCCCGCCACGCATAGAACCCTTGGCGATGCGGCATTCCGCCTCGGTGATGCCGTCGCGGGCCACCGATTCGAGCACCTCGCTGGTCACCCGCATCACGTCGGCGAACCGCTCGGGCAGGCACGCCGCGTAGACCGACAGCGCGCCGCTGTCGGAGAACATGTCGACCGAGGAGTAGACCGAGTAGGCCAGCCCGCGCAGCTCGCGAACCTCTTGGAACAGCCGCGAGCTCAACCCGCCACCCAGCGCGGTGTGCAGCACCGACAACGCCCAGCGATGTTCCCAGCTGCGTCCGGGGGTGCGCACGCCCAGCAACACGTGGGTCTGCTCGGCGTCCCTCTTGGCCACCGACAATCCGGGTTGGCCGTTGACTCGTCCGGTGCCCTTGCGCGGCGAAATGGGCTGGCGCCCACGCACCAGACGCGATCCGAAGTGTTCGCGCACCAAGCCGACCACCTCGTCGTGGTCGACGTTGCCGGCCACCGCGACGACCATCCGTTCCGGCGTGTAGCGCCGCATGTGGAAGGAGTGCAGCTGCGACCGCGTCATCGCCGAAACCGATTGCGCGGTACCGATCACGGGGCGCCCGACCGGATGATCGCCGAAGAGCGCCGAGAGGAACATGTCCCCCAGCGCGTCCTCCGGGTCGTCATCGCGCATCGCGATCTCCTCGAGGACGACGTCGCGTTCGAGCTCGACGTCCTCGACGGCGCAGCGGCCGTTGAGGACCACGTCGGCGACGAGGTCGACGGCCAGTTCGAGATCGCTGTCGAGCACGTGCGCGTAGTAGCAGGTGTGCTCCTTGGCGGTGAACGCGTTCAGCTCGCCGCCGACGGCGTCCATCGCCTGGGCGATGTCGACCGCGGTACGGGTCGGCGTCGACTTGAACAGCAGATGCTCGAGGAAGTGCGCCGCACCGGCAACGGTCGCGCCTTCGTCGCGCGATCCGACACCGACCCACACCCCGACGGACGCGGAGCGCACCGCGGGCAGGTACTCGCTGACCACCCGCAGGCCGCCCGGCAAGGTGGTGCGGCGCAAGGTGGCCTGCGGCGCAGCTTGCGCCTCGGCGGCTTGCTTACCCCGCCGCAGGGCACCCGCTCGGCCGGGGCGCGCCCCGGGTAAGTCAGCTGCTGGCTGTCGCGGCATCGGCTGGCGCGGTCTCCTGAGGGGCATCGGCGGGTGCTGCGCCGTCTTCCTCGACCAGGACCAGCGAGATCTTGCCCCGCTTGTCGATGTCGGCGATCTCCACGCGCAGCTTGTCGCCGACGTTCACCACGTCCTCGACCTTGGCGATGCGCTTGCCCTTACCGAGCTTGGAGATGTGCACCAGACCGTCGCGGCCGGGCAACAGCGAAACGAAGGCACCGAAATCCGTTGTCTTGACCACGGTTCCGAGGAATCGCTCGCCCACCGTGGGCAGCTGCGGGTTGGCGATGGCGTTGATCCGGTCGATCGCGGCCTGCGCCGAAGGACCGTCGGTGGCGCCGACGAACACGGTGCCGTCGTCCTCGATGGAGATCTGTGCGCCGGTCTCCTCGGTGATGGCGTTGATGACCTTGCCCTTGGGCCCGATGACCTCCCCGATCTTGTCGACCGGCACCTTGATGGTGGTCACCCGCGGCGCGTAGGGGCTCATCTCGTCGGGGGCGTCGATGGCCTCGGCCATCACCTCGAGAATGGTCAGTCGCGCGTCCTTGGCCTGCGCCAGCGCGCCCGCGAGCACCTGCGACGGGATGCCGTCGAGCTTGGTGTCCAGCTGCAGCGCGGTGACGTAGTCCTTGGTACCGGCGCACTTGAAGTCCATGTCGCCGAACGCATCCTCGGCACCGAGGATGTCGGTCAGGGTGACGAAACGGCGTTCGGTCTTCCCGTCGACCTCGACGTCGTCAGAGACCAGGCCCATCGCGATACCGGCCACCGGCGCCTTGAGCGGAACGCCCGCGTTCAGCAGCGCCAGCGTGGACGCGCAGACCGATCCCATCGACGTCGAACCGTTGGAGCCCAACGCTTCCGACACCTGACGGATCGCGTAGGGGAATTCCTCGACGCTGGGCAGCACCGGAATCAGCGCCCGCTCGGCGAGCGCGCCGTGCCCGATCTCACGCCGCTTCGGCGAACCGACGCGGCCGGTCTCGCCGGTGGAGAACGGCGGGAAGTTGTAGTGGTGCATGTACCGCTTGGAGGTCTCCGGCCCGAGCGAGTCGATCTGCTGGGCCATCTTGACCATGTCCAGCGTGGTGACACCCAGGATCTGGGTCTCGCCACGCTCGAACAGCGCGCTGCCGTGCGCCCGCGGCA
This sequence comes from Mycobacterium florentinum, assembly GCF_010730355.1. Lineage (NCBI taxonomy): Bacteria > Bacillati > Actinomycetota > Actinomycetes > Mycobacteriales > Mycobacteriaceae > Mycobacterium > Mycobacterium florentinum. Next base: position 1,584,938 of record NZ_AP022576.1, read on the forward strand.
CGACGGCGACCTCGGCCGACAACGCGCGGATGTCGGTGATGCCGCGGCCGTCGATGCGGAAGTGGTCGGTCAGGATGCGCTGGCGGACCAGCTTCTTGGTCAGCGCGCGGAACGCGGCACTGACCTCTTTTTCCCGGCCCTCGTAGGTCTCGGCGAGCCGCTCGGCCACCTCGGCCTTGAGCTCGTCGGTGCGCGCGTCGCGCTCGGCCTTGCCGCCGATGGTCAGCGCCTTGGCCAGCTCGTCGGTGGCCACCGAGGCGACCGAGTAGTAGACGTCTTCCTGGTAGTCCGGGAACGTCGGGTACTCACCGACCGGCTTGGCGGCCGCGTCGGCCAGCTCCTGCTGAGCGGTGCACAGCGCGGCGATGAACGGCTTGGCGGCCTCCAGGCCTTCGGCCACAACGGTTTCCGTCGGCGCCTGCGCGCCGCCCTCGACGAGCTCGATGACCTTTTCGGTGGCCTCGGCCTCGACCATCATGATCGCGACGTCACCCTCGACCTTGCGGCCCGCGACGACCATGTCGAACACGGCCCGCTCGAGCTGCTCGACGGTCGGGAACGCGACCCACTGGCCGTCGATCAGCGCGACCCGCACGCCCCCGATCGGACCGGAGAACGGCAACCCGCTGATCTGAGTGGACGCCGACGCGGCGTTGATCGCCAGCACGTCGTACAGGTCGTTGGGGTCCAGGCTCAGGATCGTCACGACGACCTGAATCTCGTTGCGCAGCCCGGAGATGAACGACGGCCGCAGCGGGCGGTCGATCAGCCGGCAGGTCAGGATCGCGTCAGTGGAGGGCCGGCCCTCGCGACGGAAGAACGAACCGGGGATACGCCCGGCGGCGTACATCCGCTCCTCGACGTCCACCGTCAACGGGAAGAAGTCGAAGTGTTCCTTGGGCGCCTTGCTGGCGGTGGTCGCCGACAGCAGCATGTTCTCGTCGTCGAGGTAGGCGACGACGGCACCGGCGGCCTGCTGGGCCAGCCGGCCGGTCTCGAAACGGATGGTGCGGGTACCAAAGGTCCCGTTGTCGATTGTGGCGGTCGATTCGTACACGCCTTCATCAATTTGAGCTACAGACATAGGTGTCCGTACAGCCTCTCTGAGTTATTCAGCTTTTTCGCGTGGTCACACGCAACCCGCAGAGGGTTCGGAGCTTCCCTGAATAACTAGAGTCTGAATGCGGCTACGGCCATCGATCGAAGCGGCCGACCTGCCCCAGATCCGGAGAGCCCGGCTGCCACTACCGAAGACCGCCCGATACAGACCGGGTTGCTTCCGTCGTGACACGCTGGAACGGAACACACGGATCTGCGCGCACCGCACCAGTTGTTCGGGCCAAACAGGCCCAGAACGCTCTCACTCTACACTGGCGAACTTGGCCGGCCAGGAAGGCGTGGGAGCGGGCCAGGCGTCAGCGACGCAGGCCCAGCCGGTCGATCAGCGAGCGGTAGCGCTCGACGTCGATCTGCGAGATGTACTTGATCAGGCGGCGCCGGCGACCCACCAGCAGCAGCAGGCCGCGCCGCGAGTGGTGGTCGTGCTTGTGCACCTTGAGGTGCTCGGTGAGATCGGCGATCCGCTTGGTCAGCAGCGCGATCTGCGCCTCCGGCGATCCGGTGTCGGTGTCATGCAGGCCGTATTGGCCCAGAATTTCTTTTTTCTGCTCGGCAGTAAGCGCCACGAAATAGCTCCATCAATAGGTCCGCGAAGGTTCAATGTCCAGGCGCGGCCGCCGCGAACCGCAGCACACGCCGATATCGCCCGGAAGTTTAGCAGCCAACCCGCACCCGCCCCGAATCGTGGGATGCGCGGTCAAACCAGCACGCTTCCACAGCGATCGCTTACCAAACGATCTCAAGTGCTTGAGCAGCACAAGTGAGCACTTGTTTACCTCAGCTGAAGGCGCCGGCGACAACCGCCCGAAGTCCGTTCAGTCGGAGAGCAGGGTGCGGGTCCGCTCGGTGTCGACGCCGATCTCGGCGACCAGCTCCTTCACCGAATCGAACTTCTGCTGTCCGCGGATGCGGGCGACGAAGTCCAGCGCGACAAGCTGTCCGTACAGGTCGGCGGTGGTATCGAGGACGAACGCTTCGACGGTGCGGGTGCGTCCGGAAAAGGTCGGGTTGGTGCCGACCGAGACGGCCGCCTGGTAGCGCTCCCCCGGGATCACGGTGCCGGTGGCCGGGCCGTGTCCGAGCACGGTGAACCACGCGGCATACACGCCGTCGGCCGGGATGGCCGAGTACATCGGCGGCGCCACATTGGCTGTGGGGTAACCCAATTCGACGCCGCGCCCGTGACCGCGGACCACGACGCCCTCCACGCGGTGCGGACGGCCCAGCGCCTCGGTGGCCGCCACCATGTCACCGGCGTCCACGCAGGATCGGATGTAGGTGGACGAGAACGTCACGTTCTCGTTGCTGTGATGCTCGGAGAGCAGCGACATCGACTCCACCGCGAATCCGAACCGGTCACCGGCTTTGCGCAGCGTGTCGACGGTGCCCAGCGCCTTCTTGCCGAAGGTGAAGTTCTCCCCCACCACGACCTCGACCACGTGTAGGTGCTCCACCAGCAGCTCGTGAACGTAGCGCTCCGGCGTCAGCTTCATGAAGTCCGTGGTGAACGGCATCACCAGGAACACGTCGACACCCAAATCCTCGACGAGCTCGGCACGTCGGGTCAGGGTGGTCAGCTGCGCCGGGTGACTGCCCGGATAGACCACTTCCATCGGGTGGGGATCGAACGTCATCAGCACGGTCGGCACGTTGCGTGCCCGTCCGGCTTTCACCGCGTGCGCAATCAATTCGGCATGACCGCGGTGCACGCCGTCGAACACCCCGATCGTGAGCACGCATCGGCCCCAGTCAGTGGGAATCTCATCTTGGCCGCGCCACCGCTGCACGATCGCAAGCCTACGGTGCACTCTGGCCCGACGCGCCGTAGGATCCCGATTCCGCGGCACCGGCGTGGGCATTTCGCGATATCAACGCCGACTGTGCCGGTCAGCACGCCACATGAGACCTAGATTGCCTAAACTTTGCGGTTGTGAGGGCTGACGAAGAGGCTGGCGGTCTCACCGCGGTCGGCCAGGACTATCTCAAGGTCATCTGGAATGCCCAGGAGTGGTCCGTGGAAAAGGTCAGCACCAAGATGCTGGCCGACCGGATCGGGGTGTCGGCCAGCACCGCGTCGGAGTCGATCCGCAAACTCGCCGAGCAGGGACTGGTCCACCACGCGAAGTACGGGGCGGTAACCCTGACCGATGCGGGACGGCGCGCGGCGCTGGGGGTGGTGCGCCGGCACCGGCTGCTGGAGACCTTCCTGGTCAACGAGCTCGGCTACGGCTGGGACGAGGTGCACGACGAGGCCGAGGTGCTCGAGCACGCCGTATCGGATCGGCTGGTGAACCGGATCGACGCCAAACTCGGATTCCCGCAGCGCGACCCGCACGGCGACCCGATCCCGGCGTCCGACGGCCAGGTGCCCACCCCCCCGGCGCGCGAGCTGTGGGCGTGCGAAGAGGGCGAAACCGCGACGGTGGCCCGCATCTCCGACAAGGACCCCGAGATGCTGCGGTACTTCGACAGCGTCGGGATCAACCTCGACTCGCGACTGCGGGTGGTGACCAGGCGCGAATTCGCCGGCATGATCTCCGTCGCGATCGAATCCGACGACGCCGAGACCACCGTCGACCTGGGCAGTCCCGCCGCGCGGGCAATCTGGGTCGTGGCCTAGCTGCCTAGCGCGTGGCAGTGACCGCGGGCCGGGCGGCCTGCTGCAATGCGGACAGCGCCGCACGGGCCTGCTCGAGTGCGGAGTCCAGGCTTTCGACGCGTGAGCGGATGCTGCCGGAGAACTGGTCGGTCCGATGAGCGCTGAGCGCCGGCGCCAGGTAAGTGCGAACTCGGTTGATGACGGCGTCGGGGCTTCGGTCGGTCTGCATTACGGCGAAGTAGAGCTGCTCGACGGTCCAGTGCACGATTTCGTCGACAGGCACATCGTCGCGTACCTCTCCGGCGGCGCGGCCGGCCTCGATCGCGGGACCCAGCGTGGCGTTGGCGATTGCGTCCGCTTCGGGACCGAAGTCGCCCGCCGGCTTGAGCGCGAAGAACTCACGGACGATCGGGTCGTTGGGCAATTCGCGCACCAGATAGAGAAACGCCGCCTCGAGCTTGGCGAAGGTGCCTACCTGGCGGGCCATTTCCGTCGTGCATTCGCGCGTGAAGCGATCCGAACGCGCCAGCGCAACCGCGACGACGAGCTGATCGCGGCCGCCGAGCTTGCGGAAGGCGGTGGCGCGCGAAACGCGGGCGGCCGCGGCAATCGCCTCGATGGACAGTTGATCGACGCCGTGGTGACGCAGCCAAACGTCGGCCGCCCGAATCAGCCGGGCCCGCAGGGCATCCGGCCGCGCCGCGGTGTCCGGGCCACCGCTGATGTCAGCCGCGGGACTCAGGCGCGGCATATCGCTGGATGACATGAACGGCACGAACTAACGACTCGGACCGGAAACGAAAAAAGTGACATAGACCACACCCCCAATGGTACTGTAGCTGAGCTTCGTCTCAAGAGGGAGATTTTTTACCCAGAGAGTCGCACGTTGCTCAACTCGAGGAGTGACCATGCAGATCGGCTGCCCCGCACTGCCAAAGCTCGAATCGTTGCCTTTCGCCACTGACCGCAATGCGGCGTGGAGTGCGCTGCTGGCGGCCGGAAAGGTCGCGGTGTCCGATACCGGTGTCTACTTTCTGAGCAGCGCCGACGCCGTCGAACTGGCGGCGACCTCCCCCGAGCTGTTCTCTTCGCAAGGGGCCTTCGGATTCGCCGGAATGCCCTTCCCCTTGGTACCGATCCAGTCCGATCCGCCCGAGCACACCCGTTACCGCAAGACGCTGGACAAGTTCTTCGGGCCCCGGCGAATGGCCGAGCGGGCCCCGCAATTGCGGAATCAGGTAGCTGACCTCATCGATGCGATCAAGGCGTCCGGGGATACCTGCGACGTCATGGGCGCGCTCGCCATTCCCTTTCCCTCTCAAGTGTTTTTGACACTGTTCGGCCTGCCGCTGGCCGACCTGGACAAGCTGCTCGCCTGGAAGGACACCCTGCTCAACTTCTCGACAGAGGACAGCGTGCCGTCACCCGAGACCATGGCACTGGGCATCGAGATGACGACCTATCTGACCGAGCGCATCGCCGAACGACGCGCGGCTCCCGGAGACGACGATCTGTTCACCTTGCTGGTGACCGACACCGGCGAAGGTGCACTCACCGACCCCGAGATCATCGGGCTGTGCTTCCTGTTCATCGCCGCCGGTCTGGACACCGTGACCGCGGCCGCCGGGTTCGCACTCCACGAACTGGCGCGCAACCCGTCGCTGCGCGCGAAGCTCGCCGCCGATGAGAGCGCGGTTCCGAACTTCATCGAAGAGCTCCTGCGTGTCGACGGCCCGGTACCCCATGTGCCACGGATAACCACGGCGGACGTCGAAGTGGGAGGAGTGCTGATCCCCGCCGGCTCACAGTGCTGGCTCGGAGTCGGGACCGCCAACCACGATCCCGAGCGATACCCGGACACCGACGTCATCCACGACACCCGCGTCAACCACTTCGCGTTCGGTCGTGGACCGCACCGCTGCCTGGGTTCACATCTCGCCCGCTTGGAACTGCGCCTCATCATCGAGGAATGGAACCGGCGGATCCCCGAGTGTTCGGTGCTGCGCGAACCCACGGTGGGGTGGCCGCGCGGAATCCTGCACTTCGACGAACTACATCTCAAGATCGGCTAGTCAGCCGGCCAGCAGGCCCTTGGCGATGTGGGTGACCTGGACCTCGTTGCTGCCGGCGTAAATCATCAGCGACTTCGCGTCACGGGCCAGCTGCTCTACGCGGTACTCGGCCATGTAGCCGTTGCCGCCGAACAACTGCACGGCCTCCATCGCGACCTCGGTGGCCGTCTCCGAGGAGTACAGCTTGACGGCCGAGGCCTCGGCCAGCGTCAGCGGCTTACCGGCCTGCTGACGCTCGATCGTCATGAAGACCATGTTCTGCACGTTCATCCGGGCGATCTCCATTTTCGCCAGCTTGAGCTGGATCAGCTGGAACTGCCCGATGTTGCGGCCCCACAGCGTGCGGTTCTTCGCGTAATCCACGCAGAGCCGGTGACATTCGTCGATGATGCCCAGCGCCATCATCGCGATCCCGATCCGTTCGGCGGCGAAATTGTCGCGGGCGCTTTCGCGGCCGTCACCGCTGGCATGCTGTTCGCTCTCGCCGAGCAGCCGGTCCCGGCTCAGCCGCACGTTGTCGAAGAACAATTCGCCGGTCGGCGAGGACATCATGCCCATCTTCTTGAACGGCTTGCCCTGCGTCAGGCCTTCCATCCCCGCGTCGAGCACGAACACCAGCACCGGACGGTTCCGCTTGTCCACGGAAGCGTCGCCCTCGTCGAGTTTCGCGTAGACGACCAGCACGTCGGCGTAGGGCCCGTTGGTGATGAATGTCTTCTGCCCGTTGAGGATGTAGTCCTCGCCGTCGCGCTTGACGTAGGTCTTCATGCCGCCGAACGCGTCCGAGCCGGAGTCCGGCTCGGTAATCGCCCACGCCGCAATCTTTTCCAGCGTCATCAGCTCCGGCAGCCAGCGCTCCTTCTGGGCCAGCGTGCCGCGGCTCATGATGGTCGCCGCGCCCAGGCCGAGGCTGACCGACGCGGTGCTCAGCAATCCGATGCTGACCCGCGCGATTTCGGAGACCAGCACCGCGACCATCGACTGCTGGCCTAGGCCGCCGGAATCATCTGCGCTGTCCGGCTTTTCGCCCTTGGGTTCACCGTTGGCCTTGGCGCGCTCGCGGTCCAGCATCTTCTTGACCGACTCGGCGGCCATGGCGTCGAGGCCGAACTGGCTGAAGAACTTACGCGCGATCGGATACGGCGACAGCGCACCGGTTTCCAGTTCGTCCAGATGCGGGCGGATTTCCTTGTCCACGAACTGACGAACGGCATCGCGCATCATCAGGTCGGTGTCGGACCATTCGATCACAGTGTTCCCCCCGGCCGTTTGGTGCTCAGCGCTCGGCCCGTTGGTACGCGGTGACGACCGCTGCCCCGCCCAGCCCGATGTTGTGTTGCAGTGCGGCACTGACGTTGTCGACCTGACGCTTGTCGGCCTGGCCGCGCAGCTGCCAGTTGAGCTCGGCGCACTGCGCCAGCCCGGTCGCGCCCAGCGGGTGGCCCTTGGAGATCAGGCCGCCGGACGGGTTGACCACCCAGCGCCCGCCGTAAGTGGTGTCGCCGTTGTCGATCAGCTTGGCCGCCTCCCCCTCGCCGCACAAACCGAGGGCTTCATAGAGCAGCAGCTCGTTGGCCGAGAAGCAGTCGTGCAGCTCGATCACCTGGAAGTCCTCCGGGCCCAGACCGGACTGGTCGTAAACCCGTTGCGCTGCTTGCACATTCATGTCGTGGCCGATGAGCCCCTTGGCACTGCCGTCGAAGGTGGACTTGAAGTCGGTCGTCATGGCCTGCCCGACGATCTCCACCGCCTGCTCGGCCAGTCCATGCCGGTCGACAAATCCCTCCGAGGCCAGGATCGCCGCACCCGAACCGTCCGACGTCGGCGAGCACTGCAGCTTGGTCAGCGGGTCGTAGATCATCTTCGCCGCGAGGATGTCGTCGAGGGTGTACTCGTCCTGGAACTGTGCGAACGGGTTGTTCACCGAATGCTTGTGGTTCTTGTAGCCGATCTTGGCGAAGTGCTCGGCGGTGCTGCCGAACTTCTTCATGTGCTCGCGCCCCGCCGCGCCGAACATCCACGGCGCCGCCGGAAAGGCGAACTCGCTGATCTCGGCCATCGCCTGGACGTGCTTGTCCATCGGGTTGGTGCGATCTTCGTAGGTCGTGGCCAGCGATCCGGGCTTCATCTTCTCGAACCCCAGCGCGATCGTGCAGTCGGCCAATCCGCCGCGAATCGCCTGCGCGGCCAGGAACAGCGCGGTGGAGCCGGTCGAACAGTTGTTGTTGACGTTGACGATCGGGATGCCGGTCAGGCCGAGTTCGTAGAGGGCACGCTGCCCCGCCGTCGACTCGCCGTAGACGTAGCCGACGTAGCCCTGCTCGATTTCGCTGTAGTCGATGCCCGCATCGGTCAGCGCGTTGGTCCCCGACTCGCGCGCCATATCCGGGTAGTCCCACCCCTCGCGGCGGCCCGGCTTCTCGAACTTCGTCATGCCGACGCCGATGACATAAACCTTGTTGGACATCTTGCTGGACATTCCTGCCCCTTCCGAACGGTAGGCCGCCTAGTCATCCCAGTGTGCAACGCGGCCCAACCAACCGCTCGGCCGGGACCCGCTAGAGCGTGGCGGGACGAATCACCACGACGGACTTGGTCCGCGAACCCTCGTCGCGCAGCAGCGCGATCACCCGGCCGTCATCGTCGCTGGCGGCGTACACACCGTCGATTCCGGCCGGCGACAAGGACCGGCCGTGGCTGGTCGCCTCGACCTCGTCGGGGGTCAGGACGCGGCGCGGGAACACCAGCAGGCACGCGTCGTCCAGTGTCCAGCTCAGCCGCGGCTGCTCGGCGAGTTCGTCGAGCGTGCGCGCCTGGTCCAGCTCGAAGCGCCCGACGCGGGTGCGCCGCAACGACGTCAGATGCCCACCCACCCCCAGCGCGGACCCGAGATCGCGGGCCAGCGCGCGAATGTAGGTACCCGACGAGCAGTCGACGTCGACGTCGACGTCGATCACCGGGCCGGACCGCCGGGTCGCCGACACCTCGAACCGGTCGATGCGCACCGGGCGGGCCTTGAGCTCGACGGCCTCGCCCTCACGAACCAACTGATAGGCGCGCCTGCCCCCGACCTTGATCGCGCTGACCGCCGACGGCACCTGTTCGATATCGCCGCGCAGCCCGGCCATCGCAGCCTCGATCGCCTCGTCCGCCACGCGCTCGGCCGAGATGCTCTGCAGCAGTTCACCTTCGGCATCCTCGGTGGAGGTGGTCTGGCCCAGCCGGATAGTGGCCGCGTACGACTTCGAGGATGCCGTCAACAGGCCGAGGATCTTGGTGGCGCGGTCGATGCCTACCACCAGCACGCCGGTGGCCATCGGGTCCAGCGTGCCCGCGTGGCCCACCCGCCGGGTGGAAAAGATGCGCCGGCAGCGCCCGACCACGTCGTGGCTGGTCATTCCGGACGGCTTGTCGACGACGAGAATGCCCGGGCCGGTGGGGCTTTCGGTCATAGCACGATCGCGGTGAGCACGAGTTCGCGGTCGACCGACCAGCGGCCCCGCAGCGCGGTCAGCGGCGGACCCGACAGTGCCTCCGGATCGATCAGGATCTGCGAGACGAACGTGCCGCCAGCCGGGCCGTCGGCCTCGAAACGGATGTGGGCGTCTTCGAACCCCAGCCACCGCTTGGTCAGCGGATACCACGCTTTGTAGGTTGCCTCCTTGGCGCAGAACAGGATTCGATCCCAATGCAGACCGTCCGGCATCGCCAGCGGAATCTCGGTGCGCTCGGCCGGCAGGCTGATCGCGTCCAGCACGCCGTTGGGCAACACGTCGTGCGGTTCGGCATCGATGCCCACCGAGCGCACCGCGGCACTGCGCCCCACCACCGCCCCGCGATACCCGGCGCAATGAGTGAGGCTGCCGACGACGCCGTCGGGCCAGCAGGGTTCTCCCTTGTCGCCCTTGAGGATTGGCACCGGCGGCAGGCCCAGCTCGCCCAGCGCGATCCGGGCGCAGTACCGAACGGTGATGAACTCGTTGCGCCGCTTGGCAACCGACTTGGCGATCAACGGCTCTTCTTCGGGCAACGGGTCCAGACCGGGCGGGTCGGAGTACACCTCCGAATACGCCACCTCGGAGGTCGCCGGCAACACCGACGACACCAGCATGTCCGCGGTCATTTCGATTGCCGCTGCCGCAATTTCTCCCGGAACTGCTCGGCCTGCGCCTTCATCTCGGGAGTGATCACGAAGTGCCCGCCGAAGTCGTTGAGGTAGCCCGGCGCGTACTGCGGATCCGGCAGCACCTGGCGCAGCCAGCTGTGCGGCTTGCGGCGCTTCCACTCGCGCGGGTAGCCGACCGAGACTTCTTCGAATCGCACGTCGTCGTACCAGGTGGTCCGCGGGATGTGCAGGTGTCCGTAGACCGAGCAGACGGCGTTGTAGCGGGTGTGCCAGTCGGCGGTCTTGGTGGTGCCGCACCACAGCGAGAACTCCGGGTAGAACAGCGCATCGCAGGGGTCGCGCACCAGCGGGAAGTGGTTCACCAGGACGGTCGGCGTCATCCAGTCGAGCTGTTCAAGGCGCGCCCGGGTGATGTCCACCCGTTCGCGGCACCAGGCGTCGCGGGTGGGATACGGCTCGCAGGACAGCAGGAATTCGTCGGTCGCCATCACGTTTTGCCGGCGCGCGATTTCCAGGCCTTCGGCTTTGCTCCGCGCCCCCTCGGGCAAGAAGGTGTAGTCGTAAAGCAGGAACATCGGCACGATCGTGGCCGGGCCGCCGCGTTCGGTCCACACCGGGAAGGGATGTTCCGGCGTGATCACGCCCATCTCGTCGCAGATGTTGACCAGGTAGTCGTAGCGCGCCTTGCCGAACACCTGCATCGGGTCTCGATTGGTGGTCCACAGCTCGTGGTTGCCCGGCACCCAGATCACCTTGGCGAACCGGCGTCGCAGCAGGTCAAGGGCCCAACGAATCTCGTCGGTGCGCTCGGCGACGTCGCCGGCGACGATCAGCCAGTCGTCCGGCGACGTCGGATGCAGCGATTCGGTGACCGGCTTATTGCCCATGTGACCCGTGTGCAGGTCGGACACCGCCCACAGCGTCGGCTGTGCCCCGTTCGTCGAGTCCCGAGTAACCACAAGTAACCAGCCTAACGATCCGGCGCGGCTACGCCGGTTCCGCTGCGGCTTTTCGGCGTTTGCGGGCTGTCGGTTAGAACAAGTTCAGGTTTGGCTGTGACCCCGCGCACGTGACTTGTAAACTCCCGGCAAGGGACGGCCGAGGCAGGGGGAATCATGTTTTCCAAGGTGCGCCTGCTCGCGGCGCTCGGTGCGGTGATGACGGCGGTCATAGCGGGCACCGTGGGCTGGCAGGGCGCACCGCCGGTCGGCTCGGGCAAAACCGTCGATCTGCGGTCGACGGCGCAGCCGATGGAAACCACGATGAAAAGTCCGATCATCGCGACCACCGACCCGAGCCCGTTCGATCCGTGCCGGGACATCCCGTTCGACGCCCTGCAGCGGCTCGGGCTGGCGTTCACCCCGCCCGAGCCTCAGGACGGGCTGCGCTGCCAGTTCGACGCGGGCAACTACCAGCTGGCCGTCGAGCCCATCATCTGGCGCACCTACGAACAGTCCCTGCCGCCGGACGCCCTGGAGACCACGATCCAGGGGCACCGCGCCGCAACGTACTGGGTGCTCAAGCCGACCTACCACAACAGCTACTGGTTCTTCTCCTGCATGGTGGCGTTCAAGACCAGCTACGGCCTGCTGCAGCAAGCGCTGTTCTACTCGACGGTGTACTCCAACCCCGAGGTCGACTGCCCTTCCACAAACCTGCAACGGGCCAACGACCTCACGCCGTATTACAAGTTCTAGCCCCGTCGCGACACCGGTCAGCGCGAACCTTTGTTGCTGAAATGAATTCCCGTCGGCGTAAATTTCCTTTGCCGGTCGGCCTTAACCTGGTTGACGTGAGCATGACATCGACTCGACCCGCCGAGCCCGCGCTGCACGGCCTGACCCAGGCCGCCGTCAACGCCGCGGGCCGGCTACTGGGTCTGCGGCCGGCCACCACCGGCTACCGCGTGAACCGAGTCGAGGTCCCGATGCGCGACGGGGTGCGGCTGGTGGCCGATCACTACGCACCGGCCACCTCCAGCCCGGCCGGCACCGTGCTGGTGCGCGGACCCTACGGGCGTGGGTTTCCGTTCTCGCTGGTGTTCGCCCGGCCGTATGCCGCCAGGGGCTACCACGTCGTGGTGCAGAGCGTGCGCGGCACGTTCGGGTCCGCGGGTGTGTTCGAGCCGATGGTCAACGAAGCCGCCGACGGCGCCGACACCGCCGCATGGCTGGTCCAGCAACCCTGGTTCACCGGTAGCTTCGCCACCATCGGCCTGTCGTATCTGGGTTTCACGCAGTGGGCGTTGTTGCAGGACCCGCCGCCGGAACTGGCCGCGGCCGTCGTCTCGGTGGGCCCACACGATTTCCATGCCGCGGTGTGGGACACCGGCTCGTTCACCACCGACTTTCTCGGGTGGAGCGACATGATGTCCCACCAGGAGGACGCCAGCCGGCTGCGGGCCGGAATCCGCCAGCTGCTGGCTCCCCGCAAGGTGGCGCAGGCGGCCGCCGGCGTCCCGTTCGGCGAGTCGGCACGCGCACTGCTCGGCACCGGCGCGCCGTGGTTCGAATCCTGGGTGGAGCACCGCGATCAGGACGATGCGTTCTGGGAGCCGATGCGATGCGCCGCCGCGCTGGACCGCGTGCAGGTACCGGTCTTGCTGATGGGCGGCTGGCAGGACATCTTCCTGGGCCAGACGCTGCAGCAGTACGCCCACCTGCGCCGCCGCGGCGCGGACGTCGCGCTCACGGTCGGCCCCTGGACCCACCCCCAGATGCTCAGCAAGGGGCTGGCCACCAACGCGCGCGAGACCTTGGACTGGCTGGACACCCATCTGGCAGGCACGTCGACGAGCCGGCCCAGCAGAGTTCGCGTCTGCGTCACCGGCCAGGGCTGGCGCAACCTGCCCGACTGGCCGCCGGTGACCTCGCAGCGCGCCCTGTACCTGCGGCCCGGCCGCTACCTGGACGACACGTCGCCCACCGACCTGCCGAAGCTGCCGCCGGCGACGTTCCGCTACGACCCCGCCGACCCGACCCCGACCACCGGCGGCCCGCTGCTGTCGCCGCTCGGCGGTTACCGCGACGACAGCCGCCTCGCGTTGCGCGACGACGTGCTGACCTTCAACAGCGCGACGCTGCTGCACGATCTGTGCGTGTACGGAAACCCGGTCGTCGAGCTGGCGCACCACGCCGACAATCCGCACGTCGACCTGTTCGTCCGGGTCAGCGAGGTCGACGCGAAGGGCCGGTCGCGCAATGTCAGCGACGGCTACCGGCGGCTGAGCGCGCCCGCGAGGACGGTCAAGATCGAACTCGACCCGATCGCGCACCGCTTCCGCGCCGGCTCGCGCATCCGGCTGCTCATCGCCGGCAGCTGGGTTCCCCGTTACACGCCCAACCCGGGCACCGACGAACCGATGCTGACGGCCCGGGAGTCGAAGCCGGCCACCCACACCGTCGCCTACGGGCGCTCCCGGCTGCTGCTTCCGGTCGGCCCACTCGACCTGTCAGCCAACGGCGTCGCGAACCCGGGCGGCGACGCCGGCTAGCGCGGCATCGTCGTGGATCGGCTCCGCCAGCGCCGGCCGTGCGGGCAGCTGCACCCAGCTGGTGCAGCCTCCGTACTCGGGCGTGCGGGTCAGGCGGATCGGCTCGACCAGCGGACTCACCGACACCACCAGCGCGGCGAGTTTGTGTTTAGGCCGGAAATCGAGTCGGTCGGCCCGCACCGACTCGTCGGTCCAGATGTGCAAGTCCTCGATCTCCGCGAGCCGCTCGGGCCGGTTAACCGGAAGCGCGGCAACCACTTTCGCCGACGCACGAATCACCAGCCGGTCCTCGGTGCTGTCGGCCGCCGCCGCGGCCAGCAGGTCGTGATGCTCGGGACGGACCCGCGCGGCGTGGCTGTGCGCGACCGTCGGGAACAACAGGAACTCACCGGCCGCGACTTCGAACCGCTTCTCCCCGATGCCGCCCTTGCGCAGCAGCACATACTGGCGCCCCTGCAGCAGTGCATGCACGGCCGCGCTCCACTCCTTGAGCGCGGGCGTCGTTGCGGTGAGCGTCATTTCGTCGCGGCGAGGCGGGCGACAACCTCGGGGCGGCGCAACGGCGGCACGGTCTGGGGCGGCTGACGGCGCGGTGGCAGGGATTCCAGCAGGCGCGTCGTCGTCTGCGTGACCTCGGCGACCGCGGCCTCGAACGCGTCGACGTTGGCCGCCGACGGGCGCGTGATGCCACTGACTTTGCGCACATACTGCCGCGCCGCCGCGGCGATCTCCTCAGCGGTGGCCGACGGCTGCAAACCGCGCAGTTCGGTGATGTTTCGGCACATCCCTCCACGATAGGCGGCGTTCGGCGGCTCGGCGCGAGCAATCGGTTCGATGTTCGCCTCGAGTCGAGGGCCGGCCCGGTCAGCAACACAGGAATTTTGAATTCGTCGGCACCAGAGCTACCGCAATCTGCTGAATACTGTATACAGTAGTCACTTCGAGAGCTTCGCACACCGGCTGCACCATCGGCGACACACGGCACCGGGCCAAGGGCAGAACGAGGGACCAATGGATTTTGGGGCGTTGTCACCCGAAGTGAATTCCGGCCGAATGTATTCGGGCCCCGGGCCGGCGACCCTGCTGGCCGCCTCGGCGGAATGGGAGGAGTTGGCCGCGGAGATGCACCTCGCCGCCAGTAGATGCGAGTCGGTGGTCGCTGCACTGATCGGTGAATCGTGGCGCGGCTCGTCTTCGACGGCGATGACGGAGGCGGTTTTGCCGTACGCCAGCTGGGTCAGGAGCACCGCCGCGCGATGCGAGGACGTCGCCATCAAGGCGACCTTGGCAGCGTCCGCGTACGAAGCCGCCTACTCGATGATGGTGCCACCGCCGGTGATCGTGGCCAACCGGGCTCGCCTTGCGGCGTTGACCGCCAGCAACCTCGTCGGGCAGAACACGCCCGCCATCATGGTTGCTGAGGCCGAATACAGCGAAATGTGGGCCCAGGACGCGGCGGCGATGTACACCTACGCGGCCAATTCTGCTGGTGTGTCCGGGCTTTCATCCTTTGCGCCGCCGCCACGCACGACTGATCCCGGCGCGGGGGCCTCGACCAAATTGTTGAATTCGGCCGCAATGACGCTGCAAGGACTCGCGAGCCCCGGAAATGGCTCATCGATAGCGGGTGCTGGAGCACCGCTGGCGGCGTCGGGAATTTCCTCCTCGCTGACGATGCTGTCGCGGCTGGCCAAAACCTCCGCCAAAAGCGCAGGCAAGACCACAACTGCCGGAACGCAGGCTGCCGCGCAACTCGCCTCCACCGCGATGGCCACCCTGCTCGACATCCCCGGCAGCACCGCACCCGAGATCGGTTCCAGCGCACTGGGCTTCGGCTCGGACGGCTTCGGCTTGAGCACCGACATCAGCGGGTTCGCTCTGGACCTGGCCGGTTCCGGCCTCGAATTGGTCGGCGGCGATTCGCTTTTGGGCGCCGAGGAGGCGGTGCCCGCTGAGCTCGGTGCGCTCGGGCCGCTGGACGTGCTGAACCCGTTCGCCGACCCCTGGTCGGCGGGATCGAGCGGCGAACCCTCGGCGGACCTCGGTCATGCGTCCCAACTGGGAACCTTGTCGGTACCGCCCGGTTGGGCCGATGCGCTCTCGAAAGACGCGGGCAACCCGGGAATGCACACCTCGGCGGGCCACCACGGCCCCGCGGCAGGGGCGGCACATCGCCACGCCGCCAAGCTTCCCATGGGCGGCATGGTGGGCCACGAATCTTCAGGTGCGGCTCGCCGAGTGGGCGTGCAAACCTCCCTCATCCCACGCTCACCGATCGGAGGCTAGCCGAGCGCCATCCGCCAAAGTGATGACCCACTTCACTTTTCGTCATAGCGAGCGGCCCCGCGACCCATGACAATGGGTACGTTGGGCGAGCCCGACCCGGTGACCCGACGGGAGGAGATCCGTTGATCCGACCATCATTTGGTGACGCGTTGCGCGAATTGCTGTTCTGCGCGCACCGCAGCGTCGATGACGTCATGAACGCATTCTTCGATCAGGGCTACCAGCATCGCGACTGCGGAGGGGCTTACACGCGAGACGAGTTCGCCGTTCTCGCCGCGACCGCTCGCGCGGATATCGCACGCGGGAACGTGTTCACGCTCGAAGAATTCCGCTTCTGGAATCGCTACGCCGCACGATTTGTCCTCGAGATCGCCAAAACTGACGGTTCAGCCGAGCATGTCGAGGTCTACGTCATCGGTCAGTACTCGATCGACGGCAGATTCCTGAAGTTGAACCAGGCTCGTCACTCGGTTCCCAGTGTGGAATGCGTTGTGGGAGACAGGCTCAGAGCCCAACCGGTTGCCTAACCCTTGATCAGCTCACCGACGTGGGACGCGACGGAATCCGCCAGTCCCTGAAGGTCGTAGCCTCCCTCCAGCACCGCCACCAGCCGGCCGTCACAAAGCCTTTCGGCCGAGTTCATCAGCTCGCGGGTTACCCAGCCGAAGTCGTCGGCGGTCATCGTCAGCGAGCCAAGGGGGTCGCGCTCGTGTGCATCGAATCCCGCGGACACCAAGATCAACTCCGGAGCGAACCTGTCGAGCGCGGGCAGTATTCGTTGCTGAAAGGCCTCGCGCAGCTCGGCCCCGCCGTCGCCGGGCTTCAGCGGCGAGTTGAAGATGTTGCCGACCCCGGTTTCTGCCGCGGCACCCGTGCCGGGAAACAGTGGCATCTGATGGGTGGACGCATACAGCACATCGGAATCGGAGTAGAAAATCTGCTGCGTGCCGTTGCCATGGTGAACGTCGAAATCGACGATCGCGACCCGCATCAGTCCGTACTTCTGCTGCGCATGCCGCGCCCCGATGCTGATGTTGTTGAACAGGCAAAAGCCCATCGCCCGTTCCGTTTCGGCGTGGTGGCCCGGCGGCCGGCAGGCCACGAAGGCATTCTGGACCCGCCCGGTCAGCACGCCGTCGATCGCCTGCAGCGTGCCGCCCACTGCGCGCAAGACCACTTCCCACGTCGATGGCTCCATCATCGTGTCGCCGCCGTCGAGGTACACATAACCCTGTTCTGGACGGGCGGCTTCCAGGCCGTCGACGTAGCGGTTCGAATGCGCATTGCGGGCCGTCCCGAGGTCGGCCAGCTCGGCTTGCTCGCGCAGCAACGTGTCGAATTGCGGCTGGCTGAGGACGGCTTCCACCACGCGGTAGCGGTCCGGCCGCTCCGGATGCCCGGCTGCGGTCTTGTGGTTGGCGAAACTGGGATGGTGCAGCAGCAGGGTGGACATGGCGGCGAACCTCTTTCCAGGGTCGTGGACTTCCAGACCGAAGGATGATCTTCTGCCTGAATACCGTAGGCGAGTGCTGATCGATTTTCGCTATCAGCCCAGCGAGGATCGGGTGCTTTCGCGGATCAACCGTTCGGTGACCACGGTCAGTAGTTGGGCGGCGTACTTCGTGCAGCGCGAAAGATCGGGCTCGAGTTCGTTGAGGGTGCGCACCGCGCCGAAGCCGGCGGTTTGGGCTTGAGCGCTCGTCAACGTCGATACTCCGGCGATGGCGAAAGTGGGTATGCCATGCGGGCGGGCGCATCGTGAGACCCCCACCGGGGCTTTGCCGCGCAATGATTGGCCGTCCAGGGATCCTTCACCGGTGACGACCATCCTGGCGCCCAACAGCTTTCGATCGAGGTCGACGAGATCGAGGATCATTTCGATGCCCGGCCTCATTCTTGCGTGCAAGACGGCGAGCGCGGCGAATCCCACCCCTCCCGCGGCACCGGCCCCGCGTGCGTCACGGTAGTCGGCTCCCACGGCTCCGGCCACCAGGTCCGCCCATCTGGACAGGCTGTCGTCCACTTCTTCGACCTGGTCGCCGAGCACCCCTTTTTGCGGTCCGTAGACCGCGGCCGCACCAAGTGGCCCGCACAGCGGGCTGTCCACATCGGCGGCCAGCGTGACCGTGGCCGCGGCGAGGCCCGGGTGCAGCCCGCTCAGATCGAGGTGGGCAGCATCGGCCAAGCCCCGAGCGCCGAGTGCGATCGGGCGACCGCGGCGATCGAGTATCTCGGCACCCAGCGCCATCAGCATCCCGGCGCCGCCGTCGGTGCTGGCGCTTCCGCCGACACCGATGACGATGTCCCGGCAGCCGTCGTCGAGCGCCCGGCCGATAACGCTGCCCAGCCCATAGCTCGTCGCCGTCACCGGCGCCGGTGACGGCGACGGAAGTCGTTGCAGGCCACAGACATCAGCCAACTCGACGACCGCACGGTTACCCTTGCGGGCATACCCGGTGTGTACCAGCGCGCCGGTCGGCCCGCACGCATCGGCGCGCACCGGTTCGAATCCGGCCGCCAACACGGCGTCCAGGGTGCCCTCTCCCCCGTCAGCGACGGGGCAGACGATCGGGGTGATCATCGGGTCTGCCCGGCACACCCCCTGCGCCATTGCCCGCGCGGCCTGCTCGGCTGTCAACGAGCCCTTGAACTTATCCGGCGCCAACACGATGCTGCCCCTCACGAGCAGGCCCTCCCATCAGAAATCAGGCAATGGGCCGGCATTCCGATGCGCGGAATTCCGCTTCCATCCCAGCAACCTCACACGCGTGGCGTGCGGCTGTCAAAGGCAGAGCGCACCACAGGTGGCGCAGTCATCGAAACTGCTTATCAAATCTGACAATTGAGGTTGTACGAATCCCGCCGAACCTTGACAGCCACAGCAGGTATCGCATTGACTCATTTCGTATCTCGATGCGGCAATTCCGCGATACGGAAATCAGATCCGGAAGGAAACCGATGGCTGGCGCGACGTATACGGTGAACTGCTCGATCCTCTTCACCGATCTGCCCGTACTGGACCGGCCGGCCGCGGCGCGAGCGGCGGGCTTTGAGGCGGTGGAGTTCTGGTGGCCGTTCATCGAAGCGACACCCCCTGAGCCGGACGTCAAGGCCTTCGTCCGCGCCATCGAACAGGCCGATGTGCGGTTGTCCGGACTGAACTTCTTCGCCGGTTACATGGCCGGTGGCGACCGGGGAATCCTGTCGGATCCCGCACTGACAACCGAGTTCCGCGAGAATGTGCATGTCGCTGTCGACATCGCCGAAAGCCTGGGCACCCGGGCCTTCAACGCCTTGTACGGCAACCGAATCGAGGGCATCGCGCCGGCGGTGCAAGACGAGGTCGCGGCCAAGAATCTTGCCTACGCGGCGCAAGCTGCCCAGCGCATCGGCGCGACGGTGCTCGTCGAGCCGGTCAGCGGCGCGCCCCGCTACCCCCTCAAGACGGCGGCCGACGCGATTCGCGTCATCGACCGCGTGCATGCCGAATCGGGTACCACCAATCTGCGGCTGTTGGCGGACCTCTATCACCTGCATGTCAACAACGACGATGTGACCGCGGCCCTGCTGTCCAACTACGAGCAGATCGGGCACATTCAGATAGCCGATGCGCCCGGGCGCGGGGAACCGGGCACCGGTGAGGTCCCGCTGGGCGAATATCTCGCCATCCTGCTGGGACGTGAATACAGCGGCTACATCGGTTTGGAATACAAGTCTTCTCGGCCCGACACCTTCGACTGGCTGCCGAAGGCCGAACGAGGTCGCGGCGGCGTCAACGTCGAATCCCTGAAAACACTGACAGGAACGAGGAATCAGTGAGCACGATCGGCTTTATCGGACTGGGCATCATGGGCAGCCCGATGGCTTGCCATCTCGCCCGCGCCGGCCACACCGTCATCGGCTACAACCGCTCGCCGGGCCGCGCCGCGGAGCTGCTCGAAGCCGGCGGGACGGAAGCGGACTCGATTGCCGACGCCGTGAAGAACGCCGACGTGGTGGCGGTCATGGTGCCCGACTCCCCCGACGTGCGAAACGTATTGCTCTCCGAGGAAGGTGTTTTCGCCCACGCTCAACCCTCGACGCTGGTGATCGACTTCTCCTCCATCCGCCCCGACGTCACCGCCGCGCTGGCCAAGGAAGCCGCCCAACGCGGCCTGCGTCTGATCGACGCCCCGGTGTCCGGCGGTGAACCCGCCGCCAAGAACGCGACGCTGTCGATCATGGTCGGCGCCACGGATGACGACTTCGCCGCTGCCAAACCGATTCTCGAGATCGTCGGTAAGACCATCGTTCACGTCGGCCTCAACGGCGCGGGGCAAACCGTCAAGGCCGCGAACCAGCTGATCGTCGCGGGCAATATCGAACTGCTTGCCGAAGCGATCACCTTCCTGCGTGCCTACGGCGTCGACCTGGACGCGGCGGTCAAAGTGCTCGGCGGCGGGCTGGCCGGCTCGGCGGTGCTCGACCAAAAAGCCCCGAAGATGCTGGCACGCAACTTCGATCCAGGTTTCCGGATCGCACTGCACCACAAAGACTTGGGCATCGTCACCAGCGCCGCCCGCCAGGCCGGCGTGGTCATCCCGCTGGGCAGTGCCGTTGCGCAGCTGATGGCCTCCGCCCTGGCGAACGGGGACGGCTCTCTCGATCACTCCGGCCTGCTGCGGGGTGTCGAACGCCTCTCCGGGCACCAGGAAGGCGGAAACCGATGACCCGGATGCGTACGGTCGACGCGGTCGTCAAGATCCTCGAAATCGAAGGCGCTACCCAGGCATTCGGGTTGCCCGGCGCGGCCATCAACCCGTTTTACTCGGCGATGCGGGCGCACGGTGGAATCCGGCACCTGTTGGCCCGCCACGTCGAGGGCGCCAGCCACATGGCAGAAGGCTACACCCGTGCCGCACCCGGCAACATCGGTGTGTGCATCGGCACCTCGGGCCCGGCGGGAACCGACATGGTGACTGGATTGTATTCAGCCAGTGCCGATTCCATTCCCATCCTGGCGATCACGGGCCAGGCCCCGGTCGACAAGCTGCACAAAGAGGACTTTCAGGCAGTCGACATCGCGGCGATCGCGGCACCCGTGACGAAAATGGCCATGACGGTTCTCGAACCCGGGCAGGTCCCCGGTGCCTTCGCCAAGGCGTTTCACCTGATGCGCTCGGGCCGGCCCGGCCCCGTCCTGATCGACCTGCCCATCGACGTCCAGCTGGCCGAAATCGATTTCGACCCGGCGGCATACGCCCCCCTCCCGGTCTACCGGCCCAAGGCCACCCGGACGCAGATCGCCAAAGTGCTCGACATGCTGGTCACCGCGCAACGCCCGCTGATCATCACCGGTGGGGGGATCATCAACGCCGACGCCGCCGAACTACTCGTTGAGCTGGCCGAGCTACTCGACGTCCCCGTGGTGCCCACCCTGATGGGCTGGGGCAGCATTCCCGACGACCACCGGCTGGCCGCCGGCATGGTCGGGTTGCAGACCGCCCACCGCTACGGCAATGCCACCCTGCTCGAATCGGATTTCGTGCTGGGCATCGGCAACCGGTGGGCCAACCGCCACACCGGCGGGCTGGACACCTACCGGCGAGGGCGCCGCTTTGTTCACATCGACATCGAACCCACCCAGATCGGCCGGGTCTTCGCCCCCGATCTCGGCATCGTCTCCGACGCGAAGGCTGCGCTGGAGCTCCTGGTGGTCGCGGCGTCGAAGCGACGTGCGGCGGGCGACCTCCCCGATTGGACCGGCTGGGTCCGCGACTGCCAAGATCGCAAAAAGACGATGCACCGCAAGACCCACTTCGACGACATACCCATCAAGCCCCAACGCGTCTACGAGGAGATGAACCGGGCGTTCGGCCGTAATGCACGCTACGTCACCGCGATTGGGCTCTCCCAGATCGCCGGAGGCCAATTCCTGCAGGTATTCAAACCCCGGCACTGGATCAATTGCGGACAGGCCGGACCGCTGGGATGGACGATTCCCGCCGCGCTGGGCGTGGTCGCCGCGGACCCCACCGCCACCGTGGTGGGATTGTCGGGTGACTACGACTTCCAGTTCCTCATCGAGGAACTGGCCGTCGGCGCGCAATTCAACCTGCCCTACGTCCATGTCGTGGTCAACAACTCCTACCTCGGGCTGATCCGGCAGGCTCAGCTCAACTTCGACATGGACTACTTCGTTTCCCTGGCGTTCGACAACATCAATTCCCAGGAATCCGGTGACAGCGATCTGCCCAAGGGCTACGGTGTCGACCATCGTCGGGTCGCAGAAGGATTGGGCTGCAAAGCGATTCAGGTCACCGACCCCGCACTGATCGCGCCGGCGCTCACCCGCGCCCAGCAACTCGCCCGCGAACACAAGGTGCCCGTAGTGGTCGAGGTCTTCCTGGAACGCATTACCAACATCGCGATGGGCACCGATATCGACAAGATCACCGAGCACAATGAATTGGCAACCACCATCGACGATTCCCCCACCGCCGCAATGCTGTTCGACTGACCCGTCGCCTGCCGTGCCCTGCCCCGCCGACCGCACCAGCGGCATCCAGTCGGTGGAGCGCGCGTTCGGGGTACTCGAGATACTGGCCGCCATGGGCGGGACGGGCCCGCTCGGCGAGCTCGCGGCACGCGCGGATCTCCCCCAACCCACGATGCACCGGCTGGTCCGGACGTTGCTGAGCATGGGGTATCTGCGGCAGCTGCCCAACCGGCACTACTCGTTGGGGCCCGGGCTGATCCGATTGGGCGAGAGCGCGGCTGCGCTCATCGGCAGCTGGTCACGTTTGCATCTGAGCGAGTTGGTCGACCGCACCGGTGAGACGGCGAACATGGCGGTGATGGACAACGATATGGCCGTCTACGTTGCTCAGGTCCCCTCCCCGCATTCGATGCGGATGTTCACCGAGGTCGGCCGGCGGGTCTACCCGCATTGCACCGGTGTGGGCAAGGCGCTGCTGATGCAACTGCCCGACGACGCAATGCGGGCGCTGGTGGCACGAACCGGGATGCCCGCAGCGACCGAGAATTCGCATACGACGGCCGACGGATTACTGCAAGACCTCACGTTGTGTCGCGCCCGTGGTTATGCGGTCGACGAAGGTGAGCAGGAAATCGGCGTCCGATGCTTCGCCGTGCCGGTGCCCGACGCACCGTCCCTGACGGCCATTTCGATCTCCGGGCCCGCGGTGCGAGTCACGTTGAACTCCGCACCGACAATTACGCCGCTGTTGAAGCGGGTCGCCCGCGACATCGCCGCCGAGTTCGACAAGGGCGCCGCCCTCTAGGCCCCCCGCCCGGTGGCGGCGGCGTTGACGGCCTCGGCCACGGCATACGAATCCGCGCTTTCCGCCATCGTTTTGACCAACGTCTCGTGGACCTCGGCAGCCTGTGCGCTGACCGACCGGTACATCTGGGCGAGCATCATGAATTGTGCTGCGACAAGCGCGGAAACCTCGTCGGCCGCCGCGGGGACCACTGCGCCGGTGACGCCCGCCGCGGCCGCATTCTGAGCATTCATCGCACCACCGACGGCACCCAGCTGTGCGGCCGCTACCGCCAGGGCTTCGGGGTGGACAGTGAGGAACGACATGTGCTGTTCTCCTCAGCGCTTGGCAACCGACGGGCCCAGTGCCGCGGTCCCACCCGCGATGGCGTAGCGCACCGCGACCGCCCGCAGCCGCCGTAGCACCAAACGGGTTGCGGCCAAGACGACCTCACCCAGGAGGTCGCGGTGGGCGTCCTCACGGCCGGCCCAGTACGGCGGTTCTCCCCGGTCGATCGCCGCCTCCGCCTCGTCGACGATGCGCGCCATCGTGGTCACGGTGTGCGCCGGATACGCCCCGACGCTGGTCTCCGCGGACAACATCACCGCGTCCGCGCCGTCGAGCACCGCATTGGCCACGTCGGAGACCTCGGCTCGGGTCGGGCGCCGATCGGAGACCATCGAGTCGAGCATGTGAGTCGCGACGATGACCGGCTTGTCGGCATCGCGGCATAATCGGATGACTCGCTTTTGGACCAGCGGTATCTGCTCCAGCGGCATCTCGACCCCAAGATCACCGCGCGCGACCATCAATCCGTCGAAGGCCGCGACGATCGCCGGTAGGCACGAGACGGCCTCTGGTTTTTCCAGTTTGGCGATGACGGGCACCCGCCTGCCGACCTCCGCCATGATGGTGCGGGCCAGCTCCGCCTCCCCGGGTGCCCGCACGAACGACATGGCGATCATGTCCACACCGAGGTTCAGGGCGAACTTCAGGTCGTCAATGTCTTTGTCGGACAACGTCGGAGCGCTGACTGCGACGCCGGGCAATGAGATGCCCTTGTTGTCGCTGACCGGTCCGCCATGAATCACCTCGCAGTCGATGTCCGTGCCGTTGATCTCCACCACCGCCAGGTCGATTCTGCCGTCGTCGACCAGCAGCCGATCACCGGTTTTCACATCGGAGGCCAGGCCGCCGTAGGTGGTGGAGACCCGGTCGTGATCGCCCGGGCAGGCGTCGGTGGTGATCGCGACTTTCTCGCCGACGTTCCACACCACCGGCCCGTTGGCGAAGCGCCCCAGCCGAATCTTGGGGCCTTGCAGGTCGGCGAGCACCCGCACCGGCCGTCCGCGCCGGGCGGCGATCTGACGGACCAGGTCGTAGCAGGCCGAATGCTCCGCATGCGTGCCGTGGCTGAAATTCAGCCGGGCGACATCCATTCCGGCGTCGATGAGTTCGGTCAGGCCCCCAGCGGTGGCGGTTGCGGGTCCCAGCGTGCAGACGATCTTCGTAGTGCGCATACCAAGTGTCCTTTCCCTTAATGCAGGGCGGCTTGTGGTTGTTGTTGCGAAATCTCGGCACTGTGCGACGGCGCCAATCCACTGGTGCGGGCGAGCAGGCTGGTCGCGGCGTGCACCGTGCGAAGCGTCGGCGCGCCCGCTCCGGTCAGATCGGCGAGCTCGACCACCGCGGACACGATCGCATCCAGTTCCAGCTGCTTGCCCGCTTCCAGATCTTGCAGCATGGAGGTCTTGTGGTGACCCACGTTTTCGGCACCCCGCAACCGTTTCTCGATCGAGATATCCGGTGTACTGCCCAATCTCGCGGCGATGTCCAGGGTCTCCTCCATCAGCTGGATCACCACCCGCCGCGTGTTCGGGTCCTGGCACATCTGCACCATCGTCGATCTGGTCAGCGCGCTGAGCGGGTTGAATGCCACGTTACCCATCAGCTTGATCCAGATGTCGTTGCGCAGATCCGGCTCCACGGGGCATTTCAGCGCGCCGGCGATCATCGCTTCGCTCAGCGCCTTACAGCGCGCGGACAGCTCTCCCGAGGGCTCACCGATGGAAAAGCGTGTCCCCTCGAGGTGACGAACCACGCCTGGCGCCTCCAGCACCGTCGCCGGGTACACCACGCAACCGATCGCTCGCTCCGGAGACAGCACGGCGCTGGTGGCGCCACCGGGATCGACGGCCTCGATCCGGTGTCCCCGATACGGACCCGGCAGCTGGTGGAAATACCACCAGGGAATACCGTTCTGCGCGGCCACAATTGCCGTGTCCGGCCCCATCAACGGCTCGACCAGCGGACCGCACGTCGGGTAGCTGTGCGCCTTGAGGCCCAAAAAGACGTAGTCAACCGGCCCGATCTCGGCCGGGGAGTCCGTCGCGGCCGGATGCGCCACGAAATCACCGCGCGAGCTGAGCACGCGGACACCATTTTTCCGGATGGCCCGCAGGTTGTCGTTTCGCGCGATCAGATGAACGTCGGCACCGCCGCGGTGCAACGCCGCGCCCCAATAGGCGCCGATGGCTCCGGCTCCAACGACTGCAATCCTCACAGAGTCCCCTCTCGCATCCCGCATGCACAGAGCCGTCTGGCGACTCAGGTTCCGGTCATCATTATTGCATACAGTATGCGATCCGCGTATGTTGAACCCAACGCGCTCTCTGCGGAGACGTCGCGGACTGTCACCCGTGCCGGACGGCGATCAGCGTGCCTTGTCGCCGAGCCAAGGAAGAGGAATATGCCTGCGATCGGAGTGCCTCGCGAAACCGCCTCTGGCGAAAGCCGAGTCGCCCTGGTACCCGCCGTCGTCGAACGCTTGCGTGCCGCCGGCCACCATCTCGTCGTCGAGACGGGTGCGGGAGAGGGAGCGTTGATTCGCGACGAGGACTATCGCAAGGCCGGGGCCGTGATCGGTGACCCGTGGTCGGCCGACGTCGTAGTCAAGGTGAACCCGCCGACCGCACTGGAGATCGGCCGGTTGAAGCAGGGCGCCCGCCTGATCGGCTTCCTGGCACCCCGCACCCGGCCGGAGCTCAGCGATCAATTGCGACGAGCGGGTGTCTGCGGTTTCGCGATGGAAGCCGTGCCCCGGATTTCGCGTGCGCAGACCATGGATGCACTTTCTTCCCAGGCCAACGTCGCGGGCTACAAGGCGGTGCTGTGTGCCGCGCAATGCTCGACCCGCTTTTTCCCGATGATGACCACGGCCGCCGGAACAGTAAAGCCGGCAACGGTTTTGGTGCTCGGCGTCGGCGTCGCCGGACTTCAGGCGCTGGCCACGGCCAAACGGCTGGGCGCGCGCACCACCGGATTCGACGTTCGCCCCGAGGTGGCCGAGCAGGTCCGGTCCCTGGGCGCCAAGTGGCTCGAACTCGGCGTCACCGCGGCGGGCGAAGGTGGATACGCCCGCGCTCTGACACCCACCGAGCAGGCCGAGCAGCAACGCCAACTGACCCAGGCGATCCAGGGCTTCGACGTGGTCATCACCACCGCTTCGGTCCCCGGTCGCGCCGCACCCAAACTGGTCACCGCCGAGGCGGTGCGGCTGATGCGCAGCGGCAGCGTGGTCGTCGACCTCGCCGGCGAAGCGGGCGGCAACTGCGAACTCACCGTGCCGGGCGAGACGGTGCTGCGGCACGACGTCACGATCGCGGCGCCGTTGAACCTTCCGGCCAGCATGCCCGAGCACGCCAGCGAGCTCTACGCCCGCAACATCGCGGCCCTGCTGGAACACATGCTCGACGGTGCGGATGCGCGCGATCTGTCCGACGAGATCCTCGACGCCTGCTGTGTCACCAAATCCGACAACGAGTTGACGGGAATCCGATGACGCTGGTCGCCAACCTGGCAATCCTCACGCTGGCCGGCTTTGTCGGCTTCGCGGTGATCTCCAAGGTGCCGAACACGCTGCACACACCACTTATGTCCGGCACCAACGCAATTCACGGCATCGTGTTGCTCGCCGGCCTGGTACTCGTCGGCCGGTCGGCCACCGATGCATTCGACCGGCTGTTGCTGGTCATCGCCATCGCCTTCGGTGCGATCAACGTCGTGGGTGGCTTCCTGGTGACCGATCGCATGCTCGGCATGTTCAAGAAGAAGCCCAGCGCCCAGACCGGAAAGGTTGCGTCGCCGAAGTGAATGAACTCATCGCGGTTCTCTATATCGTCGCGTTCGCACTGTTCATCCTCGGCCTCTCGGGCCTGACCGGCCCCCGCACCGCCGCACGCGGCAATCTGACTGCGGGCGTTGGCATGACGATCGCGATCGTGGCCACCCTGCTGACGCCCGGCACGAACAACTGGTGGCTGATCGCGTTCGGGCTACTGCTTGGGTCGGTGGTCGGTGTGCCCGCCGCGCAGCGGGTCAAGATGACCGCGATGCCTCAGATGGTGGCACTGTTCAACGGCGTGGGCGGCGGTGCGGTGGCTCTGGTGTCGTGGGTGGAATTCCGCGACAGTCACGGCTACGCCGCCGCGCCGGTCTATGTGGCGATCGCTTCGCTGTTCGCCGCCATCGTCGGCTCACTGTCGTTCTGGGGATCGCTGATAGCTTTCGGAAAATTGCAAGAAGTGTTGCCGGGCAGGCCGATCGGGCTCAGACGAGCGCAGCAGCCGCTCAACCTGGTACTGCTGCTCGCCTCCGTCGCCTGCGCGGGCGCCATCGGAGCCGGCCAGCGCGCACCGGTCGTCTTCATCGGTGTGCTCGTCTTCGCGGCGGTGCTCGGCGTGATGGTGGTGCTGCCCATCGGCGGCGCCGACATGCCGGTGGTGATCTCGCTACTCAACGCGCTCACCGGCCTGTCGGCCGCGGCGACCGGACTGGCGCTGGACAACACGGCGATGATCGTCGCCGGAATGATCGTCGGAGCATCGGGAACGATCTTGACCAACCTGATGGCCAAGGCGATGAACCGTTCGATCCCCGCCATCGTCGCCGGCGGATTCGGTGGCACCGGCGCGAGCGCGGACGGCCGGGACGGGGCCGTCGACCAGACCGTGCGCCAGACCAGTGCCGCTGACGCGGCATTGCAGATGGGCTATGCCAGCCAGGTGATCATCGTGCCCGGCTACGGCATGGCGGTGGCACAGGCCCAGCACGTGGTGCGCGAAATGGCCGGCCTCCTGGAGGGACGGGGCGTGGAGGTTCGGCATGCCATCCATCCGGTGGCGGGTCGGATGCCCGGGCATATGAACGTCTTGCTCGCCGAGGCCGATGTCCCCTACGAGCAGCTCAAAGAGATGGACGAAATCAACGGCGAGTTCAGCCGCGCCGACGTGGCCCTGGTGATCGGCGCCAACGACGTGACAAACCCTGCCGCACGGTCGAATCCGGCATCCCCGATCTACGGCATGCCGATCCTCGACGTAGACCAGGCCAGGTCCGTCATCGTGCTGAAGCGCTCGATGAATCCCGGGTTCGCCGGCATCGAGAACGAGCTGTATTTCAACGAGAAGACCTCGATGCTATTCGGCGACGCGAAGTCGTCCGTCGCCGAAATCACCCAGGAACTAAAGGTTTTATGACACTGCGGCGCGATCGCCCCGCGACCGAAACGCTTGACCGCCACATCTCCGCGGCGGCAGGAAAAGAGCCGAGGATCGGCGGCAAGAAAGGAATCGAGATTCAATGTCAAAAGTGGTTTGCGTCCTCTACGACGACCCGGTAACCGGATATCCCACCGAATTCCCGCGCGACGGCCTGCCTCACCTGGACCGCTACCCGGACGGGCAAACGCTGCCGACACCGTCGGCCATCGACTTCGCGCCGGGCACGCTGCTGGGCAGCGTCTCCGGCGAACTCGGCCTGCGCCCCTACCTCGAGGGTCTCGGTCACGAATTGGTCGTGATCTCGGACAAGGAGGGCAAGAATTCGGAGTTCGACAAGCACCTGCACGACGCGGAAATCGTTATTTCGCAACCGTTTTGGCCGGCGTACCTGACCGCCGAACGGATCGCGCGCGCCCCCAAGCTCAAGTTGGCGGTCACCGCGGGCATCGGCTCGGATCACTACGACCTGGACGCGGCGATCGATGCCGGCATCACGGTCGCCGAGGTCACGTTCTGCAACAGCATCAGCGTCGCCGAGCACGTCGTCATGATGATCCTGTCGCAGGTCCGCAACTACCTGCCGTCCCATCAGTGGGTGCTTGGCGGCGGGTGGAACATCGCCGACTGTGTGCAGCGCTCCTATGACGTCGAGGGAATGCACGTCGGCACCGTCGCCGCAGGCCGGATCGGCCTGGCCGTACTGCGTCGCATGGCGCCGTTCGACGTGCACCTGCACTACACCGACAAGCACCGCCTGTCCGCGCAGGTGGAAAAGGAACTGAACCTGACCTTCCACCCCAGCGTGCAGGACATGGTGCCGCACCTCGACGTCGTGACGATCAACGCTCCGCTGCACCCGGAGACCCGTGGACTGTTCGACGACAAGCTGCTCGCGACGATGAAACGCGGTGCCTACCTTATCAATACGGCACGCGCGCTGATCTGCGACCAGGCCGCCATCGTCCGCGCCCTGGAAACCGGCCAGTTGGCCGGCTATGCCGGTGACGTGTGGTACCCACAGCCGGCACCCGCCGACCACCCGTGGCGCACAATGCCCCACCAGGGCATGACGCCGCACATCTCGGGTTCCACGCTCTCGGCGCAGGCTCGCTACGCGGCCGGCACCAGGGAGATCTTGGAGTGCTACTTCGGCGGCAAGCCGATCCGCGACGAGTACCTCATCGTCGACGGCGGTGCACTAGCCGGTGTCGGGGCGCGGTCGTACACCGCGACCGCCAAATCCGGTGCGGCCTAGCGGCGGATAGGTTCCCGCGCTTACCTGGCGACGGGGTTGGCGAGCAGTATTTTGCTCGTCAACCCCGTCACTGGTTTTCTTGACCGTGCAAGTGCGGCGAATCACGTCGCAATGTTTGCAATTCTGGCGTCTACCAGCTCAGCCCAGCCGTATCCTGTATACAACCTTGAGAGATACTGCATATTTCAAGCGCCGACCGGCGCCGTTGGATGTTGTGGACTGTATGCTATGTACGCGATCTCTCAGGTAAATCGCGATTAACCAGGAGACGGGAGCGAGGGAAGACTTCATGGCCACCACCAGCGCGCCGAGCCAGGCTGGGTCGCGGATGAGGCTGGAGCGTCCGGCGCCGTTACGCGAGGCCGCCTACGAGGCGCTGATGGAGCTGATCATCACCCGTGAGCTGCGACCCGGACAGCACTTGGTGGAGAACGAGTTGGCGGCCCAACTCGGCGTAAGCCGCCAGCCCATTCGAGAGGCGTTGCAGCGCTTGCAAAGCGAGGGATGGGTCGATCTGCGCCCGGCGTTGGGCGCGTTTGTGCACGTGCCCACCGACGCCGAGGCCGATGAGCTGTTGGGAGTACGCACCCTGCTCGAAGCGGAGTCGGCCAGGTTGGCCGCTCGCGCCGCCAAGCCCCCGCAGGTGGACCATCTCTGGGACCTGCACCGCACCGGAGAGAAGGCGCTCGCCAGCGGTGACAAAGAAGGCCTTGTCACCGCCAACGATGCCTTCCACTCCTATATCGTTGCGATGTCCGGCAACAGCGTGCTGGCCAACCTCATCGGCCAGGTCGGTCGCCGGGTGCGCTGGTATTACGAGCCCATCGCGTTAGCCCGCGGCAAGGACGCCTGGGACGAACACTCCGAGCTGATCGAGGCCATCGCCGGACGCAGTGGCAAGCGTGCCGGAGACCTGATGCGCCGCCACACCGAGCGCACCCGCGAGATTTACCACGAGCGACGTCAGGAAGCCGCCGACGAGGGTGTGGCCTGACTGACCGGCTGGGGAACTCGGGCATCCTTGTGCCGCCGTCCCGGCTGCCGCAGCAACGCCGCGGTTGCGGCCGAGAGCAGCGCGCTTGCGGCAGCCAGCCAGTAGGCACCGGTGTAGCCCCAGGCATCAATCACGCTGGCGCCCACACCAATTCCCAAGATCGAGCCGACCAGCTTGGCGCTGTAGACGATGCCGTAATTGCTGGCGTTGTTGTTTTCGCCGAAGTAGTCGGTGGTCAGCGTGGCGAACAGCGGATAGAAAGCACCGCCGCCGAACCCGACGAGAACGGCAAAGAAGATGAAGGCGATCTCGTTCTTGGCAAGGCCGGTGTAGAGCAGGCCGATCAGGGCGACGACCGACACCAGCAGCACAACCAGCAGCGTCTGCTTGCGACCGATCCGGTCTGAGACAAAGCCGGTTACCGCGCGGCCGACGCCATTGATGATCGAAAGGGCGCCCGCCGATGAGGCCACGATCATCGCGCCGAAGCCGAGGTGCTTGGCGAACGGAACCATGTAGCTGATGCCGAACAGCGAGACACCGGTGGTGATCCCCAACGACACCCACATCAGGGGCAGCATGCCGGTCTCGATGGCCTCGACCGGGCCGTACTGGCGCACCGCCGGTGGGTTCTTCTGCAAGCTTCTGGCGTTTGCGTTGACGGCGGCGTGCTGCAGCGGGTCGACGTCCGCCGGCCACCAGTTCTTGGGCGGGTCCTGAAAATACAGGCCGCATACCGTGACAACCACCAGCATGAATGCCCCCACCAGGTCGAGAACCCACTCATAGGTGTCGGGATGCAGCGCATAGCTGAAGATGAAGATGAAAGGTACTGCGCCGTAGGCGAACCCGCCGCACACGAAACCGGTCTTGGCGCCGCGCCGCTCGGGGTACCACTTACCGACGATCGTGATTCCCGTCGAGTACACCAAACCGACGCCGCAGCCGCCGCATACGGCGAATCCAAGGAAGGCCACGACCAGATTGCTGCTGTGCGCGACGGCGACGAAACCCAGCGCGGACAACACGGCGGCGACCAGCATGGTGGATCTCGCCGACGTGATGCCCTTCTCCCGCAGCCGGCCGGCGGGATAGGCAACCGCCGCCTGGAACACCGCCCACACCGAGAGCAGCCAGAAGGTCTCGGACAGACTCCAGCCATGGGCATGGCGCAGGGTATCGGCGGCCGCGCCGTAACCGTATTCAAAAACGCTGACTGCCATCATCGCGATCCACGGCAGCCAGACCATCGAAGCTCGGGATCTGCCGAGCAGGTCGTGATCAGTTTCGCCGACGCGGTAGATGCGACCATTCGCGTCGATCACCTCGCGATAGGTGGCGAGAGTTGAGGACATCGTTGACTCACTTTCGGAAAATGGGCATGAAGGGGTGACTCGATGGCTGCTCGCGTCCAACGACACGACGACCATCGAGTTGATGGTTGGGTTCTGATTTCGGGGAATCTTCGGACCCGTTGCGCCTAAGGCGGTGCGCGGCCGGCGATTTCGCCGGTACAGCGCACCCCGTTAGCCACGCCGGATATCCGAAGCCGTGACCGGCCAGTCATGACCCACCTCGGTCTTGCACCGAGTCGCGCGCGGCTCTGTCCCACAACCGGGTCCTTCTCTACCGAGCCGGGGGTCTCTAGATGCGTCTCATGCCGGTGTCAGTTCAGATCACGCCGGCGCTTCTGAAGCGCTGCAACTGATCTGGCGAATACCCGAGTTCGGTACAGATTTCCTCGGTGTGCTCGCCGAGCAGCGGTGAACGCACGACATCGACGGGTGAGTCGGAAAGCCGCAGCGGGCTACCGACCGTCTTGAACGTCCCGCGCTCGGGGTGCTCGACGGTGACGATCGCGTCCAGATCCGCCAGGGTCTGGTCCTCGATCAGCTCTTTGGTGCTCAGCACCGGACCACAGGGCACGTTGAGGACATTGAGCGCCTCCATGGCCTCCCATTTGGTGTGCCGCTGACTCCAGTCCTCGATCAGCGCGAAGACCTTGTCCAGCTTGGGTAGTCGGTCTTCCGGCCGCGCCCAGTCCGGATGATCGGCAAGGTCGGGCCGCCCGATCAGCTCCGCGAGCGCCGCCCACCCGGCGGGCTGGACGATGACATAGATGTAGTCGTTGGGGCCGCCACCTTTGGTGCGAACGGCCCAACCCGGTTGGCCTCCCCCGGACGCGTTGCCCGACCGTGGCACCTCGTCGCCGAAGCGCTCGTTGGGATACTCGTGCAGCGGGCCATGCGCCAGCCGTTGCTGATCGCGTAGCTTCACCCGGCAAAGGTTGAGTACAGCGGCCTGCATCGCGACCTCGACACGTTGCCCGCGGCCCGTGTTGGTGCGCTGGAACAGCGCGGCCAGGATGGCGGCGACGAGGTGAATCCCGGTGCCGGAGTCGCCGATCTGGGCGCCCGTGGCAGTCGGTGGACCATCCTGGAAACCCGTGGTGGCCATCGCGCCACCCATCGCCTGGGCGATGATCTCGTACGCTTTGAAGTTGAAGTACTTGCCCGGCCCGAAACCCTTGATCGAGGCATAGATCAACCGCGGGTTGATCTCCTGCAGCCGGGCCCAACTGAACCCGAACCGGTCGACGACGCCGGGGCCGAAGTTCTCCACCAAAACATCGGAGCGCGCTACCAGTCTGCTGAAGATCTCCTGACCGTCTTCACTTTTCATGTTCACCGTCACGCTGCGCTTGTTGCAGTTCAGCATCGTGAAGTACAGGCTGTCCACCTCGGGGAGGTCGCGCAGCTGGCCCCGGGTGACGTCTCCGCCGTTCGGTGTTTCGAGTTTGACGACGTCGGCGCCCAACCAGGCGAGCATCTGCGTCGCAGAGGGCCCCGACTGGACATGAGTCATATCGAGCACCCGAACGCCGTCTAATGCCTTACCCATGAGATCTCCCCTGCGAGTTGTCGTAGTGACTAAAAAGCCGTCTCGTGCCGGGCGCCGAGTGGTCCACTGCCCGTTGGGATTCGGGTGACCGATGACTGGGACGCGATGCCGACCATTACCTCAGCTTCCTAAGGCCTGCTGCCCGCCCGGTTCGCCGCACAGCAGGAAACCACGAAGCAGTGGATGTGGCTGCAACGGCCGGAAGGACGTGCTGTCTTCTGCAGACTGTATACCGTATACGACCAGTGTCCCCAATCACAGGCGAATTGTCTAGCGCCGATCCGTTCGTCAATGCCTATCAGCCCCCGTCGCCGATGGAATGGACGCCGCCGAGCGCCGGTGGGCAACGAATTAGCCGGACAAAGTTGTTTGCCGAATAATGTTGCGCCAGGGTCGCTCACGCGCTGTAAGCCGCCAGGTCTCGGGGTTGCTCCCCTGCCTCTGGACACACAGTGTGATCAGGAGTACAACAAATGCATACTGTATGCATTAGGGGTGATTGATATGTCCGGTGGTGATGGAATCTCGGTTCTGCAGATTCGAGCGCATGGCTGCTCGTACCGTATCGGCGAACGGCCACAGGACATCATGGCGCGCTCGAGACGCTGGATGCTGTGGCTGCCGTGGACGGCGATGGCTGCGATCAGCGTGCTCCAATTTGGTTACGGGGTCGCGGTTATCGCCGTGCAGCAGCCGCATCACCCGGTACCCGCCGGCGCCTTCTGGGTGCTGGCTCTATGGGTGATCTTCCAGGCGGGCGCCACCGCGGCTACCCCAACACTGCGGCGGCGGTGGGGAATCCGCCCGGCAACCACGATGTCGATCGGCGCTGTTTTGTCCGCCATTGGCCCACTGACGCTTTCGTACACCCGCAATCTCGGAGCCGCCGCACTGGGCTACTCCGCGCTGTGCGGTGTCGGCGCCGGGATGGTTTACGCCACTTGCCTTTCCACTGTTGCTCGTTGGTACCCTGAGCAACGCGGCGCGAAGGTTTCACTGGTATCGGGTGCATTCGGTTGCGGCGCGGTCCCCTTTGTCGTGTTGTTCGCTTTCGTGCTTCACCCCCGCAACATCGGGCCCGTCCTCATGGCCGTCGGCCTCGGTGTTCTTGTCGTAGTGAAGTTGTGCGGCGCCTTTTTTCGCGATCCACCGCCGGACTGGTGGCCGGCCGAAGTCGACCCACGACGCTGGGGCTTCGACAAGCGCATGAACCGCAGTCTGTTGGGCAACGCCCCGGCGATACGCCAGTATCGGCCCGGCGAGACCGCACGGACTTCGGCCTTCTTCCTCGTGTACGTCATCGTGGTGGTGGCGTCGGCCGCGGCACTGCTCACCATCGTGTACGTGCCGAGCATCGCGATAGCCCATGGCTTGCCGCTGACCGTCGGCGCGATCGCCGTTGCGGTGCTCGCCTCGGTCAATGGCGGCGGACGCATCATCGCCAGCCGGTTCTCGGACCGATACGGCAGACGTCAGACGTTGAGTCTCGCGCTGGGGATCGAGGGCTTTGCGCTGTTGGGCCTGGCGTCCTCGGCATCGGCGGAATCCACCGTCGCATTCGTTGCCTTTGCCGGGCTCGGCGGATTGGCCGGCGGCGCCTTCTATTCGCTGTTCATCAACCTGGTCGCGGATTACTTCGGCGAGCACAGTGCGGTCGGCAACTTCGGGCTGGTGTACAGCGCCAAGGTCTTCGGCGGTCTGATCGGAGTGGGACTGCCGGCTCTGCTGATCCCTTCCGGACGGCTGGGCGGGGCTTTCGTCGCCTTCGGCTTGCTCTGCTGCTGCACCGCCATCGCACCTCGGTGGCTGCAGCGGCCCGGCTATCCCGTTTGCCGCCTGCCGAATTGACACATCGCACTCGACATCGAAATGGCCCCAGGGAGACAATCCCTGGGGCCATTCCCGCCGTGACCCGGCGATTTGAGGGGCTCGCAGGCGCTCGGCGCGCCCCTCGCTAAACGACTATCGCGTTCTGCCGCCATCCGGCGATGGTGTCCGAGTCGTAGCCCAATTCGGCCAAGACCTCGTCAGTGTGTTCACCCAGCAGCGGCGCACCCTTGATGTCGGGCTTGAAGGACGAGAACTTGATCGGGCTGCCGACCGTCAGGAAAGTACCGCGCCCCTTCTGCTCCACCTCGACGATGGTCCCGCTCTTGCGCAGATCCTTGTCCTCGGCGAGATCCTTCATGGACATCACGGGCGCGCACGGCACCTCCCACTCGCGCAAGATGTCGACCGCTTCCCACTTCGTCTTGTCCGCCAGCCACTTCTCGATCTCCGCGAAGATGTCGAAGAGTTTGTCCTGACGGGCCCGCGCGGTGTTGTAGCCCGGGTCCTCGACCCACTCGGGGCGACCGATGGCCTCGGCAGTGCGCTTCCAGTTCTGCTCTTGGATGGTGAAGTAGATGTAGGCGTTGGGGTCGGTCTCCCAACCCTTGCACTTGACCACCCAGCCGGGCTGTCCGCCGCCGCCGGCGTTTCCGCCACGCGGCACGGCCTCGCCGAATTCGCCATTGGGGTATTGCGGGTACTCCTCCAGGTAGCCGACCCGCTCCAGGCGCTGTTGATCGCGCAGCTTGACCCGGCACAGGTTCAGCACGGAGTCTTGCATCGAGGCGGACACCTTCTGGCCCTTACCGGTCTTGTCGCGCGCGATCAGCGCGGTCAGGATCCCGATCAGGAGGTGCATACCGGTGTTGCTGTCACCCAAGGCGCCCCCGGCCACGGTCGGCGGGCCGTCCCAGAATCCCGTGGTGGAGGCGTTGCCGCCGGCGCACTGCGCGACGTTCTCGTAGACCTTGAGGTCATTCCACGACGAGTCGTCGTTGAAGCCCTTGACCGAACCGAAGATCAGTCGCGGGTTCCACTCCTGGATCTTGTCCCAGGACAACCCCATTCGGTCCATCGCTGCGGGAGCGAAGTTCTCCACCAGCACGTCGGCCTGGCGGATCAGCTTTTCCATCACCTCGAGACCTTCTGGAGATTTCGTGTTGATGGCCAGAGAACGCTTGTTGCTGTTGAGCATGGTGAAGTACAAGGCGTCGATGTCTGGTATGTCGCGCAATTGATTACGCGTCACATCGCCACCGGTCGTCCGCTCGACTTTGAGGACGTCCGCTCCAAACCAGGCGAGCATCTGGGTACAGGCGGGACCCGCCTGTACCCCGGTGAAGTCAATGACCTTGATGCCGGACAACGGCAGTTCGCTCAT
This sequence comes from Mycobacterium florentinum, assembly GCF_010730355.1. Taxonomy (NCBI): domain Bacteria; kingdom Bacillati; phylum Actinomycetota; class Actinomycetes; order Mycobacteriales; family Mycobacteriaceae; genus Mycobacterium; species Mycobacterium florentinum. The sequence goes on from NZ_AP022576.1 coordinate 1,621,817, forward strand.
CACAGATTTCCTTTCCTTGTCGTGCTTCCGAGTTGTTTTGTATCGACGTTTCGACTGGTGGGCAGGCAGGCCGGCGCACTTTCAGCCCGGGTTGGTGATGCCCTTGGGATTGAGGTGAGCGATGTTGCCGCTCTCGGTCCCGTCGGACGGATCGATCAGGCAATCGATCAGTGCCGGCCGGCCGGACGCCAGGACCTCCCGCAGCGCCGCGGAAACCTCGTCGGGCGTTTCGGCGCGATAGCCCGCACCACCGAAAGCCTTGATCATGAACTCGTGATGGGCCTCCAGCGCCGTCGGCGCCGGGTCCTCAGACCCCGACAGCTCGTCGCCGCGATAGACACCGCTGTTGTTGAGGATGACGGTGACGATCGGCAGCTTGTAGCGGCAGATTGTCTCCAATTCCATTCCGCTGAAACCGAAGGCGCTGTCGCCTTCGATCGCCACCACGGGCTCGCCGGTCTCCACGGCAGCCGCGATCGCATACCCCATCCCGATGCCCATCACGCCCCAGGTCCCGCTGTCCAGGCGCCGGCGCGGTCGGTACATACCGATCGTGTTGCGTGCCAGGTCCAGAGCATTGGCGCCTTCGTTGACGACGCATACTTGCGGATTGTCTCGGAGCACATCGCGGATGGCCTGCAGCGCGCCAAGGAATTTCATCGGCGCAGCGATGCGGGCGGCCGCCAGGCGGTCCGCCATTTTCGCGACGTTCTGCTCCGCCTTGGCCGCGAGTTCGGCACGCCATTGCGGCGACGTGCTGATCTGACCCGGCTTGGCCCGGTCCACCAGAGCCTGCATCACCGAGCCGATGTCGCCGACGAGCGGAGCCGCAATCGGTTGGTTGCTGTCCATCTCGCTGGCCTCGATGTCGATCTGGATGAACTTGGCGTCGGGATTCCACTGCGGCGCATCGCCATGCCCGAGTAGCCAGTTCAACCTCGCACCGACCAGCAGGACGACATCGGCCCGGCGCAGAGCCAGCGATCGCGACGTCGCCGCCGACTGCGGATGGTCATCAGGCAGCAGCCCTTTGGCCATCGACATCGGTAAGTAGGGCACTCCGGTGCTTTCCACGAATTCTTTGATCTGCTCGTCGGCTTGTGCGTACGCCGCGCCCTTGCCCAACACGATCAGGGGTCGCTGGGCGGTGGCGAGCAGTTCGATTGCCGTATCCACCGAATCGAGATCGGGCAGTTGCCGTGGCGCCGGATCGATTACGCGCCAGAGTGTTTCGGCAGCGGACTTCGCATCGAGGACCTCACCCAACACCGCTGCCGGTATGTCGAGGTAGACCCCGCCCGGCCGCCCGGAAGCCGCCGTGCGAATTGCCCGCGCCACACCACGGCCGATGTCCTGGGCCCGAGACACCCGGTAGGCCGCCTTGACGAAGGGCCTGGCCGCGGCAAGCTGATCCATTTCTTCGTAGTCACCGCGCTGCAGATCGACGAGGTGGCGCTCGCTGGAACCCGAAATCTGCACCATAGGAAAGCAATTGGTGGTCGCATTGGCCAGAGCCACGAGGCCGTTGAGGAATCCGGGCGCCGACACCGTCAGGCAGATGCCGGGTTTCTGGGTCAGGAAGCCGGCAGCCGCCGCGGCGTGCCCTGCGGCGCTCTCGTGGCGAAAACCGATATAGCGGATGCCCGATGCCTGTGCGGTCCGCGCCAAGTCGGTGATGGGAATGCCCACCAGCCCGTAGATGGTGTGCACGTTGTTGAGCCGGAGCGCGTCGACCACCAGATGTATCCCATCGGTGAGAGCCCTGGCGTCGGTAGCCTCGGTGTCATCGATGGTAGCGGCGGTCATTGCGACTTCCCTTTCCGGCAGCAACTGCCTGGGTCGAATTTCTCTCTTGCTCTTCACTTTTCCCCTATTCAACGGTCGCGTCCAAGACCTGCTGGCACTCACGAGATAACTGGGAGTTATCACGGTCCGCAGCGGTCCGGGAACTTCAGACACCTCGGATATTCGCGACACCCTCAGGCCACGAAGGATCCCCTTATCGCGGTACTCGCGGCGATCACGTCCGCATCCGGATCGAATTCACCGTCGATGTCCCGGCCCGGGTAGGTGAGGTCCTGGCGACCAAGGGGCGCGCCCACCGCCACGTTCAAAAACGCCCGTGCCGCAGCCGAACCCGCCGCGGAGGCATGGATTGCGATCGCAATCGGCGCCCGTTGATCGGGCTCGACCAAGCGCAAACCCCGCATTGCGCCGGCCATCGGAATCGAACGAAACCAGGTGTGCGGCACCACGCTTGCCCACGCTCCCGTGGCGACGTGAGCGTAAAGCGACGCCATCGAGTCGGTCTCGATTTGCGGTACGACCGCGGCACCGACGTTGGCGAACGCGCTGTCGATGAACTGACGAAACCCGACTTCGGGCGCCAGGAGTGCGAGCGGCAGCTGGGCCGCCTCCGACCATGTGATGGTGGCCCCCGGCGGCACCAGCTGCTTTCCCGCCACCAGCAAGACGCACTGCTCCTCATAGAGCGGAACCATCTCCAGGCCCGAGTGCTCACGCACATCAAAATGTGCAATGGCGGCGTCGAGCTCGAAACAGCGCAGCTGGCGCACCAATTCGTTTGTCGGATAATGGGATATGACCTTCACCCGGGCCAGTGGGTGCAACGAACAAAAGGCCGCGATCGGAAGCGCCGTCGTCGTCGATACCGTCGGCCCGGCCCCCAGCCGCAGCACCCCGGAAATGCCCGACCGCAATGCGGCCGCTTCCGCTACCAGACCGTCGTGTACCGCGAGAACCCGTTTGGCCCACACGACGAGCCGCTCGCCCTCCACGGTGAGACCCTCGAAGTTTCGCCCGCGATTGATCAACATGACGTTGAGTTCGCGTTCGAGCTTGGCGATGGACGCCGACAGCGCCGGCTGGGAGACGTAGCAGGCCTCGGCCGCGCGCGCGAAGTGTCGTTCTCGCGCTACCGCAACGAAGTACTCGAGTTGACGTAGCAGCATGAAGACTCCTCCTTGCCTGCCGACCGCGCCCCCTTGATGGCCAGTCGCAAATGACATAGCAGACTGTATGCAGTATGCATTATCCATTAGACTACTCGCCAGTACAGACCTCGTTCAGCGATGAACCTCACTCATCGCCGGCAGCGACAGAGAAAGGGAACAAATGTGAACAGCCCGCATTCAGACCCGGCGGCACCGATCGCCGTGGAACCGGAGATGAGTCAGGAATGGCTCGCCCGGGCGGTGGTGGCCGCGTCGCCGGAGGCGCTCGTGGTGTGTGACGCGAATGGGACCATCCGGTTATGGAACAACGGAGCGCAGCGCGTGTTTGGCTACTCGCCGTCCGAGGCGATAGGACACAACCTCGACATCATCATCCCGGCAAAGCTGCGTAAACGACACTGGGACGGCTATCACCAGACGATGGCCACCGGGCAAACCCGTTATGGCGACCAGCTACTGAGCGTGCCCGCGACTCACCGGGACGGACACCGGCTGTCGATCGAATTCAGCGTCGCCCTGCTGCGCAACGATGACGGTCGCATCGTCGGGATTTCCGCGATCATGCGCGAGGTCACCGGACGACGCAACGAAGAGAGGGCGCTGCGCGGCCGGCTCGCCGAACTCGAGGCACGTCTGGCCGACCCCGAGGGCGCGACGCATTGACCCGTCGTGGGGCCGGGTGTCGCAAGCCCGGCCGACCGCATTGAGGTCCATCGCGACCCTCTACGGTGATGCCATGAGCGACATTCTGTTGATCACCACCGACGAGCGGGTGCGCACCCTGACCCTGAACCGGCCGCAGTCGCGTAACGCGCTGTCGTCGGCGCTGCGGGATCGGTTCTTCGCGGCGCTGACCGAGGCCGAGACCGACGACGACGTCGACGTCGTGATCGTCACCGGGGCCGATCCGGTGTTCTGCGCCGGACTGGATCTCAAGGAGCTGGGTGATTCGACGGCACTGCCCGACATCTCCCCGCGGTGGCCGTCGATGACCAAGCCGGTGATCGGCGCGATCAACGGAGCCGCCGTCACCGGGGGGCTGGAGCTGGTGCTGTACTGCGACGTCGTGATCGCGTCGGAACAGGCACGCTTCGCCGACACGCACGCCCGGGTGGGCCTGCTGCCGACCTGGGGGCTGAGTGTGCGGCTGCCCCAGAAGGTGGGCGTTGGCCTGGCCCGGCGCATGAGCCTCACCGGCGACTACCTGTCGGCCGCCGAGGCGCTGCGGGCCGGGCTGGCCACCGAGGTGGTGCCACACGACAAGCTACTGCCGGCCGCGCGCGCCGTGGCCGCGTCGATCGTCGGCAACAACCAGAACGCGGTGCGCGCACTGCTGGCCTCCTACCACCGCATCGACGAGTCGCAGACCAACGAGGGTCTGTGGCTGGAAGCCATGGCGGCCCGGCAATTTCGGACCACCGGCGACGACATCGCCGCCAATCGCGAAGCGGTGCTGCAACGCGGTCGGGCGCAAGTCCGCTAACTGCGATCCGCGCAATCATCGCGATGGCGGAATTCGCCCACCCCGGGCAAATGAAAATGGCCCGACCGTGGGCCGCCCATCGCCACAATTCCGCTTTATATGCCGTTGACCTGTATCGAGAAACTTTTAATCGCCAGCCGCACCAACAGCCAATACGATCCGAACAACGACCCGAATCCATTCGGCAGAGCAGGAGGAATCGATGCGCATTATCGTCGACCTCACGATGCGGTTTCTCGGCGTCCTGGCCCTGGTCACCGCGGCGGCGATCGCGACCGGACAGCACGCGACCGCACAGCCGCCGCCTCGTTTTCCCAATCTCGACGGATTCACCGCGGTTCCGGCCGACGGATATCGCACGACGCCCCTGCCGGGCAGCCCGCCCCGGATAAGTTTCTCGGCCCCGAACTCGGTGGTGTGCGACTTCTATGGCGGGCCGCCGCCCGCGCCGCAACCGTCACAAGACATTAAGTGCAATGGCGAAGTGCCCGGAATAGACGACGTTCTCTTCCCCGGCGGTGGCCACCCGAAACCGGGCGACTGCGTGGAGGGCGCGGTGGATTTCAAGGGTCCCGGCTACGAATTGAGCCGGATGTCCTACGGCGGCTGCGGTGGCAGCCCGGCCGCGCTGCCGAATGCCGGTAAGGCATTGGCCGCCGGGCAGAAACTGTCCTACCTCAACGTCACCTGCGCGGTGGGCGCCGACAACCTCATCGCCTGTCTGGACACCACCAGCGGGGACCACGGATTCGTCCTGCAGTCCGTGGGAAGCTGGGCGTTCTAGCCCAGCCTCAGCCCAACGCCGCCCGCAGCGAGGCCACCACGTCGTCGATCGACCCGGAGGTCGAATAGCCGGCGGCCAGCCGGTGGCCACCGCCACCGAACACGGACGCGACCGCGGCCAGATCCACATCGGCCTTGGCCCGCATCGACACCGACCACTGTTGCGGGTCAACCTCTTTGAACACCGCGGCCACCTCGGCCTGCTGCGTGGTGCGCACGATGTCGACGATGCTCTCGACTTCCTCCGGACGGGAGTTGGTCCAGTCGTGGTTGTCGACGACCGCGTAGACCAGCCCGCGGCCCTCGACCGCGTCCGGAACCAGTTGTGCCGAGCCGAGCACCCGTGACAGCAGCGGTAGCCAGACGAACGGGTGGGTGTCCATCAGCGTTCGGCTGATCTTGGCGTTGTCCACGCCGAGCTCGACCAGCCGGGCGGCCAGCCGGAACGCGCGGGCGCTGGCCCAGCGGAACGAACCGGTGTCGGTGGTCAGCCCGGCGTAGATGCAGTGCGCGACGTCGCGGTCGATCGGCTTGCCCCAGGCGTCGAGAAGTTCGGCCACCAGCAGCGTCGTGGAATCCGCCGACGGGTCGACGTAGTTCGCGCTGCCGAACATCTCGTTGGAGGCGTGGTGGTCGATCACCAGCAACGGCTGGTCCGGGCCGATCACGTCACCGAGCGCGCCCAGCCGCTTGCGGCTCGGAACATCCACCGTCACAAACAGATCGACGTCGCGGCGCATCTCCTCCGGGCTCACCAGCAGCTCGCACCCGGGCAGCGAACGCAGCGACTCCGGCAGCGTCGCCGGCGCGGCGAAGCTGACCTCGACCTGTTTGTCGCTTCGGTCGAGCACCGTGGCCAATGCCAATCCCGCGCCGATGGTGTCGGCGTCGGGATGGACGTGGCAGATCACCCCGATTGTCGTTGCCGCCGAAAGCAATTCGGCGGCGGCGACCGCGTCTACCCGCGTCCCCGCGATCGGGGCGCGGGCCAGCTCAGTCTTCGGGTCGATGGTCGTCACCGGTGTCTCCAGCGTCGTGCCCGCCCGCTGCCCCCGTTGCCGCCCCGCTCTCACGGTATGGATCCGCCTCCCCGGCCGGCTTGGCTCCCACCCGAACCCGCGCCACGTCCTCGTCGGCGGCGCGCGCACGCGCCAGCAGCTCGTCCAGCCGCTGCACGGTGTCCGTGGTCGTGTCCCGGGTGAACGTCAACGTGGGAGTGAAGCGCACACCGGTGCCCGCACCGACCATGGTGCGCAGCGTTCCCTTGGCCCGGTCCAGCGCGGCCGCGGCCGCCTCGTAGTCGGGCTCGTCATCCAGCGTGGGTCCCATCACGGTGTAGAACAGCGTCGCGTCGTGCAGGTCGGCGGTCACCTTCGCGTCGACGATGGTGACCCCGTCCAGTCCCGGATCCTTGATCTCGAATTCGATCGCCGAGGCGACGATCGTGTTGATCCGTTTGGCCAGCCGGCGCGCCCGTCCGGGGTCGGCCATCAGGCGCGCTCCTTCTCGACGAGCTCGAAGGACTCGATGACGTCGCCTTCCTTGATGTCGGAATAGGTCAGCGTCATACCGCATTCGAACCCGTCGCGAACCTCGGTCACGTCGTCCTTCTCCCGGCGCAGCGAGGAGATCGTCAAGTTGTCGGCGACCACGATGTTGTCCCGCAGCAGTCGGGCCTTGGCGTTGCGGCGCACGATGCCGGAGGTGATCAGGCAGCCGGCGATGACACCGACCTTCGAGGACCGGAAGATCGCCCGAATCTCGGCACGACCCAGCTGGTTCTCCTCGTAGATCGGCTTGAGCATGCCGCGCAGGGCCTTCTCGATCTCGTCGATGGCCTGGTAGATCACCGAGTAGTACCGGATGTCCACGCCTTCACGGTTGGCCAGCTCCGTCGCCTTGCCTTCGGCACGCACGTTGAAGCCGATGATCACCGCGTCCGAGGCCGACGCCAGGTTGACGTTGGTCTCGGTGATGCCACCGACGCCGCGGTCGATGACGCGCAGCTCCACCTCGTCGTCTATCTCGATTCCCATCAGGGCCTCTTCGAGCGCCTCGACGGTACCGGCGTTGTCGCCCTTGAGGATCAGGTTCAGCTGGCTGGTTTCCTTCAGCGCCGAGTCCAGGTCCTCCAGGCTGATCCGCTTGCGCGAACGTGCCGCGAGCGCGTTGCGCTTGCGGGCACTGCGCCGGTCGGCGATCTGGCGGGCGATGCGGTCCTCGTCGACGACCAGCAGGTTGTCCCCGGCACCTGGCACCGACGTGAAACCGATGACCTGCACCGGCCGCGACGGCAGCGCCTCGTGGACGTCCTCGCCGTGCTCGTCGACCATCCGGCGGACGCGGCCGTAGGCGTCGCCGGCGACGATCGAGTCACCGACGCGCAGCGTGCCGCGCTGGATCAGCACGGTGGCAACGGGTCCGCGACCGCGGTCCAGGTGTGCCTCGATCGCCACACCCTGGGCCTCCATGTCGGGGTTGGCCCGCAGGTCCAGGGCGGCATCGGCGGTCAGCAGCACCGCCTCCTCGAGCGCCTCGATGTTGGTGCCCTGCTTGGCCGAGATGTCGACGAACATCGTGTCGCCACCGAAATCCTCTGCCACCAAACCATATTCGGTGAGCTGGCCGCGGATCTTGGCCGGGTCGGCACCTTCCTTGTCAATCTTGTTGACTGCCACCACAATCGGCACGTCGGCCGCCTGCGCGTGGTTGATGGCCTCCACCGTCTGCGGCATCACGCCGTCGTCGGCGGCGACCACCAGGATCGCGATGTCGGTGGCCTTGGCACCACGGGCACGCATGGCGGTGAACGCCTCGTGACCCGGGGTGTCGATGAAGGTGATCAGTCGTTCGCTGCCCTCGAAGTCGACCCCGACCTGGTAGGCACCGATGTGCTGGGTGATGCCACCGGCCTCGCCCTCGCGCACGCTGGCGTTCCGGATGGTGTCCAGCAGCCGCGTTTTACCGTGGTCGACGTGACCCATCACGGTCACCACCGGCGGACGGGTCTGCAGATCCTCCTCGCCGCCCTCGTCCTCGCCGTAGGTGAGGTCGAACGACTCCAGCAGCTCACGGTCTTCGTCCTCCGGGCTGACGACCTGGACGACGTAGTTCATCTCGCTGCCCAGCAGTTCGAGCGTCTCGTCGCCGACCGACTGAGTGGCGGTCACCATCTCGCCGAGATTGAACAGCGCCTGCACCAGCGAGGCGGGGTTGGCATTGATCTTGTCGGCGAAGTCGCTCAGCGATGCGCCGCGGGCCAGCCGGATGGTCTCGCCGTTGCCGTGCGGCAACCGCACGCCACCGACGACCGGGGCCTGCATGTTCTCGTACTCGGCGCGTTTCGCCCGCTTCGACTTGCGACCACGCCGCGGCGCGCCACCGGGACGGCCGAACGCACCGGCCGCACCGCCACGCTGGCCGGGACGGCCACCGCCGCCACCGCCGCCACCCGGGCCACCGCCACCGGGACGGCCGCGGAAACCGCCGCCGGCACCGGGTGCGGCTCCGACGCCACCACCGCCACCGCCGCGGTAGTTACCGCCGCCGGACCCGCCACCGGGACCACCGCCGGGACCACCGGGACGTCCACCGCCGGGACGGGGGCCGCCGCCACCGGGACGTGCTCCCGATCGCTGGAAGCCGCCACCGGTGCTGCCGCCGGGGCGGGGCGGCATGCTGCCGGGCGAAGCACCACCGGGTCGCGGTGCGCCGGGCCGGGGCGCACCCGGGCGGGGCGCCTGCGGACGCGGAATGGGCCGGTCGACGGGCTGCGCCGACGAGAACGGGTTGTTGCCGACGCGCGGGGTGCGCGCCGCCGGCTTCGGGGCCGGGCCGGGCCGCGGGCCGGGCGTCGCACCGGGCGCCGGGGCCTCTTGGCCGGGCGCCTGACCGCCGGCTGCCGGCGGTTTCGGCTGCCCGGGGGCCGGCGCCGCGGGAGCCGGCGCGGGCCGTCGGGGCGCCGGTGCCGGTGCGGCGGGTGCTTCTGTCGCCCCGGCCGAGGAAGCCGCCGGGGCAGGATTGGCGGCCTGACCAGCCGCTTCGCCGTTGTCGGCGGGCTTCGCCGGCGCGGCGGTCGCCTCGCCGTTTCCGGACGGCTTTTGAATCGCCTTGTCCAGGGCCCGGTCGAGCGAGCGGTCCGGGCTCTTCGGGGCGCTCTTGGCGCCGGCCGCGGGCTTGCTGCCGCCGAACGACTCACGCAGCCGGCGAGCAACCGGCGCTTCTACGGTCGAGGATGCGGATTTGACGAATTCGCCCTGTTCATTCAGCCGGGCGAGAACTTCCTTGCTGGTGACACCGAGTTCCTTAGCCAACTCGTGTACGCGGGCCTTACCTGCCACTACATCTCCTGTCTATGAGGCGACAGCAGCGGGCCGCGCCTCGGGTTTAGCTATGACGCATGGTCATCGGGACTTCACGGTGTGCTCATGTTCTTCGCTACCTGTTCTGTTGCCGGGCGAGTCGAGCACCCCTAAGTGCTCGACCAACGCGGATGTGTCCGGTGGACGGTCGATGCGCAGCGCTTTGGTAAAAGCCCGCCGCCGAATCGCTTCGTGTACGCACCGCGGTACGGGATGCAGCCACGCACCCCGCCCCGGCAGGCGAGTCGCCGTGTCAACGATTACGGCGTATTCGCCGTTCCCGGTTGACACCGCCACCACTCGGAGCAATCCGACGGCCAACTCTCGCTTTCGGCACCCGACACACGTCCGCACGGGTCCGCCCGTGTGAGTGCGCGCCGAGGCCGAAGGCTCGCGCTGGATCACGGCTCAGTCTAGCGTCACGGAACCGATGGTCAGAACCACCCGCAACCGCACCGTAACCTGCGCGTCCGATCACGCAGGCGGCCGCGAAAAACCGGCCTCGCAAAATTCAACGGCGCACCGGTGACGTCGGACTAGTGATCGTGGGCCATCGGGTGGCTGGCACCGTGTTCGGGCTGGTCCTCCGATCCCCCCGCGGAACCGGCGGACGAATCGCCGCGAATGTCGATGCGCCACCCGGTGAGCCGGGCGGCCAGCCGCGCGTTCTGCCCCTCCTTGCCGATGGCCAGGGACAGTTGGAAGTCGGGCACCACCACGCGAGCGGCGCGGGCGGTCTGGTCGATGACCGACACCGAAACCACCTTCGCCGGCGACAACGCGTTGGCGACGAACCGGGCCGGGTCCTCGTCGTAGTCGATGATGTCGATCTTCTCGCCGGACAGCTCACTCATCACGTTGCGGACCCGCTGGCCCATTGGACCGATGCAGGCGCCCTTGGCGTTGAGGCCCTGCACCCGGGATGCGACCGCGATCTTGGAACGGTGCCCCGCCTCGCGTGCCACGGCCACGATCTCCACCGACCCGTCGGCGATCTCGGGGACCTCCAGCGAGAACAACTTGCGGACCAGGTTGGGGTGGGTGCGCGACAACGTGATCAGCGGCTCCCGCGAACCCCGGGTCACGCCGACCACGTAGCAGCGCACCCGGTTGCCGTGCTCGTAGCTCTCGCCGGGAACCTGTTCGGCGGCCGGGATGACGCCCTCGGAGGCCTTGGTCTCGCTGCCCATCCGCACCACGACCAGACCGCGGGCGTTCGCGCGGCTGTCGCGCTGAATCACGCCCGCGACGATTTCGCCCTCACGAGTGGAGAACTCGCCGTAGGTGCGCTCGTTCTCCGCGTCGCGGAACCGCTGCAGCATCACCTGGCGTGCGGTGGTGGCGGCGATGCGGCCGAAACCCTCAGGGGTGTCGTCCCATTCGCTGATGACGTTGCCGTCCTCGTCGACCTCGCGGGCCATCACCTTCACCACGCCGGTCTTGCGGTCGATCTCGATCCGCGCATCGTTCTGGTGGCCCTGGGTATGCCGGTAGGCGGTCAACAACGCCGACTTGATCGTCTCGAGCAGCTCGTTGACCGAGATACCCCGGTCCACCTCGATCGCGTGCAACGCCGCCATGTCGATATTCATGCTCCGGCCTCCGTTCTCCGGGCCTCACCGGCACCCGCCAAATCCAGCTCGGCTGCCGATGGCGACGAAAATTCAACCTGGACAACAGCTTTCGCGATCTCGGCGAACGGGATCTCGCGCACCGCCCAGCCGCGGCCGTCGCGGACCACCAGCGCCACCGCGTCGCCGCGGGTCTCCCCCACCCGGCCGGTCAACTGCGAACCGTCCGACATCGCCAGCTCGACCTTGCGGCCCCGGGCGCGGCGGAAGTGCTTCTCACTGGTGAGCGGACGGTCCACACCGGGCGAGGAGACCTCGAGAACATAGCTGTCACCGATGCCGTCCAGACCATCCAGCAAAGCCGACGCCGAACGTGACAGGGTCGCTACGGCGTCCAGGTCCAGCGCGGTGTCGCCGTCGGCAACCACCGTGATTCGGGGCGGACGCACCCGGGAATCGATGACCACGTCTTCGATTTCATAGCCAGCACGCGCGAACTCACCACCGAGTAGCTCGATCACCTGCGTCTGCGACGGTAGCCCGGTGGTCACGGCGAGCTCCTCATCTTGAGTTGTCCGGTCATCTGGCTGATGTCGCCGCCCAGCCATCTTCGGGCGGCTTCCGGCGTCCCGGTGAACGCACAGCGGCCGTTCGGCGAGAACCAGCTACTAACGATACGCCAGGAATCGCGTATGACGAGGTGATCGCGTAGGTCGAGGTCCTCCGCAGCATGCCCGGCCCGCGGCCAATGGCAGGATGTTGGGCGTGCATAGTGCTGTACCCGTCACCAGCAGGCGGGGTGTGCTCGCCGGGGGTGCCGCGCTTGCTGCGCTCGGGGTGGTCGTCTCCGCCTGCGGTGAGTCCCCGCCGAAACCCCCCGCGGTCGAACAGCTGCTCGGTCCGTTAGACCAGGCCAGACACGACAGCGTGCTCGCCGGTGCCGCCGCCGCGGCCGTCGGCGTCGCGCCGCAGATCGCGGCCGCGCTGTCGGTGGTCGCCAACCAGCGCGCCGCGCACGCCCGCGCGCTGTCCACCGAGATCGCCCGGGCGGCCGGCAAGCTCACCGCCTCGTCCAGCGAGACGACCAGCCCCAGCCCCAGCCCGGCCGCCCCCGCGGGGCCACCGCCACCGCCACCCCCGGTGTCCGACGTGATCAACGCGCTGCGCACCTCGGCGGACAATGCCACTCGCCTGGTGTCCTCCGAATCGGGCTACCGGGCGGGGCTGCTCGCCTCGATCGCGGCGTCGTGCACGGCGTCCTACCTGGTTGCACTCGTACCCGGGGGGCCGTCGATATGACCTCCGGCCAAGACGCCGACAACGCGGCGCTCTGCGATGCGCTGGCCGTCGAGCACTCGACCATCTACGGCTACGGCATCGTGTCCGCGTTGTCGCCACCCAGCGTCAACAACCTGGTGGTGGAGGCGCTGCTGCAGCACCGTCAGCGTCGCGACGACGTGATCGCCATGCTGGCCGCCCGCAAGGTCACCCCGCCGCCCGCCGCCGCCGGCTATCAGCTGCCGCTGCTGGTGGGCAGTCCGGCCGACGCGGCCCGGCTGGCGGTGCGGATGGAGAACGACGGCGCGACGGCCTGGCGCGCGGTCACCGAACACGCCGAGACCGCCGAGGACCGTGCGTTCGCCGCGACGGCCCTGACGCAGAGCGCGGTCATGGGCGCCCGCTGGAGCCGCATCCTGGGCGCCTGGCCGATCACGGCCAGCTTCCCGGGCGGCAACGAGTAACCGGCGTAGCGATCGCAAGCGCGGCGCAGCCGGGGGTATGGGGGTACCTCCCGCTTGCGGGGGAGGGTCGCCACCATCGGCACTAGCCGGTCAGCGCCGCCACGATGTCGGTGGCCAGCGAGGCGCCGGCCGCCAGCTCGCGAGTCTGCCCGCCGAAGCGGTCGCGCAGCTCCACCACACCGTCGGCCCAACCCCGCCCGACCACGACGACCCAGGGCATCCCGAGCAGCTCGGCGTCCTTGAACTTGACCCCGGGCGAAGCCGTGCGGTCGTCCAGCAGCACCTCGAGCCCCAACCGATCCAGGTCGGCGGCCAGCGCCACGGCCCCTTCGCGCGCCTGCGCGTCCTTGTTCGCGATCACCACGTGCACGTCGAACGGCGCGATCGACGCCGGCCAGCGCAGGCCCAGCTCGTCGTGCTGCTGCTCGGCAACCACGGCGACCAGTCGCGACACCCCGATGCCGTAGGAACCCATCGTCAGCCGCACCGGCTTGCCGTCCTCGCCGAGCACATCGGCGGTGAAGGCATCGGTGTACTTGCGGCCCAACTGGAAGATGTGGCCGATCTCGATGCCGCGCGCCATGACCAGCGGGCCGGCGCCGTCCGGCGACGGATCGCCTTCGCGCACCTCGGCGGCCTCGATGGTGCCGTCGGCGGTGAAGTCACGCCCGGCCACCAGTCCGACCACGTGGCGGCCCGGCTCGTCGGCCCCGGTGATCCAGCTGGTGCCGTCCACCACCCGGGGGTCGAGGAGATAACGAACTTCGTTGTCCCGCAACGCCTTCGGGCCGATATAGCCCTTGACCAGAAACGGATACTTGGCGAAGTCCGCATCGTCGAGTAACGCGTATTCGGCCGGCTCCAGCGCGGCGCCCAGCCGTTTGTCGTCGACCTCGCGGTCACCGGGCACGCCGATGGCCAGCAACTCCCAGTCGCCGCCGGGCTGGCGTACCTTGACCAAAACGTTCTTCAACGTGTCCGCCGCGGTGACGGTGCGGCCCAGGCCGGCGCCGTTGGCCCACTGCACCAGCGTGGCGATGGTCGGGGTGTCGCCGGTGTCGTGCACGACGGCCTCGGGCAGCCCGTCGATGGGCCGGGCCTCGGGCTGGGCGGTGATGACCGCTTCGACGTTGGCCGCGTAGCCGGATTCCACGCACCGGACGAAGGTGTCCTCGCCGATCGGGCTCTCGGCCAGGAACTCTTCGGACGCGCTGCCACCCATCGCGCCCGACACCGCCGAGACGATGACGTAGCGCACCCCGAGCCGGTCGAAGATGCGCTGATAAGCCTCGCGGTGCGCGTGGTAGGCCGACTTGAGCCCGGCCGCGTCGATGTCGAAGGAATAGGAGTCCTTCATCACGAACTCCCTGGCCCGCAGGATGCCGGCCCGCGGCCGCGCCTCGTCGCGGTACTTGATCTGAATTTGGTACAGCGTGAGCGGGAAGTCCTTGTAGGAGCTGTACTCACCTTTGACGGCGAGGGTGAAAAACTCTTCATGCGTGGGAGCGAGCATGTAGTCGTTACCGCGACGGTCCGTTACGCGGAACACGCCGTCGCCGTATTCGGTCCAGCGATTCGTCGTCTCGTACGGTCCACGCGGCAGCAGCCCGGGGAACAGAATCTCCTGCCCGCCGATCGCGTTCATCTCCTCGCGGACAACGCGTTCGATGTTGCGCAGCACCCGCAGCCCCAGCGGCAACCAGCTGTACAGCCCGGGGGCGACCTGCCGGATATATCCGGCCCGCACCAGCAGTTTGTGGCTGGGCACTTCGGCGTCGGCGGGGTCGTCGCGCAGCGTGCGCAGGAACAGCTCGGACATCCGGGTAATCACAGCGGGCCAGCCTACTTGCCGGACGTTCGTGCGATCCGTCCGCGGCTAGCCGTCACCGTCGGGCCGGTGACGGCTGCGGTAGGCCCGCATCCCGGCTTGCGATCGGCATTGCGCCCGGCAGAAGGTCCCTGACGAGTTGCGACTGTGATCGACGAAGCCGTGGTGACAGTTGCGGCACGCTTTCACCCGCTCCCACTCGCCCGACTGGGACAGCTCGACCACCGCGGCCAGCATCGAGCCCATCGCACCCGCCAGTCCTGCCTGCGTGGACACCAGCCCCGCCCCGTCGCGAGTGATGTTGGCTTCCAACGGATATCGATGCGCCGCCCGGCGCAACGCATGTTCTGCGGCGCCGAGTTCCTCTTCGGCCGCCCCGTCGGCATCTACATGGGTGAGCAGGACCGTCACCAGGGCGTCGCGAATCTCACGTGCCTCGATCACATCGGCCGGGGTGATCGACATCGCGCCGTCCACACCTTGGGTGGTCAACCAGGCTTGGAGTCCGGCGGTATCGGAGAAACGATCGGGAACGCGCCCGCGGTGATCGTGAGTATTGGCGAAGGCCAGTATCAGCTCCGCCGGATCAACGGCGGCAGCCCCGGAACCCGCCACGACGCACCTCCTCGCCATCCTCCGCGCCACATCGGCGTTAAAGCCTATCCGTCGACGCCGTTCACCCACGGACGCGTCACTCGACAGTATGAGACGCTCCGTTATCAATAACAGCATTTTGACAGTTACTTTTCTTCCCGATTATGTTGACGCGTTATCACCAACAGGCTTACGGTGATCACATGACACACAGCACTCCACATCGCAATTGGTTCATCACCGGCGCCAGCTCCGGCATGGGGTTGGCACTGACAAAGGCCGCAATCAACCGCGGCGACAACGTAGTTGGGCTCTCCCGCAACCCAGAGCCGCTCAAGGACATCGCGGGCGCGCACCCGGAGCAGCTGCTGACGCTGCGGGCCGACATCCGTAATCAGTCGGAAGTGGATGCCGCGGTCGAACAGGGACTCGCGAAGTTCGGGCGCATCGACGTCCTGGTCAACGGCGCCGGCTATGGCATTTGGGGCGCAGTCGAAGAAGCCACCGACGCGCAGGTGCGCGCCGCCTTCGGGACCAACGTCTTCGGCACGCTCAACGTGCTGCGGGCGGTGCTGCCATCGCTGCGCACGCAGCGGTCGGGGCACGTCGTTCAAATCGCCGCCTACCGGGGCCAGAGCTCGTCCCCCGGCATGGGCTTGATCTCCGCGTTCAACTACGCGAAGGAAGGCTTGTCTGATGGTCTCTACGAGGAACTCAAACCGCTTGGCATCCACGTGACCATCGTGGAGCCCGCGCCGTCGGCAACCGGGTTCCGGGCCAACCTCGACCGGGCACCCGAGATCGCCGACTACGACCAGACGGTGCGTGCAGCGCTCGCGGCCATCAGAGCGCTACCGGCCGAGCATTTCAGTCTGCCCGAGCCGATCGCCACGGCAATTCTGGCCGCCGTCGACGCCGATGAACCCCCACTGCGGCTGGCGACCGGCAGCGTCGCGGTCAACACCATCCGCAAGACGCTGCAGTCACGACTGGCCAACCTCGAAGCGTGGGAGGCCGTCAGCGTTGCGGTGGACGGCGACCCCGACCGGGTCTGTCCGCTCGATTGACGCCAATGAACTGGCCCCGTCGCCGGGCGGGGCCAGTTCAGCGAGAGACGTTGGAAATGGCCGTGATACGCACGGCCAGCCGGGAGCTACAGCTCGCCGGCGTCGATGGCTTCCTTGACCTCTTGGGCGTGCGCGACCTGCTCCGGGGTGTACCCGATGAACAGTGCGGCGAGGCCGACGATGACGGCGGTTCCCGCCACCCACAGCAGCCCGTAGGTGTAGCCGTGGTCAAGCGCCTGTAATTGCGCGTCGTTCATCACCTTCACCGGGCCGGTGGTGCCGCCCAGGTACAACGTGCGCGAGGTGATGACGGCCTGGATGACGGCCAGCACCAGCGGCCCGCCCAGGCTTTGCAGCATCAGCGTCATGGCCGACACCGGGCCGATCTGGTCGAACCCGACGCCCGCGATCGCGGCGAGCGTGAGCGGGACCACGACCATGCCGATGCCGATTCCGCCGACGACGATCGGCAGCACCAGGTTCGGGAAGTAGGGCACGCCGCGGTGCATGAACGCCGAGCCGTAGATCATCGCGAGCAGCAGCAGCCACCCACCGCCGATGGTCAGCACTCGCGGGGAGAACCGTGCCACCAGCTGCGAGGAGATACCGAGGCCGATCCCCATCGCGATGACGAACGGGATGAATCCGACGCCCGCGCGCAGCGCGCTATAGCCCAGGATGTCCTGAACGTACAGGCCGATGCAGACGGTGAGGCTGAACATCACGCCGCCGGCCAGCAGGATCGCGGCGAACGTGACCAGCCGGTTGCGGTCGCGGAACAACTCGAACGGCACGACGGGGTTTTCGGCGGTGCGCTCCACGATGGCGAACGCGATCGCGGCGGCCACGGCCACCACACCCGAACCGAGGGTGATCGCCGACATCCAGCCCTTTTCCGGGCCCACCGAGAAGGCGAAAACCGCGGCGGTGCAGGCCAGGGTGGCCAGCATGGCTCCGGTGGCGTCGAGCTTCATCCGCTCCCGGTTGGTCTCGCGCAGCGCGGTGCGGGCCAGGTAGATCATCACCAGCCCGATCGGCACGTTGACCAGGAACGCGAGCCGCCACGACCACTCGGTCAGCGCCCCACCCACGACCAGGCCCATCACCGAACCGATCGCGGTCATCGCGGCGAACACCGCGGTGGCCGCGTTGCGCGCCGGACCCTTGGCGAATGTGGTGGCGACCAGGGCCAAACCGGTCGGCGATGCGATGGCCGACCCGACACCCTGCAACAGCCGGGCGATGACCAGCGTGACCTCATCCCAGGCCACCGCGCACAGCACCGAAGAGATGGTGAACAGCGTGACGCCGACGATGAAGGTGCGTTTGCGGCCGATGGTGTCGCCGAGACGGCCGCCCAACAGCATCAGCCCGCCGAAGGTGAGCACATACGCGGTGATCACCCAGCTACGGCCGGCGTCGGACAGGCTCAGCTCGTTTTGAATCTTAGGAAGCGCGACGATGGCGACGGTGCTGTCCATCGTTGCCAGCAGCTGCATACCGCCGATGGCGATCACGGCCGCAATGAAGCGGCGAGAGGGCAACCAGGTCGGGTAATACCTGCTAGTGCGCGTGGTGGCGGTCCCGGAGGAGGTCTCGGACGGGCGCTCGGTGCGCTCCGGGGCCGGACGATCGGCGCGCGCAGCAGACCAATTCTGGGCCGCACGCTCGGTCTCGTTGAGGGCCGTCATAACGGGTTACCTTACAGTAATCTTAAGAATCGTTTAAACCCCGAATGCCGCTACGGGCCCGATCACGATGATCGCGGGAGGTCTGATCCCCTCCGCCCGAACCTTCTGCGGCGTGTCGGCCAGCGTGGCGCGCAACGTGCGCTGCGCCGGCGTCGTCCCATGTTGAACCACCAGCACCGGCGTATCCGCAGGTCGACCGCCTTTTAGCAGGACGTCGACGAAGAGTTCGATGCGTTCGACGGCCATCAGCAAGACGATCGTGCCCGACAGTGCTGCCAGCGCATTCCAATTCACTAACGATTCGGGGTGCCCGGGCGCCAGGTGGCCGCTGACCACCACGAACTCGTGATTTACCGCCCGATGAGTGACCGGAACACCTGCCAGCGCGGGCACCGCTATGGCGCTTGTCACACCGGGGACCACCGTGACCGGAATGCCGGCGTCGACGCACGCGATGACTTCCTCGTAACCGCGGGCGAACACGAACGGGTCGCCGCCCTTGAGGCGGACCACGAAGCGTCCGGCGCGGGCCCGCTCGATCATGACGTCGTTGATCGCGTCCTGGGCCATGGCCCGCCCGTACGGGATCTTGGCGGCATCGATGACCTCGACGTGCGGCGCCAGCTCGGCGAGCAGTTCGGGCGGAGCCAGGCGGTCGGCGACCACGACGTCGGCCTGGGCGAGCAGCCGGCGTCCGCGGACGGTGATCAGCTCGGGGTCGCCGGGGCCGCCGCCGATCAGCGCCACCCCGCCGCGCGCGACATCGGAACTCTCCGCCGTGATCAGCCCCTGCTGCAGCGCCTCGCGGATGGCCGACCGGATGGCCGCCGACCTGCGGTGCTCGCCGCCGGCCAGCACCCCGACCGACAGCCCGGCGTACTCGAACGATGCCGGGGTCACCGCGCTGCCCTCGATGGCGATGTCGGCGCGCACGCAGAAGATCTGCCGGCTGTCGGCCTCGCCGACGACGGCCTCGTTGACCGCCGCGTCGTTGGTGGCCGCGATCGCATACCAGGCTCCGTCGAGGTCACCGTCGCGGTATTCGCGCACCGTCAAGGTGATTCCGCTCATCGCCTCGACGGCGGGGGTGGCGGTCCGGGTGATCACGTGAACGTTGGCGCCGCTGGACATCAGCAGGGGTAGCCGGCGCTGGGCGACCGACCCTCCGCCGACCACGACGACCTTCTTGCCGGTCAGCCGCAATCCCACGAGGTAGGGGCTCTCCGTCACGCGGCAAGCCTAGTGAAGACGGTCGGCGCGGTGATCATGCCGGGCCCGACGGGTCGCCCACTTGCGGGGCAGGGCCGCCCGCTTGCCGTCGCGCGGCGCGTGCGACGAAACGCGCCACCGCGTCCGGTACCGCGGCCGGGTGAGTGTGCAGATACGACGCATGTACGCCGTTGTGCACGACGCCGTCGCGCATCGGCGCCGCATCGTGGTCCGCGGCCCGGTAGACCCACGCGGGTTGGTAGCTCTCGGTGAAGGTGATCACGGTCCGGTGGAATTCGTGCCCGACCACCCGGGCCCCGGCGGCATACAGCGCCGAATCGGCCACCGCGACCGCGTCGCGATACGCCAGCTTCAGCTGCGGGGTGAAGCGCGCCGATCCGCCCAGCACCCCGCACATCGGGTACCCGTCGAGTTCGGAAGCCAGGTAGATCAGGCCCGCACACTCGGCGTGCACCGGAGCGCCGGCGGTAGCCAGCTCTCGAATCTGTTGTCGCACAACGTTATTAGCGGACAGATCGGCGGTGAACTGCTCGGGGAAGCCGCCGGGCAGCAGCACGGCGTCGGTGCCGTCGGGCAGCGTATCGACCAGCGGGTCGAACTCGACCACGTCGGCACCGGCGGCACTCAGCAGCTCGGCGTGTTCGGCGTAGCCGAAGCTGAAGGCCTTCCCGGCGGCCATCGCGACCGTGGCGCGGCGACCGGGCGTCTCCCCCACTGCCGCAACGGGATCCCACGGTGCGCTGGTGTTCTGGCTTCGTGCGACCGCCAGCACCGCGGCGAGGTCGATGTGCCGCGCGATCAGGTCGGTCATCGCCTCAACCGCCAGCCGGGCCCGCCGCCCGTATTCGACCGCGGTGACCAGGCCCAAATACCTTGTCGGCAGCTCTAATTCGGCGGTCCGCGGAATAGCGCCCAACACCGGGATACCGGTCTGCTCGCAGGCCTGGCGCAACACCTGCTCGTGCCGGGGCGATCCGACCCGGTTGAGGATCACGCCGGCGATCCGGGTTGCGGTATCGAACGTTGAAAAACCATGCAGCAGTGCGGCAATGCTGTGGCTCTGACCGCGCGCGTCGACCACCAGGATCACCGGCGCACCCACCAGGGCGGCGACATGAGCGGTGGAGCCCGGCGGCGGGGACGTCGGGTCGGGCCCGATCCGACCATCGAACAGCCCCATCACGCCCTCGATCACCGCGATGTCCGCGCCGGCGGCACCGTGCGCGTAGAGCGGGCCGATCAGCGCTTCCCCCACCATCACCGGGTCGAGGTTGCGTCCGGGCCGGCCCGCGGCCAGCCCGTGGTAGCCGGGGTCGATGAAGTCCGGGCCCACCTTGAACGGCGCGACCGTATGCCCGGCTTGGCGCAGCGCCCCGATCAAACCCGTTGCGATCGTTGTCTTTCCGCTGCCCGACGCCGGCGCGGCGACGACGACCGCGGGGGCGTTCACCACTCGATGCCCTTCTGGCCCTTGCGTCCCGCATCCATCGGATGCTTGACCTTGGTCATCTCGGTGACCAGGTCGGCGGCCTCGACCAGCCGCGGCGCGGCGGCACGCCCGGTGATCACCACATGCTGATGGCCGGGCCGGGCCGCCAACACGTCCACCACCTCGTCGACGTCGACCCAGCCCCACTTCAGTGGGTAGGTGAACTCATCGAGCACATAGAAGTCGTGACGCTGCTCGGCCAGCCGGCGTGAGATCTCCGCCCAGCCGTCGGCGGCCGCGGCCGCGTGATCGTCCTCGCTGCCGGATTTACGCGACCAGGACCAGCCACTGCCCATCTTGTGCCACTCGACCGCTGCGCCGACGCCGTGTTCGTCGTGCAGCTGGCCGAGCCGGCGAAAGACGGCTTCCTCCCCTACCTTCCACTTCGCGCTCTTGACAAACTGAAACACCGCGACGTCGAGGCCCGCGTTCCACGCGCGCAACGCCATTCCGAACGCCGCGGTCGACTTCCCCTTGCCGTCGCCGGTGTGCACCGCCAGCAGCGGCAGGTTGCGCCGGGCCCGGGTGCTCAGTCCGTCATCCGGAACCTGCAGTGGGGTTCCCTGTGGCATAGCGGCACACCTCCTTGTCGCGAACCTAGGCGGCGCTGCGGACGGCTCGCGTCAAATGGTCGGCGTGCAGCTGCTCGAGCCGCACAGTAGGTGCGCCGAGCTGGCGGGCCAGCTGCCCGGCCAATCCCAGTCGCACGTAGGACGTTTCGCAGTCCACGACCACCGCCGCCGCGCCCTCGGCCACCAGACGCGAGGCCGCGATTCGGCTGCGGCCCAACGGGTCCGGGCCCGCGGTGGCTCGCCCGTCGGTGAGCACCACCACCAGGGGGCGCCGCGCCCGATCGCGCGCACGTTCCCGGACGATCAGCTCACGCGCGGCCAGCAGGCCCTCGGCCAGCGGGGTCTTGCCGCCGGTATCGAATCGCGCCAGCCGGCGCCCCGCGATGTGCGCCGACGACGTCGGCGGCAACAACAGCCGCGCGTCGTGCTGCCGGAAGGTGATCACCGCGACCTTGTCGCGCCGTTGGTAGGCGTCGCGCAGCAGCGACAGGGTGGCACCGCTGACCGCGGCCATCCGGTCCCGGGCGGCCATCGATCCGGACGCGTCGACGACGAAGATCACCAGGTTGCCTTCGCGTCCCTCCCGCACCGCGCGACGTACGTCGTCCGGGCGAAGGCGCAGCGGCCCGGCTCCGGCGCGCTCGGCGGCCGACAGCAGGCTGGCGAACAAGTGCAGTCCGTGCGCCGAGGGATCGTTGACTTCGGCGGCGGCCACCACGCTGCCGGACAGATTGCGGGCCCGCGAGCGCCGTCCGGGGGCTCCCTCGCCGACGCCGGGGACCGTCAGCGCCCGGGTGCGAAAGGTTTTCGACGGCGGGGCGCTCGGCCGCGCCCGGGGTTGCTGTGGCTTCGCGTTGGAAGGCGACTCCTGTTGCGAGGCAGGATCATCGGCGGATTGCCCGCCGCCGGGCGGATCGGGATCGGGATCGGGATCGTTGCCGGCCTGCTGCAGGGCTTCGTCGAGCTGCTCGCGGTCGATGCCCGGATCGTCGAACGGGTCGCGGCGGCGCCGATGCGGCAGCGCCAGTTCGGCCGCCACCCGGATGTCCTGCTCCTCGACAAGGGTCACGCCGCGCCAGGCGGCGTGGGCGACGGCGGTGCGGGCCACCACCAGGTCGGCTCGCATCCCGTCGACATCGAACGCCGCGCACAGTGCCGCGATACGCCGTAACTCGTTGTCCGGCAACACCACATCGTCGACGAGCGCGCGCGCCGCGGCGATCCGCTGCGCCAGCTCGGCGTCGTCGGCGGCATAACGCGTGGCGAACCCATCCGGGTCGGCCTCGTAGGCCATCCGCTGGCGGATTACTTCCACCCGCACGTCGACATCGCGCGAGGCATGCACGTCGACCGTCAGGCCGAACCGGTCCAGCAGCTGCGGGCGCAGTTCGCCTTCCTCCGGATTCATCGTGCCGATCAGCACGAACCGGGCCTCGTGCGAATGCGAGATGCCGTCGCGTTCGATGTGCACCCGCCCCATTGCGGCGGCGTCGAGCAGCACGTCGACCAGGTGATCGTGCAGCAGGTTGACCTCGTCCACGTAGAGCACGCCGCCGTGGGCTCGTGCCAGCAACCCGGGCGAAAAAGCATGCTCACCGTCGCGCAGCACCCGCTGCAGATCCAGCGAGCCGATCACCCGGTCTTCGGTTGCGCCGAGCGGCATTTCGACCAGGCCCGCTCCGGCGCCGTTGTTTCCGGTCGCCGCGGACAACAGCGCGGCCAGGCCCCGCACGGCCGTCGACTTGGCGGTGCCCTTCTCGCCGCGAATCAGCGCGCCGCCGATTTCCGGACGCACCGCGCACAGCAGCAGCGCCAGCCGCAACTGATCGTGACCGACGATCGCGCTGAACGGATAGGGCTTCACGGCTTCGCCGTCAGGCCCGAACCGGGCCGCAGCATCGGGACGTGCGGAACGCCGTCGTCCAGGAAATCGTCGCCCTCGCGGACGAAACCATGGTGGGCGTACATTTCGGCGAGGTAGGTCTGCGCGTTGATCCGGCACGGATAGTTACCGACCTCGGCCAGCGCGGCGCGCAGCAGCCGGGTGGTGTGGCCCTGTCCACGCGCACTGCGTTTGGTGCACAGCCGCCCGATCCGGAACACCTTCTCGCCGCCGGCATGCTCCTCCATCAGCCGCAGCGTGCAGATCACCTCGCCGTCATGCGTTTCCAGCCAGAAGTGCCGGGTCTCGGCGAGCAAATCGCGCCCGTCGAGCTCCGGATACGGAATGGCCTGCTCGACGACGAATACCTCTACGCGCAGCTTGAGCAGCTGATAAAGGGATTGCGCGTCAAGGTCTTTGGCCCAGATGCGGCGTAGCGCTTCGGTCATTGGGCGCCGCTCCTCCTAATCACTTTTCGCATCGCTGTCCGGCGCGGTTCATGAGGCGTTCAACTGTAATACCTTGGCGCTCCACGTTCTCACCTCGTCGTAGAGTGCCGGTTCTTCGGATAGCCGGGTCCCCAACGAGGGCACCATCTCTTTGAGCTTGGGCAGCCAGGACTGGTAGCGACCGGCAAAGCAACTCGCCAGCACGTCGAGCATGATCGGCACGGCGGTCGAGGCGCCGGGTGAACCGCCGAGCAGTCCGGCGATGCTGCCGTCGGCCGAGCCGACGACGGTGGTGCCGAATTCGAGCGCCCCGCCCCTGCCCTTGGCCCGCCGGATCACCTGCACGCGCTGACCGGCCACCGTCAGCTGCCAGTCCGAACCCTGGGCGCCGGGGGCGAATTCGCGCAGCGCGTGCATCCGGTCGCGTTCGGTGCGCCTCAGTTGGCCGATCAGGTAGTTGACCAGCGTCATCTCGGTGATGCCGACCCCCACCATCGACACCACGTTGTCGCTCCTGATTGATCGGGGCAGATCGCTGACGTGACCATGCTTCAAAAACTTGGGCGACCAGCCGGCGTACGGCCCGAAGACCAGCCACGATTTGCCGTTGACGAAGCGCAGGTCCAGATGCAGCGCGCCCAGCGGCGGGGCACCGGGCGCGGGGGTGCCGTAGACCTTGGCCCGGTGCGCGGCGGTCAGCGCTGGGTTGTCGGTGCGCAGGAACTTCCCGCCGATCGGGAAGCCGGCGAAACCCTTGACCTCGTCGATGCCGGAGTTCTGCAACAGCGGCAGCGCGTCACCACCGGCGCCGACGAATACGAACTTTGCATTCAGCTTGCGTTTTTCGCCGGTGCGGCGATTGGCGATCCGCAGCGTCCAGCCGCCGGAATCACGGGTCAGGTTGCGGACCTCGTGGCCGAACAGCGCCGTCGCGCCATTGCGCACGCAGAAGCCGATGAGCTGTTTGGACAGCGAGCCGAAGTCGACGTCGGTGCCGTCGGGCGCCCAGTTGAGCGCGACCGGCTCGGAGAAGTCGCGTTTGGCGGCCATGAAGGGCAGCCGGCGGGCGAACTCGTCCGGGTCGACGATCAATTCCGTGCCGGCGAACAGCGGGTTGGGGGCCAGCGCCTGCTGGCGCCGCCGCAGATAGTCGATCCGGTGCGCGCCGTGCACGAAACTGACGTGCGGGACGGGGTTGAGGAAGCGTCGATCGTTGAGGATGCCGTTCTCGACGGCGGAGGCCCAGAACTGCCGGCTCACCTGGAATTGCTCGTTGATCGACACCGCCTTGGCGATGTCGATCGCACCGTCTCGCTCCGGGGTGTAGTTCATCTCGCACAGCCCGGCGTGCCCGGTGCCGGCGTTGTTCCAGGGGCTGCTGCTTTCGGCGGCGACGGCATCGAGGCGCTCGATCACGGTGATCGACCAGTCCGGCTCGAGCCTGCGCAGCAATGCGGCCAGGGTGGCGCTCATGATCCCGGCGCCGACCAGGACGACGTCGGTGCGCGCCGTTGTGTCAGACACCGGAATGCTGGTCCTTTCTTGGCCGGTCACCCAGGCTATCCCGACCAGCGCTCCGGCACCTGCCGTGACCAGCAAAAGCCTTCGTCACGCTAAGCTGGCCTGGTGACTGGCTGGGTCCCCGATGTCCTGCCTGGCTACTGGCAGTACACCATCGCATTGGGACCCGATCCCGCCGGCGAGGGCGACATCGTCGCAACGCTGATCCGGCGCGGCCCCGGAACCGGGGATGCCGCCGGCCCCGCGCACGCGGTGCTGACGGTGCACGGTTACACCGACTACTTCTTCAACACCGCGCTGGCCGATCACTTCGCCGGCCGCGGCTTCACCTTCTACGCATTGGACCTGCAGAAGTGCGGCCGGTCGCGGCGCGATGGCCAGACCCCGCACTTCATCACCGATCTCGCCCACTACGACGCCGAACTCGAACGCGCCCTGGCCATCATCGGCGAGCAGGCGCACGACGTCCGGGTCCTGATGTACGGCCATTCCGCCGGCGGCCTGATCGTGCCGCTGTGGCTGGACCGATTGCGTCGGCGAAACCCCAAGGCACACAACGGCATCGGTGGCTTGGTGCTCAACAGCCCCTTCCTGGATCTGCCCGGCCCGGCGGTGCTGCGCCTCGGGATCACCGCGGCGGTGATCGCGGGCCTGTCGCGGGTGCGGTCCAACGTCGTGCTGCGAGGCACCAGCAAGGGCGGTTACGGCACCACCCTGCACCGCGACTACGACGGCGAGTTCGACTACAACCTGGAGTGGAAACCGTTGGGCGGCTTCCCGATCACCGCGGGGTGGCTACACGCCGTGCGCCGCGGCCAGGCCCGGCTGCACCGGGGACTCGACGTCGGCGTGCCCAACCTGATCCTGCGCTCGGACCACAGCGTGACCGAATCCGAGGACCCGATGTCCATGCAACGCGGCGACGCGGTGCTGGCCGTCAGCCAGATCGCCCGGTGGGCGGGCTGCATCGGGAACCGCAGCACCATCGTTCCGGTGAAAGACGCCAAACACGACGTGTTCCTGTCCCGACAGGGGCCGCGCGACGTCGCGTATCGCGAAATGGATCGCTGGCTGGACGGCTACCTGCGCACCACGAACATCGACGCCTCGGCATCATTCGGAAAGGGGTGACGGCGTGGAGACCTACGACCTCGCGATCATCGGAACCGGTTCGGGCAATACCATTCTCGATGACCGATTCGCCGACAAGCGAGTGGCGATCTCCGAGCAGGGCACCTTCGGCGGCACCTGCCTGAACGTCGGGTGCATCCCGACCAAGATGTTCGTCTACGCCGCCGAGGTCGCCCAATCGATCCGGGAGGCGTCGCGCTACGGCATCGACGCGCACGTCGACCGGGTGCGCTGGGATGACATCGTCTCGCGCGTCTTCGGGCGTATCGATCCGATCGGGGTCGGCGGCGAGGACTATCGCAACTCCGAACCCAACATCGACGTGTACAAACAGCACACCCGATTCGGTCCGGTCCAGGCCGACGGGCGCTACCTGTTGCGCACCGACGCCGGCGACGAGTTCACGGCCGACCAGGTGGTGATCGCCGCGGGAGCACGGGCGATCATTCCCCCGGCGATCCCGGAGTGCGGCGCGCGGTACTACACCAGCGACACGATCATGCGAATCTCGGAGTTCCCAGAGCATCTGGTGATCGTCGGCGGTGGTTTCGTGTCCGCCGAATTCGCGCACATCTTCTCCGCACTGGGCGCGCGGGTCACACTGGTGGTCCGCGGCTCCGCCCTGCTGCGGCATTGCGATGACACCCTCTGCAAACGCTTCACCCGCCTCGCGTCGAGCAAATGGGAACTGCACACCCACGCCAATGTCGTGAGCGCCGAGGACGAGGGTTCGGGCATCGCGGTGCGACTCGACAACGACCACACCATCAACGCCGACGCCCTGCTGGTCGCGACCGGCCGGGTCTCCAACGCCGATCAACTCGACCTCGAGCAGGCCGGTATCGCCGTCGAGGACGGTCTCGTGGTTGTCGACGAGTACCAACGAACCACGGCGCGTGGGGTTTTCGCCCTCGGCGACGTCTCCTCGCCGTATCAGCTCAAGCACGTCGCCAACCACGAGGCACGCGTGGTACAGCACAACCTGTTGTGCGACTGGGACGACACCGCGGCGATGAAGACCACCGACCACCGCTACGTGCCGTCCGCGGTATTCACCGATCCCCAGATCGCCTCCGTCGGTCTGACCGAAAATGAAGCCATTGCACAGGGTTTCAAAATCTCGGTGAAGATCCAGGACTACGGCGACGTCGCCTACGGCTGGGCGATGGAAGACACCACCGGAATCGTCAAGCTCATCGGCGAGCGTGGCACCGGGCGCCTGCTGGGTGCCCACATCATGGGCCACCAGGCCTCCTCGATCATCCAGCCGTTGATCCAGGCGATGAGCTTCGGGCTGACCGCCCCGGAAATGGCCGGCGGGCAGTACTGGATCCATCCGGGACTGCCCGAGGTGGTGGAGAACGCGTTGCTGGGCCTGAGCTGAGCTCAGCGCCGGGCCGGCGACTCGCCGCGCTGGCACCGCGGGCACAGGCCGCGCAGCGTCAGCCCGGCCCGCTCCGACAGGGCGAACGCACTACCCTCCATCGCGTGCTCGAGCGCGGAGCTGAGCTGTCGCGCGGGCACTTCGATGATCGAGTCGCACCGCGTGCATACCGCGTGGTGATGCGGGGCGGTCGCCAGACCGTAGGTCGTGATGCCGCCGTCGAGGGTCAGCGCGTGCAACACCGCCTGCTCGACCAGGGTGGTCACCGTGCGGTAGATGGTGGCCACGTCGGGTGGCTGGGCGCCGGGTGGCAGCGTGGCCCGTACCCGCTGATGGATCTCCGCGACGGAGAGGTGTCCGTTGACGGGTTCAAGCACCGCGAGCACCTGAATCCGTGACGTCATCCGCCGCAGGCCGCGGGCACGCAGGAAGTCACCGATGCGTTCGGCGACCGCGGGGTCGAGTGCCGACCGGTTGGACGTCACCCGCTCAGTCTCGCGCCGGATATCCCGGATTACCAGTCTTGCGCGCCGCCCAAACGGGGATGTCGTCCTGCAAGTCACTTGCATCCAGTTCGCGCCCGAACCTAGGGTCGAGGCGATGGCCAGTACCGAGCTCCACGCGCCGCGGACCAGATTCAGCTTCCTGACACCCGCGGAATGGGGGCGTCTGGCGGCGATGCTCGCGGTGATCGTCGCACTGCATCTCATCGGCTGGTTCACTTTGCTGCTGATCGTCGAACCGGCACGACTAAGCGTGGGCGGCAAAGCCTTTGGCATCGGCGTCGGCCTGACGGCCTACGCCCTCGGGCTGCGGCACGCCTTCGACGCCGACCACATCGCCGCCATCGACAACACCACCCGCAAGCTGATGAGCGACGGCCAGCGCCCGCTTGCCGTCGGGTTCTTCTTCTCGCTGGGCCACTCCACCGTGGTGTTCACCCTGGCGATGCTGCTGGCCATCGGGGCCAAGGCGATCGTCGGGCCGGTCGAGGACGACTCGTCGGCGTTGCACCACTACACCGGCCTGATCGGCGCCGGCGTCTCGGGCGTGTTCCTCTATCTGATCGCCCTGCTCAACGTCGTCGTCCTGGTCGGAATCCTGCGGGTGTTCCTGCGGTTGCGCCGCGGCGAATACGACCCGCAAGCCGACGCCGCCGAGCTGGAGCGGCAATTGGGCAACCGCGGGTTTCTTAACCGCTTCCTGGGCCGCTTCACGCGATCGATCACCAAGTCCTGGCACATGTACCCGATCGGCCTGCTGTTCGGTCTGGGCTTCGACACCGCCACCGAGGTCGCGCTGCTGGTGCTGGCCGGCACCAGCGCGGCGGCCGGGCTGCCGTGGTACGCGATCCTGTGTTTGCCGGTGTTGTTCGCCGCGGGCATGTGCCTGCTGGACACCATCGACGGCTCGTTCATGAACTTCGCGTACGGCTGGGCGTTTTCCAACCCGGTGCGCAAGATCTACTACAACATCACCATCACCGGGCTGTCGGTCGTCGTCGCGTGGGTGATCGGCAGCGTCGAACTGCTCGGCCTGCTCGCCGACCAGCTGGGGTGGCGGGGTCCTTTCTGGGACTGGCTGGCCGGGCTCGACCTCAACACCGTCGGCTTCGTCGTCGTCGGCATCTTCGTGGTCACCTGGGTGGTCGCGCTGCTCGTCTGGCGCTTCGGGCGCATCGAAGAGAAGTGGGTCGTGCCCGCGCAGAGCACGCCCTAGCTCTGCGACGGGTATTCGTCGCGACCGCACGGGTGTAGAAACGAGTTCATGGGCGCGCGCCCGACGCCGGTGACCGGCGATGCATGAGCTTTCGCTGTGCGAGGCGATCGCCGGCGTGGTCAAAACACATGCCGACGGGCGGCACGTCGACGTGGTCCGCGTCCGGATCGGCGCCCTTCGCCAGGTGGTGCCCGATTCGTTGTCGTTCTGCTGGGCGCTGGTGCGGGAATCGGAGAACATGCCGGACGCCGAGCTGGAACTCGAGTGCATCGGCGCCGAGGTGCGCTGCCGCGCGTGCGACCGGCACTCGGAGATCACCTCGGCCTGGTCGATCTGGTGCCCGCACTGCGACAGCGCCGACGTCGAGGTGCTGCACGGCAACGAGTTCCTGGTGACGTCGCTGGACGTCTCGTGAAAACGGGTCCGTGGCGGTTAGGCGCCACATCGAAAGGTGTTGAGCATGGGTAGATTTCATCGCCACGACGACGGCACCGTGCACACCCACGAACACGATCGCGCTCCCCACGAGCACGATCACGGCGATCACCGTCACTACGAAACCGGCAAGCAGCGCATCGACGTGCTGGAGGCGATCTTCGCCGAGAACGACCTGCTCGCCGACGCCAACCGGGCCGCGTTCGAGAGCAACGGGATCCGCGCGCTCAACTTGATGAGCTCACCGGGGTCGGGAAAGACGACCGTCCTCGCCGCAACGCTCGACGAGCTCGCCGGTCAGTTCGCGATCGGGGTGGTCGAGGGTGACATCGCCACCGACCTCGATGCGGCCAAGCTCAGCGGTCGCGGCGCCCAGGTGTCGCTGCTGAACACCAGTAACGGCTTTGGCGGTGAATGCCATCTCGACGCACCCATGGTCAGGCGCGCACTTCCCGGCCTCGACCTTTCCAGCCTGGACCTGGTGATCATCGAAAACGTCGGCAACCTGGTCTGCCCGGCGGAGTTCGACGTCGGCGAACACGCCAAGGCCATGGTGTACTCCGTCACCGAGGGCGAGGACAAGCCACTGAAGTATCCGGTCATGTTCAGATCGGTGGATGTGGTGTTGCTCAACAAGATTGACCTGGTCCCCCACCTGGACGTCGAGGTGGACACCTACATTGCACACGTCCGCGAGGTCAATGCGACCGCGACGATTCTGCCGGTAAGTGCGCGCACCGGCGCCGGCATGGCTGCCTGGTTCGGTTGGCTGAAAAGATTCGCCGAAGGCGCCGCGGACTGAACCCTTCACCGTCTTGCAAATCATTTGCATGACAATGCCATTGCCCATGACGCGCTTTGTCCTACTCTACCTCGTAGTACTTAGCCGAACTCGGCGGTTCACAATGCCGATACGTGATTCCCGAAACCTTTTGCCGCACAGTGCAAAAGTACCATCCGCGGGGTCGGGAAAACGTTTGTCTAACTGCCGGCCAAGGGGGAACCGTTGACAACCCGTGAGGGCGGGAGTAGACCCAAAAACAGCGCTGCGCAAGTGGGCCGACGGTCGACTCCGGCGGCGCAGGGGCCCCAGCCCGGCCCCGGAAAGCTGCAGCATGCCGACGGAAGCAGCAGTCAAAGCAGAAGAAACGTTGATCCATGTGCTGTGGATCAACGCGGGCCTCAGTTGTGACGGTGATTCGGTGGCGTTGACTGCCGCCACCCAGCCCAGCGTCGAGGAGATCGCTCTCGGAGCTCTTCCCGGTCTCCCCAAGGTCGCCGTGCACTGGCCTCTGATCGACTTCGAATGCGGGCCCAACGGGGGCGCGGACGACTTCCTCGAGTGGTTCTTCAAGGCCGACCGCGGTGAATTGGAACCGTTCGTGCTTGTCGTCGAGGGATCCATTCCCAACGAGAATATCAAGGACGAGGGGTATTGGTGTGGGTTCGGCAACGATCCCGCCACCGGCCAGCCGATGACCACCAGCGAGTGGCTCGACCGGTTGGCCCCCAAGGCCACGGCGATCGTCGCCGTCGGGACCTGCGCCGCCTACGGCGGCATCCACGCGATGGCCGGCAATCCGACCGGGGCGATGGGCGTACCCGACTATCTCGGCTGGGGCTGGAAGAGCAAGGCCGGCATCCCGATCGTCTGCGTACCCGGTTGCCCGATTCACCCGGACAACCTGTCCGAGACGCTGACCTATCTGCTGTACATGGCCACCGGCCAGGCGCCGATGATCCCCCTCGACGACGCGCTGCGTCCCAAGTGGCTATTCGGCAACACCGTGCACGAGGGGTGCGACCGCGCCGGCTACTACGAGCAGGGTGATTTCGCCACCGAGTACGGGTCACCGAAATGCATTGTCAAACTTGGCTGTTGGGGCCCGGTCGTGAAATGCAACGTGCCCAAGCGCGGGTGGATCAACGGAATCGGTGGTTGCCCGAACGTCGGCGGGATCTGCATCGGGTGCACGATGCCGGGGTTCCCCGACAAGTTCATGCCGTTCATGGACGAGCCGCCGGGCGGCAAGCTGTCCAGCACCGCGTCAGGGTTATACGGGTCCGTGATTCGTAGTTTGAGGGGTATCACGGCCCGAACCGTCGACAAGGAACCGCGCTGGCGACACAAGGGCACCGAGCTCGTCACCGGAGCCCGCCGCACCTGGTAGGTCGCGGCGCGCTCGTCTTGTTTCAGCGATCTTCACGCCACAAGCCCTTGGGGCAGAGAGCAGTAATGCGATGACAACCATCATTCCCAAGCCGACGCAAGAAAAGAAGGAACCGGGCCAGCTCGTCGAGATGGCGTGGGATCCGATCACCAGAATCGTTGGCAGCCTTGGCATTTACACCAAGATCGATTTCGATAACAAGGAAGTCGTCGAGTGTCACAGCACCTCGTCGATCTTCCGCGGTTACTCGATCTTCATGAAGGGCAAGGATCCCCGCGACGCCCACTTCATCACCAGCCGGATCTGCGGCATCTGCGGCGACAACCACGCCACCTGCTCGTGCTACGCGCAGAACATGGCCTACGGCGTCAAGCCACCACACCTCGGCGAATGGATCGTCAATCTCGGCGAGGCCGCGGAATACATGTTCGACCACAACATCTTCCAGGAGAACCTGGTCGGCGTGGACTTCTGCGAGAAGATGGTCGCCGAGACCAACCCGAGCGTGCTGTCCCAGGCCGAGAAGACGGCCGCACCACACGCCGACGCGCACGGGTACAAGACCATCGCCGACATCATGCGGTCGCTCAACCCGTTCAGCGGCGAGTTCTACCGCGAGGCGCTGGTGGTGAGCCGCTGGACGCGAGAGATGTTCTGCCTCATGGAAGGTCGCCACGTGCACCCGTCCACGCTGTATCCGGGCGGCGTCGGCACCGTCGCGACCATCCAGCTGATGACGGACTACATGACGCGGCTGATGCGCTACGTCGAGTTCATGAAGAAGGTCGTGCCCATGCACGACGACCTGTTCGACTTCTTCTACACTGCGCTGCCCGGCTACGACAAGGTCGGCCTGCGCCGCACCCTGCTGGGCTGCTGGGGATCCTTCCAGGACCCCGAGGTGTGCAACTTCGATTACAAGGACATGGAGCGTTGGGGCAACGCCATGTTCGTCACGCCGGGCGTGGTGGTCGACGGCAAGCTGGTCACCCACTCGCTGGTCGACATCAACCTGGGCATCCGGATCCTGTTGGGCAGTTCGTATTACGACGACTGGACCGACCAGGAGATGTTCGTCAAGACCGATCCGCTGGGCAACGCGGTGGACCGGCGGCACCCGTGGAACCAGCACACCAACCCGCATCCGCAGAAGCGCGACATGGCCGGCGGCAAGTACAGCTGGGTGATGTCACCGCGCTGGTTCGACGGCAAGGACCACCTGGCGCTCGACACCGGCGGCGGCCCACTGGCCCGGCTGTGGTCGACCGCGCTGGCCGGGCTGGTCGACATCGGCTACGTCAAGGCGACCGGCAACAGCGTCAAGATCAACCTGCCCAAGACCGCGCTGAAGGGACCGGTCGAGTTCGAGTGGAAGATCCCGGCGTACGGCAGCAACACGATCGAACGCGATCGCGCGCGCACCTACTTCCAGGCCTACGCGGCCGCGTGCGCTCTGCACTTCGCCGAGAAGGCGCTCGAGGAGATCCGTGCCGGGCGCACCAAGACGTGGGAGAAGTTCGACGTCCCCGACGAGGGCATCGGATGCGGCTTCACCGAGGCGGTGCGCGGCGTGCTCAGCCACCACATGGTGATCCGCGACGGCAAGATCGCGAACTACCACCCGTACCCGCCCACCCCGTGGAATGCCAACCCGCGCGACAGCTTTGGCACGCCGGGCCCCTACGAGGACGCGGTCCAGGGTCAGCCGATCTTCGAGGAGAACGGCCGCGAGAACTTCAAGGGCATCGACGTGATGCGCACCGTGCGCAGCTTCGACCCCTGCCTGCCGTGCGGCGTGCACATGTATCTGGGGAAGGGCAAGACCCTGGACAGACTGCACACACCAACGCAATCACCCGCCGGGGAGTGACACATGGCGGATCGCCCGGAGCAACCCCGAGAAACCTCCGAAAGCGAAGTGCAGTGGCGAACTGCGGGCGATCGGATCCAGACACTCCTGGATTCCTGCGCGGCGGGTGGCACGGCCGCGTACGAGCGCGCCCAGCAGCTGGTTCGTGAAGTGGTCGGGCTCTACGGAGCCGGGCTCGATCGAATCGTGCAAATGGGTGATCCGGGCCTGACCGAGCGGCTGGCCACCGACGACCTGGTGGCCAGTCTGCTCCTCGTCCACGGCCTGCACCCGCACGACGTTCATCGCCGGGTATCCGACGCACTGGACCGGGTACGGCCATACCTGGGCTCCCACGGCGGCGACGTGGATCTGCTGGAGATCGTCGACGGCGACACCGTGCGGCTGGCGTTCGCCGGCAGCTGCAAGAGCTGCCCGTCGTCGGCGGTGACGCTCGAGCTCGCCGTCGAGGACGCGGTTCGCGCCGCGGCCCCGGAGATTTCGACGATCGAGGTGGTCGCGGCCCAACCCGCGTCCGAGCCGTCCGTGATTCCTGCGGAATCACTGCTGGCGCATGTGCATTCGAACGGCTCGACGGTGCATGCGAACGGCTCGAGCTGGCATCCGCTGCCCGAACTGGCCGAGCTGGAGCCCGGTGATGTCGGGGGGTTCCTGGTTTCGGGCACCACGGTGGTGGTGTGCCGGGTCGGCGACCTGCCGCTGGCCTACGTCGACCATTGTCCGGTGTGTGACGACTCGCTGGCGGGTGCACAACTGCGCGAGACGCTGCTGGGCTGCCCGCGCTGCGGCACCCAGTTCGACATCGTGCACGCGGGCGCCGGCCCCGACGGAGCTCACCTCGCGCCGCTCCCGCTGCTGCTTCGCGACGGGGTGCCGTCGGTGGCGCTGGCCGAACCGACGGGAGCCCGCTCATGACAACGCCCTATGACGTGCTGGCCCGCATCAAGAGCGGCCGAACAGCTCCGGATCCGGCCGACGAGCGCTGCGAAATGTGCTCGGAGATCATCGCCGACGAGCATCAGCACGTGGTGAATGTCGCCGGCCGGCAATTGATGTGTGTGTGCCGCGCCTGCTATCTGCTGTTCACCGACGCGCAAGCCGAATTGCGCTACCGCGCGGTGCCCGACCGATATCTGGCGTTCCCGGATTTCGCGCTGGACCGCCGCGCCTGGGACAGACTCCAGATCCCGGTCGGCGTCGCCTTCTTTTTCACCAACTCCGCACTGCTGCGCACCGTGGCGTTTTACCCCGGCCCCGCCGGGGCCTGCGAGTCCGAGCTCGACCTCGACGCGTGGAATGCCATCCGCGCGGCCGACTCCCGGGTGGGCCTGCTGACCGAGGACGTGGAGGCGCTGCTGGTCCGGGTCAGTGACGAATTCGCGCAGCCGCAAAGCTATCTCGTCCCGATCGACGCCTGCTACGAATTCGTCGGCCGGCTGCGCATGCTGTGGCGGGGGTTCGACGGCGGCCAGGAGGCGCGGCAGTTCATCGACGAGTTCTTCGCTCAGATCGCGGCCCGTGCCACCGAAACGCTCCCGGGGACGCCGCCATGACCATCGAGGTGACCTACGAGATCCTCGACGTCGCACCCGAACCGTACGCGGTCAGCCCGGTGCTCACCGCCCGCGTCGGCGTCGTCGCCGACGGGGACGACGCGGTGCACGCCATCGCGTTGCGCTGCCAGGTCCGTATCGACCCGCCGCGGCGGTCGTACTCCGACGAGGAAGCGGCCGGGCTGACCGACTTGTTCGGTCCGCGCGAGCGCTGGGCAAGCACCCAACACGGCTTCCTCTGGCAGCACTGCACCGCCATGGTGCCCGGTTTCGCCGGGCACACGACCGTGCCGCTGCCGCTGGATTGCACCTACGACTTCGAGGTCGCCGCCGCCAAGTATCTGCACGCCTTGCGCGACGGCACGGTGCCGCTGCAATTCCTGTTCAGCGGAACCATATTCGTCAAGTCCGAGCGCGGCTTCTCGGTCCAGCAGGTGCCCTGGGACCGTGAGCACCGCTACGACATGCCGGTGCAGGTCTGGCGGGCACTGATCGCGCAGCACTACCCCAACACCGGCTGGGTGCGCCTGAGCCACGAGACGATTGCTGCGCTGGCCAACTACAAGTCGGCGCGGGGGATGCTCGACCTCGACCATGCGGTCACCTCGCTGCTGGACGCCGAACGGACGACGGCATGACGACGTCGAGCCGGGACTCCGCGCGCGCCGTCGCCGACGCGGTGCTCTACGAGGGCTACCTGCTCTATCCGTACCGCGGCACGTCGAGCAAGAACCAATCGCGCTGGCAATTCGGCGTTCTGGGACCGCCCGGCGCGGCCGACGCGAGCCTGGGCGAAGACGATGCGATGGCGGCGCAGTTCCTGGTCGAGGGGGCCGAGGCGCTGACCCTGGTGGTGCGTTTCCTGCAATTGCAGCGCCGGCGGGCCGAACGCGAACACGACGGCCGATTCGAACCCGTCGCCGAGCTCACCACACCGGCCGGATCCTGGCTGACCTGGGACGAGGCCGTCGAGTGCGAACTATCTTTCGGCCCACTCGCGTTCGACGATCTCCCGGTGACGTTGCCGGTGGCGGCACCGGAAGCCACCGAGATCGAACGGCTCGCAAGTGGTCGCCTGGTCCGGGAACGCAAGCAGATCCGCGGCGAGCTGACCGTCTCGGCCCAACCCGATGGCGTCGTGTGCAGGGTCTCGGTGCGGCTGAATAATATCGGCGTCGCCGCGGCGGACAAGGACGATGCGATCGCGCGGGCGATGATCGGCAGCCACCTGATCGCCGAAGTGATTGGCGGCCAATTCGTGTCGATGCTCGATCCACCACCGGCCGCGGCCGACGCGGTGGCCCGGTGCGCTCAGCATCGCTGCTTCCCCGTGCTGGCCGGCCCGCCCGGCAGCCAAGACATGCTGCTGATCTCGCCGATCATTCTCTACGACCACCCCGAGGTCGCCGAGCAGAGCAACACCGCGCTGTACGACTGCACCGAGATCGACGAAATCCTCACACTGCGGGTGATGACGATGACCGACGAGGAGAAGGCGCAGGCCCGGGCCACCGATCCGCGGGCCGCGCGGATCATCGACCAATGCGACGCGATGTCACCCGACGCGATGGCACGCCTGCACGGCGTGCTGCGCGATCCGCACCGGCTCGACATTCCCGCCGGCCTGGTCCCCGAAATTCCCGAGGGCGTCGACTGGTGGGATCCGCTGGCCGACAACGCCGTTCGGCCCGAGATCGACGCGGTGCTGGTGAACGGGATCCGGGTCGCCCGGGACAGCCGGGTAAGGCTGCGCCCGCGGCGCAACGCCGACGCCCAGGACATCTTCGTCGCCGGCAAGTCCGCCCGCGTCACCTCGGTGCACGAGGACGTCGAGGGCAACAAGCACGTCGGCGTGGTGGTCGAGGACGACCCGGCCGCCGAACTGCACGACTGGTACGGCCGCTACCTGTACTTCTCCCCCGACGAAATCGAGCCGCTGGAAGAAGACAACAGCCCAACCCCTGAAAGGAGTTCGACATGGAAGTCTTAGGTTGGATATTCATCGCCGTCATCGCCCTGGTGGTCGGCATCGCGGTGATACTCGGGGTGGTGTCCATGCCCGATGCCCGCCGCTACCTCAAATTGAGGCGGATGTAGCCGCATCGGATAGTGCCATGACCGCGCGCATCCTGGTGGCCGGGATCGGCAATATCTTCCTGGGCGACGACGGATTCGGCTCCGAAGTGGTCCGGCATGCCGCACTGCCACAGCACAATCCGAGTGTCCGGGTGACCGACTACGGCATCGCGGGCATGCACCTGGCCTACGACCTGCTCGAGGACTGGGACACGCTGGTCCTCGTCGACGCGGTACCCAACCGCGGCCGGCCGGGCACCCTGCACGTATTCCAGGCCGACCACGACTCCGGCTGCGCCACGGTCGGTTTCGACGGTCACAGCATGGATCCGGCCGCGGTGTTCGCCAGCCTGCGAGCACTCGGCGGCAGCCCACCATACACGGTTGTCGTCGGGTGCGAGGCCGGCAGCGTCGAGGAAGGCATCGGGCTCACCGACCCGGTCGCCAGGGCCGTACCGCGGGCCGTGCACGCCATCGAGGAGATCGTCGCCGCCCTTCAGATTCCGGCGGCCTGCCCGGAGCACGAGGAGTGCTGAGATGTGTTTGGGGATACCCGGTCAAGTGATCAGGATGCTGGACGGCTACGAGGGCCAGCTCGCCCTGGTCGACGTCACGGGCGAGCAGCGCAAGGTCAACGTCGGCATGTTGCCGGACGAGACTTTCGAATGCGGTGACTGGGTGATCATCCACATGGGGTTCGTGGTCGAGAAGACGGACCGGGCCGGCGCCGAGCAGGCCATGGCCGGTCTCGAGCTGATGGGCCGGGGCGCCATCGATCCCGTGCTCCCGGAGGGCGGTTGAGATGACCGACGCCCCCGTGCTGCCGCGGTCCGGCTTCTCCGGCACACAGGTCCGGCAGCGCTTCACCGTGACCGGTGTGGTTCAGGGGGTCGGCTTCCGGCCGTTCGTCCACCGGATCGCGAGCGAACTCGGCCTGGCCGGGTTCGTCGGCAACGACTCCGGCGCGGTCTTTCTCGAGGTCCAGGGCGAACGCGCGCGAGTGGCGGAGTTCGGTCGCCGGCTGCGTGCGCAGGCCCCGCCACTGGCCCGCATCGCCGCGGTCAGCGTGACAGACCTGACCGCGGACACCGGTTGCGGGCCCGAATTCCGGATCGTGGCCAGTCGAACGAATGCCGGTGCCGCCACACCGATTCCGCCCGACATCGCGGTGTGCGACGACTGCGTCGCCGAGCTGTTCGACCCGCGCAACCGTCGCTACCGGCATCCGTTCGTCACGTGCACGAACTGCGGGCCGCGGTTCACCATCATCCGCGGGGTCCCCTATGACCGCCCGGCCACCACGATGTCGGCGTTCCCCATGTGCGCGCGTTGCGCGGCCGAATACCACGATCCCGCAGATCGCCGGTTCCACGCCCAGCCGATAGCCTGCCCCGAATGCGGCCCCTCGCTGTGGTTCTGGTCGCGGGCCGGACGCGTCGCCGGGTCGGATGCGGCACTGGCGGCCGCGCAGCGGGCGCTGGCGGCGGGCGCGGTGGTCGCCATCAAGGGCATCGGCGGCTACCACCTGGCGTGTGCCGTCGACGACGAGACCGCCGTCGGCGCCTTGCGGTCACGAAAAGCTCGGGGCGCCAAGCCCTTCGCCATGCTGGTCCGCGACTTGGGAGTCGCGCGCCGCTACGCCGTTATCGACGACGCCGAGGCGGCGGTGCTGCGCAGTCCCGCGCGCCCGATCGTGTTGCTGCGGCGCCGCCCGGACGCACCTGTTGCCGAGGCCGTCGCGCCGGCAAGCCCGCTGCTGGGACTG
The DNA here is from genome assembly GCF_010730355.1 of Mycobacterium florentinum. Taxonomy (NCBI): domain Bacteria; kingdom Bacillati; phylum Actinomycetota; class Actinomycetes; order Mycobacteriales; family Mycobacteriaceae; genus Mycobacterium; species Mycobacterium florentinum. The sequence goes on from NZ_AP022576.1 coordinate 1,661,159, forward strand.
ATGCTGCCGTACTCCCCCATTCACCACCTACTGCTGGCACCCGCACCCGACACGCTGGTTCTCACCAGCGCCAACCGCTCCGACGAACCCATCTGCTTCACCGACGACGATGCCACGTCCAGGCTTTCGGGACTCTGCGATGCGATCCTGGATCACGATCGGCCCATTCACGTGCCGTGCGACGACTCCGTGGTGCGCGTGGTCGACGGTCGCGAACTTCCGATCCGGCGCTCGCGCGGCTACGCCCCGCTGCCCGTCGACCTGGGGCGCACCGGTCCGGCGGTGCTCGCGGTGGGCGGCGAGCTGAAGAACACGTCCTGCCTCACCGACGGTTCGCGTGCCTACCTGTCGGGTCACATCGGCGACATGGCGACCTGGGAGACACTGCGGGCGTTCGAGCGGGCGGTGGGCCAACTCAGCGAAATCCGTGGTGAGCCGGCCCGATTGGCCGCCGACCTGCACCCGGGGTATCACACCCGAAGCTGGGCCGAGCGTCATGTCGGCAACCGGCCGCTGGACCTCGTCCAGCACCACCACGCGCATGTGGTGTCGCTGCTGGCCGAACACGGACGCCTCGGCGAACCCGTCGTCGGCGTCTCGTTCGACGGCACCGGCTACGGCCGCGATCAGACGATCTGGGGCGGGGAGATCCTAGTCCTCGGTCACGACAGTCACCGCTTCGTGCGAGCCGGCCATCTGCTCCCGGTGCCGCTGCCGGGCGGCGACGCCGCGGTGCGCAATCCGTGGCGGATGGCGCTGTCCCAGTTGTGGACGGCCGGCATCGACTGGGCACCGGAGCTCGCGCCGGTCGCCGCGGCCACAACCGCGGAATTGCGGCTCACCCGTTCGCAATTGGAGAGTGGGGCGGGATGTGTACCGTGCTCCAGCATGGGCCGGCTGTTCGACGCGGTCGCTTCCCTGCTGGGAGTGCGGCACCGCATCGACTACGAAGGCCAGGCCGCCATCGAGCTCGAGGCGCTGGCGCAGCGCGCGAGCGGCCCCGGGCCGGCGCTGCCGCTGACGGTGCGGGCCGACGGGGTGATCGATCCGGCCACGTGCATCCAAACGACGGTGTCGGCGCTGTACGCGGGCACCCCACCGGCGCTGCTGGCGGCCGCGTTCCACCGGGCGGTCGCGAACGCCGTCGCCACGGTGGTCACGCAGGTCGCCGGCCCGATCCGGCTGGTCGGCCTCACCGGCGGCGTGTTCCAGAACGTGCTGCTGTTACGCGCCTGCCGTGAGCTGTTGTGGCACAACGGGTTCGAAGTACTCACCCATCATACCGTTCCCCCCAACGACGGCGGTCTGGCGTTGGGTCAGGCGGCGATCTCGGTGTTGACCGCACTCGAGGAGACGGTGTCATGACGGCGATCACCGCGATCGACCGCGGGCTGGGTGCCGACTTGGCCGAAGACCTGGCGGCCACCGCGTTCACGTTGGCCAAGCGGTTCGCCGCGGGCGCCACCATGTGGTCCATCGCCCCGTCCTGGGAGCCGCATGCGCTCCACATCGCGGTCGAGTTCGTCCATCCGGTGATCATGGGGAAGCGGGCGCTGCCCGCCGTCGCGCTCACCGGGCCCGATCTGGTTGACCTGGTGCGGGTTTCGGTGCGTCCGGGCGACATCGTGATCGCGGTCTGCGGTGCCGACAACGCTGACGTTCGGTCGGTGATGCGCCGCGGCCCCGCGTGGGGTGCCACCACGATCTGGATCGGCAGCGGCGAACGGCCTCGGGCGGGAATGGCCGATCACGTGCTGTGGCTCGACGACCCCGATCCGCGCCTGCCGGCAACCGGTGGCTTCGTGTTGTTCTATCACCTGCTGTGGGAGCTCACCCACGTCTGTTTCGAGCACTCCGGTCTACTCAAACCCGAGTCCCCCGAAGACGTCTGTGTCACGTGTAGCGACGAGGGCCGCCTCGGCGAGGTGGCGGACGCCTCGCCCGACGGGACGGCCAGTGTGCGCACCGCGCATGGCGTCGAGAACGTGGTGACCACGCTTGTCGGCCCGGTCGCTCCGGGCGATTTGGTGCTCGTGCACGCCGGCACCGCGATCAGCCGAATCGACGAGGACGCTTCATGAGCCACGACGAACCCACCAACTTCCTCTATCCGTTCATCGACGCCGAAGAGGACGACCCCACCTCGCTGCTCGCCGACCTGGCCGCGTCGGCACGGGCGAAGGCGGCCGAGAGCCTGGCATTGCGGCACGCCACCCTGGAGGCCAACGCCGACCTGCTGGACGCGGCGGCCACCGAGACGGCACGCCGGTTCGCCGCGGGCGGACGGATGTTCACCTTCGGAAACGGCGGCAGCTGCACGGATTCCACGACCCTGGCCGGCTTGTTCGCCCGGCCGCCGGTCGGCAAGTCGCTACCGGCCTGGTCGTTGACCGCCGATCAGGCCATCGTGACCGCACTGGGCAACGACGTCGGCTTCGAGCTGGTGTTCGCCCGTCAGCTGATCGCCCGGGCGAAGGCCGGCGACATCGCCATCGCGATGTCGACCAGCGGCAACTCGCCGAATCTGCTCACCGCGCTGGCCGAGGCGCGTCAACGCGGGCTGTACACCATCGGATTCGCCGGCTACGACGGCGGTGCCTTCGCGAACAATCCAAATGTGGACGCCTGCTTTGTCGTTCGATCGCAGAGTGTGCACCGGATCCAGGAATCGCAAGCACTGCTCGGCTATCGACTGTGGTTGGCGGTTCACGAACGATCCGGCGAACCGGATTTGGGAGCGGCATGAAAAATAGAGCAGGAGAATACCTTTCATCGGGCCCACGCTTCGCCGAGGGCGAGGTGATCGAGCGGATCGAGTCGTTCCGCAGGCGACGGCCCCGGCTGCTGGACGACCACGTGACGCTGGCGCACGGCGCCGGCGGCAAGGCGTCGGCGGCACTGGTGGATGCGGTGTTCATGGAGGCGTTCCGCAATCCGGCGCTGGAGTCACTCGGTGACGGCGCGGTGCTCACGTTGCCCAGCGGCGAGCGGCTCGCGATGTCGACGGATTCTTTTGTGGTGCAGCCCAGGCGTTTTCCCGGCGGCTCGGTCGGTGAGCTCGCCGTCCACGGCACCTGCAACGACCTGGCGATGACCGGCGCCGTGCCGGCCTGGATTTCGGCGGCGTTCGTGCTCGAGGAGGGCTTCGCGATCGCCGAGTTGAAGGAGATCGTCGCCGACATGGCGGCCGCCGCCGCCAAAGCCGGCGTGCAGATCGTCACCGGCGACACCAAGGTGGTGCCCAGGGGCGCGGCCGACGGACTGTTCATCACCACCACGGGAGCCGGCGCCATCCCGGCCGGACGCACGCTGTCGGCGGATTCGGTGCGCGTCGGCGACAAACTGCTGTTGTCCGGGTCGATGGGGGATCACGGCATGGCCGTCATGCTCGCCCGCGGCGACCTGGCCATCGAGGCCGACATCGCGTCCGACACCGCCAGCCTCAGCCCGCTGGTGGAATTGCTGATGGCCGCCGCGCCGTCCACCCGCTGGCTGCGCGACGCCACCCGGGGCGGCGTGGGCACGGTGTGCAACGAGCTGGCTCAGGCCTGCGGTCTCGGGGTGGTGCTCGACGAGGAGCGACTTCCGTTGCAGCCTATGGTTAATGGCGCGTGTGAGCTGCTCGGCATCGACCCGCTCTATGTCGCCAACGAGGGCAAGTTCGTCGCCGTCGTCGCACCCGAGGAGGCCGAGGCCGGACTGGCCGCGCTGCGGTCGCATTCGCTGGGCGCGCAGGCGGCCGAGGTCGGGGAAATCGTCACCGAACCCGCGGAAAGCGTGGTACTGCGCACCGGATTCGGCGGGACGCGGATCGTCGACATGCTCGTCGGGGATCCGTTGCCCCGGATCTGTTGAGAGGAGCCGGACATGTGCCTTGGAATTCCGGGCCGGATCGTGGAAATCACCGATCCGGCAAACTATTTGGCGAAGGTCGACGTCAGCGGCGTCCAGCGCACGATCAGTGTGCGCCTGCTGGAAGGCGACTTGCCCGAGCCCGACGAGTGGGTGCTGGTCCACGTCGGGTTCGCGATGGCCACGATCGACGAAACCGAAGCGCTGCTCACCTTAGCCGCGATCAAGAAACTCGGCGACGCCTACACGACCGAAATAGCGGCCTTCGACTCGTCGGCCATTATTTAAGGGGACGGCAATGAAATTCGTTGACGAATTCCGTGATCCCGCGGCGGCCCGCAAGCTGCTCGCCGCCATCGAACACCTGGCCGGTGCCGGCGGCGATCAGTTCAAGTTCATGGAGGTGTGCGGCGGGCACACCCACACCATCTACCGGCACGGTATCGAGCACCTACTGCCCGAAAACGTCGAATTGGTGCACGGCCCGGGCTGTCCGGTCTGTGTGATCCCGATGGGCCGCATCGACGACGCGATGTGGCTGGCCGGCCGGCCCGACGTGATCTTCACCTGTTTCGGCGACATGATGCGGGTACCCGGTTCGAACGGAAGCCTGTTGGACGCCAAGGCCCGCGGTGCCGACGTCCGATTCGTCTACTCACCGCTGGACGCTTTGAAGATCGCGGTCGACAACCCGGACCGCCACGTGGTGTTCTTCGCGATCGGCTTCGAAACCACCGCACCGTCAACAGCGGTCACACTGGTGCGGGCTCGCGATCTGGGCCTCGAGAATTTCAGCGTGTTCTGCAACCACGTCACGATCGTGCCGCCGATCAAGGCGATCCTGGAGTCGCCGGATCTGCGACTGTCGGGCTTCATCGGCCCCGGGCACGTGTCGACCGTGGTCGGCAACCGGCCGTATCGATTCGTCCCGGAGGTGTATCGAAAGCCGTTGGTAGTAGCCGGGTTCGAGCCGTTGGACATCCTGGCCTCGGTCGCGATGCTGCTGCGTCAGATCCGCGAGGGCCGCTGCGAGGTGGAGAACCAGTACAAGCGGGTGGTGCCCGAGAATGGCAACCCGGCCGCGCTGGCGTTGATGGGCAAGGTGTTCGCGCTGCGTCCGCATTTCGAGTGGCGCGGCCTGGGCTTCATCTCGCAAAGCGCGCTGCGGCTGCACGACGACTTCGCGGAGTTCGACGCCGAGCTGCGGTTCGCGATGCCCGGCGTGCGGGTCGCCGATCCGAAGGCATGCCAATGCGGCGAGGTGCTCAAAGGTGTGTTGAAGCCTTGGGAATGCAAGGTTTTCGGTACCGCGTGCACCCCGGAGACCCCGATCGGGACGTGCATGGTGTCCCCCGAGGGCGCGTGCGCGGCCTATTACAACTTCGGTCGCATGCACCGCGATGCCGTCAAGCTGGTGGCGCGGCCTTGAACCACCAGGGCGCCGAGATGTTCGCCCGCTACGCCTATGCGCCCAACGCGCTGGGCTATTGCGGTCCGCCCCTGGGCGCGACCCTGCGCGACGGCTCGGTCGATCAGTTGCGCGCCGCGGCGGCGACGTTCTCCGGGGCGTGGCCGTACCTGCGGGTGCTGTCCGCGCTGACCGGCATCGCCGACCCGCTGGATCATCGCCTGGTCGAATCGTATTGGCTCGGTGGCGGAATCGGCGCCGGCATCGATCCGCGGGCCTTCTTCGACGAGTTGCTGGCGATCATCGGTCCGCAGGCCGGCCGGTACTGGTCACACCTGACACCGGAGTTGGCCGGCGAAGCCGCCGGCAACCACTGCTTCCACGTGTTCGGGGTGTATCCGTGGACGCGGTTTTTGGGCCGGGGTATGGACGATCACCCGCTCAGCGTGCTGGACAACTGCCGGATCACTTGGGGCACAGTCGTTTCCCGAACGGCAGACGATGTCGAGGTGAGGTGCCGACGGCTGGTGTGCGACGGGTCGGTGCTCGCGCTCGCCCAACCGTCGGTGCGAGCACTCGACGTCTGGGCCGACGGGTACAGCGCGGTGCCCGATGTGGCCGTCGGTGACGAAGTCGCGGTGCACTGGGGCCGGCTGTGTGGCCGGCTGGACCCGCGGCAGGTGCGCGCGCTTTCCGAGAGCACCGACCGGCAGCTGCGGGTGACCAGCCGACGGCTGGCGCACGTCTAGCCATGCCAGACTGGGGCCATGTCTGGTCCAGCGCCCGGGTCCCTGTGCGATGTGCTTCCCGCGGCGGCGGCACTGCTCGGAGTACCGGATGCCGTCGACCGGTTGGCGGTCACGGAATCGGTTGCCGAACAGGTTGATCGGGTCGCCGTCGTGCTGGTCGACGGCCTGGGCTGGCACCTGTTGCCGGAATTGGAGGGTAGCGCGCCGCTGCTGGCCTCGGTTTTGGCCGGCGGCGTCGGGCAGATGAGCCAGCTCCTGTGTACCTTTCCGTCGACGACGCCCAGCAGCCTGGTGTCGCTGGGCACCGGCGCTCGGCCGGGTGAGCACGGCATTCTCGGCTTCACCCTCAACGTCCCCGGCACCGAACGGGTACTCACCCACATCTATTGGCGTGACGACCCGCCGTCGGCGCAGTGGCAGCCGTTGCCGACCTGGTTTCAGCGGCTGCAGCGCCGCGGGGTGGCCGCGCGGGCGGTGCTGCCGGCGTTGTTCATGGGCAGCGGGCTGACGGATTCGGCGTATCGCGGTGCCGACTTTCGCCCGAGCGGCCCCGACGACGACTACGCCCAGCTGGTCATCGACGAGTTGCGCGCGGCACCCGGGCTGGTCTACGGCTACACCGCCGACCTGGACACCGCCGCGCACCTGTTCGGTATCGGATCGCCGCACTGGCACGCGGCGGCCGCGCGGGTCGACGCGCTGCTGACCCGCCTGGTCGACACCCTGCCCGCGAACGCGGCGCTGCTGGTGACCGCCGACCACGGCGGCCTCAACGTCCCGCCGCAGGCCCGTGTCGACCTGGACACCGACACCCGGCTGAGCGAGGGCATCCGGGTGGTCGCGGGCGAACCGCGGGTGCGCTACCTGCACACCGTGCCGGGCGCGGCGGCCGACGTGCAGGCGACATGGAGCGGGCTGCTGGACGGCCGGGCCGAGGTCTACGGTCGCGACCAGGCGGTGGCCACCGGGATGTTCGGGCCGGTCGACCCGGGGCATCTGGCGCGCATCGGCGACGTCGTCGTGATCTGCACCGGCGACACCGCGGTGCTGGCCACCAAGCGCGAGCCCCCGGAAGCGGCCCGGCTCATCGGATTTCACGGTGGGGCCACCGCGGCCGAAATGGCGATCCCGCTGATCGTTTTCGGATAGCCGGCGCATCCGACATCGCGATTCAAAACGGTTGCAGCACAGCTTTATTGGTGTCGACGTGTGACGCAGGACACGTTGATCGCCGACAGTGCACAACAGACTCGGATCGACCTCACAGCTGGCGACGGCCGATCACCAGTTTCGTCCTGTACAGTCGGGCCACTGTGAACGTTCGAGGCGCTTGTCACTCTCGACGGTGGCAGCCTGCCATCGCTGTCATTGCCGCACTCAGTCTGTTTGCCAGTCTCATCGCCGGTTCCGCGTTGCGGTCCCAATTTTCGGCGGCCACCCTGCCCGAGCCGGCGGCCTGGTCGCACACGATCCCGAATTCCGCACACTCGCATACCGATAGCGCGTCGGCGGCAACGGTGCACCTTCAACACGCCCGATCATGGGATTCGTCACCGGCGACCAAAAAGCCATTCCACAGCATGTGGATGACACACGACCGCCCGGACACGTGGACGCCCTCGCCGTCACAATCGCCGCGGTCTGTGCTGCCGGATTCGTTTGCCAGCACGGTTTTTCAATTCGGCGATGTAAGCACCCGCTCCTCCGCGGCCGAATGCGGCGGCCAAGAAATATTGGCGCTGTTGTGCGTAACTCGTACCTGATAGCACGGCGCTAACCTGTTGGGTCGCCTCACCTGTACCGGTGAGGTGTTGTGAGGCCTATTACAACTTTCACAAATGGAAAACGCGACAGCCCTTTGCGGCGTTCTATTTCGCGTCGACATCTTGAGGGGGAAGTCCATGGATTTCGCAGCGCTACCGCCGGAAATCAACTCGGGGCTGATGTATTCGGGCCCCGGCTCGCGATCGATGATGGACGCCGCCACGGCGTGGGACGGGCTGGCCACACGCCTGTACGGCGCAGCGGCGCAATGCAGTTCGGCAACCGCAAACCTGGCGGCCGCGCCCGCCCACGCAGATTGGCTGAATGGCGTTGCGGCACAAGCCGCACAGACGGCCACCCAGGCTACTAAAGCCGCAAGCGCCTACGAGCTGGCATTGGCGGCGACGGTGGCTCCTGCCGCGATCCAGGCCAACCGCATGCTGCGGACGTGGCTGGCCGAGACGAACTGTCTGGGCCAATCGAGCCCGGCGATCGCGGACGCCGAGAGTGACTACGACCACATGTGGGCCCAGGACGTCGACACGATGCACACCTACGCCCGGGCCAGCGCGGATGCCGCGGCCGTGACACCGTTCGTCTCACCGCCGCCGGCCGGTGTGAATTCCGGCCAGGGCGGCTGGGGGCTGCGGGTGGCCCCGCAGGTGATCTCGGCCGGCCGCCAAGTGATCTCAGCGATTCCCCACGCTCTCGATGCCCTGTACGCGGCACCGCCGACGGCTTTCGACGAGTTCCTGTCGCCGGTGACCCCGGCGCTGTCGAAGCTCGGATCGCTGTGCGCGCCATCGGACTTCGCGATCAACCACCTGAATTCCCTGAACAAGGCCGCGGCGCTGAGGCAGGCGGCAATGTTGTTGTCCCGCTTGCCGAACCGCGGTCGCAGCGCGACGTCGGGCGTTGGCCGCGCGGCATCGATCGGGACGCTGTCGGTGCCCCAGGCATGGATCGCCAAGACCCCACGCCCGGCCACCCCGGACCGCGGCCGGGGGTACGAGCCAATGCATTTGGTCGGAACCGGTGAGCGGCCCAAATGGCCGCAGACCCGCTAGCGGCCCGACGCGATCCGCGTGCTGGACGCATAGGAGCCGGCGGCGTCGACGATCGCGTGGAACAGTCGCAGGTCGTCGAGGAACTGCTCGGGATGCCACTGCACCGAGACCACGAAGTTGTCCCCGGGCACCTCCAGCCCTTCGACGACGCCGTCGGCGTCCCAGGCGCTGACGACCAGGCCGTCGCCGACCTTGTCGACGGCTTGGTGGTGATAGCACCATGCATCGGCGGACTCGCCGAGCAGCCCGGCCAGCTTGGTCCCCGCAACGGTGCGGACTCCCAACTTGGTGAAGCGTCCGTAGCCCGCGTGATGCCCGCGGTGGCCGAGAACGTCGGGCAGGTGCTGATGCAGCGTTCCCCCGAATGCGACATTGAGCATCTGCGTGCCGCGGCAGATGCCCAGCACCGGCAGGCCGCGGTCCAGCGCGCCCCGCAACAGCGCGAATTCGAACGCGTCGCGGACCGTGCGGGGTGCGTCGGTCTTCGGATGCGGTTGCTGGCCATAGGCGGCCGGGTCGACGTCATAGCCGCCGGTGATCACCAGCCCGTCCAGGTGGTCGAGCAGGCTCTCGGTGATGTCGGGGTCCACCGGCTGCGGCGGCAGCAGCACCGCGACGCCGCCCGCCTTGATGATGCCCTCGAAATAGTTCGCGCCCAGGTATCCCGCCGGGATATCCCAGCCGTCGGACTGCACCTGCTCGAGATAACTGGTCAGGCCGATGACCGGCCGCGGTGTTCCGGAGGGGTTCACGCGCGCTACCAGGTGCTGGTGCGCAGGACGATCTCGGCCGCCAACTGCGCGGTCGACTCTTGGGCATTGCGTCGTCCCAGCAGGTCCACGCTGCGGTAGTCGGCGTAGACGAACCGCTGGCTGTTGGTGGCGACGGTGCGTCCGGCCGGCGTGCTGACCAGCACGGTGGTGCCGATCTCCACCGGCGGGCAGTGGTCGTCGCGAATCACGCCGTTGACGTCGGCCACGCGCGGATGTCCGCGGTCGACGACGACCAGACCGACAAACCGGCCCAGTTTGGTAGCCGCCAGCTCCCAGGCGATGTCGCCGCCCGCGCGGTCGCCCACCACCACCGCCCAGCTGATGCCGAGCCCGTCGAGAATGCCGATCACCGACTTCGGGGTCAGCCGGGGGTCGAGGCCGATGACGACGGTGCGCAGCGACGCGGTATGGAGGCGCTCGCAGACCGCGTCGTACGCGGCTAACTCGCGCTGTTCGTCGCCGAGGATGACGACGACGACACCCTTCTCAGGACCGGACACGCCCACCGGGACGGGAAACCCGTCGAGCGTGGTCATCATCGAGGGCACTTACGCACGCTACAGGCAATATTGGCACTGCGCGAGGTTTCTCGCGCGCGGTGCTACGGTCGCAGCCGGCTCGCGATGTGTGGTCGTGGTGGCGGGCCGTCGAGCAGGTCGAGGACGGCGTCCAGATCGAGGTGAGACGCCAGCAACTCGGCGGCCACATCCAGTTGGGCGTCGCGTCGCGCCGCGACGTCGGTGTCGTCGGCGACTACGAACCTTGTCCGCCCGGCGGCCTCCGCCGCTTCGGTCAGCCAGTCACGGCGAAAGCCGTCGTTGTCGAGCAACCCGTGCCAGTGGGTGCCGAACACCGCGCCGTGCGCAAGGCCGTGCAGGTCGTCGCCCGCCTGGAACCACGGCTCGTTGATGTAGCGGGCAAGCCGGCCGTGGTGGATTTCGTAGCCGCGCAGCGGCCGCTCCCAGCGCCGCAGCACCTTGTCCGCGGCGAACACGATGTCGGCGTCCAGCAGGCCCAGCCCGTCGACCACCCCGGCGCCCGACTCGACGCCGTCCTCGATGCGCCGGCACAGCATCTGGAATCCCCCGCAGATGCCCAGCACCGGTTTGCCGGCCGCGGCGTGCTCGGTGATCGCGGCGGCCAGGCCTTGATCGCGCAGCCACCGCAGGTCGGCGACGGTCGCCTTGCTGCCCGGTAGCACCACCAGGTCGGCGTCGGCCAGGTCGGCCGGGTCGCTGATCCAGCGCACCAGCACACCCGGCTCGCAGGCCAGCGCCTCGATGTCGGTCGAGTTGGAGATCCGGGGCAGCCGGACGGCGGCCACCCTGAGCCACTCGTCACCGCGCGGCGGGGCCGGTCTGCCGACGACGCGATGCGCGACGACCGAGAGCGAGTCCTCGGCATCCAGCCAGAGCTCGTCGGTGTAGGGCAACACCCCGTAGGTTGGGCGGCCGGTCATGTCGAGGAGTTGGCGCAGCCCGGGCTCGAGCAGCGCGGGGTCGCCGCGGAACTTGTTGACGACGAAACCCGCGATCAGCGCCTGGTCTCCCGCCTCGAGCACCGCGACCGTCCCGAACAGATGGGCCAGCAAGCCGCCACGGTCGATGTCGCCGACCAGGATGACCGGCAGGTCCGCCGCCCTGGCCAACCCCATGTTGGCCAAATCCGTTGCGCGCAGATTGATTTCAGACGGCGAACCGGCCCCTTCACAGATCACCACATCGAATTCTTCACGCAGCGAAGCCAATTCGTCGGTGACGATCCGAGCGAGCAGGTCGCGATGCTCGAAATAGCTTGCAGCACTGACTGAGTCGGCGACGTGCCCGCGTATCACCAACTGCGACGTCCGGTCACTGCCCGGTTTCAGCAGGATCGGGTTGAACCGCACGCTGGGCTCCAGCCCCGCGGCCCGGGCCTGAATCGCCTGGGCGCGGCCGATTTCGCCGCCCTCGGTGGTGACCACCGAGTTGTTCGACATGTTCTGCGCCTTGAACGGCGCGACCCGCACACCCTTGCGGGCCAGCAACCGGCACAGGCCCGCGACCACGACCGATTTCCCGGCATCGGAGCTGGTGCCCGCGACCAGCAGAGCGCCGTTCACGTGTGCGAGCGGCTCAGGCGACCGTGAGGATTTCGGCGCCGGTGTCGGTGACCAGCAGGGTGTGCTCGAACTGTGCGGTCCACTTGCGGTCCTTGGTGACCACGGTCCAGCCGTCGTCCCAGATCTCGTAGTCCAGCGCGCCGAGATTGATCATCGGTTCGATCGTGAACGTCATCCCCGGCTGGATCTCGGTGGTGACGGACGGCTGGTCGTAGTGCAGCACGACCAGACCGTTGTGAAACGTGGTGCCGATACCGTGGCCGGTGAAGTCGCGAACCACGTTGTACCCGAAGCGGTTTGCGTATGCCTGGATGACGCGGCCGACGACCGACAGCGCCCGCCCCGGCTTGACGGCGTTGATCGCGCGCATCGTCGCCTCACGGGTCCGCTCGACCAGCAGCCGGTGTTCCTCGGACACGTCGCCGGCCAGGAACGTCGCGTTGGTGTCGCCGTGCACCCCGTCGATGTAGGCGGTGACGTCGATGTTCACGATGTCGCCGTCTTCGATCACCGTCGAGTCCGGGATGCCGTGGCAGATCACCTCGTTGAGCGACGTGCAACACGACTTCGGGTAGCCCTTGTAGCCCAGGGTCGACGGATAGGCGCCGTTGTCGACCATGTACTCGTGTGCGATGCGGTCCAGCTCGTCGGTGGTCACCCCGGGCGCGACGGCCTTGCCCGCCTCCTCGAGCGCGCCCGCCGCGATCCGGCCGGCGACGCGCATCTTCTCGATCACCTCGGGTGTCTGTACCCACGGCTCGGTGCCCTCTTTGGCGGTGGGCTTCCAGGCGTATTCGGGGCGCGGGATGCGGTTGGGCACCGGCAGAGTCGGGGACAACACTCCGGGCGAAAGCGCGGTGCGAACAGGCATCCCACTAGTTTAATCGGGTTCTCGCTGCGACGATGCCGGCAGCCAACGCAGCGTGGAGTGGTGCACGGCCGCGTTGAGTGTGAACGTAGGGCGGAAATTCTTCGGTTTTCCCGCCCTCAACGCACACGCGACGCCGTAACCCGCGCCGTCAACGCACCCGCGACGGCCAGCGCAGCGAGCGGCGCGGTCCCCGGATGGTCACCGAGCCGCACACCACCCGCCCGGTCAGCACCACATGCGGCCTGCCCTCGCCGGGTGCATCCTTGCGGCGGTCGCGGGCACTGCCGCCGTAGACCTCGACGTCGTCGATCGAGGCGCTAGCGCCCTCCGGGAGCCAGATGTCGACCGAGCCGAACCGCACGTCGAGCTCGACAACCACCACCGGGCCGGCGAACCGGGCCTTGGTGAGCTCGAGCTTGACCGATCCCAGCCGGCGGACCAGCGCCAACCGGGTGGGCACCGTCCATTCGCCGTGTCGGCGCAGCGAACCGGCCCAGCCGCGCAGCTCGACCCGATCAGCCGCCGAGGTGACGATCGCGCCCGGCCCGGGCAGGTCACCGACCAGGCCGTCCAGCTCGACCTGGGTGCGCGCGTAGGACACCCGCGACGAGCGCTGCTCGAACTCGTCGATATCGATCAGACCGAGCGCAACGGCGTTGTGCAGCCGCCGCATCGTGCCGTTGCGGTCCGCATCGGACACGCGCAGCGTCACCATGTCCCCGCCGCTATCGGTCATCTACGCAATTTACCGCTGCCGCGGGCCTGGCGAGCCGGCGCTTCAGGTCAGATAGCCCGGCGGCAGCGACTCGAACATGAACTTGGTCATCCGGACCGCCCACTCGGAGCTGCCGCCGCCGACGATCAGCGCGGCGAAGGCCAGATCGCCGCGATACCCGGCGAACCACGAGTGCGACCCGCCCGGGAACTCGGCCTCACCGGTCTTCCCGTAGATCTCGCCGCAGCCGTTGATCTCCTTGGCGGTCCCGTTGGTGACCACCAGCCGCATCATCGGCCGCAGCGCATCGATCATCTTCGGGCTGATCGGGGTGCTGTCGCCCTCGACCGTCGTCGGATGGCCCGCGATCAGTTGCGGCACAGGCGTTTTCCCGGCCGCGACGGTGGCCGCGACCAGGGCCATGCCGAACGGACTGGCCAGCACCCGGCCCTGGCCGAAGCCGTCCTCGGTGCGCTCGGCCATGTCCACCGTCGGCGGCACCGAGCCGGTCACCGTGGTGATGCCGTCGACGGTGTAGTCGATGCCGATCCCGTATTCGGCGGCCGTCTGCGTCAGGCCGCGCGGCGGCATTCTGCTGCTCAGCTCGGCGAACGTGGTGTTGCACGAACTGGCGAATGCCCGGGACATCGACACCACGCCGAGGTCGAAGCCGCCATAGTTGGGAATGGTGCGGTGCCCGATGTCGAGATGCCCCGGGCAGCCGAGCATCGAGTTGGGCGTGGCCATGTCGCGGTCGACGGCGGCCCCGGCGGTGATCATCTTGAACGTCGACCCGGGCGGGAAGAGGCCGTTGGTGGCGGGCAGGCCGTCGGCGTCGGCCGCGCCATTCTGGGCGATCGCGAGGATCTCCCCGGTCGACGGCTTGATCGCGACGATCATCGCCTTGCCGCCCTTGTTGTCCACCGCGCGCTGGGCGGCGTTCTGCACCAGCCGGTCCAAGGTGATCGACACCGACGGGGCCGGCGCCCCTTCGACCTCATGCAGCACCGCGACGTCGACGTTGTTCTGGTTGACGCTGACCACCCGCCAGCCCGCCTGACCGTCGAGCTGGTCGATCACGGCCTTCTTGACCTGGCCGACGACGGCCGGCGCGAAATGTGGGTCGGTGGCCAGCATGTCGGCCTGCGGTGTCACCACGATGCCGGGCAAGCGGCCGATCACGGGAAACACCTTGTCGTTGTCGGCGGGAAGCAGGGTGACGCCCAGATCCACCTGGTTGGGTGTCGAGCTGGCGCGCTCGGCGAGCAGCTGCGGGTCGGTCAGCGTGTCGTTGAAGGGCCGCAGCACGTCGACGATCGAGTGGGTGGTGTAGCTCAGCGACTGCGGCGATCCGGCCTGAGTAGCGTCCAGCGTGTAGTGGTAGCGGTAGCCCGGCGCCAGCACGTCGCTGCCGCCGAGTTCGTTCACCGAGGCGCGCCGCGGCGGGTCGGCGCGCAGCGCGAACGTCTGGTGCTCGCCCAGCTTGGGATGCAGCCCGCTGGGCGCCCAGCGGACCTCCCAGTGCCCCTCGTCGCGGGCCATCTTCAGCTGGCCGTCGTAGCTCCACACCCGGTTCTTGGGCAGATGCCAGCTGAACCGATAGTTGACCGTGCCGGTGTCCTCGGCGTACTTCGAGCTGAGGATCTGCGCGTCCAGGTGGGTCGCCTGCAGCCCGGCCCAGGCCGCGTTGAGCGCCTCGCGCGCCTCGTTGGGGTTGTCGCTGAGTTGGGCGGCCGTCGCGGTGTCGCCGACGGCCAAGGCGCGGAAGAACTTCTCCGCGGCGGGGCCCGGGCCGTCGGGCCGCGGCGTGCATCCAGACAGCGCGGCGGCCGCGACGAGCAGCAGGGTCGCGGCGACCGAAACAGCTGATACTGGTGAGGTTTTTGTGGCCATCGTTGCTGATGTTAAGAACTGAGGCTTGGACTGCGGCGCCGACACACCGAGACCCAAGCGTTATGTAACGCAGCCGACTTCCGTTTCTGCCAAATGTGCGGACCGGCGCACATTCGATGGCGAGTGCCCGGATAGCCGCACACTCGCGAGCGGTGCGGGTTGTTCCCGAACCTCAGTCGAGCAGCACGGTTGCGAACGTGCCGACCTCGGCGAAGCCCACCCGGGCGTAGGCGGCCCGCGCCACCTCGTTGAAGTCGTTCACGTAGAGGCTGGCGATGCGCCCACTGCCGACGATCACGGCGGCCAGCATCGCGGTGCCGCGGGCGCCGAGCCCCAGGCCACGCCACTCAGGGTGCACCCAGACGCCCTGGATCTGGCCGACCGCGGGCGATTGCGACCCCACCTCGGCCTTGAAGACGACCTGACCGTGCTCGAAGCGGGCCCAGGCGCGCCCGGCGGCGATCAGGCTGGCCACCCGGCGCCGATAGCCTCGACCGCCGTCGCCGAGCCGCGGGTCGATGCCGACCTCGCCGATGAACATGTCCACCGCGGCGACCAGGTAGGCGTCCAGCTCCTCGGGCCGCACCTGGCGCACCTCGGCGTCGAGATCGCACATCGGGTGTTTGGTCAGCGCCATCAGCGGCTGGCGTTCGCGCACGTCACGCGCCGGCCCCCAGGCCGTCGCGAGCCGCTCCCACATCGGCAGCACCAGGCTGGCCCGCCCGACCAGCGAGGAGCAACGCCGCGTGCCGCTCATCGCCTCGTCGGCGAACGCATTCAGGTCGGCCGGCAGCCCGCGCAGCGGGATCAGGTTGGCGCCGGCGAAGCACAGCGACTCGTCAGCGCCACGGCGGGTCCACAGCTCCCCACCGATCGCGCCGGGGTCGATGCCGTGATCGGCGACGCGGGAGGCGACCATGCAGGACCCGATCGGGTCCTCGTCCAAAACCCGCCCCACCGCGGCGGCGTCACGCACCACGGACACCCGTCTGTCGCCAACGAGGCGAAACAGGGGCGGAGCCGACATCTGGCGAACTCTCTGTGGTGCGAACTGAGGGGCCAGCAAGAGCGAACTGGTCTTATCAGCTTACGGTGACAATTGGCGTCCCGCTTGCTGTTGTGCCAGGACCGTTATCACTTTCCTCGCCCATTTCGGAGGCCAGCCGCATCGCCTCTTCGATCAAGGTCTCGACGATCTGGGCTTCGGGAACGGTCTTGATCACCTCGCCCCGAACGAAGATCTGGCCCTTGCCATTTCCGGAGGCAACGCCGAGATCGGCCTCGCGGGCCTCCCCCGGACCGTTGACGACGCAGCCCATCACCGCGACCCGCAACGGCACGTCGAGCCCGTCCAGGCCCGCGGAGACGGCGTTGGCCAGGGTGTAGACGTCGACCTGCGCACGACCGCACGACGGGCAGGAGACGATTTCCAGCCCGCGCGGCCGCAGGTTCAGCGACTCGAGAATCTGAATGCCGACCTTGACTTCCTCGACCGGCGGCGCCGACAGCGACACCCGGATGGTGTCGCCGATACCCCGCGACAGCAGGGCGCCGAAGGCCACCGCCGACTTGATGGTGCCCTGGAAGGCCGGTCCGGCCTCGGTCACGCCCAGGTGCAGCGGGTAGTCGCACGCCGCGGCCAGCTGCTCGTAGGCCGCGACCATCACGACGGGATCGTTGTGCTTGACGCTGATCTTGATGTCGCCGAAGCCGTGCTCCTCGAACAGCGAGGCCTCCCACAGCGCCGACTCGACCAGCGCCTCGGGCGTGGCCTTGCCGTACTTCTCCATGAACCGCTTGTCCAGCGAGCCGGCGTTGACGCCGATGCGGATGGGGATCCCCGCCGCGCCGGCCGCCTTGGCGACCTCACCGACCCGGCCGTCGAACTCCTTGATGTTGCCCGGATTGACCCGCACCGCAGCACATCCGGCGTCGATCGCGGCGAAGATGTACTTCGGCTGGAAGTGGATGTCGGCGATCACCGGGATCTGGCTGTGCCGGGCGATCTCGGCCAGCGCGTCGGCATCCTCCTGACGCGGGCAGGCCACCCGGACGATGTCGCAGCCGGCGGCCGTCAGCTCGGCGATCTGCTGCAGCGTCGTGTTGACGTCGTGGGTCTTGGTGGTGCACATCGACTGCACCGAAATCGGGGAATCGCTGCCGACGCCGACGTCGCGGACCATCAATTGGCGCGTTTTGCGCCGGGGCGCAAGTGTGGGCGCCGGAGCCTCCGGCATGCCCAGGCCAATGTCCACTGTTCGACTTCCTTCGGTTTGGTTACTGAAGTTGATTACTGAAAGAGCCTGATCGGGTTGACCAGGTCGGCGGTCACGGTCAGCAACATGTAGCCGACCACGAACACCAACACCACATAGGTCGCCGGCATCAGCTTGAGGTAGTTCACCGGCGCCGCCGCGACCATGCCGCGGGCCGAGCGGATGACGTTGCGGATCTTTTCGAACACCGCGACGGCGATGTGGCCGCCGTCGAACGGCAGCAGCGGCAACAGGTTGATCGCGCCCAGGATCAGGTTCAGCTGCGCCAGGAAGAACCAGAACGCCACCCACAACCCGTGGTCGACGGTGTCACCGCCGATGATGCTGGCGCCGACGACGCTCATCGGCGTCTGCGGGTCGCGCTGTCCACCGCCGATCGCATGCACCAGCGCGCCGACCTTGCCCGGGATGGCGACCAACGCCTTGCCCACCTCGGCGGTCAGGTCGCCGGTGAAGGCGAAGGTGGCGGGGATGGCGCCGAGCGCGCCGTAGTGCGTGGGCGCGACCTTGACGCCGCCGACGCCCATCGCGCCGACCGTCGAGGGTGCGGGCTTTGCGTCCTGACCGTTGCCTCCGCTGGGCAAGTAGCGCTGCGTTTGGGCGATATCGACGTAGGCGGTGATCGGGGTGCCGTCGCGTTCGACGACAACCGGGACGGTGCCGTGCAGCTTGCGGATCGCGGCGGCCATGTCGTCGAAGGTGGACACCTGGGTGTCTCCGACCTTGACGACGACGTCGCCGGGGCGGATGCCGGCCAGCGCGGCCGGACCGGGACCGGTGCAGTCCCCGAGCTTGCCTGGCGCGACTTCCGGTGCGATACAAGCGGTTTCGCCGACGATCGCCCGAGTGGGCGGGTGCAGGTTGGGCAGTCCCCAGACCAGTGCGATCACGTAGATCAGCACCACGCAGATGATGAAGTTCATGCCCGGGCCGGCGAAGAGCACCGCGACCCGCTTCCACGTCGTCTGCTTGTACATGGCCCGGTCGGTCTCGTCGGGCGCCAGGTCCTCGACCGGGGTCATCCCGGCGATGTCGCAGAAGCCGCCCAGCGGCACGGCCTTGACGCCGTACTCGGTCTCGCCGCGCCGGGTCGACCACAGCGTGGGACCGAAGCCGACGAAATAGCGGCGCACCTTCATACCGGTGGCACGAGCGACCCACATGTGGCCGCACTCGTGCAAGGCCACCGAGATCAGGATGGCCAGCGCGAACAGCACAATGCCGATTGCGAACATCATCAGGCGCTAGGACCTTTCTAAAACCATTCCCGAGACCTTGGCTGGGGCTGTAGTCGCGACCGCGCGCTGCGCTCGCTCCCGCGCCCAGCGCTGCGCGTCTAGTACCTCTTCCACGTTAGCCGGTGAAACGGCCCATTGGTCGGCGGCGCTCAGCACGTCGGCGATTGTTCCGACGATGGCCGGAAAGCCGATACGGCCGTCCAGGAAGGCCGCCGCGGCCTCTTCGTTGGCGGCGTTGTACACGGCGGTCATGCAGCCGCCGGTCTCGCCGGCCTGGCGGGCCAGCTCGACGGCCGGGAAAACGTCACTGTCCAACGGCTCGAATTCCCAGGTAGAGGCGGTGGTGAAGTCGCAGTAGGCGGCCGCGCCGGGCACCCGCCGCGGCCAGCCCAGCGCCAGCGAGATGGGCAGCTTCATGTCCGGCGGGCTGGCCTGGGCGATCGTCGAGCCATCGATGAACGTGACCATTGAATGAACAATCGACTGTGGGTGCACCACGACCTCGATGCGGTCGTAGGGGATGCCGAACAGCAGGTGGGTTTCGATGAGCTCGAGGCCCTTGTTCACCAGCGACGCCGAGTTCAGCGTGTTCATCGGGCCCATCGACCAGGTCGGATGGGCACCGGCCTGCTCCGGGGTGACGGCCTGAAGATCGGCGGCCGCCCAGCCGCGAAACGGTCCGCCCGAGGCGGTCAGCACCAGCTTGGCGACCTCGTCGGGCTCGCCGCCGCGCAGGCACTGGGCCAGTGCGGAGTGTTCGGAATCGACCGGCACGATCTGCCCCGGTCGCGCGGCCTTCAGGACCAGCGGACCGCCGGCGATCAGCGATTCCTTGTTGGCCAGCGCCAGCCGGGCCCCCGAGTGCAGCGCCGCCAGGGTCGGCCGCAGTCCCAGCGCCCCGACCAGGGCATTGAGCACGACGTCTGCCTCGGTCTCCTGGACCAGCCGGGTGACCGCTTCGGGGCCGTGGAAGGGCACGTCACCGAGCGTCGCGGCGGCGCGCTCGTCGGCGACGGCGATGTTGGTCACCCCGGTCTCGCCGCGTTGGCGGGCCAGCAGGTCCGGGTTCGACCCGCCGGCCGCCAGCCCGACCACCTCGAAGCGGTCCGGGTTGGCGGCGATGACCTCGAGCGCCTGGGTGCCGATGGAGCCGGTGCTGCCCAACACGAGCACGCGGATGGGGCCGTCGACCTGCGCTGCGGTGGTAGGCGTGGTCACTCACTCATTGTGCCTCCCGGTGGGGGGCCGCGGGCCATGGTGGCGCGAGTCTGCGCTTGCGGACTCCACCCTGCGCTTAGGGCGGGCAAACCGCGGAAGTCACGCCGTGGACGCAGGGTCGACGCCCCGCGACGCACACTCGACGCGACGAGTGCCGCCAGTGACGGCGTGTGCCAGAATCTCTGATCAGAAGACGATCCGATCCGAAGGGAATCGCCGTGGCCAGTACCGAGGTGGAGCACTACGACGGCGTCGACCCGGCCGAGGTGCCATCCGCCGGGTGGGGATGGAGCAAGATCAACATCCGCACCTGGCACGGCGTCGGCGTGTTCGGGGTCATCTTCCTGCTGGCGATGCTGCGCGGCAATCACGTCGGCCACGTCGAGGACAACTTCCTGATCGGGTTCGCCGTCCTCACCCTCTTCATCCTGATCCGAGACATCTGGGGCCGCCGGCGCGGCTGGATCCGCTAGCGCTCAGCCGCTGCTCAACGCCGCGCTCGTCGGTGCCAGGCGCTCACCAGCGCCGCGGCCACCAGTGCGACCAACGCCACAACCCACGGCCAGACGCCGTGCTGGTGCACCCAACCGGCCAGCGTGCCCTGTAGCCGCCCCGCCGCGAGGATCACCGCGTCCCGGGGATCGGCCGCGGCGTTCAGCAACCGCAACTCGTAGAGACCGTAGTAGCCGACGTAAAGCCCGACCAGGATCAGCAGCGCGCCGCCGATCCGGTTGACGAACGGCAGGATTCGGCGCAGCCGATCGGCCAGCGCCGAGCTCGCGGTCGCGGCGGCGATGGCGAGCACGCCGACCACCAGGGTCAGGCCCGCGACATACGCCAGATAGATCGACACCCCGGTGAGCACCGACCCGCTGCGCAGGCCCGCGGCGGTGACCGCCAGGAACGGCCCGATCGTGCACGACAGCGAGGCAATCGCGTAGCTGATGCCGTAGCCGTACATGCCCGTTATTCGCGTCGGGGCCCACCGCGGCCCCAACGACCGAGGCGTCAGCGCGGTCAGCTCCCGACCCGCGAGCAGCCAAATCCCAAGCGCGACAAGCACAATCCCGATCACCACGGTCGCGTACGGCAGGTATCGCTGCACCGCCGTGGCCGCCGAGATGGTCAACGCGCCGAACACCGCGAACACCGTCAGGAAACCGAGCGCCATGCCGGCGGTGGCGGCCAGCGCACGACCCAGGCCGCCAAGCGGACTGGGTCGCTCCCCGTCGCGCTGGCCGCGCACCACGAGCAGCAGGTAGGCGGGCAGCATGGCGAACCCGCACGGGTTCACCGCGGCCACCAGCCCGGCAGCGAATGCCAGACCGACGAGCCCCTGGTTCACTTCAGCGCGGCCACCCGGCCGGCCAGTTCCTGCTGGGACATCGCCGAGGTGGGGTTGTTGACGAACGTCGAGCTGCCGTCCGCCCGGTAGAACACGTACGCCGGCTGCCAGGGCACGTTGTAGCGCGCCCAGATCGAGCCGTCGGCGTCGTTGAGGTTGGTGAAGTTCAGGCCGTACTTGGAGACGAAAGCCTGCTCCGCGCCGACATCGGAGTGCCCCGCGATGCCGACGAAGGTGACACCCGGGTTGGCGGCCGCCACCTGGGCGACTCCGGGAGCTTCGGCGTTGCAGAACGGGCAGAACGGCGCCCAGAACCACAGCACCGCCGGTTTTCCTTGCAGGCCGGCGCCGTTGAACGGCGCACCACTCAGTGTGGTTCCGCTGAACTGCAGTCGATCGTCGGCGGCCTGTGCCCGCGGCGCGGCCGATACCAGGACAACCGCGACAAGGCCTGTCGCGATGGCCGCGGCAAACATCTTGAAGCGTGCTAACAAGCGAATCGTCATGCCAACCCCCTTCGCTGGACTGCTACCTCACAACACGTCGTAGCCGACCGCCTGGTTCAGCCCCTCTCGGCGGCCAGCTGTCCGCAGGCAGCGCTGATCTCGCGGCCACGGGTGTCGCGGACCGTGCACGAGACGCCTTTTGCCCGGACCCGCCGGACGAACTCGCGCTCGGTGTCCTTGGGGCTGGCGTCCCAGTCACTGCCCGGCGTCGGGTTGAGCGGAATCAGGTTCACGTGCACCAGCGGTCCGAGGGCGCCGTGCAGTCGCTTGCCGAGCACGTCGGCCCGCCAGGGCTGGTCGTTGACGTCGCGAATCAACGCGTATTCGATCGACACCCGCCGACCGGTCACGTCGCCGTAGTAGCGGGCGGCATCGAGCGCCTCGCTGATCTTCCAGCGGTTGTTGACCGGAACCAGCGTGTCGCGCAGTTCGTCGTCCGGCGCGTGCAGCGACAGCGCCAGCGTCACACCCAGCCGTTCGTAGGCGAGCTTGCGAATCGCCGGGGCCAGGCCGACCGTCGACACCGTCACCGAGCGGGCCGAGATGCCGAAGCCGTGCGGCGGCGCCTCGGTGATGCGCCGCACCGCGGCCAGCGTCCTGGCGTAATTGGCCAGCGGCTCCCCCATGCCCATGAACACCACGTTCGACAGCCGGTCACCGAACTCGTCGCGCAGCGTCACCGCAGCGGCGCGCACCTGCTCGGCGATCTCCGCCGTCGACAGGTTGCGGGTCAATCCGCCCTGGCCGGTCGCACAGAACGGACACGCCATGCCGCAGCCGGCCTGCGACGAGATGCACACGGTGTTGCGCTGCGGATAGCGCATCAGCACCGATTCGAAGGTGGTGCCATCGATGGCCCGCCACAACGTCTTTCGCGTCTGACCGGCGTCGCAGGTGATTTCGGTGGCGACGGTGAGCAGGTTCGGGAACATCGTCTCGGCGATCACATCGCGCACCGCCGCCGGCAGGTCGGTCATCTGCCGCGGGTCGGCGATCAGCCGGCCGTAGTACTGGTGGGCGAGCTGCTTGGCCCGAAACGCCGGCAGGCCGAGCTCCGCGACGGCCGACGCCCGGCCACCCGCGTCGAGGTCGGCGAGGTGCCGCGGCGGCCTGCCCGCGCGCGGTGCTTCGAATACCAGTTGTTGGACCATGACCCGTCCAGTATCGGTCAGTGATGGGCCTAGGGAACCAGGGTGAGCACGATCCAGGCCGCGACCGCCGAGGGCAGCACGCCGTCGAGCCGGTCCATCAAGCCGCCGTGACCGGGCAGCAGGCGCCCCATGTCCTTGATGCCGAGGTCCCGCTTGACCTGGGACTCGACCAGGTCGCCGAGCGTGCCGCTGAGCACCAGGACCAGACCCAGCAGCGCGCCGATCCACGCGGGTTTGCCCGCCAGCAGAGTCGCGGCCAGGATCGCCGCGGTGATGCCGCACACCAACGAGCCGACGAACCCCTCCCAGGACTTCTTCGGGCTGATCGTGGGGACCATCGGATGCTTGCCGAACAGCGCCCCCACGGCATATCCGCCGGTGTCGGAGGCGACGACGGTGAGCATCAGACAGAACACCCGTCCGGCGCCGTCGTGGGGATAGACGAGCAGGACGCCGAAGGAGGCGAACAGCGGGACCCAGGCGGCCAGGAAGACGGTGGCCGACGCGTCCCGCAGGTAGTTCGACGACGAGCCGGCGGTGGAATCACTGCGGCTGGGATCCGGCATGAACAACCGCCAGACATTGCAGGCCACGACGGTGGCGCCGAAGCCGGCCAGCGCGCCCGCGGCATGGAACGGCCAGGTCAGCCAAACGGTGACCTGGCCACCGACCAGCAACGGGATCACGGCAATGACGTAGCCGGCCTCGCGCAGCCGTCGCACCACCTCGTGGCTGGCGACCAGAATCGCGATGGCCACGATGAGCACCCAGAAGCGCGGAGCGAATACCAGCGTGGCGACGAGGGTGCCGCCGATCGCCGCGCCCACCGCGATCGCGGCGGGCAGGTCGCGTCCGGCCCGTGATGCCTTCTTGGCCGGTTGCGCCACGGTACTCTTGCCCCCCCGCGCGGACTCGCCGGGCGGGGTGCCTGGGCCGGCATCGAAGGTTGACACTGACTCGGTTGCTGAGCGGCCTAGACCTCCAGCAGCTCGCCTTCTTTGTGCTTGACCAGCTCGTCGATCTGGTTGACGTACTGCTGGGTGGTTTTGTCCAGGTCCTTTTCGGCGCGGCCGACCTCATCCTCGCCGGCCTCCCCGTCCTTGCGAATCCGGTGCAGTTCTTCCATCGACTTGCGACGGATGTTGCGCACCGAGACCTTGGCGTCCTCGCCCTTGCCCTTGGCCTGCTTGACCAGCTCGCGGCGGCGCTCCTCGGTCAGCTGCGGTACCGCCACCCGGATCAGGGTGCCGTCGTTGCTGGGGTTCACCCCGAGGTCGGAGTTGCGGATCGCCGTCTCGATGGCGTGCAACTGGTTGGCCTCGTACGGCTTGATCACCACCAGCCGGGCCTCCGGGACGTTGATGCTGGCCAGCTGGGTGATCGGGGTGGTGGTGCCGTAGTAGTCGATGACGATCCGGGAGAACATGCCCGGATTGGCGCGGCCGGTTCGGATGGTCGACAAGTCGTCACGGGCCACAGACACGGCCTTTTCCATTTTCTCTTCGGCGTCGAAGAGAGCCTCATCAATCATCGCGTCTTCCCCTCAAGTGGTAACCAGCGTTCCGATCTTCTCACCAGCGACCGCCCGAGCGATATTGCCGTTAGTCAGCAGGTTGAACACGAGGATCGGCATGCCATTGTCCATACACAGACTGAACGCGGTGGCATCGGCCACCCGCAGGCCCCGGTCGATGACTTCCCGATGACTGATGGCGGTGAGCAACTCGGCCTGCGGATTCACCCGCGGGTCCTCGGTGAACACACCGTCGACGGCCTTGGCCATCAGGACGACATCGGCGCCGATCTCCAGGGCGCGCTGCGCGGCCGTGGTGTCGGTGGAAAAGTACGGCAACCCCATGCCGGCGCCGAAGATGACCACGCGGCCCTTCTCCAGGTGGCGGACGGCCCGCAACGGGATGTAGGGCTCGGCCACCTGGCCCATCGTGATCGCGGTCTGGACTCGGGTGTCGATGCCTTCCTTCTGCAGAAAGTCCTGCAGCGCAAGGCTGTTCATCACGGTGCCGAGCATGCCCATATAGTCCGACCGGGTGCGCTCCATACCGCGCTGCTGAAGTTGTGCGCCACGGAAGAAGTTGCCGCCGCCGATCACGACGGCCACCTGCACCCCGTCGCGGACCACTTCGGCGATCTGGCGGGCCACCTGCGCCACGACATCGGGATCCAGCCCGACCTGGCCGCCGCCGAACATCTCGCCGCCGAGCTTGAGCAGCACCCGCGAATACTTGGCGCGCGGCTGGCCGGAGGATTGTCCGTCGTCGGTTGAAGAGGTCGGCACGCCGTTGGTGCTGGTGGGCTCGGGCTGCGTCATCAGACTCCTCGCATGACAGTGCCATCCCAGGCTCGGTAGCACAGCGACCCCACCCGGAACGGCAGTTCATATCCTGCCCCATCGCAGCACAATCTGGCGCCAGCGGGGTGATTTATTTGCGCGGTTGGCGAGCCGGATCGCTACCGGGGGCCGTCGGCGCAGGTCACAGTCGAATGCGCCACCGTCGCGACTTTGCTTCCGGTATCAAATGTTTGAGCTCCCAACCGGCTGGGAATCCGCACCAACGCGGCGGGGAAATTGTGGTCTTGAGAAGCAGGGCCGGAACACGCCGTATCACGGAATCGATCGTTAGCCGATCGTACGAGCGCATCAGTCGCTCGCCTCTCGTACGCCACTGAGGAGGAGTTAGTTCATGGCGGACAAGGAAAACTCTGGACCCGCGGAAGCCGTCAAGGGCGTCGTCGAAGACGTCAAGGGCAAGGTCAAGGAAGCCGCCGGCGCGCTTGCCGGTCGCGACGACCTCACCCGTGAAGGCCAAGCCCAGCAGGACAAGGCGGAAGCCCAGCGCGACGCGGCCAAGAAAGAAGCCGAGGCCGAAGCCGCCCGCGGCGCCGCGAAGGTAGCCGAGGAGCGCCAGAAGGCCAACCAATAGCTTGATTCGAAGATGGGTCCGGCCCGTATTGACGGGCCGGACCCATCTACATTTCCGGGGCCGTCTTGGGGCCCACTCAGGCAAATCCATCTCCATCAACCGTCGACTTCACCGGGCATTCGCCCGTACCCGAGCAACAAAGAAGGCATAGTTAACTCCCGAATGGGGTACTCAGCGCTGCGCTGGCGGACATCTCCCTGAGGTGCCGACGCGGTCGGGGGCGGCGACAGACCCTCATGAGGTATGGAGATGTCTTTGGACGTGCTACTTCTTTCCAATGCCGACGATTTCGCATCGGCGTTGCCGACCCTGGAGACGTTGACGCAAACGATTCGCCGGGTGCCGCTCTCCGACGAACTCGACGGACATCATGACAGTGCTGACGTGGCGATCATCGACGCGCGCACCGACCTCGCGGCAGCCCGCAGCGTCTGCCGCGGCCTGACGGCCAACGTGCCGGCCATCGCCGTCGTGGCCGTGGTCGCCCCGGCGCACTTCGCGTCGGTGGACGTCGACTGGCGCCTCGACGACGTGATGCTGCCGGCCACCGGCGCCGACGAGCTGGAGGCGCGGTTGCGCCTCGCGATCAAGCGGCGCCGCAGCGCGGTGGACGGCTGCTTGAAGTTCGGTGACCTGGTACTGCACCCCGCAAGTTTCGCCGCGTCGCTGTGCGGCAAGGACCTCAGCGTGACGGTCACCGAGTTCAGATTATTGAATTTCCTTGTGCAACATGCCGGTCGGGCATTCAGCCGCACTCGTCTGATGCACGAAGTGTGGGGATACGACTCCAACGGACGCGTCCGCACCGTCGACGTGCACGTGCGACGGTTACGCGCAAAGCTTGGCGCCGAGCACGAATCGATGGTCGACACCGTGCGCGGTGTGGGCTACATGGCGGTGACGCCGCCGCATCCGCAATGGATCGTCAACGACGTCGCGCCGAGCCCCGACCTCAACGGCCGCGCTCACCACTGAATCGCATTGCTGTTCGGCATATCTCGTAAGCAGCTCTGCCATTACGCAGACCTCCCCGCGCCACGGTCTGTGACGCGGGGAGGGTGTGCGGCAACTAGCCTCTGAACGGGCTTAGGTGTTCGCGTGCTCGTTGGGAGCCGGGCTCGGCAGCGCGCCAGGTGCCGGGGTGGTGTTCGGCATGTTCGGTGCCTCCGCCGGCGCCGAGCTGCCCTGCATGTTCGACGTCCAGATCAGGATGTCTTGCGTGCCCTCGTTGTACACAACGCCGTTCGGCGGTGCGCCGGTCACGTCGAAGTACAGCGTGCCGGTCGACTCGCTGCCCTGCTGAATCGGCGCGGGGTTGAGGCTGCCCGGGGCACCAACCTTGTCGATCACCCGGTAGTTCTGGCCGTTGGGCCCGCGGGCGATGAAGTCGTTGACCATCGGGGTGACCAGCCCGCCCTCGGACCGAGCGGTGACATCCGCCTGGTAGAGCGTGCCCTTCGGGGTGTAGCCCGGGATGGCGGTAGTGCTGGGCTGCAGGTTGCTCACCGTGTAGTTGGTGATCAGCGGCCCCTCAATGAGCTGCTGGCTGGTGCCGAAGCCCTGGATGTTGGGCGGCGCCGCGGAGGCGGTCGCCGCGGAGAAAAGGCCGACAGCAGCAATACCCGCGGTTCCGATCACCGATTTCATAGCAGTAGAAGTGAACTCCATAGCTAAATACCTTTCAGTCGAATCGTTACCATTGATTTCTCACGATGATTTCCCCCTGCACGGGTTATCACCGCACCATTGCCGCATAGCCAGTTACCGACAGCCCCAAACATCAGGGCCGTTGAACTGCAGAAACACCATTTCTGCAGCAAAATCGTGTGCGCCCCAGAATGCGCATACACCTCAAAAGGTCAGTTCAGCCCCAAATACCTCAATGGGCCTCAACAGTACAAACGACAATCTCGCCGCGCTAAACAAAACGGGGAGATTCGTTGCAAATTTGCAGTTCGCGCGGTCTAAACGTGACGCGTCCAGACGAGGAAATCGTCGTCGCCATCGGTGTACACCACACCGATGGGCCGCTGGCCGGTCACGTCGAAGTACAGTTCGCCGGAAGTCTGCCGGCCTGGATCGATAGGACTGGGGTCGAGGCCGTTGGGAACGGGTCCGATGTTGACGGGTGGATAGACCGTGCCGTTGAACGCCCTCGCCGCGAAGCGAGAGATCTGCGGCTGGACGGTTCCGGCATCCGATTTCGCCGTCACGTCGACCTGGTAGAGCCGCCCGGCGGGGTGGAAGCCGGGAATCGTCGCATCACTCGGGCGCAGGTTACTCACCGTGTACTCGGTGACCAGCGGGCCATCGACCGCCTGTTCGGTGGCGCCCAGGGCCTGAACGTTGGCGTCAGCCGTTGCGGCGGTGAAGATACTCGCCCCGGCTAACCCAGCGGCGCCGAGAGCCGCTTTCAGCGTCGTCGTGGTGAATGTCATTGTGAACCCCTGTCTCTGGTATCCCTCCAGTAGGCGGTGATACCCGACGGCGTCCGCGGGCCAAACGACGCGGCGCCGTGAGAGCACCGAATTGAGGCGCCGTTCAAGCACCGGTTACTTCGCATTCACCACCGCGTAACCACATCTCGTGGGCGGTGCCTACGTCGCGCCGCCGCGCGGATATGTCAATATCGCTGATATGGCTGCGACCGAAGATGCTCCGCTTGGATACCTGCTCTACCGAGTGGCAGCCGTGCTGCGACCCGAAGTTGCGGCCGTGTTGAGTCCGCTCGGCCTGACACTTCCCGAATTCGTTTGTCTGAGAATACTTTCCATGACGCCGGGGATGTCCAGCGCCGAGCTGTCGCGCAGCACCAATGTCACGCCGCAGGCGATGAACACGGTGTTGCGCGGGCTGGAAGAGGTTGGGGCGGTGGAACGGCCGACGTCGGTGTCCTCCGGGCGCGCGCTGCCGGCCACCCTGACCAGTCAGGGGCGCACGCTGCTGAAACGCGCGGAGGCCGCGGTCCGCAACGCCGATGACCGCATCCTGGGCAAGCTGACCGCGACGCAGCAGCGCGAATTCAAGCGGATGCTGGAAAAACTCGGCTCCGACTGACTCGGGTTATCCGGCCGCCTGGATGCGTGCCCACGGCCGCGCCTCTTCGAGTTCGTAGGCCAGTTCCAGCAGCAACGCGTCCTGCCCCAGGTCCGCGGCGAGCATCATGCCGACCGGCATACCCTCCGCCGACTGGGCCATCGGCAACGAAATCGCCGGGTCTCCGGTGACATTCTGCAGCGGTGTGAACGCCACCCAGTCGATCAGCCGATCCATGACCTGCTGGTACTCGGTGGGCGCCAGGTGACCGACTCGCGGGGTCAGGTCGGCGAGCGTGGGGGTCAGCAGCGCGTCATAGGTCTGGTAGAAATCCGCGCTGCGCCGCCGCATTCTGCGCAGTCGCATGATCGCCCCCGGCAGCCGGTGCAGGTTGCGGCCGGTGTGCCGCTCCAGGCCGAGCGTCAAGGCGTCCAGCCGGGTGCGGTCGAACGTGTCGCCGAACACGCGCCGCCCGGTGCGCACCTGCATCAGCGCGAGAAATCCCCAGTACAAGACGAAGTCGTCCACGAAGCTGTCCGGCACCGGGTGGTTGTCGATGTGTTCGACGCGGTGTCCCAGCTCTTCGAGCACCCCGGCGGTCTTGAGGGTCAGCTCCCGCAACTCCGGGCCGCACTCGCGCCGGACCGAACGAGTGGCCACCGCGATCCGCAACCGCTGCCGGCCCGGCCCGGTGACGTCCCCGATCGGCGCCAGCTTGGAGTTACGCCAGATGCGTTCGGCTTCCCGATAGAACGCCGCGGTGTCGCGCACGGACCGGGTGAGCACGCCGTTGGCGACGATGCCCACCGGCATCCGGCGCAGCTCCGCGTCGAGCGGCAACCTGCCGCGCGACGGCTTGAGACCGACAATCCCGTTGCAGGCGGCCGGAATTCGGATCGAGCCGCCGCCGTCGTTGGCGTGTGCGATCGGCACCACTCCGGCCGCGACGAACGCGCCCGATCCCGACGATGAGGCCCCGGCCGTGTAGTCGGTGTCCCATGGGTTGCGCACCGGCCCCAGGCGGGGATGCTCGGCGGCCGCGCTGAACCCGAACTCCGACATCTGGGTTTTCCCCAGCGGCGTCGGCCCGGTGGCCAGATACACCTGAGTGAATTCGCCGTCGGCAACGGCATTGCGCGGCGCCCACGCATCGGCGCCCCGCATCGTCGGCTGGCCCGCCACATCGACGTTGTCCTTGAGGAACGTCGGCACCCCGCTGAAGAAGCCAGTTGCGGGTGTGGCCGACGCGGTCGCCCGCGCCCGCTCAAATGCCTTGTACGCCAAGCCGTTCAGGGCAGGGTTGACGGCCTCGGTGCGAGCGATCGCCGCCTCGACTACCTCGGTTCTGTCGGCCCAGCCGGCCCGGATGGCATCGCTGAGGCCAATGGCGTCGAGATCACCGAGGGCGTCGTCACCGAAAGCGTGCACGCGTCGCATGGCACTGACGCTAGCCGCTGACGCTGGGCGCTTTAGGCCTGACCCACCTCGAAGCGGACGAACCGGGTCACCGTGACACCGGCCTCGTCGAGCAGGGCCTTGACGGTCTTCTTGTTGTCGGACACCGACGGCTGCTCGAGCAGCACGGCGTCCTTGAAGAAACCGTTCAGCCGCCCCTCGACGATCTTGGGCAGCGCCTGTTCCGGCTTGCCCTCGGCCTTCGCGGTCTCCTCGGCGATGCGCCGCTCGCTGGCCACGACGTCCGCGGGCACGTCCTCGCGGGTGAGGTAGCGCGCCTTGAGCGCGGCGATCTGCAGCGCCACGGCGTGCGCGGCCTCGGCCCCGTCGCCGGTGTACTCGACGAGCACACCCACGCCCGGCGGCAGGTCCGCTGCGCGCTTGTGCAGGTAGGTCTCGACGGTGCCGTCGAAGAAGGCGGCCCGGCGCAGTTCCAGCTTCTCGCCGATCTTGGCGGACAGGTCGGCGACGGCCTGCTCGACCGTCTTGTCGCCCACCGAAGCGGCCTTGAGCGCGTCGACGTCGGCAGCCTTGGATTGCGCTGCGGCGGCGACGATCTCGTCGGCCAGCTTCTGGAACTCCGCGTTCTTGGCGACGAAGTCCGTCTCGCTGTTCAGCTCGATCAGCGCGCCGTCCTTGGCCGCGACCAGACCCTCGGCCGTGGCGCGCTCGGCACGCTTGCCGACATCCTTGGCGCCCTTGATCCGGAGTGCCTCGACGGCCTTGTCGAAGTCGCCGTCGCTTTCGGCCAGCGCGTTCTTGCAGTCGAGCATGCCGGCACCGGTGAGCTCACGAAGACGCTTGACGTCGGCAGCGGTGAAGTTCGCCATATCAGCCTTCCGTGGGGGTTGTTTCGGTTGCAGCTCCAGCGGCGTCGGTGGTGGCTGTGGTGGTCGCGGTCGTGGTCGCCGAAGCCAGCAGCTCCTGCTCCCACTCGGCGAGCGGCTCGGCGGCCTCCGCGTCGGGCTTGCCGTCGCTGCGGCCCGCGCCGGCGCGGGCCTGCAGGCCCTCGGCAACCGCGGAGGCGATCACCTTGGTCAACAGCGCGGCCGAGCGGATCGCGTCGTCGTTGCCCGGAATCGGGTAGTCGACCTCGTCGGGGTCGCAGTTGGTGTCCAGGATCGCGATGACCGGGATGCCCAGCTTGCGGGCCTCGCCGACGGCGATGTGTTCTTTGTTGGTGTCGACGACCCAGATCGCCGACGGCACCTTCGCCATGTCGCGGATACCGCCGAGGCTGCGGTCCAGCTTGTTCTTCTCGCGGGTCAGCATCAAGATTTCCTTCTTGGTGCGGCCCTCGAAGCCACCGGTCTGCTCCATCGCCTCGAGCTCCTTGAGGCGCTGCAGCCGCTTGTGCACGGTGGAGAAGTTGGTGAGCATCCCGCCCAGCCAGCGCTGGTTCACGTACGGCATGCCGACGCGGGTGGCCTCGGCGGCGACGGACTCCTGCGCCTGCTTTTTGGTGCCGACGAACAGCACGCTGCCGCCGTGGGCGACGGTTTCCTTGACGAACTCGTACGCCTGATCGATGAAGGTCAGCGTCTGCTGCAGGTCGATGATGTAGATGCCGTTGCGGTCGGTGAAGATGAACCGCTTCATCTTGGGATTCCAGCGACGGGTCTGGTGCCCGAAGTGGGTGCCGCTGTCAAGCAGCTGTTTCATGGTCACGACGGCCATGGTGATGTGATTCCTTTATGTCGGTTGTCGCCCGGCGACGGGTGTAGCCGGACCCTGGCGTCTGCTGCGATGCCGGACCCTGTTACGGGACCGCCCGGCACGCGATGCGAACTCCTAGTGGAACGGGAGACGCGGGGCAGACGCGCGAAGTCAGCCCGCGAACGAGCTGCGTCGAGCAGTTTACACCGACTCAGCTGGTGCTTTTTCCCCAGCACGTATCCACAGTGCGGCGGGTGTGCACAGATTGGGCAAACGCGGGTGGCCGTGTCGCCGAAGCCACGCTGAACTCGTGGGGTGCGATGGGCGGCGCTGATCGTGTGCGTGGTGCTGATCAGCGCATCCCCGGCGGCGGCCGAGGACGTCCGGCTGCAGTGGCCGCTGCGGCCGGTCCCGACGGTCGTCCGGGGCTTCGACGCGCCCTCGCCGAACTGGAAACCCGGGCACCGCGGCGTGGACCTGGCCGGACGTCCCGGCCAGCCGGTGTACGCCGCCGGCAGCGCCACCGTGGTGTTCGCCGGGCTGCTGGCGGGACGTCCGGTGGTGTCACTGGCTCATCCCGGCGGCTTGCACACCAGCTACGAGCCGGTGCGTCCCGCCGTCCGGGTGGGCCAGCAGGTGAGCGCGCAGACAGTGCTCGGCGAGCTGATGGCCGGGCACCGCGGGTGCCGGGCCTCGCGAGCTGGAAGGGCGTGTCTGCACTGGGGCGCGATGTGGGGTCCGGCGTCGGGCGCCGAGTACATCGACCCGTTGGGCCTGCTGAAAGCCACCCCGGTACGGCTCAAGCCGCTCGACGGCTAGGTCCGGCGCGTCAGTTCGCACTCAACGTCGCGGGAGGCGCGCTAGGCGCGCGGGTGGGCCTGATCGTGCACCGCCCGCAGCCGCGACACCGCGACGTGGGTGTAGAGCTGGGTGGTCGCCAGGCTGGAATGTCCCAGCAGCTCCTGCACCACCCGCAGGTCGGCGCCGCCTTCGAGCAGATGCGTCGCGGCGCTGTGCCGCAGGCCGTGTGGCCCCATGTCGGGCGCGCCGTCCACCGCGGCGATCGTCTGGTGCACCACGGTGCGGGCCTGGCGGACATCGAGCCGGCGGCCCCGCGCACCCAGCAGCAGCGCCGGCCCGGAATCCGCGGTGACCAGGGCGGGGCGCCCGTCGGCCAGCCAGTCGCGCAGCGCCTCGGCGGCCGGCACCCCGTACGGCGTGGTGCGCTGCTTGTTGCCCTTACCGAGGACTCGGACCGTCCGCTGGCGGGTGTCCACATCGTCGACGTCCAGGCCGCACAGCTCGCTGACCCGAATCCCGGTGGCGTACAACATCTCGACGATCAGCCGGTCCCGCAGGGCCAGCGGATCTCCTTGTTCGGCACCGGATTTCGCCGCGGCCATGGCGTCGAGGGCCTGATCCTGACGCAGCACGGCCGGCAGCGTGCGGTGCGCCTTGGGCACCTGTAGCCGCGCGGCGGGGTCGACGGTGAGCAATCCGCGCCGAACCGCCCACGCGGTGAACGTCTTGACCGCCGAGGTGCGGCGGGCCAGCGTCGTGCGGGCGGCCCCGGCCTGCGCTCCGCTGGACAACCAGGTGCGCAGCAGCGGCAGGCTCAGGCCGTCCAGGGCCGCGCCGTGGCCGTCGAGAAACGCGAACAACGAGCGCATGTCGCCCAGATACGCGCGACGAGTATGCGCGGAACGCAGGCATTGCAGTTCCAGGTACTCGTCGAACTCCTCGAGAATCGCCTGCACTCCCCCACGGTCGCAGGCGCAGCGCGCCGCCCTTAGCCGACGCGCCGAAGCGTGTCCGGGGTGAGATCTTTCAGCGCCGGATAGCCGTCGACGGCCATGATCAGGTCCGCTTCGGCGAGCAGGGTGCGCAGCACATGCACGATGCCGTCGACGCCGCCCAGCGCCAACCCGTAGGCGTACGGCCGGCCGATCCCCACCGCGGTCGCACCCAGCGCCAGCGCCTTGATCACATCGGCGCCGCTGCGGATCCCTGAGTCGAACAGCACGGGCAGCCCGTCGGCCGCCTCCACCACCCCGGGCAGGCAGTCCAGTGCGGGCAGACCGCCATTGGCCTGGCGGCCGCCGTGGGTGGAGCAGTAGATGCCGTCCACGCCGCCGTCCTTGGCGCGCCGGGCGTCGTCGGGGTGGCAGATGCCCTTGACCAGCAGCGGCAGCTTGGTCAGCGACCGCAGCCAGGGCAGGTCATCCCAGGTCAGGGGGTTTCCGAACACCTGAGCCCAGCGCAAGATGGCGCCCTGCGGGTCTTCCTCGGGTGGGCGTTGCAGGCTGGCGCGAAAGACCGGGTCGCTGAAGTAGTTGTTCAGGCAGTGCCCGCGCAGCTGCGGGAAGTTCGAGGTGCGCAGGTCACGCGGGCGCCAGCCGGTCACCCAGGTGTCCAGGGTGACAACGATGCCCTTGAATCCGGCCGCCTCGGCGCGCTGGACGAAGCTGGCGGCCAGATCGCGGTCGGTCGGGGTGTAGAGCTGGAAGAATCCGGGGGTGTCGGCGAATGCGGCCGCGATGTCTTCCAGCGGGTCGACGGTCAGCGTCGAGGCGACCATCGGGACGCCGGTACGCGCCGCCGCGCGTGCGGTGGCCAGGTCGCCGTGGCCGTCTTGAGCGCATAGCCCGATGACGCCGATCGGCGCCATGAACACCGGCGACGGCAGGGTGTGGCCGAACAGCTCCACCGTGAGATCGCGATCCCTGGTCGCGTTGAACATGCGCGGGATCAGACCCCAGTGATCGAACGCCTCGCGGTTGGCCCGCTGGGTGCGTTCGTCGCCGGCACCACCGGCGACGTAGGACCACACCGAGGGCGGCAGGGCCTGCTCGGCCCGGGCCTCCAACTCCGCGAAGACCATGGGTAGCGTGGGCACCACCCCGGCCAGGCCCTGGAAGTAGATCTCGTTCTGATAGTCGCCGAATGCCATGGGATCGAGAATGCCAGGCGGCCGTCAGGCTGACGAGCTTGCCGACTCCGCCTCGGCCAGTTCCTTCTTCCACTGCCGGAAGGTCTCTTCGGTGCGGCCGCGTCGCCAGTAGCCGGAAATCGACGACGCCCACTTCGCGTCCACGCCACGATCTTTGCGAATGAAGGGCCGCAAATTGTGCATGACGGCTTGGGCTTCACCGTGGATGAAGACGTGCACCTGCCCGGGCAGCCACAGCGTGGTAGTGACCGCCTCGATCAACGGGGCGAAATCGCCGGCGCGATCGTCGCCCACCAGGTCGGCGCGTCCGCCGCGATAAACCCAGTTGACCTGCACGCCCTCCGGCGCGGTCAAGTCGATTTGGTCGTCGGGGCCGGACACTTCGATGAACGCCTTACCA
The DNA here is from genome assembly GCF_010730355.1 of Mycobacterium florentinum. Taxonomy (NCBI): domain Bacteria; kingdom Bacillati; phylum Actinomycetota; class Actinomycetes; order Mycobacteriales; family Mycobacteriaceae; genus Mycobacterium; species Mycobacterium florentinum. The sequence goes on from NZ_AP022576.1 coordinate 1,696,525, forward strand.
ATTGCGTTGGGGGGCAACGCTTCCAGAGCGGTAGCGATGGCCGGCAGCGCCGACTCATCACCGGCCAGCAAATGCCAATCGGCCGCGGGGTCGGGTGTGTAGGCCCCGCCGGGGCCCATCAGATAGATCACCTGACCGGGCTGGGCCGACGCCGCCCAGGCACCCGCCACACCGTGCTCGCCGTGCACCACGATGTCCAGCGAGATCTGGCAGGCCGCGGCGTCGACCTTGCGAACGGTGATCGTCCGGACCGACGGGCGTTTCTCCGGGGGCAGAACGGCAAAGCTGTCCTGGGTCAGCGGCTGGGGCAACCCGGCCACGTCGATGTCGTCGGCGACGAAAACCAACTTGACGTAGGAGTCGGTGAAGTTGCTCGGCACGAAGGTGTCGAACTGACTGCTTCCCAACGTCACACGCCTCATGTGCGGCGTGATTTGTTGCGTACCGACGACTTCGAAACGTTGAAGTGGTCGTCCTGCCACGTGTCCTCCTGTTCCGACCCGGCCCCAGCCGACTATACGAGCCGGGTCGCCGCCGCAGGTCGGCCGCCACCGCGGCGCGCAAATGCGCCGTTATGCGCGTCAATATCCGGACAATGGGGGGTATGAGCGAGGCCGAGGGTCTGGACATTCCGCCATTGGCCGTCGCGGACGTTGTCCGGAGGCGTGAAGCCGCTGCTGGTGTTGGCGAAGATTCGCGGCATCATGGACGCCTTCACGTTGTCCGAGCCCGAGTTGACGCTCGGCGAGATTCGCGCCCGGACCGGGTATCCGACGTCGACGGTGCAGCGACTGGTGGCCAATCTGGTGGCCGAGGAATTCCTCGATCGGGTCGGCGACCGGTTCCGGATCGGGGCTCGCATCGCGTATTGGGCGGCGCCGGTCGCAAGCAGCATGGGCTTGCTGGACGCGGTGTCACCGGCGCTGGAATCGTTGCGCGACGCCAGCGGTGAGACGGCGTGCTTCTTCCGCCGCGAGGGACATTTCCGGGTGTGCGTCGCCATCGCCGAGAGCCGCCACGGAATCCGTCGCGAGATGCATGTCGGCAAGATCATCCCGCTCTACGTCGGCTCGGCGGGCCGGGTGTTGATGGCGTGGGATGACGAGGCCTTGCAACAGGTGCTGGCGTCCGAGTTGGTGCGGTTCACCGAGTCGACCGTCGTCGATCCAGAGATGTTGCGCACCAAGGTAGAACAGACGCGACGCATGGGCTTCGCGATCACCAGCGGTGAACGCGACGAGGGCGCCACCGGTGTCGCGGCGCCGGTGTTCGATTCACACGCTCGCGTACTGGGCGCGCTGATGATCAGCGGGCCCAGCTTTCGTTTCTCATCCGAGCTCGCAGAACTGTGGGCCGACAACGTCGTCGGCGCCGCCGACCAGGTGACGCGCACACTCGGCGGTCGACTGCCGTATTGAGCTAGCCCGCGAAAGGCGGGCGCGCCATCACCGTCAGGCGCAGGCCGTATCTGGGTGTTCGGAGTCCCCCGCCGTCTCCCCCACCGGCGCGTGGCAGGCCACCGATAACGTTTCCGCTTCCCACCCCTGCATCCGGCGCTTCTCGGATATTGCTGATCGCATGCGGCGTCGCGGCGTGCTCCGCTCCCACCAGGCTGCCGTTGGCCCAGACCGGCGGAACCGACAAACTCCCGACCGTGCCCGCGTTGCCAAGGCCCGCGGCAACCGCACTGCCACCACCGATTAACGCCGGGGTCGCAGCGGGTAGGGCGGCGGGCACGGCAGCAGCAGCGGCCCCGCCGAGTGCGCCGGTGGATTTCGCGATGGTCATAAAGGTGTTGGCGATGCCGGCGGAGAAGAAGGGCAGGCCCTCGGTGTTGTAGAACGTGGTGGAAAACGGCGCATAGAAGGTAAAGAGATCACCCAGCCAACCCAGCGGACCAGTGGTCAGCGCGTCCTTCACCGGATCATCCGCCGGTGCGGCAGCCTGCATACCGGTGGCCAGCTTTCCCAACGCCGAGGTGATGTGGCTCATCCTGCTCTGCAACGAATTTTGCGCCGTGCCCGCCGAGGTGCCGGCGGCCGCGGTGACCGCGGATTCCTGGTTTCCGGTACCGGCCGGGTTGGTCATGCGGGGTGCCGAGGTAAACGGTTTGACCGCCGAGGTGTTCGCAGCTTGGCCCGCATAGTTGTACATCGTGGCCGAGTCGGATGCCCACATCTCCCCGTACTGGGCTTCCAAAGCTGCTATGGCCGCGGTGTTTTGGCCCAGCACGTTGGTGGACAGCAGCTTCGTCAGATTGACACGGTTGGCCGCGATCACCGGCGGCGGCACGATCGCGGCATGCGCCGTCTCGAAGGCCGACGCAGCGGACATGGCTTGACTTGCCGCATGCTCGGCCGCAGCGGCAGTGGTCCTCATCCATTGCACATAGGGGGTGACGGCGTCGGCCATCGATGCCGAGGCCTGTCCCAACCACTCCTCACTGGACAACGTGTTCACCACCCTGTCGTAGGCTAAGGCGGCCGAATTAAGCTCAGCGGCAAGGGTATTCCACTCAGAAGCCGCCCCCATCATCGACGACGAGCCCGCACCCGAGTACATCAGCTCCGAGTTGATCTCCGGTGGTAACGCCCCAAAGTCAAGCATTACGAGCCCCTTAACCAGCAGCGATCGCGTTAGCGGCCTCGGTGGCCGCATACGATCCCGAGCTGAAATCCAATGCGTTGACAAACATTTCGTGAATCGCCATCGCCTGTGCACTGAACTGCTGATACAGCTGTGCATGGGCTGCAAACTGCGCCGCGGTCAGTATCGACACGTGGTCCGCGGCAGCGGGAATCACCCCCGTGGTCGGTGCCGCCGCCGCCGCATTCTGAGCCGCAAGCGCCGAGCCGACAGCCCGCAATGCTCCAGCCGCTGCCGTCAACGCTTCCGGTTGCGCAGTAACAAAGGACATGTGATCTCCTTACTCAATAACCTTCCGGCTCAATGAGCCTCGAGAGTTTTCGGTACCGACAGCGAGTGGATCGCATTTCGGACGATCACATTCGTAGGCTTTGGCATTCGAATTGCGTTTCGGGCCATGGCGTTATCCGGCCGATGGTGGACGAGCAGTAAAGCGGGGGCGAAATCCGTATTCGCGGGGCGGTAAGCCGCCGCGGCCACGTCGGCCGCGAGCCGGCACTATCTGGCGGAGCAGGGACTCTGGTCCGTTCGACGGCCCGCCGACACCCCCGATGCCGCTCGCCGCGACGATGGGCTCTGCTGCTGCCTTGGGTGCTGTCGCGGACCAGCTCGTCGGCACCGATAGCGCACCAATCTTGGTTGACGAAGCCAAATTTGCCGAGATCAGCCCACCGCCGAGGTGGACCGGCGCGGCAAGGGCGGGCGTTGCGGAGAAACCAACTGCGGCCCCGGCGGCGAGGTGCTCGGGCCACAGCGCACCGATCTGCTGGAAAATCAGAGATCCCACATAGATCATCGGCCAGTAGATAACGTCCAGGGGGCCGAACAGAAGTCCCTTTATCTGACTGGACAACATATTGATGATGTCGTTGAGCGATGTCTGCGTCGCCGTCGGTGCGTCGGTCCCCGCCGCTTCGGCCGCGGCCGCAGCGACCGCAGCTTGCTGTTGGGCCAGTCCGGTTTGGTCGGTGGTCTGGGTCGGTTCGGAGAACGGGGCCAATTGCGAAGAAGTTGCCACGAAGCCGGCATAACCGTTCATGGCGGCGGCGTCTTGCGCCCACATCTCGGCGTAGCCGGCCTCGGTGGCGGCGATCGCGGGCGTGTTCTGACCCAGAAAGTTCGTCGCGATGAGCATCAGCAGCTGCGCGCGGTTCTCGGCGATCGCCGCCGGTGGGACCGTCATCGCAAACGCCGCGTCGAAGGCCGACGCGACCGCCTTGGCCTGATCGCTGGTCTGCTCGGCCAGCGCCGCGGCCGCGCTGAGCCAAGAGATGTAAGGGGTGGCCGCCTCCAGCATGGATCTCGATGCCGGGCCGAACCATGACGAAGAGGTCAGCTCGGCCGTCACCGACGAATAGCTGGCCGCGCTCGATGCCAGTTCGGCCGCCAGGTAATCCCAGGCCGCGGCCGCGGCCATCATGGGCCCCGGTCCCGCACCGGCATACATACGGGCCGAGTTGATTTCCGGCGGTAGGGCGCCAAAGTCGAACACCGCTACTCCTGGCCTGTCATGCGGGGTTGATTTCCTCGAGGCTGCGCCGCGATGTGCGCGGACCCAGCATGAGGACGGCCGCGATGACGACGGCCAGAGCGGTTGCCACGACGGTGAACATCGCACCGGCGCCGTAGTGCTCCAAGATGGGAATCAGAACGAAAGGTGAAGCGCCACTGGATAACCGAGACAGCGAGTACGTCCATCCCACGGCCGTCGCGCGCACGCTGGTCGGGAAAATCTCCGCCTGATACACGTGATAGACGTTGGAAAAGATGTTGCTTGTCGCGGTGGTCAAGAAGCCGAACAGCACGATCAGGGCGACCGATGACTGCGTGGCGAACAACAGACCGAACACCGCGACGGCCACGATCGAGCCGACCAGCAGAAACTTGCGCTCGAACCTCGCCAACAGCGGGATCGCTATCAGGGAACCGATGGGATATCCCACAAACGACAACGCGCTGAACAGCATTGAGGACGTGACGTCGTAGCCCCGACTGACCAACACCAGCGCGGCCAGGGTGCCGAAGCCGTAGTAGCCGTAGGTCTGAAACAAGTGGAACACCGTCAGCATCGCCAACCGGCGGCTATACGGGGCCCGGCGCAACAACACCAGTCCCGATTGAGTTGGCCTCCCGACGCCGGCGCGGGTGGCGCCGGGAGGAGTACTGGTTTGCGCCGCAATCGCATTCGACCCGGCCGCAAAGATTTTCAGTGTCCGCTGCGCCTCCTCGAGCCTCCCCGCCGACGCAAGCCAGCGCGGCGACTCCGGCAACCAGCGGTTGAGGACGAACACGATGACGGCACCACCGGCGCCGAGGGCCAGTAGCCAGCGCCACCCCGCGATGCCCAGCGGCGAGTGCTGGGTCAACCACCACGCCAAAAATGCTGCGAACGGCACGGCGAGGAACGAACAGGTGTAGGCGTAGGAGGCCATCCGGCCCCGATGCTCTTTGGGCAAGACGTCGGCAAGGTAGGAGTCGGCCACCGGATATAACGCGCCGATCCCCACGCCGGCCAGGAATCGTGCGAGCACCAAGAACGCGGTGTCCGGCGCGAACGCGCCCGCCAGCGAGAAGGCCGAAAACCAGCTGAGCCCGACCAGGAACGCTTTGCGGCGACCTATCCGGTCGGCGAGCCGGCCGAAGACCGCGGCGCCGATGAACATGCCGATGAACGATGACGCCAGCACCAACTTGAGCGCGGTACCCCGGACACCGAAGTCGTGGCTGAGCGTGGCGCTCAGGGTGCTGGACAAAAAGATTTCGTACATCTCGAAGAACAGGCCGAGGCCTACCGCAACGACGACCTTGCGGTGCGCCGCCCCGACGGGCAGGCGATCCAATTGCGCACCGACAGAGTCGGTGGTCACTGCCGCGATCGGCGATGCGGTCATTCCTAGCCTCTCGTCATCGAGAGCCCGCTGCTGTCGCTACGGGTCTTACAACGTGGTTTGTCACTTGCATTGTGAGCCAAGCAACAGTGTCCGACTGTAGCGGCTCCGGTCACCGGATGGAAGGGGCTCTTGCCGTATTGTGGGTATCAATGCACGATGTGGGTTACAGAGAGGAGTCCAGTGAACAATGCCAATGGGCCGCTCGACCGAGTACGCGTCCTCGAGCTGGGCAATTACATCGCCGCACCCACCGCGGGCCGGCTACTGGCCGATTTCGGCGCGGAGGTCATCAAGATCGAGCGGCCGGAGACTGGTGACGAGTTACGCACCTGGCGGCTGTACTCGGGAACTACCTCCATGCTGTTTCGCACCATCAACCGCAACAAGAAATCGGTGGTGGTCGACCTCAGGAGCGAGCGGGGTCAGGCGATCGTGCGCGATTTGGCCCGCAGCTGCGACATCGTGCTGGAGAATTTCCGCCCGGGCACCCTGGAACGGTGGGGCATCGGCCCGGACGAGCTCGCCGCGCAGAACCCCGATCTGATCATCGTGCGGGTGTCCGCCTACGGGCAGACGGGCCCGCGCCGGCACCAACCGGGTTTCGCCGCGGTGGCCGAAGCAATGGCCGGTCTGCGCGGGCTCACCGGCGAACCGGACCGTCCACCGGCACGCACGGGCGTGTCCATCGGTGACTCGATCGCCGGCATCTATGCCGCGTTCGGCGCGCTGGTCGCATTGCATCAACGCCAAAAAGACCGTGTCGCAGGACGTTCCACGTCGGCGGCCGACCGTACCGTGGACGTCGCGCTGACCGAGGCGATCTTCTCGGTGATGGAATCGTTGGTTCCGGAGTACGACGCCTACCACGTCACGCGGACCCGCACCGGCGGGCGCATGGAAGGGATCGCCCCTTCGAACGCCTACCGGTGCGGCGACGGACGCTGGGTGGTGATCGCCGGCAATGGCGACGGGATCTTTCGCCGGTTCATGAACCTGATCGGCCGGGCCGACCTGGCCGAGAGTCCGCGTCTGGCCAACAATGCACTGCGCTGGCAGGCTCGCGACGAGCTCGACGAAGCGATCGGCGCGTGGACGGCCACCCAGCCTGCGGACAAGGCACTGTGGGCGCTCGAGGGCGCCGGCGTGCCCGCCGGCCCGATCAACACCGCCGCCGACATCAAGGCCGACGAGCAGTTCCTGGAGCGCGGCATGATCCAGCACCTGCCGGTGTCCACCGGCACCGAGTTCCTGCCCGACGTGGCATTCCCAGGCATCGTGCCCCGGATCGGCGAGGGTGCGCGCCCGATCCGTACCCTCGGCCCGGATCTCGGTGAGCACACCGAAGAAATACTTGGCGCCGCCGCGGCGGGACCGGACCTGAACCCTCCCAATATCGAGGAGTTGACCGGATGACGACCTCGGCGCAATTGCGCGACGTCACGTTGCGTGACGGCCTGCAGCTCACCGGCAAGCTGCTCGACACGGACACGAAGGTCGAGTTGGCGCGGGTACTGCTGGACTCGGGCGTCGACGCGCTGGAGATCGGGGCGATGGCGCGCCCCGACAAGGTGCCGCCGATGGCCAATACCCTCGACGTCATCGAGGCGCTGACTCCCGAAGAGCTGCAACGGTGTTGGGTGTGGACGGCCACCCCGCGCGGCATCACCCGGGCAATCGAAGCCGGCGCGCGCAACGTCGAATACTGCCTCTCGGTCAGCGACCAGCACAACTACGCCAACGTCGGGCGTACCACCGAGCAGAGCATGGCCGCGCTGCCCGAGGCCGTCGACTTTGCCGCGGTCGCCGGTGCCCGGCTACAGCTGTCGCTGGCCACCTCGTTCACCTGCCCGTACCGCGGGGAGGTCGATCCGCAACGCGTCGTCGACCTGGTGCGCGACAGCCGCGCGGCGGACATCGCGAGTGTGGTGCTGTGCGACACCCTCGGCCAGGCCACGCCCGAGCAGGTGCGGCAACTCATCAAGCGCGTCCGCGACGCGGCGCCGCAGCACGAGATCGTCTTCCACGGGCACGACACCTGGGGTCTGGGAGTCGCCAACACCATCGCCGCCATCCAGGCGGGCGCCGCGATGGTGGACGGAGCGCTGGGCGGGCTGGGGGGCTGTCCTTTCGCTCCGGGGGCAAGCGGCAACACGTCGACCGAGGATCTGCTGTTCGCGCTGCAACCCTCGTGGCTCACTCCGCCGATATTCGCCGGCATCGTGGCCGCCGGCGGGCGGCTTCTGGAGGAACTCGGCGAGCCGAACCGCTCCCGCGCCGCCGAGGGCGCGCGATCCACCGTCGACGCATTTCCCTGGGTCACGTAGTCTGCATCGGCGCCTCCCCCGCTCGATTGCGGGTGCGAACGATTCGCCAGCACCCACCGTCGCGCTCGGCCAACCCGGCCACCTCGAGGATCGCCAGCGGTCCCAGCACCTGCTCGGGCAGCAGCCCCGAGGCGACGGCAATCTCGTCGACCGTCGCGGCCCCGCGACCGGGCAACGCCTCGTACACCTGACGTTCGGCCTCGCCCAGCCCATCCAACGCCGTTGCGCGCCGGGGTTCTTCGAAGGCGAGTTCGCCGATGCTGCCGACAAGTTCGACGATGTCGTCGGCCCGGGTGACCAGCTCGGCGCCATTGCGCAGCAGCGCGTGACAACCCGCCGACGCCGACGAGGTGACCGGCCCGGGCACCGCGGCCACCACCCGGCCCAACGCCCGCGCCCAGGCGGCGGTATTCGCGGCGCCGCTGCGCAGACCCGCCTCCACCACCACGGCGGCCCCCGCGACGGCGGCGACCAGGCGGTTGCGGGTTAGAAACCGGTGCCGGGCGGGGCGCAGGCCGGGCGGGTATTCGCTGAACAGCAGGCCGTGCTGACCGATGCGATGCAGCAAAGCCGAATGCCCTGCCGGATAAGGGATGTCGATCCCACCGGCCAGCACCGCCACGGTGATTCCGTCGCTCGCCAGCGCGGCGCGGTGGGCCGCTCCGTCGATCCCGTAGGCGCCGCCGGAGACTACCGCGACGTCACGCTCGGCCAGCCCCGCCGCCAAGTCGGCGGTCACCTGTTCGCCGTAGGCGGTGGCCGCGCGGGTGCCGACCACCGCCGCCGCGCGTGGCGTCACCTCGTCCAGGCGTACGGGCCCCAGCGCCCACAACACCAGCGGCGGCGCGCCGCGCGGCCTCGACCCGGCGGCGCCGCTAAACGCCGAAAACGCGACCAGCGGCCACTCCGGGCAATCTGGCGTGATCAACCGGCCACCGCGACGGGCCATCAGCTCGAGATCCGCAGCTGCGGAGTCTATTTCGCGCCTGGCCGCGGTGCGCCTCGCCAGCTCGTCGCTGACCAATCCGCGCCGGACCCGGTCGGCCGCCTCGACCGGGCCAACGCATCGCACCAGGGCGGCGAGTTCCGGGCACGGCGGCTCGGCCACTCGCGACAGATACGCCCAGGCCGGCCAACTGGGATCGTCGAACGCCCCGGTCATCGTTGTGCTCCCAGCTGCCGGAAGCTCAGCGCTGCGGCCACCTCGTCGAGCCCGGGCGCGCTGCGGCCGGCCAGGTCGGCCAGGCTCCACGCGACGCGCAAAGTGCGATCGAGCCCGCGAATGCTGAGCAGCCCACGCTCGACCGCGAGGCGCAGCGGATCCATTGCCTGACGACCGGGCCGGAATTTTCGCCGCAACAGCGTTCCGCTGACTTCGGCGTTGGTGGTGAAACCGTATGGCCGCCAACGGGCGGCGGCGGTGTCGCGGGCCTGCGCCACCCGCTCGCGCACCTGCGCGGAGGATTCGCCGTCGACGGCGGCGAACGCGCCGGTGCGCACCGAATGCATCTGCACCCGCAGATCCACCCGATCCAGCAGGGGGCCCGAAAGCTTGCCCAGATAACGCCGTTTAGTCGCGGCGGGACACATGCAGTCCTGCGGATCGGCGGGCGCGCACGGGCACAGGTTGGCGGCCAGCACCAACTGGAAGCGGGCCGGGTAGCACGCCACCCCGTCGCGGCGAGCGAGACGAATGAGCCCGTCCTCCAACGGTGTTCGCAACGCTTCCAACGCGCTGACGCTGATCTCGGCACATTCGTCGAGAAACAGCACTCCGCGATGGGCCCGGCTGACCGCCCCCGGGCGGGCCATCCCCGAACCTCCGCCGACGAGTGCGGCGACGCTGGAACTGTGATGGGGCGCCACGAATGGCGGCTGGGTGATCAGCGGCGTGTCCCCGGACAACAACCCGGCCACCGAGTGAATCGCGGTGACCTCCAGGGCCTCACCGTCCGTCAGACGGGGTAGTAATCCCGGAAGGCGTTGCGCCAGCATTGTTTTGCCGATGCCCGGCGGCCCGGTCAGCATCAGGTGATGCGCCCCGGCGGCGGCCACCTCGACCGCGAAACGTGCCTGCGCCTGGCCCACCACGTCGGCCAGATCCCCCGCCGGCTCCGGGCCGGTGGCCCCCGCGCTGATCCGCTCGTCCAACCGGGCCGACCCACCCAGCCAGCTCTGCAGTTGACCCAGCGTGCGGACACCCCAGACGTCGATACCGTCGACCAGGCTGGCCTCGGCCAGGTTGTCCGCCGGGACCACGACGGCGGGCCAACCGTCGCGCTTGGCGGCCAGCACCGCGGGCAGCACCCCACGCACCGGCCGCACCCGGCCGTCCAGCGACAGCTCGCCCAGCAACACCGTCTTCTCCAGGCGTTCCCACGGATTCTTGCGCTGCGCCGACAGCACGGCCGCCGCGAGGGCGATGTCGTAGACCGATCCCATTTTCGGCAGCGTCGCCGGAGACAGCGCGAGCGTGAGTCTGGCCATGGGCCAGCTGTTTCCGCAGTTGGTGACGGCCGCCCGCACCCGGTCGCGCGACTCCTGCAACGCGGCGTCGGGCAGGCCGACGAGGTGGACACCGGGCAGCCCCGAGGTGATGTCGGCCTCGATCTCCACGATGTGGCCGTCGAGCCCGCGCACCGCGACCGAGAACGCGCGTCCCAGCGCCATCAGCCGATCCCCTGCAGGTGGGAGATCTCCGGCGTGCGCCGGCGCCCGACCCGCACCCCGATCACGTCGATGCGGACCGCCGCCCAGCGCCCGTCCTGCCCGGCCAGCCACAGGCCCGCCAACCGCCGCAATCGGCGGACCTTGCGAGGCGTGACGGCGTGCGCCAGACCCCCGTACCCGTCGCCGGTGCGCGTCTTGACCTCCACGAACACCACCGTGCGGGAGGCGTCGTCGGCGGCGATCACGTCGAGTTCGCCGTAGCGGGAGCGCCAATTGCGCTCCACGATGCGCAGCCCCATCCGGACCAGGTATGCCACGGCGAGCGCCTCACCGAGCGCTCCCAGCTCGATTCGGGTCATCGTCTTTTCGGCCTCGCAGGCCTTTGCGGTCGTCATGTGACCAACCTGCCCGCCCGACCCGACATGGCGCCCCGCGACGGGCGCCCGACGGTCACTGCAAGCGCCGGTTATCCCCAGTCGGGTATCCATCCACAGGCGCGGGCGGAATTGATCTGCACCGCAGCGGAATCGGCTACGTGATCCGGTCCGCCCGGGTGTAGACGTTCATCGAGTCGGCGCGCAGGAACGCGACCAGGGTGAGCCCGGATTCCTCGGCCAGCGACACCGCCAGCGACGACGGCGCGGACACCGCGGCCAGCACGGGAATCCCCGCCAGCACGGCCTTCTGCGTGATCTCGAACGACGCCCGCCCGCTGACCAACAGCACCGCACCGGCCAGCGGTATCCGTTCGTGCTCCAGCGCCCAGCCGACGACCTTGTCGACGGCGTTGTGCCTGCCGATGTCCTCGCGGACCATCAGCATCGCGCCTTCGGCGTCGAACAGCGCTGCGGCGTGCAGTCCGCCGGTGCTGTCGAAAACCTTTTGCGCACTGCGTAGTTGGCCGGGCAAGGCTTTGAGCGTGGCGGGTGTGACCGTGACAGGATCGTCGCCCGGTGAAAAGTTGCTGATCACCCGGACCGCGTCCAGTGACGCCTTGCCGCAGACCCCGCACGACGAGGTGGTGTAGAAGTTGCGGGTGACGTCGAGACCGGGTGGTTCCACACCGGGGGCCAGCGTGACGTCCAGCACGTTGTGCGTGTTGGCGCCGTCCTCGCCGCGGCCGCCGCAGTAGCGGATGGTCTGCACGTCGTCGCGGCGCACGATCACGCCCTCGGTGAGCAGAAAGCCTTGCGCGAGTTCGATATCCGAACCGGGGGTCCGCATCGTCACGGTGACCGGGGTGCCGTTGACGCGGATCTCCAGCGGCTCCTCCACGGCCAGGGTTTCGGGCCGGCTGATCGCCTGACCTGCATTGAGGTGCGTTGCGCGCCGCCGCGCGGTTACGTTCCCCACGGCATTGTCACTTCGGCCGAATGCTGAAACCTCACCAAGCCAAACTACATTGGCCCGCGGGCCGGCGGGCAAGCACGCCGCCTGACGTGCACCCATTCGGGCACCGGGTGGTCCCGATTGCTCTAGGGTCGATGTGGCTCGTCGGTCGGGCGAGTATGGGGAACACAGCGGGGAGGGCGTACGTTGACTCGGGCTCGACGGGCGTCGCGCCGGTGCTATTGCCGGAAATGAGGCACGACATGGCAGAGAAATCACCAGGCGACGCGTCGGTGCCGGGCGGCGAGAAGGCCGATCCGGCGACGGTTTTCGCGGCCCTCGCCGAGATCATCTATCAAGGCTCGGACGCCAAGGAGATGTACGCGGCCATCTGCATCGCCGCGACCCTGGCCATCCGCGGCTGCGACCATGCCAGCCTGTTGGTGCTCGACGGCGATCGCTACGTCACCGTCGGCGCCAGTGATGCGATCGCCAGGAAAATCGATGCGATGGAACTGGAAGCCGGCGACGGCCCGTGCCTGGACGCGATCGAGGAGGAGACCCCTCAGATCGATACCGACCTGACGACGCCGTCGCATTGGCCCAAGTTGGCAGCCAGGCTTATCGCGGAGACGCCGGTGCGCGGGGCCATGGGGTTTCGGCTCCTGGTCAACAAGCGCAAGGGTGCTGCGCTGAACCTGTTCAGCGACACCCCCAACATGTTCGACGACGAATCGGCCGGACGGGCGGCGGTGCTGGCCTCGTTCGCCAGCGTGGCCATCAATGCCGTGGCCGAGGGCCAAGACGCCGCCAGCCTGCGCCGGGGACTGCTCAGCAACCGCGAGATCGGCAAGGCGGTCGGCATGCTGATGCTGCTGCACGACCTGACCGAAGACGAGGCGTTCGACCTGCTGCGCCGGCACTCGCAAGCCCTGAACATCAAGCTGGCCGACGTCGCGCGGGAGGTCATCGCACGCCGCGGCGGGCTGCCGCCGTCCAACGGCGAGCAGGAGCTGCCGCCCGACAAATGACCTATTCGGGGAGCCGCAGCTCGGGCTTCTCGACCTCTTCGATGTTGACGTCCTTGAAGGTGACCACCCGCACCTGCTTGACGAACCGGGCCGGCCGGTACATGTCCCAGACCCAGGCGTCGGACAGCCGCAGCTCGAAGTAGACCTCGCCGTCGGCGTTGCGCGGCACCATCTCGACGCTGTTGGCCAGGTAGAAGCGCCGTTCGGTTTCCACGACGTAGCTGAACTGGCCGACAATGTCCTTGTATTCGCGGTAGAGCGAGAGCTCCATCTCGGTTTCGTACTTTTCGAGATCTTCGGCACTCATCTGCTCAGACGTCCTTTTCCCTGCCCGTTTTCCTGACTCCCCGTTCGCGACACGATGGTCGCCGGGCGAGCAGTCTGCCCCCATCTTTCCTCACGAGGGTTCGCCACGCTCGTCCGGAGGGTCCGGTTTGCATTCGGCCACCACCCGCGTGTGGGAACCGTCCCCCGATAGCGAGGCCACCCGCCGGACGTTGATGAACGAATAGCGGTGCTCAGCGCAGGGCCCGAGCCGGTTCAGCGCCGAACTGTGCGCGGCGGTGCTGTAACCCTTGTGGTCGGCGAAGCCGTAGCCGGGGTGGTCGGCGTCCATCGCGACCATCAGCCGATCCCGGCTGACCTTCGCGAGCACGCTGGCAGCGGCGATGCAGGCCGCGGCCGCGTCCCCACCAACCACCGGCAACGACGGCATCGGCAGCCCGGGCACGCGAAAGCCGTCGCTGAGCACGTAGCCGGGGCGCACCGACAGGCCGGCCACCGCGCGCCGCATGCCCTCGATGTTGGCGACGTGCACCCCGCGCCGGTCGACTTCGACCGACGGGATGAACACCACGTGATACGCCACCGCGTAGCGGCAGATCAGCGGGAACAGCTTCTCCCGCATCTTCTCGGTGAGCTTCTTCGAATCATCAAGGGCGGCAAGACTTTCCAGCCGGTTTGGCCCCAGCACACAGGCCGCCACCACCAGCGGGCCCGCGCAGGCGCCGCGGCCCACCTCGTCCACCCCGGCCACCGGGCCCAGCCCGCTGCGGTGCAGTGCGGACTCCAGGGTGCGCAGGCCCGTCGATTTGCGGATCACCGTCCGCGGCGGCCACGTCGTGGCCACGGCTACTGGCCTTGCTGCGGGTTCACCGAACCTACTCCACCCCATCGCGTCGGCGGCCAGACGATGAACCTGGCCTTGCCGATGACGTTGGCCACCGGCACCGTTCCCGACGCCGGATCACCGGTGCACAGAATGCCTTTGAGCGCGTCGGTCGGGGTGCTGGTGCAGTGGGCGCGCGAGTCCGCCGAGTGGGTGCGGTTGTCACCCATCACCCACAACCGTCCGTCCGGGACGGTGACCGGCCCGAACTCGCTGCCCAGGCACGGGTACACCGCCGGGTCGGCCATCATCGTGGCCGACTTGAGGTAAGGCTCCTTGAGCGGCTTGCCGTCGACGGTCAACCCGGTGTCGGCCCGGCACTGCACGGTCTGGCCGCCGACCGCGATGACCCGCTTCACCAGGTCGTTCTCGTCCGGGGGCACGAAACCGATAAACGACAACGCGTTCTGGATCCAGCGCAGCGCGGTGTTGGCCGACCGGATCGACTTGTATCCGGTGTTCCAGTTCGGCGGTCCCTTGAAGACGATGACGTCGCCGGGATGCGGCGAGCCGAAGCGATAGGTGAGCTTGTCGACCATGATCCGGTCACCGACACAGCCCGAGCAGCCGTGCAGCGTGGGCTCCATGGACTCCGACGGAATCAGGTACGGACGCGCCACGAACGTCAACATGACGTAGTAGAGGACGATCGCGGTGACCGCCAGGATGGTCAGCTCGCGCAGCGCGGACTTCTTCTTGGGTTCCGGCTCGTCCGAGTCGGACTCTTCGGTGTCCGCTTCCGGCACACCGGCCTCGGCTGTTTCGTCGGCCGGCGTGTCCGCAGCGCGAGTGGAGACCTTGGGCTCCGACTGACCAGGCTCGGACTGGGGCTCCGGTGAGTCCGTGGAATCCGTCACGAGATCAGCGTAGCCAGGGCGCGGTGGGTGCCGGTAAAGCGTCTGGGCGTGCCGCAGCGACCGCCGAGACGCGCGCGGTCAGCGCTTTTCCTTGATCTTGGCCTTCTTGCCACGGAGTTCACGCAGGTAGTAGAGCTTGGCGCGGCGGACATCGCCACGGGTCACCACCTCGATGTGGTCGATGGTCGGCGAGTGCACCGGGAAGGTCCGCTCGACGCCGACGCCGTAGCTCTCCTTGCGCACGGTGAACGTCTCGCGGATGCCACCGCCCTGCCGGCGGATCACCACACCCTTGAACACCTGGATACGCTCCTTGGCGCCCTCGATGACCTTGACGTGCACGTTGATGGTGTCGCCCGGGCTGAAGGCCGGGATGCCGTCGCGCAGCGACGCCTGATCGACGAAGTCCAGCCTGTTCATGCGAGTGACACTTCCTTGAGGTCGCGGCGTGCGGCAACTGCCCGCACGCTGGGGTGGTCGTTAAGCCGATTTCGGGCTTTGGGTCGTATCTCGCAGCTGGCAGGAAGCGGCCCGGCCGGCCGGCAGCCGCTGGAGACAACTGGTCAATTGTGCCAGACACCCGGCGTGCATTGAAAATCACAGGTAAACCCTGCGGTTCATGCCGCGCCGAAGACGCTGGTGAGTGGTACATATAGCTGGGGTCAAAACACGCTAGTCACTACCCGAACTCGAAGACGCCCGGGCAGATTGCGCAACGGCCGCCCACATGCAGGTCTACGTCAGAGGACTTGGGAGAAGAACAGATGCGTGTACGCCCGCACACCGCACTCGCCGCCATCGCGGCGGTGACGCTGGTGCTGGCCGGGTGCGACGAGGCAAGGCTCGCGGCAAAAGCCCAGAAGACGGTATCCAGCAAGTCCTCCGGCGCGTCCGATCACCAACCGCAACTCATTCAGCTGCTGCTGGACACCATCGACGCGCCCGGGTTGCCCGAGGCGCCGCCGGTTCTGCCCAGCGGCTCGTTCGGCGGGCTGCAGGCGCGCATTCAGCAGGCGACCGACCAGGCCGCCGCCGCCGGGGCCACCCTCTCGGTGGGCATCCTGGACCGCAAGACGCATGAGCTGATCTCCAACGGCAACACCCAGATCATCGGCACCGCGTCGGTGGCCAAGCTGTTCATCGCCGACGACCTGCTGCTGCAGGAAGCCCAGGGCAGGACCACCCTGTCCCCCGACGACCGTGCGGCGCTCGACGTCATGTTGCAGTCGTCCGACGACGGCGCCGCCGAGCGGTTCTGGGGCCAGGGCGGCGGCGACAACATCATCACGCAGGTGGCGAACCGCTACGGGCTGTCGTCCACCACCCCGCCGTCGGACGGGCGCTGGTGGAACACGATGAGCTCGCTGACCGACCTGATCCACTACTACGACGAGCTGCTCGACGGCGCGGGTGGCCTGTCCGCGGACCGGGCCAAGATCATCGTCAACGACCTGGCCCGCTCCACGCCGACCGGGATCGACGGGTACCCGCAGCGGTTCGGCATCCCCGACGGCCTGTTCGCGGAGCCGGTGGCGGTCAAGCAAGGCTGGATGTGCTGCATCGGCACGGAATGGATGCACCTGTCGACCGGCGTGGTGGGCTCGGACCGCCGCTACATCGTCGTCGTCGAGTCGCTGCAGTCCTCCGACGACGCGACGGCACGCGACACGATCACCCAGGCCGTCAAAACGATGTTCCCCACCGGGCGCATCGAGCCCGCGCGCACCTAGTCGCCGGGCTGCAGATCGGGGCGGCGCTCGCGAGTGCGCTGCAGCGAAACCTCCCGGCGCCAGGCCGCAATGCGCGCGTGATCGCCGGACAACAGCACGTCGGGGACCTCCAGCCCGCGCCAGCTCGGCGGCCGGGTGTAGCTCGGCCCCTCCAACAGGCCGCCCAGCACCGGCGAGTGCGAATCCTCGCGGTGCGAGGCGGGATTGCCCAGCACGCCGGTCAGCAGCCGCAGCACGGATTCGATCATCACCATGGCCGCCGACTCGCCGCCGGGCAGCACGTAGTCGCCGATCGACACCTCCTCGACCCGCATCCGGCGCGCGGCGTCCTCGACGACGCGGTGGTCGATGCCCTCGTAGCGCCCGCAGGCGAACACCAGGTGCTTCTCGGCGCTCCAGCGCGCGGCGGTGGCTTGCTTGAACAGCGCGCCGGCCGGGGTCGGAACAACCAATAGCGTTTCACCCGAGCAGATCTCATCCAGCGCCTCGCCCCACACAGGGGCCCTCATCACCATTCCCGGGCCGCCACCGTAGGGTGCGTCGTCCACCGAGTGGTGCACGTCGTGGGTCCACCCCCGCAGGTCATGCACCCGCAGATCGACCAGGCCCGACGCAATCGCCTTGCCGGGCAACGACTGCTGCAGCGCGTCCAGGTAGGCCGGAAAAATCGTCACCACGTCTATGCGCACCGGTTACCCCAGATCCAGCAGACCCTCGGGCGGATCGATTTCGATCATCCGGTCGTCCAGCGACACCGACACGACTATCGCGTTCACGAACGGCACCAGTACTTCCCGGGTTTCGGTGCCGTCATGTCGGTGCACCGCCAGCAACTCCCCGGCCGCGGTGTGCAGCACCTCGGCGACGATCCCGAGATCCTGTCCCGCGGTGGTCCGCACCGCTAGGCCTTCGAGCTGGTGGTCGTAGTAGGTATCGGCCTCGTCGATCGGCGGCAGGTCGTCGGAGTCCACCACGAACAAGCTGCCGCGCAACGCATCGGCGGTATCGCGGTCGTCCACTCCGGCCAACCGCACCAGCAGCCGCCCGCCGTGCTCGCGCGCGGCGGCGACGACATAGCTGCGTTCTTCGCCGCGGCCGCGGGATGGCTTGGCGCGCAACGTGCTACCCGATGCGAAGCGATCGGCGGGGTCGTCGGTGTGAACTTCCACCACCACCTCGCCGGCGATGCCGTGTGCTTTCACGACGCGCCCGACGAGCAGCTCCATGAGTGGGGTGACCTACTGGTCGGTGTCCACCACGTCGACGCGGATACCGCGGCCGCCGATACCGGCGACCAGCGTGCGCAACGCCGTTGCGGTACGTCCCCCGCGACCGATCACCTTGCCCAAGTCTTCGGGATGGACGTGGACCTCGACGGTGCGCCCGCGCCGGCTCGTCACCAGATCCACCCGGACATCGTCCGGGTTGTCCACGATTCCGCGAACCAAATGCTCAACAGCGTCGACGACGACCGTACTCATTGCGGTGGGTCAGCTTTCCGTAGAAGACTCGGTCGGCTCGCCGCCCTGGGCGGGCGCGTCGGCGGCCGGCTCGGCCGGGGCGTCGGCGGCCAGCTCGGCCGGGGCGTCGGCGGTTTCAGAGGCGGTTTCAGCCGGGGCCTCGGCCGGGGCCTCGGCGGCCTTCGCGGCCTTCTTGGCCGGGGCCTTCTTCTTCGGCTTGGCGGCCTCGGTGGTCGGTCCGCCGTCCGCCTCGGCCAGCGCGGCGTTGAACAGCTCCAGCTTGCTGGGCTTGGCCGCGGCGACCTGCAGGCTGCCCTCGGTGCCGGGCAGGCCCTTGAACTTCTGCCAGTCGCCGGTGATCTTCAGCAGCTTGACGACCGGTTCGGTCGGCTGCGCGCCGACCGACAGCCAGTACTGGGCCCGCTCCGAGTTGATCTCGATCAGGCTCGGGTCTTCCTTCGGGTGGTACCGGCCGATCACCTCGATCGAGCGGCCGTCGCGCCGCGTGCGTGCGTCGGCGACGGCGATGCGGTACTGGGGATTGCGGATCTTGCCAAGCCGGGTGAGCTTGATCTTCACAGACATGGTTGAGCGAATTCTCCTGTGTGTGTCACGCTGCAATTCAGCGACCAGGGCGGAATGCCCGGATCCGGTTTTGCCTCGCGTGTATGACCGGGGCGCGATCGTAATCGCGCGGCGGACAGCCGCCCATTGTGCCAGAACGAGGGCCTTCGGCAGAAATTCGCCCGCCCGCGGGTGGTTTGGGTCAGCCAGTCAGACGCCGGTGACGGCCCGCGTCAATGCCCTTCGCCGCGCGGTTGGTTGGCCAGAAAACACCGCACCCGGGTAGCGGCATCTTTCGGCGCGACTCCCATATCGATCAGCCGCTGAGTTATCTGGGCGGAAGGCACGCCGGAATCGAAATCGTTGGTGATCACGTGCATGCCGGGAAACCAGACTTCCGCGTCTACCCCCGGCGGCGGGGGCTTGGCGTCGCCACCCACGCAACTGACGTAACCATCGATGCCGGTGTCAGCCTGAGCGGACGCCGGCATCGGTACGAGCGGGACGGTGATGGCCATGCCGACCGCCGCGGCGACAGAGATGAGACGCATGCTCAACAAATTATCGCGATAGGTAACCGCCCACCAGTGATTTGCTGCAGGTTGGCAGAAAATCGCCCGGCCACGGCGCCCGCTCACATGATCTTCTGGAAGACCTTCGTCTCGACCCGGCGGGTCATCCGCCAGCCTTGCGGGGTGCGCACGAACTCGTCGTCGTACCAGAGCCCGCAGAACATCACCTGGTCTCCCGGTTTGCCGGAGTCGCCGGGAAAGACCATCGGGTTGAAGCAGATCACCCGGGATGCCGCCTTGTCCCCGTCGATCTGGACCGAGAAGTTCCCGAGCATGTGCGCATACACCGGGAAGGTCGGCAGCACCTCCGACAGCCACTTCTTGACCTCGGGGTAACGGCCTTCGATACCACCCAGCGCCGTGTAATCGATGTACGCGTCTTCGGTGAATACCTTGTCCAAATCGTCGAATCGCCGCTGGTCAATGGCGGTGGAATAGTCCACCATCAGCTGCTGGATCTCCAGACGGTCGGAAATTTCGGCCAGGCTCAACATGCATCGATTCAACACCCGGGGTCGGCGCGGCGCCGCAGCGACTTGGCACCGCCCCGTGAGTGCTCTCAGTTCCCTTGTGGTTCAGCATGTTTGGCAACCACCGCGGCCGGTGTGTTGCGGAAGCTGATCGCCAACCGGTTGTAGGTGTTCATCGTCGCGATGGCGATCGTGAGGTCGACCAGTTCCTTCTCGTCGAAGTGCGCCGCCGCGGCCGCGTACGCGTTGTCGGGTGCACCCGTGGTCGAGATCAGCGTGACGGTCTCCGCCCATGCCAATGCGGCGCGCTCGCGGCTGTCGAACAGTTCGCCGGCCTCCTCCCACACCGGAACCAGCGCGATCTTTTCGTTCGACACCCCAGTTCGCGCAATTCCCGCGAATGCATGTCGATGCAGTAGGCGCAGCCGTTGATCAGCGACACCCGCAGGTACACGCAGGTCAGTAACACCGGCGACAGACCCGACTGGCTCACGTAGAGGTGCACGCCGCCCAGCAATTTCACACCCCGCGGCGCCGCCGCTTCGTAGTCGATTCGTGCGCCCATACCGCTCGATTCAACACCGTCGCGCGAGCCGCGGGCAGGCGGGCTGAAGGCCGACTAAATCGCAGTACCGCGCAAAGCGCGCAGGGTGAATAATCCCAGGCATGAAAGCAGGGATTGCCTGCTTAGCAACGACGGCGCTGGTGTGGGCCGGCTTCGGTGCACCCGGCCCGGCCGACCGCGTCGCCGGGGCCGCGCCGGGGAATTGCGCGCCGGGCAGCGCGTGCCAGCGCTGGTGCCCGGGCGACCCCGATCCCGCGGGCCGGCCGGTCCCCTGGGACCCCAACGTCTGCCACGACTTCTACTGGGACTACCAGGGCGTGCACGACACCGGCACCGGCGTCTTCTACTCCTGGTCGTCGCTGCCGTTCAAGCACCCGCCGCCGCCCGGGCCGGTACCCACCCAGACGTCCTACCTCCCGCTGCCCACGCTGCCCTTCTGCCCCGTTCCGCCCTGGTGCCCGTGAGGCAACGGGCGTCGTCGCGGCCCGGAAGTTAAACTTTGCGGCCATGCGGAAACTCATCGCCGCAGCAGCAGCGCTGCTCACGGTCGCCGGTGTCGCCGCGCCGCAGTCCCGGGCCGACGATATGCAGCCGATCGGCTCGGTGCCGATCCCCGACGGCCCGGCCCAGACCTGGATCCTGGCCGACATGGACAGCGGCCAGGTGCTGGCCGGTCGCGACCAGTTCGCGGCGCATCCGCCCGCGAGCACGATCAAGGTGCTGTTGGCGCTGGTGGCGCTCGACGAGGTGAGCATGGACTCCACCGTCGTCGCCGACGTCGCCGACACCCAGGTCGAGTGCAACTGCGTCGGCATCAAACCCGGCCGCACCTACACCGCACGGCAGCTGCTCGACGGCCTGCTGCTAGTTTCCGGCAACGACGCCGCCAACACGCTGGCGCATCTGATGGGTGGCGCCGACGCCACGGTGGCGAAGATGAACGCGAAGGCCGCCTCCCTCGGGGCCACCAGCACGCATGCGGCCACCCCTTCCGGTCTGGACGGCCCCGGCGGCTCCGGGGCCTCGACCGCGCACGACCTGGCCGTCATCTTCCGGGCCGCGATGGCCAACCCGATGTTCGCCCACATCACCGCCGAGCCGTCGGCGATGTTCCCCGGCGATCACGGCGACGAGCCGATCACCAACCAGGACGAGCTGCTGACCCGCTATCCGGGCGCGATCGGCGGCAAGACCGGGTTCACCAACGCGGCCCGCAAGACCTTCGTCGGTGCCGCTTCCCGCGGCGGACGCCGGCTGGTGGTCGCGATGATGTACGGGATGGTCAAGCCCGGCGGGCCGACCTATTGGGATCAGGCGGGCAGCCTGTTCGACTGGGGTTTCGCGCTCAACCCGTCGTCCAGCATCGGCTCACTGTAAGGGGCCCTCGTCGGGGACCAGGCCGGTTATCAGCTTGGACAGCAACGCAATTCGCTGCTCCTCGATATCGGGCTCCGGGAAGATCCCGCGCACGATCGCCGCGCCGTCGAAGACGTTCGTCAGCAACGCCACCAGCACCGGGAACGTCTCGGACCCGACAACCTGCACGCCCGGCAGCGTCCGCGCGGCGTCGAGAATCTTCGCGGTGTACTGCGCCATCACGTCGCGCAGATGAGCGCCCAGTTTCTCGTCGGTGCGCGCGGCGACCATCAGTTCGTAGAGCACCGCGTTGGTGGGGCCGCCGGTGATGTCCCGCAAGATCGTCAGCGCCGCCTCCAGCGCCGGCCGGCCGGCGGGGATCTGGGCGACCTGCTTGGTGAAGGACTCCACCTGCCGGCGCAGCACCTCCGACGCCGTGGCGGCCATGAAGTCGCTCATCGTCTCGAAGTGACGGAACAGCGCACCGACCGACACCCCGGCCCGCTTGGTGATCACGGCCGCGGACGCCCGCGCGTATCCGACCTCGATGATGCTGGCGATCGATGCCTCGAGGAGCCGCCCGACGGTCTCCTCGCGGCGCTGCTGCTGGGTTCTTGCCATCGCGGGCCGCTCAGACCAGTGCGGCCGAGCGCTGCGCGCGCCGGCCGGCCCGCAGGTAGCGGCCCGACTTCACGGTCTGCCCGTAGCCCTCGCGGAACTCGCCCGCGCGGAAGACCACGGCGCCGCCCACGCCCGTGGCGACCACGGCCTCGTCGTTGCGATTGACCATGCGCCGCAGGCCGCCGTAGAACGGGACCGCTTCCTCGTGGTAGGCCTCGACCTCGTCGTTCAGGCCGGCCGGGTCGATCACGACGAAGTCGGCCCGGTCGCCTTGGCGCAGGGTCCCGGCGTCGATGCCGAACCAGTCGGCCAGTTCACCGGTCAGCCGGTGCACCGCGCGTTCGGTGGACATGAACGGCGCACCCGCGCGGTAGGCGTCGCGAGTTCGCTTGAGCAGCTTGATCGGAAAGTTGTAGAAGGCCATATTGCGCAGGTGCGCACCGGCATCCGAGAAGCCCATGTGCACGCTGTCCTCGTTGGCCAGCGCGTTGAGCAGCTTGGGCCGGTGATTGGCAACGATGGTGGTCCATCGCACGTTGCGTTCCCCGTTTTCGACCAGCACATCGAGGAACGCGTCGAGCGGGTGCAGTCCACGCTCGTCGGCGATCGCACCAAAGCTCTTGCCGACCAACGACTTATCGGGGCACTCGACGATGACCGCGTCGTGGAAGTCGCGGTGCCACAGCGACGGGCCCAGCTTGATGCGGTCGAACTCTTTGCGGAACTCGCGGCGGTAGGCCTCGTTGGCCAGTAACTCGTTGCGCTGCAACTGATCACGCAGATGCAGGGCCGCCGTGCCCGCGCCGAACTCTTCGAAGACCGGCAGGTCGATTCCGTCGGAGTACAACTCGAACGGGACCGGCAGATGCTGGAACCGCACGCTCGAGCCGAAGAACTTGTTCGCCAACCGCGTCGCCGGCCCGAACACGTAGACCGCCAGTGGATTCGACTTGGCGTCGGCGGACACCAGCAGGCTCATCCGAACTGGATTGCGACGTCCGAACATTCGGCTGCTGGCCAGGAAGAACAGCACGGCCGTGGCCGCGTTGTTGACGTCGGGTGCGCTCTGCAGCATCCGGCCGCGCTTGCGCAGCACCTTGATCAGCTTGCGCCGCTCCCGCCAGGTCGCGAACGTCGACGGCAGCGCCCGCGAGCGGAAACGGTCGCCGTCGAGTTTGTCGATCGCGGCGTCCATGCCCGACATGCCCAGCATCCCGGCCTCGAGCGCCTCGTCGAGCAACGCCGCCATCTTCTCCAGCTCGGCGTCGGTGGGCTTGACGGTGGCGTCGGTGGCCCGATCGAGTCCGAGCACCGTGCTGCGCAGGTCCGAATGACCAAGCAGTGAACCGATATTCGGCCCGAGCGGCAGCGCGTCGATGGCCGCGATGTACTCCGCGGCGGTGGTCCAGGTCCGGTTGGCTTCCAGCGCGCCGAGGACGTATTTGCGCGGCACCGCCTCCACCCGGCTGAACAGGTCGGCGGCGTCTTCGGTTTTCGCGTAGACCGTCGACAGCGAACACATGCCCAGCAGCACCGTGGTGACACCGTGGCGCACCGACTCGCGCAGGCCCGGGTCCAGCAGCACTTCGGCGTCGTAGTGAGTGTGCACGTCGATGAAGCCGGGCACCACCCACTTGCCCGCCGCGTCGATCACTTCCGGGCAGCCCGTCTCGTCCAGCGGCCCGGACGACACCGTGGCCACCACACCGTCGCGGATACCCAGCGTGCGGGTGTGCGGCGCACTGCCCGTTCCGTCGAACCACAGGCCGTCGCGGATGATCACGTCGTAAGTCATTGTCGCCTCCAGATGGTGTTGCAAGCGAACCTATCATAGATAGTGAGCACTCGCAATCTTTTTCTGAGGTCGGCAACGCCGCAGGTCACGGTGCTGCGTGGGTTAGCGACCCGGCGTGTACGGAGCCCCGGACGGCTTCGGGGCGCTGGGGGTCGCGGATGCCGGGGTCTGGACGCCGGCGATCTCCGGGACCGAGATGGGGTCCGGCACATAGACGCTGGGCGGGGTGTCCGCGGTGCGGGCCAGCTGCGCGGGGACGCGGACCACCGACCCGCGCTGCCCGCACTCGTCGGTTTGCACGACAAGATCCATTTCGCCGACGAGATCACCCTGCGCATTGGGCCGCAACGACAGCGTCTGCACCGTGGTCTGCGACTTGGCTGCCCCGGTCGGTCCCACACAGGGAAACGGCACCGTCTCCGGACGCGCCTGCCATTGACCATCGGTGAACTGAAAGATGACCGGACGACCGCCGGCATTGGCCAGTTGGCTGTGGTCGTTGTTGTCCAGCAGTACCGCGGCGGCCGAGCAGTACGACGGCGTGCACGACGAGCGCAGGGCCCACCACGTCGTGACATCAGGGGGTTGCGGACTGGGCGTGTAGTCGAAGGTCTCCTTGGACCGCTGCGCATCGAGGCGATAGGTGCCGTCCAGCGGGGTCGGCGGACCGGACGGGGTGCTGGGCGGCGGCACGGCGGCCGGGGCGGGCGCGCCGGGCGGAGCGCTCGCCGCGCGCGCCGCGGTCGACTCCATCTTTCGCCCGGTGATGATGCCGAAGGTGAACAACCCGATCAGCACCGCGATCGCCGCCACACCGACCACGATCTTGCGGGGCCGGCGCCGCGTCGGCAGGGCGGCCGCGCCCTGATCGCCGTCCGTCGCCCCGCCCTTGGCGGGCTTGCGGCCGGACGGCTGCGGCTCGGCGATCTCGCGGGAGGGGTCGAGGCCGGCCAAGTCATCGTCGCCGGGCCAGCCGAAGGCGGGGTACTCGACGGCGAAAACCGCCTCGGGACTGCGATCTCCCGTTTCGACGACGGACAGCGCATTGGCCGCATTGGCGAACTCCCGGCAACTCGCAAAGCGGTCGACGGGCCGTTTGGCCAGCGCTCGTGCGAACACCCGATCCAGCTGCGCGAGCTCCGGGCGCTGGTCGCTGAGTTTGCGCGGCGCACCGCTGAGCAACTCGCGCAGCGCGGCCGACGGACTGAGGTATTCGGTCGGCGGCGCGCCGGTCAACAGGTGAAATGCCGTCGCCGCCAACGCATACTGGTCGGCGCCCCGATCGATGTCGGCACCCATCAACTGCTCGGGCGCGGCGTAACCCACCGTGCCGACCGGGACATGCGAGCCGACCACGCCCGAGTGCTCGCCCAGTGGTCGCGCTACCCCGAAGTCCGACAACAGAATCCGTTGTTCGCCGTCACCCGGGCTGGTCAGCAGGATGTTGGCCGGTTTGACGTCGCGGTGCAGCACCCCGCGCTGGTGGGCGTAGTCCAGCGCGTCGGCCACCGCGGTGATGATCGCCAGCACCTCGCCGACGGGCCACACCGCCGGAAACCGGTCCTTCAGCAGCTGCGCGGCGTTGCTGCCCTCCACGTAGTCCATCGCGACCCACAGCTGTCCGTCGAAGTCGCCGCGGTCGTGCACCTCCACGATGTGCTGGTGGTACAGGCTCGACACCGCCGCGGTCTCGGACAGAAAATCCCGGCGGAACGCACGGTCGGACGACAGTGCCGGCGACAGCACCTTCAGCGCCTGCCAGCGCGCGGAACGGGGATCCTGAACAAGGTAGACATCACCAGTCACCCCGGATCCGAGCCTTCGAGCGACGGTATAACCGGCAAAAACCGCGCCGCTGGCCAACGCCATCGGCTTATTCTATCCGCCGTCGCGGCGCCCCGCTGATCAGGCGCC
This sequence comes from Mycobacterium florentinum, assembly GCF_010730355.1. NCBI lineage: Bacteria > Bacillati > Actinomycetota > Actinomycetes > Mycobacteriales > Mycobacteriaceae > Mycobacterium > Mycobacterium florentinum. The sequence continues at coordinate 1,722,488 of NZ_AP022576.1, forward strand.
CGGGCCGCGTGAGGGCCGAAACATGTTGCCGCGCAGGATCACCAGATCGGGTTGGCCCAGCACGCCGGGACCCGTGCGCGGGTCTTGCGCGTAGCACACCAGATCCGCGGACGCCCCGTGGTCCAGACCGGGACGGCCCAGCCAGCGCCGCGCATCCCAGCAGGCGGCGCCCAGCGCGTCGTGTGCGCTCATCCCGATCCCCTTGAGGGCCTCGACCTCGTCGACGATCCGGCCGTGGGCGATCATCGTGCCGGCGTCGCTTCCCGCGTAGATCGGCACGCCCGCATCCGCGGCCGCCGCGATCCGCTCGGGGCAGCGCGCGTACAGCTCGCGCATGTGCGCGGCGTAGGTCGGGTACTTCTTGGCGGCGTCGGCGATGCCCGGGAAATTGTCGATGATGTTGATCAGGGTGGGGACCAACACGGTTCCGTGCTCGAGCATCAAGGCGATGGTGTCGTCGCTGAGCCCGGTGCCGTGTTCGATGCAGTCGATCCCGGCCTTGATCAGCCCCGGCATGGCCTCGTCGCTGAAGACGTGGGCGGTGACGCGGGCGCCGTGCGCGTGGGCGGCGTCGATCGCGGCCTTGAGCACGTCGTCGGACCACAGCGGCGCGAGATCGCCGACGCCGCGGTCGATCCAGTCGCCGACCAGCTTGATCCAGCCGTCGCCGCGCCGCGCCTCCTCGGCCACCGCGGCCGGCAGCTGCGATTCGTCTTCGAGTTCGACCGAGAAACCGGCCTGATAGCGCTTGGGCCTGGCGATGTGCTTGCCGGCCCGGATGATGCGCGGCAGGTCGTCGCGGTCGTCGAGGCTGCGGGTGTCGGTCGGCGAGCCGCAGTCGCGCAGCAGCAGCGCGCCGACCTCGCGTTCGGTCTCGGCCTGCACGATCGCGTCTTCGATCGGGATCTCGCCGTGGTGGCCGAGCCCGACGTGACAGTGGGCATCCACCAGCCCCGGCAGGATCCAGCCGCCGTCGAAGACGGTGTCGGCACCGGCGACCCGTTGCGTGCTGATGTGACCGTCGACGATCCAGAGTTCGATCGGGGCATCGTCGGGCAATCCCCGACCCCGCACGCGCATGGGCACCGCGCGGCTACTTCTTGCCCGGGAACTTCAGCTTGGACAGATCGAAGTCGGCCAGGCCGGGCGGCAGCTCGTTGAGGCCCTCGGGCATCTGGGACAGGTCGGGGAATCCGGCGGGCATGCCCGGCATCCCCGGCATGCCGGCGCCGAGCGGGTTGCGAGCCTTCGGCGGCGTCGGACCGCGCCCGCCCTTCTTGCCCTTTTTTCCCTTGGCGCCCTTGCCTTTTCGGTTGGAGGACTTGCGGCCCATGCCCGGGATGCCCATGCCGCCCAGCATCGACGACATCATCTTGCGGGCCTCGAAGAACCGGTCCACCAGCTGGTTGACCTCGGACAGCGCCACGCCCGAGCCGTTGGCGATGCGCAGCCGCCGCGAAGCGTTGATGATCTTCGGGTCGGCCCGTTCCTGGGGCGTCATGCCGCGGATGATGGCCTGCAGCCGGTCGAGCTGACGGTCGTCGACCTCGGCCAGCGCGTCCTTCATCTGCCCGGCGCCGGGCAGCATGCCCAGCAGGTTGCCGATCGGTCCCATCTTGCGGATCGCGAGCATCTGTTCGAGGAAGTCCTCGAGGGTCAGCTCGCCGGAGCCGATCTTGGCGGCGGCGGCCTCGGCCTGCTCGGCGTCGAAGACCTGCTCGGCCTGTTCGATCAGGCTGAGCACGTCGCCCATGCCGAGGATGCGGCTGGCCATCCGGTCCGGGTGGAAGACGTCGAAATCTTCCAGCTTCTCGCCGGTGGACGCGAAAAGGATTGGGACGCCGGTGACCTCGCGGACCGACAGCGCGGCACCACCGCGCGCGTCGCCGTCGAGCTTGGTCAACACCACGCCGGTGAAGCCGACGCCCTCGCGGAACGCCTCGGCGGTGGTGACGGCGTCCTGGCCGATCATGGCGTCGAGCACGAAGATCACTTCATCGGGATCGACGGCGTCGCGGATGGCCGCGGCCTGGCTCATCAGCTCGTCGTCGATACCCAGGCGCCCGGCGGTGTCGACGATGACGACGTCGTGGTGTTTGGCGCGGGCCTCGGCGAGTCCGGCCGACGCGACCGCGACGGGGTCACCAGGGCCGGACTCGGGTGACTCACCGGGATGGGGCGCGAAGACGGGCACGCCGGCGCGCTGTCCGGTGACCACCAGCTGGTTGACCGCGGCGGGGCGCTGCAGATCGCAGGCCACCAGCAGCGGTGTGTGGCCCTGGCCGCGCAGCCACGCGGCGAGCTTGCCCGCCAGCGTGGTCTTACCGGAACCCTGCAGGCCGGCCAGCATGATGACGGTCGGCGGGGTCTTCGCGAACGCCAGCTGGCGGGTCTGGCCGCCGAGGATGCCGATGAGTTCTTCGTTGACGATCTTGACGACCTGCTGCGCCGGGTTGAGGGCGCCGGAGACCTCGGCACCCCGGGCGCGCTCTTTGATCCGGCCGACGAACGCCCGTACGACGGGCAGTGATACGTCGGCTTCGAGCAGCGCGAGGCGGATTTCACGAGTGGTGGCATCGATGTCGGCGTCGGTCAGTCGACCTTTGCCGCGCAGCCCTTGCAGGGCACCGGTCAACCGGTCGGAGAGCGATTCAAACACTCCGCCAGCCTAGTGGTGATCGCGAGCGCCGCGTAGCGGGGCGACGCGGGTCACCACTCATCAGGCCCAGTGAGAGCCGGCTGCGGCTGCCTTCCGCCGCGAGTGCGCGGCCGGCTTCACACGCGACGCCGAACGCGCGGCCGGCCGCACGCTCGGCGCGCCGCAACGGGCGGAAACGCTTGACGGTGCGGTTGACGACGGCAATTGTCGGCTCATGCTCGAGGTAATCGACAAGGGATCCTGCAGCCGGGACCACCCCGTGCCGCTGCTCTTCGTGCACGGCGGCTGGCATGGCGCGTGGTGCTGGGACGACCACTTCCTGGACTACTTCGCCGACGCCGGTTATCGGGCGGTGTCGATCAGCCTGCGCGGGCACGGCAACAGCCCCACCGCGAAGCCGTTGACCAAGGTTTCGGTCGCCGACTACCTGGACGATCTGCGGTCGGTGGCCGACGAGCTGGGTGGCGCGCCGGCGCTGATCGGTCATTCGCTGGGCGGCTTCGTGATCCAGCGCTACCTCGAGCAGCACAGCGCCCCGGCCGCGGTGTTGCTGGGCTCCGTGCCGCCGAAGGGGGTGCTCAGCTTGGCGATCCGCGTCTGGCGTCGCCGGCCGTCGATGACCCTGGAGGCCTGGAGCGACCCCACGCTGCTGAAATTCCTCGCCACCCCCGAGCTGACGCGCGAGTACCTCTTCTGCGCCGACACGCCCGAGGCCATCGTCGAATCCTGCCGTCTTCGCGCCGGGGCCGAGAGCGTTCGCGCCGCCATGACCGATCCGATCGTGCGCCGCGTCCGAACCCGGCGGGTGCGGACGCCGATCCTGGTCCTCGGCGCGCTGTACGACGGCTTCGTCAGCGTCGACGAGGTGCGCGCCACGGCGCGTGCCTACCGGACCGAGCCGGAGTTCTTCGCGATGGGACACAACATGATGCTCGAACCGGGTTGGGCCGACGTCGCCGAACGGATCGACACGTGGCTGCAGACCCGCGATTTAACGGGCCCGTCCCGGCTTCCGGGATAACGTGGCTGCGTCTTCTTCGAGTCGTTCCAACGCCGAAAAGCGTTGCCATGCTACATTTCACACCCGCCGCCACACCGGTTAGCATCGCGGGCCGGGGCCTAAAACCTTTTGAACGGGCGCAGCCTGCCAACGGCGCGCCGGAGGGGAGTCGTGTCGATGCAGCCGGTCAGCGCCGCCGCCGACGCGAGCGTTGGACTCGACACGCGACCGCTGCGAGGCTGGCAGCGCCGCGCGCTGGTGAAGTACCTGGCCGCCGAGCCACGCGACTTCCTGGCCGTGGCCACGCCGGGATCCGGAAAGACGACGTTCGCGCTGCGGGTCATCGCCGAACTGCTGAACAGCCGCGCCGTCGAGCAGATCACCGTCGTCGTGCCCACCGAACACCTCAAGGTGCAGTGGGCGCAGGCCGCGCTGCGGTACGGCATTTTCCTGGATCCGAAGTTCTCCAACACCAGCCCGCAGACCTCGTCGGAATACCACGGCGTCATGGTCACCTACGCCCAGGTCGCGTCGCATCCGACGCTGCACCGGGTGCGCACCGAGCAACGCAAGACGCTGGCCGTTTTCGACGAGATCCACCATGGCGGAGACGCGAAGACCTGGGGTGACGCCATTCGCGAAGCCTTCGGCGACGCCACCCGCCGACTTGCCTTGACGGGCACACCGTTTCGCAGCGACGACAGCCCCATCCCGTTCGTCACCTACGAATCGGGAGCCGACGGGATACGCCGCTCGCAGGCCGCCCACACCTACGGCTACGCCGAAGCGCTCGCCGACGGCGTGGTGCGCCCGGTGGTGTTCCTGGCCTACTCCGGGCAGGCGCGCTGGCGCGACAACGCCGGCGCGGAGCACGAGGCGCGCCTGGGCGAGCCGCTGTCCGCCGAGCAGACCGCGCGCGCGTGGCGCACCGCGCTGGACCCCGCCGGCGAATGGATGCCCGCGGTGATCACCGCCGCGGATCAGCGGCTGCGCCAGAAGCGCACGCACGTACCCGACGCGGGCGGCATGATCATCGCGTCGGACCAGACCGCCGCCCGCGCGTACGCCAAGCTGCTGACGAAGCTGACCGGCGAGGCACCGACGCTGGTGCTCTCCGACGATCCCGGGTCGTCGGCACGGATCTCCGAGTTCTCCGAGAGCACCTCGCGCTGGCTGGTCGCGGTGCGGATGGTGTCCGAGGGTGTCGACGTTCCGCGGCTGTCGGTCGGGATCTACGCCACCAGCGCCTCCACCCCGCTGTTCTTCGCCCAGGCCATCGGGCGCTTCGTGCGGTCGCGGCGGGCCGGCGAGAGCGCGAGCATTTTCGTGCCGTCGGTGCCCAGCCTGCTGATGCTGGCCAGCGAGCTGGAGGCCGAACGCAACCACGTGCTCGGCGAGCCGCACCGCGAATCCCTCGACGACCCGCTCGACGCCGATCCCGCCGTCAAGGAACAGAACGAAAAGTCGGAGCTGGAAAAGGGTTTCACCTCCCTGGGTGCCGACGCCGAACTCGACCAGGTCATCTTCGACGGGTCCTCGTTCGGCACCGCCGCCCCGGCCGGAAGCGACGAGGAGGCCGACTACCTCGGCATCCCGGGGTTGCTCGACGCCACCCAGATGCGGGCGCTGCTGCACCGCCGCCAGGACGAGCAGCTGCAGAAGCGGGCGGCATCCGGGCAGTCCGCTCCCGTGCCGTCGGGGTCGGGGTCCATGCACGGCCAGCTGCGCGAGCTGCGTCGCGAACTCAACGCCCTGGTGTCGGTCGCCCATCACCGCACCGGCAAGCCGCACGGATGGATCCACAACGAACTGCGCCGCCGCTGCGGCGGTCCACCGATCGCCGCGGCGACCCGCGATCAGCTCAGAGACCGCATTGTGGCTGTGCGGCAACTGAATTCGGAGCTGGCTTAACCCAGCTCACGGCGTCTTCACGACTCCTGACGACTGTGGTGCCGGGCCTGGTTGCCGCCGAGCCTTTTCGCCTCGTACATCGCGGCGTCGGCGGCCGCGACCACCTGCCGATACGCCTGCTCGGCGTCGTTGCCGCCGACGCCGGCCAGTGCCAGGGTCGCGATGCCGACGCTGGCGGTCACCGGAGTTGCCGTCGCGGCCACCGCATCGCATAGCCGGCTGCCCCACCCGGGCGGGCGTTCGGTGTGCACGGTGTCGGCGACCAGAAACTCTTCCCCACCGACACGGCCGATGAGCGCGGTGTGTTTGGTGGCGGCAGTCAGCGCGTGCGCGACCGCGACCAGCGCCGAATCGCCGGCAGCGTGACCCTGCGTGTCGTTGAGGTTCTTGAAGCGGTCCAGATCGACCATGGCCACCGCCAGATACGCATGGTCGGCATTGGTGAGAATCCGCCCGAGGACGGCGCGCTCGCAGGCTCTGCGATTCAGCAGGCCGGTCAGCGGATCCCGGTCGGAGCGCAGCAAATCCGCACTCAGCGCACGCACCACAACCTGGATGGCGAAGGGCACCAGCACGTTGAGCTCGAGCACCAGAAAGTAGCAGTGCATGGCCAGAATCCCCTGGCCAACCGCTGCCATCCGCATGACCTCGACCGCTCCAACGGTTCCCGCCAGCCAGAAATTCGCCGCCATGTACCCGGCGGTGTGGAAAAACGCGAGATAGCCGCCCGGCAGGGCAAGGGCCACGCACCCCATCAGCGCGAGAAGGGGGTTGGGCTGAGCCAGGCTGCCGGCCGCGAAACACAAGCTCCAGGTCATCGCGATCACGACCGACTGACGCCGCGTCGGCCAGCCCGACAACCACACGGTCGCAATGCCCAGTCCCAGCACCGCGATCGCCACGTCGAGCGCCAACGCCGGCGGCCGGGGCGGGGCCTGGTCCCACAGCACGTCGATCGGGGTCAGCGCGAGGGACGCGGAGACTCCGGCAAAGATCCAGCGCAGACTCAGGCCCATCCCACGGGATTGCAGATAGCCGGTCAGCCAGTCGTAGTGGTCAGGCTGTCGCCACCACTGCGCTAGCCACCCCATGTGTCACCCTTCGAAAAGCCGAGCGCCCGGCGAAAAGCCGGTTCCCCGCGCGAAAGAATTGAACAGTTGTAACACGTCCACCCACTTCAGCGGGGTCGATCGAAGATCCGAACATCCCCGCGCGACGCCGGTGCGATCTCGTGCTAGTCGCCGACGGGTTCCGCGAGCACCTCGACGATGGGACCGCCCAGCACCGTCAGCAGATTTTGCTCGATCACGGTTCGCGCCTCGTGCTCGGTGTCCGCGGCTTCTTGTCCCGACTCGACCGGCATCGTCACGCAGAACACATCGGCGGCCGTCGACCCGAACGTATTGACCTTCGCCCAGGCGATGTCGGCTCCCGCCCGCTCGAGCGCCTGCGCCAACAAGGCGAGTAGCCCGATCCGGTCCATCGCGCGAACTTCGACGACGAGTTGCTCCGGTGCGGCGGCGTTGAGCCACAGGATGCGGGGCGGGGCGGTCGAACGGGTCAGCGGTGCGCCGGCCTGGACCTCGCCGGCCCGCGACATCGCCGAGTTGGCGGCGTCGGTGTCGCGTTTTTCCAGTGCGCCAAGGATGTCGACGTCGCCATTGAGGGCGCCGACAAACTGCTGACGCAGCAGGCCCGCCTCGGGTGGGGAACCGAACAGCGGCGACACCATGAATTCGGTGATCGCGACGCCCTCGTGAGTGTTGACCGTCGCGGAATGGATCCGCAGCGAATTCAGCGCCAGTACCGCCGCGGCCTTCGACACCAGTCCGCGCTGGTCCGGTGCGACCATCACGGTGTGGAGTCGTTCGCGCTCCCCCGACTTGATCTCGACATGTACTCCGTGATCGACTGCCAGCGCAATATAGTGTGGCGCAGTCGGTTCCACTTCCGGCAACGGCTCACCCGCCATCACCAGCCGACAGCGCCGCACCAGGTCCTCCATCAGGGAGGCTTTCCAGTCGCTCCACACTCCGGGCCCGGTGGCCTTCGAGTCGGCCTCGGCGAGCGCGTGCAGCAGCTCGAGCAGTTGCCAATCCCCGTCCAGCGTCTTCGACACGGATTCAATGGTTTTCGGATCGTTGAGGTCGCTTCGGGTAGCCGCGACGGGCAGCAGCAGATGGTGGCGGACCATGCCTGACAGTGTCTCGATGTCGCGGGGTTCCAGTCCCAGCCGCTCGCCGATCGGAATCACCAAATCGGCCCCCAGCACACAGTGGTCGACACCGCGCCCCTTGCCGATGTCGTGCAGCAGGGCGCCGATTGCCAGCAGGTCCGATCGCGCGACGCGAGTCGTCAGCGGCGCCGCGTTGACGGCGGTCTCGACGATATGACGATCCACGGTCCACACGTGGGACACATCGCGCGGCGGCAGGTCGCGGACGGCGTCCCATTCCGGAAATAGCTTGCTCCACAGCCCCGTTCGGTCCAGCGCTTCGATCGTGTTCACCATCGGGGGGCCGGCCAGCAGCACGACCAGGAGGTCGTCCAGCGCCTCGCGCGGCCACGGTGTCGGCAGGTCCGGCACGCTGGCGGCCAGTCGGCTCAGGGTGGCGGCCCCGATCGGCAGGCCGGTGTTGGCCGAGGCGGCGGCCACCCGAAGCACCAGCCCGGGATCGCGTTCGGGTTGGGCCTCGCGGGCAAGCACGATCTCGCCGTCGTATTCGACCACGCCCTCGTCCAGCGGTCGCCGCTTCGGGCGTCGTACCAGTGCGCTGATACCGCGGCGCGGCAGCGCGTTCTGGGCGGTGCGCAGTCCGCTTTCGGCGTGGTACGCGATGGTGCGGCCGACGTCGGAAAGCATGCGCGCCAACGCGAATCGGTCGCCGGTGTGCAGGGCGGCGCTGATCTCGTCGGCGAACTGGGCCAGCACCTGATCGCGTCCGCGGCCGGACACCCGATGCAGTTCGGTGCGGACGTCGAGCAGGGTCAGATACGCATCGTCGAGTGAACCGCCGGGGATTTCCGGACGGCTCATGCCGCGGCGGTCGATCAGCTGAGCCACGCCCAACGCGTCGAGCAGCTGGACGTCCCGCAGGCCGCCGCGGCCCGATTTCAGGTCGGGCTCGGCGCGTTGCGCGATCCGGCCACATCGCTGCCAGCGGGCGTTCGTCATTTCCACCAGCTCGTCCATCCGGGAGCGAATCGCGGTGCGCCACTGCTTTCGTGCGCCCGCGATCAACTCCTCGGACTGCGCCGGATCGCCGGCGATGTGGCGAGCGTCCAGCAGGCCCAGGGCGGCGATCATGTCGCCGTTGGCGACGGTCAGCGTGCCGGATACCGTTCGCACGCTGTGGTCGAGCCGAACGTTGGCGTCCCACAACGGGTACCACAGCCCATCGGCCACCCGCTGCAGCACGTCGTCGGGGACGTTGTCGTGCAACAGCATCAAGTCCAGATCGGAATAGGGCAGCAGCTCGCGGCGCCCCAGGCCGCCGACCCCGACGAGCGCGAAGCCGCTGGTTTCGGTGATGCCGAGCTCGGTGGCCTTTGCGATCAACCAGGACTCGTGCAGATCCAGCCAGGCGTGCCTGAGCTCGGCCGCGTGCAGCTTGCTGCCCTCAGACAGCAGCGTACGCCGCGCAGCGGCCAAATCGCTTGCTCCGATAGCGATTTCAGCGTGCACGGCGTCCGCTCTGGCTGTCCCGGACGGGTCGGGCTCGGTCGGTTTCATAACCTCCCGGCCCGGTCGGCCTGGATTGTCAATTCGGCGCTAGCGTCATATCGCATCGGTCCCGCGCTCACCGGTGCGCACGCGCACAATGGTTTCCACGGGGCTGACCCAGACCTTGCCGTCGCCGATCTTGCCGGTGCGAGCCGCGCGGACGATGCTGTCCACGACCTTGTCGACGACGGAGTCGTCGACAACGACCTCGATCCGGACCTTCGGCACGAAATCGACCGAGTATTCAGCACCCCGGTAGACCTCGGTGTGCCCCTTCTGCCGTCCGTAGCCCTGGACTTCGCTGACCGTCAGCCCCAGGACGCCCGCATCCTCCAGGGCCGTCTTGACGTCGTCAAGGGTGAACGGCTTCACGATCGCGGTGACCAGCTTCATGATTACTCCGCCTCCACTTTCTCGGCCGCGACTGCTTCGTCCAGTCCGTTAGCACTGTCCGGCAGGGTGGCACGGGGAAGAACCGACGATGTGGCCACTGCGAAATCGTAACCGCTCTCCGCGTGCTCGGCCTCATCGATACCGGCTGCTTCCGCTTCCGGATTCAGCCGCAGCCCCATCGTGTACTTCAGGATCAAGGCGATGATAAACGTGACGACAAACGAGAAGCCAAGCACGCTGAACGCGCCGACCGCCTGCCGTTCCAGCTGATCCCAGCCGCCGCCGTAGAACAAGCCCTTCGACACGCCCGTGACGCCGTTGATCGCCACGCTCTCCGGGGCGGCCAGCAGGCCGACCAGCAGTGTTCCGGCCAGACCACCGACCAGGTGGACACCGACCACGTCCAGCGAGTCATCGAAGCCGAGCTTGAACTTCAGCCCGACCGCCAGCGCGCACACCACACCGGCGACCAGGCCGATGATCAGCGCGCCCAGCGCGTTGACCGACGAGCAGGACGGGGTGATGGCGACCAGCCCCGCCACGATGCCCGACGCCGCTCCCAGCGTTGTCGCCTTGCCGTCGCGAATGCGCTCGGTGAGCAGCCAGGCCAGCATGGCGGTGGCGGTGGCGATCGTGGTGGTCATGAATGTCGCAGCCGCGGCGCCGTTGGAGCTGGTGGCCGAACCCGCGTTGAAGCCGTACCAGCCGAACCACAGCAACCCGGCGCCGAGCATCACGAACGGCAGGTTGTGCGGGCGGAACAGCGTGGTGGGCCAGCCTTTGCGCTTGCCCAGCACCAGCGCCAGCGCCAGACCCGCCGTACCGGAGTTGATATGGACCGCGGTTCCACCGGCGAAGTCGATCGCGTGCAGCTTGTTGGCGATCCAGCCGCCCTTCTCGGCCGCGAAGCCGTCGAACGCGAAGACCCAGTGCGCAACCGGGAAGTACACGAACGTCGCCCACAGCCCGGAGAACACCAGCCAGGCGCTGAACTTGAGGCGGTCGGAGACCGCGCCCGAGATCAGGGCGACGGTGATGATCGCGAACATCAGCTGGAACGCCACGAACACGGTCGCGGGCAAGGTGCCGGCGAGCGGAATATCCGTCGCGGCAACGCCTTTGGTCGGATCGGCGGCTACGGCGTTGCCACCGATCAGGCCCTTGAGGCCCCAGTACTCGGTGGGGTCGCCGATCAGGTTGGCCTTGTCAGTGCCAAACGAGACTGAATAGCCATATAGAACCCACAGCACCGTCACCACACCCATGGCGCTGATACTCATCATGAGCATGTTGAGCACGCTTCGCGCGCGCACCATGCCGCCGTAGAAGAACGCCAATCCTGGCGTCATCAACAGCACCAGCGCTGAACTCGCCAGCATCCATGCGGTATCACCGGTATTGGGCTGGCCCATTACTGGGAAACTCACTCGCTATCACCTCCGGTCGGCCCTGAACGGGTCATCAGACATGTGCCTGCTGACCTGATCCAGAACCTTGCGCAATAGTTGTTTCCGAGATGGGGCCACCGTGTTTCGGCGTCATTAACGAAACGGCGGCTGTGTAAGGGGTTTCAGCCGAGCAGGGCGTCCACGAATGCGGCCGTCTCAAAAGGCGCCAAATCGTCCGGGCCTTCGCCGAGGCCGACGAGTTTCACCGGCACGCCCAGTTCCTGTTGAACCCGGAAAACGATGCCGCCCTTGGCCGTTCCGTCCAGCTTGGTCAGCACCGCGCCGGTGATGTCGACGACGTCGGCGAAAACCTTTGCCTGGGCCAGGCCGTTCTGTCCGATCGTGGCGTCGAGGACAAGTAACACCTCGTCGACGGCGGCGCGCCGGGTCACCACGCGCTTGACCTTGTCGAGCTCGTCCATCAGACCCACCTTGGTGTGCAGCCGCCCCGCGGTGTCGATCAGCACGACGTCCGCGCCCGCCTCGATGCCCTTGTCGACGGCGTCGAAGGCCACCGCCGCCGGGTCCGAGCCCTCGGGCCCGCGCACCACTTCGGCGCCCACCCGGGACGCCCAGGTCTCCAGTTGATCGGCGGCGGCGGCCCGGAATGTATCGGCGGCGCCCAGCACGACACGCCGACCGTCGGCCACCAGCACCCGCGCCAGCTTGCCGACCGTGGTGGTCTTTCCGGTGCCGTTGACGCCGACGATCAGCAGCACCGACGGGTGATCGTCGTGCGGCAGCGCGCGGATCGAGCGATCCATTTCGGGTTTGAGCTCTTTGATCAGCACGTCGCGCAGCACCGCCCGCGCGTCGGCTTCGGTGCGGACATTGCTGCTGGCCAGGCGGCTGCGCAGCTGTGCGACCACCGACTCGGTGACGACCGGGCCCAGGTCGGCGACCAGCAGGGTGTCCTCGACGTCCTGCCAGGAGTCTTCGTCCAGGTCGCCGCCGCCGATCAGTCCCAGCATGCTGCGCCCGAGCGCGTTCTGCGATCGGGCCAGCCGGCCGCGCAAGCGTTCCAGCCGGCCCTCGGTCGGCGCGATCTCCTCGATCTCGGCCGCCGCGGGGGCTTCCGGCTCCGGCTGCACCGGCGGGGGCGTGACGGTCTCGGGTTCGGGCAGCGCAACGTCGGAGATCGTGCGCCGTGGCGCGTCGCGCGGGATGGTGGCGTCGTCTCCCACCGCGGGCAGCCCGGTGGTGTCGATCGTGGGCGTGCCCTGGCTGAAGGTGATGCCTGAGGACGCGGTGTAACCGCCGGACCGGTCGAGTGCGGTCGGCTCGGGCCGGGTCAGGCTGATCTGCCGGCGACGGTACCGCCTCAGCCCCAGGACCAGCGCAGCGATGACAACCAGGGCGGCAACGACGGCGATGGCGATCCAAAGACCTTGCGACACGCTGACATTGTTTCAGGGCCACGCGGGCCAACTCACAGCGGCAGTCGCCGCCCGGGCCCTAAGAAGAGGTAGTGGCGAGCGGCGCGACCTCTTGGCCGCGCATCCGCTGCGAGATCACCGCGGTAATGCCGTCGCCCTGCATGGTCACGCCGTACAGCGCGTCGGCGACCTCCATGGTCGGCTTCTGGTGGGTGATGATGAGCAGCTGCGAGCGCGCCCGCAGCAGCTCGAACAGCGAGATCAGGCGGCGCAGGTTGGTGTCGTCGAGCGCGGCCTCGACCTCGTCCATGATGTAGAACGGCGACGGGCGGGCCCGGAAGATCGCCACCAGCATCGCGACGGCGGTCAGCGCCTTCTCGCCACCGGACAGCAAAGACAGCCGGGTGATCTTCTTGCCGGGCGGACGGGCCTCCACCTCGATGCCGGTGGTGAGCATGTCGTCCGGGTTGGTCAGCCGCAGCCGGCCCTCGCCGCCGGGGAACAGCACGGTGAAGACTTCCTGGAATTCGCGTTCCACGTCGACGAACGCGTCGCTGAACACCTGCAGGATGCGGGCGTCGACGTCGGCGACGACGTCGAGCAGATCCTTGCGGGCCGCCTTGACGTCCTCGAGCTGGGTGGACAGGAAGTTGTAGCGCTCTTCCAGCGCGGCAAACTCTTCGAGCGCCAGCGGATTGACCCGGCCCAGTTCGGCCAGTTCCCGCTCGGCGCGTTTGGCCCGCCGCTCCTGGGTCGGCCGATCGTACGGGATCGGGGCCGGCGCGGTGACCTGCTCGCCGCGCTCGCGGGCCAGCTCGAACTCGGCCATCTCCAGCTCCGAGGGCGGCAGCGCGATCTGCGGGCCGTACTCGGCGATCAAATCCGCAGGGCTCATGCCGAACTGCTCGAGCACCATCTGTTCGAGCTGCTCGATACGCATCGCCGCCTGGGCGTTGGCCACCTCGTCGCGGTGCAGCGAATCGGTCAGCGTGGCCACCCGGGCGCCCAGCGTCTGCACCTCGGTGCGCACCGCCGCCATCGCCGCCGACCGGGCCTCGCGTTCGCCGACCATCGCGTCGCGGATCTGCGACGCCGCCGCGACCACCCGGTCCAACCGCGCCGCGAGCAGCCTGCCCGCGTCGGCCACCGCCGCGGCCACCGCGGCCGCCCGCAATCGCGCGGCGTGTGCCTGCTGGGCCCGCACCCGCGCCTCACGTTCGGCGGCGGCCGCACGGCGCAACGAATCGGCCCGGCCGCGTAGGGCGTTGGCCCGTTCCTCGGCGGTGCGCACCGCGAGCCGGGCCTCCACTTCGACGCCGCGGGCGGTGTCGGCCGCGGCGGCGATCCGCTGACGATCGACGGGGTCTTCGGCAGGTGCGAGCTGGCTGGCCTGGGCGTTGCGCAGCCGGGTTTCGAGCTCGGTGACCTCTGCGACGGTCTGGGCGCGCCCGGTCTCCAGCTCCTCGCGCTGACGCAGCAGCCGGTTCCACTCTTCGTCGGCGGTGCGGGCGTCCTGTCCGAGCCGCCCCAGCTGCTCGTACATCGCCGAGATCTCGGTGTCGGACTCGTTGAGGGCGGCCAGCGCCTGCTCGGCCGAATCCTGCCGGCCGCGCTGCTCGGCCAGTGCGCCGGACAGGGCCGCGGACAGCTGCGCCACCTGTGACTCGGCGGCGGCCAGCTCGCGGCCCGCCTTGTCGATCTCCGAGGTGAGCTCCAGCGTCGACGGCTTGCGGTCCGAGCCGCCGCTGACCCAGCCACGGCCGACCAGGTCGCCGTCGAGCGTCACCGCGCGCAGCTGCGGGCGGGCCGCGACCAGATCCAGCGCCGCGCCCAGGTCGTCGACCACCGCGACACCGGACAACATGGCGACCATCGCGCCGCGCAGCCGCTGCGGGGCCTCGACCAGGTCGAGCGCCCACAGGGCACCGTCGGGCAGCGGCGCGGCCGGCGGGGGTTCACCGACGGGCCAATCGCCGAGCACCAGCGCCGCGCGACCCCCGTCGGCCTGCTTGAGCGCGGCGACCGCCGAACGGGCCGCACCGAAGTTTTCGGCGGCCAGCGCGTCGGCCGCCGATCCGAGCACCACTGCCAGCGCCGCCTCGTACCCTGGACGGACCTTGACCAATTTCGCGACCGGTCCGAAAAGCCCTGCGCCGCTGTGGTTTTGGGTAAGCCAGGCCGCGCCGTCCTTGCGTTCGAGCCCCACCGAGAGCGCATCGATGCGGGCCCGCAGTGACGCCACCCGGCGCTCGGCCTCCCGCTCGCTCGCCTGCAGTTCGACGACCCGCGCGTCGGCCAGTCGCAGCGCGGCCACCGTCCGCTCGTGGTGTTCGTCCAGGCCGACCTCGCCCTGATCGAGTTCGCCGACGCGACCCTGCACGGTCTCGAACTCCGCCCGGGTCTGCTGCGCGCGGGCAGCGGCCTGTTCGATGCGTTCGGACAGCCGGGCCACGCTGTCGTCGATCGATTCGACCCGGGCCCGCATCGTCTCGACCTGACCGGCCAGCCGGGCCAGGCCCTCGCGCCGGTCGGCCTCGGCCCGGACGGCGGCCAGGTGGGCCCGATCGGCCTCGGCGGCCTCGCGTTCGCGCTCGGACAGGTCGGCCCGGGCGGCCTCGAGCCGGGTCCGGGCGGCGTCCAGCTCGGCCAGCAGCTCGCGCTCGGCGGCCGCGACCTGTTCGGCCTCGGCGTCGAGTGCGTCCGGGTCGGTGTCGCTGGTCGCCACCGGCTCCAGGTCCAGGTGCTGGGCGCGTTCGCTGGCGATGCGGACCGTGGCGCCCACCCGTTCGGCCAGAGCGGACAGCCCGAACCAGGTGTGCTGGACCGACTCGGCGCGCACCGAGAGCTGGCCCAGCGCGGTCTCGTGGGCGGTCAGCTCCTCGGACGCCACGGCCAGGCGGCCGGCGGCCTCGTCGTGCTCGCGGCGCATGGTGGCCTCGGCTTCCAAGATCGCGTCGCGCTGCACCTGCCGGTTGACCAGGTCGTCGGCTGCCAGCCGCAATCGCGCGTCGCGCAGGTCGGCCTGGATGGTCTGGGCGCGACGGGCCACCTCGGCCTGACGGCCCAGCGGTTTGAGTTGGCGTCGCAGCTCGGTGGTCAGGTCGGTGAGCCGGGCCAGGTTGGCCTGCATCGCATCCAGCTTGCGCAGGGCTTTTTCCTTGCGCTTGCGGTGTTTGAGCACTCCCGCGGCTTCCTCGATGAACGCACGGCGATCCTCGGGCCGCGACTGCAGGATCTCGTCGAGCTTGCCCTGCCCGACGATCACGTGCATCTCGCGGCCGATACCGGAGTCGCTCAGCAACTCCTGGACATCCATCAAACGGCAACTGGTGCCGTTGATTTCGTATTCGCTGGCGCCGTCGCGGAACATCCGCCGCGTGATCGAAACCTCGGAGTACTCGATCGGCAGCGCGTTGTCGGCGTTGTCGATCGTGACGGTGACCTCGGCGCGGCCCAGCGGGGCGCGCGACGAGGTGCCGGCGAAGATGACGTCTTCCATCTTTCCGCCGCGCAGCGTCTTGGCGCCCTGCTCCCCCATCACCCACGCCAGGGCATCGACCACGTTGGATTTGCCGGAACCGTTGGGTCCGACGACGGCGGTGATGCCCGGTTCGAAGCGCAGAGTCGTCGGCGAAGCGAAGGACTTGAAGCCCTTCAGCGTCAGACTCTTGAGGTACACGGCGAGCCAGACTACCGCTCAAATTGCCCAAGCCGCCGTCATGAAGGGGTGTCGGATCGCTCGAAATACACCCGTTGTTCACAGTCTGGCGCACTAGCCACAGTGGCCACTTCAGTCACTGGAAACGAGGGCATGATGCGTTCCGAAACGCGATATCGCCGGCGCTGTCACGTTTGCGAAGCGACCCTGCGAAGCCCGCGCGGTGCCGCTGTGACCGGTGTGACTCAAGCACCGTAGCTAGCGCTCGACGAACCCCTCGAATTGCTCCTGCGGCTGCGACCAGTCGGCAACGACCTTGTCGACGTGGCCCGGGCGCGACGGCCAGGAATGGCCGCCTTCCAGCAGCTCCAGCAGTTTCTCGCCCGACTCCCGGGGTCCGTGGGCGACGACCAGGACGCGGCCGTCGGCCTGGTTCGCCGCGTAACCGGTGAGGCCGAGCTCCAGCGCCCGGCAGCGGGTCCACCAGCGAAAGCCCACCCCCTGGACCATGCCGTGCACCCAGGCGGTGAGCCGGACGTCAGGACCCGGCATTGCCGGTCTCGGAGGCGATCTCGAACTTGACCATGGTGCCCGCCTTGAGCGTGCGCCCGACCGTGCAGACCAGGTCGATCGCCCGGTTGACGACCATGAACAGGCGTTCCTGTTCGTCCTCGGACAAGCCCGACAGGTCGACTTCGAGGGTCTCGGAGAGCAGCGGATAGACCTCTTCGTCGCGGTCCGCGTCGCCGGAGACCCGGACCACCGCCCGGTAGTCGTCGCCGAGCCGGCGAGCCAGCGGCTGGTCGCTGGCCATCCCGCTGCACGCCGCCAGCGCGATCTTCATCAACTCGCCGGGCGTGAACACGCCTTCGACGTCCTCGGAGCCGACAAGAACCTGTGCGCCCCGCGAGCTATGGCCGGTGTAGCGGCGTGTCCCGGTGCGTTCGACCCACAATTGCGTCATGGTTCATTTCTACCGGGGCCGGGTGAATACGCCCTCAACGAACTATCAAAGACAGCAGCTTCTTGCCGAAAGATAATGACTTCGAATCGTTTTCGGACGATACGACCACATGATCGTCGACCCGGTGCCGCAGTTCGCGCTCCAGCGCGTCGCGCAGTGTGGAGGACGCGCCCGGGCATCCGTCGCAGGAGCCGGCCATCCGCACGGTCACGTTGTGGCCGTCGACCGAGACCAGCTCGATCGAACCGCCGTGCGAGGCGGCCAGCGCACCCACCGGCCCGGCCAGCAGCTCCTCCACAACGGCCTCCAGTTGGCTTGCGGGGACCGATGTTTCGTCGACGGTCCAGCCCGCCGGGTCCAGCAGCGCCGCGCCGAGCGCCTCGCGAATTTCGTCGCCCAGCGCACGCCAGCTGCTGTCCGCGCAGATCGTGATCAGGATTGCGCCGGCTCCGACCACGATTTCGTCGACCACGCCCGAGTCCAGCAAGGCGCCCAGCTTGCCCGGGGCGACGCAGACCGTGCCGCGCGGCGGCAGTCGCTCCGATGCGACCACCCAGCGCAGCTGACGCGGATCCTCGGTGGCTGTGGCGTGGATCGCAATCATGCGCCCAGCGCTATCGCGACTTGTCGAGCGAGGAACGCCATCACCCAGGCCAGGACGAACATGTAGGACCACGCGATCGCGGGCCATTTCCACGAGTTCGTTTCACGCCGCATCACCGCGACGGTCGACATGCATTGCAGCGCATAGATGAAGTACGCCATCAGCGCGATCACGGTCGGCGCGGTGAACACCTTGTGGCCGTTGTCGTCGGTCAGGGAGACCAGCGCCTCGTGCGGATCGTCGGGACTCTCCGCCGCCGCGACCTGCCCCAGGGTGGACACGAACACTTCGCGCGCCGACATCGAACCGAGCAGGGCGATGTTGACATGCCAGTCGAAGCCGAGCGGCTTGAACACCGGCCCGACCACCTTGCCGACATCGGCGGCCAAGCTGTGGTCCATCACGTAGGCGGTCGCGTCGGTCGGCGACATCTTCGCGGTCTCGGCCTCGCGGGCCGGCAGGTTGAGCATCACCCACAGCACCACGGACGTGCCGAGGATGATCGTTCCGGCCTTGCGCAAGAACATCTTTGCCGAATCCCACATCGTGATCAGCACGTTCTTGGGCGACGGGAAGCGGTACGGCGGAAGCTCCATCGTGAACGGCAGCAGATCGCTGCGCAGGATCGTCGATTTGAAGATCGCCGCGGCGATCAGGGCCGAGGTGCCGCCGCACACATACAGCGCGAACATCGCGATGCCCTGCGCACTGAAGCCGCCCCACTGGGTCTTCGGGGAAACCAGGATGCCGACCAGCAGGGTGAACACCGGAAGCCGGGCCGAGCAGGTCATCAGCGGCGCCGTGATGATCGTGGCGATGCGGTCTTTCGACGACGGCAGCGTCCGGGTGGCCATGATTCCCGGGATGGCGCAGGCGAACGACGACAGCATCGCGACGAACGCGCGGCCTTCCAAACCCGTCGAGGCCATCACCCGGTCCATCAAGAATGCGGCGCGCGCCATGTAGCCGACGTTCTCCAGCAACGCAATCAGCAAGAACAGCAACACGATCTGCGGAATGAACTGGAGCACCGTTCCGACACCGCCGATCAGCCCCTGGCCGAGCAGCCCGCGCACCACGTAATTGCCGACGTGATTGCTGACCAGGTTGCCGAGCCAGGTGAGCCAATCGCCCACCTGATCCTGCAGCGGCGCGGCCACGGTGAAGACGACCTGGAAGAAGCAGAACATCACCGCGAAGAAGATGACGGTCCCCCACAGCGGGTGCAGCACGACCGCGTCGATCCCGCGGGTGCGCCGATCCGGTTTCGGGGCAGCGTAATCCGCCGCCTTCAGCACCGAGCGGCCCCACGCGTCGATCGCGGCATCGTCGGCCGGCGGCAGGACCGGGGGCCGTTGCCACTGACCGAACGCCACCAGCTGGGCGCGCAACGCGTCGATGCCCACGCCGCGGTTGGCGACGACGGGCAGGACCGGGACGCCCAGCGCCGTCGACAAGGCGTCCAGCGAGATGCCGCCGCCGCGCGCGGTCAATTCGTCGGTCATGCTCAGCACCAACAGGCACGGCAGGTCTTGCCGCAGCACCTGCGCGATCAGGATGATCGAGCGGTTCAGCGTGGTGGCGTCGGCGACGATGACGATCGCGTCGGGCCGGCCGTCGCCGTAGACCTCGCCGCCCAGCAGGTCGGACACCACCTGCTCGTCCGGGCTGATCGGGTCGAGGCTGTAGGTACCGGGCAGGTCCTCGATGGCGATTTCGACGCCGTCCACTTTGGCGGTACCGACGCTGCGCCCGACGGTGACGCCCGGGTAGTTACCCGTCTTGGCGCGCAGTCCGGTCAGGTGGTTGAACACGGAAGTCTTGCCCGCGTTGGGGCTGCCCACCAACGCGATCCGAGCCATCCCCGTAGCGGCGACCGCGGAGCCGCCTTCCTCGTGGCATGACGTCATGCGTCAGTCCCCGCGACGACCTCGATCAGCAGCGCCTCGCGGCGGCGCAGGCACAGCTCGGTGTCCTGAACCCGGTAGATGGTCGGGTCGCCCATCGGGGCCCGGCGGATCACCTCCACATCGGAGGCCGGCCGAAATCCCAACTGCCGCAGTCGGCCCGCCACCACCTCGGAGGCCGCCGAGGCGACGCCCACGATGGTTGCCCGCTCGCCCGGCGACAACTGCGCCAGCACGGTTGGCGAACCCGAAAAACGATCTGCGTTTCGCGCCGATTTGCGCATTACCCGTTCCAACGCCGGAGGTTCATCATCCTGGTAAGGATAACCTCACGATGCTGAGGATAACCTCAGCTTTTCGCGAAGAGGCGTTAACTGCGTGGCCGCGGCTGACACCGCGGACAGTAGAACGACGACCGGTTCATGAACTTCTCGCGGCGCATCACCGCGCCGCAGCGCCGGCAGTTTTCGCCTTCGCGCCCATAGGCATCCAGCGATCGGTCAAAGTAGCCCGACTCGCCGTTGACGTTGACGTACAGCGAATCGAACGAGGTCCCGCCCTTGGCGAGCGCCTCGCGCATCACCTCCGCGGCGGCCTCCAACACGGCGGTCAGCTGGCGGCGGGTCAGCGTGTCCGCCACCCGGGCACCGTGAACTTTGGCCCGCCACAACGCTTCATCGGCATAGATATTGCCGATGCCCGACACCACCTGCTGATCCAGCAGTTGGCGTTTGATCTCGGAATGCTTGCGCCGCAACACTTTCACCACCGCATCGACATCGAAGCGGGGGTCCAGCGGGTCACGTGCGAGGTGCGCGACGGGCACCGGCACGACGCTGCCGTCGATTTCTATGAGTTCGGCAAGCATCCAGCCCCCGAAGGTCCGCTGGTCGGCGAAGCTCAGCAGCGTTGCGTCGTCGAGCACCGCGGAGATCCGGACGTGATCGGCCCGCGGCACCTCGCCCAACAGCATCTGCCCGCTCATGCCGAGGTGAACGACCAGGGCGGTATCGCCGTCGAGCAACAGCCACAGGTATTTGCCGCGTCGATCGGTTCCGTCGATCCGCGCGCCGAGCAACCGGGCCGTCAGATCGGCGGGCCCGGCCTCGTGCCGGCGTACCGCGCGGGGGTGGTGCACCCGAACCGCGGTGATCGTCTTGCCCACAACATGGGCCTGCAAGCCGCGGCGCACCACCTCGACCTCGGGCAGTTCAGGCATCTAGACGGGCGTTTTCCCCGCGGTGTCCAACGCTTCCAGCGTTTTCCAGGTCGCGGCGGCGGCCTTCTGCTCGGCTTCCTTCTTGGAGCGCCCGACGCCCGACCCGTATTCGGTCTCCATCACGACGACCACCGCGGTGAATTCCTTGTCGTGGTCCGGGCCGGTCGAGGTGACCAGGTAGGACGGCGCGCCCATGCCGCGGGCCGCGGTGAGCTCCTGCAGACTGGTCTTCCAATCCAGCCCCGCGCCCAGCGTCGGCGCGGCGTCCAGCAGCGCACCGAACAACCGCAGGATCACCTCGCGCGCCGTTTCGATGCCGTGCGCCAGGTAGATCGCGCCCAGCAGCGATTCCATCCCGTCGGCCAGGATGCTCGACTTGTCGGCTCCACCCGTGTTCGCTTCGCCGCGCCCCAGCAACAGGTGTGCGCCCAGTCCCCCTTCGCACAGGTGTCGACCGACGTCGGCCAGCGCCTGGGTGTTGACGACGCTGGCGCGCAGTTTGGCCAGGTCACCTTCCGACCGGTCGGGATGACGGTGGTAGAGCTCGTCGGTGACGGTCAGGCCCAGCACGGCGTCGCCGAGAAATTCCAGCCGCTCGTTGGTCGGCAGTCCGCCATGCTCGTAGGCGTAGCTGCGGTGGGTCAACGCCAACGAGAGCAGCTCCTCGGGGAGGTCGACCCCGAGCGCGTCGAGCAGGGGTTGCCGGGAAGTCACCGCTGCCCCCCGGCGGTATCCGGGTCGGCGGCATCGTCGGAGAGCATGTCCACCAGCTTGGCCCATCGCGGATCGATGTTGTCATGGTGGTGGCCGGGATCATTGGCCAGCTGGACGCCGCATTCCGGGCACAACCCGGGGCAGTCCGCTCGGCATACCGGCGCAAACGGGAGTTCGAGCCCGACTGCGTCGATGATCGGCTGCTCGAGGTCGATGCGGTCGTCGACCACGCGGCCGACCTCGTCCTCCTCGGTGGTCGCCTCGGTGGTGCTGTTCGGGTAGGCGAACAGTTCGGTCAACCCGACCTGCACATTCCCCTGCACCTCGGTCAGGCACCGCGAGCACTCGCCGAGCGTGGGCCCCGACACCGTTCCCGTGACCAGTACGCCTTCCGACACCGATTCGACCCGCAGATCCATGTCCAGCGGGGCGCCCCGCGGGATCGCGATCATGTCCAGTCCGATCCGCAACGGGCTGGGCACGGTGTTGCGCAACGTCACCATCGAGCCCGGTCGTCGCCCGAGCCGCGTGACGTCAACCGTCATCGGCGAGGCCGGATGTTGCTGCGCAGTAGTCCTGTGTTCGCGCGCCATACGAAAAATCTTACGGCGCCGTCGAGGTGGCCCGGTCGGCACTTCGCCCATTCACCCAGGTGGCCACGCTCGGCACTGGGCCCAGGGGGTTACCCGCTAGCGCGTCGCGTAGTCGTGCGTTCCGGCCGCCGTCCGGAGCTGGTGGCGACCGCGGCCCACCGAACGAAGCGTGCCGTTGAGGAACTCCTCGAACTCCGCGAGCTTGTTGTCGACATAGATGTCGCACTCACCGCGCAACCGGTCGGCCTCGGCGTGTGCGGTGTCGATCAGCCGGGTGGACTCGGCGTTGGCGGCCTGCACCACCTCGTTCTGCGAGACCAGGCGCTGCTGCTCCTTGATGCCCTCTTGCACGGCCTTCTCGTAGGAGATGTTGCCGTTTTCGATGAGCCGGTCGGCTTCGGCCTGGGCGCGGCCGACGCTGGCCTCGTATTCGCGTTTGGCCGCCGTGGCGATGCGCATCGCTTCCTCGCGCGCGTCGGCGACCATTCGCTCGCTGTGCTGGCGCGCCTCGTTCACCATCCGGTCGGCCTGCGCCTTGGCGTCGGAAAGCAGCCGGTCGGCTTCGGCGCGGGAGTGGTTGAGCAACGACTCCGACTCGGTGGTTGCCGAGGACACCATCGAGTCGGCGTGCGACTTGGCGTCGGACAGCATCGAATCACGCGCATCGAGTACGTCCTGGGCGTCGTCCAGCTCGCCGGGAATCGCATCCTTGATGTCGTCGATCAGCTCCAGCACATCGCCGCGAGGCACCACACAGCCCGCCGTCATAGGCACGCCGCGGGCTTCTTCGACAATGGCGCCCAATTCATCCAGCGCTTCAAAGACTCGGTACACGGCAATACCCTCCTGGCATCTTGCACAGATCCTGTTGTTACCAGTGTGCCTGGTGTTACCTCTGTGACGGCGGTGGCGACACCGGTGTGTCGGGCATTGGCCACCGGGCTTGCGGCGAACGGGCGCGGAAGCGCCGCCCGGAAGCCGTGGTGCCCGTTGCCGCAATTGCCACACGATGTGGCAATCGACCCACAAAAATGGATTCTTCCAGGAATTCCACGGCACCGCCTGCGCAGGTCGGGATGCCTGCCGTCAGCCGCCGACGCGATGGTGTGGCGGCCGGGCGACCAGCCGCATCGCGATAGGCTGGGCCGGTGAACGGGCCCCCTGACCGAAATAGCGATAAGACGAGCGCGCCGACGTTGTTTATCTTTCCGCATGCCGGTGGATCCGCGAAATACTACGTTCCGTTCGCCAAGGCGTTCACCGCGGATATCAAACGGGTCGCCGTGCAATACCCCAGCCGGCGCGATCGCGGCCTGACCGAGCTCGCCAGCATTCCCGAGTTGGCCGACGAAATCTTCAACATGATGGCGCCCGCGGCCAAAGAAGCTGGTCAGGTCGCGTTTTTCGGCCACAGCATGGGCGGGCTGGCGGCCTTCGAAGTGGCGCTGAGATTCCAATCGGCCGGACATCCGATCAGCACGTTGTTCATCTCGTCCTGCGCAGCGCCGGGTCACATCCGATACAAGGAATTGCAGGGATCCGACCACGACATATTGAGCTTGGTCGCCCAGGTCACCCAGACAAATCCCGAGCATCTGGCAAATGACGAATTCGCCTCGAGCATCCTGCCCACGTTGCAAAGCGTCCGCACGATTGCCGCTTATACCCGGCCCCCGGAGATAAAGCTGTCGTGTCCGATCCATGCATTCGTCGCCGACGACGACCTCATCGTGGCGGAGGAGAACATGACGGCCTGGGCCGAGCGGACCACGCGGGAGTTCTCCATCCGGGTGTTCCCCGGGGATCATTTCTATCTCAACGCGAATTTGCCCGAACTGGTGAAGAACATCGAGGAAGTGGTGCTCGACTCCCCGGGCAAAAGTTAGCTGGGCGAGCCGCCGTCGGGTGGCCGCACGACCCGGATCGGTCGCCGTCACGCGTACGGCACAACCACCGGCCGGCGCCGGGCCAACACCGGCCTGGGCCCGCCGAAATGCTCCGCCCGACACGGCGAATGACTGCCGCCACCCGGCCCATCCTGGGGCGGGCATGGCGCGTTCCTGGTGAAAATGGTGCGCAGGTCCCAGAACACGGCGGTCGGGTGACCCAGGTAAGCGCGTGAGATTCATCTCACTCTACCTACTATCCGTCACCTGTGCCTCACCAGCACCACCCGTTACGCAAGCTGCTACCCCATTTGAACTGCAGTAACGCAGAAACCTGGCACTATAGTAGACGCACGCAAAATAGGGCGGCATAGGACCGCACCCAAAATCTGTGGATTTCTTAAATCCCAAGACTTCCCCATGAAAGACTGCTTACGTTGGTTAACGAGACGGATGGTCGGGGTGGACGATCGTTGTGCTGTGGCCGTCCAACTCTTACGCGCCGACGTTTCCGCCAGCAGCTGCCGTGTCACCGGGGGGGCTCCGCAGAGGAGCCGCGAGAGCTGCTGAACGGGATGGCACGCAGGGTGCGTGTACATAGCACCCGCAGCAACATGGAAGGTGAAGCGACTCCGGTGACTGACTCTTCCATGACTGCTTTGCTGCAACAGCGGGCCGGGCGCCAGCTCGATGCGGCGGCATGCACTTTCGGCGGCTCGACACCACCGGGTGCCGCCGCATGACGTCGAGCATCCGGGGCGAGGCCGACCTTCGCCACTGGCTGGTCGACTATTTGGTGACGAATATCGGCCGGACGCCCGACGAGGTCGACCCCGAGCTGTCGCTGGCCGATCACGGCGTGAGCTCTCGCGAGGTGGTCGTACTTTCCGGTGAATTGTCGGAGTTGCTGGGCAGGAAAGTCTCTCCGGTCGACTTCTGGGAACACCCGACGATCAATGCGCTGGCCGCACACCTGACCGAGTCCGCGCCCGCAGCCGACGCGGACGCCGCGCTCAAGCGCCCGGCTCCCAACTCGCTCGACGAACCGATCGCGGTCATCGGGATGGGTTGCCGCTTCCCCGGCGACATCTCGGGACCGGACTCGTTGTGGGAGTTTCTCTGCGACCGCGGGTGCACGATCTCCGAGGTGCCGCCGCAGCGCTGGCAGCCGTTCGACAACGGTTCACCCGAGGTGGCGGCGGCGCTGGCCCGCACCACCCGGTGGGGATCGTTCCTACCCGACATCGACGCTTTCGACGCGGAGTTCTTCGAGATCACTGCGCAGGAAGCGAACAAGATGGACCCTCAGCAGCGGCTGCTGCTGGAGGTCGCCTGGGAAGCCCTAGAGCACGCCGGCATCTCCCCGAGTTCGCTGAGCCGGACGCAGACCGGGGTGTTCGCCGGGGCATGCTCGAGCGAATACGCCGCTATCACGTTGGGCGATCTGCCCCGGGTCGACGCGTGGAACAACACCGGCGGCGCGATGAGCATCATCGCCAACCGGCTCTCGTATTTCCTCGACCTGCGCGGCCCGTCGGTGTCCGTCGACACCGCGTGCTCGTCGTCGTTGGTGGCCATCCACCTGGCCTGCCAAAGCCTGCGCACTCAGGATTCCAACCTGGCGATCGCCGCCGGGGTGAATGTGTTGTTGTCCCCCACGGTATTTCGCGGTTTCGACCAGGCTGGCGCGTTGTCGCCGACCGGTAAGTGCCGCGCCTTCGACGCCGCGGCCGACGGGTTCGTGCGCGGTGAGGGCGCCGGGGTGGTCGTGCTCAAGCGGCTGACGGACGCGCAACGCGACGGCGACCGGGTGCTCGCCGTGATCTGCGGCTCGGCCGTCAATCAGGACGGGCGCTCCAACGGGCTGATGGCCCCCAACCCCGCGGCCCAGATGGCGGTGCTGCGCGCCGCCTACACCAATGCCGGGATGCAGCCGAACGAGGTCGACTATGTCGAAACCCACGGCACCGGAACACTATTGGGCGATCCGATCGAAGCGCGCGCGCTGGGCACGGTGCTGGGTCGCGGACGTTCGGAAGACTCTCCTCTGCTCATCGGCGCGGTGAAGACGAACATCGGCCACACCGAAGCCGCGGCCGGGATCGCGGGCTTCATCAAGGCGGTCATGGCGTTGCAGCGCGGCCAGATTCCGCCGAACCAGCGCTTCGAAAGTCCCAACCCGCACATCCCGTTCGCCGAACTGCGCATGAAGGTCGTTGACACACAAACGGAATGGCCGCAGACGCAGCATCCGCGCCGGGCCGGCGTGTCGTCCTTCGGCTTCGGCGGCACCAACGCGCACGTGGTACTCGAACAGGGCCAAGAGGTGGCGTCGCGGCCGCCCGGCTCCGAGCCGAGCATCTCCACCTTGGTGGTCGCCGGAAAGACGCCGCGACGGGTGGCCGCGACGGCGGCGGCGCTGGCCGAGTGGATGGAAGGCGCCGGGGCCGGCGTCGCCCTGGCCGACGTGGCGCACACGCTCAACCACCACCGCGCCCGCCAATCCAAGTTCGGCACCGTGGTTGCCCGCGATCGCGCCCAAGCGGTGGCCGGATTGCACGCGCTGGCCGCGGGCCGGCACGCGCCCGGAGTGGTGGGTCCGCAGGAAAGCGACGAGGCGCGACCGGGCACGGTGTTCGTCTACTCGGGCCGCGGATCGCAGTGGCCCGGTATGGGCCGCCGATTGCTGGCCGACGAGCCCGCGTTCGCCGCGGCGGTCGACGAGTTGGAGCCGGTGTTCGTCGAGCAGGCCGGGTTCTCGCTACACGATGTGCTGGCAGGCGGCAAGGAACTCGTCGGTATCGAACAGATTCAGCTCGGCCTGATCGGCATGCAGTTGACGCTGACCGAGCTGTGGCGCTCCTACGGCGTGGAACCCGACGTGGTGATCGGCCACTCGATGGGTGAGGTTGCCGCCGCGGTGGTGTCCGGGGCGCTGACGCCCGCCGAGGGCCTGCGGGTGACCGCGACGCGCTCGCGGCTGATGGCGCCGCTGTCGGGACAGGGCGGGATGGCACTGCTCGGACTCGACGCGGCCGCCACCGAGGCATTGATCGTGGAGTACCCGCAAGTGACGCTCGGGATCTACAACTCGCCGAGCCAGACCGTGGTCTCCGGGCCCACCGAGCAGATCGACGAGTTGATCACCCGGGTGCGCGGTCAGAACCGCTTCGCCAGCCGGGTCAATATCGAAGTGGCGCCGCATAATCCGGCGATGGACGCGCTGCAGCCGGCGATGCGCGCGGAGCTGGCCGACCTGGCTCCGCAGACGCCGACGATTCCGATCATCTCCACCACCTACCCGGATCTCGACATTCGCCCGGCCTTCGACGCCGAGCACTGGGCCACCAACATGCGCAACCCGGTGCGCTTCCAGCAGGCCATCGCTCATGCCGGAAGCCCGGCCGGCGGACCCTATCACACCTTCATCGAGATCAGCGGGCACCCGCTGCTGACCCAGGCGATCAGCGAAACCCTGCACAGCGCCCAGCACGGCAGCAAGTACGTGAGCATCGGTAGCTTGCAACGCAACACCGACGACACCATCAGCTTCCGATCCAGCGTCAACACCGTGCGCGCCACCCATCCGCCCCAGACACCGCATCCTCCCGAGCCGCACATCCAGATCCCCACCACCCCCTGGCACCACACCCGGCACTGGATCGACACCGCCCCCATCGCCTGCTCCACACCGGAATCCTTGCACCGCAACGGTTCCGCGCTGCCCGGCGCGGCTGATGGTCAGCTCGACGGCAGCTCGTATCGGCTGACGTGGCCGGCCATTCCGTTAGCGGCCACCGAGCTGGTGGCCGCCGCCGACCACGGACGCTGGTTGGTGATCGGCGATCCGGACCTCGCGACCCAGCTGGCCGCGGAGACGGTGGCCGCCGACGCCGACCCGGTGGAATTGGCCGAGGCGCTGGGCGAAGTCGACCATGTGTTGTACGCACCGGCGGTCCCCGACGATTCGTTCGATGTCGGGTTGGCCTATCAGCTGTTCGACCAGGTGCGCCGGCTCGTCGCGGTGCTGGCCGCCGGCGACTCGTCGGAGAAGTTGTTCCTTCTCACCCGCAATGCCCAACCCGTCTTCGAGGGCGATCGCGCCAACCCGACGCACGGACTGCTCTGGGGGCTTGGCCGCACACTTGCCCTCGAGCACCCCGAAATCTGGGGTGGCATAGCTGATTTCGACGCTTCGGTGCCGCCGGCGATCGTGGCCAGGCAGTTACTCGAGGAGGTCGCCGGCACCGACGGCGAAGACCAGGTCGTGTACCGGCGCGGTGCGCGCCACGTGGCCCGGCTGCAGCGCCGAACCCTGCCCACCGAATCACCGGTCACGCTGGACGCCGACGGTAGTCAGCTCGTCATCGGGGCCACCGGAAACATCGGTCCGCACCTGATCCGCCAGCTCGCCGCAATGGGCGCCAAAACGATCGTCGCGGTATCCCGCAATCCCGGCTTGCGCCTGCAGGCACTGACGGAAACCCTTGCCGCGGAGGGCACGAACCTCGTCACGGTGGCCGCCGACGCCACCGACGAAGCCGCGATGAGCACGCTGTTCGCCCGGTTCGGCAGGGACCTGCCGCCGCTGCAGGGGATCTATCTGGCGGCCTTTGCCGGTCAGCCCGTCTTGCTCGGCGAGATGACCGACGACGACGTGCGCGCGATGTTCGCGCCCAAACTCGATGCCGCCGCGCTGCTGCACCGGCTGTCGCTGACGACAACGTCGCTGCGCCACTTCGTGCTGTTCTCCTCGATCTCCGGCCTGACGGGTTCACGCTGGCTCGGCCACTACGCCGCCACCAGTGGGTATCTGGACGCGCTGGCCTACGCCCGTCGCGTCATGGGTCTGCCGGCGACCACCGTCAACTGGGGACTGTGGAAATCGCTGGCCGACACCGACGAGGCCAGCCAGGTCAGTGTGGGATCCGGGTTGCTGCCGATGGACGACGAGGTTGCGATCGGCACCCTGCCGCACGTGATGAGCGCCGCGGCTGGAGTGCATTCCATTGTGGTGCAAGCGGATTGGCCGCTACTGGCGGACACTTACCGGTCACGCGGATCGCTGCGCATCGTCGACGACCTGCTACCGGCACCCGGTGAGACGGCCATGGGTGAAAGCGAGTTCCGCATCTCGTTGCGCACATGCGAGCCGGAGCGCCGCCGCGACATGCTGTTCGACCGGGTGGCCACCCTGGCCGCCACGGCGATGGGACTGGCCGCGGGCGAGGCACTCGATCCGTCGACCGGCTTCTTCCAGCTCGGGATGGACTCGCTGATGAGCGCGATGCTGCGCCGCGCCCTGTCGGACGATCTCGGTGAGGCGCTGCCGGTATCCGTGGTCTTCGATTACCCGACCGTCTACAGCCTGACCGACTATCTGGCCACCGCGCTGCCCGAACTCGAAACAGACGCCGAGCCCGTCGCCGACGCCTACGACGAGCTCGACGAGGACGCGTTGCTCGCCGAGCTTTCGGAAAGGCTACGAGGCTCTCGATGACTGCCGCCACACCGGACCGCCGGGCGATCATCACCGAGGCGCTGCACAAAATCGATGATCTGACCGCGCGGCTGGAAATCGCCGAACAGGCGAGCACCGAACCGATTGCCGTCATCGGAATGGGCTGCCGGTTGCCCGGCGGCGCCAACTCCCCCGAGCAATACTGGGATTTGTTGCGCGACGGCCGAAGCGGCATCGTCGGCGTGCCACCCGAACGCTGGGACGCCGAGGCGCTGTTCACCGAGGACCACACCGTCCCCGGCACCATCTGCAACCGCGAAGGCGGCTTCCTGACGGACTGGCAGCCCGACGAATTCGACGCCGAGTTCTTCGCCATCCCGCCCCGCGAGGCCGCGGCGATGGACCCGCAACAGCGATTGTTCATCGAGGTCGCCTGGGAAGCGTTGGAAAACGCCGGAATTCCGCCCCACACGCTGCAGGGCACCCAAACCGGAGTCTTCGTCGGGGTCACCGCCTACGACTACATGCTGAAGATGTCGGGCGCGGTGCGGCCCGACGAGCTGGACGCCTACCTGCTGACCGGAAACTCGGCGAACTTCGCCGCGGGGCGCACGGCCTACCTGCTCGGCGCCCGTGGTCCCGCGGTGGTGCTCGACACCGCATGCTCCTCGTCGCTGGTGACGATCCACCTGGCGTGTCAGAGCCTGCGTTGGCGGGAGAGCGACACGGCGCTGGCCGGTGGGACCAACCTGCTGCTCAGCCCGGTGGCCAGCATCGCGTGCTCGCGTTGGGGAATGCTGTCGCCGGAAGGTCAGTGCAAGACCTTCGACGCCGGCGCCAACGGCTATGTCCGCAGCGAGGGCGCCGGCGTGGTGGTACTCAAGCGGCTGTCCGACGCGCAAAAAGACGGCAACCGCATCCTCGCGGTGATTCGCGGTTCGGCGGTCAACCAGGACGGCGCCAGCAGTGGGGTGACGGTGCCCAACGGCCCGGCGCAGCAGGCACTGCTTCGCCAGGCGCTGAACGTGGCCAAGCTGACACCGGCCGACATCGACTACATCGAGGCGCACGGAACCGGCACCCCCCTGGGCGACCCGATCGAGCTCGACTCGCTGAGCACGGTTTTCGGTGACCGCGAGGGCCGCGCACCGCTGGTGCTCGGGGCCGTCAAGACCAACCTCGGCCACCTGGAAGCGGCCGCCGGGATCGCCGGATTCATGAAGACCGTACTGGCCGTCGAACATGGCCGAATCCCGAAGAACCTGAACTTCAGCGAGCTCACTCCCCATGCCAGCCAAGGTGTTTCGCGGCTGAAGATCGCCACCGAAGACATGGAATGGCCGTCGAGTGAGGCGCCACGGCGGGCGGGGGTGTCGTCGTTCGGTGTGAGCGGGACGAACGCACACGTGGTGATCGAGCAGGCGCCGTCTTCGGCGCCTGCGCCGGAGCGGGACTCCCAACCGGTGTCGACGCTGGTGCTGTCCGGCAAGTCGGCGCAACGCGTGGCGGCGACGGCATCGGTGCTCGCGGACTGGATGGACGGCCCGGGAGCCGCGATACCGCTGGCCGACGTGGCCCACACGCTCAACCACCACCGGGCCCGGCAGCCCAAGTTCGCCACGGTTGCCGCCGTCGACCGCGACCAGGCGGTGGCCGGGTTGCGCGCGCTGGCCGCCGGTGAGCCCGCCCCCGGTGTGGTCGGCTGCCCGGAGACCGCCGTCGGACCGGGCACCGTGTTCGTCTACTCGGGCCGCGGATCACAGTGGGCCGGAATGGGGCGCCGGTTGCTGGCCGACGAGCCCGCATTCGACGCGGCCATCACCGAACTCGAACCGGTTTTCGTTGCGGAGGCCGGGTTTTCGCTGCGCGATGTGATCGCCGGCGGCAAGGAATTGCTGGGCATCGAGCAGATCCAGCTGGGCCTGATCGGGATGCAGCTGGCGCTGACCGCGCTGTGGCGCTCCTACGGGATCACGCCGGATCTGGTGATCGGCCATTCGATGGGAGAGGTGGCGGCCGCGGTGGTGGCCGGCGCGCTGACACCCGCCGAGGGACTGCGCGTGACCGCGACCCGGTCGCGGCTGATGGCCCCGTTGTCCGGGCAGGGCACCATGGCCATGCTCGAACTCGACGCCACCGCCACCGAGCGGCTGATCGCGGATTATCCGCAGGTCACCCTGGGGATCTACGCCTCGCCTCGCCAGACGGTCATCTCCGGGCCGACCGGGCAGATCGACGAGTTGATCGCCACGGTGCGCGCGCAGGGCCAGTTCGCCGGCAAGGTCAATATCGAAGTGGCCCCGCACAATCCGGCCATGGACGCCCTGCAGCCGGCGATGCGTGCCGAACTGGCCGAGCTCACCCCGCGCCCGCCGACCATTCCGATCATCTCGACTACCTATGAAAACCTTGATCGCCCAGTCACATTCGACGCCGAGCACTGGGCCACCAACATGCGCAACCCGGTGCGCTTCCAGCAGGCGATCAGCGCCGCCGGCGCCGAGCACCACACCTTCATCGAGGTCAGCGGGCATCCCCTGCTGACCCACGCCATCACCGAAACCCTCGCCGCGCGCGACGGCGCCGCTGACCGGGCCGGCTATCTGAGCATCGGCACATTACAGCGCGATGCGCACGACACCCTGACCTTCCACACCAACCTCAACGCCGCGCACACCGTCCGCCCACCGGAGACCCCGCACACCTGCGGGCCACAGGCCGTGCTGCCGAGCACGCCCTGGCAGCACGGCCGGCACTGGATCTCCCCCAGCGCCACGGCACACCACTCACCAAACGGCCACCCGCTGTTGGGCTTTGGTGTCACCGACCCCACCAACGGCACCCGGGTATGGGAAGGCGAGCTCAACCCCGATCTGTTGTGGCTGGGCGATCACGTGATCGACGATCTGTGCGTGCTGCCCGGAGCGGCCTACGCCGACGTCGCGCTGGCAGCGGCGACGGAAGCGTTCGCGGAATCCGCGGACGGCGAAGACCGGCCGTGGATGATCCGGGAGCTGCGCCTGGATCAGATGCTGCAGGTGACCGACGGCACGGTGCTGGTCACGACGCTCACCGGCAACGAGCAGACCTGTCAGGTCGAAATGCGCACCCACAGCGCATCGGGATGGATCAAGCACGCCAGCGCCACCGTCGCGCGCGAGACCGCCGGCCAGCTTGCCGGTACCGCCGTCGACTCGAATGATGTTGCGGCCGAGATCAATCCCGACGAGTTGTACGAGCGGCTGCGTGCCGCAGGGCAACAGCATGGACCGGCGTTTCGCGGGATCACCGGCCTCACCGTGGCGACATCCGGCGCCGCGCGCGCCGACGTGCGGCTCCCCGCGTCGGCCAAAGCCGGTTCCCGTAACTTCGTGCTGCACCCGGTGATGATGGATATCGCGGTGCAGGCACTCGGTGCCACCCGGGCCGCGACGGATCTGGCCGGCGGGCAGAACGCCCGGCAAACCCTGGTGCTGCCAATCCGTTTCGCGGGCGTCCACGTGTACGGCGACATCGCCGACGGGGTGTGTTCGACCGGCTCACTTGCCGCCACCGACAGCCCGGACCGGTTGCTCGGCCAGGTCGTGCTGACCGACGCCGACGGTCGGCGGCTACTCGTCATCGACGAAGTCGAAATGGCGGTGCTCGGGTCGGCAAGCGGTGGGGCGCACGATCACCTACTCACCCTGGAATGGGAGCCCGCCCCGCTGGACAAGGCCGCCGCCAGCCTCGGCGGATTGCTGTTGATCGGTGATCCCGCCGCGGGCGATCCGCTGCTGCCCGCGTTGCGGTCGTCGCTGAGCGACATCGTCGCCGAAGTCGACGTGGTGTCCGCGACCGACACCGCGCAGCTGCGCGCGGCGATCACCCGAAACCCGTGGGACAGCATCGTCGTGCTGTGCCCGCCGCGCGCGGTCGACGAATCACTCTCGGAGACCGCCCAACTGGACCTGGCGCTGGGGCGCACCCTGTTGATCGCGGAAATCGCCAAGACCGTGACGCGGATGGGCGCCCGCAACAGCCCGCGACTGTGGATCGTCACGCGCGGCGCACAGCAGGTCGACGCGGACGAATCAGTCACGTTGGCGCAGACGCAGCTTCGCGGTATCGCCCGGGTGCTGACCTTCGAGCATCCGGAGCTCAAGACCACGATCGTCGACGTCGAGGCCGATGGTGCCGGCGCCGACTCGCTGGCCGCGCTGACCGAGGAGTTGCTCGCCGGCTCCGACGCCGACGAGATCGCGCTGCGCGCCGGGCGTCGCTACCTGAACAGGCTGGTGCCGGCCGCGACCACGGCCAAAGGCGAGCTGCTCGGCGAAACCCGCCGCACGAAAGTGAACCTGGACGCCGGTGGCGCGGTACGGCTGCAGATCGACGAGCCCGGACGCCTGGATGCGCTGAGATTGCATGCGGTGAAACGGATTCCGCCGAATCCCGATCAGGTCGAAGTCCGGGTGGCCGCGGCAGGCCTCAACTTCAGCGACGTGCTCAAGGCGATGGGTATCTACCCCACCCTCGACGGCGCCCCGCCCATCATCGGTGGCGAGTGCGCAGGCGTCGTCACCGCCGTCGGCAGCGATGTCGACTCCGTGCGGGTCGGCCAGCGCGTCATCGCCATCGGCCCGGGCAGCTTCGGCTCGCATCTGACGACGGTCGCCGATCTGTGCACCCCGATCCCCGACACGCTGCCGGATCCCGAGGCGGCGGCGTTCGGCATCGCGTATCTGACGGCCTGGCACTCGCTGGTCGAGGTCGGGCGACTGGCCCCCGGCGAACGGGTGCTGATCCATTCCGCCACCGGCGGTGTGGGTGTGGCGGCGATGGCGATCGCGAAGATGATCGGCGCCCGGATCTACACCACGGCCGGTTCGGATGCCAAACGCGAGACGCTCGCCGGGCTCGACGTCGAGTACGTCGGCAATTCGCGCACCGTGGATTTCGCCGACGAGATCCTGGAGCTCACCGACGGCTACGGCGTGGACGTCATCCTCAATTCGCTTCCCGACGAAGCGATTGCGCGCGGGGTGCAGATCCTGGCACCCGGCGGCCGATTCATCGAACTGGGCAAGAAAGACGTCTACGCCAATGCCACCCTGGGCTTGGCCGCACTGACCAAGAGCGCCTCCTTCTCCGTCGTCGACCTGGACCTGAATCTCAAGCTGCAGCCGGCGCGGTACCGCGCGATGCTCACCGAAATCCTGCGGCACGTCGCGGACGGCAAACTGCAGGTGCTTCCCGTCACCACGTTCACCCTCGAGAACGCGGCCGACGCGTTCGCGCTGATGGCATCCGGACGCCACACCGGCAAGATCGCCGTCACGGTACCGGCCACCGGCCGCATCGACGCGATCGCCGAAACCCCGCAGCCACTGGTCAGCCCGGACGGCGGCTACATCATCGTGGGCGGCATGGGCGGCCTCGGCTTCGTCGTGGCACAGTGGCTGGCCGAGCAGGGCGCGGGATTGGTTGTGCTGAACGGGCGTTCGGCACCCGGTGCGGACGCGACGGCGGCGATAGCGGAACTGAGCGCCGCGGGCACCCGCATCGATGTGGTCACCGGTGATATCGCCGAACCCGGTACGGCCGACCGGCTGGTGCAGGCGGTCCGCGACGCCGGCTTCCGGGTGGCCGGCGTGCTGCACAGCGCGATGGTTCTCGACGACGAGATCGTGCTGAACATCTCGGATTCGGCCGCGCGTCGGGTGTTCACCCCGAAGGTCACCGGCAGCTGGCGACTGCATCAGGCCACCGCCGAACTGGACGTCGATTGGTGGCTCACCTTCTCGTCGGCATCCTCGCTGCTGGGTACGCCCGGCCAGGGAACCTACGCCGCCGCCAACTCGTGGGTCGACGGCCTGGTCGCCTATCGGCGTTCCCGCGGACTGCCCGCCGTCGGAATCAACTGGGGCCCTTGGGCCGAGGTGGGTCGCGCCCAGTTCTTCGCCGATCTCGGCGTCTCGCTGATCACGATCGACGAAGGGCTGGCGGCGATGCAGCAGCTGCTGTCGGTCGACCGCGCCCGCACCGGCGTCATCCACCTCGACGCCCGGCAGTGGTTCCAATCCTTCCCCACCGCGGGCGGGTCGTCGTTGTTCGCGAAGTTGCACGACTCGACGAAGCTGGAACGCCGCGGCGGCGGCGCGATCCGCGCCGAATTGGATGCGACCGCCCCGGCCGAGCGGCCGGATCGGCTGGCGGCCACGATCGCCGACCAGATCCGCGCGGTGCTGCGCTCCACCGAGCCGATCGATCACGATCGGCCGATGGAGTCGCTGGGCCTCGACTCGCTGATGGCCCTCGAGCTGCGCAACAGGCTGGAGGCGAGCCTGGGCACCACGTTGCCGGCCGCCCTGGTCTGGGCGTACCCGACGATCCACGACCTGGCCGGTGCCATGTGCGAACGCCTGGGCTACGAAACGATGGCCGAACCCGAACCCACCGCGGACACGGAAGACGAACTATCCGACGAGGAAATGGAATTGCTGTCCGACCTCGTTGCGGCGAGTGAGCTGGAGACGGCAACTGGGGGCAGTGAGTAATGACAAGTCTTGCCGAACGCGCGGCACAGATGTCCCCCAAGGCGCGCGAGGTGCTCGCGCGTGAGCTGGTCCGCGCGGGCACGGCCTTCCCCACCGACGTCGCCGAGCCGATAGCGGTCGTCGGGATCGGCTGCCGGTTGCCCGGGAATGTGTCTGGGCCCGAAAGCTTTTGGCAGCTGCTCGTCGATGGCCGCGACGCCGTCGGCGAGGTGCCGGCCGATCGGTGGAACGGGGACGCGTTCTACGATCCCGATCCGCAGGCCCCGGGACGAATGACGACCAAGTGGGGCGGCTTCCTCGACGACGTCGCCGGGTTCGACGCCGACTTCTTCGGCATCACCCCCCGCGAGGCCGTCGCGATGGACCCGCAGCAGCGGATCCTGCTCGAGGTGGCCTGGGAGGCCCTCGAACACGCCGGGGTCGCGCCGGATTCGTTGAGCGGCAGCCGAACCGCGGCGATCATGGGTGTGTCGGCGTGGGATTACACGATTCTCAACCTCGAGCGCAACACCGAGATCGACGCCTACATGAGCACCGGGAATCCGCACAGTGCCGCGGTGGGGCGCATCTCGTATCTGCTGGGACTTCGCGGTCCGGCGGTGGCCGTCGACACCGCCTGCTCGTCGTCGCTGGTGGCCATCCACCTGGCCTGCCAGAACCTGCGGCTGCGGGAAAGCGACGTCGCGCTCGCCGGCGGGGTGCACCTGTCCCTGTCGCCGTTCACCAGCATCGCGCTGTCCAAGTGGTCGGCCCTGTCGCCGACCGGGCGGTGCAAGACCTTCGACGCCCTGGCCGACGGGTTCGTGCGCGGCGAGGGCT
This sequence comes from Mycobacterium florentinum, assembly GCF_010730355.1. Lineage (NCBI taxonomy): Bacteria > Bacillati > Actinomycetota > Actinomycetes > Mycobacteriales > Mycobacteriaceae > Mycobacterium > Mycobacterium florentinum. The sequence goes on from NZ_AP022576.1 coordinate 1,759,363, forward strand.
GCGGCGTGGTGGTGCTCAAGCGGCTGGCCGACGCCGTGCGCGACGGCGATCGGGTGCTGGGCGTGGTCCGCGGTTCGGCGATCAACTCCGACGGCCGGTCCAACGGCATGACCGCGCCGAACGCGGCCGCGCAGCGCGACGTGATCAGCGCCGCGCTACGGATGGCCGACGCGCCGGCCGACAGCGTGAATTACGTCGAAACACACGGCACCGGAACGATTTTGGGCGATCCGATCGAGTTCGAGGCGCTGGCGGCCACGTACGGCGGCGGCGATGGCCGCTGCGCGCTGGGCTCGGTCAAGACCAACATCGGGCATCTGGAGGCCTCGGCCGGCGTCACCGGATTCATCAAGGCGATCCTTGCGGTGAATCGCGGTTACATTCCGCGCAACCTGCACTTCAACCGGTGGAACCCGGCCATCGACCCGTCCGGGACGCGGCTGTTCGTGCCGACCGAGGGCACCGCGTGGCCCACCGACGGCCTCCGCCGGGCCGCGGTGTCGTCGTTCGGGCTGAGCGGAACCAACGCTCACGTGGTGGTCGAGCAGGCGCCGGCGTCGGCCGCACCACCCTCGGTCGAACCGGTGCTGTCCACGTTGGTGGTGTCGGGCAAGACGCCGCAGCGGTTGGCGTCGACGGCCGCGACACTGGCCGACTGGATCGCCGGTCCCGGAGCCGCGACCCCGCTCGTCGACGTCGCGCACACGGTGAATCATCGAAGGGCCCGGCACAGTTGGGTGGGCACCGTCGTCGCGCGCGATCACGCCGCCGCGGTGGCGGGACTGCGGGCATTGGCCACCGGCACGCCGGCCCCGGGTGTGGTGGCCGCCATCGAGGCCGGCCATGGATCCGGCACGGTGTTCGTCTACTCCGGCCAGGGTGCGCAGTGGGCCGGCATGGGCCGCCGGTTGTTGGCCGACGAACCCGCCTTCGCCGCCGCCATCGCCGAACTGGAGCCTGATTTCCTTGCACAGACCGGCTTTTCGCTGCGGCAGACGCTGGCCGACGGCAGCCCGGTCACCGGAATCGACAAGATCCAGCCGCTGCTGGTGGCCATCCAGCTGGCGTTGACCGCGCTGTGGCGGCACTACGGCGTGGTACCCGACGCGGTGATCGGGCACTCGATGGGTGAAGTGTCGGCAGCGGTGGTGTCCGGCGCGCTGAGCCCCGCCGAGGGGTTGCGCGTGATCGCGACCCGCTCAAAGCTGATGGCGCAGTTGTCCGGCCAGGGCGCGATGGCCCTGCTCGAACTCGACGCCGCGGGCGTCGAAGCGCTGATCACCGACCACCCGGACGTCACACTCGCCGTGCACGCCTCACCCCGCCAATCGGTGATCGCGGGCCCACCCGACCAGGTGGATGCCGTCATCGCGGCCGTGGCCGCCCGTAACCTGCTGGCCCGCCGCATCGAGGTCGACGTGGCCTCCCATCACCCGATCATCGACCCGGTGCTGCCGCAATTGCGTTCGGCGTTGCACGATTTGGCGCCCAAGCCGCCGACCATTCCGATGATCACCACCACGATGGAAGGCCCCGCACCGCTGCTGGACGCCGACTACTGGGCGGCCAACCTGCGCAATCCGGTGCGCTTCCATCAGGCGATTACCACCGCGGGTGCCGAGCACCACACGTTCATCGAGATCAGCCCGCACCCGTTGCTGACTCATTCGATCAGCGACACCCTCGGTGATGCCAACGCGCACACCCTCGGCACCTTGGCGCGCGACACCGACGACACGGTGACCTTCCACGCGCAGCTCGCCACGCAGCTCGTCGCCAAGGCGAACACCGCGACCAACACCGGCGGCGGTCAGCTGGCCGACATCCCCGTAACACCTTGGGAGCACACCCATTACTGGATCGCCGACCGGTCGGCGGTGTCGAACTCCGTTGCGACCCACCCGTTGCTGGGTGCGCACATCGAGGTGCCGTCCAGCCACGACCACGTCTGGCAAGCCGATGTCGGCACCGACGTGTCCCCCTGGCTCGCCGACCACAAGGTGTTCGGACAGGCGACCATGCCCGGCGCCGGTTTCACCGAAATCGCGTTGGCCGCAGCCAGTGAGGCGTTGGGAGTGCCGGCCCACGCAGTGGCGCTCAACCAGCTCGAAGTCGAGCAGATGCTCACCCTGAACGACCACACCCAGTTGACCACCCAATTGATGCGCGGTGCCGACGACAAGATCCGCATCGAAATCTATTCCCGCTCAGCCGGTAACGACTGGACTCGGCACGCCACGGCCAAGGCCGAACTACGAACACCGGAGACCCCCTCCGAACAGCCCGCACCCGCCGGTGGCGGCGGCGAGACCGCGATCAATCCGGCCGAGGTGTACGCCGCGCTGCGGAAGGCCGGTCAATTCCACGGCCCCGCTTTCGCCGCGCTGACGGCTGTGCGCCGACTGCCCGGCGGTGCCGTCGAAACCGAGATCGTTCTTCCGGACGAATCGCCGTGGCACCCCGACTTTCGGCTGCATCCGGTAATGCTGGACGCGGCCCTGCAGAGTTTGGCGGCCGCGATACCCGACGACGAACTCGCCGGATCCGCCGAGGCCAGCTATCTCCCGGTGTCCTTCGAGTCGGTCCGGGTGTACGGCAATCCCGGCCGGCGGGCCCGCTGCCGGGCGCAGCTGTCCGGCCTTGACGAAGGCGGCGCGGGAAAACTCGGCAGAATCGTCTTGACCGATGACGCCGGAGCCGTCATGGCGGAGATCAACGACATCTATGTGCGGCGTGTGGAACGACGGAGCGTGCCACTTCCCTTGTCGCAGAAGGTCTTCGATACCGCCTGGGTGCCCCGGCCCGTCGTCGCCGGGCCCTCCGACGTCCCCGGCAGTTGGCTGGTGCTCACCGACGGGCAATCGTCGGAGGCCGGTCAGTTCATCGAGGGATGGCGTTGCGCGGCACACCGCGTCGTCACCGCCGACCTGCACGACGAATCCGCCGTGCTCGCCGCATTCGCCGACACCGCGGGTGATCCCGAGCGTCCACCCGTCGGCGTGGTGGTATTCGTCGCGGCCAACCCGGGCGTGAGCAACGACGGCATCGCAGCGGCGCGGGAAGCGGTCTGGTCGGTTTCGACCGTCGTGCGCACGATCATCGGCGGCTGGCATGGCCAACCCCCGCGGCTGTGGCTGGTGTCGTGCGGCGGCCTGCCCGTCGGTGACGAAGCCGGCCAGCCGGGGATCGGCGCGCTCAAGGGCCTGGTGCGGGTGCTGGCCTACGAGCATCCGGAATTACGCACCACCCTGGTCGATCTCGACGTCGGCCGCGATCCGGTCGGCGCGCTGAACGCCGAGCTCGAATCCGCGGTGTCCGGCTCGATCGAGGACGTGATCGCCTGGCGAGCTGACCAGCGCTACGTCGAACGGCTGTCCCGTGCCACGCTCGATGAGCCCACCCGCGCCGACGTGATCCGCTCTGGCGCGTCGTACATCATCACCGGCGGCCTGGGCGGTCTCGGCTTGGTGTTCGCGCGCTGGCTGGCCGACGGCGGCGCGGGCCGCATCGTCCTCAACGGCCGCAGCGAACCCTCGGACGAACAGCGCGCGGTGCTCGCCGAACTTGAACGCAAGACCGAGATCGCGGTGGTTCTAGGCGATCTCGCGGTCGACGGCGTGGCCGAAAAGTTGGTGGCCGCGGCCGGTGAATCGACGCTGCGCGGCGTCCTGCACGCGGCCGCGGTGCTCGACGACAGCCTGGTGTTCTCCATGACCAAGGACAGCATGGAACGCGTCTGGGCGCCCAAGGTCATCGGTGCCCTGCGGATGCACGAGGCCAGCGCCGGATGCGAATTGGACTGGTGGCTCGGGTTTTCCTCCACCTCGTCCCTGCTGGGCGGTCCCGGACAGGCCTCGTACGCCTGCGCAAGCGCCTGGCTGGACGCCCTGGTCGACTGGCGCCGGGCATCGGGTCTGCCGGCGACGGTGATCAACTGGGGCCCGTGGGCCGAGGTCGGGCTGGCCCGCACCCTGACCGGCGGACCCCTGGATCCCATCACCCCGGCCGAGGGTGTCGCGGCGCTGGAGCCATTGCTGGCCACCGGTCGTGGCCACACCGGCGTCGCCCGGCTGCGGGCCGACCGGGCGCTGATCGCCTTCCCCGAGATTCGCAACCTCGGCTACTTCACCAGCGTCGTCGAGGAACTCGAGGCAGCCGGTGACGGTGGCAACTGGGCCGGACCCGAGGCACTGAGCGGCCTCGGTCCCGACGAAGCGCAATCGGCGATCGCCGACCGGCTGCACGCACGCATCGCGGCGGTCATGGGCTACGCGGAACGATCGGCCGTCGACGCGGACCTGCCACTGGTCGAGCTTGGCATGGATTCCCTTATGGCGGTGCGTATCCGCAACTCCGCGCGGGCTGATTTCGGCGTCGAGCCGCCGGTGGCGCTGTTGCTGCAGGGCGCGACGCTCAACGATCTCACGGCCGAGCTGCTCCGCCAGCTCGGGCTTACCGGTGACGCGCAAACACACCAGCACGAAGGTGCTGTGCGCGACCGGGCACAGCAGCGCGCGGCGGCGCGCCAACAAGCCGCACTGCGGCGGAAGCGAGGACGTTAGTAATGAGCACGACCCCAGAGGCTTTGCCGGACAACGCAATCGCGGTGATCGGCATGGCCGGCAGGTTCCCGGGCGCCAACAACGTCTCGGATTTCTGGGACAACCTTCGGCGCGGCGAAGAATCGATCGCCACGCTGTCCGAGGAAGACCTCAGGGCCGCGGGTGTCAGCGATGAGGTGTTCGCCAATCCCGGCTACGTGCGGCGCGCCCCGCTGATCGACGGATTCGACGAGTTCGATGCCGAGTTCTTCGGGTTCCCACCGCAGCTCGCGCGGAAGCTGGACCCACAACACCGGCTGTTCCTGCAGTGCGCATGGCATGCGTTCGAGGACGCCGGCTGTGACCCGGCGCAGTTCGACGGCGCGATCGGCGTGTACGGAACCAGCTCCCCCAGCGGCTATCTGATGCACAACCTGGCGTCGCACCACGGCGGCGGCGCCTTCATGGCAACCGGACTCGACTTCGAGCAGTTCAACCTGTTCCTGCAGAACGACAAGGACTTCCTGGCAACGCGGGTGTCGCATCAATTCGATCTGCGCGGGCCGAGCATCTCGGTGCAGACCGCGTGTTCGTCGTCGCTGGTCGCGATCCATCTGGCCTGCCAGAGCCTGCTGTCCGGCGAATGTGACATGGCGCTTGCCGGCGGATCGTCGCTGGCCATCCCGCACCGAGTCGGCTACTGGAACTCGCCCGGCGCGATGGTGTCGGCGGCCGGTCACTGCCGGCCCTTCGACGTGCGAGCCGACGGCACGGTGTTCGGCAGCGGCGTCGGGATCGTCGTGCTCAAGCCGTTGCAGGCGGCCCTCGACGCCGGGGACCGGATTCACGCCGTGATCCGCGGGTCGGCGATCAACAACGACGGATCCATGAAGATGGGTTACGCGGCCCCGAATCCGGCCGCGCAGGCCGACGTCATCGCCGAAGCGCACGCGGTGTCCGGTATCGACGCCTCGACCATCAGCTACGTCGAGACACACGGAACCGGCACGGCGCTGGGCGATCCGATCGAAGTCCAGGGCCTCAAAGCCGCGTTCGCCGTGTCCGAGACGCCGCGACCGGGTCCGTGTGTCCTGGGCTCGGTCAAGTCGAACATCGGCCACCTGGAAGTGGCGGCCGGCGTGGTGAGTCTGATCAAGGCGATTCTGTGCCTGAAGCACAAAGCGATACCCGCGACGCTGCACTTCACCAGTCCCAACCCGGAACTGCATCTCGACGAGACTCCGTTCACCGTGCAAAGCGAATACGGCCCATGGGAATGGGGCGGCGTGCGCAGGGCCGGTGTCAGTTCGTTCGGGGTGGGCGGCACCAACGTGCACGTCGTCCTGGAAGAAGCACCAGAACAAGCGCCGGTTCCGGCCGCCGACCGTCCCCAGGTGCTGCTGCTGTCCGCACGAACCGCTGCGACACTTGAGGAGTCGCGTGCCGCCCTGGCGACGACGCTGGCCGGTCCGGACGGCCCGGACCTGGCGGAGGCGGCGTTCACCCTCGCCGGTCGTCGCAAGCACGCCATCACCATGGCGGCAGTGGTGCACGACCGCGAACACGCCGCGAAGGTTTTGCGGGCGGCCGAGCACGACAACGTTTTCGTCGGGGAGTCCGTTGTCCGCGGCGAGACCGACGAATCAGCCTCGGACCGAGTCGTTTTCATGTTTCCCGGGCAAGGCGCTCAGCACGTCGGGATGGCCCGTGGGCTCTACGACACCGAGCCGGTTTTCGCCGAACACTTCGACACCTGCGTCGCGGGATTCCGCGACGAGATGGGGATCGACCTATGCGCGGAGATATTCGGCGACGCCACAACGGATTTGGAACGCATTGACCGTTCCCAGCCCGCGCTGTTCACGGTGGAGTACGCGCTGGCGAAGCTGGTCGACACCTATGGCGTGCGGGCCGGCGCGTACATCGGATACAGCACCGGGGAGTACATCGCGGCCACCCTGGCCGGAGTATTCGACCTCGAGACGGCGATCAAGACGGTGGCCTTGCGTGCCCGTCTGATGCATGAGTCCCCGCCGGGCTCGATGGTCGCCGTGGCGCTGGGTCCCGACGACGTCGCCCAGTACCTCACCCCCGGGGTCGACCTTTCCGCGGTCAACGACCCCGGCAACTGCGTCGTCGCCGGGCCGAACGACGAGATTCGTGCGTTCACCCAGCGCCTGCGCCAGGGCGGCATCACCGCTCGACGGGTCCGCGCGACCCACGCATTCCATTCCAGCGCAATGGATCCCATGGCCGCGCAGTTTCAGGAGTTTCTCTCCGGTGTCGAACTTCGCCGTCCGAACACGCCTCTGCTCAGCAACTTGACCGGGACCTGGATGACCGACGAGCAGGCCACCGACCCGGCCAGCTGGGCACGCCAGATCAGCGCGACGGTCAGGTTCGCCGACGAACTCGACGTATTGCTGACCGAGCCGGACCTGGTCCTGGTCGAGATGGGCCCGGGCGGCAGCCTGACCGGTTCGGCGATCCGGCACCCCAGATGGTCGAACAAGCACCGTGCCGTGCGGCTGATGCGTCACCCCGTGCAGAACACCGACGACCGCGACGCCTTCTTGCTCGGCCTCGGCCAGCTGTGGGCGGCCGACGTGACGGTGGACTGGTCACCGATCACCGCCGGAGTGCACAGCATCGTCAGCCTCCCCGGTTATCCCTTTGCACGCGAGCGGCATTGGGTCGACCCGAAGCCGACCGTGTGGACCGAGGCACCCGCAGCGGAAACCAACGGTTCGGCCACCAACGGCGCCGCCGTCGTGCCGGTCAACGGCCAGTCGGCCACCGAGGCGACGTTGCATCGCATCTGGCTGCAGTGCCTGGGCGTCACCTCGCTGGACCGAAACGCCAATTTCTTTGACCTCGGCGGAGATTCGCTGATCGCGATCGGCATCTCGACCAGTGCCAACAACTCCGGGTTGGCCGTCACCCCGCAGCATCTCTACGAACACCCGACCTTGGCCAGCCTGGCCGCGGCGCTGGACGCCGAGTTCACCGGCGCCGGGCTGACGCAACCGCCGGACGCCGAAGCGTATGCACCGGTGCCCGCGAATATCGCCGGCTTCCTCGAACACGGTGTGCAGGAAGCCAATCGATGGCGGGTGCCGCTGATCTTCCAGCTCGCCCCCAGCGTCGGGATCGAGGACGTCCGGACGGTGCTCACCGCGCTGGCGAACCACCATGACGCGTTGCGCCTCGAGCTCGTCGACCGCGCGGGCACCTGGGAGCAGCACATCGCCGCGCCACAGGAATTCGCGCACCTGTCGTCGCGAACCCTGTCCGACGACGTGGTCGGCGAGCCGACCGCCCAACGGGCCGCGGTGCTCGACATCGTCGCCGAACTGGTCGCCCAGGATGACCTGACCGCTCCGTTCACCGCCACCCACATCACCGGCGGCCACGACGGTTCCTACCTGGTGCTGTCCGCCCACGAGGTGATCGCGGACATCGCCTCTCGCGAAATCCTGCTGACCGATCTGTTCACCGCCTTGTCCCAACATCTTGCGGGCGAAGACATCCTGCTGCCCGCGACCAGTGCCGGATGGCGCGATTGGTCGCTGCGCACCGGAGCCCTGGCGACACATCCCGCGGTGGTCGACACCCGCGACTTCTGGCTGCAGGGCTTGACCACGGCGACGGTGCAGTTGGGCGATCCCACGATCACCGACCGGCCTCGGGCCGGCGACCTGCTGAGGCTGCCCTCGACGCTGGACGTCGCCCAGACGGCCGAAGTCGACGACGCCCGCCGCAGGCTCGGGGTGTCGATCGAGGAAGTCCTGCTCGCGGCGCTGGGCCGCACGATCGCCCAAACGGTCGACGAGGGTGTGGTTTCGGTCGACCTGGAGGGCAACGGGCGTTCGGTGCTGCGGCCGGACGTCGACCTGCGCCGAACCATCGGCCGGTTCACCACGATCTATCCGGCCCCGCTGCGGTGCACGAAGTCCGCAGATGCCACCGAGCTGCTCTCCGGTGTCAGCGAAACCCTGAAATCCGTACCGCATTTCGGTGTCGGATACGGACTGCTGCGCTACGTCTATGCGCCCACCGCGCGCACGCTGGCCACCGCGGGCGGCGCGGACATCCACCTGCGCTACGTGGGCACCGTCCCGGAGCCGCCGCCGCTGGACGCGCCGGTCCAATTCGATTCCGACGCGGCCCTGCCGGTGCGGGATCCGATTCCGGGTCTGGGCCACGCGATCGAACTTCGGGTGTACCGGCATTCGGGCGCGCTGCATCTCGATTGGTGGTACGACGCCCGCCGCGTCCCGCCCCAGCGGGCGCAAGCGCTCGCCGACCGTTTCCCGATCGCATTGCGGGCCCTGATCTCCGACGCCGTCGACGCCATCCCCGACGACACCGGTGCGGGCTCGCAGCCCGTGGAGCTGGCCCTGGTGGACCTGTCGTCGTTTGACGCGAGCTGAGGGGAGCTCAATGAGCAACGCAGAGCGAAACTTTGACAAGGCCGTCGTCGTCGACAAGGTGCGCAAGACCTTCGGCGATTTCGTGGCCTTGCACGAGGTCAGCTTGGAAGTGAGCCGTGGCGAGGTACTCGGGCTGCTCGGGCCCAACGGGGCGGGCAAGACCACGCTCGTCGACATCTTGTCGACGCTGAGCCGCCCGGATCAGGGCCGCGCGCTGGTGGCCGGCTACGACGTGGTGACCGAGCCGGCCGGGGTGCGCCGGTCGATCATGCTCACCGGGCAGCAGGTGGCGATCGACGACACGCTGACGGGTCTGGAAAACCTGTTCATGTTCGGTCGCCTGTACGGGCTGAAGAAGGCCGCCGCGCGCAGCCGGGCCAAGGAACTCATCGAAGAATTCGATCTGGTCTACGCCGGCGATCGGCGGGTCAAGACGTACTCGGGCGGGATGCGCCGGCGGATCGACATTGCCTGCGGGCTGGTGGTCCCGCCGCAGGTGGTGTTCTTGGACGAGCCGACCACCGGCCTGGATCCGCGTAGCAGGCAAGGCATTTGGGATCTGGTCGGTAATTTCAAGAACCGCGGTATCGCCACGCTGCTGACTACACAATACCTCGAGGAAGCCGACGCGCTTGCCGATCGCATCATCGTCATCGACCACGGGCGGATCATCGCCGAGGGAACGGCCGACGAGCTCAAGGCCCGCACGGGCGGCAGCTACTGCGAGATCGTCCCGCGGGATCTACGCGATCTGCCGACGATCGCCGAGCTGCTCGGCTCGCTGTTGCCGGAGGAGAACCGGGCCGCCTTGACGCCCGAATCCGATCGGATCGCCATGCCGGCCCCGGACGGCGCCAACACACTTCTCGAGGCCGTGGGGCGCCTCGCCGCCGCCAATATCGGCGTTGCCGACATCGCGCTGCGGCGCCCGTCGTTGGACGACGTATTCCTCTCGTTGACAAAGGATCCCGCCAAATCGGGTAATCCGGTTGCGGAGGCGGTCAGTTGACCGCCTCGGTCGTCGTGCGACCCCAGCCGTCGATGCGTGCCCAGTGGTGGGTGCTCACCATGCGCTTCATCGCGCCCACCGTGCGCAACGGTGAGCTCGCCATCACCATCGCGGTCTCGGTGGTGTTCACGGCCGGCTTCTACATCCCGTTGCACCAGATCATGGGTAACGTCACCAGGGGCGTGGCCAGCAGCTACGCGCAGTACCTGATGCCGTTGATCGCGTTGGAGGCCATCACGTTTGCCGCCATGTCAACGGCGTTTCGGGCGGCGACGGACTCGGTGCAGGGCGTCAACCGCCGGTTCCGGTCCATGCCGATCCCACCGTTTACACCGGTGGCCGCCCGCATCTCGGCCGCGCTGTACCGGTGCGTGGTTTCGTTGACGGTGGCCCTGGTCTGCGGCTACACCATAGGGTTTCGCTTTCGCGGCTCGGTCGTGGACACCGTCGCCTTCTGCGTGTTGGTGCTCGTGTTCGGGGCGGTGCTGTCGTTCGGGGCCGACCTGTTGGGCACCGGAACCCGCAATCCCGAGGCCATGGCACCAATGCTGACCTTGCCGCCGTTGATCTTTGGGCTGCTGTCCGTCGGTGTCCAACCGGTGGAGCAGTTTCCCCATTGGGTCCAGCCCTTCGTGCGCAACCAGCCGATCTCGGCGCTCGTCGACAGCTTGCACGCCGCGGCCGGCGACGTCGCACCGTTTCACACCTCGCTCACCTGGTCGGTGCTGACGCCGACGCTGGCGTGGTTGTGCGGGTTGGCCGCGATCCTGGTCCCGGTATCCGCGATCGTCTTGTCGAAGCGGGCATGATGACTCTGGTTTACGAGGAGACCGTGCCTGTCGAAACCGAGCACCGCGTGCACGAGAACTCGGCGCGAGTGCTGCTTCCGCAAACCCTGGTGCAGACCCGGCGGATACTCACCAAGTGGTCACGCGACATCACCGCGATCATCATGGTCACGGTGTTGCCCGTTCTTTTCCTGATCACCATGAATATTGTTTTGGGCCATGCGGTTACCCAGGTCGCCGGCTATGACGCGCTGTTCAACACGGTTCCGATGAACGTGCTCGCCGCCGCGGTGAACGGATCGGCGGTCGGTGCGATCGGGCTCATCGGGGAGCGCGACGACGGCCTGCTGCGCCGATTGTGGGTGGTGCCCGTGCACCGTGCGTCGGGCGTCTGCTCGCGGATCGTCGCCGAGATGGTCCGGATCGTCATCACGACAGGCGTCGTTCTGGCCGCCGGGATGGTGCTGGGTTTCCGCTTCAAGCAGGGCATCCTCCCGACCTTGGTATGGCTGGGCATCCCGGTGCTATTCGGACTCGCCTTCGCGACCCTGATCACGACGATTGCCTGGTATGCGTCGAAAAATTTTCTGCTCGAAGCGATTACGCTCGTGCACCTGCTCGCGATCCTGTTCTCGACCGGATTCCTGCCGGTTGACCAGTTTCCGAAGTGGATACAGCCGGTGGTCACGCACCAGCCGATCAGCTGCGCGATCGACACGATGCGCGCACTGGCGCTCGGCGGTCCGGTGCGCTCGCCCATGATCGAGACGCTGCTGTGGGCCGCCGGCATCACCGCGGTATGCATCGCACCAACGCTTCTCGGCTATCGACGGGCCAGCACGCGCAGATAAGGGGATGTCAGCAGTGTTTTCCGGATCCGTGATCCGTAAGCTCGCGCACAGCGAGGAAGTGTTCGCGGCCAACGAGACCTATTTCGGGCTGAAAATACAAATCATTGGTGACGTCGATATCGACGCGATGGCGGATGCCTTTGACGCGCTCCTGCAGTCGCACCCCATCTGGGCCGGCCACCTCGAGCAGGCCGACGACGGCCGGCACCAGATTGTCGCCGAAGACGTCATGCACCCGGGGCTGTGGCTGGTCGACGAGCACACATCGGAGGCGGCGCTGTCCAGCATGCGCCTGGATCAGAGCCAATCGCTGCTGAACCTCCGGCTCGAAATCGGTAGCGAACAAAGCCACCTGACCCTGTACGCACACCACGCGCTGGCCGACGGGCACCATGTGTTCGGTCTGTTCGAAGAGCTGCTGTCCCGCTATACCAACGTGGTGGAAACCGGCGATGCCGGCCCGGTGGTCCCACAACCCGCGCCCGAGTCCCTCGAGGCATTGCTCGAAGCGCGCGGGGTGGCCAAGCAGGAGCGTTCGGGGCTCGAACGGCTTTTCCCGGCGGCGTTCGCCTACGACCTGCCTGCCGTCGAGAAGCCAGTCATCGTGTCGAATTCCGATCTGATGCAGCATATTCCGGTGGCCCGGATTCGGTTCACCGAGCAGGAGACATCCGATCTCGTGGAGTTGGGTCGTGCCAATCTGCTCAGCCTCAACTCCCTGGTCGCCGCGGCGCTGCTGCTGGCCGAATGGGAGCTGCGCAACACCCCGCACATCCCGATTCCGTACTTCTATCCGGTCGACCTGCGTTATCACCTCACACCCCCGGTCGGTGCGACCGAAGGCACCATGCCGCTGGGGTTGGCGAGCTTTCTCGCCGAAATCGGGCCCGATACCGATCTCGTCGGGCTGGCCGGCGACATCGTGGAGGCGTTTCGCGCCGACCTGTCCGAGGGCCTGATCCAGCAATCCTCGCTGCACTTCCGGCTGCAATACGAAGGAAGCCTGCCCGGGCTCCCCCCGTTCGTGATGTGCACGGACGTCGGCTCGATTCCCGGCCTGCGCACGCCCGACGGCTTCCAGATCAACGACGTGGGTGCCGAATTCCACTTCGCGGCCCACGCTCCGGTCGATCTCTACAGTTGCTGGACCTTTGCGGGGCAGCTGTACATCGAGCGCCACTCGAACCTGCCGGGCCACGAGGAGGCCCTCAAGGGAGTCCATTCCATACTCTGCGCTGCTCCTGCCGAGGACAGCTGGATGATGGAGTGAACACCGAACGCGAGTTCGACATCGTCTTGTACGGTGCCACAGGCTTTTCCGGCAAGCTGACCGCCGACTACCTCGCGCGGAGCGGGCCCCAAGCGCACATCGCGCTGGCCGGCCGGTCCGCCGAACGTCTGCGGGCGGTGCGGCAGACCCTGGGTCCGACCGCAGCCGATTGGCCGGTGATCGTTGCCGACGCGTCGCAACCGTCGACACTGAGCGCGATGGCCGCCAGGACCCGGGTGGTGCTGACGACCGTCGGCCCGTATGCGCGATACGGCCTGCCGCTGGTGGCCGCCTGCGCCGCGACCGGAACGGACTACGCCGACCTGACCGGCGAGCTGATGTTCGCCCGCAACGCCATCGACCAATTCCACAGACAAGCCGTCGACACCGGCGCCCGCATCGTGCTGTCGTGCGGATTCGACTCGATCCCTTCGGATCTCAACGTCTACCAGCTGCATCGCCGGGTAACCGAGGACAACGCCGGCGAGCTCGCCGACACGATGCTGGTACTGCGCGCCTTTCGGCAGACCGGGGCCTCCGGCGGCACGCTCGCATCGTATTTCGATGCCATGCGGACCGCGTCCATCGACGCGCAGGCACGCCGACTCGTCGAGGATCCCTACACGCTGACCACCGACCCCGGCGCCGAACCCGAACTTGGCCCGCAACCCGACTTTTCGTGGCATCGGGGACGTGACGTCGCACCCGAACTGTCCGGCTTCTGGGTCGGAGGATTTTTCCAGGCTCCCTACAATGACCGAATTGTTCGGCGCAGCAATGCATTACAGGAATGGACCTACGGCCGGCGGTTCCGCTACTCGGAGACGATGAGTCTGGGAAGCTCGTTCGTGGCGCCGGTCGCCGCCAGGGCGGTGACGGGCGCGCTGACGGGCGGCTTCCGCGTGGGCAATCGGCATTCCAAGCGATTGCCCCGACGGCTGGTGGAGCGGATGCTGCCCAAGCCGGGCGCCGGTCCAAGTGATCTGTCCCGGCGGCGTGGTCACTTCACGATGGAGACATACACCACCACGACGACCGGCGCTCGCTACCGGGCGACCTATGCGCAGAACTGCGACGCGTACCACGCCACGTCGGTGATGCTCGCGCAGAGCGGGCTGGCGCTGGCAGTTGATCGCGATCGGCTGTCCCAGTTGCGGGGGGTGCTCACTCCCGCCGCGGCGATGGGCGACGCACTGCTGGCGCGGCTGCCGGCCGCCGGGGTGTCCATCACAACCACCCGGTTGGCCTGAAACCCGTTCGCCTAGCTCGGTGTTGCGGCCACCGCCGCGTCCGCCACCAGCGTCTCGGCCAGGTGCACGCTCAAGGCCTGCGCCGTGTTGTGGGTGGCGATGGCCTTGGGAGTGACCCGGATACCGATCTCGGCTTCGATGCGGGTCCGCAGCTCCAGATTGCCCAGCGAGTCCAGTCCGTGTTCGACGAACGGGCGGTCCGGGTCGACCGTACGGCGCAGGATCAGGCCGGTCTGCTCGGTGATCAGACGCTGCAGCCGGGTGGGCCATTCGTCCTGCGGTAACGATCGAAGTTCGGTGCGCAACGTGGTCTCGCTCCCCTGGTGCTGTCCCGCGTGCTGGAAGGCGTGGGCGAACGGGCGGCGCGCAGCCAACTCGGCCAGCCAGGACAGCCCCTGCGTCGGGACGTAGCCGGTGTAGGCGCGGTTATGGCGCAGCAGTTCGGTGAACGCGTACGCGCCTTCGTCGGGAGCGATCATGGTGGTACGCCCGCCCTCCGCCAGGTGCGTGGCGCGTCCGACCTCGCCCCATGCGCCCCACCCGATGGCCAGCGCCGGCAGGCCCTGGCCGCGCCGCCATGCGATGAAGGCATCGACCCAGCTGTTGGCTGCCGCGTATGCGCCCTGTCCGGCCGAACCCACCAACGCGGCCGCGGAGGAGAAACAACAGAACCAGTCCAGTGGCTGGCCGGCCGTCGCCTGGTGCAGGTTCCACGCGCCGTAAACCTTTGGCGCCCAGTTGCGGTCGATCACCTCGTCGGTGATGTTGGCCAGCGTGTTGTCCACGACCACCGCCGCGGCATGCAGCACACCCCGCAACGGGAGCCCGGTGGCAGTGGCCGCGGCCACCACCCGGGCCGCGGTGTCGGCCTCGGCCATGTTGCCGGATTCCACGACGACGTCGACCCCGCCCGCACGGATCCGCTCAATGGCCTGCCGCGCCTTGGGGGTTGGGTTTGCCCTGGCGGTCAGCACGATCCGGCCGCAGCCGGCCTTGGCCATCTCGGTGGCCAGGAACAGCCCGAGCCCGCCGAGGCCACCGGTGATGATGTAGGCACCGTCGCGGCGAAATACGTTGGCTCGCTCCGGCGGTACCAGCACGGTGCTCTGCCCCTCGCGCGGGATGGACAGGACGAGCTTCCCGTTGTGTTCGGCCGCGCCCATCACACGAATTGCCGTGGCCGCCTGGTCAAGTGGATAGGCGGTGTGCTCGAGCGGCGGCAACTCACCGTCTCCGACGAGCCGGTACACCGTACGCAGCAGATCCCCGACCTGCTGGGGGTGACTGGCCGCCATCAGCGCGAGGTCGAGGTAGTGGAACGTGAGGTTGCGGCGGAACGGATACTGGCCCAGGCGGGTATCGCCGTAGACATCGCGCTTGCCGATCTCGACGAACCGTCCGCCGATCGCCAGCAGTTCGAAGCCGGCGCGCTGGGCCGCGCCGGTGACCGAGTTGAGCACGACGTCGACACCGTAGCCGTCGGTGTCGCGGCGGATCTCGTCGGCGAATTCGGTGCTGCGCGAGTCGTAGACGTGCTCGATGCCCATCTCGTGCAGCAGCGCCCGCCGTTGCGGGCTGCCCGCCGTGGCGAAGATCTCCGCCCCGACCGATCGGGCTATCGCGATCGCGGCGCGCCCCACCCCACCGGTTGCGGAGTGGATCAGCACGCGCTCCCCGGGCTTGATCCTGGCCATGTCCTGCAGCCCGTACCAAGCGGTGGCGTACGCCGTCGTGGCCGCGGCGGCCTGCTCGGCGTCCAGGCCGGGTGGAAGCGTCACGGCAAGTTTGGCGTCACAGGTGACGAACGTTGCCCAACAGCCGTTTTCGGATACGCCGCCGACACGGTCACCGACCTGATGGTCGGTGACACCGGGTCCGACCGCGGTCACCACGCCCGCGAAATCCATCCCCAGCCGTGGTTGACGCCCGTCGACGCTGGGGAATCGGCCCATCGCGATGAGCACATCGGCGAAGTTGAGGCTGGATGCGGTGACCGCGACCTCGATCTGTCCCGGCCCCGGTGAGGTGCGTTCGAACGCAACAAGTTCCAGGCCTTCCAGGTCGCCGGGAGTGCGGATCTCCAGGCGCATGCCGTCGAGTTGGTGGTTCGCGATGGCGGTGTGCCGTTCGCCGGGGCGCAGCGGGGCCGAGCGGAGCCGGGCGGTGTACCACTGCCCATTACGCCAGGCGGTTTCGTCCTCGTCCGAGCCGGCCAGCAGCTGACGCGCCAGCAGCGTGGCGTCCGTGGCCTCATCCAGGTCGATCTGGGTGGCACCCAACTCGGCGTCTTCGGCGGCGAGCACCCGCATCAGCCCGCGCAGCCCCGCCTGGTCCAGGTTCAGCCGGTCACCGGGCAACACGGCCTGGGCGTTGCGGGTCACGACATACAAACGCGCCGGCTCGTCGGCGGATTCGTCCAGCGCGCGGGCGATTCGCACCAGGTGTCGCACCTGTTCTTGGCCGCGGACCGGACACTGCTCGTCGTTATCGCCGGCGGGTGGCTCGGCCAGAACTACCACACCGCTGGCGTTGCCGATCGGCAGGCCCCGCTGCCCGGCGCTCGGCCAGTAGCCGATTTCGCATTGCGCACCTTCGTTTTTCAGCGCATCGGCGAGCCGGGCGGCCAACGGGTCATCGGCGGTCGCCAGCAGCAGCCAGGTCCCGGCCGCACCGTCGGCCGCGGCGGGCAGATCGTGCGGCTCCCAGTCGATGGCCAGCAGGCGCTCGGCCAGCATTCGTTGGCGCGCGCCGCTCTCGGAGACGTCGCTACCCACCCGCAGCCCACGCACGATCAGCAGCACGGTCCCGTTCTCGTCGAACACGTCGAGATCGGCTTCCATCCCGATCTGGTTCGCCTCGGTGACCCGGCTCAGGCAGTAACGGGCGCTCCGCAGCGACCCGTAGCTGCGCAGCCGGCGCACCCCCAGCGGCAACAGCAGACCGCCGTCGGCGATTTCGCCGCTGCGCTCATGGGCGGCCACCGACTGGAAGCAGGCGTCGAGCAACGCGGGATGCGCTCGAAAAGCATTGTGCTGCAAGCTAACCAGCGGCTCGACTTCGGCCAGCACGGTGCCGTTGGAGGCGTTGCCGGTGTGCGCGGCCGCCAAGCCCGAAAACGCGGGGCCGAACCGGACTCCGCGGTTGTCGAACCACTCCCGCAGCTGCGTCCCGTCCACCCGGTTCGGATGGGCGGCGAGCAGGGCGGCGACATCGTGTACAGGAGGTTGGCCCAACTCGTCGATGGCCTGCAAGGTCGCCGCGGCCCGCCGCGTGTACTCCCCCTCTTCGTCGGTTTGCACCGCAAAGGAGACCACACCGGGCGCCTGCACCGACGCGTCGGCGCTCAGCGCCGTCTGGTCGTCGAGCAGCAGCATCCGTTCGAATCGGATATCGCGTACCTCCGACGCGTCACCCAGCGTCGCGTGAGCGGCGGCCAGCGCCATCTCGCAGTAGGCGGCCCCGGGCAGCGCCGGCACGGCGTGCACCTGGTGGTCGGCGAGCCAGGGCTGTGCCGCGGTGCCGACTTCGCCCTGCCAGACATGACGCTCCGGCTCCTCGAGCAGCCGAACGTGGGCGCCGAGCAAGGGATGCACCGAAACGGTGCGGCCACCGGCCGCCGCGGTTCCCTCGCCGTCGCGCAGCTGCGCACGATGCTCCGCGGCGCCGATCCAGTGGCGGGTGTGGTGCCAGGGCGAGGCGGGCAGGGGTGGATGCGGTTCGGGCGGGTGCGGAGTTTGGGGTGGATGACTGCGGTGGCTCGCGTTGAGGTTCGTGTGGAACGCCAGCGTGTCGTCGGCGTCGCGCGCCAGGGTGCTGACGATCCGGTAGTCGCCGGCGCCGAGGGTGTCGTTGATGGCGTGGGCGAGCAACGGGTGCGGGCTGATTTCGATGAAGGTGGCGTGTATTTCGCCGGCCGTGGCGATCGCCTGGCTGAACCGCACCGGGTTGCGCAGGTTGGCCGCCCAATGGTCGGCGTCGAACACCGGTGTGTCATCGTCGGGTCCGCTGGTCGTGCTGATCACCGGGATGGCCGGCGAATCGGGCACTAAATCGGCTAGCGCAGCACATAATTCGGGCAGGATCGGCTCGATGATGCGGTGATGAGAGGCCACGTCGACCTCGATGCGCCGGGCCAGCCGGTCGGCGTCGGCGACTACTGCCATCACCGCGTCGACCTGATCGGGCGGGCCGGCGATCACCGTCTGGCTCGGCGAGGCGTACACCGCGATGCTCACCTGCGGGTAATCGGCCAGCAGCGCCTCGGTGGCCGCGGCGTCGGACTCCACCAGCGCCATCGCCCCCTGACCGGACAGCCGCGACATCAACCGCGACCGGGTGGAGATCACGCGCAAGCCGTCGGCGACGCTCAATGCCCCGGCCACCACCGCCGCGGTGACCTCACCCATGGAATGCCCGATCACGGCGTCCGGCTCCACGCCGTACGAACGCCACAACGCCGTCAGCGCCAGTTGCACACCCACCAGCAGCGGTTGAATCCGCTCGATGCCGGTCACCGGCAGACCCTGGGCCAGCACCTGCTGCAGCGAAAACCCAGCGTGTGCAACGAATATCGGCTCCAGTTCGGCGACCGCCGCGGCGAAGGCCGGCTCATCGGCCAGCAACTGCCGGCCCATCCCTGCCCACTGTGAGCCCTGGCCGGAATAGACGAACACGGTGCCGGGCCGCGCCTCTCCCTGGTGCGGGGCCACCACCCCGTCGGCCGGCCTGCCCTCGGCCAGCGCCCGCAACCCGGCAGTCGCCTGGGCGCGATCGCGTGCACAGACGGTGCCGAACAGCGCATGCCGAGACCGGTGGTGATTCAGCGTGTGCGCGACATCGGGCAATGCCACGTCCGCGCCGTCGCCATCCATCCAGTCGGCCAACGCCGACGCCAGCGAGCTCACCCGCTCGCTCGTCTTGCCCGATACCACCAGCGTGCTCACCGCCGGGCCCGGTTGGGACGCAACGATATCCATCGCGGGAGCCTGTTCTACGACCACATGGGCATTGGTGCCGCCGAAGCCGAACGATGACACCCCCGCGCGTCGCGGAAGCCCGGTATCCGGCCAATCCGTAGGTTCTGCAACAACTTTCAGGCGCATCTCGTCGAACGGGATGTGCGGATTCGGGGTCTTGTAGTTCAGGTTCGGCGGGATGTGCCCGCGGTACACCGCCAGCACGGCCTTGATGAGACCGGCGATCCCGGCGGCCCCCTCCAAGTGACCCATGTTCGATTTGACGGCACCGAGCAGCAGCGGAGCGTCTTCGGAGCGTCCGCGACCCAGCACCGTACCCAGGGCACGCGCCTCGATGGGATCGCCCAACAATGTTCCGGTTCCATGGGTCTCGACATAGTCGACCTGATGCGGCGCGACGCCCGCACTGGCGCACGCCGCGCGCAGCACCGACATCTGTGCGGCCGGATTCGGCGCCATCAGCCCGTTGGATCGGCCATCCTGATTGACCGCCGATCCTCGCAGCACCGCTAGCACCCGATCCCCGTCGCGCACGGCGTCGCTGTGCCGCTTGAGTATCACCGCACCGCATCCTTCGCCGCGGACGAATCCGTCCGCTTCCGCGTCGAAGGATTTGCATTGACCCGTCGGCGACAACGCTTCGGCGCCGTCGAAGCTGCGGAAGATGGCCGGCGACAACAGCAGGTTCACTCCCGCGGCGATGGCCAGATCGCAATCTCGCGTGCGCAAGCTCTGAGATGCCATGTGCACGGCCACAAGTGACGACGAGCAGGCGGTGTCCACCGATACGGACGGACCGCGAAGATCCAGAACGTAAGACAGCCGGTTGGCGATGATGCTCAGGGCGCCGCCGATGTTGCTCCACGCGTCGACGCGAGTGAGATCCGTACCAG
The DNA here is from genome assembly GCF_010730355.1 of Mycobacterium florentinum. NCBI lineage: Bacteria > Bacillati > Actinomycetota > Actinomycetes > Mycobacteriales > Mycobacteriaceae > Mycobacterium > Mycobacterium florentinum. Next base: position 1,779,374 of record NZ_AP022576.1, read on the forward strand.
CCAGGTACCCGTAGTCGGTCGCACACGCGCCGGCGAAAACGCCGGTCTGCGACCGCCGCAGCGATTCCGCGGGAATCCCGGCATGCTCCAGCGCTTCGGAGGCCACCTCCAGCAACAACCGCTGCTGCGGGTCCATCGCCGTCGCTTCACGCGGGGAGATCTCGAAGAATTCTGCGTCGAAACCATCGACGTCGCTCAACACCGAAGCCCACCGAGTGGTGGCTGCCAGCGCCGTCGCGATCTCCGGCGAGCCGTCGTCGAACGGCAGCCATCGGTCGGCGGGCACCTCGGTTACCGACGAACGACCCTCACACAAGAACCGCCAGTACGCGTCGGGCCCTGAAATATCCCCGGGGAAACGACATCCCAACCCGATCACCGCGATCGGCTCGTCGGCCCAACCACGCTCCACCGAGGCCGCTTGAACCTCGGACTCCGACTCGGGAGTGGTCAGGAACCGCACCAGTTGGTCGATCGTGGGGTGCTGCCAAAAATCCAACGGGGACACCGGCCGGCCAACCAGCGTGGCCAACTCCCCCGAGAGTACGACCGCATCGCGCGAGCCCACTCCCAGGTCGTTGAACGCCACGTCGAGGCCGACATCTTCACGCTCACAACCGATCTCGGTGACGAGATAGTCGATCAACCAGCGCTCTAGCCCCCCGGCCTCCTCAGGACCGGCCGACATCACGCCGAAACGTCCAAGCGCTCAAACTCCTCGAGCCGATAGGACTCGATGCACGTCGACCGGCGCACCTTGCCACTGGTGGTCAGCGGAAGCGAACCCGGCGCCACCAGAACAAGATCGGCGATCCGGACGCCGTGCGCGCTCGATATCGCGGCGGCGACGTCGCGCCTGATCGAGCGGAGTTTCTGCTGAGCGTCCTCGTCGGAGCCGGCCCGATTCTTGACCTCCGCGATGGCGACCAGCTGCTCGGTGGTGTCGTTGGCCACCGAAATCGCGGCCACCCGGCCCTTGGTGATCTGCCCGATCGTCGATTCGATGTCGTCCGGGTAGTGGTTGCGTCCGTCCACGATGAGCAGATCCTTGAGGCGGCCCATGATGAACAATTCGCCGTCGGAGATGAACCCCAGGTCGCCCGTCCTGAGCCAGGGCCCCTCGGGTGTGCCGGCGGACGGGGCGGTGAGCCGGGCACCAAAAGTGCGCTTGGTCCGCTCCGGATTGCGCCAGTACCCGTTGCCGATGTTCGCGCCGTGCGCCCAGATCTCGCCGATGACACCCGGCGCCGTCTCGGTCTTGGTTTCGGGGTCGACGATGCGCACCAGTGGCGACTTCATCGCGCCGTAGCTGATCAGGTCGCTACCGCCCTGCTCCTCGGTGCACGGCGTGGCGTGACCGCCCGACAACTGCTCGTACTGGAAACGCACGGATTTGGGCGCCCGCCCCGTCTTTGCGCTGGCGACGTACAGCGTCGCCTCGGCAAGCCCATAGGACGGGCGGATCGCCGTCTCGGGCAAGTTGTATCGGGAGAACCGCTCCATGAAGCGCGTGATGGACGCCGGCAGTACCCGCTCACTTCCGTTGGCGAGTCCCACCACGTTGCTGAGGTCGAGGCCGGCCATGTCCTCGTCGGATATCCGGCGCACCGCCAGGTCGAAGGCGAAGTTCGGCCCTCCGGAGAACGGCCGAGGGTTGCCGGCCAGCAGCCGCATCCACCTGGCGGGCTCGATCAGAAATGCGATCGGGCTGGTCAGCACCGCGGGAAGTCCCCACACGACGGGGTAACAGATTCCCTGGATAAGCCCCATGTCGTGGTAGAACGGCAGCCACGACACCAGCGTTTCGGGCGGACCGGAAATATCGAACAACCCCGACTTCAGCTGCTGGCAATTGGTGACCACGTTCTCGTGGGTGATCACGACTCCAGCCGGCTGGCCGGTCGATCCCGACGTGTACTGCAAATACGCTTCTTTTGGATGCGAGTATTCGGCCGGGCTGAATTCCCCGGCGGAATAGAAGTCGAGTGAGTCGATTTCGATGACTGTCGGTGCGGCCGATCCGCCGTGCGACTCGGCATATTTGACGACACCGTCAACGACAGCGGATGTGGTGATAATCGCGGCCGGGGTGCAATCCTGCAGTGCCGCCGATATGCGGATGTCGTGGGCGCCGAATTGCGGCACCGAGAGCGGAACCGCGATGAAGCCCGCCTGTAGTGCCCCGAGAAAGCCGACGACGTAGTCGAGGCTCTGCGGAGCCAATATCGCCACCCGATCGCCGGTCGTCCCGCAGCGCCGGAGCTCGGCTGCCACCGTCATCGCGCGCCGCTCCAGCTGCGACCAGGTCAGGTTTTCGGCGAATCCCTTCGGATCCACGTCGTAGTCGATGAATGTGAATGCGGTGGCATTGGGCTGCCGGCGAGCGTTCTCGCTCAGCACCGCAGGAATGGAGGACTCGAGTACGGACATCACGCTACCTTCCGATTTCTTTCAAAATGTTGGTGCGCATCACGTCCCCCACGGGATGTCGCGGCCTGGTTTTTCTCGCAGCACCACCCCATGCCACTAAACCGATACGAACTCTTATCTCTGCAGCACCACCCTGGATGAGAACACTTCAAAGGTGAGGCGGGTGTCTGCGGGATAGTCGGCGGCGGCGAGCGTCCGCGACCGCTTGGCTTTCGCGACCCTGCCGACCTGGACTCCGACTACCGCGGGCGCCACCCTTTGTTCGACGAAGTGTACCGCCGCGCGGTTCAGCGACGATCCGGTCCGCTCGCGCTTTTCCGGCATCGGGTGTACCCCCGCCCGGGCGCTGAGCCGACATGAGCGAGCGCCCGCGGCCATGACCACCTCCACGGCGAGGAACCTACCCGTTCTCACGCGGCCACGTTGGCGAATCGGCGAACTGGCTGACCAGCCAATATCGCCGGACGACCGGGACGCTGGTCCCAAAAATAGTTGCTACGGCTCACGATCGAAGTCGTTTCCCGGGTCTATCGGGGTGGCCGGCAGGACGGGCGGAATCATCGCGCATACGCGATGATCAACCCAGAGGAGAGGACGCGGCCCATGGCAGGCAAGGCGCTGGCAGCAATCGAGCATGCCCTGGCGCTGGCCGGGTCCATGACGTGGGAAATCCTGTGGGCGCTGATCCTGGGCTTCGCCCTGTCCGCGGTGGTGCAGGCGGTGGTGCGGCGCTCCACGATCGTGGCGTTGCTCGGAGACGACCGGCCGCGCACCCTGGCGATCGCCGCGGGCCTGGGGGCGGCCTCCTCGTCGTGCTCGTACGCCGCGGTCGCCCTGGCGCGGTCGCTGTTCCGCAAGGGTGCCCATTTCACCGCCGCCATGGCATTCGAGATCGGTTCGACCAACCTCGTGGTCGAGTTGGGCATCATCTTGGCGCTGCTGATGGGTTGGCAGTTCACCGCCGCGGAGTTCGTCGGCGGCCCGCTGATGATCGTCATCCTGGCTGTCTTGTTCCGGCTGTTCGTTCGTGCCCGGCTCGTCGGCGCCGCGCGCGAGCAGGCCGAGCGGGGACTCGCCGGCTCGATGGAGGGTCATGCCGCGATGGACATGTCCATCAAACGCGAGGGCTCGTTCTGGCAGCGGCTCATCTCGGCCGAGGGCTTCACGTCGGTTTCGCATGTGTTTGTCATGGAATGGCTGGCGATCCTGCGCGATCTGGTGCTGGGTCTGTTGATCGCCGGCGCGATCGCGGCGTGGGTACCCGAAACCTTCTGGCGGGGCTTCTTCTTGGCCGACGACCCCGGCTGGGCGGCAGTGTGGGGACCGATCGTCGGGCCGGTCGTGGCGATCGTGTCCTTCGTCTGCTCGATCGGCAACGTGCCGCTGGCCGCGGTGCTGTGGAACGGGGGCATCAGCTTCGGCGGCGTGATCGCGTTCATCTACGCCGACCTGTTGATCCTGCCGATCTTGAACATCTACCGGAAGTATTACGGCACCCGGATGATGCTGGCATTGCTCGGCACTTTCTACGCCTCGATGGTCGCCGCCGGCTACCTCGTCGAATTAATTTTCGGCACAACGAATCTCATTCCAACCCAGCGCAATGCCACGGTGATGGAAGCATCGATCTCGTGGAACTACACCACGTGGCTCAATATCGTGTTTCTGGTTGTCGCGGTGCTGCTGGTCGTGCGATTCGTCACGTCCGGGGGCATGCCGATGCTACGCATGATGGGCGGCTCCCCCGAGGCCTCAGACGGCCACCATCACCAATAACGCCCGCCTAGCCGGCGCTCGCAGCATTGCGCGGTTGGGTTGATCGGACCGCCGACCATTGATCGCTGCCGATCATGTCGCGCCAGCGCATCGCAAGCGCGTCCAGGGCGTCCTCGATGCACGCCCATACCGACTCGAGGGGCGACGCGCCCGGGGCCGCGGCCGCAATTCGGTTCTCCACGGCCTGGTTTGGCGGATTCGGCGCATCGCCGAACGGCGCGAGCGCGTTGATCGCGTCGATGACGCGGCGTCGTCGGTGCGCGTACGGCGAGGCGCTCAGCTCGTCGGGCATGATCGGCGTGCCGAAGATATAGTCCTGCGCGGCATGGCGATAGGGCACCTCGAGCTTGTGTCCCACCGGCTCCTGCGGCAGCCCCCCGGCGAAGTACACCGGGACGATCGGCAGCGACGTCTCGATCGCCAAATCCAGCAACGTGGAGGTGAGTCGCTCGACGCGCTGACCGGAGTGGACATGCCGAGTTCCGTCGGCGTGCACCAACGTTGACACCCCGCGGGCCTCGACATCGCTCTTGATCTCGTCAACCAGTTCGAGGAACTGTTGCGGGTTCTGCTGATCGAAGTATCGGATGGTGCACAGCTGTCGGCCCGCCACGACGTCGAGAAGCCGCAAAAGCTCACCAATCCACCGGTTTTCATGTTTGGCATGGGCGATCGGCACCACCTGCGTGCCGGTCAGCCAGGACGCGATCGTGGTGCCCAACAGCGATTCGATCTGCACCTGGTGATTGCCCAGCAGTAAAACCGGGTGGCCCCGAATCGCCGCCATCGCCGGTGGGTCCGCGACGATGACGTGCCGGACGTAGCGCGACAGCAGCGCCCCGTGGAGAACATCGCCGAACCCGTCCGGCTGCATGCCGAGCTTGCCGGACCACCAGTCGCGCACCGGTCGCCAATCCGTCTGCAACGACGCGCTGGCCCGGCACACCCGCTGACGCGATTGATCGATCTCGACGCGGATGCGCTCCAGCGGCAGCGCCGGACAGCTCACCTGCCCATCGGCGACCCGAACCTGTGCGGGGTGTATCGCGTTATGGGCGGCATCGGCGACCGCTTCCTTGGTCGCGATGTCGACCAGCAACGAATCCCCTTGGCTGTCGGTGCGGTACACCGCGTGCAAGGTGCCTTTGAACCAGTCCAGCGTTGCCGCGCGCACCGAATCGAGGGTGACGACCCCGTGACCTTGCCGCTCGCTCAGCGACATCGCGGGCACGGCCCGCCGCTCGGCCAGAAACGCGCGTCGCTTCAAGCCCCCGGCTTGGGCGAGAGGTCCCTTAGACAACAGGATTTCGACGAGGCGGAGGTGGGCCCACGGCTTGCCCGCAACGCTCAGCCATAGATCGATGATCGGCATGCGGCGATCGTCGTCGTCGAATCCTGCGAACCGGGCCTGGACCTCCACGGTCCCCTCGGTTGGGGCGTCACTGTAGAACCGGGCCGAGACGACACGACTCGGAAATGCGACGGTCGGGTCCGCCGCGTCCGAATACGACTCGACGGCGCAACTATCCGAGGTCCATACGCTCATCGCGGCATGCGGGACGATGTGCAGCGCGCCGTCGAGCAGTCCCGGCTGCAGCACGCCCGCCGGAACCTTGCACCGCTGCACCGCAAGCACCCCCGACGACCCGTTGCGGCCGATCCGGGCGCCGTCCAGCAGCGTTGCGAATGCGGGTCCGTGGAACACCGCGCTGGTGTCGTACGGCGTGGCGAAGGGCACCGCGCCGGTCAGCGCGGCCGGGGTTGCCGGCCCGTCGGCGTACCGGTCCGCGGTGACGATGGTGGCGTGGGCGTGAGTTTCCCAGCGCGACAACGCCGCCTTCGGTGCGTCTCGCCACACCTCGAGCCGGCCCTCGAAACGTCCGGGCCCCGCGGGCTCGACGATCACCCGCAGCTGCTTGGGCGAATCGACGATGATCCAGCGCACCACCCGCAGGTCGGTGACTTCGACCACGTTGGCCGCGCCCGCGGCACGGCTCGCCGCCTGCGCGAAGAGGTCGAGCACGGACATCATTGGCAGAGAAGGGATTACGTACGTCGGGCAATGATCGGTGATCCAGGTGTCGCTGGCGGGATCGATGGTCGTCTCCACCACCGTGGCCGACGTCGTCGAAGCCGGTGCCGTCGAGGCGGGTGCCGTGGTTGCCGGCGCCGTCGAGGACAGGCCGATCCCCACTTGAGTCTGGCCCTGCGGCGCATTTCGCGTGATGCGCATACCCAGGTTGGTCGCGGTGTAGATCCGTTTGCCGTCCACCCACAGCGAGGCGTCGGCGACGGCCAGAATGCCATCGTCGTCGCGCGCGATGCGAGTGATCTCCAGTTCCGAGGAGATCTGCTTGTTCGTCGGCACGATCTGCCCGCGATACCGCCACGTGATCGCATCGTTGAGCGCCACCGGCTCGAAACGCGCCGAAGGTCCCGCCTGGGCGCCGAGGCCGTGATCGAGCATCGCGAATTGCAGGAGTTGAAGCATCATCTCGATGCCCAGCGAGCCCGGCTGGACCGGGTCTTGGCAGAAGTGGGCCTTGAAGTACCACTCCGCCGGGTCGACGTCCTTGACGGCACGCCACCGCCCGAGACCGGCCTCGCCGTCGGTGAGCCAGCGTCCCGTCACGCGGTCGATCATCAACAGCATCGGATCCGCCAACCGCGGTCCGGGACCGAAGAACTCGTGCGGCCGCGTGCCCAGGTCGACGACGGGCGCCTCGCATGGGCGCTGCGCAATGGCGCGCTGCTCGTCGGTGACCGGAAGACCCACCTGCTGTTGCAACGCTTCGCGGCCGAAGTATCCGAACACCGTGTCAAAGGTGTAGACGGGCCCGTCGTCGGCGTTGATCTCGCCCTCGAAAGTCACGATGATGGTTCCGCCCGCCTGGGCGATGCTCTTCAGAACGACTTTGGTCCGCAAGGTCCCGGTCGACGGCGTGACCTCCCGGTGCTGTCGGCCCGTTCCGTCGAGGTTGCGGAAGTAGAGATCCCGTTCGCTGTTCAGCGGACAGCCGACGTAGCTGGCCAGCCAGCCGCACGGTTGCAACGCGACCTCCATCAGCACCGCGTTGGGCATCGTCGGTGCCCCGTTCACCGCGAAATACCAAGCATCGGTGGGCACTTCGTACTCGACGACGACTTCTGCACCGGCCTTCACGACGCCGATCTCGCCGACCAACTCGGTGACCCTGGACATGAAGTGGTAAGGCGGCCCGGGCAGCCTGGCCACCTTGCGATGCGAATCGAACTTTTCGAAGAGCGGGCCAAAAGCCAACGACGGCTTGGCGATCGCGCTTGCCAGCATCGCTTGGTAGTCGAACCGGAACCCGTCGACCTCGGCGACGGGTTTGGGTTCGACATAGCCCTGCAGTTCCCTGACCCCCAGATCCATCGGCCAACCGGGCGACAGCTTCAGGCCCATCCGGCGGCAGTGGAACGCCGGCAGGCCGTCGACGGTGCAGAGCAGGTCGGCGAACAGCGTCGGCTCAGGCCCGGCGAATACCTCACGCACGAACACCTCGTAGACCAGTTCGCGGGACTGCGGCGTCACCTGGCCGCGGCACGACAATTTGTAGGTCTCGAAGGGCACGGGTTCGAAGCGCCAGCCGTCGCACTCCAGCGTCATGCCCAGCGCGGTCATGTAGATCGCCATGGTCTGCATGGTCGCTTCGAACATGAGCGTGCCCGGCATACACGGGTCGTTCTTGAAATGCCCTGCAAAGTACCATTTTTCGGGATCAACGTGCGCGACTGCACGCAGGTAGCCGCGGCCCCACGGGCCACCCGACAAATCCAGCTGGGTTACCTCGTCGACGAACAGCAAGGCGCCGCTCGAGATGCACGGCGTGCGCGTGTGGCTGGCGGCGCGTTCGAACCCAGGACCAAATGTGCGCCAGATCTCGCCGGCCGCCATCGCCTCCAGCTCGGCGCGAGGCAACGAGGTCCGCGACGTCTGCGACGGCGTTGCCTCCATCGGACCGCTGACGGTCTCATCCTCGGGACGCCAAAGGATTCCGCCCGAGGCCGCCAACTCCTCATCGGAGAAGAAGCCGGCCTGGCCGTTGCGCATCGACATCCGCTCGACACCGTCGATCGTGCAGTCGTAGTGAAAGAAGAACATGCGGATGTCGCCTTGACGGGCGTGGCCGTCGACGTGGATGTCGAATCGTAGGGTGTCGCCGATCTCGGGGAGGCCGCCCAGGTAGGTGACCTCACAGCCCAGCAGACGGTATACCCGATCGCCCTTGTTCGCGAAGTCGGCGCCCATCCACGAGATGAGCATGAGATCGGCCTGCCCCGCCTCGATCATGATCCCGGCGGGCATCCGGCCCTGAGCCAGATACCACGCATCGGCGGTGACATCGGTTTCGGTCCATAGCGTTCCGGTGCCGTGCTTTCCCGGCTCGGCGTCGATGCCCAGCAGCCGATCCGCCAGCAGCAGCGGCGGTTCCGGCATCCGCACCTGTCGAAGGTAGTTGTCTTGCACCGCGAATGCCTCGCCGTAAATGTCGGAGATCTTGCCCGACGCGTGCACCCGCAGGCCGTCCTTGTCGAGCGTGAGGCCCACGGGCGCGCGCTTGGCGGTCGGCGCCGGAACCCGCTTGTCGGCGGGCCGGTCCGGTTGCACCGCCTTGCAGGCACCCGCAAGCGGCAGCTTGTCGATCACATCGATCACATTGTGAGCCAACGGCTTCGAGGCCGTGTCGCCGTTGTCCGCATGACTTGTGGAGTCGTTGTGGTCAGCGCCATTGCGGCCGCTCCCCCGACCGGCGGCCGCCGGAGCGTCGATGTCGTAGGCAACCGCCAGCGGTTCCGGTGGCGTCTGCGCGGCCAGGACCGCACCCAGCGGCACCCGCCCCGACGCCTCTTCGGCCTTGGGCAGAGCCGGGGGAACCGGGAGATGTGTTGCCATACGCTGCTCCCCTTTACTGACGATCAGGTGTGAATTCTGGTCAAGCACAACGTTGCTCGGTAGCAGAACGTCGGGAAGATGACCGGGAAAACGCAGCCACATCGACTTTCCCGATCCTGACCCGGGATCGGTCCGGTGTGCGTCGAGCACACCGGCATCGTGTTGTTTGACCGGCGGTGGCACCAGCACGATGTGTTGCTCCTGGCCGGCCAGCCCGTTGAGCGCGATGACGACCTCTCGCTGCGGCGACGACCACGGCGTGCCGTCGGGCCGTACCCCGAGAAATCCGTACAGCGCACCGGCGGCGACGTGCAACAGTCCGGACGCGGCGTGCGCGTGGCCGAGTAGCGGCGAGAGGTTCACGGCGCCGGGTGCGGTGCCCAACCGAAGGCAATCGGCGTGCGGCCGCGGGCCCGCGGATAAAGTGGCAAGAACCGTATCGTCGTCACGACGCGCATCGTCGGCGCGTTTGAGTACCAGTACGACGGCGGCATCGCCGGATACCTGCTCGCCGGATCCGAGTAGCACCCGGGCCGCCGCTTCGTGCACGGGTTCGCAACTGAGGTCCACCGCACCCACCACGGCCGCGTCGATCTCACCTCGCCGCAATGCGCGGGCCGCCATCTCCAACGCCGTGGTGCCCGAAAGCTCCTCGCGGGATACCGTAAAACTCGGCCCGCGAAGGTCGAACTGGCTGTTCAACCGGTTGGCGACAATATTCGGCATGGCGCCCACCACGCCGGCTGCGGTCCACCCCTGCACGACCGCGTCGCGCGTCGTCGCCAGCAGATCCGGGTCATCGATCTCGCCGGCCAGCCGCCACCGCACGCCGAGTCGCGTCACCTCGGCGTCGCAACCCATCCCGACGATGACGCTGGTCCGGTCCGGTGGCAGATCTTTGATCAACGCACCGACATTCATCGCCGCTCCGAGAAGGGCGATTTGCTGGGGCAAGGTCTGCTTGAGATCGGTTGGGGGGAAACGTGTCTGCGTCAAGTCGAGGCAAACTTCGGCCATCCGCGCTCTGACGACACCGTCGTCGTCGCGACGGGCAATCGACCGGTTATTCACCAGATGATCTGCCACCGAAAGGGTTTCGTGCCCATCGCCCACCAGCAGGCCGAGCCCCACGATTGCGATGTCGCTCTCGGCTTCGGTCGAAATCACCGGCCATCGCGATGGGGCCTCCGGCTGGTTGGCAGGCCCGACCCATTCTTCGAGCAGCAGATGGGCGTTGTTGCCCCCGAAGCCGAAGTTGTTGATCGCGGCGCGTCGCGGTCCGACGCAATGCCACGGTTCGGCGTCGGTGAGCAGACGGAACGGGGAGTCGGCGATGAACGGCAGCGGATCGTCGGCGTGCAGCGTCGGGGGACGGACCCGCGCACGCATCGCCGCGAGCACCTTGATGGCTCCCGCGGCACCGGATGCCGTGATGGAGTGCCCGAGATTGGATTTCAGTGATCCGATCGGCACGTTGGCCATTCCGGCGAAGATGCGCGCCATGCTCATCAGTTCGGTCAGGTCGCCACGTGCGGTTCCGGTGGCATGGCACTCGATCAAGGAGATGTCTTGCGGCTCGAGTTCGGCCATCTCGTAGGCGAGGCGCATCGCGCGTTCTTGCCCCTCTTGCGAGGGGACCAGCAGACCGCGGCCGCGGCCGTCGTTGCTGAGGCCGACCGCCCTGATGACGCCCAGTATGTGGCTGCCATCGGCGATTGCGTCTTCCAGCCTCCTGAGCACCAGAATCGCCGCGCCTTCGGCCGGCACCAGTCCGTCCGCGTCCTGATGGAACGGGCGCGACCTTCCGGAACGGCTCAGCGCCTGTAGCGCGCTGAAGCCGACGTGCAAGAGCAGATCGCTGGCTCCGTTGACGCCTCCCGCCAGCATCACATCCGCGGTGCGGTCGTGCAGCCGGTCGCACGCCAGCTTGATGGCATACAGGGAAGAGGCGCACGCGGCGTCGAGGGCAGTCGCACCTCCCGTGAGGCCCAGCGCGTTTGAGATGAGGTGGGCGGGCAGACCGGACATGAATCGGTTGCGCCAGTCGATGCGGTGTTCCGTTGCGCGCCAGACCTTTTCGGCCAGATCTGTCATGGTCTTCGTCGGATAGCTCAAGTTGCCGAGGACGACCCCGGCCGAGCCGGGGACTTCGCCGGCACGCCAGCCCGCGCAGTCGACGGCCTGCCGGGCCGCCTCGACGGCCCAGAGGTAGAGCGGGTCGAGACCGTCGAGCTCGGCAGTGTCGAGCAGAAGACCCCGTGGGGCGAAATCCCGTTCGAAGCCCCGCACATATCCGCCGCGGTCGGACCAGGTGTGGTCCAGGAATGCCGAGTTCTTCGGGTCGCGCAGGATGTGCTCCGCGGACACGCCCCAATAGCCCGGCTCCGCAGAGCCGAGCACGTCGCGGCCTTCACGCACCGTGTCCCACAACCCATCGGGACTCAGCCCGCCCGGAAGGACACAGCCTTGGCCGACGATCGCGATGGGTTCAAATTTCAAGACGACTCCGCAGCATCGTTCAAGTGAGTTCAGCTGCCGTATGGGTACATCTCGAGTCCCTTGATGCTGGCAACCAACAGGTTGTCCGCGTCGACGAGATCCAGATCGCACACCGCGCGGCTGTTCTTGGCCACGCCGTTGGAGAGCACGCAGCGCAACCCATCCCCCAGCGCACCGGCGCGGTAACGCACGATCTCGCCCACCCGCAGTGGCAGCACCTTGGCCCCGAGCTGTTCATAGCTCCATACCAATGCCGCTTGCAGGCAGCCGTCGAGCGCGGCCGGATCGGTCGCCCAGCCTTCGCCCGGCCAGCCCACCACCGTCAGCCCGTACAGGGGGGCCGTGGCGGCCGACCTTTGGCAGTCGACGCTCTCGAGGACCTGGAATGCTGGACCGTGGAAGAGCGCGCCGTTGGTGTAGCAGGTGTCGCGGTTGAGCTGCCGACCGCCGATGGTCGCGCTCGCGGGCGCCGGTATCGACTTTGTGCCCGAGCCCAATTCGACGGTCGCGGAATAGTGCGCGGTCGATCCGGAAGCGTCGGATAACGTGCACGCCAGCCGATGTGGGTGATCTTGCACCGACGCGCAACGCACCAGCATTGCATCGCCGCGTTGCTCGATGTCGTGCAGTGTCACGCCGCGCAGCACTCGAAGGTCGAGAATCCGATCCGCGCGCTGGCCGGGGCGGCAGGCTTCGGCCATCCGCACAAACCATTCCAGCGCCTGCACGATGGGCAGGACCACGTTGCCCTGGATGCGATGGTCGAGCAGATATGGCTGGCGAGCCGCCTGGGCCACCACCCGTGCGACCCTGCCCTCGGCCGGCACCGGATGGGTTGGCACGCCTGCCAATACGCCGTCTCCGAGAATCACCTCGGGACTGGCGGTCTGCGCGTCCAGCACGTCGCAGACGAATGCCCGGGCGCCGTCCGCCAGCGGGATCAACGAGATTCCCCGGGACTCGAACATCGCCTTGAGGCCGGGTGTCACCATCCCGGAATCCCAAGGGCCCCAGCCTAATGCGCGGACAAGACAGCCAGGACCGCGGCGGGCCTGTTCGGACAGGGCGACCTTGTTGAGGATCTCGTTGGCCATGGCGTAGTCGCTTTGGCCGACGTTGCCGCTGCGGGCCGCCACCGACGAGAACAGGCAGACCAGCTTCAGCGCATCGGTGGCGGTCGCATCGAGCAAGGCGCACAGGCCGCCGACCTTGGTCTCGAAGACGCGGTCATATCCATCCAGGGTCTTCTTGTGCAAAGGCGCATCCGCCAATACACCGGCTCCATGGACCAACCCGGTCACGGGCCCGAAGTCGGCGCGCACACCGTCGAGCAGCGCGCCGAGTTGAGACGCGTCGCGCACGTCGGCCGTGGCGTAGCGGACCCGTGAGCCGGCAGCGGTCAGCGCGGCCAGGGTGGCGCGCACCTCACGATCGGCCAGGATGCGCTGCACCTGTTGTTCCAGCTGTTTCGGTGTGAGCTTAAGTCCTTGCGCTGCAGCGCTTGTCAGCAACGCTCGCTTGAGCTCGGCGTCGGTTGTCAGCCCTTGCGCGGCCGGTGGCTCATCGCCGAGTTCGGTGCGCCCGATGAGCACGAAGCTGGCCCGTGTCTGTTCAGCCAGGGCGATCACCGAGGCCGCCGTCACCCCGCGGCCACCGCCCGACACGACAATGACGTCACGCTGGTCGATGCGACGAGTGTGCGTGGTCACCGGCGTCGCGTCGGCGACGATCGTGACCCGTCCGTGCGTGCTACTCAGGCCGACTTCCAGTTCGGCTCCGCCCGCGAGTATTTCGTGCGCGATGTGCTCGGCAATGGCGATCGGGGTCAGCTGCCCGGCCGCGATATCGATGGCCTTGACTTGCGCTTTCGGCCATTCCTGTGCGGCAGTTTTGGCCAGGGCGGCGATGCCGCCGGCCCATGCGCGCGAGCCGGACTCGGTGAGCAGACCGAAGGTGCCGCCGGTGTCCTGGACGGTGACGAAGACGCCGCCCTGCTCCTCGAATCGCGTGGCGACGCGTTGCGCATCGGCAAAGACCATACGGTTGAGGGCCAGCGTGTCGGCGCGGCTGGTTGTGCGTTGCAGGCCGCCGAGATGGATCACGGCCTCGGCGTTGGCATTCGGCTCGGTCACGATCGTCGCGCTGATGCCGTGGGTGCGCAGGATGGCGGCCAGGGCCTCGCCGACGCCGGATGAAGTTGCGACGATCTCCACGTTGGCGGCGGTGTACAGGCCCGGCATTGCCATCCCGCTTGCCGGAGCAGCAACTGCGCGCACCGCGTGGCGGGCGATCGCTGCTCCGGCTAACTCAAAAGGGAGGCGGTCACCCGCCACGGTGCCGTTGGGGATGGCCGGGATCGGGGGTGGCGCGTGCATGGGTGGGGCGCCGTTGTGGGCGACGGGGGCCATCGACGACTGCAGGTAATCAACAATCTCCTGCAACGTCCCCAACGCCGCCATCGCACCCGTCTCCACATCAGGCAACGCCGGAACCCGCTCCTGCACCGCCGACAAAATCTCCACCCGCTTAATCGAATCGATGCCCAAATCCGCCTCTAACGCCATCGACAAATCAAGCATCTCAACCGGATAACCCGTCTTATCCGCCACCACATCCAACATCTGCCCCACCAAATCCACACCCACCCCGGCGGCAGCAGGCGCCGCCGGGACCGGAGCAGCAGCAGGCGCGGCCGCAGCAGGAGCAGGCGTCCCGTTACGCGCGACCGGAGCCAGCAACGACTGCAGGTAATCAACAATCTCCTGCAACGTCCCCAACGCCGCCATCGCACCCGTCTCCACATCAGGCAACGCCGGAACCCGCTCCTGCACCGCCGACAAAATCTCCACCCGCTTAATCGAATCGATGCCCAAATCCGCCTCTAACGCCATCGACAAATCAAGCATCTCAACCGGATAACCCGTCTTATCCGCCACCACATCCAACATCTGCCCCACCAAATCCACACCCACCCCGGCGGCAGCAGGCGCCGCCGGAGCCGGAGCAGCAGCAGGCGCGGCCGCAGCAGGAGCAGGCGTCCCGTTACGCGCGACCGGAGCCAGCAACGACTGCAGGTAATCAACAATCTCCTGCAACGTCCCCAACGCCGCCATCGCACCCGTCTCCACATCAGGCAACGCCGGAACCCGCTCCTGCACCGCCGACAAAATCTCCACCCGCTTAATCGAATCGATGCCCAAATCCGCCTCTAACGCCATCGACAAATCAAGCATCTCAACCGGATAACCCGTCTTATCCGCCACCACATCCAACATCTGCCCCACCAAATCCACACCCACCCCGGCGGCAGCAGGCGCCGCCGGAGCCGGAGGAGCAGCAGGCGCCGCCGGGACCGGTGCAGCAGCAGGCGCCGCCGGAGCCGGTGCAGCAGCAGGCGGGGCCGGAGCCGGTGCAGGCGTCCCGTTATGCGGCGCGGTCGGTGCCACGGGAGCAGCCGATGTCCCGTTGTGCACAACCGGGGCAGCCAGCACCAGCGGAGTTCCGTTGGCAATTGCGGGCGATGCGGCCACAGCCGACGGGACCACAAGACCTTGCAAAACGCGCTGTAGCCGGTCGAACGCGTCGCGCAATGTTCCTACCGTCGCGATCATCTCCGTCACCGCGTCAGCACTTATCGCGGGCACGGCCGCGGGCGCCGCGACGGGTGGCGAAGCCGCCGAAGTCACCGTCGCGGGTGGAGGAAGCACAGCTGTCGTGGATGCGCCGACGTGACCATGACCATTGCCGTTGCTGGCGGCATGGCCATTGAGCGCGGCGGGCGCCGGCATGACCGTCGGGGCAACCGGAACCGGCGGCGGTGGTTGCACAACCGGCGCCGTGCCGTTCACGTGAGCTACGGGGGTAATTGGTTCAGATGGCATGAATTTGGACTCCGATTCGGTCCTGTGTCCGTTGGTGCGGTCACTGCGGTCGAGAGTTGTTTCGAGATCAGAGGGCCGCCGCACCGGCTCGTCGCTTATTGGCGGCCTTCCATAGTTGGATCCGTTGATCTTCAGGGTCAGCTTCGGCTGCTCGCGGTTCCGCGGATCGTCGCCTACGCGATAGTCGGCCCACAGGCCCTCGAAATTCATCGGGACGCCGGCGGCCACGAGCTGGGCCAATCCGATCCACAGCGATCGAATGCCGTTCTTGCCCTTGGCATCCAGGGACACCGCGGAATGCTCCTCGCCGGCGAGACACTTGCCGACGAGATTTGTCAGCACGCCGCCGGGACCAACCTCGATGAACGTGCGTGCGCCGGCCCGCCACATCGCCTGAATCTGTTCGACGAACCGCACCGGCTGAGCAATCTGGTTGGCCAGCGTGGTCCGCATTTGTTGAGCGTCGCCGACGTACGGCTGCGCTGTCGCGTTGGCGTAGACGGGCACCTCGGGCACCCCGAACGCGATATCGGCGAGGAAGTACCCGAACGGAATCGCTGCGGGGCTGACGATGTCGGAATGGAACGCCGTCGCGACATCCAGGCGTCGCGCGTTGATGCCCGCCGCCGCGAATCGTTGCGCCGCATGTTCGATGGCGGTGCTGTTCCCGGACAGCACAGCCTGATTGGGCGCATTGTGGTTGGCGATGACCACCGGGAGCCCCCACTCCCCGATCAGTTGGCGGACCTGGTCGACGGGCGCGGTCACCGCGCACATCGCTCCGTCGCCGTTGGTGGCGGCTTCGGCCATCAACTGACCACGCTTGCGCGCGATTTGGAGGGCGACCTCGCCGCTGAAAACACCGGCGGCACATAGGGCGGTGACTTCACCGAAGCTGTGTCCACCGACGGCAACGGGTGCGATACCAAGAGCACGGATCACCGAGAGCAGGCTCAGGCTGTGCGCACCAATACCTGGTTGCGCCCATTCGGTTTTCGTCAGCTCGGTGGACTGCAGTGCACGCTGTTCGTCGGTGAACGCCGTCTTCGGCCAGACAACCTCGTGCAGGTCGCGATCGGCGTTCAACCGGTCGGCGCGGGCACATTCCCACGGCGACAATGCCGGCTCGTGCAGCTGCGGCAGGTCCGCGCCCATGCCGACGTACTGGCTGCCCTGGCCCGGAAACAACAACGCGACCGGCCCGGGCCGTTGCGCCGAATAGAAGTAGCCCCTGGGTGAGGCGAACGAAAGCGGAACATCCGCCGCACCGAGCTTCGCTGCGAGTTCGTTCAGCATCGTCTGCAAGCCCGAAACACTGTCGGCGACGACGGCCAGGCGGTGGGGTTGCGCGGCGTTGTAGACGGCTTGCGTGCTGCGCGCGATCCAGCCGAGCATGTCAGGGCTATCGACCAATGATGCGCAGAGATGAGCGGCTTGCTCGGAAAGCGCTCCCGCAGAAGGCGCGCCGAGCACTACCAGTTCGGAATCCCAGGACCGGTATCGCCATGCCCGCTTTCCGGCGCCCGTGTACTCCTCGACGGCGACGTGAAAGTTGGTGCCGCCGAAGCCAAACGAGCTGACAGACGCCCGTCGCGGGACACCTTTGTCGGCCATCCACGGCTTGGCTTGCGTGGACAGGTAGAACGGCGACTGCTCGATCTCGAGGGCGGGATTCGGCCGATCGATCTTGATGGTCGGCGGCAAGGCCTTGTGATGAAGCGCCATCACCGCCTTGAAGAGGCCGCACGCCCCCGCCGCGCCCTTGGTGTGCCCGACCTGAGACTTGACCGAGCCGAGCGCGCACCATTGCCGATCCGCTCGCCCCGATTCGTTGAAGACCTCGCGCAACGCGGCGAACTCGGCGGCGTCTCCGGCCTTGGTACCGGTGCCGTGCGCCTCGACGAGCCCCACCGTTTCCGGGCCGTAGCCCGCCGCGGCGTAGGCGCGACGGAGGGCTTTCGCCTGACCCGCCGGACTTGGCGCGTAGATGCTCTTCGCCCGGCCATCCGACGAAGTGCCGATGCCGCGGATCACCGCGTAGATCCGGTCGCCGTCGCGCTCGGCGTCGTCGAGACGCTTGAGCGCGAACATCGACAGCCCCTCGCCGAGCATCGTGCCGTCCGATTGGTCGGAGAAGGGACGGCAGTCGCCGCTGGCCGACAGCGCGGTGACCTTCGCGAAGCACATGTACATGAAGATGTCGTTGAAGGCGTCGACGCCGCCGGCGATCACCATGTCGGATTCACCGAGATAGAGCTCGTGCAAGCCCACCTCAAGAGCGGCCAGCGAGCTGGCGCACGCCGCGTCGATCACACAGTTGGTGCCGCCCAGATCGAAGCGGTTCGCGATGCGCCCGGCGATGACATTGCCGAGCAGTCCGGGGAAGGTGTTCTCCTGCCACGGCGCGTAGTTGGCCGTCACCCGTTCGCTGAACGCGGCGAGTTCGCTTTCCGAGAGACCGGCGGCCCGGAGTCCGCGCTCCCAGACCGGCCGGTGCAGACGACCGCTGATGTAGGTGATCAACTCCGTGCCGCCGGAGGCGCCGAGTACGACGCTGATGCGCTCGCGATCAATGTGAGAAAAATCACCACCCGCGGCGTCCTCTAATACTTGCCGCGCGACTCTTAGTGCTAGCAGTTGGGCGGTATCAATTGCGGGCATAGCGTTCGGCGGAATGCCGAAATCCATTGGCGAAAAGTCGACATCAGGCAAGAATCCACCGCGACGCGCGTATACCTTGTCGGGCATATGCGGATCGGGGTGGTAGTAGTCGTCAATGCGCCAGTGCGACTCGGGGACCTCGGAGAACAGGTCGACGCCTCCGACGATGTTGCGCCAGAAGCGCTCGGCTTCGGGAGACCCGGGAAACAGCGCGCTTACACCGACAACCGCAACGGGGGGGTGCTTTGATGCCATCGATCACCTTTGCATTGGCTAGACGAGCAACATCGAGTGTTTACTTGCGGCACACCGAAGACTGATCGTCCAGGTTTTGCTGCATTGACCTGCACCCCCGGGGCAGGCCTAGCGCTCGCGGGGACCATATCAGAACCCCGCCTCT
Organism: Mycobacterium florentinum; assembly: GCF_010730355.1. Classification (NCBI taxonomy): domain Bacteria; kingdom Bacillati; phylum Actinomycetota; class Actinomycetes; order Mycobacteriales; family Mycobacteriaceae; genus Mycobacterium; species Mycobacterium florentinum. The sequence continues at coordinate 1,797,939 of NZ_AP022576.1, forward strand.
TGTACTGACGAACTGTCAATACCGCTTGGCCGAATTTCATGGCACGAAGTGACCAACGGTTTCCTGGGTTGACATAGACGGTTCCTTTGTGATGCAGCTTTGTCTCCCAGCAACTTTCTTTATGGAAGGCCGCGCTCGCCGACGTCGCGGAACTGCTCGCCGGTCGGAGCTTGCTGCCCAGCTAGAAGACCTTGCGGCGACGGCCGCGCCCCACCCGGTGACTGGCCGGCCAGCTATGCATCCCGAGGCGAGGAACGCCAACATAACCTCGGCCGAACCGCGGCGCGGGGTTTTATTCATCGGTCGTCGAACCGTTCGTTTGCGACGCTGGGAAGCGCATCGTTGGGGATCGCACCGGCTTCACACGAGGCCATTGCAAATAACGCACGGTGCAGTTACTCGCGGGTAACTGGACGCGGATTTGATTTTGGCCACGTTCTCCCGATTTCGACGGAAATCCGACGGGAGAATTTGCCGAACTCAAGCCATTAGGCAACTGACCGATATGTCACATCAATTTGACAATGCCGCATTCCCACGCATTTCCTCGTCACCCTTAGCTCGAGCACGACGCAAGGCGCCCCGCGGGGTTTTATGCGCGCTCCCAAACCTGATCTTGTTTACCGAATTCTCGGTCCGATCTGCACCAACCCCACGTCGGCGGCCCACGATTCCGCACCGCCGCCGAAGCGGTCGAGCGACGGCAAGGATCAGGAGAGGGCGCCGCTACTCACGGGTAGCTCCTTGCCCGAAACGGAAACGTTTTACAAAGACAGCGGGCGCGGAATGTAGTTGAACGCATCCGCCGGAACGGGCACTCCGCATTTGCGAGCCTGGTGTGCCCGGCTGATGTGGGTGGCCCCCTCAAGCAAATTCAGCGCGACTTGGTCGACCTTCCGGTCTTCCGCGTGCTCCAGGTAGCTACCCGCCACCCAGCTGTTGAAGGCTCCCATCGATGGGCCACACCAGATCTGGTAGTCCAGCACCCGATCGGGTTGCCCGTCGATCGCCCACCGGCTTGATTTGCCGAGGTACCAGCGGAACACCAGGCCCATCTGGTACTTCGAGTCGCGAGTCGCCAGTTCGAGCACCTCGGGGTCGCGCTGCTCCCAGTACTGATGCGTTTCGGCCCAGACCTCCCCGACGCTTTTGCCGAGGATCTTTTCCAGCTCCGCACCGTGCTTGTCCACGACGGCACCGAGGTTCGGGTTGGCCGCGTACCACTCGTAGAGCTTCCTCGCCCGTGGGCCGAACATCGCGCCACGTTTGAGTACCTGCAGATTCACACCCATCTCGAACATGTCGGAAGCCGGGGCCATCATCACGTCGGCCACTCCGGCCTTGGCGAGCATGCCACGGGCGTGCGGGGAAAGGCCCGACTCGATGCACGCCTGATTGATCGAGCCGGTCAACACATAGGCAGCACCCATCGCGAATGCTCCGGCCACGGATTGCGGTGTGCCGAGACCCCCGGCGGCGCCTACCCGGATCCGGCAGGCCAGGCCGTGCTGCTGCGCCAGCTTGTCGCGCAGCAACACGATTTCGGAGAAAAGCGCCGGCAGCGGTCGGTTGTCGGTGTGCCCTCCGCTGTCGGCCTCGACCGTGATGTCTTCGGCCACCGGGACGTGCCGGGCGAGCTCGGCTTCCCGTTCGGTCAGCTTGCCGGATGCGACGAGCGCCGAAACCAACGCCGCGGGTGCGGGTTCCATGAACATGCGGGCGACCTCGGGACGCGAGATCTTCGCCATCACGTGGTTGTTGCGAACGATCGCGCCGGCCGGGTCGGTCGACAAGCCCGACAGGGCGTAGTGCACGACCGCCGGGGTGAGCTTCATGAACGCCGAGGCCTCGACGACGCGGACGCCGCGTTCGATGAACAGCTCGGCGACCCGTCCCTCGAGTGCGACCTCGTTGGGTGAATGGATCAGGTTCGCGCCCCAGGCCAGGGCCCTGCCCGCCAGCCTCGCCTGAATATCGGCCAGCCCGCGTTCGACGGCGGCGTACGAGAGGCCGCCCGCGCCGAAGAAACCGAGCATGCCGGCCTCGGCAACGGCCACCACCAGAGCGGGGGTCGCGATGCCGTTTGCCATGGCGCCGGTGACATAAGGAAAGCGGATTCCGTGGGACTCACAGAACTCGCGGTCGCCCAACCATTCCGGATAAATCGGGGGCAGGGTCCCCATCAGGGATACGTCGGACGCACCGGCACCGACCAGTTCACCACCCATCGCAAGGCCCAGCTGGCCGGTGGCGTCCTCGCGGACCACATGAACCGGGTGGCGCACGTACTGCAGGATGTGAGCGATGTCTTGCGGTGCGAATGCGGCCGGCGCGGTGCTCGCACGCCACCCGCCCACTGACGGACTCACGCCCGACTCGGTGCGATGGCTTAATACAGCGGTGGGTCGCTCAGTCACTGCCAAGTCCCTTTCAGCACAGTGTGGACGCGTTATCCCCCGGGGTAGCTACTGCATAAAAGCAAGAATGAGCTTCTCACGAACCGTGAGCGTGCGCGGGAGAATTGTCGGACCGCTCACCTATGATCGAATGCGTTAACCCCAGCGACCTGGTGATGGGGATCGAGTCTGCGCATCGGCGGGAGTCGGCGCTGGTGGCGCGACGGCTGGCGGCGGTGGCGGCGTTGCTGCGGCATCGAGTGGCCGCGGCCGGGCAGGTCGCCGAGGACCAGCGGGGTTATGCGGTGATCGACGGGTTCGAGCGGACCGCGGCCGAGGTGGCCGCCGCGATGAACCTGTCCCCGATGGCGGCCGGCTATCTGGTGTCGGATGCCGAGGCGCTCGATACCCGGCTGCCTGAGGTTGCGGCGCTACCGGCCGCGGGCCGTACCGATTGGCGCACCGTCCGGTTGATCATCCGCCGTACCGACTTGATCACCGATGACGAGTTGATGGCCGAGGTCGACCGATCACTGGCCGCGCGCATCGGCAACTGGCACAGCTGGTCGCGACAACGGATCGTCAATGCCGTCGATGCCGCGGTGCGCGGCGTTGATCCCGATGCCGCCCGGCAGCGACGCGAGTCCGCCGAGAATGATCGCTACATCGCGATCAGCACGCTGGACAACGGGATGGCCGACATCGATGGCACCGTCGGGGCCGCGGCCGCGACGGCCTTTGATCGCCGGCTCTCCCAGCTTGCCGGGCAGGTGTGTGCCGCCGACCCGCGCACGACCGAGCAGCGCCGCGCCGATGCCGTGGCCGCGCTGACCCAGGCACGCGGCCTGGCATGCCGGTGCGGACAGTCGGACTGCCCCGCCACCGCCGGTGCCGGCGAACCGGAGTCGCGTGGGGGGCGGGTGGTGATCAACGTGGTCGCCGGCCAACAGACGGTTTATGCCGATAGCGATGCGCCGGGCTACCTCGAGGGGTACGGGGTCATCGACGCCGAACAGGTCCGCGAACTGGCTTCTACCGCCTCACTTCTCGTCGCTGATCCGGTCACCAGCGCGGCCGAGGCGCTGCGCTATCAACCCTCCGCGGCGCTGGAACGCTTCGTTCGTTGCCGGGATCTGACCTGTCGCTTCCGGGATGTAGCCGCCCGGCGGTCGTGTGCGATCTCGACCACACCGTCGCGTTCAACCACCAGGATCCGGCGGCGGGCGGGCTGACAGTGGCGGAGAATCTCAAATGCCTGTGCCGCCAACATCACCGACTCAAAACCTTCGGTGCATGGCGCGATGCTCACCTGGCCGACGGCACCGTCATCTGGACCTCGCCCACCGGGCGCACCTACCGCACCCACCCGGCGGGCGCGGATCTTTTCCCGCAGCCGCGCGGCCCGGCGTGCGCCGCACCCACCGCGGTGCGACGTGACCGGGCCACGCAACGACATGCCCGAATCAGTCAGGCGCGCATACATAACCGCCGCCAACAGGCCCGCAAAGAGGAAATCGCTGCGCGTAAGTTCCGAAACCACATGCGCGACACACTGTTCGCATTCAAGGGCACACCCGCCACCAGCCCGTTCTGCACCTGGGTCAACGAACCCCGCGAACCCGAAGAACTACCCGCAGACTGGGCCCCCGACCCGCCAGCACCAACACCCCCGCCCACGACCCGCCCTATTAATAACCTCGTTCAGATTTGCTCGACAGCCGCTCGCGCAGGCGGCGATTCACCGACTCCGGCAGCAGCTTTGAGACGTCGCCACCCATCATCGCCACCTCTTTGGCCAACGACGACGACACGAAGGAATACTGCGGCGCGGTCGCCACGAAGAAGGTGTCGACGTTGGCGATGTGCTTGTTCATCTGTGCCATCTGCAGCTCGTACTCGAAATCGGTGCCGGTGCGCAGGCCCTTGACGATCGCGGCCATCCCGCGGGACGTGACGAAGTCCACCACCAGGCCTTGACCGACCTCGACGCGCAGGTTCGGCAGATGAGCCGTCGCCTCCTCGATCATCGCGACGCGCTCGTCGATTTCGAACATGCCCTTCTTTGCGGGGTTGGTCAGGATCGCCACGACGACCTCGTCGAATTGACCCGCGGCGCGTTCGAAGACGTCGATGTGGCCCAACGTCACCGGGTCGAATGAACCTGGGCATACGGCGCCGCTCATAACCGACCAAGGTAGCAGGGCGCCTCAATCAAATTCGGCCAGCTCCAAACGGGTGTCGCCGTAAACCCGCTCCGGCCACGGGGTCCAGCCCTCCGGCCAGGTCAACGGCGCGCTGGCGGCGGCGCGCTCGATGATCGCGACCGTCGCCGCGCGCACCCAGCCGTGGGCACCCAGCGCGGCCAGGACGGCCTCGACCTCGGCGGTCTCGATGTCGTAGGGCGGGTCGGCCAGCACCAGATCGACCGGGGACGCGGCCCCGGTCGCCAACACCGCGGCCACTGCACCCCGGCGCAGCGTCGCCCCGGGCAGGCCCAGGGTCTCGATATTGGTCGCGATGACGGCCGCGGTGCGCGGATCGGACTCGACGAACAACGCGGACGCCGCGCCGCGCGAGAGGGCTTCCAGGCCCAGTGCGCCCGAACCCGCGAAGAGGTCCAGCACGGCCAGGCCGGTCAGATCCAGCCGCGCGGCGACGATGTTGAACAGCGACTCGCGCACCCGATCGGTGGTCGGCCGGGTTCCGCGCGACGGCACCGCGATGCGCCGCCCACCGGCGGCGCCACCGATGATGCGGGTCAGCTCAGCACCACCAGCAGATCTCCGCCCTCGACCTGCGCGGTGCTCGACACCGCGACCCGCGCCACAATGGCGTCTTTCGGAGCCGTGATCGGAGCTTCCATCTTCATCGCCTCGATCGTGGCGATGGTTTGACCGGCGCTCACCTGATCGCCCTCGGCCACCGACACGGTGACGACCCCGGCGAAGGGTGCCGCGATGTGGTCGGGATTGCTTCGTTCGGCCTTCTCGGCGGTCGGGATCGTGCTGGCAATGCTGCGGTCGCGCACCAGAACCGGACGCAGCTGGCCGTTCATGATGCACATCACCGTGCGCATGCCGCGCTCGTCGGGTTCGGAGATTGCCTCGAGCCCGATCAGCAAATCGACGCCGCGTTCCAACTTCACCCGGTGCTCTTCGCCTTGGCGCAGTCCGTAGAAGAACTGGTTGGCCGACAGGTGCGACGTATCGCCGTAAGTGTCCCGGTGCTCCTCGAATTCCTTTGTCGGACCGGGGAATAGCAGGCGGTTGAGCGTGGCCTGACGCTTGGTCCCGCTCAGCGCCAGGACGGCCTCGTCTTCTGGACTGAGCTGCTGGACGGGCCTGGCGGGTGCGCGGCCTTCCAGCGCGGCGCTGCGCAGCGGCTCGGGCCAGCCACCGGCCGGATCGCCCAGCTCGCCGCGCAGGAATCCCAGCACCGATTCCGGAATGTCGAATCGTGCTGGGTCGGAAGCGAATTCGTCGGCGCTGAGCCCCGAACCGACGAGAGCCAGCGCCAGGTCCCCCACCACCTTCGACGACGGCGTGACCTTGATCAGCCTGCCCAGCACCCGATCCGCACCGGCGTAGGCCTCTTCGATCTCTTCGAACCGATCGCCCAGGCCCAGCGCGATCGCCTGCTGGCGCAGGTTCGACAACTGGCCGCCCGGGATTTCGTGGTGGTACACCCGCCCGGTCGGACCCGGCAACCCGGATTCAAAGGGGGCGTACACCTTTCGCAGAGCCTCCCAATACGGCTCCAGTGCGCATACCGCCGAGAGCGACAGGCCCGTGTCGTGCCCGGTGTGCGCGGCGGCGGCGACGATCGAACTCAGCGCGGGCTGGCTGGTGCTTCCCGCCATCGGCGCGGAAGCCCCGTCGACGGCGTCGGCTCCCGCCTGCCATGCGGCCATGTAGCTGGCCAGCTGGCCGCCCGGGGTGTCGTGGGTGTGCACATGGATCGGCAGGTCGAAGCGGCTGCGCAGCGCGCTGACCAGTTGGTGGGCGGCCTGCGGCCGCAGGAGTCCGGCCATGTCCTTGATGGCCAGCACGTGTGCGCCGGCCTCGACGATCCGTTCGGCCAGGTTGAGGTAGTAGTCCAGCGTGTAGAGCCGCTCCCCCGGATCGGACAGGTCTCCGGTGTAACACATCGCGACTTCGGCTATCGCCGAGCCGGTTTCGCGTACGGCGTCGATCGCCGGACGCATCGAGTCCAGGTTGTTGAGCGCATCGAAGATGCGGAAGATGTCGATGCCGGTCGAGGTCGCCTCTTCGACGAACGCCGTTGTGACCAGTTCCGGATATGGCGTGTACCCGACGGTGTTTCGGCCCCGCAGCAGCATCTGCAGGCAGATGTTGGGCATTGCCTCACGCAGCGTGGCCAGCCGCTCCCAGGGATCCTCCTTCAGGAAGCGCAGCGCCACATCGTAAGTCGCACCGCCCCAGCACTCCGCCGACAACAGCTGCGGCATGGTCCGGGCCAGATAAGGCGCCACCATCATCAGCCCGCTGGTGCGTACCCGGGTCGCCAGCAGCGACTGGTGGGCATCGCGGAAGGTCGTGTCCGTCACGCCCACCGCGGGCGACTCGCGCAGCCAGCGCGCAAAACCCTCGGGCCCCAACTCGACTAGCCGCTGCTTGGATCCGGCCGGTGGCGCCGCCTCGAGATCGACCTCGGGCAACTTGTCGTGCGGGTAGACCGTCGACGGGTGGGTGCCGTGCGGGCGGTTGACCGTCACGTCGGCCAGGTAGTTGAGGATCTTGGTGCCGCGGTCCGCCGACTCGCGTGAGGTCAACAGTTGCGGCCGTTCGTCGATGAACGACGTGGTGATGTGACCGGCCTGGAAGTCGGGATCCTCCAGAACCGCTTGCAGGAACGGGATATTCGTCGAGACCCCGCGGATCCGGAACTCCGCGATCGCGCGTCGCGCACGCGACACCGCCGTGTGAAAATCGCGGCCGCGGCAGGTCAACTTGACCAGCATCGAATCGAAGTGGGCGCTGATCTCCGCGCCGAGGTTGGTGCTGCCGTCCAGGCGGATGCCGGCACCGCCGGGGCTGCGGTAGGTGCTGATCCGGCCGGTGTCGGGGCGGAACCCGTTGGCCGGGTCTTCTGTCGTAATCCGGCATTGCAGTGCGGCGCCGTGTGGCCGGACGTTCTCCTGACGCAGGCCCAGATCCTCTAGCGTCTCGCCGGAGGCGATGCGCAACTGGCTGGACACCAGGTCGACGTCGGTGATCTCCTCGGTCACGGTGTGCTCCACCTGAATCCGGGGATTCATCTCGATGAAGACGTAATCACCGTTCTCGTCCAGCAGGAACTCCACGGTGCCCGCACAGCTGTATCCGATGTGCCGGGCGAAGGCGACGGCGTCGGCGCAGATCTTGTCGCGCAGCTCGGCGGAAAGGTTTGGCGCGGGCGCTAATTCGACGACCTTCTGGTGGCGACGCTGCACGCTGCAGTCGCGCTCGTACAGGTGGATCACGTTGCCGGCGTTGTCGCCCAGGATCTGCACCTCGATGTGGCGCGGCTTGATCACCGCTTGCTCGAGATAGACCGTCGAGTCACCGAACGCCGATTCGGCCTCACGGCTGGCGGCCTCGATCGCTTCGGGCAGCGCGTCGATGTCGGCGACCCGGCGCATGCCTCGTCCCCCACCACCGGCAACAGCCTTGACGAACAACGGAAATCGCATGTCTGCCGCCGCCGACACCAACTCGTCGACGGACGCCGACGGTGCCGAGGAGGTGAGCACGGGCAGCCCGGCCTCGCGCGCGGCGGCGATAGCCCGCGCCTTGTTACCGGTCAGCTCGAGGATTTCGGCGCCGGGGCCGACGAACGTGATGCCGGCGACCGCGCAGGCCGCGGCCAATTCCGGATTCTCCGACAGAAAGCCGTACCCGGGATAGACGGCATCGGCGCCCGCCCGGCAGGCGGTTTCGACGATCTCGTCGACGGACAGGTACGCGCGCACTGGATGACCGACGTCACCGATCTGATAGGACTCGTCGGCCTTGAGCCGATGTTGCGAATTGCGGTCCTCGTAGGCGTAGACGGCAACCGTGCCGACGCCAAGTTCGTAGGCCGCGCGGAACGCACGAATCGCGATCTCGCCGCGATTGGCCACCAGCACCTTGGAGATCACCTTTGACTCCTCACAGCAGCGTCGACCAGTAGTCCCAGAACCGCACCATGATCAGCAGAAACACCGCGGTAAACCATAGCGCGGTGATCGACCATCGCCATTGATAGAGCACCCGTGCCGCGGTGCTGCGGTCGAGCACCGGGCGAAACGCGATGGACCCGACCACCACCAACAGCGTGATCGTCATCGCCCAGACCACCATGCAGTAGGGGCACAGCGCCCCGATCCGGTACAGGCTCTCGTAGATCAGCCAGTGCACAAACACCGCACCGGCCAGCAAGCCGGCCGCCAGCGCTGACCAAAACCATTGTGGTATCGGCACTTTCGCCACCGCAAGGACGCCGACCACCAACACCACGGTGAACGCCACGATGCCGAGCAGTGGGTTCGGGAAACCCAGCACCGACGCTTGCGGCGTGACCATCACCGACCCGCACGAGATGATCGGATTCAGGTTGCACGACGGCACGTACGACGGGTTGAGCAGGATGTCGATCTTCTCCACCGTCAACGTCGCCGAGGAGACCAGCCCGACCACACCGGCGATCAGCACCCACCAAGCGCTGCGCGCCGGTACGGATGAGTCACGCGTCGAAGCCGGTGTCGGGTCGCCGGATCGCTCGGCTGGTTCGACCGGCACCGCGACCGTCACGAAGCCGCGGGAGCGACGGCCGTGTCGATGCCCGGAACGTCGCCGACGATGGTCTTGATCTTGGCGACCAGCGCATCGGGCGTCGACGGGTCGTAGTTTTCGCCGTTGATCTTGATCGTCGGGGTCGCGGTGATGCCCGCGGTCGAGGCCTCCCCGGTGACCTTGGGGACGTACTTGCCGCTGTTGATGCAATCCGGCACCTTGCCGACGACGCCGGCCTCGCGGGCCAGCTCGATCAATTTCGCGTTATCGGGGAAGTTGGGTCCCCGCTCGTCGGGCTGGATGCCCTTGCTGAACAGCGCGGTGTGAAAGCGCCGGAACGAATCCATGTTCTCGTCGGCGACGCACAATGCGGCGGCGCCGGCCCGCGACGAATAGTTCTGGCTCTTGGAACTGTCGAGAATGGCGACCATCGAGTAGTCGGCCGCTATGGCACCGGCGTCGATCAGCTTGGATACCGTCGGCCCGAAAGTGCGCTCGAAATTGCCGCAGGCCGGGCACAGGAAATCCTCGTAGAAGGTCACGACGGCCTTGGGGTTGCTCGTCCCGGGCTGGGTGACCAGCTTGCTCGACGTCACGCGGACGGTGTCGCCCTCGCCGGCGACGCCCCCCTTCTTGTCGTGATGCGACGTCACGATGTAGAACACCAGCGCGACCGCGAAGATGATGATGAACGCGGTGCCGCCGATCTGAATGAGCCGGCCGGACTTGCCGTCTGACGCCTTCAGGTCGAATCGGGGGGGACGTTTCGATTTGTCGGCCACAGCTTCGGTGATCCTTCTGTGTTTGGGTCGGCTTGCGGGCGTGTCCGTAAGCCGGAGACAGCGCTTCTAGATTACCGGCGAGCACGCCCCGGCAAATCAGGCCCGGCTCAGGTGGGCCCGCAGGGCAGAAATCAGATCGCTGGTTGCGGCCGCGCTGCCGCCGCCGAGCTGAAACAGGCTGGCGAAACCGTGCGTCAGCGAACCCAGGCGCCGCAGATCCACCGCGGTGCCCGCGGCCTGCAGCGCCGTCGCGTAGCGCTCGCCTTCGTCGCGCAACGGGTCAAACCCGGCAACGGCGATCAAAGCGGGCGCCAGCCCGGACAACGACTCGGCCAGCAGCGGCGATACCCGCGGGTCCGCCTCGTCGATGCCGGTACCGCGCAGGTACTGCGCGGTGAACCAGTCGATGTCCCGCTTGGTCAGCAGGAAACCTCGGGCGAACAGGCTCAGCGAACGGGTCTGCGCGGTGAAGTCGGTCCGCGGGTAGATCAGCCACTGCAGCAGCGGGGCCGGGCCGTTCTCCTCGCGGGTCAGGTGGCACACGAGCGCGGCCAGGTTGCCGCCCGCGCTGTCTCCGCCGACCGCGACACGCCCGGGGGTAGCGCCCAGTTCGGCGGCATGCTCGCAGGCCCACGTGTACGCGGCATAGGCGTCGTCGATCGCGGCCGGCGCCGGATGCTCGGGGGCCAGCCGGTAGTCGATCGACAACACGTGGACACCGGCGTCACGGCAGGTCAACCGGCACAACGCGTCGGCAGTGTCCAGGTCGCCGAGCACCCAGCCCCCACCGTGATAGAAGACCAGCAAGTCGCAGGCCTCACCACTGGCCGGACGGTAGTGCCGGGCGCCGATCTCGCCGGCCGGGCCGGGGATGGTCAGGTCGTCGACCATGACGTGAATCTGGGGACCGGGCAGCGACAGCAGCGACTGACGCATCTGCGCGCGAGATGCCGCCGGATCGGAATTGACAGCCAGGCCGTCGATACCGCCGAGCCGCAGACCAGACAGCATCAGCTGCAGGGTGGGATCGAGCGTGTTGCCGTCGATGACGATCGACCGCCCGCCGAACATCACCCGCTTCGCCGGCGTCGGGATCCACGGAATCGCCTTGACGCCAACGTTGGTGACGACGTCTTGCACGAGACCGGCCCAGCGAGTGGATGCGCGCCGAGCCTCCAGATGCTGGTCCAGCGCGCCTGGCAGACTCTGTGTCATGGCAGCCCCCTTGGTCACCCTCAATGACGGTCATGCGATCCCCGCCGTCGGGTTCGGAGTCTTCCAGGTCCCTCCGGCAGAGACCGAGCAGGCGGTGCGTACAGCGCTGCAAGCCGGGTACCGGCATATCGACACCGCCGCCGCCTACCGCAACGAACGGGAAACGGGGCGCGCGGTTGCCGAATCCGACGTGCCGCGCGATCAACTCTACGTGGTGACCAAACTGTGGAACTCCGAGCAGGGTTACGACAGCACGCTGACGGCCTTCGATGCCAGCATGGACCGGCTTGGCGTCGACTACCTCGACCTCTACCTCGTGCACTGGCCGATGCCGGCGCTCGGAAAGTTCGTCGAAACCTTCAAGGCCTTCGCCCACCTGCGCGACCAGGGCCGGATCCGCTCCATCGGCGTCAGCAATTTCGAACCCGAGCATCTGATGGTCCTGATCGATGTCACCGGCATTGTTCCCGCCGTCAATCAGATCGAATTGCATCCTCGTTTTCCGCAGACGGAATTGCGAAATGTGCACGCCCAGCACGGAATCGCGACCGAGGCATGGGCGCCGCTAGGGCAAGGAGCGCTGCTGACAGATCCGACCGTCACGGCCGTTGCCGAAGCATGTGGGCGGACACCCGCCCAGGTGTTGATCAGATGGCATATTCAGCTCGGTAATATCGTGATCCCCAAGTCGGTCAACCCTGCACGGATTGTGAGCAACTTCGACGTGTTCGATTTCGAACTCACCGCCGATCAAATGGCGAGGATTTCGTCGCTCGACGACGGAACCCGGCTTGGTCCTGATCCACGAACCTTCAGTTTCACAGGTAGGTGAATGACGTTGACTGGCGACGCGGGACTCGCCGTACCCTCGATCACTCTTAACGACGAAAACACGATGCCGGTGCTCGGCCTCGGCGTCGCGGATTTGTCGGAGGACGAGACCGAACGTGCTGTATCGGCGGCGCTGGAGATCGGCTGCCGGCTGATCGACACCGCCACGGCTTACGGCAATGAAGCCGCCGTCGGCCGTGCCATTGCCGCTTCCGGGATTCCTCGCGCGGAGCTGTTCGTCACCACCAAACTCGCCACCGCCGACCAGGGCCTCAAGGGCGCGCAGGATGCCTGCGAGGCCAGCCTGGAACGGCTGGGCCTGGATTATCTGGACCTGTACCTGATTCATTGGCCGGCCGCCGCGCTCGGCAAGTACGTCGACTCCTTCGGCGGGCTGCTTCAGCTGCGCTCCACCGGACACACCCGTTCCATCGGTGTCGCCAACTTCACCGAGGAATACCTGGAGATGGTCATCGACCTGGTCTTCACGACGCCGGCCGTCAACCAGATCGAGTTGCACCCGCTGCTCAACCAGAACGAGATGCGCAAGACCAACGTGCAGCACAATGTCGTGACGCAGTCCTACACACCGCTGGCACTCGGCAAGCTGAACGACAACCCGACCGTGAATTCCGTCGCGAGCGAATACGGCAAGACGGCCTCGCAGGTGTTGCTGCGGTGGAACCTGCAACTGGGTAACGCGGTCGTCTTCCGCTCGGCCAACCCCGAGCACATCGCCACCGACTTCGACGTGTTCGATTTCGAATTGGCCGCCGAGCACATGGACGCGATCAACGCGCTCAATGACGGAACGCGGTTGCGCCCGGACCCGAACACCTACGGAGGCGCCTAGCTAAGGTCCCGTCGGGCAGGTGGCGGCGGCCGCACGCAACACGCCCGCCGACGGCTGATCCACCGGCAGCTGGTAACCGCGCAGGACCGCGATGAACTGCATCGCGTACTGGCAGGCGAACGCGCGATTGGGCGGCATCCATAACGCGGGCGGCAGGTCGCCCTTGTCCTGATTGGCCTGGCCCTGCACCGCCAGCAGGTTGGCCGGGTCGTTGGCGAAGCGCCGCCGCTCGGGATCCGGCCAGCCGAAAGCTCCCATGTCCCAGGCATAAGCAAGCGGGACGATGTGGTCGATCTGCACCGATTCGCCGACCTTGGCGCCGCGCTGGAAGGCGATGGTGGTGTTGGTATACGGGTCGTGCAGCGTGCCGGTGGCCACGGCGGTGGGGCACCGCTTGATCGCCACGTAGGTCTTGTCGACGAGATCGCGGTCGAGGATGTCGTCGCGGGTGTCGCATCCGTTGTGCCCGCCCGGGGCGTCGTTGTCGTCGTCCCAGGAGTCGCCGAAGGCCGCCCGGCGGTAGTCGTAGCGGTGCACCCGTTGCGGCGCAACGGCAATGCCGGCCAGCACATCGGTTCCCGGCGCCACCGTGGGCACATCGGCGCGCGCCGCGATCTCGGCGTGCTTGGCCGACGTCGAGCCCAGCGTCTGATAGGCCACCAGCACCGCGAGCACCGCGGCCGCCGACAACCACAGCAGCACCTTGCGCGTCACGACTTGTCCAGGTATTCGATGCGTTCGGTGTCGGTGAATTGTGCTGCCAGTGAAGCCAATCCAGGATCCTGGGGGTTCTCCTGATACACCCGGGTGCAGAATTCGCGGGCCGCTTCGATGAACGCCAGGTGGTCGGCCAGCGACAGCAGCCGCAAATTGATCGCCCGGCCGGACTGGTTGCGGCCCAGCACATCTCCTTCCCGGCGCTCTTTGAGATCCAGCTCGGAAAGCGCGAAACCGTCCAGCGTTGCGGCGACCGCCCGCAGCCGTCGGCCGGCCGGCGATCCCTCCGAGCTCCAGGTGGCCAGCAGGCACAGGCTCGGATGCTGGCCGCGGCCGATGCGGCCACGCAGCTGATGCAACTGGCTGATTCCGAACCGGTCGGCGTCCATCACCAGCATCACCGTGGCGTTGGGGACGTCGACTCCGACCTCGATGACGGTGGTGCACACCAGCACATCGGTCTCGCCGTTGCGGAACGCGGTCATCGCCGCGTCCTTCTCGTCGGCGGGCAACCGTCCGTGCATCAGCCCCAGCCGCAGGCTCGCGAGCTCGCCGGACCGCAGCCTGTCGAAGAGCCCCACGGCGGTCTCCGTCGGGCGCGCGTCTTCTTGCCCCTTGTCCGACTCGTCGGCCTCGTCGATGCGGGGCGCCACCACATAGGCTTGCCGGCCGGCCGCGACCTCCTCGCGGATGCGTTGCCAGGCGCGGTCCAGCCAGGCGGGCTTGTCCTTGACGAAAATGACGTTGCTGGTGATGGGCTGGCGGCCGCGCGGCAGCTCGCGCAGCGTCGAGGTTTCCAGGTCGCCGTACACGGTCAGCGCGACGGTGCGCGGGATCGGCGTCGCCGTCATCACCAGCAGATGCGGCGTAATGCCTTCGGGCGCCTTGGCGCGCAACTGATCTCGTTGCTCGACACCGAATCGGTGTTGCTCGTCCACGACCACCATGCCCAGCTTGTGAAACTCCACCACGTCCTGCAGCAGGGCGTGCGTGCCGATGACGATGCCGACCTCACCACCGGCGATCTCACGGCGTACCTGGTTCTTCTGCACGGTCGACATCGATCCGGTCAGCAGCGCGGCGCGGGTCGCGTTGTCGGCCCCGCCCAGCTGACCGGCCATCGCCAGCGGACCGAGCACGTCATTGATCGACCGAAGATGTTGTACAGCAAGAACTTCCGTCGGGGCCAGCAGCGCGCACTGGTAGCCCGCATCGACCATCTGCAGCATCGCCAGCACCGCGATGATCGTTTTGCCCGAACCGACCTCCCCCTGCAGCATCCGGTTCATCGGGCGACTGGCCGCCAGGCCCTCGGACAACACATCGAGCGTTTCGCGCTGCCCGGCCGTCAGCTCGAAGGGCAAGCGGCCCAACAGTTCCGCAGCCAAACCGTCGGATCGCCGCGGCGCCGGCGGTCCCGATTGCGACAGCTCGCCGTGCCGCCGCGCTGCCAGCGCCCACTGCAGGCCGACGGCTTCGTCGAACGTCAACCGGTCGCGCGCGCGGCGGCGCTCCACCTCGTCCTCGGCGAGGTGAATCGCGCGCAGCGCCTCGTCCTCGGGCATCAGGTCGTGAGCGGCGAGCAGTTCCTCGGGCAGCGGATCGTCGACGGGATCGAGCACGTCGAGCACCTGGCGCACGCAGGCGTAGATGTCCCAGCTCTGCAGTTTGGTGCTGGCCGGATAGATCGGAAAGAAGCTGCGCTCGAACGCCGACATCAACACCTCGCCGCTGGCGGCCTGCGAGGCGTCGGCGATGCTCTTGAGCGACTTGCTGCCGCGGTTGCGTCCGCTCGGCGAGTCGAGGATCAGAAAGTCCGGGTGCGTCAGCTGCATGACCTTCCGGAAGTAGCCGACCTCCCCCGACAGCATCACCTTGGTGCCCTTGGTGAGGTCCTTGCTCAGGTAGTCCGCATTGAAGAACGTCGCGGTCACCTTGCTGCGACCGGTGCCCAGGGTGATGCGCAGGCATTTGCGCTTGGGGTTCTTCTTCATCGGGAACGTGTCGGTGTCGGTGATGGTGTCGACGAGGGTGATGTGCTGGCCCTCTTCGGGCCGCTCGGCCTCTCCTTCCGCGGCATCCCACCTCGTGGCGCCCTCGGTGTAGCTGCGCGGGTAGTGGCGCAGCAGGTCGTCAACCGTCCGGATGCCGAACACCTCGTCGAGGGGACCCGCGGCCTTGGCGCCCAGCACGTAGTCCAGGCGAGTGCTCAGCGACACGTCGCTCACTCGACGCCGATCAGCAGGGCGTCGCCGCGATGGCCGGTGCGGTAGGTCACCAATTCGGTGCCCGGATGGTGGTCGTGTACATGCTCTTGCAGGGTGTTGGTCACCGAATCGCCGTCGGGGCCCATGCCCACGCCGACCAGCACGGTCACCAGGTCGCCGCCGGAGGCCAACAGCAGATCGAGCAGTCCGATCGCCGCTCCGGCCGCGTCGGCGGCCACGATCAGCACCTCGTCGCCCGCGATGCCCAGGCCGTCGCCCGGCTGGCAGCGACCCGCCCAGGTCAGCGCGCTCTCGGTGGCGATGCGCACCGATCCGTACCGCGCGCCGCCAGCGGCGCGGGCCATGGTGTAGCCGTCGTCGACCGCCTGCCGGTCCGTTTCGTGCACGGCCAGTGCGGCCAGCCCCTGCACCATCGACCCGGTCGGTATCGGCACCACGTCGATGCCCCAGCCGATGGCCGCGGTGCACCCGGCGACCAGCTCCTCGGCGGCGACATAGCCGTTCGGCAGCACCATCACCTGGGCGGCCCCGGCGTCGACGACGGCCCGCATCAGCTGGTGAGCGCTGATCGCCGTGGTCGGGTCGCCCGCGTCCGGAGCGGGTTGCAGCACGTGGGCGCCCTCGCCGGCGAACAGCTCGGCCGCGCCTTCCCCGTCCACGACGGCCAGCACCGCACGTTCCTTGGTCCAGCTGCCCGCGGGTTGCCCGACCGCACCGGCGCTCAGTGCCGAGATCACGATCCGGCTGAGCCGTCCGGCGGCCAGCCCCGCTTCGACCGCGGCGCCGGCGTCGTCGGTGTGCACGTGCACCGAGTAGGTGGCCTGATTGGTGAACGGCGCGGCGGCGATGGCGACCGAATCGCCCAGGCGCATCAGCCGGTCCCGCAGGGCGTTCGCGGCCGGCGGGTTACCGCCGTCCAGCCGGTACATCACCTCGAACTGCGGCACCGGTCGTTCGGCGACACCCGACGTGGGTTCCGACGGCGGTGAGAGCTCGTAGACCGTGCGGGCCGGCGGCTGGCCGCCGACCGTCGCGCGCAGCGCATCCAGCAGGACCAGCAGGCCGCGCCCCCCGGCGTCCACGGCACCGGCGTCGGCCAGCACATCCAGCTGCTCAGGGGTCTTTTCCAGCGCGACGACGGCCGCGTCGCCGGCCGCGGTGATCGCCGCGGCCAGCCCGTCGTGCGCGCACTCCTCGACCGCGTCGGCGGCGGCGCGCAGCACCGACACGATGGTTCCGGGGATCTCGTGTCCGCCCATCGAGGTGATGACGAGCTCGACGCCGCGCCGCAACGCCGCCCCGAGCAGCACCGCATCCAGGTACGCCAGTTCACCGCCGGAATCGGCAGCCGCGGTCGCGGTGACATCGGCGATACCGCGCAGGATCTGCGACAGGATCACCCCGGAGTTGCCGCGCGCGCCGTTGAGCGCCCCCGCCGACAGGGCGGATGCGACCCGGGAAACGCAGCCGGGGCCGCCGTCGGCGCCGATCCCGGCGTTGGCCTCCGCCAGCGCGGAACGCATCGTGAACAGCATGTTTGCCCCGGTGTCGGAGTCGGCGACCGGGAAGACATTGAGACGGTTGATCTCGTCGATGTGAGTGATCAGGTCGCTGACCGCGGTGTGCGCCCAATCCCGCAGCGCCGGTGCGTCGAGCAGACGATCCGAACTGCCCACTGTCACCCACCTCCTCCGCTGACCGGCCTATTGAGCCTAGCCAGCGGCGGCGACGCCTTCAGAGGTAAGCCGACCGCGCGTTGTGGATAGTTTTGGAGGTTGCCCACCAGAGTCGGTATCCTGGGCTGTCGCGGCGCGATCTATCCGTGCCGGACCCCCGAACATTTGAGGAGCTTGAACGATGGCCGCTGTGTGCGAAATCTGCGGGAAAGGCCCCGGCTTCGGCAAGTCGGTGTCGCACTCCCACCGGCGCACCAGCCGGCGCTGGGACCCGAACGTCCAGACGGTGCACGTCGTGGCGCGTCCCGGCGGCAACAAGAAGCGACTCAACGTCTGCGCGTCCTGCATCAAGGCCGGCAAGGTCGTCAGGGGCTAGTCCGGGGCCAGCGCCCTACATCACGATGTGGCCGGCGTCGACGGGTATCGACACGCCCGTCACATAGCGCGCCCGGGGCCCTACCAGCCACAGCACCGCTTCGGTGACGTCTTGCGGCTCGACCAGCGGCACGTCGGGCAGCAGCATCTGCGCGACGGCCGGGTTCGGATTCTCCAGCATCCGGTTCACCACGAAGTCGTTGAGGATCATCGGCGTCGAGACACCGCTCGGGTGCACCGAGTTGACCCGAATCTTGTGTGGCGCATAGGCATTGGCCGCCGAACGCATCAACCCCACCACGCCGTGCTTGGACGCGGCGTAGGCGAACATCGCCGCGGTGCCGTCGCCGCCCCGTCCGGTCAGCCCCTGCGACGAGCTGACCAGCACGATCGAGCCGCCCCGGCCCTTGCGGATGATCGACGGCACCGACGCCAGCAGCGTGTGCCAGACCCCCTTGAGGTTGGTGTCGACGATCGAGTTGAACACCGGCTCGGAACGGGTTTCGGTGTCACCGATCGCCACCACCCCGGCGTTGGCGATGACGATGTCCACCTCGCCGAGTTCGTCGATCCCGGCGTGTACCGCGGACTCCAGCTGCGGCAGGTCGCGGACGTCGGCGACGACGGGCACCGCCTTGCGGCCCGCGGCTTCGACCAGTTTTACGGTCTCGTCGAGATCCGATCTGGTCGCCAGCGGGTAGGGAATCGCGTCGATATCGGCGCAGATATCCACGGCGATGATGTCGGCGCCCTGTTCGGCGAGCGCAACCGCGTGGCTGCGACCCTGGCCGCGCGCCGCGCCGGTGATGACGGCGATGCTGTTGTCGAGTTCGCCCATGGCTATACCTCCAGCCTCGTGCCGGTCTCTTCTTCGGCGAAGGCCACCAGCCGGGCGGCCACGTCGTAGTCGGACGCCAGCGGTGTGCGGCCGATCAGCGCCGGAGCGCCGCGCAGGCCGAACCTGCCGCTGACACCGACGAAGCTACCCGGCGGCACCGGTTCGCTGATGCAGTACAGCGTGGTCGCCGCGCCTTCGTCGATGTCGTTGGCGAACCGGTCGGCCACCACCGTGACACCCTTTTGCACCAACGACATCAATGGCGCGTCCGAGATATTCGACAGGTTCGAGGCCACCCATCCGGGGTGCGTGAGTTGAGTGACGATCGGCGATCGCGCGGCGCGCAGCCGGCGATCCAGCTCGAGCCCCCACAGCATGACCGCGAGCTTGGACTGCGCGTAGGAGCCCAGCCGCGTCCACTTGCTGCGGCGCAGGTGCATGTCGTCGAGTCGCAGCGTGGCCGACTTGTGCGCGTCGGAGCCGACGTTGATGATCTGCGAGCGCACCCGGGGCAGCAACAGATTCGTCAGCGCGAACGGTCCGAGCAGGTTGGTGCCCAGCGTCATCTCGAAACCGTCGACGGTTTCTCTGCGGCGGTCGGTGAGCGTGCCGGCATTGTTGATCAGGATGTCGATCTCCCCGTCGACCTGATCGCCGAACGCGCGCACCGACGACAGGTCCGCGAGATCGAGCTTGACCACCGACGTCGGGCCGTCCATCCCGGCGGCGCGTTGCTTCCCCAGGTCGGTGTTGCGCACCGCCATGATCACGTGGGCACCGGCCTTGGCGAGCGCCTGCGCGGTTCCCAGCCCCACCCCGTTGGTAGCCCCCGTCACGATGACTCGTTTGCCGGTCAAGTTGCCGAGGCGACTCGGCGTCCAAGGTAACGTCACGGCGACTAAGAGTAATGGCCCGTTCTATGTAAGTTGGGTCAGTGCTGCCAACATGGTCTGCAAACGGCACAGGAGTGGCTTGGCATGAGTGACAGCGGGCGTGAAATCACCAACCTGATCTACACCTATGCCGAGCTTCTCGACGGTGGTGACCTGGACGGGGTGGCCGGGCTTTTCGCGCATGGCCGCATCTGCGGCGTCCAGGACGGTCCGCCGGAGACCGTGTTCGAAGGGTCCGCCCGGGTGCGGCAGATGTACGAGATGGCCACGCGCATCTACGAAGACGGCACCCCGAAAACCAAGCACAACACCAGCAATGTGCAGCTGCACATCGACGAGGCCTCGGGCACCGCGCGCAGCACGTCCTACTACTGCGTCACGCAGGCCACCCCCGATCTTCCGCTGCAGGTGATCGTCACCGGGCACTACAAGGACACGTTCCATCGAGTGGACGGCGCCTGGTGGTTCGACAGCCGGATCATGTTCGTCGACCAGGTCGGCGACGTCAGCCAGCACCTGAAGTTCTGAGCGCGTGTTTGACGCCGCGGCCGTCATGGCCGACGCGCAGCCCCGGCCCCGATCGGTCAGCGTCTCTTTGCGCTCGAGCAGGTCGACAAGCGATTCACCTTGTACAACAAGCGTTTTGCACAGCACATCGGAGGAACCGCGCATGCCTGACGATCCAGTCTCGACCGCATCCCAGCGCGAACAGGAGCTGGCCGCCCTCGACCTGATCGAGCATCCCACCGTCAAGGCCGCCTATCGAACGGTGGCCGAGACCTGGCTGGGCCGCGCCAAGGCATCGGAGGCGATGCGCGAGCGATTCGACGATTCGTTCGCCGAGGTGATGTTCTCGGCAGCGGTGTGGTCGTCCAATCAGGACAAGCTGCGGCCCAAGGTCAGCTGCATCACGCGACTGGCCCACCCGGTGGAGGGCCGTCGTATTCCCGGATCACGTTGGGGCATCGACAATCCCGACAGCGTCTATCGGGTGATCCCGATTTCGGGCGACGAGCGCTACGAGATCCGCGGCCGCGTCGGCGCCCACCGCATGACCGAGAACTACTTCACCCTCTGGGACGCGAACATGGGCACCGTCGATGTGCTCAACGGCCGCACCATGGCGGTCGACTCGGACGGCAGCTACACCATCACCGTCGATGCCGACCCGGCCAACGGGCGGCCCAACCACGTGCGGAGCACGCCGGAAGCCCACGAGTTCTACATCCGCGACGTGCTGCTGGACTGGGGCCGCGACGACCCCAATCACATTGAGGTGCAACGACTTGGCGGCACCCCGTCGGCACCGGCGCGCACGCTCGACGAGCAGGCCGAGGCGACCGCGGCGATGATGGATTACTTCGCCAACTTCACCGGCAAACTCAGCCATGGCGTGTACAAGATGCCGGCCAACCATTTCAACCTGGCCTGGTCGGCGGACAAGGTCGGCGCGATGCGTAATCAGGTGTATGTGATGGGCCGCTTCGAACTCGAGCCCGACGAGGCGTTCGTCGTCGACCTCAGCGACGGTGGCGCCGAATACTTCACCGTGCCGCTGAGCAATATCTGGGGCACCACACTCGATCTCGTCGACCGCACCGGGAGCCTCAACAAGGCGCAGTCGGTCGCCAACGAGGACGGCACCTATACCTACGTGATCTCGCCCGTCGATCCCGGCGTGGCTAACTGGATCGACTCCGACGGGCTGCGCGAGGCCATCCTGACCCTGCGCATGGCGGAGTTCGGCGAGACCGGTCCCCGCGAAGACCTCGGCGCGCGTGGGCGAGTGATCAAGCTCGACCGGCTCGACGCCGAGGTGCCGCACTTGCCGCGGGTCAGTGCCCAGGACCGGGCCACGCAGCTGGCGCAGCGGCGCAGGGCCTATCTGCGCCGCCTGCCGGAAGGGACGGCCTGAGATGGCGCGCTGGCTGATCACCGGTTGCTCGACCGGCTTCGGCCGCGAAATCGCCCGCACCGCACTGGAAGCCGGTCACAGCGTGGTGGTGACAGCGCGCCGGGCCGAGGCGGTGGCCGATCTCGCCGACGAATTCGGTGGCCGGGCCATCGCTGTCGCGCTCGACGTGACCGACGCCGCCCAGATCGCGGCGGCGGTGTCGGCGGCCGACGAGGCGTTCGGCGGGATCGACGTCCTGGTCAACAACGCCGGTCACGGTTATCTGTCCTCAGTGGAGGAGGGCGAGGACGCCGAGGTGCGAAAGTTGTTCGACGTCAACTACTTCGGGGCCGTCGACATGATCAAGGCGGTACTGCCCGCCATGCGCGCCCGCGGCGACGGGCACATCATCAACATCTCGTCGATGACCGGTCTGGTGGCCAACCCGCCCAACGCCTACTACTCGTCGACCAAGTTCGCGCTCGAGGCGGTGACCGAAGCGCTGGCCACCGAGGTGCGGCCGCTGGGCATCAAGGTGACCGCGATCGAGCCGGGCGCGTTCCGTACCGACTGGGCGACGCGGTCGATGAAGGAATCGGGCCGCCCGATAGCCGCCTACGCCGACGTCGCGGCGCGCAAGGACCTGATCAAGCAGTTCGCCGATCACCTGCCGGGCGACCCACGCAAGGTGGCCGAGGCGGTGCTGATGGTGACCACGCTCGACGAGCCGCCGCTGCGGCTGCTGCTGGGCCGCGACGTGCTGAAGGCGATGCGCGACAAGATCACCGCGATGTCGGCGTCGATCGAGGAGTGGAAAGCCGTCACGAAGGACGTGAACTTCCCCGAGTCGTAGCGGCTCTCAGGGCAGGCGCCAGTCGATCGCGTCGGCTCCCATCCCGGCGAGCAGCTCGTTGGCGCGGCTGAACGGACGCGACCCGAAGAAGCCGCGCGAGGCGGACAGCGGCGAGGGGTGCGGCGACTCGATTGCCACGCAATTGCCTTCTGCCAGCACTGGTTTGAGCGTCGACGCGTCACGGCCCCACAGGATCGCCACCATCGGCTGTGAGCGTCCGACCAGGGCGCGGATCGCGCACTCGGTGACGGCCTCCCAGCCCTTCCCGCGATGCGACGCCGGGTTGCTCGGACGAACCGTCAGGACCCTGTTCAGCAGCAGCACGCCGCGCTGCGCCCACGGCGTCAGATCACCGCACGAGGGTTGGGGGTAACCCAGGTCGGCCGAGTATTCGTCGAAGATGTTGGACAGGCTGCGCGGCAGCGGACGCACGTCGGACGCCACCGAGAAGCTGAGGCCCACGGCGTGCCCCGGCGTCGGATAGGGGTCTTGCCCGACGATCAGCACCCGCACCTGATCGAATGGAAAGGTGAAGGCGCGCAACACGTTCTCACCCGCGGGCAGGTATTTGCGGCCGGCCGCGATCTCGTCTCGCAGAAATTGCCCCATCTTGGTCACCTGTTCGGCCACCGGCTCGAGCGCGGCGGCCCATCCCTGCTCGACGAGTTCACTCAATGGACGTGGCGTCACGTTCCTATTAAAAGCCACGCTAACCCTCGAACGACTGCCAGCCCGCGTATCCCTGCCACTGCGCGCCGTCGACGAGCACCCGGGCCGGGCCGTCGAGCACCTGCCCGATGACGCGCCACCCGGGTGGCACCGGGCCCGCGAAACAGGCCACCAGCGCGTGGTCTTCGCCGCCACCCAGCACCCACGACCATGGATCGATGCCCGCCGCCGCGCCGGCCGCGCTGAGCGCGTCGCGATCGGGGGCCAGCGCCGCGGTGGACAAGTCGATACCCACCCCCGATGCGCCGGCGACGTGGCGCAGATCGGCGACCAGGCCGTCGGAGACGTCGATCATCGCCTGCGCGCCCGCATCCGCGGCCACCGCACCCTGGCCGTAGGGCGGCTCGGGCACCAGATGACGGGTACGCAATTCGTCGAATCCGCCAATCTCTTTGTGCCACAGCGAGTATCCGGCTCCCGAGCGGCCGAGTTCACCGGCGACGGCAACCACCGCACCCGGTTTCGCCCCGGACCGCAATACCGGCGTGCGGCCGCCCAGATCACCCAGCACCGCCACGGACAGCACCCACAGCGGGGCGCTGACCATATCGCCGCCCACGATCCCGGCACCGATTCGCGCTGCCTCGTCCCACATTCCGTCGACCACGGCTTCCGCATCCGCCGTCGCGGTGTCGGCGGGCGCACCGAAGCCGACCACGAAGGCCGTGGCCCGGCCACCCATCGCCTCGATGTCCGCGGCGTTCTGGGCGATCGCCTTGCGGCCGACGTCGTGCGGCGTGGACCAGTCCAGCCGGAAATGCCGGTCCGCCACCAGCATGTCGGTCGACACCAGGCTGCGGCCGTCACCGGCCGACACCACCGCCGCGTCGTCACCGGGCCCCAGCAGGACGGCGTCGGGCTGAACACGGCCGCGCACCAGCCGGTCGATGACGGCGAATTCACCGAGCTGGCCCAGGGTGGGCGACTCCCCCGGTTCTTTTTGGCGCACGTAACCTCCTCCGGCGCGCATCGGCCAGGTGAGGCCTCGTCCAGCGGTCCGACCTGCGGTAAGTTTGGTCCCTGCCCGCGCGAGCGGACGGCGCCAGTGTATGAGATGGGAGGTACCCGGTGGTCGATGCCGCGGGCATCGACGGCCGGGCGATGATGACCGGTTCGGACTCCGACGACCCAGGCGGACCGCCGCGGGCCCTGCTGATCGTCGCGGTCGTGGTGGCGGTCCTCGCGATCGGCATCGTGCTCGTCATCGCGGCCACCCGTGCGGCACCGCCGCAGCCGGTCGCTCTTCCCACCGTGCCGGCGCCGCAGGCCGGAAGTTCGGCATGCCACGCGCTATTGGCGGCGCTGCCCCAGCGGCTCGGCGACTATCAGCGCGCGCCGCTGGCGCAGCCGGCACCCGAGGGCGCGACCGCGTGGCGCGGCGGAACCGGCAACGAGCCGGTGGTGTTGCGCTGCGGGCTCGAGCGCCCGACCGGTTTCGTGGTGGGATCCCCGATCCAGAGCGTCGACCGGGTGCAGTGGTTCGAGGTGGCCGGCGATCGGCAATCCGCCGGTGACGCAGGCAGATCCACGTGGTACGCGGTGGACCGGCCGGTGTATCTGGCGCTGACGCTGCCGTCGGGATCCGGGCCGACACCGATCCAGCAGCTCTCCGAGGTGATCGACCACACCATCACGGCGGTGCCCATCGACCCCGCTCGGCCGCCCGAGCGTTAGCGCAGACCCGTTCCCCGGGCCACGGCCGTTTCGACCATGGTCGCCAGCAGGCTCTGATAGTCGATGCCGCTGGCCGCCCACATCCGCGGGTACATCGAGATCGTGGTGAACCCCGGCATCGTGTTGACCTCGTTGATCACCGGCCCGTCCTCGGTGAGGAAGAAGTCGACCCGGGCCAGGCCCTGGCAGTCGATGGCCTTGAACGCGCGGATCGCCAATTGGCGCACGTTGTCCGCGATGTCGTCGTCGACCTTGGCAGGCACGTCCAATTCGGCTGCGTCGTCGAGGTATTTGGTGGCGAAGTCGTAGAAACCGTCCTCACGACCGCGCACACCGGCCACCCGGATCTCCCCCACCGTGCTGGCTTCTATTGCGCCGTCCGGCATTTCGAGCACACCGCACTCCAGCTCGCGACCGTTGATCGCGGCTTCGACGATCACCTTCGGATCGTGCCGGCGCGCATCCGCCACCGCGGCGGCCAGTTCATCCCAACCCGCCACCCGGTTGACACCGATCGACGAACCACCGCGCGCGGGTTTGACGAACACCGGCAAGCCCAGCCGCTCGCGCTCCTCGGGGGGCAGCGTGTGCTGCGGGCGCAGCACCGTATAGGGGCCAACCGGTATTCCCTCGGCGGCGAGCAGCTTCTTGGTGAATTCCTTGTCCATCCCGACGGCGCTGGACAGCACGCCGGCGCCGACGTACGGCACGCCGGCGAGTTCGAGCAGCCCCTGGATGGTGCCGTCCTCGCCGTAGGGCCCGTGCAGCACCGGGAACACCACGTCGACCGACCCCAGCACCTCGCCGGCGCCGGGCGGCAGCGACACCAGCTGGCCGCCGCGCTGCGGATCGGCCGGCAGCGCCAGCTCGGTTCCCGACGCGGTGGTCACCCCCGGCAGTTGCCGGTTACTGATCGCCAGTGCGTCGGGGTCGCCGTCGGTGAGCACCCATGACCCTTCGGGGGTGATGCCGATCGCCACCACGTCGAATCGCCGGGGGTCGAGATTGCGCAGGATGCTGCCCGCGGACACGCACGAGATGGCGTGCTCGTTGCTGCGCCCACCGAACACGACAGCAACGCGCACCCGGCTGCCCCCTGACGCGGAGGGCCGGCTCGTCGCATCGCTGGCGTTCACAACCTGGAGAGGGTACCGCCTGGGCCGCCGACAGGTCGGGCCACCGACCGGTAGCGGGGTTTTGCCGGGCCGCCGGCCGGCAACGCGCTCACTCCGGTTTGGTGCTGCGGCCCAGCAACAGGGCCATCGCCTCGTCGACCGAGAGTCCCCTGTGGCAGACCCGGTGCACCGCATCGGTGAGGGGCATCTCGACGTCGTAGCTGGACGCCAGCGCGAGTACGGATTCGCACGACGTCACACCCTCGACGACGTGCCCGTCCTTACCCTCCAACGCCGACTGCATGCTTGCGCCCCGGCCCAGCCGCTCGCCCATCGAGCGGTTGCGCGAATGCGGCGACGTGCAGGTAGCGACCAGATCACCCACACCGGCCAGGCCGGCCAGCGTTGCACCCTTGGCGCCCAGCGCGATGCCCAGCCGCATGATCTCGGCCAGACCGCGGGTGATGATCGCCGCGGCGGTGTTTTCGCCCAGGCCGACGCCCGCGGCCATCCCGCACGCGAGCGCGATGACGTTCTTGCAGGCCCCGCCGATCTCGGTGCCGACCACATCGCTGTTGGTGTAGGGGCGGAAGTACCCGGTGTTCAGCATCCGCTGCAGGGCGACCGCACGGCCGGAGTCGCTGCACGCGATCACGGTGGCGGTGGGTTGACATTGGGCGATTTCACTGGCCAGGTTCGGCCCGGAAATCACCGCGACCTGCGACGGATCAACACCGGTGACCGAGACGATGACCTGGCTCATTCGCATCAGGGTGCCGAGCTCGATGCCCTTGGCCAGGCTGACCAGGGTCGCGCCGTCGGCGATCAGCGGAGCCCACTGCTCGAGGTTGCTGCGCAGGTTCTGGGCCGGCACGCCCAGCAGCACCGTCGTCACCCCGCGCAGCGCCTCGACCGCGTCGGAGGTGGCCCGGACGGCGGGCGCCAGCTTGGTGCCGGGCAGATAGGCGGGGTTGTAGCGGGTGGCGTTGATCTGCTCGGCCACGTCGGATCGCCGGGCCCACAGTCTGATCTCCGCTTCCGGCGCTCCGCTCCCGCCGAGGGCCTCGGCGAGCACCTGGGCCAGCGCCGTTCCCCACGCTCCGGCACCCATCACCGCGACGGCGCCCGATGTGCTGGCCATGTGTCATCCCGATCTGTCATCAACGCGGCATCTGCAGCCGCTACACCCTAGAACAGGGACGAGCGGGCCGTCACCATGATGCTCACGACCGGGGTGACATCACGCGCTGGCAGGATTGACGTCATGAGCGCCACACGGGGTGACGGTGCCGGCGACGTCGCGTTGATCATCGCCGTCAAGCGGTTGGCCGCCGCCAAGACCCGATTGGCTCCGGTGTTCTCCGCCCGGACCCGCGAGACCGTGGTGCTGGCCATGCTGGTCGACACCGTGACGGCCGCGGCCGGCGTCGCATCCGTCGGCTCGATCACCGTGATCACGCCCGACGAGGACGCGGCCGCGGCGGCCGCAGCGCTCGGAGCGCAGGTGATCACCGACCCCACGCCCGAGGGCCACGACGATCCGCTGAACCATGCGATTGTCACCGCCGAACGTTCGGTGGCCGAATCATTCTCCAATGTTGTTGCGCTGCAAGGCGATTTACCCGCGCTGCAGACGCAGGAGCTGGCCGAAGCGATCACCGCGGCGCGCCAGCACCGACGCAGCTTCGTCGCCGACCGGCTGGCGACCGGCACCGCGGCACTGTGTGCATTCGGCACCCCGCTGGATCCTCAGTTCGGGTCGGATTCGGCGGCGCGACATCGTCGTTCGGGTGCGATCGAGCTGACGGGCGCGTGGCCCGGCCTGCGCTGCGACGTCGACACTCCCGCCGATTTGGTCGCCGCCCGCCGGCTCGGCGTGGGAGGGGCGACCGCCCGCGCCATCGGCCACCCCTGAGAAGGCGAGCCTGGCAAACCTGTCCGGAGGATGAACGGCGCGCCAACGCCGGATGGATCTGTACCGAGCGCTAGCAGCACCAAGGGGTGATGAGCAATGATTCCATCGTGACCGAAATCGAAGCTGAAGCACGGCTTGACGAAACTGCGTGGCAATCCGGCGACAGCGCGCTGGGAGCGCCCCCCGCCACGACCCCCGCCGCGGCCGACGATGCGCTGCCGGAGGACCGTTACCTCAACCGGGAACTTAGCTGGCTGGACTTCAACGCGCGGGTGCTGGCGCTGGCCGCCGACACCTCGCTGCCGTTGCTGGAGCGAGCCAAATTCCTGGCGATCTTCGCGTCGAACCTCGACGAGTTCTACATGGTCCGGGTCGCCGGCCTCAAGCGCCGCGACGAGATGGGGCTGTCCGTCCGCTCGGCCGACGGCCTTACTCCGCGTGAGCAACTGGCCCGCATCGGCGAGCAGACGCAGCGCATCGCGACCCGGCACGCGCGCGAGTTCCTCGACTCGGTGCGGCCGGCGCTCGCGCACGAAGGCATCTATATCGTCACGTGGGCCGATTTGGATCAGGCCGAGCGCGACCAACTGTCGACCTATTTCACCGAGCAGGTCTTCCCGGTCCTGACCCCGCTCGCCGTCGACCCGGCGCACCCGTTCCCCTTCGTGAGCGGGCTGAGCCTGAACCTGGCCGTCACGGTCAAGGACGAGGGCGGCCAGCACTTCGCCCGAGTCAAGGTGCCCGACAACGTCGATCGCTTCGTCGAACTCGGCGGCGACACCGACGGCAACGAGGGACATGCGGTCGTGCGCTACCTTCCGATGGAAGAGCTGATCGCGGCGTTCCTCCCGGTGCTCTTCCCCGGCATGGAAATCGTCGAGCACCACGCGTTCCGCATTACCCGTAACGCCGATTACGAGGTTGAAGAGGACCGCGACGAAGACCTGTTGCAGGCGCTGGAACGGGAATTGGCGCGCCGGCGGTTCGGTTCTCCGGTGCGACTCGAGGTCGCCGACGACATGACCGAGAGCATGTTGGAGCTGTTGCTGCGCGAACTCGACGTAAATCCCGGCGACGTCATCGAAGTCCCCGGGCTGCTCGACCTCTCCTCGCTGTGGCAGATCTACGGCATCGACCGGCCGGCGCTGAAAGACTGGACGTTCATTCCGGCCACCAGCCCCGCCTTCGCCGACCGGGAAACACCCAAGAGCATCTTCGCGACGCTGCGCGAAGGCGATGTGCTGCTTCATCATCCGTACGAGTCGTTCTCGACGAGCGTGCAGCGATTCATCGAGCAGGCCGCGGCCGACCCCAACGTACTGGCGATCAAGCAGACGCTGTACCGCACCTCCGGTGACTCGCCGATCGTCCGGGCGCTGATCCAAGCGGCCGAGGCCGGAAAGCAAGTCGTGGCAATGGTGGAGATCAAGGCACGTTTCGACGAGCAGGCCAACATCCGCTGGGCCCGCACTCTTGAGCAATCGGGCGTGCACGTCGTCTACGGCTACGTCGGACTCAAGACGCACTGCAAGACGTGTTTGGTGGTGCGTCGCGAAGGTTCAACCATCCGCCGCTACTGCCACATCGGGACCGGCAACTACAACGGGAAAACCGCGCGGTTGTACGAGGACGTCGGTCTGCTGACGGCTTCTCCCGAAATCGGGGCCGACCTGACGGACTTGTTCAATTCGCTGACCGGCTATTCGCGCAAGGTCTCCTACCGCAATCTCCTGGTTGCGCCGCACGGCATTCGGACGGGCATCATCGAACGCGTCGATCGCGAGATCGCCGCCCACCGCGAACACGGCGGCGGACGGATCCGGATGAAGATGAACGCCCTGGTCGACGAGCAGGTCATCGATGCGCTGTATCGGGCGTCGCGGGCCGGTGTGCGGGTGGAAGTGGTGGTGCGCGGAATCTGCGCGCTGCGCCCAGGCACGGAAGGCTTCTCGGAGAACATCTCCGTGCGTTCGATCCTCGGCCGGTACCTGGAACACTCGCGGATCATGCATTTCAATCGCATCAACGAGTTCTGGATCGGCAGCGCCGATATGATGCACCGCAACCTCGACCGCCGCGTCGAGGTCCTGGTTCAAGTCAAGGATCCAAAGCTGACCGCCTATCTGGACGACTTGTTCGACTCGGCGCTGGACCCGTCCACGCGGTGCTGGGAGCTCGAGTCCGACGGGCAGTGGATCGCATCGCCGCGGGAAGGTCACTCCGTGCGCGACCACCAGGAGTCGCTGATGGAGCGACACCGCGGCGCTTGACGCCCGTGTGGTAGTTTTCCAGGCCACCGGATGGCCGGCGTGGCGCTGGCCGAATTGACCTGCAGGAGTGAGGTGTCGGACCAGAACTCGTCGGGCGGTCGGCGCTCAGGGAAGCGGATCGTTTACGCGGCCGGCGCGGTGCTGTGGCGACACAGCAGTGCCGATTCGGACAACCCCGAGCTCGAGATCGCTGTGATCCACCGTCCCCGCTACAACGACTGGTCACTGCCCAAAGGCAAAGTGGACCCCGGCGAAACCGCACCGGTGGCCGCGGTCCGCGAAGTGCTGGAAGAGACCGGGCACCACGCCATCCTCGGCAGGCGGCTCAACAAGGTGAGCTATCCGATCGACCAGGGCGTCAAGAAGGTGTACTACTGGGCGGCGCGCAGCACCGGTGGCAAATTCGAACCGGGCAAAGAGGTCGACGAATTGATCTGGTTGCCCGTCGACGAGGCCATGCAGAAACTCGACTACGCCCAGGATCGAAACGTGTTGCGGCGCTTCACAAAACAACCAGCCGACACGCGTACCGTGTTGGTGGTGCGGCACGGTACCGCGGGCCGGAAATCACGCTTTTCCGGCGATGACACCAAGCGACCGCTGGACAAACGAGGACGCGCACAGGCGGAGGCGCTGGTCGCACAGCTGATGGCGTTCGGCGCCACCCACGTGTACGCCGCCGATCGAGTGCGCTGCCACCAGACGGTCGAACCGCTCGCCGAGGAGCTCGGTGTCAGCATCGAGAACGAGCCGACGCTCACCGAGGAGTCTTACGCCAAGAGCCCCAAACGCGCCCGGCACCGGATACTGCGTATCGCCGGCCACAAGGGCACACCGGTGATCTGTACGCAGGGCAAGGTGATTCCGGATCTGATCACCTGGTGGTGCGAACGCGACGGGGTGAACCCGGATAAGTCACGCAACCACAAGGGCAGCACGTGGGTGCTGTCCCTGTCGAAAGGCCGACTGGTGGCGGCCGATCACATCGGCGGCGCGCTGGCCGCCAACGTTCGGGCCTGACACACGAAATACCCTTCGGGGGCAGCAACGCCGCCCGAAGGGTATTCGCGTCTGAACTCGGTTACCGACCTACTTGCGACCGCGCTTGGCAGCGGCCTTCTTGGCCGGAGCCTTCTTCGCGACCTTCTTGGCCGGAGCCTTGGTTGCGGCCTTGCGCACCGGAGCCTTGGCGACGACCTTCTTCACGGCCTTGACCGCTTTCTTGGCCGGAGCCTTCTTCACGACCTTCTTGGCCGGAGCCTTGGTCGCGGCCTTCTTGGCCGGAGCCTTGGTCGCGGCCTTCTTGGCCGGAGCCTTGGTCGCGGCCTTCTTCACCGCGGCCTTCTTGGCCGGAGCCTTCTTGGCAGCCTTCTTGGCTGCGCCTGCAACAACACCACGTTTCACGGCCGGTCCTTCCGACGGGAGGCGCTGTGCGCCTGCAACAACCGCTTTGAATTGAGCACCCGGGCGGAACGCGGGGACGGACGTCGGCTTTACCTTCACCGTCTCACCGGTACGCGGGTTGCGGGCGACACGCGCTGCGCGGCGCCGTTGTTCGAACACACCGAACCCGGTGATGGTCACGCTGTCGCCCTTGTGCACCGCACGCACAATGGTGTCGACAACATTCTCGACGGCGGCGGTCGCCTGCCGACGGTCCGAGCCCAATTTCTGTGTGAGCACATCTATGAGCTCTGCTTTGTTCATCCAAACCCTCCGAAGCCAGTGGTCCCATTTTGGGAACCGACTAGCGAACACGGTAAACCCTCACCTAGCAAATTGCCAAGCGCCACGCGCAATTTCACGGCCAAGCGACAGGAAATTCCGCAATCCGCTTGCCGCCCTTGGTCGGTGACGCAGGCGAAAAATAAGCCTTGCTTGCTAAGGCGATAGGGCCGAATTACATCCGGATCGCGGAGTTCATGGGGCGGGCAGAGTGCGCGGTTTCCAGTCCGGACGGGCCGCCTCGAATGATTCGATCTGGTCGAGTTTCTGCAGCGTAAGGGCTATATCGTCGAGTCCTTCGAGCAGTCGCCAGGCGGTGTGGTCGTCAATCTTGAACGGCAGCACCGTCGTTCCCGCGGTGATATTTCGATCTTGAAGATTGGCAGTGATTTCCAGTCCTGGAGCCTGCTCGATCAGCTTCCAAAGCAGTTCCACACCGTCTTGGCTGACTTCGGCCGCCAGCAGCCCCGCCTTGCCCGCGTTGCCCCGAAAAATGTCACCGAATCGAGACGAGATGACTACCCGGAACCCGTAGTCCATCAACGCCCACACCGCGTGCTCGCGGGAGGACCCGGTCCCGAAGTCGGGTCCGGCGACCAAGACCGAGCCTCGGTCAAATGGACTGAGATTGAGCACGAATGACGGATCCGACCGCCACGTCGCGAACAGGCCGTCCTCGAATCCGGTTCGGGTGACGCGCTTCAAATACACCGCGGGAATGATCTGGTCGGTATCGACATTGGAGCGCCGCAGCGGCACGCCAATCCCGGTGTGGGCGTGAAAGGCTTCCATCTTCGTCCTCGATTTCGTTTTCAGTTCAGGTCGGCCGGGGTAGACAAGGTGCCACGGACCGCGGTTGCCGCCGCGACTGCCGGCGATACCAAATGCGTACGGCCACCTTTGCCCTGCCGCCCTTCGAAGTTGCGGTTGGACGTCGCGGCGCATCGCTCGCCGGGCGCAAGCTGATCGGGGTTCATGCCCAGGCACATCGAGCAGCCGGCCTGCCGCCATTCGGCGCCGGCGGCGGTGAATACCTCACTGAGCCCTTCCGCTTCGGCTTGCGCGCGCACCCGCATCGAGCCGGGAACGACCAGCATCCGCACGCCCTGGGCCACTGTGCGACCGCGTAGCACGTCGGCCACCACCCGCAGATCTTCGATACGACCGTTGGTACAAGACCCGACGAACACCGCGTCGACGGCGATCTCGCGCATCGGCGTGCCCGGCCGAAGGTCCATATACGCCAACGCTTTCTCCGCGGCCTGCCGCTCGTCGTCGTCGGTCATCAGATCCGGATCCGGCACCGCCGCGCCCAGCGGCACACCCTGGCCCGGGTTCGTACCCCACGTCACGAAGGGGGTCAACGACTCCGCATCGAGATAGACCTCGGTGTCGAACACGGCGCCGTCGTCGGTGCGCAGCTGCTGCCAGTTCCGCACCGCGGCGTCCCACTGCGCACCGGCCGGCGCGTGCGGCCGGCCCCGCAGGAATTCGTAGGTCGTCTCATCCGGGGCTACCATCCCGGCCCGGGCCCCGGCTTCGATGCTCATGTTGCAGACGGTCATCCGGCCTTCCATGGACAGCGATTCGATCGCGCTGCCCCGATATTCGATGACATGGCCCTGCCCTCCGCCGGTCCCGATCTTGGCGATCAGCGCGAGGATGATGTCCTTGGCCGTCACGCCGGGCTGCAAGTCGCCGTCGACGTTGACCGCCATTGTTTTGAAGGGCCGCAACGGCAAGGTCTGGGTCGCGAGCACATGCTCGACTTCCGAAGTGCCGATGCCCATTGCGATGGCACCGAATGCTCCGTGCGTCGACGTGTGACTATCCCCACAAACGACCGTCATTCCCGGCTGGGTGAGCCCCAATTGCGGTCCGACGACGTGCACGATGCCCTGCTCGATGTCGCCCATCGGGTGTAGCCGGATACCGAATTCGGCGCAGTTGCGCCGCAATGTCTCGACCTGAGTGCGCGATACCGGGTCGGCGATCGGCTTGTCGATGTCGACGGTGGGCACGTTGTGGTCCTCGGTGGCGATCGTCAGATCCGGCCGGCGCACCGGCCGACCGGCCAGCCGCAGGCCGTCGAACGCCTGCGGGCTGGTGACCTCGTGCACCAAATGCAGGTCGATGTAGATCAAGTCCGGCGCGCTGCCGTCACCCGACACCACAACGTGGTCGTCCCATACCTTTTCGGCCAGGGTGCGCGGCTTGCCGCCCGGTGCGTCGGTTCCCATCGTGAACTCGCCTCTATTCGCCTCATTCGCGGCTCGCCGATCAATCTGGGCTGTGATCTCATAATGCGAGACGCTAGTATCTCTCTATGAGACAGCATAGCGGCATCGGCGTCCTGGATAAAGCCGTGGATGTGCTGCACACGATCGCGGAATCTCCCTGCGGGTTAGCCGAACTGTGCGAACGGACCGGCTTTCCCCGGGCGACCACCTACCGCCTTGCCGCCGCACTGGAGGTACATCGCCTGCTGGCGCGCGACGACGAAGGGCGTTGGCAGTTGGGTCCCGCGCTGACCGAACTGGCCGCTCACGTCAACGATCCGTTGCTGGCGGCGGGCGCGGCGGTGCTCCCCCAATTGCGCGAGACCACCGGGGAAAGCGTGCAGCTGTACCGCCGCGAGGGCACCTCGCGGGTCTGCGTGGCCGCCCTGGAACCGTCTGCGGGCCTTCGCGATACGGTTCCGGTCGGCGCGCGGCTGCCGATGACGGCCGGTTCGGGGGCCAAAGTGCTGCTGGCGCACAGCGATGCCGCCACCCAAAAAGCGGTGCTGCCGACGGCGAAATTCACCGACCGAACGCTGGCCGAAGTACGCCGGCGCGGTTGGGCGCAAAGCGTTGCCGAGCGCGAGCCGGGAGTGGCGAGCGTCTCAGCGCCGGTGCGCGATAGCCGCGGCGTGGTCGTGGCGGCCATCTCGGTGTCGGGACCCATCGACCGGATCGGCCGGCGTCCGGGAGCGCGCTGGGCAGCCGACCTGCTCTCGGCCGCCGACGCCATGGCTCGCCGTCTGTAATCGTCTCGAATGTGCGTCCAGGGCGGCGAGTGTGCGTGTGGGACGCCCATGACTTCGGGTGTGCACGCACGGCTTCGGGTGTGCACCCACGGCGGGTCCGCCCGGCGTGTCGTCGCCGCCGGCGCACACTCAAAGCCACCAGCGCACGGTCACCGCTGGGCATTTGACAAACTGACGGAATGGGAACCAATCAGCGCGCGAGCATCGTCATGTCCGACGATGAGATCGCCGATTTCGTCGTCAAGAGTCGCACCGGAACAATGGCCACCATTGGTTCCGACGGCCAGCCGCACTTGACCGCCATGTGGTACGCCGTCGTCGACGGCGAGATCTGGCTGGAGACAAAAGCCAAGTCTCAGAAAGCGGTCAACCTGACCCGCGACCCCCGAGTGACCTTCCTGATCGAGGACGGCGACACCTACGACACATTGCGCGGGGTTTCCTTCGAGGGCGTCGCGGAGATCGTCGACGACCCGGACGTCGCGCACCGGGTCGGGGTCAGCGTGTGGGAGCGCTACACGGGTCCGTACACCGACGAGATGAAGCCGTTCGTCGAGCAGATGATGAACAAGCGGGTCTGCGTGCGGATCGTCGCGCGGCGGACGCGCTCGTGGGATCACCGCAAACTTGGATTGCCGCCGATGCCGGTGGGTGGTTCCACCGCACCGGCCGTGCTGGGGACCGGCCAGTAATTTGTAGCCCCGATGGGATTCGAACCCACGCTACCGCCGTGAGAGGGCGGCGTCCTAGGCCGCTAGACGACGGGGCCAGAACCGATCCGAGCTGCCAGCATAGCTCACCCGACGGGGGCCACCTAATCACTCGGCAGCTGCTGTGCAGCCGGACGGATTTGCTGGGGTACCAGGACTCGAACCTAGAATGGCTGAACCAGAATCAGCTGTGTTGCCAATTACACCATACCCCATTGGCTGCCGAAAACCGCTGGTCAGAGCGGCTTTCGCGGGCTGTTACCAGCCGGGAAGACCGCCGCTGCCAGCCGTTGTTGGCCGACGAGCAGACTACCAAAGATTTAGACCGCGCCAGCGCGCGCGGCCCGCAACCGCCCCAGGCTGCGGTCGCGGCCGAGCAGCTGCAGCGACTCGAACAGCGGCGGGCTGATCGTCGTCCCGGTCGCGGCAACCCGGATCGGGCCGAACGCCTTGCGCGGTTTGAGCGCCAGACCGTCGATCAGCGCGGTTTTGAGGGCCTCCTCGATCGCGGGGACGGTCCAGTCCGGCACGCCGTCCAGCGCCGTCAGGGCGGCGTCCAATACCGCGGCCCCGTCCGGACCCAGCTCCTTGGCGGCGGCCTTGGGATCGATGGCGTATTCGTCGTCGTTGAGGAACTTCAGCAGGTCCCACGCGTCGCCGAGCACCACGATGCGGGTCTGCACCAGCTCGGCCGCGATGGCGAACGCGGCCTCGTCGAGCCCCAGGCGATGCCCGTGCAGCGCGAAGTAGTCGCGCAGCCTGCCGGTGAAGTCGGCCACGTCGAGCATCCGGATGTGTTCGGCGTTGACCGCGTCGGCCTTCTTCTGATCGAAGCGGGCCGGGTTCGAGTTCACGTCGGCAACGTCGAACGCGGCCACCATTTCGTCGAGGCTGAACAGATCGTGGTCGTCGGCGATCGCCCAGCCCAGCAGCGCAAGGTAATTCAGCAGCCCCTCGGGGATGAAGCCCCGGTCGCGGTGGGCGAACAAATTGGACTGCGGGTCGCGCTTGGACAGCTTTTTGGTGCCCTCCCCCAATACCGTTGGCAGGTGCGCGAATTCCGGAACGCGTTCGGCCACCCCGATCCGGATCAACGCCTGGTACAACGCCAGCTGACGCGGCGTCGATGGCAGCAGGTCCTCGCCACGCAACACGTGGGTGATCTTCATCAGTGCGTCGTCACACGGGTTGACCAAGGTATATAAGGGATCTCCGCTCGCGCGGGTCAACGCGAAATCGGGCACCGAGCCCGCCGCGAAGGTGGTGGTCCCGCGCACCAGGTCGTCCCACGCGAGATCCTCGTCGGGCATTCGCAGCCGCACCACCGGCTTACGGCCCTCGGCCAGGAATGCCGCGCGCTGCTCCTCGGTCAGCTCGCGGTCGAAGTTGTCGTAACCCAATTTGGGGTTGCGGCCGGCGGCGACGTGGCGGGCCTCGACCTCTTCGGGCGTCGAAAACGCGTGGTACGCCTCGCCCGCGGCGAGCAGCTTGTCCACCACCTCGCGGTAGATGTCGCCGCGCTGCGACTGCCGGTACGGGGCATAGGGTCCCCCGACCTCGGGCCCCTCGTCCCAATCCAGCCCGAGCCAGCGCAACGCGTCGAGCAGGGCCAGATAGCTTTCCTCGCTGTCGCGCTCGGCGTCGGTGTCCTCGATGCGAAAGACGAAGGTGCCGCCCGTGTGCCGGGCGTAGGCCCAGTTGAACAGCGCGGTGCGCACCATCCCGACGTGCGGGGTGCCGGTGGGCGATGGACAGAACCGGACCCGGACACCCCCCGGCGCGGTCACGACTTCCCTTTTCGGACCACGGGATTGGAGAGCATGCCGATGCCCTCGATGGAGATCGAGACGACGTCGCCGTCCTCGATCGGACCGACGCCCGCCGGGGTTCCGGTGAGGATGAGATCACCGGGCAGCAGGGTCATCACCGCCGAGATCCATTCCACGATCGCGCCCACGTCGTGAATCAACAGCGAGGTCCGGCTGTCCTGTTTGACTTGGCCGTTGACCTCGGTGCGCAGCGCGAGGTCGGCCGGGTCGACGTCGGTGACGACCCACGGCCCCACCGGGCAAAAGGTGTCGTGGCCCTTGGCACGAGTCCATTGGCCGTCGGCCTTTTGCTGATCGCGCGCCGACACGTCGTTGGCGATCGTGTAGCCCAGGATGTTGTCGGCGGCCTGGGCTGCGGCCACATCCTTGCACGGACGGCCGATCACCACGGCCAGCTCCCCCTCGAAGTGCACGGGTGATGCGTTGGCGGGCAATCGAATCGGCACATTGGGCCCGATGATCGCGGTGTTGGGCTTGAGGAAGATGATCGGATCGTCGGCCGCCGAACCCGTTCCGAAGTTTGCCATCTCGGCGATGTGGTCGGCGTAGTTCTTGCCGACGCAGACCACCTTGCCGGCCAGCATCGGGGCCAGCAGCCGGACGTCGGCGACCGGCCACGAGCGGCCGGTGAACGTCGGCGTGCCGAACGGGTGCTCGGCGATCTCACGGGCAGTCATCGCGCTGGGATCCTCCAGCGGACCCTCGATGCTGACGAAGGAAACACCATCCGGACTGGCGATTCGACCTAGGCGCATTCACCAAAGCCTAGTGAGGGCCTGCTCAGCCCAATTCAGCCGGGCGGGACGCGCCGTGTGCGAGCATGAGCGGATGCCCACGGACCCGGAGGTTACGGGCCAACTGAGCGCCGGTGCGCGCTGGTCGATCATGATCGTCTCGCTGTGGGTGACGGCGAGTTCGTTCCTCTTCATCAACGGCATTGCCTTCTTGATTCCCTCGCTGGAGGCCAAGCGCGCAGTCCCGCTGACCGAAGCCAGTCTGCTGTCGTCGATGCCCAGCTGGGGCATGGTCGTGACGCTGATCGGCTGGGGCTATGTGCTCGACCACGTCGGGGAGCGGCTCGTGCTGACGCTGGGCTCGGCGCTCACCGCCGCAGCGACTTACGCCGCCGCCGCGGCCCATTCGATGGTGTTGATCGGTGCCTACCTGTTTCTGGGCGGCATGGCCGCGGCAAGTTGCAACACCGCCGGCGCCCGGTTGGTGTCGGCCTGGTTTCCGCCACACCAGCGCGGCCTGGCCATGGGCATTCGCCAGACCGCCCAGCCGTTGGGTATTGCCCTGGGCGCATTGGTGATGCCCGAGCTCGCCGAACACGGTCTGCGGGCCGGGCTGATGTTCCCGGCGTTCGCGTGCACCGCCGCGGCGGTAGCCAGCGCGATCGGCGTCGTCGACCCGCCGCGCAAGCCACGGCAGGTGGCCACCGAACAGGAATTGGCCAGCCCGTACCGGGGATCGTTGGTGCTGTGGCGAATCCACGCGGTGGCGGGCCTGCTGATGATGCCGCAGACCGTGACCGTGACGTTCATGCTGGTGTGGCTGATGCGCCACCATGGCTGGACGATCGCGGAGGCCGGCGGTGTGGTCACCCTGTCGCAGTTCCTGGGTGCGCTGGGCCGTATCGCCGTCGGACGGTGGTCGGACCGGCTCGGCTCACGGATGCGGCCGCTGCGCATCGTCGCGGTCGCAGCGACGTTGGCGTTGTTGCTACTCACGCTCGCCGATGACGGCGATTGGGGTTTCGAAGTGCCGGTGATGATTGCCGTTTCGGTGATCGCGGTGCTGGACAACGGATTGGAGGCAACGGCGATCACCGATTTCGCCGGGTCGTTCTGGAGCGGACGCGCGCTGGGAATCCAGAACACCACGCAGCGGCTGGTGGCCGCCGCGGGCGCCCCGCTGTTCGGTGTCCTGATCGACGCGGCCAGATATCCGACCGCCTGGGCGTTGTGCGGTCTGTTCCCGTTGGCGGCAATACCGTTGGTGCCGGCCAAGCTGCTGCCGCCGGGCCTGGAAACCAGGGCAGCGGCTAGAGCCCGGCCGCGATCAGTTCGCCGACCTCGGCGGTAGAGCGCCGCTCGCTCCCCCGAGACGCGAGATAGGTCTCGACGGCCCGGTCCACCCGGCTCGCGGCCTCGGTGTCGCCGAGGTGGGCAAGCAGCAGCCCCACCGAAAGAATGGCCGCGGTCGGATCGGCAATGCCCTTTCCGGCGATATCGGGTGCGCTGCCGTGCACCGGCTCGAACATCGACGGGTTGGTCCGGGTCGCATCGATATTTCCACTGGCGGCCAAGCCAATTCCGCCGGACACCGCGGCGGCGATGTCGGTGATGATGTCGCCGAACAGGTTGTCGGTGACGATCACGTCGAAGCGCCCGGGATCGGTGACCAGGAAGATGGTGGCGGCGTCGACGTGTTGATAGGCCACCTCGACGTCGGGGTATTCCGCACCGACCTCGGCGAAGACCCGCGACCACAGTTTCCCGGCGAAGGCCAGCACATTGTTCTTGTGCACCAACGTCACATGCTTGCGACGCTGCCGGGCCCGCTCGAATGCATCGACCACGACGCGGCGCACCCCGAACGCGGTGTTGACGCTGACCTCGGTGGCCACCTCGTGCGGCGTTCCCGCCCGGATCGCGCCACCGTTGCCGGTGTAGGGACCCTCGGTCCCCTCGCGCACCACCACGAAATCGATAGCGGGATCTCCCGCCAGCGGGCTGCTCACCCCCTTATACAGCTTGGCGGGCCGCAAATTGACGTGATGGTCGAGCTCAAAACGCAAGCGCAACAACAGACCTCGCTCCAGCACCCCGCTGGGCACCGACGGGTCACCGATCGCCCCGAGCAGGATCGCGTCATGCTCGCGCAGCTCGGCCAGCGCCGACTCCGGCAGTAGCTCGCCGGTGGCGTGGAAACGCCGTGCGCCCAGGTCGTATTCGGTCTTCTGCACGCCCGGCTTGACCGCATCAAGGATCTTGACCGCCTCGCCGACTACCTCCGGCCCGATCCCGTCACCGCCGATGATCGCCAATTTCATGACAGGTCAACCACTTCCAGCTTGTTGGCGCCGACCGCGGTCGCGATCTCGGACCGGACGTCGCCGGGCACGTCACGGTCGAGCCGTAGCAGAATCGTCGCGCTGGAGCCTTCGGCGTCCTCGGAGAGCTGTGCGGCTTGGATGTTCACCCCGGCCGCACCCAGCAGGGTGCCGATCTTGCCCAGCGCGCCGGGCTGGTCGGCGTAGTTGATCACCAGATTGGTGCCCTGGGCCCGCAGATCGAAGTTGCGGCCATTGATCTGCACGATCTTCTCGACCAGCTGCGGACCCGACAACGTGCCCGCGACATTGATCCGCGAGCCGTCGTGACCGGCCACCCGCACGTCGAGGACGCTGCGGTGATTGGGGCTCTCCGAGGCCGTGCTGATTTCGGCCGTCACACCACGCTCGGCGGCCAGCGCCGGCGCGTTGACGAACGTCACCGGATCCTCGACGACGGCCGAGAACAAACCGCGCAGCGCCGAAAGCTTCAGCACCTCAACATCTTCGGAGGCCAGCTCGCCGCGCGCCTGCACCGACAGCGAGGTGGGAGCGCCATCGGTGAGCGCCGCGGCCAGCAGCCCGAGCTTGCGCGCCAGGTCCAGCCAGGGAGCCACCTCTTCGTTGACCACGCCGCCGCCGACGTTGACCGCGTCGGGCACGAACTCCCCGGCCAGCGCCAGCCGCACACTCTCGGCGACGTCGGTGCCGGCCCGATCCTGCGCCTCGGAGGTGGACGCCCCCAAGTGCGGCGTCACCACCACTTCCGGCAGCTCGAAAAGGGGGCTGTCCGTGCAGGGTTCGGTCGAGAAGACGTCCAGGCCGGCCGCGCGCACATGACCGCTGCCGATCGCCTCGGCCAGCGCAGCCTCGTCCACCAGGCCACCGCGCGCGGCGTTGACGACGATGACGCCCGGCTTGGTCTTGGCCAGCGCCTCCTTGTCGATCAGGCCGGCCGTCTCGGGTGTCTTGGGCAGGTGCACCGAGATGAAGTCGGCGCGGGCCAGCAGTTCGTCCAGGGGCAACAATTCGATGCCGAGCTGGGCGGCGCGGGCCGGCGACACGTACGGGTCGTACGCGATGACGTGGGTGCCGAAGGCCTCGATCCGCGCGGCGACCAGCTGGCCGATGCGGCCCAGCCCCACGATGCCGACCGTCTTGCCGAAGATTTCGGTGCCGTTGAACTTCGACCGCTTCCAGGTGTGTTCCCGCAGGGTGGCGTCGGCCGCGGGGACCTGGCGCGCCGCGGCCAGCAGCAGCGCCAGGGCGTGCTCGGCGGCGCTGTGGATGTTCGACGTCGGCGCGTTGACCACCAGCACGCCGCGCTCGGTGGCGGCGTCCACGTCGACGTTGTCCAGGCCGACGCCGGCGCGGGCGACGATCTTGAGCTTGGGGGCGGCGGCCAGCACCTCGGCGTCGACCGTGGTGGCCGAACGCACCAGCAGCGCATCGGCCTCGGGCACCGCGGCCAGCAGCTTCTCCCGGTCCGGACCGTCTACCCAGCGCACCTCGACCTGGTCGCCCAGGGCGGCGACAGTTGATTCGGCGAGTTTGTCGGCGATTAACACAACAGGCAAGTTCACGCGGCCAGCCTATCGGCTGTAATTGGCCGATGGACGTCACCGTCGTCGGCAGCGGACCCAACGGGCTCTCCGCGGCCGTGATCTGCGCCCGAGCCGGACTCAAAGTGCAGGTCGTCGAGGCGCAGCCCACGTTGGGCGGCGGGGCCCGCACCGCCGCCGACCCAGAATTTCCCGGAGTCCAACACGACATCTGCTCGGCGGTACACCCGCTGGCGCTGGCGTCGCCGTTCTTCGCGGAGTTCGACCTGTCCGCCCGCGGCGTGCAGCTGGCGGTCCCGGACATCGCCTACGCCAACCCGCTGCCGGGCCGGCCCGCGGCGATCGCCTACCGCGACCTCGAACGCACCTGCGCCGAGCTGTCCGACGGCGCGTCCTGGCGACGGCTGCTGGGCCCGCTGGTGGCCGACTGGCAAGCGGTCGTGGATTTGCTGCTCGGCGACAAACGGTCGGTGCCCGGTTCGTTGCCGTCGGCGCGACGCCTGGGGCTGCGGATGCTGACGCAGGGCACGCCGGCGTGGGGATCGTTGGCCGGCGAGGACGGCCGCAGCTTGTTCACCGGCGTTGCCGCCCATGTACTTTCGCGCATGCCGTCCTTGACGGCGGCCGGGGCCGGCTTGATGCTGGCGACGCTCGCCCATTCGGTCGGCTGGCCCATCCCGGTGGGTGGCAGCCAGGCGATCACCGACGCGCTGATCGCCGACCTGCGCGCGCACGGCGGTGAGGTGATCGCCGGGGTCGAAATCACCGAACCGCCGGCCGGTGTCGTCGCCTACGACACGGCACCGACCGCTCTGCTGCGGATATACGGGGACGCGTTGCCGGACCGATACGCAAGATCTTTGCGCCGCTATCGATTTGGACCGGGAGTCGCCAAAGTCGATTTCGTGCTCGGCGGCGAGATTCCGTGGTCGGATGCACGCCTGCGACACGCTCCCACCCTGCACCTCGGCGGCAGCCGGGAGCAGATGGCACTGGCCGAGAAGGAGATCGCGGCCGGACGTCACGCGCAGTGGCCGATGGTGCTGGCCGCCGCCTCGCACGTCGCCGATCCCGGGCGCATCGACGCGGCGGGCCGCCGTCCGTTCTGGACCTATGCCCATGTCCCGGCGGGTTCGACGCTCGATGCCACCGAGGCCGTCACCGCGACGATCGAGCGGTTCGCGCCCGGCTTTCGCGACGTCGTGGTCGCCGCCCGCGCGATCCCCGCCGCGCACCTGAGCGAGCACAACGCCAACTACGTCGGCGGCGACATAGGGATGGGCGGAAATTCCGCGTGGCGCGCGATCGCCGGACCCACGCCGCGGTTAAACCCTTGGCGTACACCGATTCCCAAGACGTATCTGTGTTCGGCGGCCACCCCGCCCGGCGGCGGCGTGCACGGCATGGCCGGCTACTTCGCCGCGCGCACCCTGTTGCGCCAGGAATTCGGCATCGAGAAAATGCCCTTTTTGGGGCCCGACTCCTCGGGCCTAAGCTAACGCCGTGACCAAACTCGCGATCATCTATTACTCGGCCACCGGCCACGGCACCACGATGGCCAACCGCGTCGCCGCAGCGGCCGAGGCCGCCGGCGCCGAGGTCCGGGTGCGCCACGTCGCCGAGACGCGCGACCCGGAATCCTTCGCGCAGAACCCGGCCTGGACGGCGAACTACAACGCCACCAAGGATCTGCCCGCGGCCACCGCGGACGACATCGTGTGGGCCGACGCCGTGATCTTCGGCTCGCCCACCCGGTTCGGCTCACCGGCGGCGCAGTTACGCGACTTCCTGGACTCACTCGGCGGGCTGTGGGCCGACGGCAAGCTGGCCGACAAGGTGTACGCGGGCTTCACCTCCTCGAACACCGTGCACGGCGGCCAGGAGACCACGCTCGTCGCGCTCTACTTCACGCTGATGCACTTCGGCGGCATCCTGGTGCCGCCCGGGTACACCGATCCGTGCAAGTTCGTCGACGGCAACCCCTACGGCGCCAGTCTGGTCACCACGCACGACAACATCGAGGACATCGGCGACGTCACCGGCTACGCGCTGGAACACCTGGCGCGCCGGGTCGTCACGGTCGCCGGGAAGTTGGCCTAGCCCTTGGCCTCGCGACATTGACGTAAGCGTGACGACACGCCGTACTTCGTCGCGCTGGCGTCGATTTCGGCGCACCTGTCGGTGGCCTCGCCCACGATCGACGCATGACGGAAGTGTTCGTTGGCAGCGAAGCGGTCGCGGCCGCCGCGCTCACCGCGCACCGGCTGAGGAGTCGGAACCGGCCGATCTTCCGTGGCGTCTATATGCCGACGTGGTGCGACCCGACGATTGACGACTACATCGTCGGCGCCTGGCTGTGGTCGCGTAAACGAGCGGTGGTAGCGGGTGTGGCAGCGTCGGCGCTGCACGGTGCCCAGTGGGTCGATGCGAAGACGCCCGTCGAGCTGGTCGCGAAAAGCGCGCGGCCACAACACGGACTGATCGTTCGCAACGAGACCCTGCGCGCCGACGAGGTCACGCAGGTCACGCGTCACTCGATCACGCTCCCGGTGACCACGCCCGCGCGCACCGCCTTCGATCTCGGCCGTCACCTGCCGCGAGGTGAGGCGTTGGCGCGACTTGATGCACTCGTGCGTGCCACCCCATTCTCCGTGGAGGACGTCTTATTGCTCGCTAAGAGACACCGGGGCGCTCGTG
The DNA here is from genome assembly GCF_010730355.1 of Mycobacterium florentinum. NCBI lineage: Bacteria > Bacillati > Actinomycetota > Actinomycetes > Mycobacteriales > Mycobacteriaceae > Mycobacterium > Mycobacterium florentinum. Next base: position 1,842,575 of record NZ_AP022576.1, read on the forward strand.
GCATGCGACGGCTCAATGCTGTACTCCCGTTGATCGATGGCGGCGCAGCATCACCGAAGGAAAGCTGGCTGCGTCTGCTGTTGCTCGACGCCGGATTGCCGAAGCCGACCACACAGATACCGGTGCATCGTGGCTGGCAACTCATGGGCCTGCTCGACATGGGTTGGGAGGACTACTTGGTCGCCGTGGAATACGACGGCGATCAACACCGGACCGACCGACGCCAGTTCGTCAGGGACATCAACCGGATCGAGGCGATGGAAGACCTTGGCTGGGTGGTGATTCGCGTCGTCGCCGAGCATCGCCCGCGTCACATCGTCGACCGGGTTGCTGAGGCGCTGGCGCGCCGTGGTTATCGCCGAAATCGACGTTAGCGCGACGACACGCCGAAAATTGCCGCACTAACGTCGATCTCGACGAAAGTAGTTATGCCGTCTCGGTGATCGGGCGGTCCACCCAGCTCATCAGGTCGCGCAGCTTCTTGCCGGTGACCTCGATGGGGTGCTCGGCGTTCTCCTTGCGCAACTGCTCGAGCTGCTTGTTGCCGCCCTCGACGTTGGCGACGAGCTTCTTGGTGAAGTCGCCATTCTGGATGTCGCGCAAAATCTCTCGCATCCGCTCCTTGGTGCCGGCGTCGATGACACGCGGGCCGGACAGGTAGCCGCCGAACTCCGCGGTGTCGGACACCGAGTAGTTCATCCGGGCGATGCCGCCCTCGTACATCAGGTCGACGATCAGCTTGAGCTCGTGCAGCACCTCGAAGTACGCCATCTCCGGCGGGTAGCCCGCCTCGACCATCACGTCGAAACCGGTCTTCACCAATTCCTCTGTGCCACCGCACAACACGGCCTGCTCACCGAACAGGTCGGTCTCGGTCTCGTCCTTGAACGTGGTCTTGATGACGCCGGCCCGGGTGCCGCCGATGGCCTTGGCGTAGGACAGCGCCAGCGCCTCGCCCTTGCCGGTCGGGTCCTGATCGACGGCGATCAGCGCAGGGACCCCCTTGCCGTCGACGAACTGACGACGGACCAGGTGGCCGGGCCCCTTCGGGGCGACCATCGCGATCGTGACGTTGCCCGGCGGCTTGATCAGGTCGAAGTGAATGTTGAGACCGTGGCCGAAAAACAGCGCGTCGCCGTCCTTCAGGTTCGGTTCGATGTCGTTGGCGAAGATCTCGGCCTGGGCGGTGTCGGGTGCCAGCAGCATGATCACGTCGGCCCACTTGGCGACCTCGGCCGGGGTGTCGACCTCGAGCCCCTGCTCGGAGACCTTGGGCCGCGACTTCGAGCCCTCCTTGAGGCCGACCTTCACCTGCACACCGGAGTCGCGAAGGCTCAGCGAATGCGCGTGCCCCTGACTGCCGTATCCGATCACGCCGACCTTGCGACCCTGGATGATCGACAGGTCTGCGTCGTCGTCGTAGAACATCTCTAATGCCTCTGGCACGGTGAATCTCTCTTTCTGGTTGAACTTTTGGAATATGTATCGCTTATTTGGCGGTGCCGATTCCACGCGGCCCGCGGGACAGCGACACCACTCCCGATTGGACGATCTCGCGGATACCGAACGGTTCCAGCACTCGCAGCAGCGCCTCGAGCTTGCCGCGGGTACCGGTCGCCTCGACGGTCAGCGAATCCAGCGATACGTCGACTACCTTGGCGCGGAACAGGTTTGCCGCTTCGATTACCTGAGCACGGGTACCTGAATCGGCCCGCACCTTGATCAGCGCCAACTCGCGAGCCACCGAGTTGTCCTCGTCCTGCTCGACAATTTTGATGACATTGATCAGCTTGTTGAGCTGCTTGGTGACCTGTTCGAGCGGAGTCTCCTCGGCGGAAACCACGATGGTCATCCGCGACATGTCCTTCTGCTCGGTGGCACCCACAGCCAGCGACTCGATGTTGAAACCTCGCCGCGAGAACAGCGCCGCGACGCGCGCGAGCACACCCGGCTTGTCTTCGACCAACACCGAAAGCGTGTGCGTCCTGGCGTACATCAGGCGTGCCCCTCGGTTTCGTCGTCGAACAGCGGGCGAATTCCGCGGGCGTGCTGGATCTCGTCGTTGCTTGTCCCGGCGGCCACCATCGGCCACACCTGTGCGTCGGCGCCGACGATGAAGTCGACCACGACGGGCCGGTCGTTGATCGCGCGCGCCTGGTTGATCGCGTCGATGACGTCTTCTTCACGCTCGCAACGGATTCCGACACAACCCAACGCCTCGGCCAGCTTCACGAAGTCCGGGATGCGGTGTGAGTGCGTGGCCAGGTCGGTCTGCGAGTAGCGTTCCTCGTAGAACAGGCTCTGCCACTGCCGCACCATGCCCAGGTTGCCGTTGTTGATCAGCGCCACCTTGATCGGGACGCCCTCGATCGCGCAGGTGGCCAACTCCTGGTTGGTCATCTGGAAGCAGCCATCGCCGTCGATCGCCCAGACCTCGGCCTCGGGGCGAGCGACCTTGGCGCCCATGGCCGCCGGGATGGCGAACCCCATGGTGCCCAGCCCGCCGGAATTGAGCCAGGTGCGCGGCTTCTCGTAGGAGATGAACTGGGCCGCCCACATCTGGTGCTGACCCACCCCGGCGACATAGATGGCGTCGGGCCCGGCGATCTTGCCGAGCTGCTCGATCACGTACTCCGGGCTCAGGCTGCCGTCGCTCTGCGGGCCGTAGCTCAGCGGGTACGTGGACTGCACCTCGTCCAGATATTTCCACCAGGCCGTCATCTCGATCTTGCCCGGAGTCTCGTACTGGCGCAGCATCGCGATGAGGTCGGTGATCACGGCTTTGACGTCGCCGACGATCGGCACGTCGGCGACCCGGTTCTTGCCGATCTCGGCCGGGTCGATATCGGCGTGGATGACCTTCGCTTCGGGCGCAAAGGAATCGAGCTTTCCGGTCACCCGGTCGTCGAAGCGGGTGCCCAGCGCGATCAGCAGGTCACTGCGCTGCAGCGCGGCCACCGCGGCAACCGTGCCGTGCATGCCCGGCATGCCCAGGTTCTGCCGGTGGCTGTCCGGGAAGGCGCCCCGCGCCATCAGCGTGGTGACCACCGGGATCCCGGTCAGCTCAGCCAAATCCCGCAATTGCTCGGTCGCCTCGCCACGGATGACGCCGCCACCGACATACAGCACCGGTTTGCGCGCCCGCGCGATCAGCTTGGCGGCCTCACGGATCTGCCGGCTGTGCGGCTTGAGGTTCGGCCTGTAACCGGGCAAGTCCATCTTCGGCGGCCAGGCGAAGGTGCACTGACCCTGCAACACGTCCTTGGGGATGTCGACGAGCACCGCACCGGGACGTCCCGAAGAGGCGATGTGGAAGGCCTCGGCCATGACCCGCGGAATCTCGTCACCGGAGCGCACCAGGAAGTTGTGCTTGGTGATCGGCATTGTGATGCCCGAGATGTCGGCCTCCTGGAAGGCATCGGTCCCGATCAGCGACCGCCCGACCTGTCCGGTGACGGCGACCACGGGAATCGAGTCCATCTGCGCATCCGCCAGGGGGGTCACCAGATTGGTGGCGCCGGGGCCCGACGTGGCCATCATGACGCCGACCTTGCCGGTCGCGTGCGCATAGCCGCTTGCCGCGTGACCCGCGCCCTGCTCGTGCCGAACCAGCACGTGCCGCAGCTTTTTCGAGTCGAATAGCGGGTCATAGACCGGCAGCACCGCGCCGCCGGGGATCCCGAAGATGATCTCGACGTCGAGTTCCTCCAACGACCGGATTACCGACTGGGCGCCGGTAAGTTGTTGCGGTGCAACATGTTTCGCTTGCTTGGCCGGAACTTTTGCGGAGGTTTCCGCGGCGCCCGGCGCCCAGTCGTCGCTGTTTTGCGACTCGGGTGTCTGTGACCTGGTGGGTGCGCTCACTGTGGTGATTGTCCTCTTAGTCCTGATTTGGCTGTGGAAGTTTCGTTGATACGCAAGAAAAAACCCCCGTCAGCTCTCGCTGATCGAGGGTTGCGCGTTGGTGCCGGATCGCTTCACATACTGAAGGAATTAGTCACGCACCAACGCGCCGACTAATTACTACGAGCATCCCGGGCTGTCCGGTGGTATCCATAGCGTTCGACGGTAGCCTTCGCACTGCTCAACCGTCAAATCCGGTGCGGGCCGGACCAATCATGGCCACCCGGGCGGTCATCGGCGGCGGCGCGAAATCGGCGACGCAGGCCGGGGTGAAATGATGCTCGGGTGGCTTCTGGTTCTACCGCCCCGACACCCGCGCGCATAGTGATCAAAATCTCACCGATGGCCCACCTCGCCGTGGGATTTCTGACCCTCGGGCTGCTGATCCCGGTGCTGGCGTGGCCGCTCTCGACCCCGCTGCTGCTGATCCCGGTGCTGTTGTCCGCATTGATCATCCGGCTGCGCACCGTGGCCGACGGCGACGGTGTGACGGTGCGAAACCTGCTCGACAGCCAGACGGTCGGCTGGGACGACATCGAAGGGCTGCGCTTCCACCGGAGTTCGTGGGCACGAGCCAAGCTCAAGAGCGGAGCGGAACTGCGCTTGCCGGCGGTCACTTTCGCGACACTGCCGCAGCTGACGGCGGCCAGTTCCGGGCGAGTGCCCAATCCCTACCGATGACCGCCTGAAAAGGCGATTCAGGCGATCGGATTGACGCCGTTGAGCAGCACCCACACGGCGATACCGGCGGCGATACCGGCGAGCAGGGCGACGAACGACCCGATGAACGGCCGGTGTGCCCATCTCCTGTTGGCGTCCAGGCCATAGCGGCCGGGTCCGGCCAGGATGATCGCCACGGCGAGCAGGATCAGTGTGATCTGGTACTCGTGCCCCTGGGGCAGGAAGTACGAGAAGGTGTGCGGCCGCGCCGAGATGCTGACCAGCAGCTCGTTGATCAGGAACGCCAGCGCGCCCGCCGCGGCCACCGGGGTGAACAGCCCCAGCACCAGCAGCGCGCCCGCGGCGATCTCCCCGCCCGCGCTGACGTAGGACAGGATGTCGGCGTGCTGGTAGCCGGCGTCGGACAGCGAGTTCTTGAAGGCGCCCAACCCCTGACCGCCCCACCAGCCGAAAAGCTTCTGCAGGCCGTGCGCGCCGAGCACCACCCCGAGGCCGACCCGCAACACCAGCAAACCGAGATTCTGGGTGCCGCGCCGCCCGATCGCGCGTTGCCGTTCGTAGTCCTCGCTCGGGTCGATCTCGGCGGGTTCGGCCGCCAGGTGCCGCGGCGCCGGCTGCGGCTGCACGTAAGGCAGCGGCTCCTGCTGGTCGAGGACGTTGTACGACGGCCCGGCGGGGCTGGCGACCTGATTCGGGTCTTGGTACGGGATGACGGAGGTAGTTCCGAAGTCGCCCGGATACCCGACGGGGGTCAGGTCATCTTCGGGGTCGACCAAGCGCGCTGTGGCGGGGCGTCCCGGGGCCGGCTCCGGAACTTCGCCGGGCCGCTGCCAAGGTGCGTCATTCGATTGACCGGTCACGGGTGTCAGGGTAAGGGCATTCAGGCCTGAATTGGGGATTTGAGCGGCGCTTTCGCCGGGTTATTGACGCCCGTACCGCGAAATGGGCGCGGATTGGCCTCAAATGTGCATCGCAGGGTTCCGAAATGGTGAACGCGCGCTGAAAACGGGCCGCCCGCCAACGCCGCCGCGATCGGCGTCCGGACGCCCCGACAGGCACGCCTGTGGCGCCGGTGCCCGCCCTATCCGTAGCCTGTCGATCATGCGTTTGGGGTGGCCGGTTCGGTGCGGGCTCGCTGCGCTGTGCGCGGCCATGCTGGTCGCGACGGGCTGCGCGCGGTTCAACGACGCCGCCTCCGCGCCCTTCACCACCGCCCCCGAACTCAAGCCCCAGCCCAGCTCGACGCCTCCCCCGCCGCCGCCGTTGCCGCCCACGCCGTTTCCCAAAGCCTGCCCCGCCCCCGGGGTGATGCAGGGCTGCCTGGAGAGCACCAGCGGCCTGATCATGGGGCCCGACAGCAAAACCGCTTTGGTCGCCGAGCGCACCACCGGCGCGGTCAAGGAGATCTCCGTCAGCGCCGAGCCCAAGGTGAAACTGGTCATCCCGGTCGACGGGTCCGGGGACGGCGGGTTGATGGATATCGTGCTGTCGCCGACCTACTCCCAAGACCGGCTGATGTACGCCTACGTCAGCACGCCCACCGATAACCGGGTCATCCGCATCGCCGACGGCGATATCCCCAAGGACATCCTGACCGGGATTCCCAAGGGCGCCACCGGGAACACCGGAGCGCTGCTGTTCACCAGCCCGACCACGTTGCTGGTACTGACCGGCGACGCCGGTAACCCGGCGATGGCGGCCGATCCGAAATCGTTGGCCGGCAAGGTGCTGCGCATCGAGCAGCCGACGACGGTCGGTCAGGCGCCGCCGACGACCGCGCTGTCCGGCGTCGGATCGGGCGGCGGATTGTGCGTCGATCCGGTCGACGGCTCGCTGTATGTGGCCGACCGCACCCCGACCGCGGACCGGTTGCAGCGCATCACCAAAGCCTCGGAGGTCTCCACGGTGTGGACCTGGCCGGACAAGCCGGGCGTGGCCGGATGCGCGGCGATGGACGGGACCATCATGGTCAACCTGGTCAACACCAAAATGACGGTGGCGGTAAGGCTTGCGCCGAACACGGGCGCGGTCACCGGTGAACCCGACGTCGTCCGCAAGGACACCCACGCCCACGCATGGGCCTTGCGCATGTCGCCGGACGGAAACGTTTGGGGCGCCACGATCAACAAGACCGCCGGCGACGCCGAGAAGCTTGACGACGTGGTGTTCCCGCTGTTCCCGCAGGGCGGCGGCTTCCCGCGCAACAACGACGACAAGGCTTAGTTTTTTTCCGCGAGCTGGGGCACCTCCCGCTCGCGAGCGTCACGGTACGGCGGAAATTGGGCCGATTATTGTCCCTGGCGTTACGCTCGCGCTTCCAAGCGCTAGGCCTGTCCGCAGGCGGCCAGTACCAGCTCACGCACCCGGGCCGCGTCAGCCTGACCGCGGGTGGCCTTCATGACCGCGCCGACGATCGCGCCGGCGGCTTGAACTTTGCCGCCGCGAATCTTTTCCGCCACATCGGGATTGGCGGCCAGGGCCTCGTCGACCGCGGCCTGGGTGACGGAGTCGTCGCGCACCAGCGCCAGACCGCGGTCGGTCATCACCTGCTCGGGTTCGCCCTCTCCGGCGAGCACACCCTCGACAACCTGGCGGGCCAGCTTGTTGGACAGCTTGCCCTCGTCGACCAGTGCGATCACCGCGGCGACCTGGGCGGGCGTGATGGCCAACTCGTCCAACTCGATGTTCGCCTCATTGGCCTTCTGCACCAGGAAGTTTCCCCACCAGGAACGCGCCTGGGTGCTGGACGCGCCGTGCTTGATGGTCGCGGTGACCAACTCGACCGCGCCGGCGTTGACGAGATCGCGCATCACCTCGTCGGATACCCCCCACTCTTCCTGAATCCGCTTGCGGCTCAACCAGGGCAGCTCGGGGATCGTCTGGCGTAATTGCTCGACCAGTTCGCGGCTGGGCGCGACGGGTTCCAGGTCGGGCTCGGGGAAATACCGATAGTCCTGCGCGGTTTCCTTGGCGCGGCCCGCGCTGGTGGTGCCGCCGGCCTCCTGAAAGTGCCGGGTTTCCTGGGTGATTGAGCCGCCGGACACCAGAACGGCGGCCTGGCGCTGCATTTCGTAGCGCACCGCGACCTCGACGCTTTTCAGCGAGTTGACGTTCTTGGTCTCGGTCCGGGTGCCGAACTCGGTCGCACCGGTCGGCTTCAGCGAGACATTGGAATCACAACGCATCGACCCCTGGTCCATCCGGACGTCGGATACTTCCAAGGCACGCAACAAGTCTCGCAATGCCGTCACGTAAGCCCGGGCGATCTGCGGCGCGCGGGCCCCGGCTCCCTCGATGGGCTTGGTGACGATCTCGATCAGCGGCACGCCGGCGCGGTTGTAGTCGATCAGCGACGTCGTCGCGCCGTGGATGCGTCCGGTCTCGCTGCCCAGGTGGGTGAGCTTGCCGGTGTCCTCTTCCATGTGCGCGCGTTCGATCTCGACCCGCCAGGTGGTGCCGTCTTCCAGCGGCGCCTCGAGGTAGCCGTTGATGGCGATCGGCTCGTCGTACTGCGAGATCTGGTAGTTCTTCGGCATGTCCGGGTAGAAGTAGTTCTTTCGGGCGAACCGGCACCACGGCACGATCTCGCAATTCAGTGCCAGCCCGATGCGAATCGCCGACTCCACGGCCGCCTGGTTGAGCACGGGCAGCGAGCCGGGCAGCCCCAGGCACACCGGGCACACCTGGGTGTTGGGTTCGGCGCCGAAGGTGGTGGAGCAGCCGCAGAACATCTTGGTCGCGGTGGACAGCTCGACGTGCACCTCCAGCCCGAGCACGGGATCGAAACGAGCGATGACGTCGTCGTAATCCAGCAGCTCGGCGGAAGTCACAGTCATGGAAAAGATCCTAATGGTGGCCGGGCGAACCGCAGGGCCGGGCACATTGGCGCACGCTCACGACGAGCGGGGTTCACGCCGGGGCAGCCCGCCCCACGGGCCTGCCGGCGGCAATGTCGCCCACCGCGGCCGCCATCTCTAGATAGGCGCGGCGGCTCTGGTTGCTCAGCCGGTCAAGCCCGAGTTCCTTGCCCTCGCGGATGTGCCGATCGAATGGCAGCACGACGGTGGCGGCGACGCGAGCCGACAACGACTCGAGTTCCTTGCTGGCCACGCCGTCCAGCTTGGCCGGCTCGGTGTAGTTCAAGGCAAGCACCGTCGAGTGCATCAAGCGCCGATATCCGTTGTTCGACAACCACTCCAGTGTTGTCCTGGTCTTGCGCACCGCATCGATGGAGGTCCCGCTGACCACCACCAGGGCTCGCGCCTCGGGCAGAACGGCGTCCATCACATGAGAGTTGATCGCCTTGACGCAATCCACCAGCACCACCGAATAGTGTTTGCGCAGAATCGAGAATGCCTTGGCAATGTCCTGGCGCTCCAGCCGCCAGTCGGTGCGGCCGTAGTCGGGCAGCCCGAGCACCTCCAGGCCGAAGCTGTTCATGTGGGTGTGCGCCCGCACCTGCGCATACCGGGTCACCGAATCGCGGGCGAGCAGATCGGCCAGGCTCAGCGGGTTGCGGCGACCGTGGCGCTGCGCCAGGTCGCCGGCGTCGATGTCGACGGCGAGGACGCGGTCGCCGCGCGCCTGCGCCAACGTCGATCCGAGCGCCTCGACCACCGCGGTCTTGCCGACGCCACCCTTGAAGTTCAGCACCGCGACCGGAAACGCGCCGCCGACGGCGGCACCGATGCGTTCCCGCAGTTGCTGTTCGTACACGGCGTCCTTGCCCGGGCCGACGTCGATGCCGGTCACCCGGCGGAGCACCTCGCGCCAGCCGGGCCCGCTCGGCCTCGCGTTGTCCCGGTGGTCCAGGCCGTCGAGGGCGGTCCCGCCCAGCGTGAGTTCGCGGCGAAACGGCGCGACGCGCCGCGCCCGGATCAGCAGGGCGGGCGTCGGGCGCCCGGACGGACGGTTGCGCGGCTCGGGCACCGTGGGTGCCGTCGGGTCGGCGTCGGTGCGCCAACGCGGTGGGCCCGCCGGATACACCGGAGCGGCGGGCAGGGAATTGACGCCGCGAACCCCTTCGCGGTTACTCATAGCCGCTGGGGTAGCCGTTTCGGCCCGCCAGCTAAACCAGAAGACGGTGCGCGCCGCGGCGGGGGTTAGACCCGGTGGGCTTTCTTGAGGATCCGCGCGGCGCGTTCCCCGATGACCACACAGGGCGCCATGGTGTTGGTAATGGTGATCTGCGGCATGATCGAGCCGTCGGCCACCCTGAGGTTCTCGATTCCGTAGACCTTGAGATCGCCGTCGACAACCGACATCGCATCGCGGCCCATTTTGGCGGTGCCGACCTGGTGGAAAAATGTGGTGGCCGCGTCCCGGACGAACTCTTCCAGTTCTTTTCCCCGCAGGTTGCCCGGCATGACTTCGCGTTTCACGTACGGGCGCAGCGGCGCGCTGTTGGCGATCTCGCGGCACCACTGCACGCAGGCGACGGCCTTTCGCACATCGTCGGGATCGGCCAGCGTGTTGTCCTCGATGCGGAGCGGATCCGTCGGGCCGGGCCCGCCCAGCCGCACCCGGCCCCGGCTCTTCGGATGGGCAATCGCGGCGTGGAAGGTCCATCCCGTTTCGGGAAGGCCGAACCGGGCCGCCGTCTTGTCGGTGGCATAAGGCATCTCCACCTGCCAGGCGAAGACGTCCGGATGGGTGAGCCCGTACGCCTCCGTCTGACCCAGCACGACGACTTCGGCCGCATTGTTGCGCGGTGGTTGCGGCTCGCGGTACTCCCAGATGCAGTCGAAGGCAACGTGGTCTTGCAGGTTGCGGCCGACGCCGGGCAGGTGTTGGCGCACCGGAATCCCGAAGCGGCCCAGCTCGTCTTGATCTCCGATACCGGAGAGCATCAGCACCTTGGCCGTGTTGTTCGCGCCCAGCGACAGCACGACTTCGGCGTCGGCATCGACGCGGTGGGTCGCCCCGTGCTGGCGAATTTCGACGCCAACCGCCTTGCCGTCCTCGACGACGACCCGCTGCACGATCGCATGGGTGAGGACGGTGAGGTTGGGCCGGTCCATCAACGGGAAGACATATGAGCGAAACACGGACTCCCGCTGGCCATTTCGGATCCGGACATCACCGAGCGCCGCGCCTGCGGTAGCCTCCATCAGCCGCCCGTTGGCGGACGGGTACACCTTGGTGCCGGTGGCCGACGCCGCATCGAGCGTCGCCAGCGCCAGCGGGTTGGGGTCCGGTGGCGGCTGGACGAAAACGGGCCCGCCGCTTCCGCGGTAGGCAGGATCCGGGTCGCCCTGCCAGTCTTCGATGTCTCGATAGATGCCGAGCACGGACTCGTAGTTCCATGCCGTATCCCCGGCTTCGGCGGCGAAATGGTCCCAATCGTCGCGGTGGGCCCGGATCCACGCCATCACGTTGATGCTCGAGCTCCCGCCCAGCACCTTGCCCATCGAGTAGGCGATCGAGCGGTCGTTGATGTGCGGGTTCGGTTCGCCGGCGAAGCCCCAGTCACGCTCGGAACCGAGGTTGGCGGGCCATTGTCCGGGGGCGACGACTTCGGCGACGTTGTCGTCGCCGCCGGCCTCGACCAGCAGCACGTCGGCATCGGGGTTCTCGGCCAACCTGCGCGCGACAACCGAGCCCGACGAACCCGAACCGCACACGATGAAGTCGTAGCGCGGCTTCAGCGCGGCCGTCAGCCTGCCCTGGTTCGCCGCGACACGCGTGGCCAGCGTCCGGTCCACGTTGAATTCGATTGCCGTGTCTCGCATTTCCCCCCCGCGTGTGGCGTTTTCTCTCTCACCGCCCACTATCGGCCGCTCCCCGATGCGCGTCTTGCCCGCGCGCGCCAAGAACTTGCCGACTCGCGCAGCGCTCAGCTCAACGCCCAGGCGCGGTACTCCCGCGGCGAAAGGCCGTGCGCGGCCTTGAACAACCGGGAGAAGTGCGCGGCATTGACCAGGCCCCAGCGTGCACCGATCACACCGACCGGAACCGCGACCAACTCGGCGTTCGCGAGGTCCTTGCGGCAGTGCTCGATCCTGCGGTTCCTGATCCACTCGGTGACGGTGTGACCGTCGGTTTCGAACAGCCGCTGCAGCTGGCGAAGCGAGAGGTGAAACGCCGCCGCGATCGCCATCCCGTCCAGCCCGGGATCGCCGAGGTTTCGTTCGACGAAGCCGAATATCCGCAGCATCAAGTCGGGTTGGACCCGACTGCGCCCCTCCGGACGCGCCCGCGCCAACTGCTCGCACAGCGACGCCTCGAGCATGTCGAACAGCGCATCGGCCAACCGGATGCTCGCGGTCTGGGGTTCTTTGATGGTTTGGCGGCCGAGCTCGACGAGGAAGGGAGCCAGCAGCGCGCCCGCTCCCACCCGACCGTCGAAACGTCGAGCCGTGAGCCGGGACAGTTGCGCCGGCGGGATCCGCACCAATTGCCGCGGCAGTATCGCGCTGTACATGTGGAAATCCCCGCTCACCGCGAAATCGAACGGTCGGGTGGTGTCGTAGAACACATAGTCGCCCGGCGACAGGTTTGCCTGGCGGCCGTCCTGACTGATCACGCAGCCACCCGCGACATGCACGGCGACCTTCAGATACTCGGGACCGTGGTGCTCGATGAGCTGCGGGGCCGCGCGCGACAGCTGGCGGGGAGTGCGGCGCAACACGATGTCACCACTGAAGTGCAGCCGGTTCATCCGCACCGTGCCGAGATTGGACGTTTCCACTTTTGCCCGGAAGGAGTCGGCATCGCCGATCGACAGCGCCACCGGAACGAAGGTGTCGCCGACCAGCCGGTGAACCGTCTCGACGCGCGCCGCCGCCGTCGGCCGCACGCATTTACTGTCGGTCATGAACCGTGCAACGCCTCGTCCGCGCGGTTTGTTCACCGCCCGGATGTCAGCCGAAGAAGGCGGCGGCCTCGTCGTGGCGGGCCTCGGGCACCAGCTTGAGGTGGCGCGTCGCGTCGGCCAGCGAGACCCGGCCGATGTCCTGCCCTTGCAACGACACCATCTGGCCGTATTCGCCGGCGTGCGCGGCGTCGGCGGCGTTGACCCCGAACCGGGTGGCCAGCACGCGGTCGTAGGCGGTCGGGATACCGCCGCGCTGCACATGGCCCAGCACGGTCACGCGAACTTCCTTGTTGATCCGCTTCTCCACCGCAACGGCCAGCTGCTGGGCAATGCCGGTGAATTTCTCGTGGCCGAATTCGTCAATCCCGCCCTCCCGCAACGGGATCGAACCAGGGATCGGCTTGGCTCCCTCGGCCACCACGCAGATGAAGTGCGAATCCCCGCGCTGGAAGCGGCGTTTGACGAGCCGGCACACATCCTCGATATCGAAGGGCTGCTCGGGAATCAGCGTCATGTGCGCCCCGGAGGCCAGCCCGGCGTTCAACGCGATCCAGCCGGCGTGGCGGCCCATCACCTCCACCAGCATCACCCGCTGGTGAGACTCGGCGGTGCTGTGCAGGCGGTCGATGGCGTCGGTGGCCACGGTCAGCGCGGTGTCGTGACCGAAAGTCACGTCGGTGCAGTCGATGTCGTTGTCGATCGTCTTCGGCACGCCGACCACGGGAACGTTCTCCTCCGACAGCCAGTTCGCGGCCGTCAGCGTGCCTTCGCCGCCGATCGGGATGAGCACATCGATGCCGTTGTCGTCGAGGGTCTGCTTGATCTGGTCCAGCCCGGCGCGCAGCTTATCGGGGTGCACGCGGGCGGTGCCCAGCACCGTCCCGCCCTTGGCCAGCAGCCGGTCGTTGCGGTCGTCGTTCTGCAGCTGGATGCGCCGGTTCTCCAGCAACCCGCGCCAGCCGTCTTGGAAACCGACCACCGATGAGCCGTACCGGGCGTCGCAGGTGCGCACCACCGCCCGGATTACCGCGTTAAGCCCCGGACAGTCGCCGCCGCCGGTGAGAATTCCGATCCGCATCTGTTCATCTTGCCCGCACCTGCGCTCCACGGCGCGATGTGGGGCACCGCACAGCTAAACCGTCGGCGCCGCCGGCAACGGTCCGCGCGCCGCCTCGTAGGCGGCACCGACGCGATAGAGGCGGTCGTCGGCCAGCGCCGGCGCCATGATCTGCAGACCCACCGGCAGCTGGTCATCCGGCGACAGCCCCGACGGCACCGACATCCCGCAATGGCCGGCCAGGTTCAGCGGCAGTGTGCACAGGTCGAACAGGTACATGGCCAGCGGATCGTCTACCTTCTCCCCCAGCCGGAACGCGGTGGTCGGGGTGGCCGGCGACACCAGAACGTCGACGGATTTGTAGGCCTCGTCGAGATCGCGGGCGATCAGGGTGCGCACTTTCTGCGCCTGGTTGTAGTAGGCGTCGTAGTAGCCTGCCGAGAGCGCGTAGGCACCAATCATGATGCGGCGCTTGACCTCTGGTCCGAAGCCGGCGGCCCGGGTCAGTGCCATCACTTCCTCGGCGCTGTGACTACCGTCGTCACCGACCCGCAGCCCGTAACGCATCGCATCGAAGCGTGCCAGGTTGCTCGACACCTCCGACGGCAGGATCAGGTAGTAGGCCGCCAGCGCGTAATCGAAGTGCGGGCAATCGACTTCGCTCACCTGCGCGCCCAGCGCGGTCAGCTGCCGCACCGCCTCCTCGAACGACGCCAACACTCCGGGTTGGTAGCCCTCGCCGCGCAGCTGGGAGACCACACCGATCCGCACGCCCTTCAGATCGCCGGCCGCACCGGCCCTGGCGGCGCCGACCACGTCGGGCACCGCGGCATCGATGGAGGTGGAGTCCATCCGGTCATGGCCGGCGATCACCTGATGCAGCAGCGCGGTGTCCAGCACGGTGCGCGCGCAGGGGCCACCTTGATCCAGCGACGACGCGCAGGCCACCAGGCCGTAGCGGGACACCGTGCCGTAGGTGGGCTTGACCCCGACGGTCGCGGTCAGCGCGGCGGGCTGGCGAATCGAGCCCCCGGTGTCGGTGCCGATGGCCAGCGGCGCCTGGAAAGCGGCCAGGGCCGCCGCGCTGCCACCGCCCGAGCCACCGGGCACCCTCTCGAGGTCCCACGGGTTACGGGTGGGGCCGTAGGCCGAGTTCTCCGTCGACGAGCCCATCGCGAACTCGTCCATGTTGGTCTTGCCCAGGATCGGGATGCCGGCCGCGCGCAGCCGCGCGGTGACGGTGGCGTCGTACGGCGAACGCCAGCCCTCCAGGATCTTGGAACCGCAGGTCGTGGGCATGTCGACGGTCGTGAACACGTCTTTGAGCGCCAACGGAACGCCGGCCAGCGCCGAGGGCAGCCGCTCACCGGCCGCCACCGCTTCGTCGACCGCGGCCGCCGCCGAGAGCGCTTCGTCTGCGGCGACGTGCAGAAACGCGCTGTAGCGGTCGTCGGTCTCCGCGATCCGGTCCAGGCAGGCCTGGGTGATCTCGACCGACGACAGCTCCTTGGTGGCGACCTTGGCGGCCAGCGTCGCGGCGTCGGATCGGATGATCTCGTTCACTCGCTGTCCCCCAGGATCTGCGGGACGGCGAACCGGCCGTCGACGGCCTCGGGCGCCGCGGCCAGCGCCTCCTGCTGGGTCAGGCACGGCATGATCTCGTCCGGGCGGGTGACGTTGACATCCTTGAGCGGATTGTCGGTCGCCTCGACGCCGGTGACGTCGACCGCCTGGATCTGGCTGACGTGGGTCAGGATGGCGTCGAGTTGGCCGGCGTAGCTGTCCAGCTCGGTATCGGTCAACGCCAGCCGGGCCAGCCTGGCCAGGTGCGCGACCTCGTCGCGGGAGATCTGGGACACGAGCGAAAAGCCTAACCGGAATGCCGCCGCCACCTTGGACCGCGCCCCGCCCGCGCCCCGCGCTGCGGAAATGCCGTCGGCGCGGCTCTGTGCAAAAGTGGGCGCGTGCCGTCGTATCTGTTGCGCATCGAGCTCGTCGACCGCCCGGGAAGCCTGGGCGCGCTGGCGGTGGCGCTCGGTTCGGTGGGCGCCGACATCCTGTCGCTCGACGTCGTGGAGCGCAGCGCGGGGTACGCGACCGACGACCTGGTCATCGAACTGCCCGCCGGCGCGATGCCCGACACGCTGATCACCGCGGCCGAATCGCTGAGCGGCGTGCGGGTGGACAGCGTGCGCCCGCACACCGGGCTGCTGGAGGCACACCGCGAGCTCGAACTGCTCGACCACGTCGCCGCCGCCAAGGACAACGAGGAGCGGCTGCAGGTCTTGGCCGACGAGGCGCCCCGGGTGCTGCGGGTGAGCTGGTGCACGGTGCTGCGCGGTTCCGAAGGGGAGGTGCAGCGCCTCGCGGCCAGCCCGGGCGCGCCGGAAACCCGCGCGGTGTCGGCTCCCTGGCTGCCGATCCAGGAGGCCGCGACGCTGGACGGCACCGCCGACTGGGTGCCGCAGGCCTGGCGCGACATGGACATCACCATGGTCGCCGCGCCGCTGGGCGACCCGCACACCGCGGTGGTACTGGGCCGTCCGGGTCCCGAATTCCGGCCGTCGGAGGTGGCCCGCCTGGGTTACCTGGCCGGGATCGTCGCCACCATGCTGCACTGAATCAGCGCGCCGAGGCGGTGGCCTTGGGCGCCACCGTGTCACCGTCTTCCCACAGCAGCAGCTGACGAACCGCCGGACGCGGACCGTAAGGCCGCAGCATGGTGCTGGCCGGACGCGGGCGCACCACTTGGGGCCACCAGAACCAGCGCCCGAGCAACCTCGCGATAGAGGGCGTCATGAACGAGCGCACGATCAGCGTGTCGAACAACAAGCCGAGACCGATCGTGGTGCCGATCTGACCGAGCACCTGAAATCCGCTGAAAACAAACGCACACATGGTCACGGCGAACACGATGCCCGCCGAGGTGACCACCGAGCCGGAGCCGGCCATCGCCCGGATGATGCCGGTATTGAGGCCGGCATGGATCTCCTCCTTGAATCGGGAGATCAACAACAGGTTGTAGTCGGATCCGACCGCCAGCAGCAGGATGATGGCCAGCGCGAGCACGACCCAATACAGCTGAATGCCGAACAGGTACTGCCACACCAGAACTGACAACCCGAACGAGGCCCCCAGCGAGAGCGCGACCGTGCCCACGATGACCACGGCGGCGATCAGGCTGCGCGTGATGATCATCATGATCAGCAGGATCAGGCTCAGCGCGGCGAATGCCACGATCAGCAGGTCGTATTTGGCACCGTCCGCGATGTCCTTGTATGTCGCCGCGGTCCCGCCGAGATAGATCCCGGCATTCGCCATCGGCGTGCCCTTCAACGCCTCGTGCGCGGCCTTAGCGATCGGATCAATGTGCGAAATGCCTTCGGGCGTCGCGGGATCGCCGTCATGCGTGACGATCATCCGAGCGGCCTTGCCGTCGGGTGAGAGGAACAGTTTGAGCCCGCGCTTGAAGTCGGGGTTGTCGAACACCTCCGGCGGCAAATAGAAGGTGTCGTCGTTTTTGGCCGCGTCGAAGGCCTTCCCCAGCGCGGTCGAGTTTTCCAGCGCGAGCGCGTTCTGCGCGTAGATGCCGGACAGCGTGGCGTAGTTCGCCAGGGTCAGATCGCGATTGGTCTCCTGGCTTTGAATCTGGGGCGGTATCAACGCCACCAGTTTCGGTTGCAGCGCGTCGAGCTTATCCAGGGAAGCCGTGAGGTTTTCGAATTTCTCGGTGAGCTGGTCGATGCCGTCGAGCGCATCGAACAGCGATCTGAACGCGAAGCACGCCGGAATGTCGTAACAGTGCTTCTCCCAATAGAAATAGCTGCGAATCGGCCGGAAGAAATCGTCGAAGTTCGCGATCTTGTCGCGCAGGTCTTTGATCGTGGCGAGCGTGTCGTGGAAGCTTTCCGTCTCGTCGTGGGTGGTGCCGGCCAGCTGCTGCTGTAGGACGAACTGCTGTCTCAAGATGTCGATCGTCTTCGATAGTTCGTTGGCCTGCTTGAGGGCGTCATCGGCCCGATCTCGTTGGTAGGTCAGGTTTTGCTGCTGCGCCGCGCTCTGATTGCTGACCACGAACGCGAGCGAGCTGTGCACGAGCGGGGTACCCAACGGCCGGGTGATGGTCTGCACCTGCGCGACCCCGGGGACGTGGAACACGGCCTTGGCGACCTTGTCCAGGATGAGCATGCTCTCCGGGTTACGCATGTCGTGGTCGGTTTCGACCATCAGCAACTCGGGCTCCAGCCGGGCCCGCGAGAAGTGCTTCTCGGCGGCCGTGTAACCGATATTGGCCGGCGCGTCGGCCGGCATGTAGGGACGAGTGTCGTAACTGGTCTTGTATCCGGGCAACGCGATCAGGCCCACCAGGGCCAGCGCGCACGCGGCCGCGAGAACGGCGCCGGGCCAACGGACGATCGCGGTGCCGATGCGCCGCCAACCGCGGGTTCTCATCGCCCGCTTGGGGTCGAAGATGCCCGCCTTGGACCCAAGGAAGAGGATCGCGGGGCCCAGGGTCAGTGCGGCGAACAGCGCCACGAGCACGCCCAAAGCGGCTGGGATACCCAGACTTTGGAAGTAAGGAAGCCGGGTAAAGCTCAGGCAGGCCGTCGCGCCCGCCACGGTGAGCCCAGATCCCAACACGACGTGGGTGGTGCCGTGATACATGGTGTAGAAGGCATTTTCGCGGTCCTCACCGGCCTCGCGCGCTTCCTGGTAGCGGCCCGCGAAAAATATCGCGTAGTCCGTTCCGGCGGCGATCACCAGCAGCGTCATGATATTCGTCGCATAGGTCGACAACCCGATGATTCCCTCGTTTCCGAGGAAGGCGACAAGACCTCGGGCGGCGGACATTTCGATCATGACCGTGCCGAGAACCAGCAGCGTGGTCAGCACCGAGCGGTAGACGAAGAACAACATCACCGCGATCATCCCGATGGTGATCGCGGTGACCTTGGCCGTCCCCTTGCTGCCCACGTCGAACTGATCGGAGATCAGCGGCGCCGCGCCGGTCACGTACGCCTTGACGCCCGGTGGCGGCTTCATGTGGTCGATGATGTCGCGAATCGCGCCGACACCCTCGTTGGCCAAAGCCGAGCCCTGATTGCCGGCGAGGTTCACCTGAACATAGGCGGCTTTGCCGTCGCTGCTCTGCGATCCCGCCGCGGTCAGGGTGTCGCCCCAGTAGTCCTGGACATGCTCGACGTGCTTGTGGTCCTGCTCGAGCTTGCGGATCATCTCGTCGTAAAAGCGGTGGGCGTCCGCGCCGAGTGGCTTGTCGCCTTCCAGCACGATCATGGCCGAGCTGTCGGTGTCGAACTCGTGGAACGCTTGACCGATGCGCTTAATCGCCTTGAGCGACGGGGCATCTGGCGAGTTCAGCGCCACGTTGTGGGTCTTGCCCACCTCTTCCAGCTGCGGCACCGCGATGTTCGTCAGGGCGGCGAGCGCCACCCAGAAAAGCAGGATCGGCAGCGCGAGCCGGCGGATGTTGCGCGGCACAAAGGGCCGCGTCTGCTGTTCGTTGGTTTGGTTGCTCATCCCGACTTATCCAGACAGAAGGTGTAGGCGTCAACTTTGTTGACGGTCCGTTGGTCTTTGACTTCACCGTTGACGATGATGCGGCACCCGAGGGTGTCTCCAGTGCCTTGCGCCACGACATTGGCCACGACCGCGGGCTCCGTCGTGGTGATCGTGAACGACCACGGCAGCGGCGCGTTCTTCACTTGCTGCGGCTGGGCATTGACGTCGAGGTAGTTGATCGTCGCCGTCGCGCCCGGGGCGCCGAAGACCTCGAGCACCACCGACTTGGGGTTGAACGGCACGATCTCGTTGGCCAGACCGCTGTTGGCCCGCGTGTGATCCTCGGAGCCGAAGATTCCGTGTAGGCGATAGATGCCGAATCCGGCGACGGCGACGACGAGCACCGAGACCACCACGATCCAGCCCTGCCTGAGCAGAGAGGACATTGAAACCGCCTTCACCCGTCGGCCTTTCGATGGTCGGGGCGTTCTCGATCACTCTAGGACTACGACCGTTGCCTCGCGCGAACGCGATCGACCGGTATCACAGTACGGTACTGGACCGTACTGTACAAGAGACGCGGCCGTACACATTCATCGGCTTCATCGGGCGCGGGGTTACCCGCTGGATCGGGTCAGGCCCGGAATCAGGAAGTGGTCCACGAGCAGCTGCACCGTGCGACGCGTGGGCGGCCGGTCGGGAATGATGGACCGGAAGATCAGGTAGCCGGGCAACAGATCCCAGAGCTCATCATCGGCGATGACATCCTGGCTGATCTCGCCACGGTCGACAGCCAGTTGCAGCACGTGCCGAATCAAGGCCTTGCGTTGCTTGAGGAACTGCTCCTGCAGTGCGTCGTTGAGCGCGGGGTGCCGCGACACCTCGACCATCACCGCGCGGATGGTGCTGGCGTGCTGGCGCCCGTGCTCGCCGCAGGCTTCCCCGAGACCGATCAAGTCGCCACGCAATGTCCCGGTATTCGGCGGGACCGCGATCTCGCGGACGCCTTCGATGAAGGCGGCCAGCACCAATTCGGCTTTCGAGGGCCAGCGCCGATAAACCGTGGCCTTGCTGGCGTGGGCGGCACTGGCGACCGCGTCGATCGTCAGCTGGTCGTAGCCGTGTTCCTGCAGCAGCTCCAGTGTCACCGCCAGCAGTTCGGCCTCGCGTGGAGACCATGGCGATGGCTCCGTGTACTGCTCGGCCGTCTGGGTCATAGCGCCCACCATAGAGCCGCAAGGGCAGTACGGACCAGTACTCCGCTGTTAATCGGCTGTGTTGTCGGGCGCCGGGCCGTCGGCCAGCAGCCGGCGAAACCCGTCCTCGTCGAGGATCGGCACGCCCAATTCCACCGCCTTGTCGTACTTCGACCCCGGCGAATCGCCGGCCACGACGTACGCGGTGTTCTTCGATACCGACCCCGCGGCCTTGCCGCCGCGGGACACGATGGCCTCCTTGGCCTCGTCGCGGGAGAACCCGTTCAGTGAGCCGGTGACCACGATGCTCAGCCCGGCCAGGGTGCGCGACGTGCTGGCGTCTCGCTCGTCGGCCATCCGCACGCCGGCCGCGTGCCATTTGTCGACGATCGCGCGGTGCCAGTCGACGGTGAACCATTCGGTGACCGCGGCGGCGATGGTCGGCCCGACGCCCTCGACCGCGGCCAATTCCTCCGTCGACGCCGACTTGATCGCGTCGAGGCTGCCGAACTCCGTCGCCAGGGCGCGCGCGGCCGTCGGCCCGACATGCCGGATCGACAGCGCCACCAGCACTCGCCACAGCGGCTGCGCCTTGGCCTTGTCGAGGTTGGCCAGCAGCCGCTTCCCGTTGGCCGACAGCGTGCCGGCCTTGGTGGTGAACAGCTCGGTGCGCAGTAGGTCGTCCTCGGTGAGGGTGAACAGGTCGCCCTCGTCGGTGATCACCGCGGCGGCCAGCAGCGCGGTGGCGGCCTCGTAGCCCAGACCTTCGATGTCGAAGGCGCCGCGGCCGGCGACGTGAAATACCCTCTCCCGCAACTGCGCTGGGCAGGATCGGGAGTTGGGGCAACGGATGTCGGCGTCGCCCTCCTTGGCCGGGGCCAGCAGGGTGGCGCACTCGGGACATTGTGTGGGCATGACGAATTCGCGTTCGGTGCCGTCGCGCAGATCGGCGACCGGACCGAGCACTTCGGGAATCACGTCGCCGGCCTTGCGGATCACCACGGTGTCGCCGATCAGCACGCCCTTGCGCTTGACCTCGGAAGCGTTGTGCAGGGTGGCCATCCCGACCGTCGACCCGGCGACCTTGACCGGTGTCAGGACGGCAAATGGTGTCACCCGCCCGGTCCGGCCGACGTTGACCCGGATGTCGATCAGCGTCGTCTGCACCTCTTGGGGCGGGTACTTGTAGGCGATCGCCCAGCGCGGGGCGCGCGAAGTCGACCCAAGCCGGCGCTGCAGTGCGACGTCGTCGATTTTGACGACGACACCGTCGATTTCGTGGTCGACGTCGTGGCGGTGCTCGCCCCAGTAAGCGATCCGTTCCAGCGCGCCGGCGGCGTTCTCCACCCGCGAGGTGTGGTCGGAGACGGGCAGGCCCCAGGCGCCCAGCGCCAGATAGGCCTCGTGCAGGGAGGACGGCCGGAAACCCTCGGTGTGCCCGATGCCGTGGCAGATCATCCGGAGCTGGCGGCGAGCGGTCACCGCGGGGTCCTTCTGCCGCAGCGAGCCCGCGGCACTGTTGCGCGGGTTGGCAAACGGCACCTTGCCGTCCTCGACCAGCGCGGCGTTGAGCGCTTCGAAGTCGGCGACCCGGAAGAACACCTCACCGCGGACCTCGAGGACATCGGGGATCGGGTAGTCGTCGGTGGCCGTCAGCCGTTCCGGCACGTCCTCGATGGTGCGCGCGTTGAGCGTGACGTCCTCGCCGGTGCGGCCGTCGCCGCGGGTGGCCGCGCGGACCAGCCGGCCGGCGCGGTAGACCAACGCCAGCGCGACGCCGTCGATCTTGAGCTCACACAAGAAGGGCACGTCGTTGCCGACCTCGGCGTGGATGCGCGTGGCCCACACGCCGAATTCCTCGGTGCTGAACACGTTGTCCAGCGACAGCATCCGTTCCAGGTGCTCGGCCGAGGTGAAATCGGTGGCAAATCCCGCGCCGCCGACCAGCTGAGTCGGCGAATCGGGGGTGCGCAGCTCGGGATGCTGCTCCTCGAGTGCGGCCAGTCGCCGCAGCAGCTCGTCGAAATCCGCGTCGGTGATGATCGGCGCATCCCGCACGTAGTAGCGGAACTGGTGTTCGCGCACCTCGTCGGCCAGTTCGCGCCATTGCCGGCGAACCTCGGGTGGGACGGGGTCAGCTTCTGGCGAACTCACCTTGGCAGGCTATCGAAGGCGCCCGACAGCGTTGCTAGATGGCGTCGGGATCCTCGGCGAACGCCTCCGCGGCCTTGCGGGCCAGCTCGATCGCGGTCCGGGCCCACTGCGGCGTCGCGGCGGCCAGACCGCAGGCCGGAGTGACGCCGATGCGCTCCCGCAGCGCCGAACGGCCGAACCCGAGCCGATCGGTCACCGCGACGACGGCGGTGGCCACCTCCTCGGCGGCCGGCCGCTTATCCGGAGCAGTGGCGGCGACCACGCCCAGCATCACGGCGCGACCCGATTCGACGAAGGCCGCGACGCCGTCGAGGTCGGCGGCCCGCAGCATGGCGACGTCGACCGATATCGCGCTAATTGCACTGCGCGCCAACAGATCCCACGGCAATTCGGCCGCACAGCTGTGCAACATCACCTCGGTGCCCACCGCCTCGGCGCAGCTGTCGAGCAGCGGGCCGGCCACCGATTCGTCGAGCGCGGCAACCGGACTCAGCGCGGTGACCCCGCTCAGCCGGCCACCCAGCGCGGCGGGCAACGACGGCTCGTCGAATTGCACCACCACGGGTGTGTCCAGGCGGCGCGACAGCGCCGCGCGATGGACGGCGACGCCCTCGGCCAGCGATGCCGTCAGGTCACGCAGCGCGCCGGGGTCGGTGATTGCCCGGTGGCCGTTGGACATCTCGAGCCCGGCGGCCAGCGTGATCGGGCCGGGTGCCTGGACCTTGACCACCCGTCCGCCGCCGCGCAGGCCGGCCGTCTCCCAGGCTTCCTCGATGGCGTCCATGTCCTCGTCGAGCAGGCTGACCGCCCGGCGGGTCACCGCGCCCGGCCGGGCGACGATGCGGTAGCCGCGCGGCACGGTGTCGATCGCCACGTCGACCAGGAGCGCGCCCGCCCGACCCAGCAGGTCGGCACCCACTCCCCTGGCGGGTAGCTCGACGAGGTGCGCCATCGCGGCGCCCAATTCACCGACGACGACCTCCGCCGACGGCCGTGCCGCGGTACCGGGCCACGAACCCACGCCGGTGGCGGTCGCGAAAACATTCACCGGGCAACCGTATTCGACGTCACCCTGCGCCCCGCTGGCCAGGGTGTGTTGACGTCGGCCGACGCGACTATTCTCAGGAGTTTAGAGGGGTGCAAAACGGTGTGGCGCAGGGCGAGGTTCGCGTGGCCGCTGCTGATATGTGGCGCGGTGATGCTGACTGCGGCGTGCACCCGGGTGGTGGATGGCACGGCATTGCCGGGGTTTACCGGCGGCGCCCGGGGTATCCGCGGGGTTAATGTCGACACAATTCTGCTGGACCAGTCGCGGATGCAAGCCATCACCGGCGCCGGCGAACACCTGTCGATCATCCCGTCGATGGACGGCAGCGCTCCGGTGGACATCGACACGCTCGCCGAAACCACGCCGCGGCCCTGCCGCTTCCTCTTCGCCGAGACCGCGACGTTTGGTCCCGATATCGAAGAGTTCCACAAGACCACGTTTCAGGATCCGCCCGACGGCGCCCTGATCTCCGAGGGCGCCGCGGCCTATCGCGATGCCGAGACCGCGCAACACGCCTTCACCGCGCTGGTCTCGACCGTCACCGACTGTGCCGGCGGCTCGACCGGCCAGCTGTTCGTCGGCGACTGGAAGGCCGACGCCACCTCGCTGCATCTGGGACCGGGTGGCTGCGGCCGCGACTATCGGGTGCTGTCGGTGGCGTTGCTGGAAGTGACTTTCTGCGGCTTCCCGCAGTCGGTGTCCGACATCGTGATGACGAACATCGTCGCCAACTTCCCGCGCTGACGATCCGGTGTCCTTGTCCGACAACGATTTTCGCTGTCACCAGTGTGCCGTGGTCTCCAATTCGAAGTTGGGGTGGCCGTATTGGATCCACATCGCGACATGCAGGGCGGTAACGGCCGCCGAGACGGCCAGGGCGGTGAGCGCCAGCGCAAACCCTCGCTGCGAGCGATGTTTGACCTGCCACATTCCCACGAGGGCGAGAACGCTGCTCAAGATCGGGCTGGCGTACATGCCCATGATGCTGAGTACGAAGGCCGCAACGGCAAGGCCGTTGGTCTGTGCTTCCTGCGCTGTGATCTGGTTCTCGTTCATCGTCTCTCGTTCCTTCCCCGTTCGGGGGTCAATGCATTACGAGACGAATGTTCTCCGCAAGCTCTTGGAGGATCCTTGGAACGCGAAAGCGGGTGTGGAAATCAGCGCGACGTGCGGGCGATGGTAGCGCTGCCGAGTACTTCGTCGCCGGCCGAATCCGGGCGGTACAGCACGACGGTCTGGCCGCACGCCACCCCGCGCACCGGGACGCGCAACCGCACGCACAGCTCGTCGCCGACCAATTCGGCCACCGCACTCGCGGTTTCACCGTGGGCGCGCACCTGAACCTCGCACTCGATCGGGCCCCGCGGGGCGGCTCCGGCGGTGAAGACAGGATCCCGTCCCGTCAGCGCATGCACCTCGAGATCGGCGGCGCTGCCGACGTGCACCGTCGCGGTGTCGGCATCGATGGCCGTCACGTAGCGCGGCAGACCGTCCGGCCCGGGGCCGGCGATGCCCAAACCCTTGCGCTGCCCGATCGTGAAACCGTGCACCCCGTCGTGATTGGCCAGCACCGCGCCGTCGGAACCCACGACGTCGCCCGGGCGAACGGCGATGCGCTCCCCCAGAAAAGCGCGGGTGTCCCCCGACGGGATGAAGCAGATGTCGTGGCTGTCCGGTTTGTCCGCGACGGCCAGGCCGCGCCGAGCCGCCTCCGCGCGGATCTGCGGCTTGGGGGTGTCGCCGATCGGAAAAGCGGCGTGGCGCAACTGCTCCGCGGTCAGCACGGCCAGCACGTAGGACTGGTCCTTGTCATGGTCGACGGCCCGGCGCAGCCGGCCTTCCGACAGCCGGGCGTAGTGGCCGGTGACAACGGTGTCGAAACCCAGTGCCACCGCGCGCGCGGAAAGTGCGGCGAACTTGATCCGCTGATTGCAGCGCACGCACGGGTTGGGCGTCTCGCCGCGCGCGTAGGACGACACGAAATCGTCGATCACGTCTTCGGCGAACTTCTCCGCGAAATCCCAGACATAGAACGGGATTCCGAGCACATCGGCCACGCGGCGCGCGTCGGAGGCGTCTTCTTTCGAGCAGCAGCCCCGCGAGCCGGTGCGCAGCGTGCCGGGCGCCGACGACAACGCCAGATGCACGCCGACCACGTCGTGTCCGGCATCGACCATCCGAGCGGCGGCGACCGACGAATCGACGCCACCGCTCATCGCGGCAAGAACTTTCACCCGGATGCTCCCGCGGCGGCCAGCGCCGCCCGCCTGGCCCGATCCACCGCGGCGGGCAGCACCCGCAGCACCTCGTCCACATCGGCGTCGACACTGGTGTGCCCCAACGACAGCCGTAGCGATCCCCGCGCGGTGGCGGCGTCGGCGCCCATCGCGATCAGCACGTGCGAGGCCTGCGGGACGCCCGCGGTGCACGCCGACCCGGTCGAGCATTCGATTCCGTTGGCATCCAACAGCATCAGCAGCGCGTCGCCTTCGCAGCCGCGGAAGGTGAAGTGGGCATTGCCCGGAAGCCGCGACACGAATGACCCATTGACACGGACATCGTCGATCTCGGCCAGCACGCCCTCGACCAGCCGATCGCGCAGCGCGCGCAGCCGTACGCCGTTGGCCTCCAGGCCGTCGACGGCCAGCCGCATCGCGGCCGCCATTCCGACTGCACCGGCGACATCCGGCGTGCCGGAACGGATGTCACGCTCCTGTCCACCGCCGTGCAGCAGCGGCGCACAGGCCACGTCGCGGCGCAGCAACAGGGCGCCCACCGCCTGTGGACCGCCGAACTTGTGCGCCGCAACGCTCATCGCCGAGAGCCCGCTGGCGGTGAAGTCGACGGGCAGCTGACCGACCGCCTGTACGGCGTCGCTGTGCATCGGGACGCCGAATTCGGCCGCGACGGCGGCGAGCTCGGCGATGGGCATCACGGTGCCGACCTCGTTGTTGGCCCACATCACCGAGACCAGCGCGACGTCGTCATGGCTCTGCAGCGTCTCGCGCAGCGCCGGGGCCGACACCGATCCGTCGGGTGCGGTGGGCAGCCAGGTCACCTGGGCGCCCTCGTGCTCGACCAGCCAGTCGACCGAATCCAGCACCGCGTGATGTTCCACCCGGCTGGTGATGACGCGCAGCCGGCGCGGATCGGCGTCGCGGCGGGCGCGGTAGATCCCCTTGACGGCCAGGTTGTCGCTTTCGGTGCCGCCCGCGGTGAAAATCACCTCCGACGGGCGCGCACCCAGCTTGTCCGCGATCAGCTCGCGGGACTCCTCGATGCGGCGCCGGGCCGTGCGGCCGCTGGTATGCAGCGACGAGGCGTTGCCGACGGTGCCGTACACGGCCGTCATCGCCTCGATGGCGGCAGGGTGCATCGGGGTGGTGGCGGCGTGATCGAGGTAGACCATGACGCGCCCCAGGATACCGGGCCGGGCCGAACCCCTAAGCGGCCAGCTCGTGGCGTTGACCTGGGCGCCGCGCCACCCCGACGCCCACTGCCGACTGAGAGCGGCGAGCCAGGGCGCGGCGATCGGTGCCCGGCAGCTGCAGAGATTCCACGTGAACATGCGCCAACGTGCGGCGCTGGGTGATCAACCGGCCCATCGCCGCCAGCAAGGTGTCGTCCCCGACGAAGGCCGGCGCGGTCGAAAGCAGGCCGTCGACGTGGTGATATGTCAACCGAAGCGGCTGGACCGGGCGACCGGAGTCGATCGCGGCCTGGAACATCGCCGGGTAGAACGACCCGCAGGCCACCCCGCACCACGTGGTGCCCTCGGGAAAGGCCACCACGGTCTGGCCGGCGCGCAGCCGCTCCGCCACGGCATCCACCACCCCGGGCAGCTGCCGCAGGCTGGCCCGGTCGATCGGAATGATCTTCAGCAGCCGCGCCGTGAGCTCGCCGAACATGTCGGCGCGCGCGACGTACCAGCCGGGCAGCACCGCACCGATGGCGAAGACGTCCAGCCAGGACATGTGCGGCCCGACCACCAGGACGCCGCGCAGGTTGCGGATCGGGGCGCCGGACACGCTGATCCGGATCCCGAAAACCCGCAGCACCATCTGGCAGTAGAACCGCCGGATCCGCAGCTGCGCGGGCGCCGGCACCAGCGCCAACGGCGCCCCCAGCACCAGCAGCACCACCAGCATGAGGCGAAGCGTCACCCGCAGCACCACCAGCCACCGCGGCGACGCGGGGGCGACACCCACACAGGTGCTGTCGCACGTCGCGCGCGGCAGCCAGGCGTGGTCGGTGGCGACCGCGGGAGCGTTCATCGGTCGCCGCCCGCCATCTCCGAAGCCGCCGATACCGATCGCAGTCGTCGCAGATATCGGGTATCGGCCTGGCGTTTGTCCAGCAGCACGCAGAAGTCGCCGACACCGAAGTCCGGGTCCAGGGCGGGCTCGCCGCAGGATTTGGCGCCGAGCCGCAGGTAGCCGCGCATCAGCGCCGGAACCGAGGGCCGCGCCGGCGGCGCGATCTCGTCGAGAGACTTGCCGTCCACCACCACCGGCCGGTGCGGGTACACCCGGTACTCCGGCGGCGCGGCGTGCCGGCTCCGCACGAAATCGCGCACGCCCCGAAGCTGGCTGCCCGCCGCGTCCCCACCCGATTCGAGGTCGCTGTCGCTGCCGATCGGCACCGACACGCACCCGATCACGTAGTCGTAGCCGTAGCGGTCCAGATAGGCCAGGATCCCCGCCCACATCAGCAGCACGACGCCGCCGTTGCGGTGGCCGTCGCGGACCACGGCGCGGCCCATCTCCACCAGTGACGGCCGCAGCGGGTCTAGCGCACCAAGGTCGAATTCCGTCGCGGTGTAGAGGCCCCCGGCCGCAATCGCACCCGACGGCGCCAGCATCCGGTAGCAGCCCACCAGCTCGCCGGTGTCGTCGTCACGGACCAGCAGGTGGTCGCAGAACTCGTCGAAGCGGTCCACGTCCCGGTCGCCCGCACCCGATTCCGGCAGCGCGAAACCGGGCGTGCTGGTGAACACGTCGTAGCGCAGCCGCTGTGCCGCCTCGACCAGACTGGGGTCGGTGGACAGCAACAGCGAGTAACGCGGCCCAGAAGAGCTGGTCGCAGCTCCGTCCGGCCTATCACTCGGTATCAGGACAGAAGCAATGCTCATGTCAACAACGTGGCGCAATCGGGGAGCGAATCGGCATCGACGCTATGACGTGTTGGTGCACGCAAGATGACGAAATGTGTTGTACACGCTTGTTGGTTAGTGGGTCTGCTTGCGCGTATTCGTATGAGCGGCAACGCAATAAACACCTGCACGTCTCTCGCTATTAACGTGCTCGCCAACTTCGAGACCTGCCACCGGCGCGATATCCCGCATCGACTGAAACGCGAATTATGTTCGTAGCCAACGGTTCTCCGCGATGTTACGGTGATACAAGGTCTAATGAGCGACTTTCGGCTCCGATATCACCCGCGATGTCGGAATCGAAATGACAGTGGCGGTCCGGACCCGTTGTGGTGGTGGAAATCACGAAAAAGCCCCCGACGCCGGGCGCGGGGGCTTTTTCGTTGGAAGATCAGCCCTTGCGAGCCTTGATCGCGTCGGTCAGCTGAGGGGCAACCTTGAACAGGTCGCCCACCACGCCGTAGTCGGCGATCTCGAAGATGGGCGCCTCTTCGTCCTTGTTGACCGCGACGATGGTCTTCGAGGTCTGCATGCCCGCACGGTGCTGGATCGCACCCGAGATGCCCAGCGCGATGTAGAGCTGGGGCGAGACCGTCTTGCCGGTCTGGCCGACCTGGAACTGGCCCGGGTAGTAGCCGGAGTCGACGGCGGCACGCGACGCACCGACGGCCGCACCCAGCGAGTCCGCCAGCGCCTCAACCACATTGAAGTTCTCCGCGCTGCCGACGCCGCGGCCACCGGAGACCACGATGGTGGCCTCGGTCAGCTCCGGGCGGTCGCCCGCGACCGCGGGCTCGCGAGCGGTGATCTTGGTGGCGTTCTCCGCGGCGGCCGGCACCTCGACGGTGACCTGCTCACCCGCTCCGGCCGACGGCTCCGCCTCGATCGCACCGGCCCGCACGGTGATCACCGGGGTGTCACCGTTGGCCTGCGCCTCGACGGTGAACGCGCCACCGAAGATGGAGTGGATGGCCTTGTTGCCCTCCTTGACGTCGACCACGTCGACCAGCAGGCCAGAACCGAGCCGGGCCGCGAGCCGGCCGGCGACCTCTTTGCCGTCGGCGTTGGCGGCCAGCAAAACCGCTGCCGGAGAAGCGGATTCGACCAGCGAGGCCAGCACGTCGACGACCGGGGTGACCAGGTACTTGTCGACGTCGTCGGACTCGGCGACGTAAATCTTGGCGGCGCCGGCTTCCTTGAGTGCGTCGGCCAGCGGCGCGGCCGTGCCCGGGGCACCGACCACGACGGCGGACGGCTCGCCCAAAGCGCGAGCGGCCGTGATCAATTCGGCGGTGACTTTCTTCACCGCGCCTTCAGCGTGCTCGACGAGCACCAGTACTTCAGCCATGGGTTATCTCGCTCTTCTCGTCAGTGGGTTAGATGATTTTCTGGCCGACCAGGTACTTGGCGATCTCGTTGCCGCCTTCACCCTCGTCGGTGACCTTCTCACCCGCGGTCTTGGGCGGCTTCGGAGTCGACGACAGCACCGTCGACCCGGCGTTGGCCAGGCCGACCTCGTCGCCCTCGACGCCGATCTCGGCCAGGGTCAGCACCGTGACCTCTTTCTTCTTGGCGGCCATGATGCCCTTGAAGGACGGAAAGCGCGGCTCGTTGATCTTCTCGGTGACGCTGACCACCGCGGGCAGCGTGGCCTCGAGCGTGAACAAGCCGTCGTCGGTCTCGCGCTCGCCGGTGACCTTGTCGCCCTCGATGGACAGCTTGCGCAGGTGGGTCAGCTGCGGCAGGCCCAGGTACTCGGCGATGATCGCCGGGACCGCACCGCCGGTGCCGTCGGTCGCCTCGTTGCCGGCGATGACCAGCTCGGTGCCCTCGATGGTGCCCAGCGCACGGGCCAGGGCCCAGCCGGTCTGGATCACGTCGGAGCCGTGCAGGCCTTCGTCCTTGAGGTGAACGGCCTTGTCGGCGCCCATCGACAGGGCCTTGCGGATGGCTTCGGTGGCGCGTTCCGGACCGGCGGTCAGCACGGTCACCGAGCCCTCGCCGCCTTCCCGCTCCCGGATTTGCAGGGCCTCTTCGACGGCGCGCTCATTGATCTCGTCCAGCACGGCGTCGGCGGCCTCGCGGTCCAGCGTGTAGTCGCCGTCCGTCAGCTTGCGCTCCGACCAGGTGTCTGGGACCTGCTTGATCAGGACCACGATGTTCGTCATGAGTGTGGTTCGTCCTCCTCGACGGAGTCTCGCAGCAGTCAGCCACGAGACTTTCAATACGCGTTTTGCAGCGCACGGTCGTGTTACTACTCGGTAACTTTGTGCAGCCTGCCATCACACCATAGCGGGTCGTACTGCAGGTTCTTGCAGGCCCGCCTCCCCCCGCGAGCGGGGCCTACCCGCGCAACGGTTCGCGAATCCGACACTTCGCGTTAGCCTCCCTATGCAATGAGCGCATTCGTCCCCGACGTTCCCCACGGCACCCCCGACCGCAGTTCACCGGCGGTCTCCCCGGCAAGCCCAGCGGTGTTGACGCTGACGGGCGAGCGCACGATCCCCGACCTCGACATCGAGAACTACTGGTTCCGCCGCCACCAAGTGGTGTACCAGCGGCTGGCAACACATTGTGTGGGCCGTGACGTGCTCGAGGCCGGATGTGGCGAAGGTTACGGTGCCGATTTGATCGCCGAGGTCGCTCGGCGGGTCGTCGCGGTGGATTACGACGAGGCGGCGGTGGCCCACGTCCGCGACCGCTACCCCAGGGTGGAGGTCATCCAGGCCAACCTGGCCGAGCTGCCGCTGCCGGACGCCTCGGTGGACGTCGTGGTGAATTTCCAGGTCATCGAGCACCTGTGGGACCAGACCCAGTTCGTCAAGGAATGCGCCCGGGTGCTGCGGCCTTCGGGGCTGCTGATGATGTCCACGCCCAACCGCATCACCTTCTCCCCGGGCCGCGACACCCCGATCAACCCGTTTCACACCCGGGAGCTGAACGCCGACGAGCTGACCGAGCTGCTGGTCGACGCGGGGTTCGCCGAGGTGGCGGTCAGCGGGCTGTTCCATGGCGCGCGCCTGCGCGAGATGGATTCGCGGCACGGCGGTTCGATCATCGACGCGCAGATCGCATTGGCGGTGGCCGGCGACGAGGGAGCGCCGTGGCCGGCGCAGCTGGCCGCCGACGTCGCCGCGGTCACCGTCGACGACTTCGACCTGGTGGCGGCCGGCGACCGCGACACGCATCCTATTGGGGACAGCCTGGATCTGATCGCGATCGCGGTGCGCCCGTGAGCGATTCCGCGACACCGGTGCCCGGCATGTTCACGCTGGTGCTCCACACCCACCTGCCCTGGCTGGCGCACCATGGCCGCTGGCCGGTCGGCGAGGAATGGCTCTACCAGTCCTGGGCCGCGGCCTATCTGCCGCTGCTGCGGGTGCTGCGCGCCCTGGCCGACGAGGACCGCCACCGCCTGATCACCCTCGGCGTCACCCCGGTGGTCAATGCCCAGCTCGACGACCCGTACTGCCTCGACGGCATGCATCACTGGCTGGCGAACTGGCGGCTGCGGGCGGCCGAGGCCGCCAGCGTGCGGTCGATTCCCAAGTCGAAGTCGGCCGGCTACCAATCCTGCACACCGGAAGCGTTGCGGGAGTTCGGGATTCGCGGATCCGCGGAGGCCGACCAGGCGCTCGACGACTTCGCCACCCTCTGGCAGCACGGCGGCAGCCCGCTGCTGCGCAGCCTGATCGACGCCGGGACCGTGGAATTGCTCGGCGGCCCGCTCGCCCACCCGTTCCAGCCGCTGCTCGCCCCGCGACTGCGCGAATTCGCGCTGCGCGAAGGCCTGGCCGACGCGCAGCTGCGGCTGGCGCACCAGCCCACCGGCATCTGGGCGCCCGAGTGCGCCTACGCCCCGGGCCTAGAAACCGAGTACACGGCCGCCGGGGTCACCCACTTCATGGTCGACGGTCCCTCGCTGCACGGCGAGACCGCGCTCGGCCGGCCCGTCGGCGACACCGACGTGGTGGCGTTCGGGCGCGACCTGCAGGTCAGCTACCGGGTGTGGTCGCCGAAATCCGGCTACCCCGGGCACGCCGCCTACCGCGACTTCCACACCTACGACCACCTGACCGGGCTCAAGCCGGCGCGGGTCACCGGCCGCAACGTATCCTCCGCAGACAAGGCGCCATATGACCCCCAGCGCGCCGACCACGCGGTCGACGTACACGTCGCCGACTTCGTCGACGTCGTGCGCAACCGGCTGCGCAGCGAGTCCGAGCGGATCGGGCGCCCGGCGCACGTGATCGCCGCCTTCGACACCGAATTGTTCGGTCACTGGTGGTATGAGGGCCCGACCTGGTTGGCCCGGGTGCTACGGGCGCTGCCCGCCGCCGGGGTGCGGGTGGGCACGCTCAGCGATGCGCTGTCCGGCGGATTCGTCGGCGAGCCGGTCGCGCTGCCGCCCAGCTCGTGGGGCTCGGGCAAGGACTGGCAGGTGTGGGCCGGCGAGAAGGTGGCCGACCTGGTCCAGCTCAACAACGAGGTCGTCGACACCGCGCTGAGCACCGTCGACAAGGCACTGTCGCAGAACTGCGACGGGCCCACGCCGCGCGATCGCGTGGCCGACCAGATCCTGCGCGAGACCCTGCTGACGGTGTCCAGCGACTGGCCGTTCATGGTCAGTAAGGACTCCGCGGCCGATTACGCCCGCTACCGCGCACATCTGCACGCGCACGCGACCCGTGAGATCGCCGGGGCGCTGGCCTCGGGCCGGCGCGACACCGCGCAGCGGCTGGCCGACGGGTGGAGCCGCGCCGACGGTCTGTTCGGCGCCCTGGATGCCCGAAGGCTGCCCCGATGAAGATCCGGCACCGAGACTGCGGTGGTGGCGCCGAGACTGCGGCCACGGTGTGCTTCGGCGGCAAATCCACGCCCTCGGCGCAGTCTCGGCGACACGGGGGGTGGACGTGAAAATCCTGATGGTGTCGTGGGAGTACCCGCCGGTCGTGATCGGTGGGCTGGGCCGTCACGTGCATCATCTGTCGACCGCGCTGGCCGCCGCCGGGCACGACGTAGTGGTGTTGTCACGCCGCCCGACGGGCACCGACCCCAGCACCCACCCCTCGTCCGACGAGATCCGCGAGGGCGTGCGGGTAATCGCGGCCGCCCAGGATCCGCACGAATTCACTTTCGGCACAGACATGATGGCCTGGACGCTGGCGATGGGTCACGCCATGATCCGCGCCGGGCTCACTCTGAAGAAACCGGGCTCTTCCCGGCCGTGGCGTCCCGACGTGGTGCACGCCCACGATTGGCTGGTCGCCCACCCCGCGATTGCTCTTGCCCAATTCTATGACGTGCCAATGGTTTCCACGATCCACGCGACCGAGGCCGGTCGGCATTCGGGCTGGGTTTCCGGAGCGATCAGCCGCCAGGTGCACGCGGTCGAATCGTGGCTGGTGCGTGAATCCGATTCGCTGATCACCTGTTCGGCGTCGATGAGCGACGAGATCACCGAGCTCTTCGGTCCCGGCCTGGCCGAAACCACGGTGATCCGCAACGGAATCGACGCGGCGCGTTGGCCGTTCGCGCAGCGGCGTCCCCGCACCGGGCCCGCCGAGCTGCTCTACGTCGGTCGCCTGGAGTACGAAAAGGGTGTGCAAGATCTGATCGCCGCGCTGCCACGGATCCGGCGCACCAACCCGGGTACCACGCTGACGATCGCCGGCGACGGTACCCAGCAGGACTGGCTCGTTGAGCAGGCCCGTAAACACCGGGTACTCAAGGCAACTCGCTTCGTCGGACACCTGCATCACGACGAACTGCTGGCGGCACTGCATCGGGCCGGCGCGGCGGTGTTCCCCAGCCACTACGAGCCGTTCGGGCTCGTCGCGCTGGAGGCCGCCGCGGCCGGGGCCCCACTGGTGACGTCCAACATCGGCGGCCTGGGCGAAGCGGTGATCAACGGACAGACCGGGGTGTCGTGCCCGCCGCGCGACGTGGCGGCGCTGGCCGCGGCGGTGCGCACCGTGCTCGACGATCCCGAGGCCGCGCAGCGGCGCGCCCGCGCCGCCCGCGAACGGCTCACCTCTGACTTCGATTGGCAGACGGTGGCAGGCCAGACCGCTCAGGTGTATGTGGCGGCCAAGCGCGGCGAGCGTCAGCAACTGCCCCGGTTGCCGATCACCGAGCACGCGCTGCCCGACCGCTGAGCCTACGGTCGCACATGGTGCGCGTCGAATGTGTTGAGGAAAGTGTGGATCGCGTTATCAGCTGGGAGGGTAGGCGGGTGGCGGGTACGCCCCGCGCAGGGCCCAAGGGAGCCAGTTGAAGACGTACTCGAGCTCGTCGCTTATGTCGTAGTCCGGACTGGGATCCATGTAACGAACCTTTCCTCGACTGATGATGGGTGTGATCTTTGCGAAATTGCTGGTGTCCGAACGATTTAGATGAATGGACGGCGTACGCGACAGAGGGGCGTCCGTGTTGTCACTTGATGGTGCGGGCCAAGTCGCCGGCCATTGCGGCCAGTTGGGGACCCCACGTCGTCCACCCGTGATCCCCGCCGGTCGGAATGTCAAAATGTCCGTTCGTCCCGCCGACTTGGCGGAATTGTTGATAGAACGACCGATTGGTGCCCTGGGCCTGATCCGCGTATCCAATCATCGCGGCCGGGTCGCTGGCAGTCAGCGTGCCCGGACTGAACACCCACAGCCTGGTGTTGTTGTTGACGAGGATAGGAAGGTGTACGTATGGGTCGTGCCATTTCCAGCGGCCCAGCTGGGGCGGACCCCACATATTGGCGGTGTCAACCCCGCCGTATTGCATCATGCCGGCGCTAATGGCTCCGTTAACAGCAGTGCTTGACGGGTATAGGAACCCGGACATCGAACCGGCATATCGAAACCGATCGGGGTGAAAAGCTGCGAGTGTCATTGCCGCAGTGCCACCTTGAGAGGCCCCGACGATAGCATGTCCGCCGGCGGCCAGACCCTTGTTGGCCGACAGCCAGTTGGGTAGCTCGTCGGTGAGAAACGTCTCCCACTGACGGCCGCCGTCGCGTTCCCAGTTGGTGTAGAAGCTGTAGGCGCCCCCGGCCGGTGCGACAACCGAAATGCCTTTGTTACCAAGTGTCGTCATCGCATTGCCTGCGGTCACCCAGTTGCTGACGGCGTCACCGGCGTCGAACGAGTCGAGAAGGTAGACGGCGTGCGGTCCTTGCCCAAGAAATGCGACCGGGATATCGCGTCCCATCGACGGGGAGGGCACCATCAGATATTCAACGCCTGTGTCTGCTCGCGCGCGCGCCTGGATAAGTAAGCAAAGTCCGAGTACGGCGACTAAGAGGATGCGCAGCACTCGGGTCCCTGTCTTCATGTGTGGCACTTCCCCTCTCGCGACTATGCCGGTCTACCTAACCCGACCGAACATCAATTCGGCGCTGGCTGGCCGTAGACGGCCACCGCGACGCTTCGGTCAAGACTGTTCTCCGACCACACCCCGATCTGCGTGTTGGCGCAGTCGGCCATGACCCCATAGGACACTGGGTCGTAGTACCACTGGGTGATGATGTCGAGGTTGTTGATCGCCATTGCCCGTGTGATCGCGACGGTTTCGCTCACCTTGCCGCGGTAGCCCGCCGCCGTCGCACGATCCTGTGGACTCGAACCATCGGAGCCGGTATTCCCATCGAGTACGCGGTTATTCAGCACATCACCGGCGTGCCATTGGGCAGCGAGCTGCAACTGCGGACTGATGGTGATCTTTGAATTGCAGCCGGCTTGCTGTTGAACCGTGTGGACATTGACGACGACACTGTTGTTGAGCCGCTTGTTGTCGGCGGCGGCGACCGCACAACTCCCCTGCACGGCGACCAATCCGATCATGATGGCCACCAAGGCAACGGTGGCAGCCCGAAAGCTCTTCGTCATCGAATTCAATCCCCTATACCGGCAGGAAGTCCGAGATCAGCCAACGGTCGCCGACTCTGTCGAGTGTGACCTTCACGCTGGATGCAGTGTTCGTGGGAGGGTCCGCGCCTATCGTCGTGGTCTGGTCTACGAAAACCAGTACCACCGCGTGGTTTTGGCTCACCGAAACCGAGGCCGCGGCGGGGACCGTGGCGACCGCAGAGATGGCCTTCTGCCTGGCGCCCGGAACCACCACATCGTGGATCAGCGCGCTGTAGGAATCACGGAATTGTCCGGTGAGCCGGTCGCGTGCCGCACTGAGGTCCTTCTCGACGGTGTCTGGCTTGTAGGAGAGCATCGCGATGGTGCTGTCGGTCGCTGCTTGGATCGACTGTGCCCGCGCGACATCGCTCGAGTCGGCGATGCCGCTCTGCCACTTGAGCCAACCGGCGGCCAGCCCAAGCGCCACGGTCAGCGTCGGCAGTGCACCGTAGACCAGTAGGCGCCGCCAGCTGCCGCCAAAACGCCGTGTCGCAGTATTGCCGTTGATCTCGTCGGCTGCATCAGGCATTGGGTCGCCTCCCCTGCGCCGGTTGCGGAGTTTTCTCACGGTACGAAATCGACATTCGACGCCTTGAAGCCAGTTGATGTCTCCTGCACTTCGATACGCATGCGCCACAACCGGGGTTCCTGTTGTGGTGCAGCGGCATTCGAGGTCTTCACTGATACCGCCACCAATACCTTCGCCTTGTCTTTATCGACGGACTCGAGGCCGGCGCCAACTACGGTGCCGACGGTGTCTGTTTGCGCATGCTTGACAAGCTCGATAAATTGCTGCGATCGATTGCGAAAGTCGTCGACGAAGGGCGCGGTCGAGCTGTCCACGATGCGAGCCACGTCTCGTTCGGCCGTGGTATGTCCGATGGTGGTGAGATTGAGCGCGGCCTGCCGAGCGGCCTCCAAGAAGTGGGCGACTTTCTGCTCGGCGCGATGTGCCTGATAAAGATTCCAGACAAACAATCCGCAGACGGCGCCCAGGGCGACGGCCGTGATCACGCAGACAAGGCAGGCCCACCGCCGTGCGTACTTCCGTGTCGAAGGCGCAGGGCACGGTTCGTCGCTTTCACCGGCGTTGCAATCACTCGCGTTGTCGTCGGCGGCAGGCGGGCATGGCGCGGCTTCGGCCTCTTTAGCAAGTGCGCCGTACTCCTCGTCGATCTGGGTGCTGAGCGTCATGTCAGACACTCCTGCGCGTTTTGCGGGCACCGCGGGGCTGGGAAGATGGTGGGTGGCGGCTCGGTAAGCCGATGGGACCTTGATGCCGTGAGAGCTCGAATGTCAGATTGGCGATGGGGGTCTGCTGCGGGACCTCGGTTTGTCCGATGTGGGCGATTGTGCGCCGCGGGAGAACGTGTTTCACCTTGCCAGCCCGATGTCGCGTTCATCTTCGTGTCAGTTCCTTTGGTGCAGGCATGGTCCCGAACCTGTGGTCCGGAATCGGTTCCGTTCCCACGTCGTCGACGAGTCGATGTGCCGCGGGCGTGTGTCGGGGTTGCGGATGGTGAGCACAGTTACGAACCCGTGGGGATAAGGAGGGACTGCCACGTCTTGTTCTCGCGGCCTCCGCGGGCCAGATCGGATTGGGTGTGCTGCTTTCCGTCGGGCCCAATATATGAGCCGGTGATCGGGTCGTATTGCGTAACCGCGATCGGCTCCGGTGAAGGTGGCGCTGGCAGTTGCGGAATCCCCTGCCCGGACAGGGTCGCGTTCGGGTCGCCCTTCCAGTTGAAGCCGTCATTGAGTGGGACATAGTTCTCATCGCTTTCGCACATTGCGGCAGTGGGGGCGCGTTTACCTGGTTTGGTCTCACAAGGGATGTTCCTGACACCCCTTACATTCAGCGGCGAGTCTTGCGGGACGCGGCAGTAGAGGTTGCCCGGTGCCCGGTCCGGCCAGTCGACCGCGGCAGCCGTGCGCAGCTGCTGGGGCGGAAGGTATCCCGTCAGGCACGGCGGAGGTACGTTCAGGTTGAGTGTGAGGTTCAGGTTCAGCCCGGAAAACGGGCTGTTGGTGTCCGATTCGGATAATGCTGAGGCTTGCAATACCTCCACGCTCATCGGAAGCAGGACCAGCAGTTGTTCGACGTCGGCCTGATAAGTGACCAATACCGGAGCAGTTGTCGCGAGGTTGGCGAGCATCACCGGCAGCGTCAGCTGCATCCGCTCCACGAGTTTGCGGGTCTCATCAAGCGCGGCGGGGCCATTTTTGATGATGCCGGTGAGGTCGTGGTCGCGGGTTTGAAGTTGGTTGGAGATGGTGGCCAGATGCGCCGCCCAGGCCCGAATCGCAGGTGCGGTGTCCGTCTGGGTGTCCAATATCGCTGCCGAATTGTCTGTCAGATTTGTCAACTCGTCGAGGTGGCGTCGAGAGTCGATTGCCAGCGCGGTAGATCCCTTGACAATTCGGGCGATCTCGGGCCCCAGTCCACCGAAAGCCGTGTACGACTCATCGATCACCGTTTTGAGATTGTCTCTCGGGATCGCTTGCAGACCGCGGTTGGTTGCGTCAAGCAGCGAGTTGATATCTGGAGGTACCGACCCCTGGGCGATGACATCGCCGTTCCTCAATGGCCGAGATGTGTTGTTGCGGGGCAACAAATCCACGTACTGTTCGCCGAGGGCGGTCTGGCTATGAACTTCGGCAACGAGATCCGATGGGATGGGAATGCTGGATTTCAGTGAGAGCACGGCCTGGACGCCGTTGCCGGTGAGGCGGATGCTTTTGACCTCTCCGACTTCGGTGCCGCGATAAGTGACGTTCGCTCGCGAATAAAGCCCTCCCGAGTCGGGCAGATCCAGAGCGACTTGATATCTGCCGGCGCCGAATTGCAGTTCTGGTAAGCGGATATACCCCAAGGTCATGATCAGTGTCGCTACGAGCGTGATTGCCGCCAACGCCACCAGACGGATCCGGGTATTCGTC
Source organism: Mycobacterium florentinum (assembly GCF_010730355.1). Taxonomy (NCBI): domain Bacteria; kingdom Bacillati; phylum Actinomycetota; class Actinomycetes; order Mycobacteriales; family Mycobacteriaceae; genus Mycobacterium; species Mycobacterium florentinum. The sequence goes on from NZ_AP022576.1 coordinate 1,881,940, forward strand.
GTGAGGTGCAGCGCGCGCATTTTCACCGTCCCTGATCGCGCCGATAGGGAGCCACGAGCGGATTACCGGCGGTGTAAGGGCTTGGGATTTGGCCGATAGTGCGGCCCCATTGCATCTCCAGCTCGGTGAGGTTGCCCTCCCAGCGGGTACCGGTAAAGAAGGTGTTGTCAATCCGGCTTAGTGTGAGATCGATGACCAACGTGCTGTTCGCGTAGTCACCGCGCATCCACTTGGGAAGCCCTTCTTTATGCCAGGGGTAGGTCGACAGCACGCTGAGCGAACGGGTCAACGCTTGACCAGAATCGGCTAGTGATTGCACGACTGGGCCAAGCTGCTTGAGTTCGTTGACGATGCTGTCTTTGGTACGGATCACCACGTCTGCCGAGAGCGCGCTGAACTTGCCCAAGGAGTCGAGTGCATCGGCGAGGTGCTGTCGCTGTTCGCTGAGAACAGCAAGCGCATCGGGGATTACTTTGATCGCTTTGTCGAGAACGGGTTTCTGGTCGGCGATCTGAATCACCAACGCGTTCAAGCTATCGGTGGCGGCGATGATGTCGCCGATCTGGTCATTCAGGTTGCCGGTGAACGTGCTCAATTGCTCGATGAGGCTTCGCAAGTCGTTCTCACGGCCCGCGAAGGCGGTGCTGAGTGATCGCGTAATTTCTTGAATCTGGCCAATTCCGCCGCCATTGAACAGCAGCGAGACTGCCGCAAGGGTTTTTTCGATTGTTGGGTAAGCGCGCCCGGACGACAACGGAATCAGTGAGCCGTTGCGCAACACGCCCTGCGGGGCGGTGCTGGTGGGCGCCGCCAGCTCGATGTGCCGGGTGCCAAACACGCTGGTCTGTCCGACTGTAGCGGTGGCATTGGCTGGCAGATGGATATCACCGTTGATCGTCATCGTCACCAGCGCGTGCCAGCCCTGGCGCTGTATGTCGGTCACGGTACCAACGTTGACGTCGCCGACTCGGACACGCGAATTGCGCTCGACATTGGAAACGTCGGGCAGCTGGGCTTGAATGGTGTATGCACCGGCACCGCGACCTTGCGTGCCGGGCAAAGGGATAGAGTTCGCACCCTGCCACCCGCAGGAAGCCGACCCCATCGTCGCTGCCAGCCCCAGGGCCACGGCAACAATTCCGCGCCGCGCCATCATGATCCGGCTCCGCTGGGAAGCAGCATGTCCTGCAGCCCATTGGCCGGACCGGAGTGCTGTGCCGGGCCTGCGGGTTCAGGGGCAGGTGGTGCCTGTGCCGACGCCGGCTGCGCCTGCGCGGGCGACGGTGCTGAGGGCGGTGGCTGAGGCGCAACATAGTCCGGCCGCAGCCAATCCTCGCTGTAGGTAAGCTCGTTGGGCCGCGCCATCGCTCCGTTGAAGAGGTTCTCTCCCAACGGCGGGAAGTTGTACTGCCGGTTCTTGATGATCGGCGCCAGATATTGGACGCATAACTTCGATGCCTTCTCGGCGCCGAGGCGTGCGGTGGCCTCGATGGCGCCGCAAATGAAGGCGATCGGATTCTCGAAGCCGTTCAACTCCATCGCGCCATATAGTGCTGCTTTTGCGGGGTGATAGATATTGATGAAGTTCTGCAACGTGGTCGGGGCCATGTGCAGCGTCTCTTTAAGATCTCCGAGGCTTTGGACCAGAGCGGTGCTGATTGAGGCCACCTTGTCCGAGGTCGTTCCCAGGGTCTCCCGGTTGGCGGCCACGAAGGATTGGACGTCGCCGACCACGGAGTTGACGTCGCGCACCGCGTCGCCCACCTCGGTGGGATCGTTGGACAACAGTTGGGTGGCGGTGGCGAGATGCTCATTGAGCGAGCGGATGGCCGTCGTGCTGCCCTGCAGTGCCGTCACGAGGATGGACAGATTCTTGACCGTGCTGAAGATATCGTTGCTGTGATCACCGAGCGCCGAAAACGCCTGCGACATAGCGATGATGGACTTCCTGATTGCCTCGCCTTGGCCGCGCAGGTTGTCGGCAGCCGTGTTGATCAGGGCGCCTGCCGTGCTTACACCACCGGGTTGGGTCGGCTCAAGTGCAGCGGTGAGCTTTTGGAGTTGTCGACGCAGGTCGTCGAACTCCACGGGTACCGCGGTGCGTTCCTGGGGGATCACGGTGTTATCTGCCATAACTGGTCCACCCGTGTAGGCGGGTGTGAGCTGCACGGCCCGCACGGGCACCAGCGACGGCGAAAGTATCACCGCGTCCGCGTTGGCCGGCACTTGGTATTTGTCGTCGTACCAGAAGCTGATCTTGACCCGATCACCCTGCGGCTCAATCCGTTCGATCTTGCCGACCGGCACACCGAGAATCTCGACATCATCGCCGACGAAGACCCCGTTGCTGTTAGCGAAGAACGCCACGACCTTCTTGCGGTTAATGTTCTCGGTGAAGTGCACGGCGATGACTGACCCGGCCACCAGCAGCGCCGAAAGCGTCACGGCCACGATCATTCTCGGGCGTTTGATCTTCATCGGCCGTTCCCGTCTGTCGTTGGCGTATCGATCGGCGGGAAGACTACTGGTGTCGAACTCGGCACCGGCGTCGACGCTATTCCCGGCGGCCCAATCCCCGGCGGACCCGGGGGCGGCCCGCCGGGCGGCGGTGCCGGCAGTGGTGGCCGGTAGGGGTAGCGAGGATCGCCGAGATTGCCCGTAATCGAGTCGGGCAGCGTCGTATTCGGTGGTCCGCCCTGTCCCGTCCGAGGGTAGGGCACCGGAAGCGGCGGGGTTCCCGGCTGGCCCACCTGCGGGTCGGCGCGCTGCGAAGGCAGCAAGACATTGGGGTCAAGACCCAGATCGGAAAACGCGGCGTCGATGAACGGCAACATGAACTGTCCCGGCGGCAGGTTCGAAAGATAGGCCTTGAAGAAGGGTGCGGCAGAGACACTTTCGCCAAGCGACATGAGATAACTGTTGAGCATCTTGATGGTTTTCTGCACCACTTCTTTACGGTTGTCGACGATGGTCAAGACGCCGTTCAGCTTCTCCAATGCGGGCTTGAAGGTGTCACGATTGTCGGAGATGAATCCCTTCACTTCTGCCGCGAGGGCCGACACGTTGTGTGAGATCTGATCCAGCGAAGAGCTCTGCGCAAGCAGTTGCCTCAGTAATCCGTTGAGGTTGGTGATAATCCCGACCACTTGGTCACTGCGCTGCGCCAGAACAGCCGTCGCCTTGTTCGCGCTTTCGAGCAGTTTGCGCAGCTGCGCGTCACGCGCGTCCAGGGTGTCGGAGAACCGCGTGACACCTTGGAGCGCAACCTTTAGCGCAGGCGGTGTGTCTTTGAAAGTCTTGGACAACGTCGCCAGCGACGTGGACAGCTGGTCGGTGTTCAGCCCGCTGATTGTCGTCGCGAGCTCACCAAGTGCGTCCGGCAGTTGGTACGCCGAGTGCGTTCGGTTGAGGGGGATCGGACCGTTCTGTCGACCGTTCCCCCGCGGAGTGACCTCTAGGATCTTCGCCCCGAGTAGGGTTTTGGTCTTGACCGCCGCCTCGGTGCAATCACCGAGACGAACACTGTTGTCGATGTTAAACGTGACGAGGACTCGTGGCCCGTCGAGGCCGATGCTTTCGACCTTGCCCACCTTGAGGCCGGAAACCTGCACGGCGGCACCGGGAATCAGCCCTCCTGCCTCTGCGAAGTAGGCCGAGTATTGCTTGGTTTGGTCGATGATCGGCAGCTTGTCGTAGTTCAGCGCGATCGCGGTGATGGCAGCGGTCAACCCGACGCCGATTGCGCCGATGGTGACCGGATCGCGCTCCGCGAACAACCTCACTTTGGTGTGCACCGTCCGCTGGACTGGCCGGTCAGCTTGACGTACACCGGTTGGCCTCCTTTGCCATTGACCTTAAGCAGCAATTGGCAGGTGTAGAAGCTGAAGAAGTCGCCGTATATGCCCTGGCGACTGAGGATCTGGTAGGCGTCGGGCAGCGTGGCGATGAGGTTATCGACGTAGTCATGGTCGGCGAGCACAATCGCTGCGGTGCGATCGGTTTCGTGCACAACTTTTTGCAACGATGGGCGCGACTGCGATAGCAGGTCAGCGATCGAGCCAGCGGCGGCATTCGAGTAAGCGACAGACTTGGCGATGTCGTCCTTGCGCCCAGAGAGTGTGGCCACCAGTTGGGCGAGCGAGTCGACCGCCTTGGCGAACTGTGTGTTTTGGTCACCGAGCGACCCGAGCACCGTGTTCAGGTTGACGATGACCTGGTCGATCAGTTGGTTTCGGTCAGCCAGTGTGTTGGTAAGCGCCGCGGTCTGCTGGAAGAAGCCGCCGATGGTATCGCCCTGTCCTTCGAATGCTGAAATCAATTGGCCTGAAAGTGCATTGATTTGGTCGGGATCCAGCGCGCGAAACAGCGGCCGGAATCCCCCGATCAGCGCGTCCAGGTCAAGCCCCGGCGAGGTGTTCGACTCCGGAATCGTCTCGCCGGGCCTAAGAGTGGTGGTCGCGCCCGCACCTTCCTCGAGCGCCAGGTATCGACCTCCCACCAGGTCGGCATAGTGGATGACCGCTCGGGTGCCCCGATTCAGTACCACCGACTTGTTGGTGCTGAACTGCACTTTGACCGTGGCATCCGGTTGCAGCGCGATGCGTTCGACCTTGCCAACCTCGACTCCGGCGATGCGGACGAACTGCCCTTGCTCGAGTCCTGACGCGTTGGAGAAGATCGCGTTGTACGCGTCGTCATCCTGCAGTCGCAGCTGCCCGAAGATCGCGAACATCGCCAGTGTGAAGAACAGGCACACGATGACGAAGATGCCCAGGCGCCAAAGGATGCCGGTCAGTTTGCCTCTCATGACTGCTGCACGCTCGTTGGTGGCCCGGACGACGGTTGTGCCGGTGTCGATTTCGGTGAGACAGGCCCGGCCCTGGGTGGTTCAGGTGCGGGATCGGAGGGAACGCCCGGGGGTAGACCCGGGTACAGCGGCGTGCCGTCCGGCGCGTACCACGGTGCGCCGTAAGGCGGTCCGCCCGGGTAGGCGGGGGGCGGGCCCGGCGCCGGGCCGGCCGGGGCGCCGTAGCGGATGCTGGGCGGTTCCGGGGTCCCACGGGTGACCGGGAAGAAATTCATCCAGCCCGGGAAGCCGATGCCCAGGTTTGGTACCCAGTCCATCCCGGTACCCCATCCGGTGTTGGTGACAAGCTGGCGGACGGGGAAGTTCTTCGACACGTCCGGCAGCGACCCACAACCCGGTTTGCCGCCGGAACCGCCTTTGGCGGCAACGATCGGCAGGTTGTCCGGATAGCGGTACGGGTCGTCTCCCCAGTCGAGGCCCATCGAGAGGATGCCCGAAAACCCGTTGCCGCCGGCGATACGGTCCCAATGATACTTGTCGATCAAGAGTTGGCTACCCACGATCGAGCAAGTCAATGACGGGTTGTACTTCAGCAACAGCGCTGTGGTCGGTTCGAGGTCGTTAACGGCGTGGATGAGGTTGTCTTTATTGGCGCCAAGCAGTTCGATACCGCTGTGCGTGACGCCGATGACGTTGAGCAGCAACGAATCGAGCTCTTGACGGTTGCTGGTGATGGTGGAGCTCGTGGTGCTCACCGCGTTCAGCGTTTTCATGATGTTCTGTGCCGCATCGCCGTAGGTTGCGCTGAAGCCCTTCAACGAGCGCCAATCGCGCCGGATCTCCTCAGCGCGTGGATTCAATTGAAGTAGAACATGATTCGCATCGGTGATGGCGTCGCCAATTGCTGGACCTTGCCCGCCGACGCCCTGTGCGAACGCGGCAAGCACGCTGTTGAGCTTGTCGGGATCAACCTGGTCCAGCACACTGACGAGATTCTCGAAGACGGTGTTGACCTCGGTCGTCACGTTCTGAGAGCCGATCACGGTTCCGGCGGCGAGGTGCTTTGCACTCGGTTTGTCGGGATAGATCAGATCGACATACTTGGGGCCGAAGATTGTGCTGGCACGAATTCGCGCAGTGACGTTGGCTGGAATCTGCTGAAGTTGATCAGGATCGATCGACAGGTCGAGGCGCACCGAATCAGGCTTGCTACGAATGTCTTTCACGCGTCCGACTTGTACACCGCGCATCTTGACCTTGGCACCGGGTTCCATCACGAGCCCCGCACGCTCGGATGTGAGCACCACCGGAACCGAGTCGGTGAACGTCTGCCTGAACTGTCCGACAGTCACCCCGACAAAGGTCACCACCAGCGCAACGAACGCCAGCGCCCACCAACCGGGATGGAGCTTGCCGTGCGATCGCGATTTCATCATCGACTATCCCGAGAAGTTGAAATGTCCGTTGGGGCCGTAGATTGCCAGTGAGACCAACAGCGTGACGATCACGAGGGTGACGAGAGAGGTACGCACGGCGCGCCCGACGGCGTCGCCTACTCCGGCAGGGCCTCCGGTAGCCGTGAAGCCATAGTAGGTGTGCACCAACATGACGACGGCCCCGACGACGAGCGCCTGCAGGAACGACCACAGCAGATCGGTGGGGTTGAGGAAGGTGTAGAAGTAGTGGTCGTACACGCCCGACGCTTGGCCGTAAACCGTGGTCGTACCGAACCGAGTAGTGATGTAGGCCAACAACACCCCGACGGTGTAGAGCGGTATTACGACGATTATTCCGGCGACCAGTCGCGTTGAGCACAAATAGGCGACGCCGCGGATCGCCATTGCCTCAAGGGCATCGATTTCTTCGTTGATGCGCATGGCGCCCAGCTGGGCGGTTGCCCCGGCGCCGATCGTGGCGGCCAGACCGATGCCGGCGATGAGTGGCCCGAGGAAGCGGGTGTTGAGGATGGCGCTGGTAAATCCGGCCAGGGCGTCGACGCCGACCTGCTGCAATTGGGGGTACAGCTGGATAGCAATGGTCGATCCGGCGGCCGAGGTCAGGAAGCCGATGATGCAGACGGCGCCGCCGATGAGCGCCAAAGCGCCTACGCCGAGGCTCATTTCGGCGATCAGCCGCAGTAATTCACTGGGATAGCGCGTCACTGCCTGTGCGCTACCCGCGATCGTCTCGGCACAGAACTGGATCTGCCGACCCAATTGGTTCCATCCATGCGCGGTCGTGCCCACCGCTCGCCGCAGGCCGGGGTGAAACGTGCTCGGGGTGGATGTCGCGGCCACGGTCATAGCGTCGCCTTCACTCCGACGGCGGTGACGACCACGTTGATGGCAAATAGTGCGAGAAATGTGTAGACGACGGTCTCGTTGACTGCGTTGCCGACGCCGGCGGGTCCGCCGGCCGCCGACATGCCCTTGTAACAAGCGATCAGGCTTCCGGCGAGCCCGAAGACGGCCGCCTTCGACAGGCAAATGAGTACCTCGGGGACACCGACGAGTAGCGGTAGGCCGGCGGCGAAGGCACCAGGAGTGATGTGTTGGACGAAGACTGAGAAGAAATAAGCGGCGATGATCCCGACCATGGTGACCACCGACGCCAGCAGAGTGGAGACGATCGTCAGCGCCGCCACGCGCGGAACGACCAATGCCTGCACGGGGTTGATGCCAAGGACGCGCAGCGCGTCGAGTTCCTCGCGGATCGCGCGGGCCCCAAGGTCCGCGCAGATCGCGGTGGCGGCCGCGCCCGAGATCACCAACACGGTGACGATCGGACCGCTCTGGGTAACAGCGGCTAGCGCGACGCCCGACCCGGACAGGTCGGCCGCCCCGAATTCGACAAGCAGGATGTTCAGAACGTAGGCCGCCAGTACCACCAGCGGGATCGCCATCAAGACGGTAGGCAGGAAGGAAACCCTCGCCGCAAACCACATCTGCTGCAGGAACTCCCGCCACGGCCATGGCGGCCGAAACATCAGAACGAGTGTGTCCAGGCACATCGCAAAAAAGCCCCCGACGGGGCGCACGACGGCCGCCGCCATTCTGCTCGTCGCCGTCATCGAACGGCCGGTTCGACGAGGGGGCCCCGGTTGCAAGTGACGTCGCGGGTGACGGGCGGCCGCAACCCGGACGCCATGGGATTAATCGCCACGCTGAATAATTCGCCGATTTGAGGTAGGGGTCTGCTGATACGCGCCACCGGGCTCACCGAACTGTACCGACGGGGCAACAGCGGCCGACGACGAACACAGCACACCCCTCGTCCGGCGCCGCGGTGCGTGTCGATCCCGTCATTACGCCACTCCCATTCAACAATGTGTTGTTTAACATACAATGTAACATCCAACATGTAAAGCGTCTTATGGCATAATCGCGACGAGGAAGGACGGTGCTTCAGGAGTGGGTGCAACACGACGCGCGCAAACCAGCAACGAAAGTCGGCAACTCCTGATCGCTGCTGCCGCAGAGCTTTTCGCCGAACAGGGCTTCCGGAAAACCACGGTCGCCGACGTCGCGGATCGGGCCGGCATCAGCCGCGGTTCCATCCCGTGGCATTTCGGCAACAAAGACGGACTGCTGGAAGCCGTGATCGAGGACTTCTCGACCAACTGGCGGGACGCGGACCCACCCGACGACGGGCCGGCGGCGGGCTTCGATCAGCTCCTGCACTTCGTGCGACAGCCCGAAACTCGGCTGCTCATCACCCTGCTCGCCGAGGCCGTGGAGCCCAATTCCCCGGTACGCGGCTTCTACGTCGAACTGCATCGCATGATGCGTAAGTGGGTGTCCGACTGGACCATGGGGGCTCCGATACCCGCCGGCGTCAGCTCCGAGGAATTCGGCGTCGCCCTCACGGGCGCGATTATCGGCGCCCACCAGCAATGGCGGGTGTCCCCCGACGACATCGACATCGACTGTGTGTTCGGCACTCTCAAGGTGATCTTCCTTCAGAGCTGATTTCCGTCGGCGTCGAAGACGTCGATGGCCGCCACCGGACACATGCCCGCGGCCTTTAATACCTGGACGGTCTGCCCGCGGGGTTCGGCGTCCAGCAAAGTGACCCAACCACTTTCATCGGCACTAAACACTTTGGGAGCGTGGCGTATACAGTAGCCGCTTGCCATGCAGGTTTCCGACCTCACCTCAACGTGCACGACGTCGCTCACAACGTCACCGGCCGCGATTCCCAGCCTCGCGCAACCACGTTCACGGTGCGCCGTACCGGCGGCCGACTGCCCTCGCGAATGTCGGGGAATGCCGCCAGCAGCTTACCGAGGATGACCGTTCCCTCCAGCCGGGCCAAGGGAGCGCCAACACAGTAATGAATGCCGTGGAAGAACGCGAGATGCTTGTTGTCGGTACGCCGAATGTCGAAGACCGACGCATCCGGAAATGCCCGTGGATCCCGGTTCGCGGCCGGAATACAGGGCATCACAAGAGTTCCCGGTGCCAGCGGGTGCTCGCCCACAACCGTCTCGGTGGTTACCTTGCGGACAGTCAGGTGCAGGGGCGGGTCAAATCGCAGCATCTCTTCGACCGCGGCCGGCATCAGCGCGGGATCACCGACCAAGGCGTCTTTGGCGTCGGGGTGCGCCATCAGCAATGTGATGCCGTTGCCTACCAAGTTGGTGGTGGTCTCGTTGCCCGCGACCAACAACAGCGCCACCTGGGAAACCATGTCGTGCTGGGTGAGCACGTCTCCGTCGAACGTTTTCGTCGCGAGCATCTGGGAGATCAGATCGTCACCCGGCGCGGCACGACGCTGCTCGATCAACTCGCTTAGGTAGTCGAACAGGACCAGGCTGGTTCGGATCGCTTGATCACGACGGTCACCCGTCACCATCAGATCGAATGTCGAGGCATAGGCGAAGGACCATTCGCGGAAGTGTTGCCACATGTCTTTCGGCACGCCCAAGATGCGGGCGATCACCGCGACCGGAACCTCGGCCGCCAAATTCATCAGATCGATTTCCTGTCCCCGCTCGTAGCGGGCCAGCGCCTCATCGGTGATCTCCGCGACGACTCGCCGCCAGCCGCTGACCGCATCCGGGGTGAATGCATGCCGAAAGGTAGACCGCACCTGGGTGTGGCGCGGTGGATCAGACGCCATGAAAAGTCGACTGGCGATGTCGACGAACCGGCGGTGCTCGGGATCGGAGGGATCGTGGATTCCCGGGCCGGTGAGATAGAAAATGTCACTGGAGAAGGTCTTGGGGCCCGCGCCAATCCTTCGGACGTCGTCGAAACGGGTCACCAGCACGGCCTGCAAAATCTCCGCCGCATGAACACCGTCACCCATTTCCCGCAGTGCGTCATAGTACGGAAACGGATCCTGCTTCGCTCCGCCGAACAACTCGCCGAGTAACCGAGCGGATTCACCGGCGCTCGCCGTTGCCTGCTTTTCCGCGTTCGACATCGTCATGTTCCCTCCTTCACAAAGGACCTCGGCCACTCGAAACCATCTCAGCGACTTTATGTTTGAGAATTTTTCCGGCTCCCGATATCGGCAAGCCGTCGACAAAGGTGATGGCCTGGGGCACCTTGTAACCTGCGATCAGCACCCGGCAGTGATCCCGCAGTTCTGTTTCGGACACCACCGCGCCTGGCCGAAGCACGACTGCCGCATGCACCGCTTCTCCCCAGCGCTCATTCGGAATGCCCACGACGGCACATGTTTCGACGCCCGGATGCTCGGACAAAGCGTTCTCGACCTCGGTGGAGTACACGTTCTCACCGCCGGTGATAATCATGTCCTTGATGCGATCCACGATGTGGATGTAGCCGTCGGCGTCGAGATAGCCGGCGTCCCCGGTGTGCATCCATCCCCCGCGCAGCGCCGCCGCGGTCGCCTCAGGCTGGTTGAGATAGCCCACCATCACATTGCCGCCGCGGACCAGCACCTCACCGACCGTTCCGGTCTCAACATCGCGATCCTGCGCGTCAACGACCCGAAGCTCGGTGTTCAGCACACTCGTTCCATTCGAACGGCGTCGGATCGGATCCAAATGGTCCCGCTTTGACAGGATCGCCCCGAACGGCGCGAGCTCGGTCATGCCATACCCCTGTATGAAGCCGGCCGCGCGAAACACACCAATCGCCTTATCCAGCAACGCTTCCGACATGGAAGATGCACCGTAGATGACACTCTGGACCGAGTCGAACGCGGCCGGATCAGGGTCGTTGCCGACCAGCATCTGCACCATCGTCGGCACCAACAGGATGTCGGTGACGCCGTGCTGCAGCGTGGTCTGCGCGACCGATTCGGGAGTGAAGGACGAGAGGGTCACGTGCGTTGAGCCCACCTGGTTGGCCAGGGTCCAAACACCAATCGCGGCCAGGTGGAACATCGGCGCCACGTGCAGGCAGCTGCCGCCCCGGGTCACCAACTCGTGCTCAGTCGCCAGGGCGCCGAACGCGGCGATCAACATGTTGGCGTGGCTCAACATCACTGCCTTGGAACGGCCCGTCGTCCCACCGGTGTAGAACAGTCCAAACAGATCGTCCCCACCGCGCATTCGGTCCGGCAGTGGCGAACTCTGCGCCACCAGCTGGTCGTAATCCAACAATTCCTCCGGCGGGGGCCCGTCCGCCATGTGGATCACCGCCGCCAGCCCGGGTAGACGCTCGCGCAGTTCGGGCACCAAATTGGTGAACGCCTGGTCGACGAACAGGATCTCGACCCCGGACTCGTCCAACGCGTACACCATTTCCGGTAGCGCCCACCGGGTGTTGATGGGGTTGACGACGCCTCCGCTCCACGGTATCGCCATCAAAGCCTCGTGGTAGCGGTCGGAATTGTGGGCGAGAATCCCGACTCGATCGTCGTCGGTGACACCCAGTGCCGCGAGCGCGCCGGCCAGCCTGGCGATCCGGTCGGCGGACTCGGCGACCGTACGAGTTCGCCCGTTGTGTATCGTTGCCGCTCGCTGCGGCTGTAGTCGCAGCGAGCGATGCACGGCCTGGGTCATCCACATCGGTCGGCCTCCGGACGCCGACGGCAAGGCGCCACCGTTTCCCGCAGCACGCTCACTGCCGTTTGGTCCTGGCCGCGAGCCACTCGGCCATTCGGGTGAACAGTTCAACGATACTCAATTGCGGTGTCTCGGTATCGATCTCGCAGTAGCGGCGATAGATGTTGGCGACGATGCGCTCGGCGTCTAGCCAGGTGGCGAACTCGCCGAGGTCGATCCGGTCGGCGGCTTCCAGGAAGGTGTGCCCGGCGCGGTGTGCGGAATCGGCGTACTCCATAACGAAGCGGAGGTAATCGCGGACGCCCCGGATGCCGTCGGCATCACCGACCGGCCCGTGACCCGGGACCACGATCTCTGGATCGAGAGTCAGCATGGCGTCACAGGCTGCCACCCAATTGTCAATCGGACCCGCCCATGCGATTGGAGTACACCCAAAGAACATCAGATCACCAGCGAAAAGCACACCGACATCCGGAACATGTGCCACGGCGTCGGCGCCCGTGTGAGCAGGGCCGAGGTTATAGATGTCGACGCGCCGTCCTCCGACGTCGAGGCTGTATTCCTTGGCGAACGTCACCTCAGGCTGTCGCGCGGTAATGCCCCCAAAATCGAAGCCGCCGAACCGGTCCCGCGCATACGTGGTCAAGACCGGGCCGAGGTCCGCCTTCTGGAAAAACGCCATCATCTCCGGTGCCATGTCATGGGCGATCTCGTCGGCCGTCGCCTCCGCGGCCACAATTCGTACCGACGGGTCCAGCAGCATGGCGCCGTGGGTGTGATCCCCGTTGGAATGGGTGATCAGCGCGTCGCGAATGGGCGCGGTGTCGGTGATGGGGGCGAGCGCGTCCAACATTTCGCGAGTCAGTTGCGCGTCGAAGAGCGTGTCGACCAGCAGGGACTGGCCGTCGCCGGCGACCAAACCCGCATTGCTCCAACCGAATCCGCCGTCAGGCAGGACCCAGGCCCACACCCGGTCAGCAATCGCGTGTAGGCCGCGGGTGAAGGGGAATCGCGCCGCTGCTCGATTTAGTCGCGGGGGTGGTTCAATCGCGCCAGGACGCGGCCGCGCGGTCAGCGGTACCGGTGATGCCGAGGCCCGCACGGTCTGGCGGATGTGGCCCAAGCCCTCTACCTCGAGCGTGACAACGTCACCGTCGTGCAGCCAACCCCGAAACGACGCCAACTCGTTGACGCGAAGGTGCTCGACGAGGGTGCACGTTGGTACTGTCCCTGATCCGAACACCTCACCGGGATACAGCGGAACGCCGCGAGACGCGTACGAAATCACCTCGGCAAACGACCAATCCATCGAGGCGGTCGACCCGGTGCCGACCACGTTGCCGTTCACCGATGCGGTCGCCCTCAGGTCCAGGATGCCGTCGCGGCAGTACGGTGCCAACTCATCAGGGGTGACCAGGAATGGGCCGAGAGTGAGTGCGCTGTCCTTGCCCTTGGCTTGGCCGATACTCAGTTGCGTATCCAGCATCTGGTGGTCACGCGCCGTCCAGTCGTTGAAAATCGTGTATCCGACGATCTGCTGTTCGGCCTGCTCCACCGTGAGGTCGGCGCCGCCACCGGCGATGACGGCGCCGACCTCCAACTCGAAGTCCGGCCAGGCGCTGCCGGGCGCGATCGCCACGTCGTCATAGGGTCCGATCACCGTCGATGGACACGCGAAGTAGAACGCCGGCGCCCGATACCACACGTCGGACAGCTCGCGTGAACGGCCCAGTGCCACTTGGCAATTACGCATGTGCTCAAGGAAGCAGAGGCAGTCGCGAACAACTGGCGGACGGGGAATGGGCGCCATCAGTTGCACATCCGCCAAGGCGACTACCGAGTGCGGGGAATGCTGCACACGGACACCAGCCTCATGCAGCGCCTCCGTGCCGGCGGATATCAGGTCGATCAACGTTGCGCCGGGGGGCAAAGCATGGATCGCGTCGTCGAAGACCACACCGACCAGTGGACCTTCCGCCGCCCGATAGGTGGCCCAGCGCATCAACACCTCCGTTTGTGAACCGCGTTTCTATGTCAGTCAACATACAATCGGTCGATCATCATGTAAAGTCTCGCGATGGTCCGACAATTCGTGGGTTTCGGCAGTCGACACGCAGATCTCGCTGCTAAAGGAGGGTTCGGTGCGAGGCACGGCAAGAGTGGTAGGTGTCGGAATGGTCCCGTTCGCAACACCGAGTAGAAGCCAGACCCACGACGTACTCGCCCGCGGCGCCGTCACGGCGGCACTCGGCAACGCGGGAATCGACTACGGCCCCATACAGCAGGCCTACGTCGGGTATGTGTACGACGACTCGATTAGCGGCCAGTTCACGCTCTACGGGATCGGGACGACCGGCATCCCGGTGATCAACGTCAATAACAACTGTGCGACCGGATCCAGCGCACTGTGGGTGGCCCGTCAAGCTGTCGAAAGCGGTAGCGCTGATTGCGTGCTGGCCGTGGGCTTCGAGCAGATGCAGGGCGACGCCTTGGCCGTGCAATGGGCTGACCGGCCAGATCCACTCACCGAATTCCTCAGTACGGCAACGATTCTGCAGGGAGATGAACCCGGCGTACCGTTGTCGATATCACCATCCCCGACCCCGGGCCAGGAGAGGGTGGTGGTCACAGTAGTTGCCTGCGGCGTCTGCCACACGGACCTGACCTACCGCGCGGGAGGCATTCACGACGAGTACCCGTTCCTGCTCGGCTATGAGGCGGCAGGCACTGTCGAGACGGTCGTCTCTGGCGTAATCAGCATCAGGCCAGGAGATTTCGTGATCCTTAACTGGCGCGCGGCGTGCGGGCAATGCCGAGCATGCAAACGCGCCAGGCCCTGGTACTGCTTCGACGCCCTCAACGCCGCGCAGAAGATGACGCTTTCAGACGGCACTGAGCTCACCCCGCGCTGGGCATCGGCGCGTTCGCGGACAAGACACTGGTGCATGAGGGGCAGTGCCCCAAAGTCGACCCGCGAGCCAACCGGGCCGTCGCTGGCCTACTGGGCTGCGGCGTGATGGGGGGCATCGGTGCGGCGATCAACACCGCAGCGGTGAACCGCGACGACACGGTGGCGGTGATCGGCTGCGGCGGCGTTGGCGACGCCGCGATCGCGGGAGCGCGGCCCGTGGGCGCCAAGGTGATCATCGCCGTCGACACCGACAACACGAAACTGAACTGGGCCCGTCACTTTGGGGCGACCCACACCATCAACGCTCGCGAGCTAGACGTCGTGGAGACGATCCAGGATATGACCGACGGCTTTGGCGCCGATGGGGTGATCGACGCAGTTGGGCGGCCCGAGACGTGGAAGCAGGCGTTCTGCGCTCGCGACCTCGCCGGAATAGTTGTGCTGGTAAGAGTTCCGACTCCCGACATACACATCGACATGCCGCTAGTCGACTTCTTTTCCCGCGGCGGGGCGTTGAAGTCGTCGTGGTATGGAGACTACCTGCCCGAACGTGACTTTCCCACCCTGATCGATCTCTCCCTGCAAGGTCGGCTCCCGCTCCAGAAATTCGTCACGGAACACATCGGACTGGACGGTATCGAGGAGGCGTTCGAGAAGATGCATTCCGGAGCGGTGCTGCGATCGGTGGTCGTGCTATGACGAACGGTATGCAGCGAATTCGTGCGCGGCGTTCGCCCAGTGTGCTGCACAAGATTTCCCGCGTGAGGCTCGGCAAGTCGCTCGCCACAGTGATAGTCGCCGCTGCTGCGGGCTTAGCCCCACAAACCCCCGCGCCGCGAGCACACGCCGCTCCGGCACCGGAGGTGGAGTACATGTACGACGTAGCGGTGCGGCGGCACTACAACTTTCCCAACAATGATGCGCTCGGCTACGGCCGAGGGATTTGCGACGAGGTCAGGAATGGCGATGGCTACGGCCAAGTGATGGGTGACGTCAAGCGTGAGGTGACCTCGAGCGATGAATTCGCGGCCAATTATCTGGTCTCGTACGCTGTCAACCTGTTGTGCCCTGATTTGATCTGGCAGCTGCGAAACTCGGCGGCGGGCTATCGACCACCTCCGCAGTAACCGTGGGGCGAACGGGGCCAGACCGGGGACGGCGCAAATCACAACGATCGAACGCGCCGATACAGCCCGAACGTGTCCGTCACGCGCTGCCCGACCGCTGAGCCCACGCATTGTCGATCCCGGCCGAATAGGCGCAGTAGCGCCAGAGGTGTTCGCGTTCCTGTTCGCCGTGCCGCGTCCAAGGCAGATAGTGCTCCGGGCGGGGCCGCCAGTCATGCCAGAACCCGCCGGAGGGTGGCGCCGGGTCGGTCGCTGCCAGCCAGATCGCGGTGTCGACGCCCTGTTCGGGCGTGCGCGACAGCGGACCGGTGAGCGCCCGGAACGCCGGCAGCGACGCCGCCACCCCGGGAGTATCGGACCACCCGGGGTGCATGGAGTAGACGCGGACGCCGTCGTCGGCCCAGTGCCGGGCCAGGATCGGGGTCAACACCACCTGCATGCGCTTGGTCCGGGCATACGCGGTGGCGCCGCGGTAGGGCTCGTCGAAGTATTCGGGGTCGTCGGTCGGCAGCGAATGGGTGTACATCCCGCCAGAGGACATCAGGATCACCCGCGGGTTCTCCGCGCCGCGCAGGACCGGAAGCAAGCACTCGGTCAGCAGCGCCGGTCCCAGCACGTGCGTGGCCAGGGTGACCTCGTGCCGGTCGGCCGCGAACTCGCGCACCGCCGAGAGATCGGCGACGTCGCACACCTCCACCTGCACGTCGGCGTCCTGGTTCGCGTCGACGATCTCTTTGCGGGCCAGCTCGCCGCTCGTCTCGTCGCGCACCGTCAACAGCACGCTCGCGCCCAACTGCGCCAGGCCCTTGGCAATCGCCTTGCCGATGCCCCGGTTCGCGCCTGTGACCAGCGCGGCTTTCCCCTTCAGCGCGTGCGGCTGCGGGTCTTGGGGCCATCCCCAGCTGCGCAGTTGATAGCCGATGCGGGTATAGCCTCCGACGATCGACCGGTCGAGGGCGGCATCGAGCAGGGACAGCAGGCGAGCGTCAACACCATGCAGTCCGTGGTACCCACCCCGGCGCAAGGCATGCTCTCGCCGGCATTGGGTAACCCTGGACACCATGGGACTGCAATATTCGAGCGTCATCGACGCGCCGCGCGAAGACGTGTTCGCGTGGTACGCACGCCCGGGTGCCTTCGAGCGGCTCTGTCCGCCGTGGTCGCCGATGCGGCTGGTCACCGAGGCGTCCTCACTCAAGGACGGGCGGGCCGAGCTCGCCCTGCCGGCCGGGCTGCGCTGGGTGGCCGAGCACCAGGCCGACGGCTACGACCCGCCGCGGCGCTTCGTCGACACCATCGGCGGCGACGGGCCGGCCTCGCTGCCGGCCCGGGTCGCCGTGCGGTGGCGGCACATCCACGAATTCGACGACCTCGGTGACGACCGGACCGAGGTGATCGACCGCGTCGAGACGCCGGTGCCCGGCGCCGTGTTGCGCCCGATGTTCGTCTACCGCCACCGCCAGCTGGCCGACGACCTGGCCGCCCACCGGGTGGCGGCCCGGCATGGTCTGGGCCCGTTGACCGTGGCGGTCACCGGGTCGTCGGGACTGGTCGGTTCGGCGCTGTCGGCGTTCTTGCGTACCGGCGGACATCAGGTCATCCCACTCGTGCGCCACAGCCCGCACGGCAACGAACGCCGGTGGAATCCCGACGATCCGGACCCGGAGCTGTTGACCGGGGTCGACGCGGTCATTCATCTGGCCGGCGCCTCGATTGCCGGCCGATTCACCGATGATCATCGGAATACGGTGCGCGACAGCAGGATTGGGCCAACGCGTCGACTGGCCGAACTGCTTGCCCGCACCGCGGCCGGCCCGCCGGTGCTGATCTGCGCGTCGGCAATCGGCTACTACGGATACGACCGCGGCGACGAGATGCTCACCGAGGCGAGCGAGCGCGGCGACGGGTTTCTGGCCGACGTCGTCGCCGACTGGGAAGAGGCGGCCGCGCCGGCCGCGCAGGCCGGGGGCCGGGTGGTGCAGGTGCGGACCGGCATCGTGCAATCCCCGCGCGGCGGCACGCTGAAGCTGATGCGTCCGTTGTTCAGCGCCGGGCTGGGTGGCCGGCTCGGCGACGGCCGACAGTGGTTGTCCTGGATCGGGATCGACGACCTGGTCGACGTGTATCACCGCGCACTCTGGGACACCACGCTGTCCGGGCCGGTGAATGCCGTTGCGCCGCAACCGGTTCGTAACAGTGAATACACCCGCACCCTGGGCAGCGTGCTGCGCCGGCCGGCATTGCTGCCCGTTCCGTCGCTGGGACCGCGAATATTGCTGGGCGAGCAGGGCGCCCGCGAACTGGCGTGTGCCAGTCAGCGCGTCGCCCCGCAGCGGCTGGCCGACGCGGGCCACCGGTTCCGCCAACCCGACCTGGATACGGCCCTGCGTCACCTGCTCGGACGCTCCCGGTAGCGCTGGGTCGCGATGCGGCCCGAACACCGATCAAACACTCCGGATGCCGGGCGCTCACCCAGCGGCGCCCGAATCATGGCTGGGGAGCACCCAATTCACCCCGAAAGCGTCGCATCCCGGCGAAGACCCGATGAGCGGCCGCGAGATCCTCGTCGGGCAGGTGCTGCATCGCCTCGCGCGTGTGCGCGCCCAGTGGGGTGAAGAACGGCCGGGCGGTGTCGAGGCCGGGCCCGGTTTAATCGGCTGAAATGGTGGAAACGCTGGTGTCGTGGTGTGGGAGAGTCTGGCCGCCGCCGTGACCGGCCGGCGTTCGTGGCGACTCGGCTTGGCCGCGGTGCTGCTGGGTATCGGCTTCACGGCGTTGATCGGCGCAAACGCGGCGGCCGGCCAGGCACCGCTGTCGGTGCCCGCCGATTCCGACTCCGCCAGGGTCGACGCCCTGGCCCGCCAATTCCCCGGGGGCGATCGGGTTCCGCTGCTGCTGGTGGTCAGCCGCGCCGACGGGGCGCCGCTGGACAGCGCCGACGTGGCCGCGGCCCGGGCGGCCCGCGACCGCATGCAGGGCGTCGTCGCGCCGTTCGGCGCGGCCGACCCGCAGCCGCCGATCGTGTCGTCGGACGGCAAGGCGGCCATCGGCGTGGTGACGATCCGCGCCGACCTGTCCGGCATGGTGCTCAACCAGGGAGTCGCCGCGCTGCGCACCGCCGCCGACGCCGGCCTGCCCACGGATCTGCGGGCACACGTCACCGGAGGCCCGGCATTCGGCGCCGACATCGCCAACGCGTTCACCGACGCCAACATCACGCTGCTGGCGGTGACCGCATCCGTGGTGGCGCTGTTGCTGATCGCGACCTACCGCTCGCCGGTGCTGTGGCTGGCGCCGCTGCTGGTGATCGGATTGGCCGACCGGGTCGCCGCGGCGGTGGGCACGGCGGTGGCGTCGCTGACCGGGCTGAGTTTCGACGGCGCGACCTCCGGGATCACCAGCGTGCTGGTGTTCGGCGCGGGCACCAATTACGCGCTGCTGCTGATTTCCCGCTATCGGCACGAACTTCGAAGCCACCGCGACCACCACGACGCGTTGCGCCTCGCGGTGCGCAGGGCCGGACCGGCGATCGTCGCCAGCAATGCCACCGTGGTGCTGGCCTTGCTCACCCTGCTGTTCGCGTCGACGCCCAGCACCCGCAGCCTGGGAGCGCTGGCGGCCTGCGGCCTGGTGGTCGCCGCACTGTCCGTCTTGGTGGTGCTGCCACCGGTGCTGGCGTTGTGCGGCCGGCGACTGTTTTGGCCCCTGGTCCCCCGTCCCGACGGCGCCGCCACTCTTGATTCCGGGGCGTGGCACCGGGTCGCCGTGCAGGTGGCCCGCCGTCCCGCGCTCGTCGCCGTGGTCTCGATCGCCGTGCTGGCGGGGCTGGCCTGCGGCCTGCTGGGGACTCGAA
Source organism: Mycobacterium florentinum (assembly GCF_010730355.1). Taxonomy (NCBI): domain Bacteria; kingdom Bacillati; phylum Actinomycetota; class Actinomycetes; order Mycobacteriales; family Mycobacteriaceae; genus Mycobacterium; species Mycobacterium florentinum. Next base: position 1,901,620 of record NZ_AP022576.1, read on the forward strand.
TCGGCTTGTCGCAGACCGAACAGTTTCGGGTGCAGGCGGATTCGGTGTCCGGCTACGACGTGGTGGCCGCGCACTTTCCGGCCGGGCTGGCCAACCCCACGCTGGTCGTCGCGCCGACCGACGCGGCGTCACAGGTGCGCGCGGCGATCGCCGCCACCGCAGGTGTGGTCTCGGTGGCCGATGCGGGCCGGTCACCCTCCGGCCTGATGCGATGGTCGGTGGTGACCGATGCCGCGCCGTCGTCGGATCGCGCGTTCAGCACCATTGCCGCACTGCGTAATTCGACGAAATCCGCCTCGCCGGGCGCGCTGGTCGGCGGACCCGACGCCCAGGCGCTCGACGTTCGAGATGCCGCGGTGCACGACCGGCTGATGCTGATCCCTGCGATCCTCGCGGTGATTCTCGTTGTGCTGTTCGTGTTGCTGCGCTCGGCACTCGCGCCGCCCAACCTGCTGTCCGCGACGATTCTCGGCGCGCTGGCCGCGCTCGGCCTCGGTGCCTGGACAAGCCTGCACGTCTTCGGATTTCCGGCGCTGGACAACAGCACCCCGCTGTTCGCGTTCCTGTTCCTGGCCGCTCTCGGCGTGGACTACACGATCTTTTTAGTCACCCGCGCCCGTGAAGAGGCAGCGCGCCACGGTGCACGCGACGGCATGATCCGTGCGGTGTCGGCCACCGGCGGCGTGATCACCAGCGCGGGAATCGTTTTGGCGGCGGTCTTCTGCGTGCTGGGCGTCTTGCCGCTGATCGTGCTGACTCAGCTCGGCATCATCGTCGGGCTGGGTATTCTGCTCGACACCTTCGTGGTCCGCACCCTCGTCATACCCGCGCTGTTCGCCCTGATCGGCGATCGCATCTGGTGGCCCGCCGACCCGGTCGGCGCCAAAGAGATTGAACCGCAGGACAATCTCATACGACAGGAAGGGAGCAGGCTGTGAAGCGCTCGACTCTCGCCGCGACAACGCTCGCCGTGGCCGTGGCCGCGGGAACCGGAAGTATCGCCAGCCCACGACGCGTTCCCGCGTGGTACACGCGGCTGCGCAAACCCGTCTACCAGCCGCCCGGCGCCGCCTTCCCCGTCGTCTGGACCGCCCTGTACGCCGACATCGCGACCACCTCCGCGGTGACCGTCGACAAGTTCCGCGCCGCGGGACGACACGACAAGGCACGCGGTTATGCCGCTGCGTTGACCGTCAACCTGTTGCTCAACGCCGGATGGAGCTGGCTCTTCTTCCGCTTTCACACGTTGGGAGCAGCCGTGGTCGGTGCGGCCGCGCTCGCGGCCAGCAGCGCAGACCTTGCCCGCCGGGCCGCCGCGGCCGATCCGCGCGCCGGCGCGGCGCTCGCGCCCTACCCGCTGTGGTGTGCCTTCGCCACCGTTCTGTCCGCCCACATCTGGTGGCTCAACCGTCGCGTCCAATAATGCCCGCGCTCTTGTGGTTTCGCCGCGACCTGCGATTGCGCGATCATCCCGCGTTGCTCGCCGCGGCCGAAAGCGGCGACGTGCTCGCCTGCTTTGTGCTCGACCCCCGGCTCGAGAAATCGTCGGGCCGGCGCCGCCTGCAGTTCCTGAGCGATGCGCTGCGCCAACTGCGCGACGACCTGGACGGCCGGCTGCTGGTGACCCGCGGGAACGCCGAAGAGCAGATTCCCGGTGTCGCCCACAAGATCGACGCGACAGCAGTGCATATCTCCGAGGATTTCGCCCCGTATGGAAAGCGCCGCGACGAAAAGGTCCGTGCGGCACTGGGTTCGGTGCCGTTGGTCGCGACGGGATCGCCGTATCTGGTGTCGCCCGGTCGCGTCACCAAGGACGACGGCGAACCCTACAAGGTATTCACGCCGTTTCTGCGGAAGTGGCGCGAGGTCGGCTGGCGCAAGCCCGCACAATCGAGCGCCGATTCGGCACGCTGGCTCGACCCGGCTCGCATCGTCAAACAGTGCACGATCCCCGACCCCGGCGTCGAGCTCGGCTTCGATGCCGGTGAGGCGGCCGCACTTTCGCGATGGGAGCAGTTCACCGGCGACGGGCTGGACCGGTACGCGCAGGATCGCGACCGGCCCAACCTGCCGGGCACCAGCCGGATGTCGGCACACCTGAAGTTCGGCACCATTCACCCCCGAACCATGCTCGCGACAATGAACCTGCGCACACAGGGGGTCCAAACCTATTTGCGGGAGTTGGCCTTTCGCGACTTCTACGCCGCGGTGCTGCATCACTGGCCGGCCAGCGCCTGGCGCAACTGGAACAGCGACTTCGACGACATCGAAACCGACACCGGTGCGGACGCCGACCATCGCTTCCAGGCGTGGAAGGCCGGCGAAACCGGCTTTCCGATCGTCGACGCCGGCATGCGCCAACTCCGCGAGACCGGCTTCATGCACAACCGGGTGCGGATGATCGTCGCGTCGTTTCTGGTCAAAGACCTTCATCTGCCCTGGCAGTGGGGCGCCCAATGGTTCCTGGATCAACTCGCCGACGGCGACATGGCCAGCAACCAGCACGGCTGGCAGTGGTGCGCGGGGTGCGGCACCGACGCCGCGCCGTACTTCCGGGTGTTCAACCCGACCACGCAGGGCGAAAAGTTCGACTCCGCAGGCGATTACATCCGGCGCTGGATCCCCGAGCTGAGCACCGCCGAGGACGTCCATCTACGCAAAGGCGAACGGCCACAAGGGTATCCGGCACCGATCGTCGACCAACGCGCCGAGCGGGCCGAAGCACTGCGCCGCTATCGGAGCATCGGCTCCTAGCCGACGCTCGCGCGGTATCAAGCGATCTGGCGCGGGCACTTTACGGCACATCGAAACAATCTTTTGGCGAAATCACCTACCCACACCTGTTTGGCATGTAATCATCAGCCGATTCACAGTCGTCAAGTCAAAGCGCCAGGGAGGCGATATGGCCCACTCGATCGTTCGGACGTTGCTGATTTCAGGTGCTGCCGCGGGGCTGATGGCCGGCGCCGGCGCTTGTTCGTGCTCGATCGGAGGGTCGTCGTCGCACGCGGTGGCGAAGAACGACGTCGCCAGCCAGATCACCCAGAAGTTGACCGACGCCCAGGGCAACAAGCCCGACTCCGTCGACTGCCCGGCGGATCTGGACGCGAAAGTCGGCGCGCAGCTGAACTGCACGATGAAGGTCAAGGGCACCACCTACGGCGTCAACGTCACCGTGACCAGCGTCGAGGGCAGCAACGTCAAGTTCGACATGGTGGAGACGGTAGACAAAGCCCAGGTCGCCACGGCGATCAGCGACAACATCACCCAGCAGTTCGGGACCAAGCCCCAATCGGTGACCTGCCCCGACAATCTCAAGGGCGTGCAGGGCGCGACGTTGCGGTGCAAGCTCGTTACCGCCGAAGGCCAGACCTACGGGGTGAACGTGTCCGTCACGGGCGTCGACGCCGGCACCGTGGACTACCACTTCGTCGTCGACGAACAGCCGTCATCGCCGTAACGATCAGTAGCCGACCGCCGCGAAGTACCCCACGATGCCCAGCAATTCAGCCAGGGTGGACGCGGCCACCGTCGCCACCGCGTAAGGCCAGCCCGGCCGTCGGCGAACCAGCCGGATGATCGTCACGACACATCCGATAACTGTCAGGGCGGCGGCCACCGATACCGACAGCAGGACCGCTGTGGCGGCCCGGTCTGTGCTGCAACGCGGCGGCGGGCAGTAATCGGTGAAGGCCAAAAACATGAATTCCATGCCGGCGGCCACACCCCAGCCGACGACGGCGACAACCATCAGCACGATTGACAGCGCCGCATCCCACCCGGGACGCGTCGGCTTGGGATCGTAGGGACCCCAGCCGGGCGAGGTCAGTGGGCCGCCTTCTTGCGCTCGATATCGGCCAGGGCGGCGGCCAATTCGGCCCGCTGGGCGGCCGAGCTCTCCCAGGACAGCTGCCGGTTCTTGACCACCTTCGCCGGCGCGCCGACCGCGATCGAATAGTCGGGAATATCGCCGCGTACCACGGCGTGCGAACCCAGCACGCAACCCCGCCCGATCGACGTGCCGCGCAAGACCGTCACCTTGACCCCGACCCACGTGTCCGGTCCGATCCGGATCGGGGACTTGATGATGCCCTGGTCCTTGATCGGCAGGTTGATGTCGTCCATCCGGTGGTCGAAATCGCAGACGTAGCACCAGTCGGCCATCAGCACCGAATCGCCGAGCTCGATGTCGAGGTAGCAGTTGATCACGTTGTCGCGGCCCAGCACGACCTTGTCACCGAACCGCAGCGAGCCCTCGTGCGCCCGGATCGTGTTCTTGTCGCCGATGTGCACCCAGCGACCGATCTCCAACTGCGCCAGCTCGGGTGTCGCATGGATTTCGACGCCCTTGCCGATGAACACCATTCCGCGAGTGATGATGTGCGGATTGGCCAGCTTGAATTTCAGCAGCCGCCAATACCGCACCAAGTACCACGGGGTATAGGCGCGGTTACGCAGCACCCACTTCAGCGAGGCCAGCGTCAAGAACTTGGCCTGGCGTGGGTCTCGCAGCCGCTGGCCCCGCCAGCGGCGGTGGACCGGGGCGCCCCACATGCTCGTCACAGCCGGAAAGCCTAACGCGGTCAATCATGAGTGCGCGAACCGCCACGGGTTACCCTCACCTGTACTCAATCGCTGCCGAACGGCCGGGTCCGCCCTCGCGCGGCCCGCCTTGGACGAAGGATTTGGGAAACCCAAGGTGCTTGCCCGACAACCCATCAGTGGGCTTCGGCGTTGCTCATCCGTGGTGCTGGCAGCCGTGTTGGCGATCGGGCTCGGCGGTTGCGGCAACACCGACTCGTGGGTCGAAGCCGCGGCCGCGCCCGGCTGGTCGGCACAGTACGCCGACGCGGCCAACAGCAGCTACACCACGACCGGCGGCGCCAGCAAGCTGTCCCTGCAATGGACGCGGTCGGTCAAGGGCAGCCTGGGCGCCGGACCCGCGCTGGGCTCGAGCAATTACCTCGCCCTGAACGCGCAAACGCCGGCCGGATGTTCGCTGATGGAATGGGAGAACAACGACAACGGCCGGCAACGGTGGTGTGTGCGGTTGTTCCAGGGCGGCGGTGTCGGCGGTCCCCTGTTCGACGGCTTCGACAATCTCTACGTCGGCCAGCCGGGCGCCTTTCTGTCCTTCCCGGTGACCCAATGGACGCGGTGGCGCCAGCCGGTGATCGGAATGCCTTCCACCCCAAGGTTTCTCGCGGACGGCCAACTACTGGTCACCACACACCTGGGGCAGGTGCTGGTGTTCGACGCACACCGCGGCATGGTCGTCGGCAGCCCGCTGGACCTGGTCGACGGGATCGACCCGACCGACGCGACGCGCGGGCTGGCCGATTGCGCCCCGGCGCACCAAGGCTGCCCGGTCGCGGCCGCCCCCGCCTTCTCGGCGGCCGGCGGCATGGCGGTGCTCGGCGTCTGGCAGCCGGGCGCCCCGGCGGCGGGGCTGGTCGGGCTCAAATACCACCGCGGGCAGACTCCGCTGCTGACCCGGGAGTGGACCACCGACGCCGTCGGCGCCGGCGTGATTTCCAGCCCGGTGCTGTCGGCCGACGGATCGACCGTCTACGTCAACGGCCGCGACCAGCGGTTGTGGGCCCTGTCCGCCGCTGACGGGAAACCGAAGTGGTCCGCGCCGCTGGGATTCCTGGCCCAGACGCCGCCGGCCGTCACCCCGCAGGGGCTGATCGTGTCCGGTGGTGGACCCGACACCCGGCTGGTGGCCCTCAAGGATGCCGGCGATCACGGCGATCAGGTCTGGCGCCGCGACGACGTCACGCCGTTGTCGTCGTCGGGCCTGGCCGGTTCCGGCGTCGGTTACGCGGTGGTGAGCGGGCCGCCCCACGACGACGCGGCGGGCATGTCGCTGCTGGTGTTCGATCCGGGCAACGGCCACACCATCAACAGCTACCCGCTGCCCGCTGCCACCGGCTACCCCGTCGGCATCGCGATCGGCACCGACCGCCGGGTGGTGGCCGCCACCAGCGACGGCCAGGTCTACGGCTTCGCCCCGGCGTAGGCCTGTTAGTTAGATAGCCAGCGGCGGGATCGCGTTGCGCGGCACCTGGGCTTGGCACGGGCCGGCGAACGCGGGCAGCATCTCGCCCGGCGCGAAGTAGAAGATCAGCTGGTCGTCGGTGATCGCGAAGTTCTGATAGTGCGACGGGTCGCGGCCTGACGACGGCAGGATGGCCGCACCGAGGGCGTTCTGCCGTTCCAGATCGGCCTTGACCAGCGGGAAAATCGCCTCCAGCGGCGACGTGTTGGGGACGAACAGGTTGTCGAAGGTGATCGGCTGCTTGGTGGCGAGGTTGTAGTTGAACGCCTTGTACCAGGTGGACGTGTGCGATCCGCCGACGTCCTGGAAGAACTTGAGCACCACGCTGCGGGTGTTGTGCGGCGGCTGACCGGCGAAGCGCTGTTCGGTGGTCGCCTCCATCTGGTACGGCTGGTCGCGCGGCCCGGTGGTTTGCGCGACGGCGAGGAATCCGTCGCGGTTCTGCGTGATGTAGTCGGTCAGCGGCTGCGGGTCGGGGTAGTCGGCCGGAAACGTCACATTCAGCGTGTAGTTCGCGCCGGTCGCACGGATATGGCACATCTGCCCGGCCTCGACGGTGCCGCCCAGGCTGGCACACGATGGCGGGTCGGCGGCGGCCGGCCAGCCGGGCAGAACCGTGGTGATCAGCACCGCGGCCGCGATCAGATAACGCATAACTCGAATTGTCCTCGTCGATTCAAAAGGCGAGGTCCCCCGGAAAGTGACCGCCGACAGCGTACAGGGCGTTACCGCGACGGGCGGCACACATAGGCCGTCGCACGCGAGGCGGCCCCGGTGCCGATGCGGGTGATGACCACCGACAGGGCCTGGCCGCCGCGCGGCCGCAGCCGCCGCCGCAACGCGTCGGGGTCGACCTGCACCCCGCGCGCCAGAATCTCCAGCGCCCCGCAGTCGCGGGCCGTCAGCGCCTGGCGGAGCCGGCGCTCGTCGAACTCCAGCTGCTCGAGCACCTCGAACCCGCGCACATCCGGCGGCAACCGGTCGCCGGACAGGTAGGCGATGTCGGGGTCGAGCTGCCACAGCCCGTGCCGCGCGCCGTAGTGGCGCACCAGGCCGGCCCGGACCACGGCGCCGTCCGGGTCGACAATCCATTGCCCGGCCGGGCGCACTGAACAGTCGTCGGGTTCGGCATCGGTGAGCTGTTCGCCGCGATCCAGGATGCTGGCCCGTCGGCGAACACCCGGCGCGGCCAGCCGGCCCGACCACAGGCACGCTTCGCGCACCGAGCCGCGATACGACGTCACCTCGATTTCGCCGTCGAATCCGAGCCGTCTCAGTTGGTCGAAATCGATTCCGGGAGCGCACTTTACGACGAGGGCGCCGTCCCGGTAGCAGTCGATCAACTCCCCCAGGCCCGGTTGGTAGTCGGCCGGGTTGAACCGGCGTCGCCCACCGCTGCGGCGCGCCGGGTCGACGATCACGACGGCGTCGCGGGTCACCGGGTGCAGCGCGTCGGCGCGGCAGACAACCGCGCCGGGGCCCAGGTTGTGGGCCGCCATCGCCAGCCGCACCGGGTCGATATCGCTGCCCACGACGCGAACGCCCGCGACGCGCAGCGCGGCCATCTCGGTGCCGATCGAACAGGTCGCATCGTGCACCAGCGCGCCGGCCGCGCTCAGCCGTCGGGCCCGATGCAGCGCCACCGGCGCCGCGGTGGCTTGCTGCAACGCTTCGTCGGTGAACAGCCAGCCGGAGACCCCCAGCTCCCCCAACTTGTCGACGGCGCGGCGGCGCAGCAGCGTGGTTTCCACCAGCACCGGCGCCCGATCGCCGAAGCGGGCCCGGGTCGCGGCGATATCGGCGATACGGGTGGCGTCGGTCAACGCGAATTCGGCGACCGCGGTCAGCGCCGCGACGCCCGAATCCGAGCGCAGGTAACCGACGTCGTCGGTGGTGAAGCGCAGGCCTGGAGCGGACTGGTTCAGGAGGGTTTGACCCCGGTGACCATCACGTTGTAGAACCAGCCCTTCGGCGCCAGGTGCCGCCAGATGTTGGCGTCGACCCAGCTCAGCGTCTTCCAGCCGTTGAAGGCGAATTTCGCCCAGCCCCAGCCCAGCCGCCCGGGCGGCACCGACGCCTCGAAGGTGCGCACCGGCCAGCCGAACATCGCGGCGGTGAACTCCTCGCTGGCGGTCTCGACCTGCACGGCGCCGGCGTTGCCGGCCATCCGCTCCAGGTCCTCGGGCGCGAAGGTGTGCAGGTCGACGATGGCTTCCAGCGCCGCGACCCGGGAGGACTCGTCGAGCTCGACCTGCGGGCGCCGCCAGCCGCCCAGGCCGGGCAACTTGGTGACGTTGGTGGCCACCCGCCAGGTCAGCGTGGACAGGCTGCGGGCGTAGACCTCGCCGACATTGGTCGGCTCGCCGGCGAAGACGAACCGGCCGCCGGGCTTGAGCACCCGGATCACCTCGCGCAGCGACAGTTCGACATCGGGAATGTGGTGCAGCACGGCATGCCCGACCACCAGGTCGAAGGTGTTGTCGTCGTACGGGATGCCCTCCGCGTCGGCGACCCGGCCGTCGATGTCCAGGCCCAGCGATTGCCCGTTGCGGGTGGCGACCTTGACCATCCCGGGTGACAGATCGGTGACCGATCCGCGCCGCGCGACGCCGGCCTGGATCAGGTTGAGCAGGAAAAACCCTGTGCCACAACCTAATTCGAGAGCCCGGTCATACGGCAGTTGACGCTGGACCTCGTCGGGCACGGCGGCGTCGAAGCGGCCGCGGGCGTAATCCACGCAGCGCTGGTCGTAGGAGATCGACCACTTCTCGTCGTAAGTCTCGGCCTCCCAGTCGTGGTAGAGCACCTGGGCGAGCTTGGTGTCGTGCCGTGCGGCTTCGACCTGGTCGGCGGTCACGTGCGCCGCCGGAGTTACGTCGGTCATGCAGGGCAGCCTAATAGCCGCCCGATCCGCCTTCGAACGAGGTGAAGTGCTGATCGCCGGTACCGGCCTAACTCCTCGACGTGGCCGATGCTCTTCGGGTCAGCGATGCGGGGCTGCAAGTGCTGGCAGCGCACTGCGAGCCGATTTCGGCGGAGTTGGTGGCGGCGGCTCCGCTGCCCCGCGTTGGGCTACCAATTCAGGCGACATCCGGCGCCGTGGGTGCTGCCCACGCAGCCGTGGGCGGAGCCATCACCGCCTTAGCTCGACGGGTGCAGACAAGTGCAGTCAAATCCGCCATGGCGGGCGCGAAAGACAGCCTCCTGGCGGGTACGTAACTGATGTAACCAACGCGCACCTGTTGTTGATCCAACAACCCGAAGCGTTTTCCTGGTTCGCCAGCAAAATGGCGTTTTACCGCAATTACTACCGTGACGAACTCAGCCCGCCGGCGACCTTCGGTTTATTGCTTTCCGCTCCCGCCGACAAGCTCGGCGAGGTCCGTGAACGCTGGCTATCGGTCGGCGTCCAAATCGCGGAAGTGGACGGATGAGCATTTCCGGACGCGACTGAAACGAACATTCGAAAATCCGAGCTCTTGGGCGTAAGCGAAATTCCCTATGCCCCGACCGGTTTCATCGATAGGTGCTAGTCGCCAACCTAGTTGTTTGGTGGTGGTTGGGGTTGGAAGGGTTGGTACCACCACCATTGGGCGCGTTCGCCGGTGGGTCCGGGGCATGGTGGGACATCGGGCGGGGCAAGATTCGGCGGGCGCGCAAGTGATCCTGGACGGAGCCGTCGGCCGGAGGTGTCGGTGATGGTGAGGTCGTCGGCGGGTCCGGTGATGGTGATGACGCCGCGGTGGTGTGCCCGGTGGTGGTACGGGCATAGCAGTACCAGGTTGGCCAACTCGGTGGGTCCGCCGTCTTCCCAGTGGCGGAGGTGGTGTGCGTGCAGACCGCGGGTGGCGCCACAGCCGGGGACCGCACACGTTCGGTGGCGGTGCTCGAGCGCGCGGCGAAGCCGCCGGTTGACGGTGCGGGTCGCGCGCCCGGCGCCGATCACCTCGCCGTCACGTTCGAACCACACCTCACAGGTGGCATCACAGGTCGGCCGCCGATCCGCGCCAGAAAGCAGCCGTCATCAACTGCCCCAGCGGCACAGCCTGATTGGCCACCAAAACGCTCGACACCGCGGGCGACCCGGGTCCGCCGGGGGCTCAGTGCCCGGCGGAGGTGAGCTGGTGATCCGCCTCGAGCAGCATCCACGCGCTCAGCTGTATCGAGAGATCGCGGCTCGGGTTCGGCGCCGACGCGCGCGACAGGTCCGCGAACTGGGCAACGGCTTCCAGACCCGCCGGCGCGGTGACCGGGCGGTTCCAATGCGCACCGAACAGCGGCAGCCCGTCCACCTCGCCGCGGTTGCCCCACGCCGCCCGCGCGGAGGCGTGCACGAGCTGGGCGGCGGTGGTGTCGCCCAGGGCCAGCGCGGTCTGGGCGAGATACCTGGCGAGGATGCCCATGAACAGCCCGGAGTCATTCCCGTTGCACCCGGCGATCACGCCCCCGTGGGCGAGCCTGTCGGCGGTAGCGGCGACGAGCGCCGCCGCGCGGTCACGATGGCTCGAATCGTTTGTACGCAAGGCTAATTCGGTCTCCAGCCCGATGGCCACGCCCTGACAGTACGTCAGCAGGGAGCGGTCCATCCGCCCGCTGGGTTCGTGCACGCCGTCGAAGATGAGGCCGCTTTCGGGGTCGCGCAGCCGGGTGTGCAGGAAATCGGCGAGTTGTTCGGCGTGGGACAGGTTGCCCAGGCGCGCCATCGCGATGCCGGTCGGTCCGATCCCGGAGGTGCTGTAGTAATCGTGGCCGATCTTCCAGGGCACCGCACCGATGTCCGGGTTCCAGCCGTTGAGCAGGGCGGTCCGCAGCTTCGGAACGGCATCGTCGAACCGGACGCCGAGCAGCCTGTCGGCGCGTTCGAGCGCCAGCACCAACCACGACATGTCGTCGCAGTATCCGTTGGTCCAGCCGGTGAGATTGCGGGTGTGAATGCCGCGCGCGATGGCGCCGATCCGGTCGATGCGTTCGGCGGTGCGTGCGCGGTACGCGGCATCCACCGCGCAGTCCAGCAGGTGGGCCTGCCACCAGTAACACCAACGCGCCAACAACAATTGGTCGAACACCGACGACGGCCAGTGCAGCGTGCCCAGGGCCGTCCCGGGCTGCCACCAGAGCGTGTGCACGTGCCGCTCCATGACCGCCCGCTCGGCCAGGTCCGCGCGCTCCCCGGGTCCCACCGGGCCAGGGGACGACGTCGTCGTAACCGCCGCCGCCTGCGTCGGCTGGTTCACCGCGGTGAGTGCGATGGCGCCCGCGACCGCGAACAACAGACCGCGGCGGCTGATCCCCTTGGTCGGGCGATCCATCCGCTCGAGCTCCCCTTTGCTGAAGAACCATCGCCGGTCGGAAACCGGGCAGCCAATTTTATTCCGACATCAACGAAATCCTGAAGAGCGCGCGTCCTGCCGAAGGTGGAGTCTGCAAACGACGGCTCAGACGTCGGACTCAGAAACCCCGAACACCGCATTGATGCCGGCCTTGGCCGCTGCCAGAGCGTGATGCGGGCCGTCCAGGAAACGACGCGCCCACACCGCGGCGCAGTCGTACACGTCGTCGGGCGCCACCAGCTCGTCGATCAGGCCCAGCTCCAACGCCTCCTCGGCGTCCACGAAACGCCCGCTGAACACCAGTTCCTTGGCCTTGCTCGCCCCGGCCGCGCGGGTCAGGCGGGCCATACCGCGGCCACCGGGGGTTCGGCCGGACAGGATCTCGGTCGCCCCGAACTTCACGTTGTCGCCGCTGATCCGCCAGTCGGCGGCCAGCGCCAGCGTCAGGCCGGCACCCAGCGCGTAGCCGGTGACCGCCGCGACGGTCGGCTTGGGGATGGCCGCGACGGCGTCGACTGCCTCGGTGCGCACGCGGTCGGCGAACTCGGCCTCGGCCGCGGTCAGTTTCTCCAACTCGATCATGTCGTCACCGGCCGAGAAGATCTCGTGCCCGCCGAACAGGATCACCGCCGCGACGTCGTCGCGCTGCCCCACCTCGGCGGCCGCCGCCGCGATCTCGCGGTAGACCTGCCGGGTCATCGTGTTGGTGGGCGGCCGCGACACCAGCAGGACGGCCAGGCCGGCGTCCTGCGAGCCGTCACTGACCACGACGTGGACGAACTCGCTCAATGCCGCCACCCCATGCCGCCCTTTTCGCGGGCCTGGTGGTAGCGGTCGGAGTCGAAGAACTCGAAGATCCAGTTATCGCCCTGGATCTCCAAATGCGGTTGTACCGGCACGATTTGGCGTTCGACGGCCAGCACTTCGGCGACGGTGCGCCCGGTCAGAGAGTCCAGCTGGGTCCAGGTCGGCGGCAGCAAAAAGCAACGCCCGGCCTCGAAGTCGTCGATCGCGGCCTGCGGCGTCGACCAGCCGGCCCGGTCGGATTCGGTGTTCTCCCCGTCGGCCCGCTGACCCTCGGGCAGGGCCCCGACGAAGAAGTAGGTGTCGTAGCGACGGGTGCGCTCGGCTTCCGGCGTGACCCAGTTGGCCCACGGCCGCAGCAGGTCCGAGCGCAGCACCAGGTTTTCGCGGCGCAGGAAGTCCGCGAACGACAGCGTCCGGTCGTCCAGCGCGCGGCGGGCATCGGCGTAGACCGACGCGTCGCGCACGATTCCGTCCGGGTCATCGGCAGGGCCGGCGAACAACACCCCCGACTCCTCGAAGGTCTCCCGGGCCGCCGCGCACACCAGCGCCGCGGCCAGCTCGGTCTCGATGCCGAACCGCTGTGCCCACCAATCCGGCGCCGGACCGGCCCACGCGATATCGGCGTTACGGTCGCGGTCGTCCACCCCGCCGCCGGGGAAAACCATCGTGCCCGGCGCGAACTCCATCTTCGAATGGCGGCGCATCAGGAAGGTCTTCACACCGCCGGGCACGTCGCGGATCAGCATCACGGTGGCCGCCGGCCGGGTCGGCAGCGGCTCCGGGGTGGTGTTCATTCCAGCCTCCTGCGGTGCGCCGCGCGGGAGCGGACCCGCCGCGCGAAATACCGCCCGTCGATCACGTCCAGCGCGATCGACTGACCGAAGGCGGCCGATAGATTCTCGGCGGTCAGCACATCCGACAGCAGCCCCGCGGCCACCACCCGTCCCTCGGACAGCAGCATGCAGTGACTGAAGCCGGGCGGAACCTCCTCGACGTGGTGGGTGACCAAGACCAGGGCGGGCGCGTCGGGGTCGGCGGCCAGATCGGTCAGCCGGGACACCAATTCCTCGCGGCCGCCCAGGTCCAGGCCGGCCGCGGGTTCGTCGAGCAGTAACAGCTCGGGATCGGTCATCAGCGCGCGGGCGATCAGCACCCGTTTGCGTTCACCCTCGGACAAGGTTCCGTAAGTGCGGTCGGCGAGGTGTTCGGCGCCCAGGCTCTCCAGCATGTCGACGGCCCGCTGATGGTCGACGTCCTCGTAGCGTTCGCGCCAGCGGCCCAGCACCGCGTAGCCCGCCGAGATGACCAAGTCGCGCACCACTTCGTCGGTGGGGATCCGCTGCGCCAAAGCCGAAGAGCTGAGCCCGATCCGGGCCCTCAGTTCCGATACGTCGACCCGGCCCAGCTGCTCACCGAGCACGAAGGCGATGCCGGACGACGGGTGCTCGGCCGCCGCGGCGATGCGCAGCAGTGACGTCTTGCCCGCCCCGTTGGGACCGATGATCACCCAGCGCTCGTCGAGTTCGACTGCCCAATCCACCGGCCCGACCATGACGTGCTCGCCGCGTCGCAGCGAGACATTTCTGAAGTCGATCAGCAGATCGGGGTCGGCTTCGGCGGTGCCGGTAGCGAGGCCGGTTTCGGAGCTTTCGGGACCGGTTTCGGGCACCCGATCATCGTGCCGTACCGCGCGAGTGGGATGGCTGCCGGGTCGGTCCAGCGACACCTACTCGGGCGGAATCTCGACGCGGCGCACTTCACCGTCGACGGCATCGGCGGCCTCGATCTCGCCGCGGGTCACGCCGAGCAGAAACAGCACCGTGTCCAGGTAAGGGCTGCTCAACGACGCGTCGGCGACCGCACGCAACGCCGGCTTGGCGTTGAACGCCACTCCCAGCCCGGCCGCGGACAGCATGTCGATGTCGTTGGCGCCGTCTCCGACGGCGACGGTCTGCGCCATCGGCACCCCGGCCTGGTGCGCAAAGTCCCGCAGCGCCTTGGCCTTTCCGGGCCGGTCGATGATCTGGCCGACCACCCGGCCGGTGAGTTTGCCATCGACGATCTCGAGCTCGTTGGCGGCGACGAAGTCGAGCATCAGCTCCTCGGCCAGCGGTTCGATGATGCGCCGGAACCCGCCGGAGACCACGCCGCAGTGATAGCCCAGGCGTCGCAGCGTCCGCAGGGTGGTCCGGGCGCCGGGCATGAGCTCGAGCTGGTCGGCGACTTCGTCGATCACCGTGGCGGGCAGGCCCTCCAGGGTCGCCACCCGCTGCTCGAGGGACTCCGCGAAGTCCAGCTCGCCGCGCATCGCGGCCTCGGTGATCGCGGCGACCTGGCCCTCGGCGCCGGCCTTGGCGGCCAGCATCTCGATGACCTCGCCCTGCACCAGCGTCGAGTCGACGTCGAACACGATGAGCCGTTTCGCCCGCCGCTCCAGGCTGTAGTCCTCGACCGCGATGTCGACACCCTCGTTGGACGAGACCTTGTTCAGCGCGGTCCGCAGCGGGCCGTCGGCTCCCGGCGGCACCGAGACCCGCAACTCCAGGCCGGTCACCGGGTAGTCGGAGACTCCGCGGATCAGGTCGATGTTGACGCCGAGCGCCGCGACTTCGCGAGCGACCGCGCCGAAGGCCCCGGCCGTAATCGGCCGGCCCAGCACGAAGATGGTGTGCGTCGAGGGCTCGCGGATGATCGGCACGGCCTCGCTGCGCTCGATCGTGACGTCGAGCCCCACCGCGTGGATGGCGTCCTCGACATCGTCGCCCAGCACGATGCTTTCGGCGACTTCCGGCGGGCAGCACAGCAACACACCGAGCGTCAGGCGGCCCCGGATGACGACCTGTTCGACGTTGAGCAGGTCGATTCCGTGCCCGGAGAGCGCATCGAACAGCGCCGACGTCACACCCGGTTGATCCACGCCGGTGACGGTGATCAGCACCGACACCTTAGGTGGTGTGTTCACCCGAGATGGGCCATTAGCTGCGGACGTCGACGTCTTCGAGCCGGGTGACGTCGTGGCCCTCTTTGCCATGGCTTCGACCGACGTGCGACTCGGCGCGCATGCGCTCGACCATGTGTGGATAGTGCAGCTCGAAAGCCGGTCGCTCCGAACGGATTCGGGGCAGCTCGGTGAAGTTGTGCCGCGGCGGTGGGCAACTGGTCGCCCACTCCAGCGAGTTGCCGTAACCCCATGGGTCGTCCACGGTGACCACTTCGCCGTAGCGCCAGCTCTTGAAGACGTTCCACACGAACGGGAACATCGAGGCGCCCAGGATGAAGGCCCCCACCGTCGAGACGATGTTCAGGCCCTGGAAGCCGTCGGTGGGCAGGTAGTCGGCGTAACGGCGCGGCATGCCCTGGTCACCCAGCCAGTGCTGAACCAGGAACGTGGTGTGGAAACCGATGAAGGTCAACCAGAAGTGCAGCTTGCCCAGTCGTTCGTCGAGCAGCCGACCGGTCATCTTCGGGAACCAGAAGTAGATTCCCGCGTAGGTGGCGAACACGATGGTGCCGAACAGCACATAGTGGAAGTGCGCGACCACGAAGTAGCTGTCGGTGACGTGGAAGTCCAGCGGCGGGCTGGCCAGCAGCACCCCGGTCAGTCCGCCCAGCAGGAAGGTGATCATGAAGCCGACCGAGAACAGCATCGGCGTCTCAAAGGTCAACTGGCCCTTCCACATTGTGCCGACCCAGTTGAAGAACTTGATCCCCGTCGGCACCGCGATCAGATAGGTCATGAACGAGAAGAACGGCAGCAGAACGGCTCCGGTGGCGAACATGTGGTGCGCCCACACCGCGACCGACAGTGCGGCGATCGACAGCGTCGCGTAGACCAGCGTGGTGTAGCCGAAGATCGGCTTGCGCGCGAAGACCGGGAAGATCTCCGAGACGATGCCGAAGAACGGCAGGGCGATGATGTACACCTCGGGGTGGCCGAAGAACCAGAACAGGTGCTGCCACAACAAAACTCCGCCGTTGGCCGAGTCGTAGATGTGGGCGCCCAGGTGGCGGTCGGCGGCCAGTCCGAACAGCGCCGCGGTCAGCAGCGGGAACGCGATCAGCACCAGGATCGAGGTCACCAGGATGTTCCAGGTGAAGATCGGCATCCGGAACATCGTCATGCCGGGGGCGCGCATGCAGACCACGGTGGTGATCATGTTGACCGCACCGAGGATCGTGCCCAGACCGGCGACGGCGAGGCCCATGATCCACAGGTCGCCGCCGGCCCCGGGTGAGTGGATCGCGTCGGTCAACGGCGTGTAGGCGGTCCAGCCGAAGTCGGCGGCCCCGCCCGGCGTGATGAAACCGGCCATCGCGATCGTCGCACCGAACAGGAACAGCCAGAACGAGAAGGCGTTCAGACGCGGGAACGCCACGTCGGGCGCACCGATCTGCAACGGCAGCACCAGGTTGGCGAAGCCGAACACGATCGGGGTCGCGTAGAACAGCAGCATGATCGTGCCGTGCATGGTGAACAGCTGGTTGAACTGTTCATTCGACAAGAACTGCAGACCCGGCGCGGCCAGCTCGGTGCGCATCAGCAGCGCCAGCAGCCCGCCGATAAAGAAGAAGATGAAGCAGGTGACGCAATACATGATGCCGATCAGTTTGTGATCGGTCGTCGTGATCAGTTTGTAGATCAGGTTCCCTTTGGGACCAGTCCTGGCCGGGTACGGCCGAACGGCCTCGAGTTCTCCCAACGGGGGCGCTTCGGCTGTCAACAGCTCCTCCAAACATCCATCCCAGACAGGGGTTCCCCCAAATCTTAGCCCCCGATCTCGCCGGTGGCAGGCCTGGTCCTACAAACTGTCGTAATTGGGTCATCGCGGCCGCCGGGCCGCGCCGGCAGACCGGTTCCCAGCTGGCCCGATGTTAGCCTCGAACGCGTGCAATCCGGCGGTAGACGACCCACCCCGAGACCCTTCAAGGAGTCCGTCAAGGACCGCTTGATGGCCACAGTCACGGCAGTCGCGATCACGGCGGCCGCGGCCGTGACATGCAGCGGTTGCGGATCCGATTCCAAAGGACCGACGGCGCGCTCGATGGTCACACCGACCACGCAGATCGCGGGCGCCGGGGTGCTGGGCAACGATCGCAAGCCCGACGAGTCGTGCGCGCGGGACGCGGCGCCGGCCGATTCGGGGCCGGCGACCCGGCAGGCCCACAACGCCGCGGGGGTCACGCCGGACTCGGTCCAGGTGCCCGCGGAGGCGCAGCGCATCGTCGTGCTTTCCGGCGATCAGCTCGACGGCCTGTGCGCGCTTGGCCTGCAATCGCGCGTGATCGCCGCGGCGCTGCCGGACGACTCGTCGAGTCAGCCGTCCTATCTCGGCGACGCGGTGCACGCACTGCCCGGCGTCGGCTCCCGGAGCAATCCCGACCTGCGGGCGATCGCGGCGCTGCACCCGGACCTGATTCTGGGCTCGGTCGCGCTGACGCCGAGGACGTATCCGAAGCTGGCGGCGATCGCCCCGACGGTGTTCACCGCGGCACCCGGCGCGGCATGGGAGGATAACCTGCGCATTGTCGGCGACGCGACGGCACGCGGCGGCGCCGTCGACGCGTTGCTCGGCGGTTTCACTCAGCGGGCCAACCAGATCGGGGCCTCCCACGACGCCGCCCACTTCCAGGCGTCGGTTGTCCAGCTGACCACCGACAAGCTGCGGATCTACGGCGCCAACAACTTCCCGGCCAGTGTGCTCGGCGCGGTAGGGGTGGACCGGCCGGCTTCCCAACGGTTCACCGACAAGCCCTACATCGAGATCGGCGCGACCGACGCCGACCTGTCGAAGGGCGTGGATTTCTCCGCGGCCGAGGCCGACGTCATCTACATGTCGTGCGCCACCCGCGCCGCCGCCGACCGTGCCGCGACGATTCTGGACAGCGCCCCGTGGCGCAAGCTGTCCGCCAACCGCGACAACCGGGTCTACATCGTCAACGACGAGGTATGGCAGACCGGCGAGGGCGTGATCGCGGCCCGGGGCATCGTGGATGACCTGCGCCTGGTCAACGCCGCAATCAATTAGCGCCGATTCGGTACGCATACCTCGCCATAGGTTCATGCGTGACCAGCACGATTGGCCTGAAACCTTTACCGTAGCTAAGCTTTTCTAGGACGCAACCGAATCGAAAAGGGATCGCTATGAGCATTGTTTCCGCGTATGCGGCGACTTCGGCGACGGAGCCACTGACCAAGACCACCATCACCCGCCGCGATCCGGGCCCGCACGACGTCGCTATCGACATCAAGTTCGCCGGCATCTGCCACTCCGACATCCACACGGCCAAATCCGAATGGGGTGTGCCGAACTACCCGGTCGTCGTCGGCCACGAGATCGCCGGTGTGGTGACCGCCGTCGGCGCCGAGGTGACCAAGCACAAGGTCGGCGACCACGTCGGCGTCGGCTGCATGGTGAACTCCTGCCGCCAGTGCAGCAGCTGCAAGGCCGGACTCGAGCAGTACTGCAAGGGGGGCGCGACCTTCACCTACAACTCCACCGACAAGGACGGCACCCCGACGTACGGCGGCTACAGCCAGGCGATCGTCGTCGACGAGAACTTCGTGCTGCGCATCCCGAACTCGCTGCCGCTGGACAAGGCGGCGCCGCTGCTGTGCGCGGGTGTCACGCTGTTCTCCCCGCTGCGCCACTGGAAGGCCGGGCCGGACACCCGGCTGGCGATCATCGGCCTCGGCGGCCTCGGCCACATGGGGGTCAAGCTGGGCGCGGCGATGGGCGCCGAGGTGAGCGTGCTGTCACAGTCGCTGAAGAAGATGGAAGACGGGCTCCGCCTGGGCGCCAGCAACTACTACGCCACCTCCGACCGCGACACCTTCACGAAGTTGCGCAGCAGCTTCGACCTGATCCTGAACACGGTCTCGGCGAACCTGAAGCTCGACGACTACGTGGGTCTGCTCGACGTCGACGGCACGCTCGTCGAATTGGGCATCCCCGAGCACCCGATGGAAATCGGCGCGTTCCCGTTGGCGCTGGCACGCCGCAGCCTGTCCGG
This sequence comes from Mycobacterium florentinum, assembly GCF_010730355.1. Classification (NCBI taxonomy): domain Bacteria; kingdom Bacillati; phylum Actinomycetota; class Actinomycetes; order Mycobacteriales; family Mycobacteriaceae; genus Mycobacterium; species Mycobacterium florentinum. The sequence goes on from NZ_AP022576.1 coordinate 1,920,829, forward strand.
GTCGAACATCGGCGGCATCGCGGAAACTCAGGAGATGCTCGACTTCTGCGCCGAGCATGATGTGACCCCCGAAATCGAGGTCATCGAAGCGGATTACGTCAACGAGGCCTACGAGCGGGTGCTCGCCAGCGACGTGCGCTACCGCTTCGTCATCGACATCTCAACTCTGTGAGGCGCCCTCGGCCACGTCGTCGCGCCGCCAGCCGATCTCTTCGGCCGCGGCAGCGTGCTCGTCGTCGGGAGCAACCGTGCTGACGCTGATCCCGGCAAGCGGCCAACCGGCGGCGGCCAGGATGGCGGCCACCCGCTGAATGTTTTCTTTGCCGGGGTCGTGGTGGGTCAGCTTGGTGATGAATTCGGCGATCTCGTCCTTGCTGACGACGCCGTCAGCTCCCGGCTGCGATTCCTGCACCGCAATCTTGTGAGCGACCTCTTGAAGTTGCTCGGGGGTCAGGGGGGTGCTCCGCAGCAGAGCGAACAACGCCACCTGGTCGGGGCCGGGAACGCCTTGCGGGTAGCCGACGTCCAGCCAGCGGATCACTGACTTGAGGAATTTCGCGTGCTTGTGAGAGTGATGTTCCGACACCCCCCCAGTCTCGGGGTAGGGGCGCTGCCGTGGCGTCGGACCATGGTGACAATTCACATGCCGTTCACGACCTGAACATCTGACGCTTTGAATCCCGCGCCGGTGGCCGGCGGGCGGCCCGAGCAAAATCCATTCTCTTTGCTGCTCCAGCGAACTACGATGAGCGAGCCGACAACGGCCCGGGCCCGGCCCGGAAGAACGGAGTGGTCATGTCTGGTCTCACGAGCAAACTCCTCGTCGCCCTGGTTCTCACCTTTGCCGCCTCCGCGACCGGGGGATGCACCATCAACTGCCCGGACGGCCTCGGGGTCTGCGGCATTAGCTGACGCCTCCTAGGCCGACGCCGGGTGCCCGGCGAACCGCTGCACGGTGCGGCCAGCGGTGGCGCCCTCCCCTGGCCTCACAACGCGGGTCGCGGCTTGGCGCAGGGACGAACCAGGGCGGCCACGAGGTGGAGGTGTCGTAGTAGATGCACGTCAACGATGCGCCCGTGAGATTGGCGGTTTTCAGATCCGCCCCATACAGCGCGGTTTGATCGAAGTTTGCGCCCGTAAGGTTGGCGCCGGGTCCTCGCGAGCGTCGTCGAGTAGGCCTGTCCCTTGATGGTTCCCACCGCCACGATCGCTCCGGTGACGAGCGCGACGACGGTGGGAATGACGAGTTCGGTTAACCACCAACGTATTCCGTGGCGCTTTCGAACACTGTGCGACGGCGGATTCGGTCGAGGGCGGCCGGCCACCTGGGGTTGCTTGCGCCGCGGCCTACGGCGTTCACCATTGAGCGGCAGCGCCCGCCTCTGACGATCTAGGACGACGACGGCCCGTGCCATGGGGCGCAGGCTAACGTCGGGCGCCTAAGACAGCGCAAAATGTGGGCATCCAGCTGGTTGCCTATCAGCTGTTTTCCTCGCGGAGAGCTTGCATGGCCAAGTTGTTGAGCAATTGCCGGCCGACGTCGGTGCGCAACTGGGGCAGCATCGCCGACACGACACCGGCGGCGGTGAGCGCGAGACGGACCAGACCGTCCGGCGCGGTGGCCGCGTCGCGCAGCACCTCGTCCTCGACGCCGGGATCTCCCGAATGCTGCGCCATCGCCATCCGGGCCACCAGTCGGTTGTCGCGGTCGAGATCGACCTCGTCGGGCGCGGCCGCCGAGGTCAGGGTTTGGCCGATCTCCGCGATTTCGTGCGGTTCGCACAGCTGAGCCACCAGTTGCCACAGGATCGACACGGTGGCGCGGATCAGCTGCCGAACCCGGTCGTCGGGAATGACCTCGTCGTCGATGATCACGCGCATCCCGGCTTCGTCGCCGCGCTCGCCGTGCTGAATCAGCGCCAAAGCGCGACGGAAGTCTGTTGCGCCCACGGGCTCGTCACTGCTCACCCTGTTCATCCTGCCCGAGCCGGGTCTGGCAGTTCTGGCCGTGGCGCAGGCAGCGTCGATCCGCCTGCAGGAAACGAGATTTCGCGCCGGCCGGCGATGCCGCTTTAGAAGTCCCAGTCCTCGTCCTCGGTGACGACGGCCTTGCCGATGACATACGACGAGCCGGAGCCGGAGAAGAAGTCGTGGTTCTCGTCGGCGTTGGGCGACAGCGCCGACAGGATCGCCGGGTTCACGTCGGTCTCGTCGCGTGGGAACAGCGCCTCGTACCCGAGGTTCATCAGCGCCTTGTTTGCGTTGTAGCGCAAGAACTTCTTGACGTCCTCGGTCAGCCCCACCTCGTCGTAGAGGTCCTGGGTGTACTCCACCTCGTTGTCGTAGAGCTCGAAGAGCAGTTCGTAGGTGTAGTCCTTGAGTTCGGTGCGCTTGGTCTCGTCGACCATCGCCAGACCGCGCTGGAACTTGTAGCCGATGTAGTAACCGTGGACGGCCTCGTCGCGGATGATCAGCCGGATCATGTCGGCGGTGTTGGTCAGCTTGGCCCGGCTCGACCAGTACATCGGCAGATAGAACCCGGAGTAGAACAGGAAGCTTTCCAGCAGCGTGGAGGCCACCTTGCGCTTGAGCGGCTCGTCACCGCGGTAGTACTCCATGACGATCTCGGCCTTGCGCTGCAGGTTGGGGTTCTCCTCCGACCAGCGGAAGGCGTCGTCGATCTCGGCCGTCGAGCACAGCGTGGAGAAGATCGAGCTGTAGCTCTTGGCGTGCACCGACTCCATGAACGCGATGTTGGTGTAGACGGCCTGCTCGTGCGGCGTCAGCGAATCGGGAATCAGGCTGACCGCGCCGACGGTGCCCTGGATGGTGTCCAGCAACGTCAAGCCGGTGAAGACGCGCATCGTGAGTTGCTTCTCGTTGGCCGTCAGCGTTCCCCACGACGGGATGTCATTGGACACCGGCACCTTCTCGGGCAGCCAGAAGTTTCCGGTCAGCCGGTCCCAGACCTCGGCGTCCTTCTCGTCTTGCACCCGGTTCCAGTTGATCGCCGAAGCGCGGTCGATCAGCTTCATGTTTTCGGTCACCAGAACCCCACTTCACACGCTGTTTTGGCTGCTGAACTGCTTGCTGTTACTCGGACCACAAACACTACCCCTGGGGGCCGACAAGCCGCTGCAACACAAGAAGTTGTGTCTACGTGTCGCAGCGTTTAGACGGAATCAGTCCAGTCCGGCATCCCGCAGAGTATGCGTCAGCCCGTCTTCCAACGCGCTGAGCGCGATGTCGGTCAGGCGGCTCAGCTCGTCGATGTCCTCGCCGCCTTTACTCATCCACGCTTCCAGCGAGGCAAACACCGCGGTGGCCAAACTGTGTGCCGCGATGTCGGCGATCATGGCCCCGTCGGCAGTCGGCTGTGATCGTTCGTGGATGAATCGGCTGATCTCGTCGGCGACCTGATCGCGCATTCGCCCGATGTGCGTGGTGATGATGTCCTGGTCGAGGTCGCGGGACCGAATGGTGGCGGCCTCGCGGACCATCGCGAAGTCAAAAGGGAAGGCGTCCACGGCTTTTCGTACCGATGCGGTGATCGGTTCCCCGTGCGGGCGCAGCGCCAGCGCGCGAGCGAACCACTCGAAACCGATATCGTAATCGGCGAAGATCACCGCGTGCTTGGACGGGAAGTGCCGATAGAAGGTCCGCTCGGTCACGCCGACGTCGGCGACGATGTCGGAAACACTGGTTTGGTGCACGCCGTCCGCGACGAAGCGCTTCATCGCCGCCTGTATCAGGGCCTGACGCGTGCGCTGCCTACGAGTTTCCACGCCGTCAGCATCCACTAAATGTCACCATTGACGCAAATATGTCACATGTGACATTGTGCCTCTGTCGACGGACTATCACCGGAGGAGTGGGCATGGCGGACTATGACGCGATCATCATCGGAGCAGGTCACAACGGTTTAGTCGCCGCGAATGTGCTGGCCAAGAGCGGCGCGAAAGTGCTGGTGCTCGAACGCGCGCACTTCCTCGGCGGCATGGCCGCGACCCGGGAACTCTTCGACGGCTACAAGCACAGCGTCGGCGCCTGGGCCGTGCTCATCTGGCGCCAAGAGATGACCGAACGCCTCGAGCTGACCAAGTGGGGCTTCGAGCTGATGGATCAGTGGACGTCGACGTGCACGTTCGGCGACGCCGCGGACACCCCGTTCGTGATGTACAACGACCTGGAGCGGATGGGACGCCATCTCCTCGAGGATCACGGAGCCGACGTCGCGACCGGCCTGGGCGGGTTGTTCGCCCACATCGGGCGCTTCGCACCGTATTTCGTCGACTCGGCGTTCGGCCCGCCGCTGGACATCATCGAGGTGATCGCCTCCCAGCCCACGCCGCAGGACCGCCACGACTTCGCCCAGATGTGGTACGGCAGCACGATGGACACGGTCCGCCGCTTCCTGGCACCCGACCAGGGACGCTGCATCCAGGGCTCGCTGGCCGCGATGTCCATCGACGCGTTCGACGGCGGCCCGTGGACCCCGGGCTCGAATGCGTCGACGCTGTACCACTACCTGATCGGTGGCGGCAACGTCGAATACATCATGCCGCGCGGCGGCATCGGCTCACTGAGTACGGCACTGTGCAAACGCGCCGAGTCGCTGGGCGCCGAGGTGCAGATGAAGCAGCACGTGAAGGAGATCCTGGTCGAAGGCGGGCGCGCCGCCGGAGTCCAACTGCGCGACGGCACAACGATTTCCGCCGACGTCGTGCTGTCGTCGCTCGACCCGTACACCACGTTCGTGAATCTGGCCGGCGCGCAGAACTTTCCGCCCGACTATATCCGCAAGATCAAGGAGATCAACTTCAATCTGGGATACATCCAGGCGCACCTCACCATTGATCAAGCGCCGCAATGGATCGAGCGCCTGCAGCCCTACATGCAGGACAATGGGCAATGGTGTCCGACCGTCGCCTATGCACCGTCGCCGGAATACATCAGCGACGCATGGGAGCAATACCGCAAGGGCATGCTGCCCGATGCGCCTCCCACGTACCTGTACATCCCCAGCATGGTCGACTCCTCGCTGGCGCCCGAAGGCAAGCACAGCGCAACGATTTTCACGCCCTACTTCCCCACCGGGCTGGACGCCGACGAAAACCGAAGCTGGAAAGAGCAATACGCGGACACCTGCGTGAAAATCTTTGACACGTATGCGCCGGGCTTCGCCGACTCCGTCACCAACCGCGTGGTGTTCTCCAACCGCTACTTCGGCAGCACCTTCAGCGCACACGCCGGCGACTACTCGCATGGCCTGCTGCAGCCCAACCAACTGTGGACCGGGCGGGTGGTCGAGGGCGCCGACAAGTTCGCCACCCCGGTCGAGGGGCTCTACCTCTGCGGCCAGTGCACGCATCCGGGTCCGGGAGTGACCGGCATCCCAGGGTGGAACGGCGCGGAGGCCGCGATCGAGCACCTCAACGCGCGCGTCGCGCAATAGCTGCTGCCACTGTTCTCAGCCTTAGTGCCCTTACCGTTAGGCCATGGCTGAGTCCGCGCTGCTTCCGGAGCACCCGGAGTTGCGCATGCTGGCACAGGCTTTGGAAGATATCGGTGCCATTGCCGAGATCTTCGACGATAAGTGGCGAATCGTGTTCACCTCGAGTGAAGACGCACTGGCGCGGGGCCTAGACCCGGCGGCGATGCGCAATCACTACGGACTGTCGCTGGCGGTTCGGCCGCACCATCACCCCGAATGGGTCACCGGGCCCCGGACGCGTTGCTTTACCGAACCCATTGCGGAACTAACCACCAACGAAAAAGCGATCCGCGACGCAGGTTCGATCGCGGTAGCGGAGCTATAGGCGAAACCCTTTCACACGATGTACCATTTGGTACATGTTTAACGAGGACAGTATCGAGATCGATGCGCCCCCGCAGCTGGTTTGGGATGTCTTCAGCGACGTCGAGCACTGGCCCGACTGGACCGCGTCGGTGACATCCCTGGTCGGACTGGACGGACCCGGCCTCGCCGTCGGCAACCGGTTCACGATCAAGCAGCCCGGCATGCAGAAGCTGGTGTGGAAAGTCACCGAGATCGAGCCGGGTACGTCCTGGACCTGGGTGCAACGCTCCCCCGGCGTCAATGTCATCGCCCGCCACTTTGTGACCGCGCGCCCCGGCGGCGGCACGTTGGTACGCCAGGAACTCGATCAGCGCGGCTTCCTCGGCGCGCCGGTCGGGTGGCTGATGGTCAAGAAGACCAGGCGGTTCCTCGAGATGGAGGCCCGGGGCCTCAAGGCCCGGTCTGAGGAGCGCAGTCGCGCCAATGGCCCGCACGCCTGACCTGGCGCGACGGCGCGAACTGCTCGACGCCCTGATCGACGCGTTCGCCGACGGCGGCATCGGCGACCGCTCACTGCGCGAAGTAGCCGGCGCGGTCGGCACCAGTCATCGAATGTTGCTGCATCACTTCGGGTCTCGAGAGGAGCTGCTGCTGGCGGTCGTCGAGGAGGTCGAGCACCGCCAGATGGGCCTGCTCTCGGAATTGCCGACGGACCCGGCCGAAGGCTTCGCCGCGATGTGGTCCGATCTACGCCGGCCCGATCTGCGCCGGCTGGAACGCCTCTTCTTCGAGTGCTACGCCCGCGCCGCCCAGGGCGAAACACCTTTCGCCCGAATGGTTCCCGGCGCCGTCGACGGCTGGCTCAGCGCGGTGGATGCCATCGGACAAGAGCCGACAGACTCTGCGATGGCGCGGCTCGGGCTGGCCGTCACCCGCGGACTGCTGCTGGACCTGGTGGCCACCAACGACGATGCCGGCGTGGACGCGGCCGCAAAGGCTTTCGCCGACCTGCTCAGGCTTTGGGCAACACCGAAATAAGGGTATCGACGAGTTCCTCGGCATTGGTGTGCCACTTGTCCAAATCCATGTGGCCGCTCAGGTCCAGACCCGTGATGCCATGGGCGCTGGTCAACAGCAGCGCTCCGTAGCGTCTCGCCTGCGCCGGACCGGTGATGCGACCGACGAGGTCGAGAAACAGATCCTGCGCCCGTTCGGCCACCTGCATCGCCTCGGTCGGGTCCCCCGCCGGCGGGGTGAACATCAGCCGGTACAGGTGCGGGCGGGTGCGGCCGAGGTCAATCAACGAAAGCAGCCCGGAGCGCAAAGACTTCTCGGGCGAGTCGTCGCTATTGGCCAAAGCCTCTAGTAGGTCGCCCAATTCGCTCAACGCGCTGGTGGCCAGGACCGCGAGCAACGATTCCTTGTCGGCGAAGTGGCGATACGCCGCCGAGTGCGAAACACCAGCCCGAGCGCCCACCTCGCGCAGCGTGACCGCCTCGACGCCGCCGAGGTCGAGTAATACCCCCGCGGCCTCGAGCAGCGAGCGGCGAGTCGCCGCAGCACTCTCCGCTCGTGTGGTCACCCGCCGAGCATAAGCCAGCCATCCAGTTGACAATGTCAACTGGAACGCCTAACTTCAGTTGACAACGTCAACTCAAACACTGCCGCCGGATGGAGATCGTCATGAATTCCTCGAATCGAACCGACCGTCAAGAGCTGATCGTCGTGACCGGCGCGTCCACCGGAATGGGCGCAGCAACGGCTAAAGAGCTGGCCCGCAGAGGTTTTCACGTGCTCGCCGGTGTGCGCCGCGACGCCGATGCCGACGCGTTGCGGGCCGACGGGCCTGAGGGGCTAGAACCGGTCATCCTCGACATCACGATGGAATCGGATGTGGCCGCGATCGCGGACCGCGTCGCGAGCGACCCGCTGCGCCGGCCGCTGCGGGCGCTGATCAACAACGCCGGCATCGCGATCAACGCGCCGGTGGAGACCTTGCCGATTATCCAGTGGCGCAAGCAGTTCGAGGTGAACCTGTTCGGCCACATCGCGATGACCCAAGCCCTACTGCCGGCCCTGCTACTCAGCTCGGGCACCGTCGTGAACATCAGTTCCGTCGGCGGGAAGGTGGTCTTGCCGACCTACGGCGCCTACGCCGGTTCAAAGTTCGCGCTCGAGGCGGTCAGCGATGCCCTGCGACGGGAGGTCGCAAAGCTCGGCATCAAAGTCGTCGTCGTCGAACCCGGCGGGGTCAAGACCGAGATGGTCGAACGGGGAATCGCCACCGCCCAAGAACTGAAAGCCAACATGACCGCTGCCCAACTCGCACGCTACGGCGACCTGACGACGGCCGTTACGGCGCAAGCAGAATCCTTCACCGAGGCCGGCGTTTCGGCCGAGCACGCCGCAAAGGTCATCGCCAAGGCGGCCACCTCATCTCGCCCGCGCACGCGTTACACGATTGGGCGTGACGCCGCGATCCTGCTGCGGGTCAGCCGCCTCGTCTCCGACCGGGCGCTGGATCGGATCGTGCGCATGAACCTGCGGTCTTTTGTCAAGGATTCAAGCGAAAAGACCAGCGCCGCAACGGCTTCCGTCGGCACATAGCCGCTCCGCCCGGGTACGACCGACGGCGATGCTTCAGTCGGAGGTGTGCACGATCAGAACGTCGGTCTTGGCCTTGCGAGAGACTTCGGATGGCACCGATCCCAGCAGCCGCCCGGCGACGCTGGCGAGTCCGACGTTGCCGATGACCAGCAGGTCGGCTTTGGCCTCTTCGGCCAGGTTGACCAGCGCGGTGATGGGGGCACCGACGATCGACTTCTCCTCGACGTTCTGGGCGCCGGCTTTGCGCGCCCGGATCGCGGCTTCCCGCAGGATTGCGTAGAAGGGGGCCTCGCCCACCGTCCGGTAATCCTGACCGTGGTCGCTTCCGGGCGGGATGGCGTAGCGGCCCTTCTCCTCGGGGACCGGGAGATGCGCCGTCGCAATGATCAACTTCGCGCCGTGATCAGCAGCGATCGCGCCCGCGCGGTCCACCGCACGCAACGACGACTCCGAGCCATCGGTGCCGACTACGACAGTTTGATAGGCGCTCATTTTCCTCCAATGTCCCAGACGAAGCCCTGAACTCCCAGACTAAAACGAATTGGTATAGGTGAATAGCCTGGGATTATGCCTACCCGGCGGGGCTCAGCTCTGAGCGGCCGCCGAGTCGCTTGGCGCGCGAGCCGCCGCGTACCCCGAAGAATTGATACTCGTCGGCCTTGACCGAGTGGGTCGCCCGCCAGTATTGCCAGGTGTAGCCACCCCACAACACGGTGTTCTTGCCGTGCTCGTCGAGGTACCAGCTGCTGCAACCGCCGCTGTTCCACACCGAGCCCTTCAGCTGCTCCTGCAGCTCATCGTTGAACTTGTCCTGGGCCGCACGAGTCGGCGCCAGTGCTTGCGCACCGAATTCGTCGCACTTCTTGATCGCATCGGCGACGTAGCGGATCTGGGACTCGATCATGAACACCACCGAGTTGTGCCCCAGCCCGGTGTTGGGACCGAGCAGGAAGAACAGGTTGGGCATGTCGGAAACCGTGATCCCCCGATGCGCACCAATGCCCTCCCGGTTCCACCGGTCGACCAGGTCCTCACCGTGACGTCCCTTGATCTGCACGTAGGTGTACGAGTCGGTGACGTGAAAGCCGGTGCCGTAGACGATCACGTCGACCGGACGTTCGGTGCCGTCGGCCGTCACGATGCCGTCGGGCGTGATCCGGCTGATGCCATCGGTGATCAGCTTGGTCTTGGGGTCGGCGACCGCCCCGTAATACGTCGACGAGTTCAGGATTCGCTTGCAGCCGATGCGGTAGTTCGGGATCAGCTTGCGGCGCAGCTCGCGATCCTTGACCGAGCGGCGGATGTTGTATTTGCAGTACGCCTCAATGAATTTCAGCGCGTTCGGCCGCTTGGTCATGCCGAAGGCCAGCGCCTCCTGCCCCCAGTAGATGACCAGCCGCACCAGCGCCCGTAGCCCGGGAACGTTCTCCATGGCCCGGCGCACCGCAACCGGGAGGTCCGGGTTCGACCGCGGGACCACCCACGGCGGGGTGCGTTGGTAGAGCTGAAGTTCGCCGACCTGCCCGACGATCTCCGGCACGATCTGGATCGCGCTGGCGCCGGTGCCGATCATCGCCACCCGCTTGCCGGTGAGATCGACGCCGTGGTCCCACTCCGCGGAATGGAAAGCGGGACCGCGGAATTCGTCGCGGCCCTCGATCTCGGGGATCGACGGGATGTGCAACGCGCCGGCGCCCGAGATCAGGAACTGGGCGACGTATTCGCGCCCATCGGTGGTGAACACATGCCAGCGGTGCTCGTCGTCGTCCCAGTGGCCGCGGTCGACCAGCGAATTGAACTCGATGTAGCGGCGCAGCCCGTACTTCTCGGTGACTCCCTTGAGGTAGTCCCAGATCTCGGGCTGGTAGGAGAACGGGTTCTTCCAGTCCGGCTTGGGTTCGAAGGAGAACGAGTACAGGTGCGACGGGATGTCGCAGGCGCACCCGGGGTAGCTGTTGTCGCGCCAGGTGCCGCCGACGTCGTCGGCCTTCTCCAGGATCACGAAGTCGACACCCTGCTGCTGCAGCTTGATGCCCATACCCAGGCCGGAGAACCCGGTCCCGATGATCAGCGCGCGGGTATGCACCGGCTGCTGCGCCGGCGATGTCGGTTCGGCTTGTGTCAATGCGTCGGTCACAGTGGATCGGTCCTTCTATCGGCCTGTCAGCTATCGCGTCAGCCGGCGCACCTCATGTCTACCCGCGGCCTGCTGACGCGAATACCCAGTACCCAGGGTATCGGATACATTGAGCGTGATCGATGACGAGGGTGTTGTCAACGCCCGTGCAAGCGCTCAGCTGGCCGCGGGATTGCTTCGCACGGCGCTGTGGACCGGCTGATCGGGGTCAACCGCGATGCCCAGCGCCTCGGCGGTGCCGACGATGACCCCCATCATGATCGTGGTCAGATGGGCGACGAACTGCTCACGCGGCATGCGCCGCGGGCTGCCTGGCTCGCCCAGCCACCACTCGGTGGACGACGCCGCGGATCCGAACGCGGCGTGCGCGGCCAGCTCGAACGCGGCGTGGTCGAGCTTGAAGTCCTTGAGCTCGTTGTCGAACATGTCGGCCATGGTCAACGTGATCTGACGGCCCTCGTTGAGGGTGCGCACCGTCGACTCGGTGGTCGCTCCGGAACGCGCCGAGATGAACACGCGCAGCACGTTGGGATGCCTGTCGACCAGGGTGACGTACTCCTCGACGCTGCGCCGGACGATCTCGCGCGCCGAGTCGTTGGCCAGGTCGATCGACGGGAAGATCCCCGCCCACAGCATGTCGCGCAGTCGCTCGCCGATCGCCTGGAACAGGTCCGACTTGTCGTGGAAGTGGCGGTAGATCTTCGGCTTGGCGGTGCCGGCCTCTTCGGCGATCTCGCGCACACTGAGCTCCGGGCCCAGCCGGTCGATCGCCCGGAACGCCGCCTCGACGATTTCGCCGCGCACCTTCTTGCGGTGCTCACGCCAACGCTCGCTGCGCGCGTCGACCTTGACTCCCGGCTTCACGCTCGGGTGGGGTCTGGCGGGTCGGGGCATTCTCACCACGTCAAGCACCATACCCCTCTGCCGCTCGTGACCTGCGCATATCATCACGCCGCGCGCAGCACCTCACCTGGATAGCGACCGAACTCGAGCCGGTAGTCGGCGGCGAACCGAACGTCACAACCCGTTTCGCCGTCGCACACACTCGGCGCCGGGATCAGAGCATGCAGGACACGCAGCCCTCGACCTCGGTTCCTTCCAGCGCCATCTGCCGCAGCCGGATGTAGTACAGCGTCTTAATTCCCTTGCGCCAGGCGTAGATCTGCGCCTTGTTGACGTCGCGGGTGGTGGCGGTGTCTTTGAAGAACAACGTCAGGCTCAGCCCCTGGTCCACGTGCTGGGTGGCCGCGGCATAGGTGTCGATGATCTTCTCGTAGCCGATCTCGTAGGCATCCTGGTAGTACTCCAGGTTGTCGTTGGTCAGATACGGCGCCGGGTAGTAGACCCGACCGATCTTGCCTTCCTTGCGGATCTCGATCTTGGACGCGACCGGGTGGATTGAGCTGGTCGAGTGGTTGATGTAGGAGATCGACCCCGTCGGCGGCACGGCCTGCAGGTTCTGGTTGTAGATGCCGTGCTGTTGCACCGACTCCTTGAGCCGCTGCCAATCCTCTTGCGTCGGAATGCGAATCCCCGCCTCGGCGAACAGTTCCCGCACCCGCTCGGTGGCCGGCTCCCACACCTGATCGGTGTACTTGTCGAAGAACTCGCCCGACTTGTACTTCGAGCGCTCGAAGCCACCGAACGCGTGACCGCGTTCGATCGCAATGCGATTCGATGCCCGCAGCGCGTGATACAGCACGGTGTAGAAGTACATGTTGGTGAAGTCGATACCTTCTTCGGAGCCGTAGAGAATCCGCTCGCGAGCCAGGTAGCCGTGCAGGTTCATCTGCCCAAGGCCGATGGCGTGAGAGTCGTTGTTGCCCTGCTCGATTGAGGGCACCGACCAGATGTGCGTCTGGTCGCTCACCGCGGTCAGCGCCCGGATCGCCACCTCGATCGTCTGGGCGAAGTCCGGCGAGTCCATCGTCTTGGCGATGTTCAGCGACCCGAGGTTGCACGAAATGTCCTTGCCCACTTTGGCGTAGGACAAATCGTCGTTGAACACCGACGGCGTGGAGACCTGCAGGATCTCCGAGCACAGGTTCGAGTGGGTGATCTTGCCCTCGATCGGGTTGGCCCGGTTCACCGTGTCCTCGAACATGATGTACGGGTAGCCGGACTCGAACTGCAGCTCGGCCAGCGTCTGGAAGAACTCCCGCGCCTTGATCTTGGTCTTGCGGATGCGCGCGTCGTCGACCATCTCGTAGTACTTCTCGGTCACCGAGATGTCGGCGAACGGCACGCCGTAGACGCGTTCGACGTCGTACGGCGAGAACAGGTACATGTCCTCGTTCTTCTTGGCCAGCTCGAAGGTGATGTCGGGAATCACCACACCGAGGCTCAGCGTCTTGATCCGGATCTTCTCGTCGGCGTTCTCGCGCTTGGTGTCCAGGAACCGGTAGATGTCGGGGTGGTGCGCGTGCAGGTACACCGCGCCCGCGCCCTGGCGCGCACCCAGCTGGTTGGCATAGGAGAACGAGTCCTCGAGCAGCTTCATGATCGGGATGACACCCGAGGACTGGTTCTCGATGTTCTTGATCGGCGCGCCGTGCTCGCGAATGTTGGTCAACAGCAACGCAACTCCGCCGCCGCGCTTGGACAGCTGCAGCGCCGAGTTGATCGAGCGCCCGATCGACTCCATGTTGTCCTCGATGCGAAGGAGGAAACAGCTTACTGGCTCACCGCGTTGCTTTTTCCCCGAGTTCAAGAACGTCGGGGTGGCCGGCTGGAACCGGCCGTCGATGATCTCGTCGACGAGCTTCTCGGCCAGGGTGGTGTCACCGGAGGCCAGCGTCAGGGCGACCATCACCACCCGGTCCTCGAACCGTTCCAGGTAGCGCTTGCCGTCGAACGTCTTGAGCGTGTACGAGGTGTAGTACTTGAAGGCCCCGAGGAAGGTCGGGAACCGGAACTTCTTGGCGTAGGCCCGATCCAGCAGCGTCTTGACGAAGTTGCGGCTGTACTGGTCGAGCACTTCGCGCTCGTAGTAGTTCTCCTTGATCAGGTAGTCGAGCTTCTCGTCCTGATTGTGGAAGAAGACCGTGTTCTGGTTGACGTGCTGCAGGAAGTACTGATGCGCGGCCTCGCGGTCCTTGTCGAACTGAATCTTGCCGTCGGCGTCGTACAGATTCAGCATCGCGTTGAGCGCGTGGTAGTCGGTCTCCCCCGGCAACGCATGGGCTCCGGTGGTTACAGGCTCTGCAGTGACGGTTGGTGGCACGTCTGGTCCTTCCAGAATTCTTCCAAGCCCGCGCGAACGGCGTCCACGTCGTCCGGGGTACCCATCAGTTCGAAGCGGTAGAGGTAGGGCACGTCGCATTTGCGGGAAACCACGTTGCCCGCATAGGCGAATTCGGCACCGAAGTTGTTGTTGCCCGCGGCGATGACGCCGCGGATCAACGACCTGTTGTGCTCGTTGTTCAAAAAGGCGATGACCTGCTTGGGGACATAGCCACCGTTGTTGATGTCCGGAGTGGCCTTACCGCCGCCGTACGTGGGCAGTATCAATACGTACGGTTCGTCGACCTCGATGCGGCCGTGCAGCGGGATTCGCGTGGCGGGAACACCCAGCTTCTGAACGAAGCGGTGGGTGTTCTCCGACACCGACGAAAAATAGACCAGGTTGCGCTGCGTGCTATCCATGGCACCGCAACCTCCTTACTTGCTCATCTACTGCATCAGGCGCTGAGCGCGGCTCCAGCGAGCGCCTTGATGCGATCGGGACGGAAGCCCGACCAGTGGTCGTTTCCTGCCACCACGACGGGAGCCTGCAGATAGCCCAATGCCATCACGTAGTCGCGCGCCTCGGTGTCCAAGCTGATGTCGACCTTCTCGTAGGCCAGACCCTGCTTGTCGAGCGCCTTGTAGGTGGCGCTGCACTGCACACATGCCGGCTTGGTGTACACGGTGATGCTCATTGAAGCCGCTCCTCTGCGGGGAAGAAGGTCGGAAAATTTGCTATGGACTGGCAACTGCTTGGGGCACTACATCGCCGGTATGTTCAGCGATCCGTCAAGCCCCCAGATTCCCGTCCTGCGACTCTCGATTCGAAGCCGTGACTTCGACGAGTTCGAGCCGATTCCGGGAGGTTCCGTGGGCCGCGCTGGCTTGGTGAACCTGGGATCTGCCGGCTCGCCAAACACTACACCTAGTGGCTGACAAGATCTGCAGATACAAGATGTTCTGAATAACAATTCTGAAATTCCCTGGTCGCAAGCCCTGTCACACCGACACGGCTCGGCGTGTCGCAGATCACAAACCTTGCCCGGGACGCCCATGCGTAGAGGTATAGCACCGGCCACCGACAACCGGTGCGCCGTCCAGTCGGATCACGACGCCCCGCCCGCCGCTAGCAAAGCCGCGAGCACGTGCTGGCGGCTTTAGCTATTCACTTTCTCGAACGCTGCTGGTCACCGGGCGGACGGCTTGTCGGATACCGCCAAAATTCAGCCGACTTCGGCCGCGAGCTTGCCGACCGCATCCCGCACGTTCGCCACCAGTTCCGCATTCTTGGCAGGCGGCTTGCCCTCCAAGGTCGCGAACGGCACCGACAGTTTGATGCCCTCGATGACCCGCGCGCCGGCGATGCCGAATGACTTGCGGGTGTCGTCGTGCGCCCATACTCCGCCGTAGCGGCCGAACGCTCCGCCGATGACCGCCAGCGGCTTGTCCTTCAGGGCACCGTCGCCGAACGGGCGGGACAGCCAGTCGATGGCGTTCTTGACGACCGCCGGGTAGCTGCCGTTGTACTCCGGAGTGACGACCAGGGCCGCATCCGCCTCGGCCGCCGCGGCGCGTAACGCAACGACCGGAGCCGGCGTCGTGGCCTCGGCATTCATCGAGTCGTCGATTTCCTCGTTGTAGAACGGCAGATCGCCCAGCCCCTCGAACACGGTCACCGTGACATCGTCGGGAGCCACGGCAACCGCCAGTTCGGCGATCTGGCGGTTTATCGATGCCGCCCGCAGGCTGCCTACCAACGCCAAGACTTTGATCCGCGCCACTGTTTCGTTCCCTTCGGTTAATGGTCTACATCTTCGCATGACGTAAGCGGACTATAGTCCGATTTATTCCGGTCGCGTTAAAGTGCAGTGGTGAGCGGTGTCGAGAGATTGGGCGAGTTGCCCGTGTCGGCTCCGCGGGAGCTGCCACAGGAGCGAGGTGACGCGGCACGCAACCGGGAGCTGTTGCTGCAGGCGGCTCGCCGCCTGGTCGCCAAGCGCGGCGCGGGCGCGGTCACGATGGACGACGTCGCGGCGGCCGCCGGTGTCGGCAAGGGCACGCTGTTCCGCCGGTTCGGTAGCCGGGCCGGCCTGATGATGGTGCTGCTCGACGAGGACGAACGGGCCAGTCAGCAGGCCTTCCTGTTCGGTCCGCCACCCCTTGGACCGGACGCCCCGCCGATGGACCGGCTGGTGGCATTCGGCCGCGAACGGCTGTGCTTCGTACACGCGCACCACGCGCTGTTGTCGGCGGCCAAAGGCGAACCGCTCACCCGCCACGCGGGGGCCGCGGCGGTGCAGCGCACCCATGTGCGGGTGCTGTTGCAGGCCGCCCACACCAGCGGCGATCTCGATGTGCAAACCGACGCGCTGTTGGCCCTGCTCGACGTGGATTACGTTGAGCATCAACTGAATTACGGCGGCCATACGCTGGAGAGCCTGGGCGATGCCTGGGAAGGCCTGGCGCGCAAGCTGTGCGGGCGGTGACCTGACGGACATGGCCCCGCCGACGTCGAGCTGGGTCCTGCATGTCGATCTCGACCAGTTTCTGGCCTCGGTCGAGCTGCGCCGCCATCCCGAGCTGGTGGGTTTGCCCGTAATCGTCGGCGGCAGTGGTGATCCCACCGAGCCGCGCAAGGTCGTCACCTGCGCGTCGTATCAGGCCCGCGAGTTCGGGGTGCACGCGGGCATGCCGTTGCGCACCGCGGCCCGGCGCTGCCCGGACGCCACCTTCCTGCCGTCGGATCCGGCCGCCTACGACGAGGCCTCCGATCAGGTGATGGGGTTGCTGCGCGATCTGGGACACCCGGTCGAGGTGTGGGGCTGGGACGAGGCCTACGTCTCGGTGACAGCGGCCGATCCCGCCGACGTCGCGGAACAGATTCGCACCGTTGTCCTTTCGGAAACCGGGCTGTCCTGTTCGGTCGGCATCAGCGACAACAAGCAGCGGGCCAAGGTGGCCACCGGGTTCGGGAAACCCGGCGGCGTCTTTACGCTCACCGACGCGAACTGGATGGACGTCATGGCCGATCGTCCGGTCGACGCGCTGTGGGGCGTGGGCCCTAAGACGGCGAAAAAGCTTGCGGCGCTGGATATCACCACGGTGCGAGAGCTGGCCCATAGTGATGCCGAGCTGCTGACCTCCACCTTCGGGCCACGTACCGGCCTGTGGCTGCTGCTGCTTGCCAAGGGCGGCGGCGACACGGAGGTCAGCGCCGAGCCGTGGGTCCCGCGCTCGCGCAGCCACGTCGTCACGTTCCCTCGCGACCTCACCGAGCGATCCGAAATGGATTCGGCCGTAACAGAATTAGCGAGTCGAGCCCTGGAGGAAGTCACGGCGGCCGGGCGCGTCGTCACGCGGGTGGCGGTCACCGTACGCACCGCGACCTTCTACACCCGCACCAAGATTCGCAAGCTGCCGTCGCCGACCACCGATGCCGACGCCATCGTCGCGGCAGCGCTGGGCGTCCTGGATCTGTTCGAACTCGACCGTCCGGTCCGGTTACTCGGGGTGCGACTCGAATTGGCCATGCCGGCCTAGTTGCACCGGAGCGGGGCGCAGCGCCCGGGTGAAGATGACGTTCACCCGGCGCATCGCCACGCTGTAGGGCCACCACGCCAGCCGCTTGAATGCGTAGAGCGCCCGGATGTCCGGCGACGTGTAGATCAGGTATCTGTTCTTCGCCACTCCGGCCAGGATCTTCTCGGCGGCCCGTTCCGGCGACACCGCATGACCGCTGAAGCGATCGACCCACCGGCCGACCCTGGGGTCTTCGCGGTCGACGCCGGCGATCTCGACCGTGTCGACCAGCGGCGTCTTCACGGCCCCGGGCACCACGACCGAGACCCCGATGCGGTGGGCTGCCAGGTCGAAGCGCAACACCTCGGACAGGCCGCGAAGTCCGTACTTGCTGGCGCTGTAGGCGGCATGCCACGGCAGTGCGACCAGCCCGGCCGCCGACGACACATTGACCACATGCCCACCGCGGCGAGCCGCCACCATCGGGGGCACGAACGTCTCGATGACGTGGATCGGCCCCATCAGATTGATCGAGACCATCTTGGTCCACTGCTCGTGGCTGAGCCGGTCGACGGTCCCCCAGGCCGACACTCCCGCGATGTTCATCACGACATCCATGCTCGGATGCGCGGCATGGACGTCGGTGGCGAACGCCGCGACCTCGTCGTAGTCGGCGATATCCAGCACGCGGTGCGCAGGCACTTGCGCGCCCAGCGCGCGGGCGTCGGCCACGGTCTGGGCCAGCCCGTCGGCGTCGCGATCCGTCAGGAACAACTCGGCCCCGTGCGCCGCCAGCCGCAACGCGGTGGCCCGGCCGATGCCGCTGGCCGCGCCGGTGATCAGACTGCGCTTCCCCGCGAAATACCGCGCGGATCCCCTCTGCGCCATGAGGGAGACGATACCGCCGGTAACGCGCTGGGCCGCGTTACCCGCGGCCGCCACCCCACAAGGAGTTCAGCCACAACTGCTCGAGCAGCCGGACGCGCCGGTCGAGGTCGCCGTCGCGGCCGATGAAGATCGGGTCGCCGGTCAGCATCAGGGAGGTGGTCCCGATCAGGGTGCGCACCAGCGTCGGGATGTCGTCGCTGATCGGATTCGCGGTCCCGGCCGCCATCTCCGCTTCGACGATCGCGACGATATCGCGCAGCACCACCTCCAACTGCTGCTCGAGCATTTTTTGGATTTCGACGTCGGTGTAGCGGGCGGCGTTGCAAGCCGTCATCACCGGGTCGTTGTGCGCGTAGACCGCGGCGGCGCTGCCGACCATCCGCTTGGCGAACTGCTCCGGCGACTCGTCGGGCTGACGGGGAGCGAAAAACTGCGTGAGTTCTTCAAGCTCCTGGGTGGCCTCCGCGACGATCTGCGCGAGCACCGCGTACTTGGAGTCGAAATAGAAGTAGAAGCCGGACCTGCCCACCCCGGCGCGAAGACTGATGGTGCTGACCGACAGCTCCGCGAAGGGCCGCTCCTGCAGCAATTCACGCACCGCAGCCATGATTGCCTGCCGGTGCTTGTCGCCGCGTCGCCGCGTCGCCGGCTCGCCCGGCTCCGCGTGGCTGCTCATCCCCTGACCTTGCACCACGCCACTCCAAAAGCAAACTTGACAGCCGTCAACTTTTTCCCGAAGGATAGTGGCAAGTGACGGATGTCACCAGCCCCGGGTCCGCAAAAGGAGCGTCCATGCCTGCCACCATCAGCACCCCGCACTACCTGCTCGACCAGGCAAAGCGCCGGTTCACACCGTCGATCAACAACTTCCCGGGCATGGGCATCGTCGAACGCAGGTTGCTGAACCATAAATTCCCGGAGCGCAAGCTCGCCGACCCGCCGCCGGGCAGCGACCTCAAAGCGGCCGTGGGCGATGCGGGACTGCCGGTCATCGGGCACATCATCGAGATGCTGCGCGGCGGACCCGACTATCTGAAGTTCCTCTACGAGACCAAGGGTCCGGTGGTCTTCGGGGACTCACCGGTGCTGCCGGGCATCGCCGCCCTGGGCCCGGACGCCGCGCAGGTCGTCTACTCCAACCGCAACAAGGATTTCTCCCAGCAGGGCTGGGTCCCGGTGATCGGGCCGTTCTTCAACCGCGGCCTGATGCTGCTCGACTTCGAAGAGCACATGTTCCACCGGCGGATCATGCAGGAAGCCTTCGTCCGTTCCCGGCTGGTCAGCTATGTCGAACAGATGGACCAGGTGGTCTCGAAGACGATCTCCAACGACTGGGTGGCCAACGACGCGCGCTTCCTGCTCTACCCGGCGATGAAGGAATTGACGCTCGACATCGCCTCGATGGTGTTCATGGGCCACGAGCCGGGCACCGACCACGACCTGGTGACCAAGGTCAACAACGCGTTCGCCATCACCACCCGCGCGGGCAACGCGATCATCCGCACCCCGGTGCCGCCGTTCACCTGGTGGCGGGGCCTCAAGGCGCGCGAGCTGCTGGAGAACTATTTCCGCGAGCGGGTCGCCGAACAACGCGCCAACCCGGGCACCGACCTGCTGTCGGTGTTGTGCCTGACCGAAGACGAGGACGGCAACAAGTTCTCCGACGAAGACATCGTCAACCACATGATCTTCCTGATGATGGCCGCACACGACACGTCGACGTCGACGGTGACGACGATGGCCTACAACCTGGCCAACCACCCGGAGTGGCAGCAGCGTTGCCGCGAGGAATCCGACCGGCTCGGCGACGGTCCCCTCGACATCGACTCGCTGGAGAAGCTGGAGTCGCTCGACCTGGTGATGAACGAGTCGATCCGGCTGGTGACACCCGTGCAGTGGGCGATGCGGCAGACGGTGCGCGACACCGACCTGCTGGGCTACTACATCCCCAAGGGCACCAACGTCATCGCGTACCCGGGTATGAATCACCGCTTGCCCGAATTGTGGAAGGACCCACTGAAATTCGACCCGGAACGGTTCACCGAGCCGCGCAACGAGCACAAGCGGCACCGCTACGCGTTCACGCCGTTCGGCGGGGGCGCCCACAAGTGCATCGGAATGACGTTCGGGCAGTTGGAGATCAAGACGATCCTGCACCGGCTGCTGCGCAAGTATCGGCTCGAGCCGCCCCGCCCCGGCTACAAGTGCGAGTGGGATTACGGCGGCATGCCGGTGCCGAAGGACGGCATGCCAATTCTGTTGCGCCCGCTCTGAACTCGGAAATCAGGCCATCAGTCGGTTCGCGCACGCGATCAGCGCGCGTAACGCCGACTGCGTCGGATCCTCGGACAGGCCCACTGCCCATTCGGCACGGATGCCGTCGCTGCCGCGGATAAACGTGGCGGTATACCCGTCCGAAGCCATCTGATGAAACTTCAATGTCTCGATCGCGATCCCGCGCTCGTGCAGCATCGCGGTGAGCGCGGCGATCGGCCCGCTGGCAGCGGCGGTCGACGTGCGGATGCAATCGCCGACGGTGATCATCGCCCGGAAATTGCGGGCCTGCGGACCGAGCCGCCCGGTGGGCCGATCGGTGTCGGCGCACACCCAGTGCCCCAGTCGCAGCGGGCCGGCGGTGTGGCCGTAGGCCGTCACGAAGTTTTCCCACGTCATCGCGCCGGCCTGTTCCCGCAGGCCGAGCGGTAGGGGGACCCCGAAGTTATCGCCGAACCACGCGTTGGCGTCGCGCCGGCAGGCGGGAACCCTGGTGGGATTGCGCTCCGAACGGGAGAACGGCCTAGAAAAGGGCTCGGAAGAGGGCTTTGTGCGGGGCTGGGTAAGAGGCACGGTGTCGGTCTTCTCTGGTCGAAAGGAGCGACCGACGGTAGTAGCTTCCGACCCACAGCGGGGGGTCGGTCTGGATCAGACCCCGCTGCGGGTGCTGGCTACTACGGCACTCTTCAGAAGACGCACGAACGCGACAGTAGACGCCGTTCGCGCGCTGGTGCAACTTCATTTCGGGCAGCGTGTCCCGCATTACACGCATAAAGCAGGTTTACACGTGTCGAATAGTGGCTATCCCGTCGTCGCCTCATCCCATTCCCCCGACGAAAGGCGCGACGATGAAGTCGAGGGCAGCCGAGAAGGCGCTTGACGCGGCGGCAATGGCGAGGGGGCTGATCGAGGTGTTGCTGGTACCGACGAGATTGTCCTCCGCGTGGGAACAGGTAGCGGCCGCACAAAACTGATCGATCAAACAGGTTTACCCGTGTCGAACAGCGGCTATCCCCTCGTCGCCTCAGCCGCAAGCGGCTTGCATCCCCTCAGATGAAAGGCAAACGACAATGAAGTCGATGACCGCCAAAAAGACCCTCAAGGTTGCCGCGGCGGCGGCCGGTCTGGTCGCAGTGATGCTGGTACCGACGGGATGTTCAACGGCGGTGGGCGGCACGGGTGGCAGCGGCGGGCTGACCATCAACCTCCCCAGCCTTTAGCGCGACGAACACCGGCGATCCGGCGCCAACCATCGCGTTGCCGCCGGGAGGTTTCTACCGCGTGAACAGCACTCTTTCCTGTCCGCGGCGCCCGCGACCTGCGGGATTTCCCCGATTACGTTGTGCCAGTACAGGTATGACAAAACAAATCGTGAGAAACGTCACGAAATCTGGTTTACACATGTGCAACAGGGGGCATGCGGAGATGTCCGTAACCGTAACGGCTATTTGTCCCCTCTCGGAAAGGCAAGACGATGAAGTCGCAATCCACCAAGAAAACCCTCAAAGCCGGCGCAGCCGCCCTCGGGCTGGCCGCAATGCTGATACTGCCGACTGGATGCTCGACCGCAGCGGGCGGCGCGGGCGGCGGCGGCGTTCTTGGCGGTAGCAGCGGCGGTACCTGCATATTGATCGTCTGCCTGTAACCGTTCGGGCAGGCGGCCCGCCGGGAACATAGGTTCCCGGCGGGCC
Organism: Mycobacterium florentinum; assembly: GCF_010730355.1. Classification (NCBI taxonomy): domain Bacteria; kingdom Bacillati; phylum Actinomycetota; class Actinomycetes; order Mycobacteriales; family Mycobacteriaceae; genus Mycobacterium; species Mycobacterium florentinum. The sequence goes on from NZ_AP022576.1 coordinate 1,942,970, forward strand.
GCCTTCCTTTTCAGCGTCAGCCGATTTTCCCGGCCGCAGAATTCAGCCGCAGGTAGGCCTGAATCGTCGTTCCGGTGCTGGCGGTGTGGGTGCGGACCAGATCCGAGATCGCGTTGACCAGAAACAACCCGCGGCTGGCCGGGCCGGTCGGGCCCGGGTCCAGGCGTCCCACCAGCGGGTCGTCGAGGCGCCCGTTGTCGCGCGCCTCGCACACCAGGTGATGGTCGTCGCGCCAAAAGGCCAGCCGGCACGCACCATCGGTGTACATCAGGCTGTTGGTGGCCAACTCGGTGGCGACCAGCTGCAGATCTTCGATGCCGTCCTGGGACAGCCCGACCCAGCCGGCATAGTTCACCGCGAACGACCGCGCCGGGCGCAGGTCCGCGGATTTGCGGACCATGTAGGTCACCGCGCCGGGATTAGCGGTTAAGGGCTGATTGCACCGCGCCAGCACGTCATCCGGCGCGTAATCGGCGCTGTGTTGCAGCGAACCGCATTTCCACAGCAGCGGATGAGTCGCGCGGGCGCCTGCCAGCACATCGTCGTCCAGCCGTTCCGCGTCGTAGAGACACAGCGCGCTGAGCTGCCGATCTTCAAACGCGCTGTTCACCAGCGCCTCGTGCTGCATGCAGGCCAGGAACTCGTCCGCACTGCGCTCGGGCCAGCAGACCTGGCTCACAATCCGCCCACGCCGGTCCGCGTTCTCCTCGACAAAGGAGCCCTCGAGCGCCAGAAACCGGCTCGGGTTGCGCGCCACCTCGGCGATGTCCACCAGCTGCAGCCCGGCCGTCGAGCGGTCGCCACCCAGCGCGGCGCGCAGCAAGCCCAAATAGTCACGCGGTACCGCCACGAGGACCGGCTCGTCCATCGCCAAGCCTTCGAGGACGAAGGGCACCACGACGTCCAGGTACTCCCGTTGCGAGTGATAGAGGAGCGCGGAATGAACGAAGGCTTGCCGCCCGTTCTCCGTGCTCCTCACCATTTCGGCGCTCCCGCTTTCCGTTACCAATGCCAACCCCCTGCTGGACCGGCTCCCCTTCGTATCCCCGCGCCCCATTGCCTTTCCCAATACCCCGCGCGTGCATTCCTTATGCAGAAAAGTCGTCACGAAACCGCCTCGGCTAGGCGGGATGTTCGTCACAGCCACCAAGAGGCGGCGGCGTCGAGATGACGGCGAATGCGGTAGCGCGCCAAGCTGTCGTCGCCCGCGGTGATCGCCTCGAGTATCCGCGAGTGCGCGTGCTCGACGGCGTCGACGTCGCTGCGGGCGGGCGGCTCCTGGCCGGTGCTGGTCCAGTGCCGGCGGAACAACTCCACGATGATCCGCAAAAACAGGTCCAACAGCGCGTTGCCGGCCAGTTGCGCCAGTCCGTGGTGGAACCGCAATTCCTCGGATGTCGCCTGACGGGCATCGTCGGCGGCGTGCGCAGTGCCGTCGAGCGCGGACCGGTGGGTATACAGGAAGGCCGCCACCTCGGGTTCGGCACGCCGTTTGACGACCTTGGCGACGTTGTCGATCTCGATGGCGTCGCGGACACAACGCAGGTCTTCGCGGCTCGGCTTTCGGTACTGCAGGTATAGCGCGATGGTGTCGATGCTGGCTTGGGCATGGGGCTTGGCGACGACCAGCCCGCCGCCGGGTCCGCGGCGCATCTGCGCGACCGAGTGATATTCGAGCAGTCGCACCGCTTCCCGTAACACCGCACGGCTCACCCGGTAGCGCTGAAGCAACGCCGTCTCGGTGCCGAAGACCGAACCGATCTGCCAGTCGCCGGAGCCGATCTCGTCGCCGATCGTGGCCGCAAGCACCTCGGCCAACTTGCCGCGTGGGACTTCCCCGTCGGCCTGCTCACGCCGGTGACCGGGTCGCGCGGCCCGGCCCGCACCTGGGTGATGCTCTTGCAGCCAGGCATTCACGGCTTCGACGTGCCGTTCGGACAGCGTCTTGGCCCGGGCCGAATCGCCGGCGGTCACGGCGGCCACGATTTCGCAGTGGTCGTGGTGCATGTAGTCGAGCGCCTCGATGGCCTCGCTTGCCGAGTCGGTGCGCGATCGCAGGGCGTAGCGGGTGGTGAGCCTCATCAACACGTCGATAAATAGTTGGAGCACCGGGTTCTTCGACTGCTCCGCCAGCGCGATGTGAAACTCGTCGCGCGGCGCCGGCAGACCCGGCCGCCAGTGTTCCTCCTCGCGCAGCACCGCACGCAACCGCTCGATGCCGGCTTCGTCGATCCGCTCGGCCGCAAGCGAGGCCGCCAACGGTTCGAGCACCAGCCGCGCGTTGAGCAGATCGGCCAGGGTGGTGCCCAGGTATTCGAGATAGATGACCACGGCGCGAGTTGCGGGTCCGGCGTCGGGCTCACTGATCAGCAGACCGCCGCCTGGTCCGCGGCGCATCCGGGCCACCCGATGGTGCTCGACGAGGCGGACGGCCTCGCGCAGCACCGACCGACTCACGCCATAGCGCTGTTGCAGGGCTTGTTCGGAACCCAGCGATTCGCCGACCGGCCAGCCGCGGCGAACGATGTCCGCCTCGATTTGGCGGGCAATCGTCGAGGCCAGCTTCTTTGTCCCGCCCGCGGGCGGGATGGGGCTTATCTGATGCTCAATACTGCTCTCCCACAAGCATTCTCAGCAGGTGAGCAGCATGCAACCCGCGACCGGACCCCCGCCCACGGAAACCACGCCTACCTCGGGGCGCTGCGTCACCTGCCGGTCGGCCGCCTCGCCGCGCAACTGCAGGCATCCCTCGTGCAGCGCCCAGTAACCGTGCATGCGCCCGGCCGAGAGTTGACCGCCGTAGGTGTTGAGCGGCAGCTGCCCGTCGCGGGCGATCCGCGCGCCGCCCTCGACGAACGGACCGGCCTCGCCGTCGCCGCAGATTCCCAGGGCCTCCAGCCAGGCAAGGGTGAGATAGGTGAAGCCGTCGTAAAGCTGGGCGACCGCAAGGTCGGCGGGTTTCAGCTCGGTGCGCGACCACATCTGCGCGGCCGCATCCGACATCGCCATCTTCGGGTAGTCGTCGCGGTGGAACCAGCCGCCCGCGCCGTCGGACCCGCCGATCGCCTCCACTCGCACCGGTCGGTGCGGGCAGTCGGGTCCGTATTCCGCGTTGGACACGACCACCGCGATCGAGCCGTCGATGGGCACGTCGCAGTCCAGCAGCCCGAACGGCGTGGACACCAGCCGCGCCCCCAGGTAGTCGGCCATGGTCATCGGCTCGCGGTAGACCGCAAGGGGATTCAGTGCGGCGTTGCGCCGGCCGTTGAGCGCCAACCAACCCAACTGTTCCTTGGTGGTTCCGTACAGGTCCATGTGGCGGCGGCAGTTCAGCGCCAACCAGTTCGCCGCGGAATATGCCTGGGCCGCAACGAGATCGTTGACATCATCCATCGCACCAACGGCGGGTTTCTCGGCACCCTCGGGAGTTTCGAACATGCGCGCCAGCGGCGCTGCGGGCGCGTTTTCCTCCTTCTTGACCGGCACTGTGCCGCCGAGCATTTGGATGGTCCGGTAGATCACGACGTGCCGGGCGCGTTTCTCGGACACCGCGCGGCATGCCGACATCACCGGGCTGAGCAGTCCGCCGGTACCGAAACCGCTGCCGCAGTCGGCCGCTTCGATACCCAGTTCGGCATTGACCTCCTCGGCCGGAGTGTCACCCAATGTCGCGATGCCGTCGATGTCGACGGGCGCCAGGCCGGCGTCGGCGATCGCACCACGCACCGCTTCCATCGTGAGGTCGCGCCCCGGGATGCCGGTCCGTCGGCCGATTCGGGAAATCCCGATACCGGACACGATCGCGTCTTTCTCGAAATACGTCATCCGCACCGCCCGTCAGAGGAGAACCCGTCGAACCAGCACCATACCCACACCGAACCAATAGAGTGTACTGTATTGCCCGTGTCAGCCGAGTCGACGTCACCGCTGCTCATCGAGCATTGCTCCGATTGCGCACGCTGGGTGCATCCCGCAACCGGGGAATGCCGGGAGTGTGGCGCCGCGTTGGTCGCCCGCCCGATTTCCGGAGCGGGCACGGTGTTCACCTACACGGTCAACCACCATCCGTACAACCCGGAGATCCCGGTCCCCTATGTGATCGCCATCGTCGAGCTGGCCGAACAAGCCGGGCTTCGGGTCGCCGCCAATATCGTTGACTGCGAACCGGATTCGGTGACGTGCGGGATGCCGGTCAGCATCAAGCCGGAGAAGGGCGCGGGCGGCGCGCCGTTGTTCGCACCGGCGGCCGGCTGATCAGCGCTTGCGGGCGGTCACCAGCAAGTACTCCCACTCCATCGTCGAGGACCCGGCCAAGTATCGGTCGCCCAGCTCGGCCAGCTGCGTGTCCAACGCGGCAACACGCTCAGGCTGGTCTGCGATACCTCGGTACGCGGCGAGCGTCGGCCCGTAATTCGCCTTGAAGAAGTCCCGGAAAGCTGCCCCATCGGCAAAGCAATCCACTTGCAGCACACGGCGTTCCGCGCTGAACTCGACGACGCGGTCTGACAGCAGCGCACGCACGTAATCGGACTCGCCCCACATCGTCGCGGGCTGCGCACCGGGTGGTGGCGCCGCAACGTAGGGCTTCATCGTCGCGAACATCCGACCAACGAATCCTTCCGGTGTCCAGCTGATCAACCCGATCGTCCCGCCGGGGCGACAGACCCGCACCAGCTCGTCGGCGGCGCGCTGGTGGTGCGGCGCGAACATCACGCCGATGCAGGACAGCACCGCGTCGAACCCGTCGCTCTCACACGGCAGCGCTTCGGCGTTGGCCTCGAGCCACTGCAGCTTGACGCCGCGGGTCCGAGCGATCGCTTGACCGCGGTCCAACAGGTCGGGGCACAGGTCGCTGGCCACCACATCGGCGCCGGTCAGCGCCGCCGGTATCGCCACATTGCCGCTGCCCGCGGCAACGTCGAGCACCCGGTCGCCCGCGCCGATCCCACTCGCCCGCACCAGTATCGGCCCCAGCGGTGCCGCCACCGCGTCGGCCACCGCGCTGTAGTCGCCCAACGCCCACACCGCGCGATGCTTGCTTTCTTCGGCAGTGCGGTCGGCTTTCGTTGCTGCGGTCATGATGGCTTTCCCTTCTGGTCGTTGGCCACCATCGTCAAACTGTCCGATGAACCGATTCCAGTGCCAGATCTGAACCCCTCGAGGTACACAATCTGTACTAGTCAATCCCTCCGCCAGGGCGTCTACTGAACACACGTGAGGTGGAAGGTGCCCAGATGTCGAAGTATGGTCAGTTCTGTCCGGTCGCCAAGGCGATGGAATTGCTCGACGAACGATGGACACTGCTCGTCGTGCGTGAATTGCTGCAAGGCAGTGCGCATTTCAACGATCTACGGCGGGGAGTGCCGAAGATGTCCCCGGCATTGTTGTCCAAGCGGCTGAAGTCGCTCAGCCGCGCCGGTGTTGTCGAGCGTACCGATGTCGACGGCCGAACCTCGTATGCGCTGACACCCTGCGGGCGCGAACTCGCGCCGGTGGTGGATGCGCTCGGCGAGTGGGGCCTTCGTTGGATGCCCGAGATCGGAGATGACGACCTGGATCCACACCTGTTGATGTGGGATATCCATCGTTCGATCTCCATCGATGAGTGGCCGCGGGCGCGCACTGTGGTGGCGTTCCACTTCACCGAGGTGGCGCTCAAGGCCTCGCGCTGGTGGCTGATGGTGTCCGAAGGAGCCTCGGACGTCTGCGATTTCGACCCGGGGTACGAGGTCGCAGCGACGGTCGAGACGCCCTTGCGCACGCTTACCGAGTTGTGGCGCGGCGACGTCTCGTGGTCACGCGCCATGCTGAGTGGCGCAGTGACGATCCGCGGAAGCGCCGCGGTTCGCCGGGCCGTGCCGGCCTGGATCGGTCAGTCACGATTGGCGGCGGTTCCCCGCCCAGCCTGACCGTCGGGGCTAGTTGATCAGCGGGTCACGCGGCATGCCGAGAATCCGCTCGGCGATCTGATTCCGGGTGACTTCCGAGGTACCGCCGGCGATCGCCATGCCGCGCGCGCCCATGATCAGCCGGCCCGGCGCCGCTCCAGCCCCGTCGACCAGCGCGACCTCGGGCCCGGTCAGGGCAGCCATGATCGCGGCGCCCTCCACCATGTGCTCGGCCAGCTTCAGCTTGGTCACGTTGCCTTCCGGCCCCGGTCCCGCCCCTTCGACGCTGCGGGCTACCCGGCGCAGGTTCAGCACCCGCAACGCGGTTTCGTTGGCAAGGTAGTACCCGACCCGAATATCCGCGCCCGCCAACCGATCTGAGTGCTGCTGGGCCAACTCCACCAGTGCGGTCGCCAAGCCCTCGTAGAACGACCCGCTGCCGCCGATGCTGACCCGCTCGTTACCCAGCGTCGCCCGAGCGACCGTCCACCCCGAGTTGGGTGTCCCGACGACGTCTTCGTCGGGAACGAACAGGTCGTTGAAGAACACCTCGTTGAAGTCCGAGCCGCCGGTGATCTGCCGCAACGGCCGCACCTCGACCTCGGGCGCCTTCATGTCGACGATCACCGTGGTGATGCCGGCGTGCTTCGGGGCATCCGGGTCGGTGCGCACCGTGGCCAGACCGCGCGCGCAGTAGTGCGCCCCGCTGGTCCACACCTTCTGGCCGTTGATCTTCCAGCCGCCCTCGACCCTGGTGGCCTTGGTCTTGATGGACGCCGCGTCCGAGCCCGCCTCGGGTTCGGAGAAAAGCTGGCACCAGATCTCGTCCTTGCGCAACGCCTTCTCGACGAATCTTTCGATCTGCCAGTCGGTTCCGTGCTGAATGAGGGTCAGGATCACCCACCCGGTGATGCCGTAGTCCGGGCGCTTGATGCCGGCCGCGCGGAACTCTTCCTCGATGACCAATTGCTCCACCGCATCGGCGGCCAGACCCCACGGCTTGGGCCAGTGCGGCATCACATAGCCGGTCGCGATCAGCTTGTCGCGTTGCGCCTGCTTGTCCAGGGCGGCCAGCTCGGCGGCGTCGGCGTGGATCCGGGTGCGCAGTTGCTCGGCCTCGGGCGGCAGATCCAGGCTGTTTTCCCGGACCGTGCCCGCGGCGGTGCGATTGAACACATCGCGGGCCGGGGTGTCGCCGCCGAACAGCGCCGACGTCACCAGCGCACGGCGCAGATGCAGATGCGCGTCGTGCTCCCAGGTGAAGCCGATGCCGCCGTGCACCTGAATGTTGAGTTCGGCATTGCGCGCATAGGCCGGAAATGCCAGTGCCGCAGCGACTGCCGCGATCAGGCGGAACTGCTCCTCGTCTTCGGAGGCCGCCCGCGAGGCATCCCAGACCGCGGCCGTCGCCGACTCCACCGCAACGAGCATGTTCGCGCAATGGTGCTTGACCGCCTGGAAGGTGGCGATGGTGCGGCCGAATTGCTGGCGCACCTTGGCGTAGCCGACAGCGCTGTCCACGCAATCGGATGCGCCGCCCACCGCCTCGGCGGCCAGCAGGGTCCGCGCCCGGGCGAGTGCCGATTCCCGCGCCCCCGCGATGATGTCGCCGGGGCGCACGCTGACGTTGGTCAGGCGGACGCGCCCGGAACGCCGAGTCGGGTCGAGGTTGTCGGGCACCTCGACCGACACCCCGGCGCGGCCGCGGTCCAGCAGCAGAATGTCGTCGCCGGCCGCGATCAGCAGCAGCTCGGCCAGCCCCGCCCCCAGCACCACGCCGGCCTCGCCCTCGGCGACACCGCCGTTGACCTGCACCCGGCTGTCCAGGCCGATGCCCGCGGTGACGGTCCCATCGATGAGGCCGGGCAGTAGCCGTGACTTTTGTTCGGCCGAGCCGTCTTTGGCGATCACGGCCGAGGCGATCACCGTCGGGACGAACGGACCCGGGGCAACCGCGCGGCCGAGCTCCTCGATGACCACGACCAGCTCGGGCAATCCGTAGCCGGAGCCGCCGTGTTCCTCGTCGACGTGCAGGCCGAGCCAGCCGAGTTCGACGATGTCGGGCCAGAACGTGGGCCGGCTCTCGTCGGGGCTGTCCAGCAGCGCGCGCGCCGCCGGGCGTGCCTTCTGCGACGTCAGGAATGCCCGAGCGACCTCGGCGAGCTCGCGATGGTCGTCGGTAAGTGCGATACCCATGGGGACCTCCCTCGCGCCAGTACCCGCCCCGCAGCGTTGCCGGGTGGTCGGCCGGCCCCGCTCCGAGGGGGAGCGGGGCGGCTGCCTAAAGAGTGTACTTATTGCGCTCGGGCCTCTAGCGGGCCCCTACACGGGGTCGCTACTTGGGCGCGAAGCGCTGTCCGGCGTCCAGCCGCAGGCACTGGCCGTTGAGCATCGGGTTGTCGACGATCGCCAACGCCAGCTTCGCGTATTCCTCGGGCCGGCCCATCCGCTTGGGGAAGGCCGCGTCGCGCGTCAGCGTCGCCGCCATCTCGTCGGGAACCATCGAGGTCAGCCCGGTGAGGAACAGGCTCGGGGCGATTGCCAGCGCGCGGATCCCCATCGATCCCAGGTCGCGGGCCATCGTCAGACACATGCCCGCGATCGCCGCCTTGGCGGCGGTGTAGGCGACCTGTCCGATCTGGCCTTCGAAGGCGGCGATCGAAGCGGTGTTGATGATGACGCCGCGCTCTTCGTCTTCGGGCTCGTTCTTGGCCATGTGCGCGGCGGCGAGCCTGCTGATGTTGAAGGTGGCGATCAGGTTGAGATCGATGACCGATTGGAAGGATTCGAGGTCGTGGGGGCCCGACTTGGTCAGCGTGCGCTTCGCGATGCCGCCACCGGCAGTGGTGACCACGACGTGCAGGCCGCCCAGCTTGTCGACCGCGGTCTGCAAGATCTCCTCGGTGCCAGTGAAGTCGGTGACGTCGACCGGGTAGAACGCGCCGCCGATACCCTCGGCAACCGCTTTGCCGTCGGAACCCTCGCGGTCGAAGATGGCGACATCCGCCCCGCGCTCGGCGAACAGTTCGGCCGTGGCACGACCCATCCCCGACGCGCCGCCGATGACGACGGCCTTCTTCCCATTGATCTCCATCCGGACGTCTCCTTTTTGGTTGTCAGATCCTGAGCAATCTGTAACGTTACGTTGGAACGCTAGCGTGTCCGCCCGGAAGGGTTGTCACCGAGCCATGCCAAGCTGACGATCGTGCTCCTTCTCGAGGTGGTAGCGACGTCGGCTGACGTCGGCGCCACGTCGTCCCGGCTGACCAAGGTCGCGCGCATCGCCGACCTGCTGACCCGCGCCGCACCCGTCCCCGAAGTGGTCGCGATCGTCGTGTCCTGGCTCTCCGGCGAGCTCCCGCAACGTCAGATCGGCGTGGGCTGGGCGTCCTTGCGGTCGCGCCCACCCGCGGCCGCCGAGCCGAGGCTCACCGTTACCGGCGTGCACGCCACCTTCACCGAGATCGGTGCCGTCGCGGGCAAGGGATCGCAGGCGCGCCGCGCCGGCCTGCTCGCGACATTGTTCGCCGCCGCAACCGAATCCGAGCAGACGTTCCTGGTCCGGCTGCTGTCCGGCGAACTGCGCCAGGGAGCCCTTTCCGGGATCATGGCCGACGCGGTGGCCAAGGCCGCCGACATCCCGCCCGCCGCTGTCCAGCGCGCGGCGATGCTGGGCGGCGATCTGCCCTCGGCGGCAGCCGCCGCCCTGTCCGGTGGCACGGTCGCGCTGCAGGCGTTCACCCTGCGGGTGGGCCGGCCGGTCGGACCGATGCTGGCGCAGACCGCGACCACCGTGGCCGACGCGCTCGAACGCCACGGCGGTGCAACGATTTTCGAGGCAAAGCTGGACGGTGCGCGGGTGCAGATCCACCGCGCCGGAGACGTGGTCACCGTTTACACCCGAAGCCTGGACGACGTCACCGCCCGGCTGCCCGAGGTGGTGGAGGCGACGCTGGCGCTGCCCGTCACCGACCTCATCGCCGACGGCGAGGCGATCGCGCTGCGGCCCGACAACCGGCCGCACCGCTTCCAGGTCACCGCATCCCGGTTCGGCCGATCGGTGGACGTGGCTGCGGCCCAAGCGGCGCAACCGCTTTCGGTGTTCTTCTTCGATGTCCTGCACCGCGACGGCGCCGACCTGCTCGACGCACCGACCACCGAGCGGCTGGCCGCGCTGGACGCGCTGGTGCCGGCCTCCCAGCGGGTGGACCGGTTGGCCACCTCCGATCCCGATGCCGCCGCGGCGTTCCTGGAGGCGACGCTGGCCGCCGGTCACGAAGGGGTGATGGCAAAGGCCCCCGGCGCGCCCTACCTTGCCGGCCGTCGCGGCGCGGGCTGGCTCAAGGTCAAGCCGGTGCACACGCTCGACCTGGTGGTGCTCGCCGTCGAATGGGGTTCGGGACGCCGCACCGGCAAACTGTCCAATATCCATTTGGGCGCCCGTGACCCGACAACGGGCGAATTCATCATGGTGGGAAAGACTTTCAAGGGCATGACCGATGCCATGCTGGACTGGCAAACGACGCGGTTCACCGAACTCGCCGTCGGATCGATGGATGGCTACGTGGTCGAGTTGCGGCCCGAGCAGGTCGTAGAGATCGCGCTCGACGGCGTGCAGAAATCGACCCGGTACCCGGGCGGTCTGGCGCTGCGGTTCGCCCGGGTCGTGCGCTACCGCGACGACAAGAGTCCGGCCGAGGCCGACACCATCGACAACGTCCGTGCGCTGTATTGATTCACCCCGGCGACCGGTCGCGCGTCGTCGTAGGGTTTGACCGTGACTGTGCACGACAGAGATGTCAGCTACATCCGCACCGATGACGACCTGCCGCCCGTCGCCATCATCGACCGCTCCCCCATCAGCCTCCGGCACAAGATCGTCTTCGGGATCATCGCGGTGATCGGTGCCGTCACCTGGGCGATCATCGCGTTCGTTCGCGGGGAACCGGTGAACGCGGTCTGGATCGTGATCGCCGCGATCTGCACCTACATCCTCGGCTTCCGGTTCTATGCGCGGTTGATCGAGATGAAGGTCGTCCGCCCACGCGACGACCACGCCACGCCCGCCGAGATTTTCGACGACGGCGCCGACTACGTGCCGACCGACCGCCGCGTGCTGTTCGGCCACCATTTCGCGGCGATCGCCGGCGCGGGACCGCTCGTCGGGCCGGTGCTGGCCACCCAGATGGGCTACTTGCCGTGCAGCATCTGGATCATCGTCGGCGCGGTTTTCGCCGGCGCCGTCCAGGACTACATGGTGCTGTGGATCTCCACCCGGCGCCGGGGCCGATCGCTGGGCCAGATGGCCCGCGACGAGCTGGGCAACATCGGCGGCGCCTCGGCGATCGTCGGCATCCTCGTGATCATGCTGATGATCATCGCGGTGCTGGCACTGGTGGTGGTGCGTGGTCTGGCCCAGAGCCCGTGGGGCGTGTTCTCCATCGCGATGACCATCCCGATCGCTATCTTCATGGGCTGCTACCTGCGGTTCCTGCGACCCGGGCGGGTGGGCGAGGTATCACTGATCGGCTTCGTGTTGCTGATGGCCGCCGTCGCGTCGGGCAATTGGGTCAGCGAAACCTCTTGGGGCGCATCATGGTTCACCCTGTCCGCGGTGACGGTCTCCTGGCTGATCACCATCTATGGCTTCGTGGCGTCGGTGCTGCCGGTGTGGTTGTTGCTTGCGCCGCGCGACTACCTGTCGACGTTCATGAAGGTCGGCGCCATCGCCTTGCTGGCGGTGGGCATCTTTATCGCGCACCCGCTCTTGCAGGCGCCCCCGGTCTCGCGGTTCGCCTTCAGCGGCGACGGCCCGGTGTTCCCCGGGGCGCTGTTCCCGTTCCTGTTCATCACCATCGCGTGCGGCGCACTGTCCGGTTTTCACGCACTGATCTCGTCGGGCACGACACCGAAGCTGCTGGAAAAGGAAAGCCAGATGCGTTTCATCGGCTACGGCGGCATGCTCACCGAATCGTTCGTCGCCGTGATGGCGTTGATCAGCGCGTCGATCCTGGACCAGCACGTGTACTTCGCCCTCAACGCCCCCGCCGCACAGACCGGCGGCACCGCGGCCACGGCGGCGCATTACGTCAACGGACTCGGCCTGTCCGGAGCTCCGGCGACCGCGGACCAGCTCAATCAGGCCGCCGCGGGTGTGGGCGAAAAGTCGATCGTGTCGCGCACGGGCGGAGCTCCCACGCTCGCGGTCGGCATGTCCGAGATCCTCTACCGCGTGTTCGGCGGCGCGGGTCTCAAGGCGTTCTGGTATCACTTCGCGATCATGTTCGAGGCGCTGTTCATTCTGACCGCCGTCGATGCGGGCACCCGGGTCGCGCGTTTCATGCTGTCTGACGCACTAGGCAACCTGGGTGGTCCGCTGGCCAAGCTGCAGAACCCGAGCTGGCGCCCGGGCGTGTGGGGTTGCAGCCTGGCCGTCTGCGCGGGCTGGGGCGGCATCCTGCTGATGGGCGTGACCGATCCGCTCGGCGGCATCAACACGCTGTTCCCGCTGTTCGGCATCGCCAACCAGCTGCTCGCGGCGATCGCGCTGACCGTGATCACGGTGATCGTCATCAAGAAGGGCCTGCTGAGGTGGGCGTGGATTCCGGGCGTCCCGCTGCTGTGGGATCTGACGGTCACGCTGACCGCGTCGTGGCAGAAGATCTTCTCCGCCGATCCGGCGATCGGCTACTGGTCACAGCACGCGCAGTATTCGGCCGCCAGGGATGCGGGTAAGACGGCCTTCGGGTCGGCCAAGAATGTCCACCAGCTCGACGAAGTCATCAGGAACACCTTCGTCCAGGGCACGCTGTCGATACTTTTCGCGGTCGTGGTGGTCATCGTGCTGGTCGCCGGAATTATCGTCTCGCTGAAGGTAATTCGCGGTGGCGGTAGGCCGTTAACCGAGGATGACCCGATACCGTCGAAGGTGTTCGCGCCCGCGGGCCTGATCGCCACCGCCGCCGAGCGGGAGGTGCAACGGCAGTGGGAGGCGCCCCGGGCAGCGCTGCCCGACGAACGCCACGCCGGACAACGCTAGAGTCCCCAAGTCGCCTGCACCGCCCTAAGATTGTGCGCAATGAGAGTCGGTATCGACTTCGGCACCACCCACACTGTCGTCGCGCTTGTCGACCGGGGTAACTACCCGGTCGTCTCGTTCGACGGCGTCGATGCCTGGCCTTCGCTGATCGCCGCCAATGCGGACGGGGAGCTGCGCTTCGGCGTGGACGCCGCCGCCGTGCGCCACGATCCACGGTGGTCGGTGCTGCGATCGATCAAACGCCTGCTGGGCGACGCCGGACCACAAACCGAGGTGACGCTGGCCGGCCGCAGCTACCGGTTGACCGAACTGCTCACCAGATTTCTGGCTCAGCTGAAAAGTGATCTGCTGCAGCGCTCGAACGGCAGCCTGACGCCGGGTGACACCATCGAGGCGGCCATCAGCGTGCCCGCCAACGCCTCCAGCGCCCAGCGCCTGTTGACGCTGGATGCGTTCGTGGCGGCGGGTTTTCACGTCGTCGCGCTGCTCAACGAGCCGTCCGCCGCGAGCCTGGAATACGCCCACCGATACCGCTCCACCATCACCGCCAAACGCGAATACGTCCTGATCTACGACCTCGGCGGCGGCACCTTCGACGCGTCGCTGCTCAAGATGACCGGATATTCGAACGAGGTGGTGATCAGCGAGGGCATCCAGCAGCTGGGCGGTGACGATTTCGACGAGGCGATTGTGCGGCTCGTCGTCGACGGCGCGAAACTGCGCGACGTGGGCGCCGGCGCTCTCGCCCTGCTTCGCGAGGAGTGCGCGGTGCGCAAGGAGGCCGTCGGGCCACAGACGCGCCGCTTCCTGGTGGACATGACGGGGATCGAGGACGCGGTCGATCGGCCGCCGTTTTCGTGCGGCATCGACGACGTCTACTCGGCGTGCGCGCCGCTGGTTACGCCCACGATCGACCTGCTCAACCGCATCCTGCACGGCGGCAGCACGGACGTGGCGTGGTCGGAGGTCGCCGGCATCTACGTGGTGGGCGGGGCCGGCGGGTTTCCGCTCATCTCGCGGATGCTGCGCGCCTCCTTCGGTGACAAGCGGGTCAAACGCTCACCGCACCCGTTTGCCGCCACCGCTATCGGCCTGGCCGTGTTCCTTGACAAAGAGTCCGGTTTCGCGTTGTCCGAACGCTTTTCGCGACACTTCGGCGTTTTCCGCGAGGCCGAGGCCGGCGCCGGCGTCGTCTTCGATCCGATCGTGGGCAAGGACGTCTCGCTGCCCGCCGACGGCGATACCCCGCTCGTGGTTCGACGGACATATCGGGCGGCGCACAACATCGGGCACTTCCGCTTCGTGGAGTGCAGTCGCCTGGTCAACGGCCGCCCCGACGGGGACGTGACCCCCTACGATCCGGTTCTCTTCCCCTTCGACCCCGCGCTCTACGACCGCGACGACCTCGGACGCCAGCCGGTTGGCCGGTGGACGGACGGGCCGGACGTCGAGGAGCGCTACGTCGTCGCGCCCAGCGGCGCCGTCGAGGTGACGCTCACGACGCAACCGGGCGGTTTCATGCGGACCTTCCGCCTGGAGCGCGCCGCCGGGTAGTAATCCGGCTTCATGACACGGCGGCGGCCGGCGAGACGCTTTGCTCGAAGCCGATCGAATTCGCCAGCTCTCCATGGTCTTTCGAATACGTGCGGTAGCCGGCCTCGCTGCGGGCACAATGAGTAGCGAATCGCCCGACACCGAAAAGGACCGCCCATGCCCACCTGGCTCATCACCGGCTGCTCGACCGGACTCGGCCGAGCGCTCGCCGAAGCTGTCATCGAGGCCGGACACGATGCCGTCGTCACCGCACGCGACGCCGCCAAGGTCGCCGATCTCGCGGACATCGCGCCCGATCGGGTGCTGCCCGTCGCGCTCGACGTCACCAAGCCCGACCAGATCGACTCGGCCGTACAGCAGGCGCAGCAGCGGTTCGGCGGGGTCGACGTGCTGGTCAACAACGCCGGCTACGGATATCGCGCCGCGGTCGAGGAAGGCGACGGCGCCGAAGTCCGCACCCTGTTCGAGACGCACTTCTTTGGCGCGGTCGCGATGATCAAGGCCGTCCTACCCGGCATGCGGGCCCGCCGCAGCGGCGCGATCGTGAACATCTCCTCGATCGGTGCGCAATTGACACCGGTGGGCTCGGGCTACTACGCCGCCGCGAAGGCAGCGCTCGAGGGCATGAGCGGCGCACTGCGCGGCGAGTTGGCACCGCTCGGCATTTCGGTGACAGTCGTTGAGCCGGGTGCGTTTCGCACCGACTTCGCCGGACGCTCGCTCGTCCAGTCGACCACCGTCATCGACGACTACGCCGCAACCGCGGGACAACGTCGCAAGGAAAACGACACCATGGACGGCAACCAGGCCGGCGACCCCGCCAAGGCCGGCGCCGCGATCGTCACCGCCGTCGAATCGGGCGAGCCGCCGGCATTCCTGCTGCTGGGTCCCGACGCGCTCGCGTTCTATCGCTACACCGCGGACGCCCGTGCGAGCGAGATCGCGAAATGGGAACAGCTGACCAGCGGCACGAACTTCGACTGACTCAGGACCGTTCGTCCGAAGCGATCCGTTTGGCAAGCGCCCGTGACTGTTTGGCCACGTAGCCGATCAGCGCGGGCACGACGCCGCCGTCACGCATGTGTCGTGCTCGAGGCCCGCCGGATAGCGGCTCGTGCCATCGTCATGATTGGCGTGCTCGCAGATCCCTACGAAGAATTTTGCCCGTCGGCGATTTCGGGATCTTCTCGACGAACTCTACCTGACGAATCTTTTTGTAAGGAGCCACTTTTCCCGCGACGAAGTCAATGACCTCACCTTTCGAAAGCGCCACGCCACTTTGCCTTACCACAAAGGCCTTCGGGATCTCTTCACCCGAAACGTTGTGGGTCACACCGACAACCGCGACGTCAGCGATGCCTGGGTGGGTCAACAGGAGCGCCTCGAGTTCGGCCGGCGCGACCTGATAACCCTTGTACTTGATGAGCTCCTTGAGCCGGTCAACGATGTACACGCAGCCGGCGGCGTCCACCCGCGCCAGATCACCGGTATGCAGAAATCCGTCCGCGTCGATGATCTCCGCGGTCGCGGCAGCGTTTCCCAGATAGCCCGCCATCACATTGGGGCCGCGGAAGCACAGTTCACCCGGCTCGCTCAAGCCCGAAGAGGGAACGGGTATTTCGTCCCCGGTCTCGATGTCGACGAGCTTGCTCTCCGAGTTCGGAACGGTCCACCCGCACGAGCTGATCGGAGCTTCCACGCCCTCGGGGTGCCGGCCTTCCAGCGGAATCACGTGGCTGGCCGGGCTTAGTTCGGTCATCCCGTATGCCTGCACGACGCGGCATCCGAGCCGTTCCGTGACCGCCTTGGCCAGTTCCTCGTCCAGGGGCGCGGCCGCCGACGTGAGGGTATGCAGGGAAGACAGGTCAAACGAATCGACCATCGGGTCCTTGGCCAACGCGACGGCCACCGGCGGTGCGATGTAAGCCTGTGTGACACGGTAGTTCTGGATGTGGGCCAAAAACGCGGCCAGGTCGAAGGCGGGCATGACGACGAGCCGCGCCCGGTTTCGCATCGCGGCACACAAAAGCCCGGTCAACCCGTAGCTGTGAAAGAAAGGAACCACCGCGATCAGTGTCTCATCGGGAACCACGCCTGACACTGGGTGCAATTGGGCTACGTTGGCGACGAGGTTGCGATGGGTCAGCATCACGCCCTTGGGTTTCCCGGTGGTCCCCGAGCTGAAGGGAAGCACGGCCACATGCGTCGCAGGATCGAAGGCGATCTCCGGACCTGCACTGCCACTTGGATTTACAAGGGCGTCAATATCGAGCAGCAGCACGTTGTCACTCGATAGGCCCGCCGCGTTAGCCGCCTCCTCGGCCTGCTCACGGAATCGTGGTGCTGCGATCAGCAGTCGTGCACCGGAATCTCGCAATTGACATGCGATCTCGTCCACGGTGGACAAGACGTTGATCGGCGTGGCCGTCGCGCCCGCCCGCAGGATTCCGTGCAACGCGGCCGCGAACGCCGCGCTGTTCGGCGACAGCAGCGCCACCACATCGCCGACACCGATGCCACGTTGAGCCAACTCGCAAGCGAAGGACTGGATCTGGGCGACCAGCGCGCGGTAGCTCAGCTCGGTCCCGGTCGCGGCCTCGACAAGGGCAACGCGATCGATGTCGGCCTCGCCGAGGTCGCCGAAGACGTACTCGTACACACCTGTGTCCGGAATGACAACGTCGGGAAACGGGCTTACGAAATTCATGATGACTCCTGTGCATCTGGGATGGTTCAGTCGCGACCGGCTTCGATGATCTTGTCGGCCAAACCAATTGGATCGGTGAAGATGACTTCGTGATTTCCCGGCATCTGGACGAGCCGGTACATCCCGAGCCGGCCGGACATGCGGGGATGCCAGCCCCACTCACCGGGCGGCAGCGTTATGTCCTCGGTACACACGACGTAGCTTTTCGGCGTGTCGAGCGCGTAGAACTTCTCCAAGTCCAGGGGTTCGCAGAACGGCCGGAAGGGCTGGGGCGATAGCCGATCGTAGGTCCAGCATGCCGTCGCCAACTCCGTACCGTTTACGAATCTCTGCCGCCAATACTCAAACGGCATCGTCACCGTGTCGTCTGCCGACTCCGAGGCCAACTGAGTCAGCATCGCTCGGTCTTCGGGCGGAATATTGTCGAGCAGACATTCGCCGTCATTGAGCACAAACCCGCTCACGAACACCAGGCGACTGACGTGCTCCGGAATGGCCTCGACCGCCTTGCAGATGATGGTGCCACCGAAACTGTGGCCGACCAGTACGATATCGCTCAGCCCGTTGTCGAGAACGAAATCCACGATCGATCGGGTCGCCTCCGCGTGGGTCACCGATCTGTCCGCATTCGGCCCATGACCGGCGATCGCCGGAGCAAACGCTTTGTGCCCTTTGGCATTCAAACGCTCGATGACACGATCCCACGACGAACCGTCATGCCACGCCCCGTGCACTAAGACAAACGTCGACATCCCCTGCCCCTTTCACACCAGCGGGGCAATGCGTTCGGACACGCCCAGCAGCGACTTTCCGTAGATCTCGTAACCGACAAAGGAATTCAATGCGGCGTGGCGCGCGGCGACGTTGGCGTCGCGCCAATACTGCTGCATCGCACTGGAATCGGCGAAGCTACCCGCGCCGTGAACATTGATCAGCGTCTGTATCGCTTCGAGCACTTGCCGGGCGGCATAGCCACACTGCGCGCGCACCAGAGCACGAAGTGGGTACCCAGCCTCGCCGTTGACGATCTCACCCGCGTCCAATGCGTCGGCGACCTCGTAGGCGTGCAGCCTGGCGGTCCGCAGCTTGAGCTTCGCCTCGGCGACCTGTATCTGCACTCCCGCCGAATCACTCTGGTGGGCAAAAGATGTGTTGGACAGCGACTTCGACGGAGCCGTTTGAAGCACCAGGTCCGCGGCCGCCTGACCGAGACCGAGCAACGGCCCCAAGAGAAGCAGGGCGGCCATCGGAGCCAACGGCAGGTGATACCCGGAGTCACTGTCCGATATCCGTCCGGTCGCCAGCGTGCCGAATGCGATCGCGCGGTGTTGCGGCACGAACACCTCTTCGGCCAACAATGTTTGACTTGCGGTACCGCGCATGCCGGCCGTGTGCCAGGTGTCGCGCAGCCGCACTTCGGACGCGGGCACGAAACACAGGAACGTCTCCATGTCGGCGCCGTCCTGACCGGGCACCACGACGCCAATCGATGCCCAGTCGGCATGCGGGGCGCCCGATGCGTATGACCAGCTTCCGCTGATCGAGAATCCGCCATCCACGCGTCGCGCGCTGCCCGGGGCCAGCCCGCCGGCGATCCGGGAGTCGGGCACACCGAAGATCTCGGATTGGGCCTTCTCCGAACCATGCCGCGCCACGACCGCGGCCGTGGCTGCGATGCTCACCAGCCACGCCGCCGATGCATTTGCCTGGCCGAGCGTTTCAGCGATCTCGAGCATCGTCCGTTGCCGGGCGTGCACTCCCCCGAATCGACGCGGCTTGAGCAAGCGAAAGAAGCCGGCGTCGGTCAGCGCATTAATCGCTTCGTCCGGCAGCTTGCGCATGGCTTCACTTGCCAACGTGCTTTCGCGAAGCAGCGGCTGCAATCGCACCGCATCCGCCAACAGCTCCTCGTGTGCTGCGGGACACTGTGCTGATGATGTAGTCATCTCACTCCGATCGCGTCTACGAAATCCGTTGTCGGATAACGCTTTCACAGCGAGGCTAGAGTCGCTAGAGCCGCGATACCTCTTATCAGTACAGTTCGCGCAACGTTTGAGACACTTTGCTACGCGTACTTAGGTTCGTCCTCCTACCGGGGCCGGCAACCCGCGAACGCCCAAAAGTGCTAATCCGCAATAAATGTGACGTCCGACACATTAAGCGATCCGTACCGGCATGCGCCGCGAATGCCCGAGTAGTCCGCTCAAGCGGACTGCGATGCGGGAGAAGCGGAGTTCGAAATGGGCGAGAAAAGCCAACCGTCTATGGTTGAGGAACTCAAGACAACCGATGCCTTCAAGCAGGTCGCCAAATTCTTTCCGTGTCTGCAAACACTTGGCCCCTTGGACCGGCGCAAGCCGTTTTCGCTGACCCAACGTGCCGCCACCGTCGGGCCGATCAGCGTCCTTGACCTCGCCTTCAATGTGGATGCCTGCATCCGCTGCCCCTACGACCGGCCGTTTTACCAAGTCAATATTTTCGCGTCCGGACAATTGCAGCTATTCCAGCGCGGCACCTCGATTACCTATGCGCCCGGGCTTGCCAATATTTGTCTTCCCGAGGGGGAACTGCACGTTCCCCGCTGGCCAGCGGGCTGCCGAATGGTCGCATTGCGGGTAAGCCGCAATGCGCTCGAGGACACGCTCGGCGAGGCGCTCGGACGCCCGTTGACCACGCAAATCGAATTCGACCCGTCCATGGTTACTACCAAAGGGCCCGCACGCAGCTGGATGCACATGTTCACCGTGTTCGCCCACGAGCTCTTTCGAACTGATAGCGCCCTGACACAACCGTTGGTGGCGACGCCCTTCGTGGACAGCTTGCTTCACGCATTGCTGCTTGCCGCCGACCACCCATACCGGGGTGTGCTAGCAGAACGTACCAAACTTGTTGCACCCCAAACGATTCGGCCCGCAGTCGACATCATAGAGTCGGAGCCCCATCTGCCGCTGACGGTCTCTTCCCTGGCCGCCGAATGTCACGTCAGCTCGCGCGCCCTGCAGCAGAGCTTCATTCGCCACATGGGCATGTCGCCGATGACGTACCTGCGGCAGGTGCGGTTGAGGCGCGCGCATCAGCAGCTGCTCGAGTCGGATCCCTCAATCGAAACCGTGGCCTCGATCGCCAAGCGCTGGGGGTATTCGAACGCCGGACGGTTCGCCGCGGCGCACGCCTCCCGGTACGGCGAAACACCGGCGGCGACGCTGCGTCGCTCGGGACACGCGACGTCCCTAACGCAACCCGACACGACGACGGCGTAACCAGGGCGCCGATCGCCGGACAAGACCGAGAATGGCTTCGCTCTTTTGGAGAGGGTTATTCTCCAAAGTCGAGAGACGAATTACGATCAATACGGATCCGCCGTCTCGAACCCCTCGCACAACGATCGGAGCCCAACATCGACGCCTGGATTCTCGATGCGGTACGCACGCCCCGTGGGCGGGGCCGCCCAGACGGCGGGCTGCACAACGTACATCCGCAGACGCTCTTCGCGACCTGCCTCACGGCGCTGGCCAAACGCACCGGTTTCGACCCCGCTGACGTTGATGACGTGATCGCCGGCAACGGCATCCTGTCCGGTGACCACGGCGACGACATCGCGCGCCTGTCCGTTCTGTTGGCAGGCTGGCCCGAGACCGTGCCCGGGATGACGCTCAACCGCTTCTGCGGTTCGGGTCAGCAAGCGGTCACCGTCGCGGCGTCCTCGATCGCCGCGGGCGCCGACGATCTGGTGATCGCCGGCGGCGTCGAATCTATGTCGCGGTGGGGCGTCACAGCCGGTGTGCCGACGATCGACGGCAACAACGCGGACTTGCGTGCGCTTTATCCGACTGTTCCGCAGGGCATTTCGGCTGATCTCATCGCGACTCTCGAGGGCTTCACCCGCGAGGTCGTCGACACCTACGCCGCACTGAGCCAGAACCGGGCCGCCGCCGCGATCGACGAGCGAAGATTCGATCGCTCCCTGGTCGAAGTGGCCACACCCGACGGCACACTCGGCCGCGACGAGCACCCCCGCCCCGGGACCTCCCCCGAGACGCTGGCGCGGCTGCGGCCGGCGTTCGCGGCGATGGGCGCGACGGGTGTCGACGGCGAGCACCGCACGTTCGACGAGATCTGCCTGCAGCGCTACCCCGGCATCGACCACGTCGAGCACGTTCACCACGCGGGAAACTCCTCCGGGGTGGTCGACGGCGCGGCAGCCGTGTTGCTCGCGTCGCCGAACTGGGCACGCACCAACGGGGTAAAGCCGCGTGGTCAGATCCGGACGGCCGCGGCGATCGGCAGCGAACCGATCATCATGCTCACCGCACCCGGACCGGCCGCGCAGCGCTGCCTGCAGCGCGCCGGCATGACCGTGGCGGACATCGACCTGTGGGAGATCAACGAAGCATTCGCCGCCGTCCCGCTCAAGACGATCCGCGACCTCGACATCGATCCGGACCGGGTCAATGTCAATGGGGGCGCGATCGCCCTGGGCCACCCCATCGGCGCGACGGGCGCGATGTTGATCGGGACCGTTCTCGATGAACTCGAACGTCGGGACCTGACAACAGGACTGGTGACCATGTGTACCGGCGGCGGCATGGGTACGGCGACGATCATCGAGCGGGTGTGACGATGCCGAACACGCTCGAACTCGACCGGCCGCGCGACGGCGTCGTCGTCCTCCGGCTGAACCGCCCCGAGCGGCTCAACGCGATCAACGAGGTTATGCAAACCGAATTGATCCAATTGCTAGGCGATTTGGCCGACGACGGCGCAGTACGCGCCATCGTTCTCACTGGCGCCGGTCGGGGCTTTTGCGCCGGGCTCGACATGCGCGACTTCGGGCCCAGCATGGTCGAGGCCGACGCACCCGCGCTGGACCGGATGCGCTTTCAGGAAGGAATGGCCGCACTGGCCGAAGCCCTGCGCGCGCTGCCCCAGCCCGTGATCGCCGCGGTCAATGGCCCGTGCGTCGGCGCGGGATTCGCGCTGTGCCTTGCCTCCGACATCCGGATCTGTTCGGCGACAGCATCGTTCGGCAACGCCGCGATCCTGCTCGGGTTGTCGGGCGCCGAGATGGGCATGAGCTACCACCTGCCCCGCATCGTCGGGACCAGTGTCGCCGCCGACTGGATGCTCACCGGGCGCACGGTCTCGGCGACGGAGGCCGACCGGCGCGGCCTGATCAGCGAGCTCGTCGAACCGGATCGGCTGATCGACCGCGCGATCGAGCTGGCGTCGCTGATCGCGGACCTGTCGCCGCTCGGCGTGCAGCTGACCAAGCGTGCGCTGCAGGTCAACACCGACGCCGCGAACCTGTCCGCGGCGCTCGAACTCGAGAACCGCAATCAGGTGATCTCGCACGCCACCGAGGAAGCGGCCGCACGCCGGCAAAAGTGGTTTTCGGGACCGAGGCGGTGAGCGGTCCCCTGCGCGGGGTCCGCATCGTGATGATGGGCGGCCTCGGGCCGGCCCCGTTCTGCGGGATGTTGTTGGGGGACCTGGGCGCTGACGTCATTCGCGTCGATGCGCTGGCGGGCGTGGACGGTCCACTCCCCGTCGACTACACGGTGCGCCGCAGCCAGCGGTCCGTTGCCGTCGACGTGAAGGATCCCCGCGGCCGCGACCTGGTGCACCGGTTGGTCGCCGACGCCGACGCCTTCGTCGACGTGTATCGCCCCGGCGTGGCCGAACGGCTGGGCATCGACCCCGATGCGTTGCGGGCGCACAATCCTGGTCTCGTGTACGCGCGCATGACCGGCTACGGACAGGACGGGCCGCTTGCCGGACATGCCGGCCATGACATCAACTACCTCGCGCTGGCCGGTGCCCTACATGGCATCGGCACCGCTGAATCACCCATTCCGCCACTCAATTTGGTCGCGGACTACGGCGGCGGCGGAATGCTGCTGGCGGTCGGCCTGCTCAGCGCGATTCTCGAGGCCCGCGAGTCGGGCGAAGGTCAGGTGCTCGACGTCGCGATGGTCGACGGAGTCGCGACCCTGCTGGCGCCGTACTTCGGGATGGTGCCCGCCGGCACCTGGCGCGACCGTCGCCAGGACAACCTGCTAGACGGTGCCGCGCATTTCTACGGCGCCTACGCCACCGCGGATGGACAGCACGTCGCCGTCGGTGCGATGGAACCCAAGTTCTACGCCGAACTCTGCGATCGTCTTGGCGTCGACGTGCCGCATGACGACGACGAGCCGGCCACCTGGGCAGCACACCGCGCGGCGCTGGCGGCCCGCTTCGCCGAGAAGTCCCGCGACGAGTGGGAACGACTCCTCGACTCACCGGGATGCTGTGCGACACCGGTGCTTTCGCTAACCGAGGCGCCGCGCCATCCACACCTTGTCGCGCGGGAAACCTTCCTCGACGTCGACGGGATCACCCAGCCCGCGCCGGCCCCACGCTTTTCGCGCACCGTGGCAGATGCGCCCTCGTCGCCGTCGTTGCCGGGCGACCACACCCACGCCGTGCTGCGCGAAATGGGATTCGACGAGCACGCCGTCACCGAACTGGTGCACGCCGGCATCGTGGTACAGAGCGCGGCGCCAAGCGTTGACGAACGAAGGAGATGACAGATGTCGTGGGATTTCTCCACCGATCCGCAGTGGGCACAACAACTCCAATGGGTCGAGGATTTCGTGCGCACCGAGTGCGAGCCGATCGACCTGATCGTCAAGGAGTCGCACGACCTCAACGATCCGGTACGCCAGGCGCTGATCCCCCCGTTGCAGGAGATCGTGAAGGAGCGCGGGCTGTGGGCCACCCACCTCGGGCCGCACCTGGGTGGTCCGGGATTCGGCCAGGTGAAGTTGGCGCTGCTCAACGAGATTCTGGGCCGCTCGGAATGTGCGCCGATCGTGTTCGGTTCGCAGGCACCGGATTCCGGCAACAGCGAGATCCTCGCGCACTACGGCACGCCAGAGCTCAAGTCGCGCTACCTCGAGCCGCTGCTGGACAACCGCATCGTGTCCTGCTTCTCGATGACCGAACCGCAGGGCGGCGCGGACCCCAAGGTGTTCACCACGTCCGCGGTCCCCGACGGCGAGCACTGGATCATCAACGGGGAAAAGTGGTTCTCGTCGTTTGCCTCGATGGCGTCGTTCATCATCGTGATGGCGATGACCGACCCCGATGCGCCACCGTATCAACGGTATTCGATGTTCGTCGTGCCCGGCGACACGCCCGGCATCAACGTGATGCGCGACGTCGGACTGGGGTATCAGCCCCCCGGCGGCGGGCGGGAGGGCTACGTCCGCTACGAGAACGTCCGGGTGCCGGCCGATCACATGCTGGGCCCGCGGGGCGGGGCATTCGTGGTGGCGCAGACCCGTCTCGGCGGCGGTCGCATCCACCACGCGATGCGCACGGTCGGCTTGGTTCGCCGGATCTTCGACATGCTCTGCGAGCGCGCCGTGTCGCGCTATACCCAGGGCGAGGCGCTCTCCAACAAGCAACTCGTGCAGGAGATGATCGCCGATTCGTGGATGGAGATCGAAGCATTCAGGCTGTTGACCCTTCAAACCGCTTGGAAGATAGACCAATTCAACGACTACAAGGCGGTGCGCGCTGACATCTCCGCGGTCAAGGCGATGATGCAGAAGGTGCTGCACGACGTGTCGGCACGGGCGCTGCAGCTACATGGATCGTTGGGGACCACGCATGAGATGCCGTTCGTGCAATACCTGGTGGAGTCCTTCGTGCTCGGCCTCGCCGACGGCCCGACCGAAGTGCACAAGGTGACGCTGGCCCGCATGTTACTCAAAGACCGGCAGCCCGCGCCCGATCTGTTTCCCTCCGAACATCTGCTGCGGTTGCGCGCGGCCGCGGAGGCCAAGTTCGCCGACAAACTGGCAGGCATCCCGCGCGGTTAAACCGCTTTGGTTTCGCCGACGTAGGACAACACCACGTCGGACTGATCGGTCATTCGGGTCAGCGTCGCATAGGAACGGATGAACGACTGCCCCACGCAACCGTCGATCTTGACGTGGAAGTTGCTGATCATCACCCACGGATTGGAACCCCTGAACTGCTTTTTGGTTACCGGTATCACGATCACGAAACCGGGCTTGAGTCCCACGTTGATCGAGCCGCCCACCGGGGCGGAAAGCACCGGCAGGAAGTTTCCCGGTACGGGAAACGCGCCGGTGAATCCCAACGATGGTGTGAGACCGGCATTGCCGCCCAACTCGACGCCATTGGACGTGCTCATGTCGATTCCACAACCGATCTCGTAACCCACTTCGAGCAGGCCCTGCCCCGGTTCGGGCCCCCGCAGCGAACCGACGAATATTCCGCTCGAGAGGTATTCACGAGACGAGACGGCGGTGGTCAACGGGGCCACCGGAACTTGCATCTCGTCCTTGGCGCCCAGGCCCAGGATCCAGCCGTCGGGAGTATTGACGGTTACCGGAGGATTCGACGGCACCCGTCCGTCGTCTGCAGCCGTGGCGGCAACCGGCTCGGCCTGCGGATCGCCACCCGCTGCCGGAGCCACGATCACCGACACGGCGACGCACACGGCAACCACCGCAGCACGACGTACGACCTGGGCAATCGGCCTCACGCGCAACAACGTATGTGCCGCGATATTCGAGGCCGCAAATTTGCTGGCCGGTCCGGTGAAATTGTGTTGCGTTTGTAACTGATATGCGATGTTGCGCTGGCACTGCCGGTTGGTTGCCGATCTTTATCGATATTCGGCATTCCACGCCGCTAGAATTGCGAGCGTGACGCACCGCAGACGACAGGGAGGGCGGCGATGAATATTTGTTCGTACGCTCGCGGACTTGTTGCCGGTGCGATCAGCGTCATGGCCCTCGGGTGCGGTACCGGTCTGGCGCACGCCGACCCGAGCAGCCCACCGATGCCCCCCACCCTGAACCAACTCGAGATCGCGGACGCTCCGTCGCTGTTCACCAATCCGGCCGATCGGGGCCGTCCATTGGAGAAGAACTGGGACGGTTTCGGAATGTATTGCCAAAATATCTTCGTCCGGTGCGGGTAATCGGCTCGCGGTCCGGTCGGCTCACTCCACCATTGACCGCGCCCGCGCCAGTAGCCGCGGCAGCGCCGGCGCCATAGCTTCCCATTCCTCGCGGGGCGCAGGCCTGCGGCGGTTGTGTTTGACGATCAGCGACCAGGTCGCCGCCGACTTGAAACAGGCCAGCGCGCTGAACCAGGCCAGGTCGACGACCTCGTGCCCCAGCTCGTGCTGGTAGATCTCGGCGAGTTCGGCGACCTGCGGCGCGAGACCGGCCGACGCCGGAACACGTTGGTAGGTCTGCGGATCGCAATTGATCAGAAACCAGCCCGCATCGATTCGCGGATCACCGACCGACCAGATCTCCCAATCGATCACCGCGTTGACGCTCGCCCCGGCGGTCAGCAGGTTACCCAGCCGAAAGTCACCGTGTACCACGCTGGGTGCGACAGCGGTTGGTGCGCAACGCAATAACGCGTCGCGCACACCCTGCCAGCCGGGCACGAGTGCGGTGTCGACGGTCCGCAACGTCTGGCACCAGCGCTCGACCTCCGAGACCGGATCGATGACCGGTTCCCCTTCCAGCCCGAGATCGCTCGGTGACAGACCATGCAGCGCGGCCATCACCCGGGACGCGTTTCGGTAGCGATCTGCCACCTCCGGTGATGACGGACAGCCGTCGAACAGCGGCTCTATGCAGTCACCGTCGACGTGTGACATCACGAATAGCGGAGGGATCAGGGGTGGATCTCCCGAGTCCTCCCACAGCACGTCGGGCACCGGAACCCGGCTTGTGGCAAGGGCTTTGAGAATACGGGCCTGCCGCAGCACATCGCGGTGCGCGATCGGCTCGACACCGGGCGGGGCGAGCTTGATCACCACCGGTCTGCCGGATCGCGAGCCTCGAAAGGTCAAGCTGGAGGCGCCACCGGCCAGCGCTGTGACGTCCGTGACGCCGGCTCCCGTGAGTCGCCGGCGCAGCTCGTCGCAATCGACGTCGACCATCAGCCGGCGGGCTGAAACCAACCGACCTCGGCGAGGAAGGTCTGGGTATGCGCGATCCGGCCGGTCAGGGTTTTCGGGTCGCCGGTGCACAACCGCAGTGCGGTCTCGGTGATCAGTTCGATGTCCTCCGTGTCGGTCTTGGCCAGGTCGAGGGTGCCCGCCCCCGGGGTTGCCACGGGATTGGACGGAGCGGCCGCGTTGACGGCGATGCCGTCGTCGTACAGTTCCGCGGCAAGGCTTTTCGTCAGCCGGTTAAGTGCCGCCTTGACCGTCCCGTAGATGCCGAAGCCGGCGGTTCGGTCGAATTCGGAAAAGGGAGGACCGGGCGGTAGGTCGCCGCCGACCGATGTCAGGTTCAGGATCCAGCCCCGCCCCCGGTCGCGCATCGCGGGAATTGCCAACTGGCTCAGATGCAATGGCCCTAGCACATGCATTTCCATCATGAGCCGGGCGCGCCGCTCGGGAAACCCGTCCAGGGGCCGCAGGAAGGTGACCGCGGCGTTGTTCACCAGGATGTCCGGAGCGCCGACGGTGTCCACCACTTCGCCGAACAGCCGCTCGCGCTCCTCGGCCTGGGAGAGATCGGCTTGGACGGCAATGGCCCGGCCGCCCGCGGCGACGATCTCGTCGACGGTCTCGCGCAGCGATCCGTGGTACTTCGGATCGGGGTCCATCGTGCGCGCGGTCAGCGCGACCGTGGCGCCTTGCGCGGCAAGCCGTGCCGCGATCGCCTTGCCCAGCCCTCGGCTGCTGCCGGTGACCAGAGCCACCAGTCCGTCGCATCGTTGGTTCGCGGTCATCGTCGACCCTCCTCGGGACGGTTGGGGAAACGGAAATGGCTTCTCCAAACTAGAGAATGCCATTATCACTGATCCACCGGGAGTACCAGCACGGTGTCCCGGCATCGTGGCCTAAATCGTGGGGACTGTGTCTTTTTAGCCACTCACACCATGGCGGCAGCGGCTCTTACGTTCTGTTCATGCAGGTCATACCCACTCTCCCCGACACGTCCGTCGCACAAGCCGCCACTCGGCTGGCGCAGTCGACCGAGTCACCGTCAGTGTTCAACCACAGCGTCCGCAGTTACCTGTTCGGTGAGTTGGTCGCCGCACACGAGGGCATCCGCCCGGGCGCCGACTACGACGGGGACGCCCTGTTCCTGGCATGCGTGCTGCACGATCTCGGTGCCGGCTCCGCGGCGCCGGGCAAGGAAAGGTTCGAAGTGGAAGGCGCCGACCTCGCGGCGGCACTGCTGACCGAACACGGCTGCGAGCGACGGCTCGTCGACGGCGTGTGGGAGGCCATTGCCTTGCATACGTCGACGGGCATCGCCGACCGGCGCGGAGCCCTGTGCCACTTGTTGAGCAGCGGCGCGAGTATGGATTTCGGTCTCAACGCCGAGTTCATCGACGAGGAAATCGCCGCCGCGATCCATGCCTGCTATCCGCGGATGTCCATGGCACGCACGCTGCTGGATGCCATCGCCGCGCAGGCACAGCGCAGCCCCGGGGCGGCGCTGCCCTATACATTCCCCAACCAGGTGCTGCGTGAACGCCAGACCGATGGCATCACCCTGCTCGAACTCGCGGCCGCGCACGGCCGATGGGGCGACTGATCAGATTTGGCGTCGACGCCGAGCGTCGATCGAATAGCGGCCGCCCCCGAGGAAGACCAAAAGGAAGAAGCCGAAGCAGAACAGGATCGCCGGCGTTCCGCCGTTGCCCGCCGGTCGATCACCGATCGGCCACAGCGTATGTGGCTGATGCATCCAGAAATAGGCGATCGCCATTTCGCCCGAAGCGATGAATGCCGCAGCGCGAGTGAACAATCCGGTGCCGACCAGTAGGCCCGCAACGAGTTCGATGACTCCGGCGTACCAGCCGGGCCACCTCCCGACCTCCTCGGGCGATATCGCGCGGACGGGCCAGCCGAACAACAGCATCGAGCCATACCCGGCGAAGAGGAAGCCGTAGACCAACCGGAACAGGCTCAGCACCACCGGCGCACACCGGTCCAGGCGCTGGTTGAGTTTTGTCGTCACACGGGCAACGGTACGGCCGTCGGCAAGGGGGTGGTGTAGACACATCCGTATGCAAGGAGGCGCACTCACGTACCTGCTCCTGTTCGGCGCGATCATCGCGGAGGTGGTGGCGACCAGCCTGCTCAAGAGCACCGAGGGCTTCAGTCGCCTGTGGCCGACCGCGATCTGTCTGGTCGGCTACGGCGTCTCTTTTGCGCTGCTGGCGTGGTCGATCCAGCGGGGTATGCAGACCGACGTCGCCTACGCGCTGTGGTCGGCGATCGGCACGGCGGCCATCGTGCTGATCGCCGTACTGTTTCTGGGCTCCCCGATTTCGGTGACGAAGGTGATCGGAGTCGGGCTGATCATCGTCGGCGTGGTCACGTTGAACCTGTCCGGCGCGCACTGAACGCGCCGACGGCTTGCGTCCAGACGAGCAATCGCTGCCAGAGCCGCAACCGGCTCGACGCCATGTTGTGGCAGTGCGCGCTGTCGGGCAACACCACCGTGGTGATGTCGGAGCTATTGCAATAGAGGGCGGCCTCGGCGCGCGGGTTCGGCGAGACGTCAACCACGCCATAGCCGAGCAGCACCGGGACGTCGATCAGCGCGGCGCGCTCGGCGACGACGCCGGGAATCATGGCCGTCCCGAATATCCGCGGCACCACCGACTTCGCGGTCACGCAGTCGGCTGCCACGACATCGGCGGGAACGTCGTCGAGATGAAACCAGCTCTGCAAGTGCTCGCGCGGGCCTTCGAAATAGGCTTCGGGAAGAGCCGACAGGATCTCCCGCGCCAGCACCGCGCGACCGTCCGCGTTAGCAGCGCGGGCAATGAACGCCGGGTCCAGGTTCAGCGGTGCGACATGCTGATTGGTGCATCCCAAAATCGCCAGCCCCGCATAGCTGCCGAACAGCGCATGCTGAGTGATCGCCAGGTAGCCGCCCAGCGAATGCGCGACGGCAATCGGCGGCGCGTGGTCCCCGGTCGCGGCGGGCAGCTCGGAGATAGCGCGAGCGAGCGCGGCAGCGATAACGGCGAAGTCGAAATCACGTGCGGGCTTTGAGCTTTCGCCGGTTCCCAATGGATCGACCGTCAGCACCGAATAACCGTTCTCGGTCGCGAATTCGGCGAAGCTGTAGCCGCTGTGGCCGACGACATGCAGATCCCAGTATTCGCGGCTGTAGGTACCACCGGGCAGGCAGACGAATACCGCCGGGGCCGCATCGCGGTTGCGCGCCGGGTAGTAGGTCGCGGCCAGAAATGCCTGCTCCCCGATCACTTCGCTGACGTCGAAACGCAACGGCGTGCGCAGGGGGGCAGAAGTCACGACCAGACCCTAACGCCTGTTGCGGCGCCCGGACCGGGACTCCAAGAATTCGTAGAGGCCGGGACGAGAGCCTCTTCTCGTGATCAGGATTGCCACCGTCGCCGGCGCCGCCGCCGTCGCGATTCTGACCGGTGCCGCCACGCTAGGCCTGGCGGTAGGCACGGCCCAGGCCACTCCCGGTAACGCTCCCAGCGGCGCGGGCATCCGCTACGGCGATCCGACGGCGGCCGCCCCGTTCTGGCGCTACCAGCAATACGACGACGACTGCGTCGAGATGGCGGTCGCCGATGTGGTTGGAGAACTCACCGGCGCTCAGCCGTCCGAGCACGAAATCGTCGCGCTGGCTCGGTCGACGCCCAGCAGCGTGCACCCGGGTCCGGTCTACAAGAAGCCGACGAGGCACCGCAGCGGCGACGGCACCTCGTTCGACGATGAGCCGACGCTGCTGGCGCACTACGGAATCCGCGCGGTGAGCACCGACAGGGAAAGTGCCGCAACGACCCACGTTCCGACGGGCATGGCGGCGCTGGAGCAGGATCTGGCCAAGGGCCGCAAGGTCATTGCCGGGGTCAACGCCGAAGTCATCTGGGGCGATCCCGTCGAGGACAAGGACTCGCACGGCAACCCCCTGGCCAACCACGCGGTGGTGGTCACCGGTATCGACACCGCGGCCGGCGTCGTGCACCTCAACGACAGCGGCAGCGAGCAGGGCCGCGACGAGCAGGTGCCGATCGACGTCTTCGTCCGCTCGTGGGATGGCAGCGACGATCAGATGACGGTCACCGACTAGGCGCGGGCCGTCAGCGGCACGCTCAGCAGGCTGATCAGCGCGTCGGTCAGCACAGGTGGGCGTTCCTCCATGATGTAGTGGTCGCCGCCTCGCAGCCGGATCAATTCGGCGTGCGCAATGCGCTCGGCCAGTTCGCGCGCGGTGCTGAACCGGATATAGGGATCGCGGTCGCCCCAGATCACCGAGACCGGGCACCCAATGGACCGCCATCGCAAACAGCTGTTGCCAGCGCGATAGTTTGCTGGCATTGTCAGGATCAAAGTGGCTGTATCACAACATGTCTCAAAACCACCGCGGTCGGGCGGGTGTCTTTGACGCGCTGGGAAGGGGAACGTCATGAAGATGCGGGCGGCTCGGATGCACGGATACAACGAGCCGCTGCGGCTCGAGCAGATCCCCGTCCCCGACATCGGCCCGAACGAGGTCCTGATCAAAGTGGCGGCCGCCGGCATGTGCCGCAGCGACTACCAACTGGTCGACGGCTATTTCCGCGAAAACTTTCCGCTCACGTTCCCCATTACGCCGGGTCACGAGGTGGCGGGACGAGTGCACGCGGTGGGTGCCGAGGTGCCCGCATCGGCGGGCCTGGCCGAGGGCACGCTGGTGGTGGTCAACCCGAACTGGGGTGACGGGCAATGCCGGCAATGTCACGAGGGCAATGAGCAACTCTGCGCCGCCGGGCAGCTGGCGGGGTTCGGGCCGCCCGGTGGTTTCGCCGAGTACATGCCGGTGCAATACCGCCATGTCGTCGCGGTACCGGCGCGGGCCGATCACACCCCACAGATGCTGGCCCCGCTGACCGATGCCGGGCTGACGCCCTACCGCGGCATGAAAAAGCTTGCCGCGGCCGGAAAACTCGGCGGGGGCCGCACCGTGGTCGTCAACGGCATCGGCGGGCTCGGGGGCTACGGGGTGCAGTACGCCCGATTGCTCGGCGGCGGGGCGACGGTGGTGGCATTCGCCCGCAACGATGACAAACTCGCCGTCGCAAAGGAAAACGGCGCCCATTTCACCGTCAACACGCGAAACAAGACGGCCGAAGAGGTACGGAACGAACTGGAAGACCTGACCGGCCGCCGAGAAGTCGACGCGGTGCTTGACTGCGCGGGAGCCAAAGAGTCATTGGAGCTTGGGTTTTCGATCCTGGGGAAGGAAGGCGCACTCACCTGTGTCGGCCTGATCGGGCAGCAGGGCGCACAGGTACCCATATTTCCGTTCGTGAGCGGAGAGAAGTCGTACTCGGGATCGTTCTGGGGCAACCACAACGACTTGACCGAGGTTCTCGCGCTCGCCAGCCAGGGGCTGATCAAACACCACATCGTCCCGGTCGAATTGGACGACATCAACGAGCGCCTGGATGCGTTGGGGCGCGGCGACGTCGTCGGACGCGCCGTCGTCATCTTCGACTGAACTAGGCGGCATCCTGGGCGGGCCTCGGGTGCCTGGTGGACGGGTCTTGGCAGGCGTGGTTGATTCCCGGCAGCACCTGGTGTGCGACGTCCGCGCCGGTGCGAATGGTCACCCATGCGGTAATTCCACCGATCAGGCAGACACCCGCGGTCATGAGCATCGCCAGCGAGAAACCAGGGCCGAGTGGTTGGCCGGGTCCCGCGCTGATGCCGGCGGCGACCGGCAGCACGGCGACGGCGAGGAGTCCGGCGACGCGCGAAATGGCGTTGTTGACACCGGATGCGGTGCCCGCGTAGTCGTCGTGAACGGCGGCGAGGACCGCCGCGGTCAGTGGCGCGACCGTGATCGCGAGCCCGAGGCCGAACGCGACCACGGCGGGCAGCACCGCACCCGGATACGTCGTCCCGGGCACGATGCGTGCCATCAGAGCCACGCCGAGGGCGGCGACGAACGGTCCGACCGTCATCGGGATTCGCGGGCCGGTTCGCTGCGCGAGCTCGCCTATCCACGGGGAGCCGATCAGCATGATGATCGTCATGGGTAGGGTCGCCAGCCCACTTTCCAGCGCGGTGTAGTGCAGGCTTTGTTGAAGCTGCAGGACCAATAGGAACAACGCACCACCGACTGCCGTGTATACGGCCAACGTGGTGAGGTTGGCGCCGGCGAACTGCCGGGAACGAAAGAGCTTGAGCGGCAAGAACGGTGACTGCACCCGTCGTTCGATCAGCGGGAAGGCGGCCAACCCGGCCACACCGATCGCGACGCCGGCGACGGTCGTCAAAGTCCAACCGCGGGACGGAGTTTCGATCAGCGCGTAAACCGCCCCGGCCAAACCGACGGCGACAGCGGCGGTTCCGAGTACGTCCGGGCCTCCGGCGGCGGTCGGATTCCGGGATTCTGGGACGTGGCGCACGGCGATCCATGCCACCGCCACCGCGAGCGGAACATTCAGGAAGAACACCCAGCGCCACGACGCCGAGTCCACCAGCCAGCCACCGATGAACGGGCCCAGCGCCGTCGTCACCCCGGACATACCCGCCCAGATTCCCACCGCGCGACCCCGGTCGTCATCGCTGATCCCGGCGTCGATCAAGGCAAGGCTGCCCGGCACCAATGCGGCCGCGCCGACACCTTGGACCAGCCGGGCGACGATCAACCAGCCGATGGTCGGGGCCAGGCCGCAGGCCAATGACGCAGCGGTGAAAACGGCCAGCCCGACAAGAAAGACACGGCGCCGGCCGTAGCGGTCGCCGGCCGCGCCCCCGGAGAGAAGCAGGGCGCTCAGCGTCAGCAGGTAGCCATCCAGCACCCACTGCTGGCCGGTCAGATCCGCGGCCAGCTCCCGCCCGATCGTCGGCAGCGCAACGTTGACGACGGTGCCGTCCAGCATCGCCAGGCCCGAGCCGAGGACCGCCGCCGCGATCAGCCAGCGTGCACCGGCCGACGCCAACGGCAGTTGGCGTGGCTGGACGATGCCACCACACGTCGGGTGATCCACTGCAGAGAATCCTGCCCGCTCTGGGGCTCCCCCGCCAACGCCGTTTCGTCGCCGGTGCGTGGGGTTGCGTTCACGTAGCGGTCGTCAATTTCGCGCCTGGTGTGCAAAAACCGCTGCCAGACTGACGAACTGCGCGGCAGGGCAGATCGGTGCGATACTGCCACCACATCTAGGGAGTAGGACTCACATGACCGATCTCGATCAGACCCCCTCCGACGCAGTGTCTGCCGCCGGTTCCCGACCGGCGGACCTGGCCGAGCACTCCCGCACCGGGATGGGCGCCCCCGCGCTGCAGCGCGCGATCACCGACCACCTGCGCTACTCGATCGGGCGCCCGGCGGCTGCCCTGCGGCCCGAGCACTACTATCGGGCGCTGGCGCTGGCCGTGCGGGACCGCATGCAGGACCGCCGGGTGGCGTCCACGCAAACGTCACTCGATCTCGGACGCAAGGTCACCTGCTATCTGTCGGCCGAATTCCTGATGGGTCCGCAGCTGGGCAACAACCTGCTGAACCTGGGCCTGGAGGGCGCCGCCAAGTCCGCGCTGGCCGCGATGGGACAACGGCTTGACGAGGTGCTGGCCTGCGAGGAGGAACCGGGACTGGGCAACGGGGGCCTCGGCCGGCTCGCAGCGTGCTACCTGGACTCGCTCGCCACGCTCGAGCGTCCGGCAATCGGCTATGGAATCCGCTACGAATTCGGCATTTTCGACCAGGAGATCCACGACGGCTGGCAGGTCGAGCAGACCGACAACTGGCTGGATCGCGGAAACCCCTGGGAGATAGCCAAACCCGACGTCAACTATCTGGTCAAGTGGGGCGGCCACGTCGAGCACTACACCGACGAGGGCGGACGTGAGCGCTCTCGATGGGTGCCCGGGTTGTTGCTGAAAGGCGTCGCGTACGACACGCCGATCCAGGGCTATGGCGTCAACACCTGCAACGTGCTCACGTTGTGGAGCGCGCGAGCGGTCAAGTCGTTTGCGCTGGATGCCTTCAACACCGGCGATTACTACAAGGCGGTCGAGGACGAGGTCACCTCGGAAACGGTCACCAAGGTGCTCTACCCCAACGACGAGCCCGAAGCGGGTAAGCGGCTGCGCCTGCTGCAGCAGCACTTCTTCGTGTCCTGCTCGCTGCAGCACGTGCTGCACATCATGGACGATCTTGCCGACGCGGGTGTGCGGGAGCTCCCCCAGCGATTCGCCTTGCAGCTCAACGATACTCACCCGTCTATCGGGGTCGCCGAGTTGATGCGACTGTTGATCGACGAACGACACCTGGAGTGGGAGGAGGCGTGGAACATCACCGTCGCGACCTTCGCCTACACCAACCACACGCTGCTGCCGGAAGCACTGGAAACCTGGCCGCTGGAGATGTTCGGCCAATCGCTGCCGCGACACCTGGAGATCATTTACGAGATCAACCGGCGGTTCCTCAACGAGGTGCGCACCCGGTTCCTCGGCGACGCGGATCGCGTCCGCCGGATGTCGCTGATCGGCGAGGACGGCGGCAAAAACGTCCGGATGGCACACCTGGCCACCGTCGGCAGCCATGCCATCAACGGCGTCGCAGCGCTGCACTCGGAGTTACTGAAAGACAGTGTGCTCAAAGACTTCTACGAGATGTGGCCGGAGCGGTTCAGCAACAAGACGAATGGCGTGACACCGCGGCGTTTCCTCGCTCTGTCCAATCCCGGGCTCCGCGAGCTGCTGGACCGCACCATCGGAGATGGCTGGCTCAAGGACCTAG
Source organism: Mycobacterium florentinum (assembly GCF_010730355.1). Lineage (NCBI taxonomy): Bacteria > Bacillati > Actinomycetota > Actinomycetes > Mycobacteriales > Mycobacteriaceae > Mycobacterium > Mycobacterium florentinum. The sequence goes on from NZ_AP022576.1 coordinate 1,978,940, forward strand.
GCAAGCTGCGTGGACTGGAACCGTTCGTCGACGACTCCTCCTTCCGGGAGCAGTGGCGCGACATCAAACGCACCAACAAAGCGCGGCTGGCCAACTTCATCCACGACACGACCGGTGTCGAAGTGAACCCGCAATGGATCTTCGACATCCAGGTCAAGCGAATTCACGAGTACAAGCGCCAGCACCTCAACGTGCTGCACATCATCGCGCTCTACTACCGGCTCAAGCAGAACCCAGAGCTCTCAATTCCGCCGCGGGCCTTTATCTTTGGCGGTAAGGCAGCGCCCGGCTACTTCTTGGCCAAGCGGATCATCAAGCTGATCAACGCCGTTGGAGAGACGATCAACAGCGACCCGGACGTCAACAAGTTCCTGAAAGTCGCGTTCATACCGAACTTCAACGTGCAGAACGCACACATGATCTATCCGGCCGCCAACGTATCCGAGCAGATCTCCACTGCCGGCAAGGAGGCCTCGGGTACCGGAAACATGAAGTTCATGATCAACGGCGCCCTGACGATCGGCACCCTCGATGGCGCCAACGTCGAGATTCGCGAAGAAGCCGGGGCGGAGAACTTCTTCCTGTTCGGCCTGACCGTCGACGAGGTCGAGGCGCTCAAGGCGAGCGGCTACCGTCCGGCGGATTACATCGACGGCAACGACGAGCTGCGCGCGGTGCTGAATCTGATTGCCGACGGGACCTTTTCGCACGGCGACACCGAGGTGTTCAAGCCGCTGGTGGACAACCTGCGCTACGACGACCCGTTCCTCGTGTGCGCGGACTACGCCTCCTACGTGGAATGCCAGGCGCGGGTCAGCGCCGCGTGGCAGGACGGGGAGTCGTGGACCAAGATGTCGATCCTGAACACCGCACGCAGCGGCAAGTTCTCATCCGATCGCGCCATCGCGGAGTACTGCGACGACATCTGGAAGGTCTGGCCGCTGACGGTGAAGATCTGAGCCGTACGGCTACGGCGCCCGCCCGGGTGCCGTAGCCGGCGGTTGTCCGCGCTAGCGGGTCTCTTTCGCGACGTAGACGATGATGTAGCCCACCGGGATACCGGTGCGCGCGGCGATGCATTCGCGCGCCACCAAGTCGACCGTGGCCCGGCGACTAGCGCGTGCGGCCGCGGCGATTTCGGGGATCCGGATGAGCCACCCATCGGTCTCTCGAGTGATCTCGATGTCGAAGCACTGACCGACCTTCGGGAAGGTCACACGCGCAACGCTGCGCGGCGATTGCGCACGTCGCAGGGTGGGCTGAATAAGCATCTGCTTTTCCTGAGTCGACAATGGGCCGCGCGCAAGAATAATGCGAAACGGTGCCAAACACCTAATCGGCTGGGGCCCCTGGGTCCCTGGCCGTGATCTGACCGTTGCGTGACCGTTAGTCAGGTATAGCCCGGCAGGTCCGGCACACCGCTGGAGGTCAGCCAGCCGCCGCCGTCGACGACCAGTACGGCACCCGTCACATAGGACGCCGCGTCGCTGGCCAGGAACAACACCGTCTCGGCGACTTCGGTGGTCGAGCCGGGGCGCCGCAGTGGGTTCTGGATGGCGCGGTGCTGGTCGTCGCCGGCGATCCTGCGGACGCCCTCCGTCCCCGACATCGCCCCGGGGGCAACGACATTGACCCGAACCCCGTCGGGCCCCCACTCGATCGCACAGGCGCGGCTGAACGCGTCCACGCCGGCCTTGGCCGACACAACGTGCGCTTGCAGGGCCATGCCACGGTACTGGATCGCCGCGCTGATGTTCACCACGGCGCCGCCGTGCTCGCGCAGCCAGAGGTCATATGCCGCCTTGGAGACGTTGAACGTTCCCACCAGGTCGATGTCGACCACCGCTTTGAAACCGTTCGGACTCAGGCCGCTGATCGGGACGGGGAAGTTCCCGGCCGCGTTATTGACGACGACGTCGAGGCGACCGAAGGCGGCCAGCACATCCTCGACGACGAGGGTGACCTCGTCACTGCGGCGGACGTCGCAAACGCCGTATACGGCCTCAATCCCCTCTTCCCGCAACGCCCTAACCGCGGCCTGAAGATTGGGCTCCTTGCGGCTGCAAATGGCCACCCGGGCGCCGTGAGCGCCCAAAACCCGGGCGATCTCCAGACCCAGCCCGGTGGCCCCACCGGTGATCAGCGCCACCTTGCCTTGCAGGAGGTCTGCGCGAAAAGGACTCGGGTGCAACGTCATTGGGATTCCAGTTCGGAAATCAGGTCCGCGAGGGCAAGGATCCGCGCAGCGTCGCGCACGTGCAGGCTTTCGATCATGCGGCCATCGACGGTGATGACGCTGTTCCCCGCCGCCTGGGCCTCCTCGTAGGCCGAGACGATCTTGCGCGCGTCGGCCAATTCCCTCTCCGAGGGGCCGAACAACTCGTTCGCCGGTGCAACCTGGGAGGGATGGATCAGCGTCTTGCCGTCGAAACCCATCTCGCGACCCTGTTGCGCCTCGGCCCGGAAGCCGTCCTCGTCGGCGATGGCGTTGTACACGCCGTCCAGGATGGCTTTTCCCGCCGCCCGCGCACCCAATACCGCCAGCGACAACGCCGGTGTAACCGGTGCACGCCCGGGAACGTGCAGGCCGTGCAGGTCGTTCACCAGGTCGTTGGTGCCGATCACCAGCACCGTCAACCGATCGCTGGCCGCGGCGATCTCCTCCGCCCGCAAGATGGCCCGCGGCGTCTCGATCATCGCCCACAGCCGCAACGACGGCGGCGCATCGAGCGCGTCGAGCGCGGCGGCCAGCGCTTGGACCTCGTTACCGGTCTCCACCTTCGGCACGAGCACCCCGTCGGCGGCCGAACCGGCCACGGCGGCGAGATCGTCGTCGTGCCAGTCGGTACCCACGCCGTTGATGCGAATCACGACCTCGCGAGGCCGATAGCCGTCGGACGAGACGGCGTCGCACACCCGCGCTCGGGAGTGGACTTTGGCGTCGGGGCCCACCGCGTCCTCGAGGTCGAATATCAGCACGTCGGCCGGGAGTGATTTCCCCTTCTCGAGTGCTCGATCTTTGTTGCCGGGGAGGTAGAGAGCGGATCGGCGCGGGCGCGGCGTCGGTGCCATGGGGCCAGCGTAGGGCTTTGGCCTCGCCCGCCCGGAGAGTGGTGGCGGCCCGCATTGCGGAATCGGCACGGTTTTGTCGCACAATTCGCGTCATTCCAAAGACTCGCGAAATCAGACGATGAGAAACCGTGTTGACGGGTTTATGCTGATATTCGCGGCGCAATGCCGACCAAAAAGGTAGGTCGAAGCATGAGCACGGACAAAGTTAACCGCGGCATCCTCCTCACCATCATGGCGCTCGTAACCATCGCGTACGTCGCGTTGTACGAGCACGCCTCCGCCAATTTCAGGCTGTACGTGCCTCTCTGCATGGCAGCCTTGGTGGGCCTGCTGATCCACGACGCCGTGAGCAGCCACAAGCCCCGGCGGCACTGAGCGTTCGATCTTGCCGCCGTTGCCGCTTTGAACAGCGGAGATAGATCCCGGTGGGTCCTCGTCGCGGATTGGTGATCCGAAAACCCATCCGTAGGGCGCACAGCCACGAATCACCTCATGTGGGTCCACTTCAGCGCGCCGACGATCTGGCGGTGCGGGTTTTCTGGTTTCTCGGCGACCACTGGCTCGGCTACCGGTCGCCCACAGATGAGGAGGTAGCCGAGTTGCGCTGCGCAGCGTTCCACTTCTGGAAAGAGGCATACAGCGGTGACCCGCTGTTGGCCAAGGCCGGCGACATGGCTGACGCCGTCCTCGAGTTGTTGTCCCCGCTACGCGGGCCGGACAGCGCCGCGAACTTGAAGAACGCCAGCGACGCGTACCAGCGAGCGAGGTTTTGCCGATGACCAGACGGATCGTCAGTCGCACCGATCTTCATTCGGTGCCTGCCAGCGCCGATGACACCGGTGACCTCTCTCCGCAGGGGGTGGGTTGGTTTCGGTTCTACTTCGATGACGGCCGGTGGGAGTGGTCCGAGCAGGTGCAGCGGTTGCACGGGTACGAGCCCGGTGCCGTGACGCCGACGACCGAGCTGGTGCTCTCGCACAAGCATCCCGACGACCGGGATCAGGTCGCGGCGACCATCGACTCCATCACGCATACCCGTGGGGCGCTGAGCAGTCGGCACCGCATCATCGACACCGCGGGCACCGTGCGCTGGGTGGTCGTCATCGGGGATCAGTTCTTTGACCGTCGTGGCGTGGCGATCGGCACCCACGGCTTCTACGTCGACGTCACCCCCTTGCGCCATTCACGCGAGGACGCCATCACCACGCGCTTGGGCGAGATCGCGGACAAACGTGCCCCGATCGAGCAAGCCAAAGGCATGCTGATGCTCGTCTACGACCTCGACGACAATGCCGCATTCGATTTACTCAGCTGGCTGTCCCAGAAAAACAACATCAAATTGCGCGTCCTCGCCGAACAAATCGCCGCCACTTTGCGGGCGACCGCGACCGGCGCAATCGTCGATAAAACAATTTTCGACCACGCACTGATGACCGCACATCGTCTCGCCGATTAGGACGAAGCCAGTTCGTCGAGACTCGGGGAAGCTGTGGAACTCTCCGACGTTGATACCTGCGTGACCGCAATTGGCTTTCACGAGGGTGAAGTAGCGACGCAACGACGAGCCGGAGTCGAAGTTCAGGCACGTCGGCTCGAAAAAATGCTCGATGCGACCGGTTTGTCCAGGGGCGCCACCCAATTCCTGGCGGCGCAACGGTTTGCCGTGTTGACCGGACGCGACCGGGAGGGCGTCTTGTGGACCTCGCCGTTGTCGGCGGAGCCGGGGTTCCTGCGCGGCGCCGGCGACACACTGCGGATATCGGCACTGCCCCGCCAGGGTGATCCCCTGCACGGGCTCGCCGTCGGCCAGCAGGTTGGGTTGATCGCCATCGATTTCCCCACTCGGCGCCGAATGCGGATCAACGGGACGCTCATCGAGGTCGACACCGCGGGCATGACGGTGCAGGTGGACCAGGCCTACGGAAACTGCCCGCAGTACATCCACCGGCACGAGGTGGATGCCGCCGTGATCACCGCTCCCTCGGTTGACCCAAGGCGCACAACGACTTTGAGCACCGAAGAGCAAGCAATGATCGCGGCATCGGACACGTTCTTTCTGGGCACCACCCACCCCACCCGGGGCGCCGATGCGTCCCATCGCGGCGGTCCGGCGGGATTTGTTCGGGTCGACTCTCCCGGCCGGTTGTGGTGGCCGGATTGCCCGGGCAACAACATGTTCAACAGCTTCGGCAACCTGGCCGTCGATGACGAGGCCGCGCTGCTCTTCGTCGACTTCCCAACCGGTGCCACGTTGCACGTGTCGGGTACCGCGCGGGTGCAGTGGACTGCCCCCGGCGCGGATGGCGACGATGGCGGTGTGGGTCGTCGCGTCGAGTTTTCGGTCGGCGCCGTTATTGCGTCGTCACTGCAGCGCGGTGGGTACGCCTCGCTGCCCGAAACGAATATCGAACGACCGCAGTAGTTTCGTTGATATCAGCCCGGCTGCGCTCTCCTGGCATCACGCCCAGGCCCGAAGGCACGCTCGGGTCCGCTGGGCTCCCTCGGGCGACGGATCGAACGGAATGGCGACGAACTCGTCCACTCCCGCATCGCGGAGCCCGTCGAGTTGCTGGGAGACGGTGGACTCGTCGCCGATCAACGCGGCGTCCTCCGGGCCGGAAAAGCCCTCTCTGTCAAGCATCGCGCGATAGGACGGCAGGTGGCCGTACATCGCGAATTGCTCGGCGGCCAGTGCACGAATCTTGGCGACATCGTCGGTCACACTGACCGGCAAGGCGGCGGCCACCGCGACCGATCCGTCCGGGCGTCCGGCCTCGGCGGCCGCGTCGCGCAGGGTGGGTCCGACGTGTTCGCGCAGCGTCTTCGGGCCCGTCATCCAGGTGATGGTTCCCGCGGTGCGCTTGCCGGCAACTCGCAGCATCTGCGGACCCAGCGCCGCGACGTACACCTGCGGCGTCGGGGCGTTCGGGATCTGCAGCGCTCCCCTGGTGGTGACGAGTTCGCCGGGCGCGTCGGCGGGTTCGCCGGCGAGCAGGGGCAGCAGGCCGTCGAGGTACTCCGACAGTCGTTTCACCGACCTGTCCCATGAGATGCCCCACATCCCCTCGGTCACCGCACGGTGAGTGACGCCGATGCCCAAGGTGAATCGTCCGGCGCCAATGATGTTGAGCGTCAAGGCCCGCTGCGCCAGCAACGACGGATGCTGGTTCTGGATTGGCACCACGCCGCTGGCGACTTCGATGTCGGGAACTTCGCGCAGCGCGGCCGCCAAGACGGTCAGCAGGTCGACGTCGAACGGCATCTGCGTCATCCACAGCCGAGCGAACCCTGCCTCGCGCGCTTGGGTTAAGTCCCGGATACAGGATTCGATCGGCGTCTTGTTGTTGAGGTTGGTGATCAGGCTGATTCGCATGGATGTGACCTTTCGCCGTATTGGGCGCAGCTTACGCTCGGTTGCCTTTTACACCTTGGCCTTTCGGGGCAGGCGCGGCACAAACCGGGGCAGCTGGCCTTCAGTCTGTGCATATATCGCTTCGGGCATGTTCCGTCCGGGCAACCTTGTTCGACATGCGTCAGAGCATTCTAGAACCGCCTTGGCATCTCCGGTGCGACTAACGGACGGGGAAAATCGACAGGAAGCGGAGGTGAAGCGACGACTGCCGGCCGCGCCCTCGCGGGCCTATCAGGCGACCGCCAGGCCAGATTCAAGCTGCAATTTATGGTCGCGACCGGGACCATCATGCTGTGCTGACGAACCTAACCGTAATGCAGTCGTCGAAGCCTGCTCAGCATGCGTTCACTCCCAATTCCCTCTCACTCGGCAAGGTGTGCGCCTTCACGTTAAGGTCGTCGGAGCCGGGGGTGGCGTCGCGAGCTGACGGACGAAGGGTGGGGGGGGGCATGTTTTTGGGTACCGTCGACGACTGGACTGCCGATGGCACCGTCATGTCCTGGTGTCCCACGGCGACGACTTATGCGTGCGTAGCCGATGCTCAGCCCCACCCCGCCCCGGTGAGTTACCAACAGTCGCAACATCTTCGATACTACCGGCACCAAGTCGGCCGCGGCCACGATATCCCACGGTTGTGCATCGGAGCCTGGGAAATCGAAGGCACCTGCGATATCGAGGCGATGACGCAGGCCGTGAATAGCCACGTCCGGCGGCATGACACCTACCACGACCGGTTTGACTTCGGCGACAACGACGAGATCCACCGCTACGTCATCTCCGACCCGGACTTCATCACTCTGGCACCAACGGATCTCGGCATGATGGAGGCACATCAGATCCGCAAACTGCTCCTCGATACCCCCGATCCGCTGCGCTGGGATTGCTTCACCTTCGGCATCGTGCAGCGCGAAGACCGGTTCACCGTCTTGATCGCCATCGATCACTTGCGCGCCGACGGAATGTCGGCCGGCGTGATCTTCCTCGACATCCAGACGACGTACTTCGCCACGCTGCAGAATGACGGAGCGACGCTGATACCCACGGCCAGCCACCGCGAGTACAGCGCGAATCAGCGAGCGTACACCGCGAACCTGAACGAAGAATCACCCGAAATCCAGTCCTGGCGAGCATTTCTCGCGGCGAACAACGGCGTGTTGCCGAGATTCCCACTGGAACTGGGCGACGCGACCCCGGACACCTCGGGGGCCATCGACGTGTTCGACTTGATCGACGCAGATCAGGGCGGACGCTTCGAAGCGGCATGTCGCGCGGTGGGGACGCGATTCAGTGGCGGTGTGTTCGCCTGCGCCGCCCTGGCCGAGCATCGGTTGACTGGAGCAGCAACGTATTTCGGACTCACACCGTTCGACAACCGCCGCAACCCCGACCATGCCCTCACGGTCGGCTGGTTGGCCAGCTTCGTTCCGTTGACGATCCCCACCGCCGGCGCTTCATTCGACGAGGTCGTCAGGGCCGCCCAGGCGTCCTTCGACGCGAACACCGCCCTCGGCGCGGTACCGTACTATCACCTGCTCGCGACGCCGGACGGATCGTCGGGTGACATCAAGGTTCCGGACCGTCCCGTCCCGATGCTGTCCTACATCGACATCCGTAAACTGCCGTTCGGCAACGATTTCGACGGTCTTCGCGCCGGCATCTGGGGTGACAATCGCCTCTCGGAAACGGTGTGCATGTGGGTCAATCGCATGCACGACAAGACACAACTGGTGGTCGGCTACCCCGGCACCGAGATCGCCCGTAAGTCGGTGCGGCGCTATGTCCAGGCAATGCGTGCCGAGTTCACCCGAGTGTCCGACGGCGCCCTTCAACGGCAATGACGCGGCTGGCGCTGCTGGACCAGGCGGCCTTCCTACGGCTGCGGGCCACCGAGCAGGGCAGCGCGGTGCAGTGCACGTGGATATACGACCGCGACATCAACATCGACGAACTGCGCAGCGTCCAAACCCGGCTCGGCGATGGCCTGCTCGGACGACGGATCGAGCGCTCGCCGTTGCCATTCGGCCGTCATCGCTGGGTGCTCGACCGTCACTCACCCGACATTGCGCTAGAGCCCCGACAGCCGCGGTCGGAGATCGGCGCGTGGATTGATCGGCGCGCACGCGTTCCCGTCGACCCCGAATACGGGCCCACGTTCCATGTGGCCGTGCTGCCGTTGGACGACGGCGGCACCGCGGTCACCTTGGTTTCATCACACTGCATCGTCGATGGACTCGCGTTGGCAACGGCGATCACCGAAGCGGTCAACGGGGAACGACGCAATCTCGGTTACTCACAACCGAATTCACGTAGCAAATGGCGCGCGGTGGCCGAAGACCTGGCCCATACCGTCGTCGCGCTACCCGCGGTCATTCACGCACTGATCGCGACTCTGCTGATCGTGCTCAAGGCCTCCTTCGGCCCGCGCGCCGCGCCCGGAGCACCGCGGCGCGTGACGCACGACGATGACCAGACCGCGCCCCCGGCGGTGACTCTGCAGACCGACGCCGCGGCCTGGGATGCGCGTGCGCGCAGCATAAACGGAAGCAGCAATACGCTTTTCGTCGCCTTCATGGCCCGCCTGGCGCACCGGATAGGCAGGGTGGCATCGGACGGAAACTCCGTGACGATCGTGCTTCCGGTCAGCGACCGCACGTCCACCGACGACGATCGCGCCAACGCGCTGACCTCGATCACGCTCACAGTCGACGGCCGAGCGGCGGTCGACGACTTGAATGACGTACGCGCGGATGTCAAGAGCCTGCTGACGTCCCTGGAAGACCAGCCCAACGAGATGCTGGCCGGGCTGCCGCTCATCCCGTTCACGCCACGATGGCTGGTCCGGCGGGCCGAAGGCACAGCCATGTCAACCGGCCAACTGCCGGTGGGCTGCTCCAACATGGGTACCTTCGATGCCGCCCTCGGCCGTATCGACGGTGCGGATGCGACCGAGGTGTCGGTGCGGCTGGTCGAGCAAGGGATGACCCGCAGCCGCATCGAGCAGATGCGCGGCCAATTGTTCTGCGCCACAGGCACAATCAGCGGTAGCCGATTTCTTGCCGTCAGCGCCTACCAGTGCGGCGCGGACAACACCGCCGCCGCAACGCGCGAGCTCGCATGCGGCGCGCTGGCCGACGTCGGGCTGCACGCCACCACCGTCCACCACGGCGGTGGCTGATGGTGAGCCTGGGACTGCCGACGAAAAACCGTGGACGACAGCGCTTTTACGCCGGTTTTGGTGTCACGATTGCGATCTGGTCGGCGATCGTGCTGTGGTTCGCGATAGACATCGTTCAGCTCGACGTGTACTGGATGTCGTACTACACGGCCACCTACGCACACGGCTTCGTGCGCCGCGGTCTCGCCGGTGAATTGGTGGGTTTGTTCCCGGGCCACTACTTCGCGGTGAGCCTCAGCCTGCGGTGGCTGTCGACGACGGTGTACCTGTGCGGCCTGGCAACGGTCGCGGCCGTGGTACTCGTGCGGCGCCGGTCGGAGCGCAGCCTGATGGTCGCAATGCTGATTCCGTTGCTGCCGTTCGGTGTCCCGTTCGCGGCCTATTCCGCCCGGCCGGACCTGTTCGGCGCAGCAGCCCTGGCGCAGTTCGCCTCGGCGTTGATGTTCGCGCGCTCCCGCGCCGTTGCGATCAGCTGCTGCCTGGCTTACGGGGCCGCGGCCGCCGCGTTGACGCTGGTGCACGAGGCGGTCGGGCTGCTGTTCGCGTTCGGAGCCGTGCTGGCCGTCATCGTCCTCGGTGGCGCGCTGGGAGCCAGCCAGAGCTTGGGCGCGTTCTTGGCGGTGACGCCGGGCGCGGTGACCGCCGCTGCCGTGGCGGCGTTCGGCCGCCACGGCCTCGCCTCCCGATTGTGTTCGGAGGTTCCGCATCACCCGATGCCGAACGTATTCGGCACAGTCACCTCGCCGCCGGCGTTGTTGCGGTACGTGCTCAGCGGGCGACCACCACCGCAAAGCGACTACCACGACTGGGTGTGCCGCAATGTGATGCCGACCTACGACGACGGGATCGTGGATGCCATCCGAAGTGTCGGCCACATCGGAGTAGCCGGCCTGACCGCCTCCCTGGCGTTCGGCGCCGTCGGGCTCGTCGCGACGATGTGGGGCCTCAGCGAGGTTTCCGGCGTGCCTCTGCGTGCGTTCGCCGAAGCGGTGCGGGGCCGAACGACGTGGGTTCTCACGGCGCTGTTGTTGTTCGTCCCGATCTTCCTCACCGGCTACGACTGGACCCGCTGGCTGACGACCGTGTCGTTCGATATGGGGGTGGTGTTTATCCTCTTCGCGGCGCGCAGGCCCGAGATCGAGCAGGAACCCACGCCAAAATCGTTGCGAGTGTTCACTTTTCTGGTCGTCGGACTCGGGCTGGTCGTGATTGGAAGCGTTCCGGGTTTCGGTGTACCGCGAATGGTCTAGCCGCGGCTAGGGTGTGCGTCTAGGGCGACGACACGCCGCGGGAGGCCGCCCTGGGAGCACACTCAAAGCCGCAACGCTCCGTCAGGGATGCCAGGGACCCTGGCCGTGCCAGTGGAACGAGTCGTGGGGTTCGCCGTCGTTGTAGAAGTCGTCGTGGCAATGCCCGCCGTTCCAGTTAAATCCCCACCCCTGATTCCACGGTTGGCCAGGACACCAGTGGTAATCCGGCAACGGTGCGGGCGCGGCCGGTGCCGGCGCGACGCCCAGACCGATGAAACCCAAACCTGCAGTGAGAATGGTCGCGCCTACCGCGGTAGACATCATTGCGTTCACACTTCCTTCGATGGCGGCGCGTCACCGCGCGGCGACAGACAAAGTGGACGGATACCTGAATGGGCGGGTCGAACAGGCCCGCTAGGGACTTTCTTCAACCAGGGTGTCTTCGATGCCTTTCGGCTGCCAGGACCGCCGTCCTCCTTGCAGCTTGGCCATTACTGCACGAGACATCCGCGACAGCAGGGGTGATGCACGCCGGTGCGGTTTTCGGCGTACTCGGGTACCGCGAAGGCCCGCACGGCAGGGATCCCAGGCTCGGTTCCGGCTGTCCGCCCGCACGAACGGCGGTGATGAAGTCCTGCTCGACCGTCCACCGGGTTTCAAGGCCGGCGGGTAGTTCGGATGTGTGCAGTTCGTCGTCGTCGCGTCGAGCGCCACGGATCTGGTCGGTGATGAAGTTGAATTGCAGCGTCCCGGACCGCCCGATCGATCCGTCGCTGTCGCCGAGGTGCCTTATACCGGTGGAGCTAAGGGGATTCGAACCCCTGACCCCCACACTGCCAGTGTGGTGCGCTACCAACTGCGCCATAGCCCCGAGAAGTTGTGCCAATCGAAGCTACACCACTGGCCACTGTCCATCAAAGTTGCTGGTCAGGCGGCATCGAGCTCGGCCTCGGGCGGTAAGAATTCCAGCACCGGCCGTGTTTCCGGTGACACCACCCAACCGACGGCCGCGATCACCAGCACAATCCCGCTGATCGTGAAGCCCCAGCCGTAATTCAGCTGCTCGGCGACCCAGCCAACCGCCATGGACCCGACGATCGCCCCGAGATCCGTGACCATCTGCACCGCAGCCACGGGAAGGCCCGCGCGGGCCTCGCTACCCAGGATGTCGGCGACCGCGGCCTGCAGCGGTGACATGAAGATGCCGGTCGTCGCGCCGCTCACGAACGCCGCGACCATGAACGCCGCCAGCGACGACGCGAGACCAAGCCAAACGGTCGCCACCCCGGACGTCGTCAGGCCGATGATCAACAGCGTGCGCCGTCCCATCCGGTCAGACAGGTAACCGCTGGGCACGACGGCCACAGCGTTACCGGCCGCGAACGCCGCGAGCGTCCAGCCGATGACGCCGACGTTGCAGTGCATCACGTCGGAGAGAAACAGCGGGACCAGCGCGATGCGCAGCCCGAACGCCGACCAGCCCGTCGCGAAATTGGACAGCAGCGCCGACCGATAGGCACGAACGCGCAGCGCCTCTCGCATCGTCACGGTTGATCGGGTCGGGGGCGGCGGCGCGGCCAGCGCCGAATTCCGCAGGCTGTAGAACAGCACCACCGCCACACCCAGCAGCGCGACGCCGTACACGACGAACGGCGCGGTCAGCCCCCAGCCCGCCGCCAGGCCGCCAACCGCCGGCCCACCGACCGCGCCGATCATGAACGAGGTGGTGAACAGGCCCGCGATCCGCCCGCGCGCGTCGGCCGGGCTGATGTGGATCATTAGTCCCAGCGCCGAGACGTAGAACATCGTCGACCCGATGCCGCTGAGGACACGGAAGAGCAGTAGTTGCCAATATGCCTGGGAATACGCACACGCGGCGGTGGACAATGCCACGATCAGCAAACCACCGATATAGATGCGCCGCTCACCCAGGCGCTGTGCCAGTAACCCGCTTACCGGTGCGAAACACAACCGGCTCAGCGAAAAGACGGTGACCAGGAAAGTCACCGCTTTGATGCTGACCCCGAAGGTTCGCGCGAAGGTCGGCAGTGCCGGCGATACGACGCCGTAGCCCAGCGCGATCATGATGTTCGCCCAGCTGAGGATCCAAACTTCGCGCGGCAGCTGAACAGAACGTGATCCGCGCCCCCCTGCGCGGGCACGACAGAGGGTAAAGGTCACCCAATGACTTTATTAACTACCTCGCGCGCACTTTCTTGCACCTCGGCCAAATGCTCGGGCCCGTTGAAGGATTCCGCGTAAATTTTGTAGACATCCTCGGTGCCCGAAGGCCGCGCAGCAAACCACGCATTGGCCGTCGTCACTTTCAGTCCGCCCAGTGCGGCGCCATTGCCGGGCGCGGCGGTCAACTTGGCGGTGATCGGCTCCCCCGCCAACTCCGTCGCGGTCACCTCTTCGGGCGACAGCTTGGAGAGCCGGGCCTTTTGCGCGCGGTCGGCGGGCGCGTCGACCCGCGCGTAGTACGGGGTGCCGTACTTGCCGGCCAGCTCTTCGTACCGCTGCGACGGCGTGGATCCGGTGACGGCCAGGATCTCGGAAGCCAGCAGCGCCAGGGTGATGCCGTCCTTGTCGGTGGTCCACACCGAGCCGTCGCGCCGCAGGAACGACGCCCCCGCCGACTCCTCGCCGCCGAAACCGATGGTGCCGCCGATCAGGCCGTCGACGAACCACTTGAATCCGACGGGCACCTCGACGAGTTTGCGTTCGATCCCGGCGACCACCCGGTCGATGATCGACGAGCTGACCGCGGTCTTGCCGACCGCGATGCCCGCCGGCCAGGACGGCCGATGGGTGTAGAGGTAGTCGATGGCCGCGGCCAGATAATGATTCGGGTTCATCAGCCCCGCGTCGGGAGTGACGATGCCGTGGCGGTCCGAGTCGGCGTCGTTGCCGGTGGCGATCTGGTAGCGGTCCCGGTTGGCGATCAGCGAGGCCATCGCGTTCGGGGAGCTGCAGTCCATCCGGATCTTGCCGTCGTGGTCGAGCGTCATGAATCGCCACGTCGCGTCGACCAGCGGATTGACCACGGTCAGGTCGAGGTTGTGCCGTTCGGCGATGGCACCCCAGTAATCCACGCTGGCCCCGCCCAGCGGGTCGGCGCCGATCCGCACCTCGGCCTTGCGGATCACGTCGAGGTCGACCACGTTCGGCAGGTCGTCGACGTAGGCGTCCATGTAGTCGTGGCGCTGCGCTGTCTGCAGCGCGCGGGCCAACGGAATCCGCTTTACCCCCGAGCCGCCGTCACGCAGAATCTCGTTGGCGCGCTTAGCGATTGCGTTGGTCGCGTCGGTGTCGGCCGGGCCGCCGTTGGGCGGGTTGTACTTGAAGCCACCGTCGTACGGGGGGTTGTGCGACGGTGTCACGACGATCCCGTCGGCCAGCGTGTCGGTACGGCCGCGGTTGTAGCTGAGGATGGCGTGGCTGACCGCCGGAGTCGGCGTGTAGCGGTCGGCCGAGTCGATCATGGCGACCACGTCGTTGGCGGCCAGCACCTCGAGCGCTGACACCCACGCCGGCTCCGAAAGCCCATGGGTGTCCCGTGCGATGAACAACGGCCCGGTGGTGCCGTGCGCGGCCCGGTACTCGACGATCGCCTGGGTGATCGCCAAGATGTGGTCTTCGTTGAAGGCGCCACCCAGGGCCGAGCCGCGGTGGCCCGAGGTGCCGAAGACCACCTGCTGGGCGACGTCGTCGGGGTCGGGTTGGATGGAGTAGTACGCCGTGACTAAATGGGGTAGGTCGACGAGGTCTTCGGGCTGGGCCGGTTGACCGGCTCGCGGGTTGGCCATGTCTACAGATTGTGCCCGTGTCGGACGCGCCCGTCGCTCTACGCTGCGTAGCGCATTGGCAAACGAAAGGGAACCAACGAGTGCCACGACCTGACTATCGCGAGTTGGGCGCGGTGTTCGCCGGCGGAGCGGTGGGCTCGATGGCCCGCGCGGCGCTGAACACTCTCGCCCAGCCCGACCCGGCGACGTGGCCGTGGCCGACGTTCGCGGTCAACATCGTGGGCGCCTTCCTGGTCGGCTACTTCACCACCCGCCTACTGGAACGATTGCCGCTGTCGAGCTACCGGCGGCCGCTGCTCGGCACCGGATTGTGCGGCGGCTTAACGACGTTTTCGACCATGCAAGTCGAGACGCTCAAGATGCTCGAACACGGTCACTGGCTGCTGGCGCTGGCCTACACCGCCACCAGCATCGTGCTGGGCCTGCTGGCCGTGCATCTGGCCACCGCTTTGGTACGCCGGGTGCGGGTGCGCTCATGACGGCGACGATCTTGGTCTGGGCCGGTGTCGCGCTGATCGGCGGCATCGGCTCGGTGTCACGTTTTCTCGTCGATCGCACGGTCACCCGCCGGGTGGCGCGACCGTTTCCGGTCGGCACGCTGGCGGTGAACATCAGCGGGGCCACGCTGCTCGGATTCCTCGGCGGCCTGGCGTTGAGCAAGGAAGCGGCATTGCTGACCGGCACCGCCTTTGTCGGCGCCTACACGACCTTCTCCACCTGGATGCTGGAGACTCAGCGCCTCGGCGAGGAGCGCCGAACGTGGGCGGGGGTGGCCAATATCGTGGTCAGCGTCGTACTCGGCGTCGCCGCGGCATTACTCGGACAATGGTTGGCGGAGCAGCTATGAACCAGCCCTGCCTGAAGTTGACCGCGTACTTCGGCGAACGCCAGCGGGTCGTCGGCGACGATGGGCGCTTTCTGGCCGACGCGATGTTCGACGTGTTCGGCGCCAACGATGTTGCGACCAGCGTGATGCTGCGCGGGATCGCCAGTTTCGGGGCTAGCCATGAGCTGCGCACCGACGTGTCGTTGAGCCTGTCCGAGGATCCTGCGATCGCGATCGCCGCGGTCGACGTGGAACCCAAGATCCGCTCCCTGGTCGACGAAGTGGCCGCGCTGACCGCCCGGGGATTGTTGACCCTGGAGCGGGCCCGGCTGGTCACGCGGGAACGGGGTACCGGCGCGCTCGGCGACTTCGACACGCACAACGGCGACGCCGCAAAGCTGACGGTGTATGTCGGCCGCCAGGAGCGCGTCACCGGCAAGGCGGCCTACTACGCGGTCTGCGAATTGCTCTATCGGCACGGATTCGCCGGTGCCATAGCGCTTCTCGGCGTCGATGGCACCGCACACGGACAGCGCCACCGGGCGCACTTCTTCGGCCGCAACGTCAATGTCCCAATGATGATCATCGGGACCGGGACGACCGAGCAAGTTTCTTCTGCCGCAACGGAATTGGCCGACGTATTGGCCGAGCCGCTGCTGACGGTCGAACGGGTGCGATTGTGCAAACGCGACGGCGAGATGTTCGCACGCCCACAACAGCTGCCGACGACGGACGACCAGGGACGCACCCTGTGGCAAAAATTGATGGTGTACACCGCCGAAGCCACCCGGCATGACACGCTGCCCATCCACCGCGCCCTGGTGCAGCGACTGCTGCATTCCGGCACGGCGCGCGGGGCGACGGTGCTACGCGGCATCTGGGGATTTCACGGTGACCATAAACCGCACGGCGACAAGCTATTCCAGGTCGCACGCCGGGTCCCGGTGACGACGATCATCGTCGACACACCGGAGTCGATCGCGCGCAGTTTCGACATCGTCGACGAGCTGACCGGCCGTCACGGGCTGGTCACCAGCGAAATGGTTCCGGCGGTGCTGTCGCTCGACGAGAAGCGACGCGTCGGCGACATTTCACTGGCACAGCTCGACTACTGACGCCAAACCCGTTCGGGTGCAACCTCTCAACGATGCGGATGACACGGCGGGATCAGGGCTTTGTCCTCGTCGATCAGCTGGCCCATGATCGTGTGGTAAACGGCTTGCCGGGTAAGTAGGTCATCGGTGGACGGGGGCGCGAACGAGTCGCGTCGCAGCTCGGTCACCAGCGCTACCGCATCTGTGGCGATCTTGGCGATGCGGTGCAGATGCGGTGCAAGTTCGGGCGCCGACACCTGCTGCGAATAGGCGACGAGCTGATCCGACCAGTCCCGGTACTTGTCCAGGCCGGGGCCGCCGGGAGTGATCAACGAGGCATCGAGCATCTCGGGGTGCTCATGGATGAAGCCCACGACCGCGTTGGCGGTGCGGCAGTCCCGGCTCGGCTGGTCCCGCTGATACACCGCGAAAACCCCCGCGAGCACGGCCGCGATGACAACCACGGCAAAAGCGATCCGATACCGCAAACCCGGCGGCGGGGCTACGGAGTCGTTCGCCTGCGCCAGCAGCGCGAGCGCTTGCGGGCTGGCGTTTGCCGCAGAGCGCAACAGCTCGAGGCGTGCCGGTAACGGACGCGCTTTGTGGATCGCCCAGGCCATTCGAGCCGCCATCAGCAACGC
Source organism: Mycobacterium florentinum (assembly GCF_010730355.1). NCBI lineage: Bacteria > Bacillati > Actinomycetota > Actinomycetes > Mycobacteriales > Mycobacteriaceae > Mycobacterium > Mycobacterium florentinum. The sequence continues at coordinate 1,996,219 of NZ_AP022576.1, forward strand.
CAACGCGGACCAGGTCAGGCCGGCCCGCGCGTTGTTGCCGACGAATTCGAGCACCGCGGCCACCACCCACAGGGCCGGCACGCTCCATGCCGCCCTGCGCTGCCACCCCGGCACCCGGCGGCCGTAGGCCATCGAAAGGTCGCCGAGGCGGATGGCTGCCGCCAACACGGCGGGGTCCGAGGGAACCTCACCGCGGCGCAGCGCCTTGACGGCTTGCGAGCGTTGCGCCAGGTCCAGTCCGGTCACGGTGCGCGCATAGCTTTGCTGAATCGGGCGCCGGGCACGCGTCATCAACGCGGTGACGATCACGCTGAACACCAGCACCGACAGCAGCGGCCAGGTCCAACCGGAGGCCGCGAAGCCTGGGAGCCCCAGCCCACAGATCACCGAAAGCGTGACCGTGAACGTTGCCGCATTCACCAGCCACAGGACCCACCACGGCGCCACTACAAGCCGAGCCCACATGGCTACTCACTTTCGCAGAGACAGCTCAGCTCTGGCGGGCCCGGGGCACGTCGTCGGGGGTGCGGGGCAGAACGTACAGTGCCATCCGCCGGTTTGACATATCGTGCTCGCCGAGGAATACGCAGCCGCCTCGCTCGCAGAACTTGCGCGCCAAGACGTTGCGGTGGTCGGGATCGAACATGATTCGGCGACAGCGCGGTTCAAGGCTGAAGATGCTGACCAACAAGTGCGGCAGCAGGTAGCTGACGTGCCCCTGGCTCAGGTAATCCAGATCGGCCACCGCGACGTGCAGGCCCAAATCGTAGGGGTCGTACTCATATCTCGTCGCGATGGAATCCTTTGCTGCCCTGTAGAGTTCGAGGTATCCGTGGTCCACCCCGTCCAGGCTGGCCACGAAGGGGCGGGAGAAACTGCTGTCGAGTTGCGCACGCAGGTAGCGGCGCCAGCGCTCCGGCGGCCAGGGATACTCCCATGATTCGGCCAAGTGCGGTCGATTCATCCACGCGGACATCATCTCGGCATCGGCGTCCGGGTCGGCGAGACGCAACCCGTACGGCTCGGGCAGTTGCGGTATCGGCGGCGGCGCGACATCCCGGACCTCGGCGCTGATGTCGATCAGTTGCCGGGGCAGGATCACTTCAAAATCTGTCATGTCTTTCGCGCAGCCTACCCCCATCGTTGCAGGCCTAACCGCGATTCCTGATCCACCGATCGGCAAGCGCGGCAACCCAGCCGGCGACCGCGTCCGAGCGCTCGGGCGGGGACTCGACCAGCACCAGTTCGTCGACGCCCAATTCGGCTAACACATCGACGTCGCCCTCACGCGGATTGCGCAGCGCCACAGCCAACCGCAGCTCGGCACGGTCGCGACCCCCCTCGGCGCACCAACGTTCCAGCTTGTCGACGCAGTCGCGCACCGCCGCCACATCCTCGAGGTTGAATCCGTACCAGCCGTCTCCCCAGCTTGCCACCCGCCGCAGCGCCGAATCGCTGTTGCCTCCCAACATAATTGGGATGCGACGATCGCGAACCGGCTTGGGATTCACCCGAATCGAATCAAAGCCGACGAACTTCCCGTCGAACGAGGCGACGTCGTCGCGCCACAATGTTCGCATCGCCGCAACGTATTCGGCCGTGCGTGCCGCGCGATGCTCGAATGGCACTGAGAGAGCGGCGAACTCCTCTTTGGACCACCCGACCCCCACGCCCAGCGTCAGGCGCCCGCCGCTCAATCGATCCAGGCTGGCGGCCTGCTTGGCCACCACCACCGGATTGTGCTCGGGCAGCAGTAAAACGCCCGTCGCGATCGTGATCCGCGACGACGCCGCCGCGGCGAACGCCAGCGCAACCATCGGATCAAGCCAATCCGCTTGTGCCGGAACGGCAATGACCCCGTCATCGGAATACGGGTAGTGCGAGGCGGGGCGGTCCACCATGACAACGTGCTCACCCGCCCACAGGGTGGCAAAACCGCATCCGTCCGCGCACGAGGCGACGGCGTCGATCACCGCCCGGTCGGCGCCGGCGCCGATCCCCAATGCATGCAATCCGAGCTGCATCGCACGATCGTCTCACGCCGAGTTTCAGCGGCCCCTGAGCAACTTCGCCAGGACCGCCGCGTGGCTTCCGTCCAGTTCACGGGTGGCACTCACCAGGGTCACGACCCCGCGTTCGGTGAGCTGGCGCAGCTCGTCGAACGCGGCGTTGTCGCTCAGTTCCGCCCGGTAACGCGACGCGAATTCGTCGAAACGTTCCGGCCGGTGGTGGTACCACTCGCGGAGTTCTCTTGACGGCGCAACGTCCTTGCACCAGATGCCCACCCGCGGGTCGTCCTTGCGAATTCCCCGCGGCCAGATGCGATCAACCAGAACGCGCTGGCCGTCGTCGGGATCGACATCGTCGTACACCCGAGCCATCCGGATTCTCTGCGATTTCACGAACAGCGCCTCATCGTCTACCCGACGTTACCCGGGTTTCGTCACACCCGTGGGTGGCCAATGCCGGTTATCCACAATCGGCGCCTTTGCCGGTGTTCGAGTCAGTGGATTCCGCTATACTCGAACATATGTTCGATGATGAACGGGCGTTGATCGAGCGCATAGCGGAGCTCGAGCGGATCAAGTCCGCGGCGGCGGCGGGTCAGGCGCGGGCCGCTGCGGCCCTGGACGCGGCACGCCGAGAGGCCGAAGCGGCCGCGGGTGTGCCGGCCGCTCGACGCGGGCGCGGGGTGGGCGGCGAGATCGCGCTGGCGCGGCGGGATTCGCCCGCTCGGGGCGGGCGGCATCTGGGCTTTGCCAAAGCCTTGGTGCACGAGATGCCGCATACGCTGGCGGCGCTGGAATGCGGCGCGCTCTCGGAGTGGCGGGCCACCGTGATCGTGCGCGAAAGCGCGTGTCTGGACGTTGAGGACCGTCGCAGGTTGGATGCCGAGTTGTGCGCCGACCCGACGAGTCTGCACGGCATGGGCGAAGCGCGACTGGCCGCCGCGGCCAAGGCGATCGCCTACCGGCTGGACCCGCATGCCGTCGTCGAACGCGCCGCCAGGGCCGAGCACGACCGCACGGTCACCATCCGCCCGGCCCCGGACACCATGACATATCTGACGGCGTTGTTGCCGGTAGCGCAGGGAGTGTCGGTGTATGCGGCGCTGCGCCGCGAGGCTGATACCCGCGGCGACGGGCGCTCGCGCGGGCAGGTGATGGCCGACACCCTGGTTGAGCGGGTCACCGGGCGCGACGCGGCGGTGCCCGCGCCCATCGCGGTCAACCTGGTCGTTTCGGACGAAACGCTGCTCGGTGGCGCCGCCACGGCGGGCGACATCTGCGGCTACGGTCCCATTCCGGGCGCGGTGGCCCGCGCCATGGTGTCCCGCGCGGTCACCGACCGGCGCTCCCGAGCGACGCTGCGCAGGCTCTATGCCCATCCCCGGTCCGGGGCGCTGGTCGCGATGGAGTCACGGGCGCGGCTTTTCCCGCGTGGTCTGGCCGCCTTCATCGAGTTGCGCGATCAACGCTGTCGCACACCGTACTGCGACGCGCCGATCCGACACCGCGACCACGCCCAACCATGGGCCGCTGGCGGACCTACCGCCGCAACCAACGGTCTCGGCGCGTGCGAGCGCTGCAACTACACCAAAGAGGCCGACGGCTGGCGGGTCACCACCAACATCGACGAAACCCACACCCACACAGCCGAATTCACCACCCCAACAGGCCACACCTACCGATCAACAGCCCCACCACGGGCACCCACAATCACAATCAGCAACCTCGAAGCCCGAATCGGCATCGCACTCGCCCGGCACGCCGCCTAGGTCGCGGTGAACCGAACTCTCCGTAGTCTGGACGACATGAGTGTTGCATCGGAGGTCAGCATCCCCCTGCAAGACCGCTTCGCCCGCGAGCTGCCCGAGATGGGTGTCCGCTGGCAGTCCGAGACGAGCCCGGACCCGCAGCTGCTCGTTCTCAACGAGTCGGTGGCCGCCGGGCTCGGCCTCGACGCGGCGTGGTTGCGCAGCGACGACGGCCTGCGCTTTCTCGTCGGCAACCTGCTGCCCATCGGGGCGGTTCCGGTGGCGCAGGCCTATGCCGGGCATCAATTCGGCGGCCTTGTCCCGCGGTTGGGCGACGGGCGGGCACTGCTGCTCGGTGAGTTGTCCGACGAGCACGGACGCGTTCGCGACATACACCTCAAGGGCTCCGGCCCGACTCCGTTCGCCCGCGGTGGCGATGGCCTCGCGGCGGTAGGGCCGATGCTGCGCGAATATGTGATCAGCGAAGCGATGCACGCCCTGGACGTGCCGACGACACGCTCGCTGGCCGTGGTCGGCACCGGACGGCCGATACAGCGCGACACAGTCCTGCCGGGTGCCGTGCTGGTCCGGGTCGCCAGCAGTCACCTACGGGTCGGCAGCTTCCAATACGCCGCCCTGACCCGCGACGTCGATTTGCTGCGGCGCCTCGCCGACCACGCGATCGCCCGCCACCATCCCGGCGCGGCGCAGGCCGAACATCCTTACCGGGCACTGTTCGAAGCGGTCGTCGCCGTCCAGGCCTCACTGATCGCGCGATGGATGCTGATCGGATTCGTCCATGGGGTGATGAACACCGACAACACCACGATCTCCGGCGAAACCATCGACTACGGCCCCTGCGCGTTCATGGAGGCTTACGACCCGGACACGGTCTTCAGTTCGATCGACCAGTGGGGGCGCTACGCGTACGGCAATCAGCCCGCCATCGCGGGGTGGAATCTGGCCCGGTTCGCCGAGGCGCTGCTTCCGCTGCTCGCCGACAACGTCGAGGAGGGAATCGCGTTCGCCGAGCAGGCGTTCGGCGTATTCCAGACCGAATACGACGCCACCTGGTCGTCCGGCATGCGCGCCAAGCTCGGGCTACCCGCCGACGTCGACGCCGGGGCGCTCACGTCGTTGATCGACGAGTTGCTGCGCCTGCTCAAGGAAAGCCACGTCGACTACACCTCGTTCTTCCGCCACCTCGGCCGGGCGGCCCGGGGCGACGCCGAACCCGCGCGCGGCGGCTTCGTCAACCTCGCCGGCTTCGACGAGTGGATGTCGCGCTGGCGCGCGTTGGGCCCCGACGCCGCATCGATGGATCGCTCCAACCCGATCTACATTCCGCGTAACCACCTGGTCGAGGAGGCCCTGACCGCCGCGACGGCAGGCGATCTGGGCCCGGTGCGGCAGCTGCTGGAGGCGGTGAGCGCGCCCTACGACGAACGGCCGGGTTTCGAGCGCTACGCGAGTCCGGCCCCCGAAGATTTCGGCACGTACCAAACCTTCTGCGGCACTTAGCCTTACGCCAACTTCGCGAACTCGGCCTGCAGCCCGTCCAAATAGCGAAGCGTCTCGTCTCGGGGCTCGGTCGGCAGATCCACCAAGATATGCTCGGCGCCGAAATCGAGATAGCCCTGAAGTTCTTTCGCCGTCGGTTCGCCGCCATGGAAGTTGATCGAAGGCACCTCCGGACCGGCCACCTCACGCAATTGCTCGAGCTGAGGCGACAGCTCCTGTACCGACGGCGTCATCGAGAGCCAGCCGGCATGGAGCCGGGCGATGCGCTTGAAACCCGCCGGTCCCCCGCCCAGGTAGAGCGGTGGATACGGTTGCTGCACCGGCTTGGGCCAGCTGTAGATCGGATCGAAGTCGACAAATTCCCCGTGGAATTCCGCCTTCTCCTGCGTCCAGATCTGCATCATCGCGTCGAGCCGTTCGTCGACCACTCGCCCCCTGACCGCGGGATTCACACCGTGGTTCGTTATTTCCTCGCGCAACCATCCGACGCCCACGCCGAAGCGAAACCGCCCCCGCGACACCACATCCAGCGATGCGACTTCTTTGGCCGTGTGAATCGGGTCGCGCTGCACCACCAGCGCGATACCGGTGCCCAACAGTAGATTTTGGGTCACGGCCGCCGCCGCCGTCAGCGCCACGAATGGATCCAGCGTGCGGTAGTACTTCGGCGGAATCGGGCCGCCGCTCGGGTAGGGGGTTTTCGTATCGACCGGGATGTGCGAGTGCTCGGCCAAAAACAGCGATTCGAACCCCCGCTCCTCGAGCGCACCGGCAAGCTCGACGGGACCGATTCCCTCGTCGGTGACAAAAGTCAGGACACCGATACCCACCGTTGCTCCCTTCCCCGATTGACTCCTCACCAGTCAACCGCATCGACGCTCGCGTGTCACCGGATCAGATCCCAGGTGGGCCGAAGTCGTGCGACAGTTTGACCGATGACGAATAACGTCGCGGTAATCGGCGCCGGGCCAGGCGGACTGGTCGCCGCGCGCTGGCTGTTACACCAGGGACTTGAGCCGACCATCTTCGAGCAGGCCCCCATGCTGGGTGGGCAATGGGCGGGTCTGGATGGTCGCAGCGGCGTGTGGCCGAGCATGCACACCAACAGCAGTCGCACCGTCACAGCCTTCAGCGACCTCGATCACACGACGGACCATGTCTACTTGTCCAACCGCGAGGTCCTCGACTATTTGCACCGCTACGCAGACACGTTCGGCCTGACGCCGCGCATCCGGCTCGGTACCCGGGTCGAACTGATCAAGAAGGATCCAGCCGGCTGGGTTGTCACTCACGCCGGCGCCGACGAGCGCTTTGAACGAATTGTGGTGGCCAGCGGTCGATTTCATGCCCCCGCCATCCCTGCCGTGCCGGGGCTCGAGACCTTCTCCGGCCCCGTTGGCGTCATCTCCACCTATCACTACCGGGACGGATCGACGTATCGCGGCAAGCGAGTGCTCGTCGCCGGCTGTGCGATCAGCGCCCTGGAAATCGCGTCTGAGGTCGCCGAGCTCGGCGCGGCGCGCGTCGTCGTGACCCAGCAGCGGCAGCGCTATATCGCGCCGAAGTTCGCCGCCGGCGTTCCCTCCGACCACCGGCTCTACACCCGGTACGGCGCCTTGGCCACCGAGCATCTGGCCGCCGCCGAAGTCGACCAGATGCTCAAGGAGATCGTCGTCGGCGCCGCGGGCAGCCCGGATCAGTACGGCGCGCCCGCACCCCACCCCTTGTTGTCCACCGCCGGCGTGACGCTCAGTCAGCACTATCTACCACTGGTGGCCGAGGGCCGAATCTCGGTGCGCCCCTGGATGAAATCCGTTGCAGGCCCAATCGTGACGTTCGCCGACGGGCAGGCCGAGGAGTTCGACGGGATCGTCTTCGGCACCGGCTACCAGCTGTGTCTGCCCTTCCTGAGTGACGATATCCGGGCGATCCTCGACCTCGACACGGTGCATATGAACGCCGACCGCTACACCTTTCACCCCGACCTGCCGGGCCTGGCATTCATCGGCCTGTGGGACCAGTCCGGCGGATACTTTGTGCCGCTGGAACTTCAGGCCAGATGGGTCGCGTACACGTGGGGCGCCACGATCCCGGCAATCGGTGCGAACGACCAACGGTCGGCGATCGATGCGTATCGCGCCAATCGAGGAACATCGCAGAAAACCCGAATGGACCTCGCGGCGCTGACCTTCGCCCGCGCCGCCGGGGTCGAGCCCCGCCTGGGCAACTGGCCGCGGCTGCGCCGCGCCCTACTGTTCGGCCCCCTGGCGCCGAGTTGCTTCCGGCTCGAGGGCCCGGATGCCTTGCCAGATGCGGCCGAGCGGTTCGCCCGCGATGCCGCCCGCTTCGGAGCGATCACGTCAAACGACATGACCGAACGCGAAGCGAGCCAATGGTCGCGGGTCCAAGCCGCCGACCGGGGCCTCAGGCCGTCGGCGTCGCCGCTGCTTTAGGCCCGCGCCGCGCCGCGCCCCACAACCCGACGCCGATACCGATGACGGCGCCGCCCAGGCCGATCAGCTGTTGTGACCGCCTGAGCTCGCGGTGGACACTCAGCCCACCCAACAGGTCAGCCGCGTCGGCCCCGCCGGACGCGAGGAACCAGCCGCGAGTGTTCTTGCCGCGCAGCGCCGCCGAGGCGAGCAGCCCGCCGATCAACGCATCGCGGTATCCCATCGATCGCAGCAGCAGTCGTGCCGTCGGGGTCGGCTCCCCCGGGTCGCCCCACAGCTTGTTCGCACCGAGGGGATCGACGAGAAAATGGACACCAGAAGCGAGTCGGATACTGCCCGCGACAAGCGCGGCACGGTCGATCGGCATGGCCGCAGCCTATCCCTGCCTCACCGGGCCGCGGTAACCCCGTCCGCTCCCGCGCCGACGGCGTGTTTGGCAAGGCGGGCCGCGCCGGGAGCGCAGCTTTCCACGACCGCCTGTAGCTCGTCCGCGGACAGCCGAGCGGAGGCGCCGGTGAACTTCGGGTCGATAACGCTGGTGCCGAATTCAAGCCACTTCGCGTCCGCTTCGACACCCAGGAAACCCGCCAGCTGCACCAGCGACGAACGGGTGTCGGCGACCAGGCCCGCGTAGGACAGCGGAAGGTAACGGTCCGCGGGCAAGTCGGCGAGCTCGGATTCGCCGGTGACGATCAGCTCGCTCCACATCCGGGCAAAGCGCGTGATGGGCAGGTTCTGGCCCATCAGGGTGTCGACCTCGCAGGTGTCACCGACCAGCGACGCGAGCTCGATCGGTATCGCCGTCGGATCCAGCCGCAGGCCGGGGTGTCGGCGCTCCGGGTCGAGATCCAGCAGCTCCAGCGCGTCTTGAATCAGTGCCATCAGGCGAAATCCGGTGTGTTCGCTCATCGAGACCGCGGTGTCCGGGCCGTTGCGGAACAGGTGCACGAACTTTGCATCGGGGAATGTCTCACGTAGCCACGGGACACTGCTCAACGACATCGCGGACCGCTCCACCACCACGGTCCCGCCGAAATGCCTTGCGAGCCAGGCGAAGAGCCGCCCATAGTGTAGCCGCGACGTTTGCTCCGGCCACGACGGAACCTCCGCGGCAAGGGCATCGAATACTCCGTCGGGGTCCGACGACAGATGCGGCAGCGTCATCATCGAAATCGCGGGGATCCCGGTCGTGTTCGCGTCGAATCGAATGCCCTGCAGCCGCGGATAGATGAACTCCGGCATGGCCGAACCACCCCGGACCATGGAGTCGAAGATCGGGTGCGGCTCGGCCAGCATCCGCCAGAATTGTTCGCCCGACAGTACGTGGTCGGCCGCCGACGATGCGCGCACCGATAGGTAGAACTCGTTGAGGCTGAGCACATCTGGGTGAGCGGTGAGGATTCGCGACAGCGCGGTCGATCCGCTTCGCCCCACCGTGACGATGAATGTCAGCCCTCGAATCGGGTGCGCCGCGTCAGCGCCGTGCGCGGTGACGTCGAATGGACCGCCGACGGGGACCAGGGGCGCGACCGCCGACGCCGACTCCCGGGGTTCGTGCTTCTCGGGTTTGAACGTGAGGTAGCGCTTGTAGCGGCCCACGCTGCCCAGCAGGTAGTCGAAGTCGACGATGGTCTGGCGATGTGGCTCGCCGATGATCGCTCGCGTACCGGTCGTGTCGTACGTGCGGCTGTGCCCCAGGTACGGGAAAAATCCACTGGCCCACCGCAGTCGTCGTTCCAGCAGATTGGGGTCCTCGATCGGGCCCTCGACCAGCGTCAAGGGGATCGGCGAGAGCGCGTTGAAGAGGTCCACCAGCGTCTGTACCGCGACGTCGTGGTGGTGCACGACGTGGTAGGTGCTCAGGCCATCGGGAGCCAGCCGCATCAGGCGGACCATCTCGTCGGCGGCTTCGTCGGCCGGCATGTAGTTCAGATGGCCGTTGTGATCGCCGCTGAGTCTGATCGACATTTTGGTGCGCATCGGCCGCCCGGAGACCGAGAACAGGCGCATGCCGCTGTCCGCGGACGTGGACAGAAAGGAAAGCGGGTGCAGCGGGAAGTCCGGATGCGGCGGGCGATCGACGATCAGGGCGCTCGGCCGCAGCACGACGACCCGGCGCCCGGTGCGCCACGCCCAGTCCCGCACCAGCGACTCGGACTCGAACTTGGACTGCTCGTAGTTGTTCTCGAAGCCTTCGTCGTCTCCCAACTCGGTCTCGCAGATCAGACCCGAGCGGCGCTTGCCGGCGACGAAGGCGGTGGACACATGGAAAAGATCGGGCTGGCGCGATCCGGCCTCGGCGAGTTCGAGGATGCGAGTGGTCCCGCCGACGTTGGTGCGGCGCAGGTCGGCGAGGTCGGCGTCCAGCTCGATGCTGCCGGCGCAGTGCAAGATGGCATCGGCGCTGTCCGCGAGTTCCCGGAATCGGTCATCCGATAGCCCCAATTTGGGCGCGGAGAGGTCCACCGGCACGACGGCGAGCCGTTGGCGCAGCTCGTCCTCCGTCCACACCTGCCCATCGGTGACCGCCAGTGGGAGGGCCTTGCCGATGCGGGCGATTGGGTCCGACTGCGGCCGGGTAAGCAGGGTGAACGTCTCGTCGCCCCGAAGGAGTTCCCCCAGGATATGAATCCCGAGAAACCCGGTCGCGCCGGTGATCGCCCAGTGCATTGACACCCGTCCTCGCGCGAAACGTCGCGCCGAAACTGCCCGAATAGCCCCCTCGCGAACTTACTTGCCCAGCAGAGGTGCCGCCATCTGGTATGGATATTGGATCCCATTACCGCAGTTCAACGCGGTAGCGCGGCTGAGCAAGGCCTGTCCGCTACCGTCGGCTGTAATAGGTTTCTCGTCGCCGCCGATTCATCAATGAGAGACTTTGGAAGCGTTGCCTGGACATCACCTGCTCTCACGGCAGGCTGACTGCACCACCAGAGGAGACGAGAAATAGTGACAGCAGCTGCTGGCGCACCGGGGAGGACGGCGTGGTCCATGAGGATCACGGCGGACGTGCACGCCGACAACTACTGCTGGCTGAGGGCCGTATGAGCGATCCACGCGTGGACGACCAACGTCGCACGCCCTTTGTCGCACGGACGATCCATCAATTGTCTGTGCCCATCATCTTGGCGTGGCTGGCCCTCACCGTGATCGTGACGATGGCCATCCCCTCGCTCGAGAAGGTCGAGCAGGAGCGTTCGGTCTCGCTGAGCCCGAAGGATGCGCCGTCGATCCAGGCCATGCAGCGCTTGGGTAAAGACTTCAAGGAATCCAATTCCGACGCCTTGGCGATGATCGTCCTGGAAAGCCAGCAGCCCCTGCGCGACGATGCCCACCACTACTACAACCAATTGCTCAAACAATTGGAAAGCGATCCGGACCATATCCAGCACATTCAAGACCTGTGGGGAAATCCGGTCACGGCGAGCGGCGCGCAAAGCGAGGACGGTAAAGCCGCGTACGTGCAGCTCAAGCTTGCCGGCAACCAGGGCACGAGCCTGGCGAATGAGTCAGCCGACGCCGTGCGCCACATCGTGGATCGGATTCCTCCCCCGGCCGGGCTCAAGGTCTATGTCACCGGCCCGGCGCCGCTCATTTCGGACCTGAATCACAGCGGTCAGAAGACAATCCTCAAGGTCACGCTGGTGAGCCTCGCGGTGATCTTCATCATGCTGCTGCTCGTCTACCGGTCGCTTACCACCGTCATTCTGCTGCTGCTGATGGTCGGAATAGAACTGCAGGTGGCGCGCCAAATCGTCGCGTTCCTTGGGGATATCGGCGCCATCAGTCTTTCTACTTTCGCCGTCAATCTGCTGATCACTCTCGCGCTCGCGGCGGGAACCGACTACGGAATCTTTTTCGTCGGCCGCTATCAAGAGGCACGCCAGGCCGGCGAAGATCCGGCAACGGCCTATTTCACGACGTACCGCAGCACCGCCAAGGTTGTCTTGGCGTCCGGTTTGACGATCGCCGGATCGGTTTTCTGCCTCAGCTTCACCCGGATGCCCTATTTCCAGACGATCGGTATCCCCTGTGCGGTGGGCATGCTGGTTGCGGTGGCGATTGCGCTCACGCTCGTCCCGGCCGTTCTCGCCATCGGTGGCCGAGTCGGTTTGTTGGAGCCCCGGCGAAAGATCACGGATCGTCGTTGGCGCAGGATCGGCACGGCGGTCGTCCGGTGGCCGGGACCCATTTTCGCCGCGGCGTGCGCGGTCACTCTGGTGGGCCTGCTCGCCCTGCCGGGATATACGACGAACTACCACGACCGGGTGTATCTGCCCGAAGACCTGCCGACCAACCAGGGCTACGCGGCCGCAATTCGACACTTCCCACTGGGCCGGATGTTGCCCGAGTTCGTGTTGATCGAGGCCGATCACGACATGCGCAACCCTTCAGATTTTCTGGTCTTGGAACGCCTGGCCAAGGGCGTTCTCTCGGTTCCGGGCGTATCCCGGGTGCAATCCGTCACCCGACCGGCGGGAACCGCGATGGCGCACACGACGATTCCGTTCCGGTTCGGCGTCATGAACGCAAGCCAATTGGTGAACCTCGAATATCAAAAAGCTCGCATGAACGACATGCTCGTGCAGGCCGACGAGCTGAACAAAACGATCAGAATCACGACAACGCTGTATCACCTGATTCTTGAGCTCAACGCCGTGACCCATGACCTGGCCGGCAGGACGCACGAAGTTCAGCAAATCACCGGCGAGCTACGAGATCAGATTTCTAACTTCGAAGACTTCCTCAGACCGATCCGCAGCTACTTCTACTGGGAAAAGCACTGCTACGACATTCCCGTCTGCTTTGCGATCAGATCGCTTTTCGATTCGTTCGACGGCATCGACGCGATCAACGACAAGCTGGGCGAACTGGTCATCAACATCGACAAGATCGACGTGCTGATGCCGAAACTGGCCGCCGAGCTGCCGATTCAGATCGAAACCATGAAGAGCATGCGCAACATGATGCTGACCATGCATTCGACGATGACCGGCATCATCGGTCAGGCCGACTCGCAGGGCAATATCTCCACCGAGATGGGCGAGGCGTTCGACGCAGCGAAAAACGACGACACGTTCTACCTGCCGCCGGAGATTTTCAAGAACCCCACCTTCGAGCGCGTCATGGGACTGTTCATGTCGCCGGACGGCAAAGCGGCGCGCATGACCATTTCGGATAGGGGTGATCCCGCAACTCCCGAAGGTATTGCGCGCGTCCAGGCGATCAAGACCGCGGCCGAGGAGGCGCTCAAGTCGACACCGCTGGAAAGCGCCAGCATTTACGTCGGCGGCGTCTCGGCGACGTACAAAGACCTGCAAGACGGCTCCCGGTACGACCTGATGATCGCCGGAATCGCTTCCCTCTGCCTTATTTTCGCGATCATGCTGATGATCACCCGAAGTTTTGTGGCCGCGATGGTGATTGTGGGAACGGTCGTCACGTCGCTGGGGGCGTCCATCGGATTGTCCGTACTGCTCTGGCAGCACATCATCGGGCTCGGGCTGGAATGGCTCGTGTTGCCGATGTCCGTCATCATCCTGTTGGCGGTGGGATCCGACTACAACCTGCTGCTCGTCTCGCGAATGAAGGAAGAGCTCGGCGCCGGTATCAACACGGGCATTATTCGGGCGATGGGCGGTACCGGAAAGGTCGTCACGGCCGCCGGCCTGGTATTCGCCGTGACCATGGCCTCGATGGTGGTCAGCGATCTGACGGTGATCGGGCAAATCGGGACCACGATCGGTCTGGGCCTGCTGTTCGACACCTTGATCGTGCGCGCGTTCATGACGCCATCCATCGCCGCGCTGCTGCGACGCTGGTTCTGGTGGCCGTTGAAGGTGCGGCCGCGTCCGGCCAGTTACCTGCTTCGGTCCGAGGGGTCCCGTCCGCTGGTGCGTGCCCTGCTCGGCACCCGGGCGCCCGACTAACACCCCAAGCAGTCGTTCGCGGCCCGTACCATGGCCGACATGTCCGAGCCGGTACCAGCTACCGACAAGACTGTCGGGCTCGACGGTAGCGAGACCGTCGCCGCGCCCACTGCCGCGGAACCCGAGGCGGCCACGTCGGCGAACTCCGCCGGTTTCGCGTGGTCGCGCGACGACGACGTCGATGCGCCGAGCGACGCGGCGAACCCGCGCCAATCGTGGCGCGCCACCTGGCGCACCGCTGCCGCCCTGCTCGCGGCCGGGCTCGTGATCGCCGGTGCGATAGTCCTCGGGCGTTCACTGTTGACCACCCATCCCAAGGCGGCGGCGCTCGCAACCACCGCGACACCCACCTCCAAGGCGGCCCCGGCTCCAGGAACGGCGGCGACGGCCGCCCCGTCGTCGATTGTGTCGACGCCGGGTCAGGACAAGAAATACGTTCAGGATCTCAACGACCAGGGCATCTCCTTCGCCGATCCGGATGCCGCGATCTACAACGGCAAGATGGTGTGCGAGAACATCCGTCTGGGCATGACGGTGCAGCAGATAATCGCGGATTTCCGGGCGAGCAACCCCGCGCTCGGCAGCCATGCCGAGTCGTACGTGACCATCTCGGTCCACGCCTACTGCCCGCAGAACAGCAACCTCGTTGGCAGCGGGCCCTAGGCGGGACGTGGACGCCGTATGGGCAACTGATCACACCGGCCGCATCGGCACCAAAACGGTTGAACTAGAACACTTCTGAAATGCGACACCGTATGCGCCATCGAAATTCCAAACCATGTGGCGTCAGGTTCACGACGCCGATGTGGCGGGTGTGATCTACGCCCGCCCGAAGACGGCGAACCACATCGCGATGTATTGGCAGAGCGCCGCGATCGCGGTGCACGCATGGAACAACTCGTGATAGCCGAACGTCCTCGGCCACGGGTCGGGCCGGCGCAACCCGTAGAACACCGCGCCGATGCTGTACAGCGCGCCGCCGACGGCCAGCAAGACGGTCGCGGCCACGCCGGCGTTGTGCAGGATCAGCGGGCTGTACCAGATCGCAACCCAGCCGAGTAGCAGGTACAGCACAACCCCGAGCCACCGCGGCGCCGACGGCCAAAACAGGGTCAGCGCAATTCCGGCCGCCGCGCCACCCCACACGATCGCGAGCACCACGTACCCGGTCCCGCGCGGCATATCCAGCCTTGCGAACGGTGTGTAGCTGCCGGCGATGAACAAAAAGATCATCGAGTGGTCGAGCCGTCGCATCCACTTTCGGGCGGTCACCGACTCCCAATAGACGCGGTGGTAAATAGCGCTGACGGCGAACATCGCCACAATCGACAAGGTGTATGTCAGCGTCGAGTGCCCGGCCCGCTTGGATTCCAGCGCCCACGACGCCGCCGCCAGCACGGTACCCGCAATGAATGCGCATACGGCGCAATAGACGTGGATCCAGCCGCGCAGCCGCGGCCTCGCCAGGACCGCCGAATCGCTTTGATAACTCATTGTCCCCCCACGAATTTCATCGTCCTGCCGTAGCGTGGGCAATGGTTGTGTCGCGCCTATGAATTACCTGTACGCGCGTGACGCGAGGACCGGTGATATGTTCCGGCCACGACGTCACGGCCGCGCCCAAGGAGGATCGCTATCCGGACGAGCATCTGGTTTCGCTGGATGGCCAGGTACGGTGCGCCGCGCGCGTTCTTGGCGGTGCAGGCTCGCCGCGGACAACCCCTGGCCCGGTTTCTGCTGGGCCGGGCCCGCGGAGGCGAGAGCTATCGCCTGGTCGAGGACATCAGGCAACAGGGCCGCCTGGTGCGGCGGCCGTTTGTGTGGGTGAGCGCCGACCACGAAATCTGCCGGACGGTGTTGCGCGACGACCGGTTCGGGGTTACTAACATCGTAAATGCCCCTCTCCCCCAACCTTTTCCGGCATTACTGGAACGAACGGATCCCGGCCTGCCCAATCCGGTGGAGCGTCCGGCGATGGTGATGTCGAATCCCCCGGATCACACCCGGTATCGGCGCTTGTTCGCCCAGAGCTTCACGCCACGCGCCATCGACAAGCTCGGTACTCGGGTCGAAGAAATCACGGCCGAACTGCTCGATCGTTTGGAACACAACCCGCGACCCGACCTGGTCGCCGACTTCGCCACCGAACTGCCGGTCGCTGTGATCACCGAGATCCTGGGGTTGCCAACCGACGCGCGCCCGCAGGTGCGCGAGTGGGGCTATGGCTTGGCCCCGCTCTTGGATTTCGGTACCAACTGGAAGACGTTTCGCCACGCTGTCGAGCAGCTACGCGATGTCGACCGCTACGCCGCCCAATTCATCGAACGGGCGCGTGACGGTGACTCGCATGACGATCCATTCGGCCGCGTGGCCGCCGGCGGCGAGCTGACCCATCGCGAATTCGCCGCCAACGCAGCACTTCTGGTCGGCGCCGGGTTCGAGACGACGGTGAATCTGATCGGCAACGGAATCGTCCTGCTGCTGCAGCATCCCCAGCAGCTGGCACTACTACGCGACGACCCAGACCTCTGGCCGGCGGCGGTCGAAGAGATTCTGCGATTCGAAAGCCCCGTGCAGATGCTCGTGCGCACCGCGCGCCGCGACGCCGAAGTCGCTGGGGAGCACATCCGCGCCGGCTCGATGTTCGTGCTGTTGATGGGCGGCGCCAACCGCGATCCACGCGTATTCAGCGACCCCGGCCGGTTCGACATCACCCGATCCAATGCTCGAGACCACGTGGCATTCGGATCGGGCATCCACGGTTGCCTCGGCGCGGCGTTGGCGCGGATCGAGGGCGCCATCGCCCTGCGCACCCTATTCGAACGATTCCCCGGCCTGAGCCTGCGCGACCAGCCCGAACCACTCGGGCTGGTCACCTTGCACGGATATAAACGCCTACCGGTCGAATTGCGGGGAGACGCGCAGTCCGTCGACCTACGATGACGCCGGCGGCGGAGTCAGTTCCCCTGCGTGTTGGGGGCAGTAGGCGTTCACCGCGATCGTGGTGAACTGGACCGGGCTGTCCCCCTTGAATGCGGGGTTGCTCTCCTCCAGGTCCTTGATGACCTCGGTCTCGGGCATGCCTTCATCCATCAGTTTGCATTCGCTCTTGCCGACCCCGATGGCGACGCTCGGCGTCTGATAGGTGATGCCGGCGTTCTTCAGCTCGGTCAAAAAGTTCGTATCCGGACTCGGATCAGCCTGTGCCGGTGCGGCAACGGCGATGACAGCAGCAAAACTCGCAAAAACGACAACCCCTCGCATCGCTTCATCTTCCTATAGGCCGGCGCCGCTGTCTCGTCGACGTTTTTGGGATCGGTAGTCGCGGCCGCCCGATGTACTCATCGCAATCGCAAGGCCACCCAAGCAGCGAATGTGCAACAAATCGGGACAACGAAAGGAGCCCCTCCGTGACCAGCCTCTACGCGCTCAAGCCATGGTTCACCAAGCGTTTGACACCCATCGTCGACGCCGCAGTGGCGCGGCGGGTCTCCCCGGATGTGTTCACCGCTGCCGGCGTGACCGCGGCCGCTGGGGCCGGGGTGGCGGTCGCGTTCGGATGGTGGCCGCTCGCCGCGCTGTTCATGGTGCTCCGGCTGGCCGGGGCCAACCTCGACGGCGCGGTCGCCCGCGCCCGTGGCGTGAGCCGGCCCTGGGGGTTCGTCGTCAACGAGATCGGTGACCGCGCGGCGGATCTGCTCGCCTTCGCCGGCCTGGCGGTCTGGGCGGCCCGGCAGTACGGAGCCGGACTGCACTGGCTGTCCTGGCTGGTGTTGCAGGTGCTTGTCGCCGCGCTCGCCGCGACGCTTCCGACGTTCGCGTCGCTGGCCGCGGCGGCCGCGGGCGCAACGCGACGCAACGGTGGCCCGCTGGGCAAGACCGAGCGTTGCCTGTTCGTGGTGCTGGCCACCGCCTTTCCGGTCATCATGCCCGTGCTGCTGGCGCAGCTGGTGAACGGTTCACTGATCACCACGGTGCTGCGACTGCGGGCGGCGCGCCGCGAGCTGAGAGCTCAGCGCGTCGTCTTGGTGGAGCACTTCGACGCGGTAACGCAGCCGATCAGCACGATCACCCAACCGCTGAACCTCGTCACGCAACCCCTCACGGCAGTGGCAGCATGACCGCGAACCGGATGCCGAGCGTGCTTCGGCACTGGCTCTGGCGGACCGTGTGCGCCGCGTCGGGTGGGCTGACTGTGAGCGGACGCTGGCGCACCGCGGGTGGTTGCGTGGTCGTGGCCAATCACAGCTCGCATGCCGACTCCGCGGTACTGCTGGCGGCGCTGCCGCCGGCCACTCGGCCGGTGATCGGCGCGGCGGCCGACTATTGGTTCGCCGTGCCCGCGCGGCGCGTCGTCGCGACCTCGCTTATCGGCGTCCTGCCGGTGCGCCGATCCGGTGACGGCACCTATGCCGCGCTGCTCGCCGCGGCGGGCCCGGCCCTGAAGGCCGGACGCACCGTCGTCATCTACCCCGAGGGGACCCGATCGACCGACGGCACCATCGGCGAGTTCCGATCCGGTGCACTGCGACTGGCGCGCGATTGCGGCGTACCGATCGTTCCCGTCGCGATCGCCGGAACCGCCGACGTGCTGCCGAAGGACGGCCGCTACTCCCCCGCCCCGATGCGCGTCCACCTGGGCGCCCCCCTCGACCCGCACACCACGTCGGGCCCTCAATTGCGGGCGCACGTGCTGGCCTTGGGCGGGCATTCGGAGGCCGATGCCACCGACCGCTACGCACTCGCGTCCTGAGATGACGATCGTCGAGAACTACCTGTCGTTCGTCCACCGCGATCGGCGGATGCCGCTCAACGTCGATCTGGGTCCACTGCACATCCACGTCTACTCCCGGGCCGTGTTTCTGCTGTGGGTCACGGTGGCGATCCTGGCCCTGGCTGGCATCGTCGTTCTCGTCGCGCGCAAGCGGGAGCTGATCCAGAAGTGGCGCACCTGGGCGCTGATCGCACCCGTGGTCGGCCTCCCGGTGTGGCTCGGCCACGGCACCACCGCCGCGCTGGCGGCGGCACTGGCCGTCGTCGCGGTGACCGAATACGCGCGATTGGTGCGGGTGCGCCGACTGGATACCTGTGTGCTGGTGGCGCTGGCGGTGCTCTACCCGCTCGCCGCCTGGTTGCGCCCGTCGCTGTTGCAGCTCGCGCCCGTCGCCGTGCTGCTGTGCGCGGCGCCCTCGGTGCTCGACGGCGACGTTGAGCACGGCGCCAAGCGCACTGCTTTCGCCGGGTTCGGATCTGTGTGGATCTGCTGGTCGCTTGCACACCTCGTCATGGTGTGGCCGGACGCGTACTTACTCTGCTTCGCCGTCGCCGCCACCGACGTCGCCGCCTGGTGTGGCGGAAAGGGGTTGCGCCGCATGGCGTGGGCGCGTCAGCCGTTGTCGCCGTTGAGCCCCAACAAGACGGTCGGCGGGATGGTCGGCGCGATCATCGGGGCGTTCGTCATCCTCTCGCTGCTGGGCACTATTTCGATCGGACTGCTCGTCGCCGTCTCCATCGGTGGCCTTTTCGGCGACCTGCTGGAGTCCATGCTGAAGCGCCAAGCCCAGGTCAAGGACGCCGGCTGCTGGCTGCCGGGCTTCGGAGGTCTGCTCGATCGGATCGACTCGTTGCTACTGGTACTCCCCCTGGCCTATCTATTCGGATGAGGACTCACATGATGACCTATTCTCTGGTGCCCACGATCGCCGGCCGCCTCCCGCGGGCCATCACGATCGGCGGTCTCGACGTTCGCGACGTGAGTCTTACTCTCGAGCGCAATATTGTTGCACTGGACCGTATTTCGTTCACCGCACGTCCCGGCACGTTGACGGCGGTGATCGGCCCTTCGGGTGCGGGCAAGTCCACGCTTGCCAAAGTGATCACCGGAGCCGCACGTCCGACCAGCGGTGTGGTGGCATTGGACGGGCGCGACCTGCACACCGCGTCGTACGCGTCGTGGCGCAACCGGATCGGGATGGTGCCGCAGGACGACGTGGTGCACCCTCGGTTGACCGTCAGGCAGGCGCTGGAATTCGCCGCGGAACTGCGGATGCCCGCCGACACCGGCGCCGGCGATCGCGGTCAGGTAATCGCCTCGGTGCTCGAGGAGCTCGAGCTGACACCCCACACCGCGACCCGCATCGAAAAGTTGTCGGGCGGGCAGCGCAAGCGGGTGTCAATTGCCTTGGAGCTGTTGACACATCCCTCGCTGCTGGTGCTCGACGAACCCACGACGGGGCTGGATCCCGCGCTGGACCGCGCCGTCATGACAATGCTGCGCCGGCTCGCCGACGCGGGTCGGATGATCGTGGTGGTGACGCATTCGTTGACGTTCCTCGATGTGTGCGACCAGGTACTGCTGCTGGCCCCCGGCGGCAAGACCGCATTCTGCGGTCGCCCGGGAGAGATCGGATCGGCCATCGGAGCCCGCGACTGGGCCGACATTTTCGGCATCGTCTGCGCCGATCCCGACGGCATTCAACGGCGCTTCATGCAAGACGTCGGATCGCAGGCTGAACTCACGGCGATGCAGGTCATCTGCGATCTGCCCGCGGAGCCGGGCGAACCCGCACGGGCCGGCCGATGGCGCCAGCTGTCAACGCTTGCCCGCCGCCAAGTCCGGCTCCTTATCGCCAACCGCGGTTACTTCGCATTCCTCGCCGTACTGCCGTTCATCGTCGGGCTGCTGCCGCTGACCGTGGCCGGTCACGCCGGACTCGGCCAGGCGGATGCCTCCGTGCCGCTGGAAGCCAAGCATGTCATTGCGTTGACGAGCTTCGCCGCAATCCTGATGGGCATCACGCTCACCGCACGCGACCTTGTCGGTGAGCGCGCGATCTTTCATCGCGAGCACGCGGCCGGATTATCTACCGCCGCATACCTTCTGGCGAAGCTCGTGGTGTTTGGTGGAGTCGCGATGATGCAGTCGGCGATCCTGGTTCTGATCGTCACGGCGCCCGGGATCGGTAAGCCGGGGCCGTCGGGGGCTGCGGCACTGGGCAGCCCGATGTTCGAGCTGTTCGTTGGCGTAGCGGCGACGTGTGCGGTGGCGATGGTTGCGGGGCTGGCGATTTCGGCGTTGGCGCGCACCAGCGATCAGGTCATTGTGCTGCTGGCGATGACGCTGATGGCGCAGCTGGTGCTCGCGGGTGGGTTCATCCCGGTGACGGACCGGCCGCTGTTCGAGACCCTCGCCTGGTTCACCCCCGGGCGATGGGGCTTCGCGGCCACCGCGTCGACGGCAGATCTGACTCACCTCGTGGTGGGAATCGCGAAAGATCCCCACTGGCAGCACTCGGCGTCGTCATGGTTCTTCGACATGAGCATGTTGGGAGTGCTCGCCGTGGTCTTCGCCGGTGTCGCGTGGTGGAAAACGCGCACCAAAATGCGTGGCTGATCTAGACGTCGTAGTAGAGCTCGAACTCGTACGGGGTCGGCCGCAGGTTAAAAGGCGCGAGCTCGTAGTCGCGCTTGAAGTTGATCCACGTCTCGATCAAGTCGGGCGTGAAAACGCCTCCCTCAGTGAGGTATTCACTGTCCTGCTCCAACCGGTCGATCACCGCCGCCAGCTGGGTGGGTGCCTGCGGGATCTCCGCGGCCTCCTCGGGCGGCAGCTCGTAGAGGTCCTTGTCGACCGGCGGTGGTGGCTCGATCTTGTTCTTGATGCCGTCCAGGCCGGCCATCAGCATGGCCGCGAACGAGAGGTAGGGGTTGCCCGACGAGTCGGGAGAACGGAATTCCAGCCGCTTGGTCTTCGGGTTGGTGCCGGTGATCGGGATGCGCACGCACGCCGAGCGGTTGCGCTGGCTGTAGACCAGGTTGATCGGCGCCTCATAACCCGGGACCAGACGCTTATACGAGTTCACCGTCGGGTTGGTGAACGCCAGCAGCGACGGCGCGTGGTACAGCAGGCCACCGATGTAGTGTCGGGCGGTGTCCGACAGCCCGGCGTACCCGGTCTCGTCATACATCAAGGAGTTGCCGTCTTTCCACAGCGACTGGTGGCAGTGCATGCCGGAGCCGTTGTCACCGAACAACGGCTTGGGCATGAACGTCACGGTTTTGCCGGCCTGCCACGCGGTTTGCTTGACGATGTATTTGAACATCTGATGATCGTCAGCCGCGTGCAGCAACGTGTTGAACTTGTAGTTGATCTCGGCCTGGCCCCCACTGCCGACCTCATGGTGACCCTTCTCCAGAAGAAAGCCCGCGTTGGTCAGATGGGTGAGAATGTCATCGCGCAGGTCCACGTAGTGGTCGGTGGGGGCAACCGGAAAGTACCCGCCCTTGGGACGGACCTTGTAACCGAGGTTCGGGCTGCCGTCGGACTCGTTCGCTTCTCCGGTGTTCCACCACCCGGATGTCGCGTCCACCTTGTAGAAGGAGCCGTTGGTGCGCGAGTCGAAGCTGACCGAGTCGAAGATGTAGAACTCGGCCTCCGGGCCGAAGTACGCGGTGTCCGCGATGCCCGAGCTGATCAGGTAATTCTCGGCCTTGCGGGCGACGTTGCGGGGGTCGCGCGAGTACAACTCGAACGTGAAGGGGTCGTGCACGAAGAAGTTCACGTTGAGCGTCTTGCGGGCCCGGAACGGATCGATCGTCGCGGTCTCCGGATCGGGAAGCAGCAACATGTCGGACTCGTGGATCGACTGGAACCCGCGAATCGACGAGCCGTCGAACGCCAAGCCCTCCTCGAAGACGTTCTCGTCGAAGGCGTATATCGGAATTGTGAAGTGCTGCATGGTGCCTGGCAGGTCACAGAAGCGAACGTCGACATACTCAACGTGCTCATCTTTCGCGAGCCTGAAGATGTCGTCGGGTGTCTTTTCGGACAATGAATGCTCCTTTGCGTTATAGCGCGACAGCGCTTTCTACGCCTCGACTATTTCGTCCGCGTGACGAGCTCAAGTCGAACCTGTTGCACCTCAAAAAGACTTGCGGGACATCGCCGTTGACTTCTTTTGCCGGACTCCTTCCGGTGGCATGTTTCGGCATTGTGTCCGATAGTCATATGAGCCAGCGGACGCTGGTGGCAGCAGAGGTCGGAGTATTCATGGCGCACCACACGAAGTCGCAGCCGAATGGCGAACAGCCGGAGCACGTTCGGCAGCTCGACATCGATTAGTTTGTCGCGATCGACCTTGGCGACGAGCGGACGAATCGACAGCACAAAATGGGCGAGCTCTTTCAATTCCATCGCGAAATCATCGTCAGCGGCGACGACCCGCTGTCGAAGACGATCGCCGAGGAACTAAGGGGTGCGGGTGCGCGGATCATCAAGATCAACACCGCCGCCGATCTTCTGGGCGCCGGGGTCCATCGCGCGCGCGCCGTCGTCTGCGCTGGACCCAATGACGCGGTGAACCTCGAAATCGCGTTACTGGCACGGGAATACAGTCCGGATGTCCGCGTGGTGGCACGTCTGGCCAACGACGTGCTACGCGAAGCGGTGACCTCGGTCAACGGCCCCGGCGCGATCTTGGACGTCGCCGACCTCGCGGCACCATCCCTCGTCGAGGCAGTGCTGTCGCGTAACGCGCATCAGTTCGACACAGCCGGTATCGAATTCGTCGTCTGGGGATCCGAGGCGCCTTATAACGCGACGCTGCGCGAGATCTACGCCGACCTGGCTCCGGTGGCGGTGGTCCACGGCAAGAACTCACCCGCCCCCGGCGAGGTGGTGCCATGCCCCGGACGGGATCTGCAGGTCTACGCCGGCGACTGGACCTCGATGATCGGCGTCAAAGACGAATTGGAAGCCCGCGGGATCACGGTGCCCCCCGCGACCGCGACGCGCTCGCGTCACTCCCGGGTGCGGCGCGCCATCGATGCCGCGCGCGCCATGCGCGACGACGTGAACCCGCTGCTTTTCCCCTCGTTGGCCTTCGCGCTGTTCCTCACTCTCGGCTCCACTGCCGTGGAACACTTCGCCTATCAGCATCAGCGGATGTCGTGGATCGATGCGCTGTACTTCACCTCCGAGACGATCACGACCGTGGGCTACGGCGAATTCGGTTTCGGCCAGGAGTCCCTATTCCTGCGACTGTTCAACGTCGGGCTGATGTTCGGTGGTGCGATCGTCACCGCCATCCTCGTCGCGTTTCTCGCCGACCTGATGCTGTCCCGCCGCTTCGTCCAGACGGCCGGGCTGCGCCGGGCACGCCATATGCGCGACCACATCGTCGTGATCGGGCTGGGCTCGATTGGCGTCCGCGTCGTCAGCGATCTGACGACCGCCGGATACGACGTCCTCGTCATCGAGCCGAACGTGAACAACCGTTTTCTGTCTACCGTGGCCGAGCTGGACGTGCCGGTGATTTTCGGAGATTCGGCGATGCGCCAGACGCTGGAATCGGCCCGTGTCGATCGCGCCCGCGGAGTGGCGGTGGTGACCCAGGATGACATGGAAAACATCGAGACCGGGATCGTCTTGCTGGAGATCTTGGGATCCGACACCAAGGTGCCGATCGTCATGCGCGTTCAAGGCCGCGCGCTGGGCACCGCCGTGAATCGGCGGTTCGGTTTTGAAAACGTGCGGTCGATCGTCGACCTGGCGGCCCCGTGGTTCATCGGCGCGGCGATGGGCCTGCAGGTGCTGGGCACGTTTTGGGTTGGGCAGCGCTCCTTCATGGTCGGCGGAATGCTCGTGGCGGCGGGCAGCGAGCTCGATGGCCTGCGGATGGTCGACTTGTCCACCCAGGTGCGGGTCATCGCGATCACTCGACCGGAAGGGCCTGTTCGGCTGCGCCCCCGCCGCGACGCCCTGCTGAAGGCCGGCGACACCGTCTACGTCATCGGCCCGTACCGCGAGTTGATCGCGACACTGCGCAAGGGCCAGCCCCCGCCGCTGACCGCCGTCAACGGTGAGCGCGCAATGACGCTGGCCGCGGCACGTTCGGCGCACCGGCCGGACGCGCGCCCGCCGCGATGGGCGCCCGACCTGGAGGCTTGAGTCGCGCTGCGCTGGTCGCGGCGCAAATATAGTCGGATGGTCGACGGTGCCGGTGGAGGCGTATGGACATGCCCTTTGACGATGCAAGTGCGTCGCTTTCGGCTGCCGAACACGCGGATTCGCTGGTTGCCGCCGCCCGCAGCGACCCGGCGGCGCGGCTGGCGCTGCTGCGCCGGCTCTACGAAGTTCCGCGCGGTGTGGATCGGGGCTACTTGCCCTACCGGCGCGCGGCATCGGCGTTCATGGGATGGCAGCTGCGTCGTGGGCTGCTCAACCCCCACGACGACTCGTGCCCGGGCAGCCCATGGTGGCGGGCCGTGAACGAGACCCTGTTGCACGACACGGCGGAGGCCCGGGCTTTCGCATTCGGGCATCGGGGCGAGCCCAGTTCGCCCGCGGTCAGCACTCACCTCGAATTCATCCGACAACCAACCGCACGCAACTGGTATCGCGCGCACAACGCCTCGATCGCCGCGGGCTATTTGGCCAACGAGGCGCTAGCCCGTCAGGAAACGCGGGTGGAACGGTTCTTCATCAACGTCGTCCTCATCCGGGTGCTCTACGCCCATGCCCTGGTGGCCGCGCCACACCTGGCCATGGGCTGGCTTGCCCCGTTTGCGCGCCCCCTCGGCGACCCCCGCTTGGGCATGACCGGGATCTTCTTGTCGCTTTCGCGCATCCTCCCGGACCGCTATCCGCTGGGCGATGACGTCGAAACGTACATCGCGCTCGAGCACGGCTTCGGCCACTTGCTCGACGTCGGGGTCATCCAGCCCAGATGGGGCCGCCTCTACGAGTGGTCCTCGGACGAGCTGGGTCGCCCGGGGCTTCGCGACCTGCTGGCGGGTAACACGCCCACGTATGCGTGGGATGTCGAAGACGCCGAAGTCTGGCGGTTCACGCCGTCGCGACTGGCCCGTGCCGCGCGTCGGATCGTCCCGGCCTGAGCTCTTCTCAGAGTGCCGCGGAGCATCGAAACCGCTTTCCTGCCAACCGTTTTAGGGCAGGGCGTCACGCCTTGGCGAAGCAGTACATCCGATAGTCGGTGGATCCGCCGCTTTGCATGTCCTGGTAGACCCGCCACACGAGCACGTAGCCGTTGACCAAGAGCCACCTGTGCAGCACTGCCGGCACGAGGCGATCGACCGCGCGTACCCACCACTGCGAATTTCTCTCCATGCCGCGCACGACCTGCTCATTGATCGTCGTGTGGGAAAGCTCGGCCATCGGCGCATTGGCCAGTTGCGCTTCCCACCCGGCAACGGTGTCAGCGAAGCGGAAGTCGGCATACAAGAAATGCCCTCCCGGGCGCAGCACACGGCCCACCTCATCGAGGAAACGCGGAAACTCGCGGTAGAGATGCGAGGACTCGATATTGATCACCGCGTCGAATGATTGGTCGGGGAAAGGCAGATGCTCGGCGTCGCCTTTCACGAATTCCAGGCCGTCGAGATGGTGCCTTTTTTGGCAGAACGCGATGCCGACCGGATTCAAGTCCAGTCCGGTGTAGCAGGCCGGATGCACGGTACGCATCAGGTAGGAGGCTCCGCCGCCGTGGCCACAACCGACCTCCAGCACCCGCTTGCCGGCCAGGTCGACCTGGGTCGCGGTGCGGTGGTAGAGCTGGATAAAGTACCGGTCGTGCTCGTCGGCAGCCGATAGCGGCACGCCCATCGGCGGATCTTCCTCGTACCCGTAATTGAGGAACAACACATCGTCCGAACGAAGCCGACGAGTCAAGTATGGATAGAAATATTGGTAAATGAACTGGATGAATTTCGCTTTAATCGTCCAAATCGGTGACGGACGAAACTCCGGGGCCTCGAGTTCCATGGACGGAGTGTAGTGCGGTAGTTCACCGCGCGAGAGAATTTATCCGAATTCGCACGTCGGCGATGACGGCCCCGGCACCTCAGCCGCGGTAGCTATCCACCTTCGCGGCGAAGTCATCGAGCAACCGAAGCGATTCGTCGAGCGGCCGGCTGGGCAACAGCAGTGCTAGCCGTTCGAAGCCCAATCCCTCGGCCGCGCGCCAATAGTCGGGGTCGGTCGGTGTGCCGAACATTGCCAGTGGCACGTCGCGTCCGCTGCCCTCGCGCATCTGATCAATGCGATGGCGTAGCCGCTCCAGCGGGAGCGGGTTCGATAGCCAACCGGCGTCGTGGCGAATCACCCGTTTGACCGTGGCATCCGAGTCGCCACCGATGAAGATCGGCGGGTGCGGTTTCTGAACCGGCTTGGGGCGCTGGTAGGAAGCGTCGAAGTCGACGTACTTGCCGTGGTACTCAGCGGGTTCGGTTGTCCACAGCGCTTTGATGGCCTCGATGCGTTCGTCGAGCAGCGCGCCGCGGGTCTTCGGGTCCGTGCCGTGATCGCGTAGCTCCTCGATGTTCCAGCCAGCACCGACGCCGAACACGAAGCGGCCGCCGGAGATCAAGTCGATGCTGGCCGCTTCCTTTGCGGTGGTGATCGGATCGCGCTGGATGAGCAGCGCGATCCCGGTGAACAACTCGATGGACGAGGTCACCGCTGCCGCTGCGGCCAGCGTCACAAACGGATCGAGTGTCCGGTAGTAGATCGAGGGCAGTTCGCCGCCCATCGGGTAGGCAGACTCCCGACTCGCCGGAATATGCGTGTGCTCGGCGATCACCAGCGAGGCGAAACCCCGCTCTTCGATCGCGCGTGCCAAGGACAACGTGTCGATGGTGTCGTCGTTGACGAACGTTGCGATTCCGAACTTCATAGTCGCCCTTATCTGTCGGCTGCCGTCTGTCGAGATGGGCAACGCGCGCAAGCACGACGCTAATCCCGATGAGGTGGCGGCGGTACCGGTGTGGCTGCCGTCGTCACACCAGCAACGGTGGCCTCCAGCGGGACGGCCTTCGCTATTGCCCGCCTCCGAGCGACAAACCTCGCCACGGGTCGATTGTCGCTGTGAGGCAGGCACATCGGGCACCACGCTAGAGAGCGACTCAGGCGAGGACTACAGCGGTTCGCCAATGTCGGGCAGTAACGCAATGTCTTGCGGCTGGCCGGGGTTGAGGGCCGAGATCTGCGGGTCGTTCCAGGTCTTGATAGTGCCCTTGTACATTGCCGCCAGCACTTTGCCGTCCAGTTTGAGGTGCTCGGTGAGGGCGGGCAGGTTGTAGCTGATGTGCGGCGCCGAAACCGCCACGACGATGTTCATCAGCCCGGGTGTGCGGTCATATCGCGCTCGGACAGGTAGGCGCCCGAGGCGCCGATGTTGACGTCGCCGCTCGCCGCTTGTGCGATTCCGGAGAGGTCCTTGGAACCGGTCTCCTATAGCGTGACCTTTGACGTCGGGGGTGCTGGGGCAATTGTCGGCGCGGGAGCCGCCGACGAACCGCTGGGTTTGCCCGACCCGCAGGCCGCCACGGCCGAGACCAGCGACACCGCAACCAACACCATGCCGTAACGAATCTTCACGCCCTCACCCTTGTTTTCAGCTCCTTGTCGTCGCTCATCTCTATCATCGGTGCATGCACAGGGCGTTATCGATCATCGCTTCCGCGGCTAACTTCCGGGGCCTGCGAGACGTTTCCACGGCATGAAGATCGCGT
The DNA here is from genome assembly GCF_010730355.1 of Mycobacterium florentinum. Lineage (NCBI taxonomy): Bacteria > Bacillati > Actinomycetota > Actinomycetes > Mycobacteriales > Mycobacteriaceae > Mycobacterium > Mycobacterium florentinum. The sequence goes on from NZ_AP022576.1 coordinate 2,024,409, forward strand.
TCATCTTTCTCCCGCTCTACTTCGGGCTCCTTCTGGGCTTCTTCACGCACCGCTTGGCGCTAGGGCTGGTGGGTGCCTGTTGTGGGCTACTTTTCGCCGGCTTGATACAGCCGGCCTACCGTCGGTCGCGGCGCCGACTGCACACCCAGGCGAGCATCGACGAGATCGACGCGATGGACGGCGTGGAGTTTGAGGACTACGTCGCCGCACGCATGCAACACGCGGGCTGGGAGGTCAGCTTCACGCCCGCCGTGGGCGACTACGGCGTCGACCTGATCGCGCAAAAAGACGGCCAGTACGCGGCGATCCAGTGCAAGCGGTACGGAAAGGCGATCGGTGTCGCCGCCGTTCAGCAAGTGGTAGCGGGCGCGCGTCATCATGGGTGCACGCGCAGCATCGTGGTGAGCAATCAGGAGTTCACCACTGCCGCAAAGCAATTGGCCTACACCCACGGCTGCCAATTGATCGGCCGCAAGGCGCTGCAGAGCTGGGTTCCCGCGCCGATGGGAAAAACGTTGCGTGACTGAGGATCTGGATACAACGCGATCATCGACGGCCGGGAGGCCGCCACGTCCGCATCGCCATATCGAGCTGTTCGTCTTCGAGCGCGTCGACCGCCAACCGAGTCTGGTCGCTGCGACTTCGCATACCATCGAGCATGATGGCCACGTACCGTCGCCACAACTCGCCATTGATAAAGCCGGCACACTCGCCCACAAAGCCCGCCAGCAGCCCAATGATGGGCATATCGGTAGCGGACAGGTCTGACCGCAGATAACCATCTGCCTGCGCACGCTCAAGGAGTACGGAAAGCACCGGCACGAACCTTACTCGCGCCGCCTGCAACCGCCCCCCGCCGTAGGGCTTGACCGCCGGATGCGCCAGCACATTGTGATACCACGCCGGGTGCCGCCGTAGTTCGACACAACCAAAATCACACGGTCACCGTCGATGAAATAGATCAACGGTGTGGCAACGATGCCAATCCAAACCGTGAAGAACCGAAGCGCTCTCACCGTTCAGGCGTCCCACCGCTTAAGAACTCGCACCTACCTGCGCAGCGGCCCTGGTCAAAGCTTTGGGCGTCAAGAGGATTTGCTCGAAACTGTGGAACCCGCCACTCTACCAAGCATTTTGAGCCTCGCTTGACGGCGTCAAGCGGCGAAGTCGCCGACGATGGTCATTTTGTTTCCGTCTGAGGCGGTGGCGAAGCCGGCCGTGGTGTACGCGCAGTTCAGGATGATCGCACGGTGCGGAGGGCTTTGCATCCACAAGTCCAGCGCTTTGCTCGGATTCGCAGCGGACCCGGTGCCCCAGAAGACGACCTCACCGCTGTATGGGGTCCGGTAGCCCGCATCCGTGATCCGCACCTGCGGCGACGAGCCGTCCGAACCGATATGACCGTTCCCACCGTTGCGCAGCATGTCATCGGCGTGCCGTTGCGCAGCTTCGGTCAAACGCGGATCGCTACCGACCGCCCCGCACCCGTCGCGGACCCGGTTGATGCCGCCGTACAACGCGGCCCCTGGACCGTCGGCGCGCGCAGCGAAAGTCCCGGTACCGGGAGCGGTTACGAACAACGCGCCCAGCGCGAACACGACGATAACCTTGACTTTCATCGTCATCTTGCCGGTTGCCATGCATTGCTTTTCGATATTTGGCCAGCAAACGTTACCGTCTCGTGATCACGATGCGGTGGCGGGTCTTTCTGCGCTGGGGTGCAACGCATTACGGGCGACCTAATGCCCCAACGGCCTCAGCGATCGACCCCTGCGTGACCGGAGCGAACCAGCGCGTTGCCGGGAAGCAAGAACCCGGGCAGCTGGCGCTTTCGGACCGCCCGCAGCGCCCCTGAAGGGACCACCCGCTTGAAGAAAACACCGGCGTCAAACGCTGTGCGTACTTCCTTGACGTAGGAACTCGGGATGCCGAATCGGATCAGGCCTTGGCTGACGTCAACCAGGTCAGCCCGCCGAAAGGTCTCCACCAGCGCTGCGTGGGGTCGGGCCGAGCGGTATCTGGAGAGTCGATGATGTTCAGCAATGACGAGCGCCAGCTCGTCGGACCAACTCTCCCGGCCGGTCTCTTGCAACCATGCGTCCTGCGCCTCTATCGACGGCACCAGATAGTCGAGCGTGTCGAATGCGGCCAAGTCATGAAATGCCGCGGCGATCGCGAGCTTGTCGTCGAGGTCGGGCGCGGATGGAGTGAGCGCGCGGGCGAAGTTCACGATGCGGTACACGTGCGCTTTGTATGCGTCGTAGCCGGTGTTGTCGCCGCGGGCGTGCCAGCGGTGAGACTCGAGGATCTCGTCGGCCAAGGGCAAGCTGCGGAGAATCTCCGGCGTGGTCACGGCTTTGAGCGTACGTGCGGTCCTGCCGTTCTCCACTGGTCGAGCTGCCGGGAATCGAAGCCGGCGCGTTAGCGAAGCGACCACCGCCGACTCAAAACGTCCAGCTCTTTTGCGGATCGATGACGAAGCCGTGCCGCTGCGCAGTGGCGTCAAAGGCGACCAGGACGATCGCGACCCGCCCCGCGCCCGGCCGGTGACCGAAAGTCAGAACTTTGCCAAGCCTCGCGACGAAGCGAGAAGGTTGGGCGGATGACCTTTCGGCGCGAGCGCCCGGTGCTGCTGGGTCGATCTCCGAAAATTTAAGGCGAATGCCTCATGCACCGCAATCGGCCTGAGGTCGACGATTCAAGCATCGAAAGATTCGACACCGCACGCGAACCGCTGTCGTGAATCAGCAGCGCGCGCGAAAGAGTTTGGAAGGCAGTCATGTTCACCATCGAAGAACTCGCCGAAATTCCGCTCTTCTCGACGCTGAAAGAGAAAGAACTGGAATACCTGGCCGGCGCCGTCGAGGACATCCACCTTGTCGCCGGGGAGTACGTGGCCCACGAGGGCGAAGGCCGATCCCTGGCAATCGTAGTCGAAGGTAAGGCCGAACTGACGAAGCTGGTGAATGGCGTTGAGCAGGTAATTGGCGTGCGACTTCCGGGTGAAGTCGGAGGTGAGGTCCCGATGACGCTCGGCACGCCGCTGCCCGCCAGCATGCGAGCCGCCGAGCCCTCGCGCGTACTGAAAGTGACGGTCGAGGTATTCCACACGCTGGCCGCCATGGCCCCCCAGATCTCCGAAACGGTCGGTGCCGCCGCGTTGGAGCGCATCGAGATGCTCAGAAACGCCACCGCGCAGCGACGCGAACCCGCGATGTCCGTGATCGGCCCGCGCGTGGACCCGGGAGTGCATAAGTGCGACACCTTCCTGCATCGCAACCAAATTCCCTACGAACGCCTAGACCCCGACGATCCCGCGGCTGTCGCACGCACCGGAGGCAAAGCCTCCGCGTATCCGGTTGTGGCGCTGCGCGATGGCACCGAGCTGGTTGCGCCGACGATGCGCGCCGTCGCGACCGCGGCCGGGCTCACGGTCGAACCAAGCCGTGAGCAGTACGACGTGCTGATCGTGGGCGGCGGGCCGGCGGGTCTGACCGCGGCGGTCAACGGCGCCTCCGAGGGCCTGCAGACCGGACTGATCGAATCCTTCGCCCCGGGTGGGCAGGCGGGCACCTCCACCCGGATCGAGAACTACACCGGATTCCCGTTCGGCGTCTCGGGCGACGAGCTCGCGAGCCGGACGCTGCAACAAGCGAAACGGTTGGGCGCCGAGATCGTCGTGACCCGTCGGGTCGAAGGCGTCGACCCAACCGAAATGACCGTCACGCTGGACGGGGGCACCGTGCTGCGAACGAAGTCGATCATCCTCGCGATGGGCGTGGAATGGCGCCGCCTGCACGTCGATTCGATCGATCGATTCGTCGGCTCGGGTGTCTATTACGGCGCGGCACGCAGCGACGCCGCTCTTGCGCAAGGCAACGACGTGTATCTGATCGGTGCGGGCAACTCGGCCGGCCAGGCCGCGATCTTCTTCTCGCAGCACGCCCGATCGGTCACGCTCCTGGTGCGGGGCGAGTCGCTCACCGAGAGCATGTCTCAGTACCTCATCGAGCAGATCGCAACGAAAGCCAACATCCGGGTGGAAACGCGAGTCGAGGTCGTCGCCGGCCACGGCCACGAACAACTCGAGGCGATCGAGGTCACCGACCGAAGCACCGGCATCTCGTCGCGACGGGACGCGAAGGTGCTGTTCGTCCTCATCGGGGCCCAGGCGGCGACGGATTGGCTCCCGCCGCAGGTCTCGCGCGACCAGCACGGCTTCGTCTTGACCGGAACCGACGCGATGAAGGCGGGACAGTGGAACGCCGATCGCGAGCCGTTCGCCCTCGAAACCAGTGCCCCAGGGATTTTCGCGGTCGGGGACATCCGCTCCGGATCGGTGAAGCGCGTCGCCGCATCCGTGGGTGAAGGCGGCGTCGCAATCGCCCTCGTGCACCGCTGCCTTCAGTTCGCTGACTAGCTGCGCGCCGGCTAGTGGCCAGCCTCGATGGCGGCGACAGTGGCGGCCGCGTCGGGCCCACAGACGCTGCGGAGGTTGACTGTTCCGGCTGTACGCAGATCTTCGATGCGCCGCTTGAGGTCGCCAGAAGAGAGGTGGGCGTACAGGTTTGCACCCGGGCACGAGGTCGAGGCCAGGTCGCGATGGCCGGCCAGAGTGTCGGACGCGATATGAAACGTTTGGGTTGCCCAGGCGAACGCGAGTGCGGCGGAATGGAGTTGAGCTTCGGAGACGACTTCTTGGTCGAAGTCTCCTTCGCAGAGGACCAGGAAGTGGCCCGTCGTGTCGTAGTCCGTCGCGGTGTCACCGGCGATCTGTGGCGTGCGCAGTTCATAGATGTTGCCGTCGCGGTCGATGCCGACGTGATAGGCGATGTCGACCCATCCCTTTTGGTCTTGGTGGTAGCGCTGATCTTGGCGGAGCCGACCCGGGGCGTTGCGGTTGTCGCCGAGGACGACGGCCTCGTGATGCAGGGTCATGCGGGTGATGGTGTGAGGCTTGCCGCCTGGGCGGGCGGGACGAGCACCCCAGGCATCTCGACACAACATGTCGGCCGACACCGCCGCGATCGGGCGTGCAGGCGCGGGCGATGGGACTGCAGGAGCCGTCCACGGCGGGCTGGGGCGCGGGGCGGACTCAGGTGCAGGTTCCGAGCACCCGCCCAGGATCGCCGCGGCCCCCGCACCACCGACCAGCCGCAGCAGCCCTCGACGGCTGATCGGCTCGGGGCCGGAGCCGTGCCGGCCGGAAGCGACTGTGTCCACCACAAGCACCATACGAAGCGCCACGGTCGCTGAGGGCTGCAACGGCGAAACGGGACACCCGAGCATCGATGAGTCAGGGGCGACGTGCGCGGCCCAGCCGGCGTATCGGGTGGGCCAGGCTGGTCGCGATGGTTTGCCCGAGGAATCCCGTGGCATCGAAGTATTCGCGCCAGTGCGTGATCTTCCCGGCATCGAAGGTCAGCACCCCGGCCACCGGGGCGGCGGCAATGAGCGTTCCGTCGGCTCGCCTGAGGCGATCGATGCGCGCGGTATGCACGACGTCGTCGTTGCTGGCGATGCTGAGGATCTCGACGTCGATCGTCGCAAGCCCCAAGACCCGATGCGCGATGCGGAGAAAGCGCACTGCTTGACGCGGGCCGGTGAGCTTGGGAATCGGGCGTTGATCCCAGACACCTTCGCTGGCAAGCGCATTGAATGATTCGCACATCGCGTCGAACGACTCGCCCCACGCCGCGAAGAATTCGAGCGCCAGCAGCTCATGCTGATCATGCGTCGTCATGACGGACACGTGGCCATCTCCTATCCAATTTGCTAGCGATCGTTCGCCGATCGTGATGATCCTCAGTGACGCCGTCAAGCGCTCACCGATCCTCATCCTTCCTCAGTTGGCGACATCGTGGCCAACGGGGCTGGGAATCCGACATCACGATTATTTAGCACCGGTTCAATGCCGGGATGACGCACTTGAGATGCGAAGACTATTCCGATGTGAGTGCTGTCGCGTTAGGATTCTAATTTCAATTCAACAATGTGGCTTGCGGCGGAAGGGAGCGCCATGTCGTACCGGGTGCAATTGCTGTGTGCATGGGCCGGTCCGGCCACCGTGGTGGTGACCCTGCTCGGATGGCTGATCGCCGGCATCCTGCCGATCCCGCTGGGATCGTCGAGCAGCACCCAGGAGGTCGTCAGCTTCTACGGCCACGACACGCGCGTGCTGAGCGGGCTGGTCATCGCGCAACTCGGCATCTGCCTGGTCTTTCCACTGATCGGCTTGATCGGCTATTTCCTGCTGCGCATCGAGGGCCGACGGCCGATCTTGACTTTCGTGCAACTGGTCACGGGAGCAGCAACGGGCGTACTGCTGCTGCTCCCCATGTTGTTGATGGCCGTGATCTCGTTTCGGCCCTATCGCAATCCCGAAATCACGGTGACGCTCAACGACATCGCGTGGCTGGTGTTCCTCACCCCGATCGCGCCGTTCATCATCCAGAACGTCGTCATCGGGATCGCCATCCTCAGCGATCGGGCGCAGACCCTGCCGCGCTGGGTCGGCTACTTGAACTTCTGGATTGCGGCTTCATTCCTCCCCGACGTCCTGGCCTTCTTTTTCCACAGCGGCCCGTTGTCGTGGCGCGGAGTCCTGGTGTTCTGGCTAGCCCTAACGACTTACAGCGTTTTTCTCATCGGCATGGGGCTGGTCATGCGATCCGCGATATTGCGATCCGCTAGCGCAGCGGACCCAACCACCCTGGGGGCCAACGCATGACAGTCGAAACCGACCAACATCGTTCCACCCGTCCGCCGTTCGACCCGGTCAGCATCTCGCCGGTCAGCTTCTGGCAACGCACCGCCGAAGAACGCGAACCACATTTCAAGATCCTGCGCGACGAGCGCCCACTCAGCTGGCATCCTCCCCTTGAAGGCACACTGATCCCCGCGCCGGTTGACGGGGTCTGGGCGATTACCCGCAATGAGGACATCGCCTACGTCAGCAAGCATCCGGAGATCTTCTCGTCAGCCCAAGGGGTGCAGATCGAGGCTGTCCCCGACGACATCCTCGATGCCGCCGAATCGTTTCTGGGCATGGACGGCGCGAGGCACTCAAGCCTGCGACGGCTGATCAGTTCGGTGTTCACGCCGCGACAGGTGGCAGCGATTCAGGACCAGGTCACCCAGCAGGCCGTCAAAATTGTCGACGACCTCCTCGGCACCAGCGAAGGCGATTTCGTCGAGCAGGTGTCCAAGCCATTGCCGATGTGGACGATCTACGAAATGGTCGGTCTTCCCGCCGAGCGGCGCGACGAAGCGGCCCTGCACGCCGACGGCATGGTGTCCTGGGCCGACGCCGACGTCGCTGCCGGGCGCGAACCTGGTGCGGTGGTTACTGATTCGCTCGTGGGGCTTCTCACGCTCGGCCTTGAACTGGCCGAGGAACGGCGCGCGCATCCCGAGAACGACTTGATGTCGCGACTGGTGGAGGCCGAGGTCGAGGGCCGGTGTCTCACCGACGACGAACTGGGCGCTTTCTTTGTCCTTCTCTCCGTTGCCGGCAACGACACCACCCGCAACACGATGACGCTGACCACGATGGCCCTGCAGCAATACCCCGAGCAACGCCAACTGCTGGTCGACGACTTCGACGGCCGTATCAAATGCGCCATCGAGGAGTTTGTTCGTTGGGCGACCCCGGTGATGACGTTCCGCCGCACCGTCATCCAGGACACCGAGCTACACGGCCAGCGAATCAGCGAGGGCGACTGGGTCGTCATGATGTATTCGTCGGGCAACCGTGACGAACGAGTCTTCACCGACCCGAATGTCTTTGACATCCAACGCAAACCGAACCCCCACGTCGCGTTCGGCGGAGGCGGACCGCACTACTGTATGGGCGCATTTCTGGCGAAGATGCAACTGGAAGCCTTCTTCCGCGAACTGATCTTCCGCGCCCCGACGCTGCGCGTCGGTCAGCCCGAATACCTCACCGGGAATTTCGTGCGCGCCGTCAAATCCCTTCCCTACACTCTCGGCTGACCGGCGCCACCGCGTGCCTAGCGGCTACCAATTGCTCGGCGAGTAATCCTTCAGGAAGCAGCCGCGCAGGTCTTCGCCGGCCTCCCCGCGCACGATGGGGTCGTACACGCGGGCGGCGCCGTCGACCAGGTCGAGCGGGGCGTGAAAACCCTCCTCCGCGAGCCGCAGCTTCGTCGGGTGTGGACGTTCGTCGGTGATCCAGCCCGTATCGACAGCGGTCATCAGAATGCCGTCGCGCTCTAGCATTTCGCCGGCGCTGGTGCGAGTGAGCATGTTCAGCGCGGCCTTCGCCATGTTGGTGTGCGGATGGCCCGGGCCCTTGTATTTGCGGCTGAACTGCCCCTCCATCGCGGACACGTTCACGACGTACTTGCGGCGGGCGGCCGATGCGGCCATTGCCGGGCGCAGCCGGCTCACCAGAATGAATGGCGCGGTCTGGTTGCACAGCTGAACCTCGAGCAGTTCCATCGGGTCGACCTCGTGCACGTGTTGGGTCCAACTGTTGATGGACGCAGTGTCGGGCAGCAGGCCACCGGCGTCGATGGCGGTGCCCGCCGCGATCCGATCCGGCGATGCGCTTCGCGCGGCGAGGGCCAATTCGGTTACGGCGTGCGGAGTTTGGTGCTCCGCGAGGCTTCCGGCAAGTGCCGCGGGATGGGCGTCGCTGACGCGGTCGAACGTGACCACGTCGACGAGTTCCGGCGCCGGGGTGCGCTCCGCCTCGACGAGCGCCGAGTAGGAGCCGGGAGCTCGGCGCACCGTTTGGGCGGCGTTGTTGATCAGGATGTCGAGCGGACCTTGCCCGGCGACGGTGTCCGCGAGCGCGACCGCCTGAGCCGGGTCGCGCAGGTCGATGCCCACGACGTGTAGCCGGTGCAGCCAGTCGGCACTGTCAGGCATCGTGGCGAAGCGGCGCACGGCGTCGTTCGGAAACCGGGTGGTGATGGTCGTATCGGCCCCGTCGCGCAGCAGCCGCAGCGCGATGTACATGCCGATCTTGGCGCGGCCACCAGTGAGCAGGGCACGCCTACCGGTGAGGTCGGTGCGCGCGTCGCGCTTGGCGCGGTTGAGCGCGGCACACTCCGGGCAGAGCTGGTGGTAAAAGGCGTCTACGACGGTGTAGTGGTTCTTGCAGATGTAGCAGGCGCGGGACCGGCGCAACGTGCCGGCGGAAGCGCCAACCGCCGTGGACACCAACGGCAGGCCCTGAGTCTCGTCATCGATGCGCCCGGGCGCGCCGGTCGCGGTCGCGGCGACGACGGCGCGGTCGGCGGCCGCGATTTCGTCGCGCTTGGCATTGCGGCGGGCCTTCTTGACTGACTTGAAGATGCCCGCCGTGGCCCGGCGCACCGTGACGGCATCGGGATGCTCGGGCGGCAACGACTCGATATCGGCCAGCACCTGCAGGCATATGTCGAGCTTGTCCGGGTCGATCGCGTTCACGTAGGAAGGGTACGGCGTCACTCCCGCAAGTCGCGTATTGCTCGGCTTCCGCGGTCGGAGGTCACCCGACGACGGTGAGGACGCCGATCGAAGCGGCGGTAGATTGCCTGGGTGACCGATGACCGGGTTTCTGTTCAGATCAGCGCCAGCGGTGTAGCCGATGTAACGATGGTTCGCGCCAGCAGGCACAACGCGCTCGACCAGCCGATGTTCGAAGGATTGATCAAGGCCGCCGAGCAGGTGGCCGCCGATGCAACTGTGCGCGCCGTGGTCCTTCACGGTGAGGGTAAAAGCTTCTGTTCGGGGCTGGACGTCGCCAGTTTCATGGCGGGAAGCGCAGGCACCGGTGTCCTGCTTTCCCGCGACGAAGGCCGGCTGGCGAATTTCGCTCAACGGGTGGCCTACGACTGGTCGCTGGTGCCGTCCCCGGTGATCGCCGCGATTCACGGCAACTGCTTTGGCGGCGGTCTGCAGATCGCACTCGGCGCCGACATTCGGATCGCGGCACCGGACTCGAAGCTGTCCATCATGGAGATCAAATGGGGACTCGTGCCGGATATGGGAATCACGCAATCACTGCCGCGGCTGCTACCGATCGACGTCGCCAAGGAATTGACGTTCAGCGGGCGAATCGTCTCCGGTAGTGAGGGATTAGCGCTTGGGTTGGTGACACGCACCGCAGAGGATCCGCTGGCTGCGGCGTTGGAATTGGCCGCGGAGATCGCCGCAAAGTCCCCCGACGCCGTCCGCGCCGCCAAGCGGCTCTATGACCAGACCTGGCCCGGAAACGACCCCGCGGGCGCGCTGATCTTGGAATCCGAGCTGCAATCTGGGCTGATCGGTTCGCCCAACCAGATCGCGGCGGTCACCGCCGGAATGTCCGGAGAGCCACCGGTTTTCACCGATCCAACGTCGTGAACTGCTTTCCACTGCACGCTCGATGAGGTCGAGGACTGCTCGCCGTTCCTGCAACACTTGTTATCCCCCTTCGCAGTTGCGAGCGGAACCCCCTACATGCGGCCGCCGGAGTTTGCGTCGATCCAGTCGGCGTATCGAGTAGTGAAAATGGTGGCGTTCGCATCGGGTGCGAGGGTGTGATCGTCGATCACCGCGCCGAAGTATGGCGCCCGGGCGTCAGTGAGGACCCGACGTTGATCACCATTGGCGGCAAGGCCCATGCGGACAAAGTCGTCCATTCCCATCGCTTCGGGTCCTGCGATCTCCGTTACTTCGTTGGTCGGACGCCCGACAGCCGCGCCGGCCACGGCGGTGGCGACATCGTCGGCGGCGATCGGACGGAACAGCGCGTGTGGCAGCCTGACGAAGTCTCCGTCTGTCGCGGAATCGGCTAAGCCGATGGCGAATTCGTAGAACGGAGTTGCTCGCACGATCGAATATGGCTGGCCCGAATCTGTGATCAGGTTTTCCTGGGCCGCTTTCGCGGTGTTGTAGCCGCTATCCGGCATGATCTGCGCGCCCACTACCGACAACGCGACATGGTGTTTGACTCCCGCTTCCCGTTCAGCGGAAAGAAGATTCCTGGTCGTGGTTGTGAAGAAATGCATCACGGGCTCATCGTCGAACAATGGTGAATCGGCGACGTCAACCAGGACATCCGCCCCGGCGACGGCGTCGGAGAGGCCTTCACCGGTGAGTGAATCGACACCTGATCGGCGTGAAGTGGCGACCACGTCATGTCCCTGCGCACAGAGCTTGGTCGCTACTTTCGAGCCGATAAGCCCGCTACCGCCAATGACTACGACCTTCATGTTGAACCTTTCAGAGTTGCGTTTGACTGGTCATTCAAACTCATCCAGCCCCACCGACTTTGCTTGGGTATGAAGGGATTTCAATCCCCACGGTTCATCGTCAATAGGTTCACCGGGGAATTTCAAGTCGAAGCGTCTGCACAGTTCGGGGACACTGTCGACATCCATCTCCAGTTCGTACCGCGCACAGAGTTCATCCAGGGTCTCTGTCGAGATCTTATCTATGCCGCCGAGGTCAGACAGCTCGTCGAAGAACTGCTCAAATCCCGCGGGGGAAATAATCTCCAGGATCCGGGCGGGTTCATCGCCCGCGTTCCAGAATGTGTGCCACTGGCCTCGCGGCTTGAAAATGAAGTCGCCGGACCCACCGTAGAGCACCTCGTCGCCAAGCAGCGCGCCCACGCGTCCGTCGATGACCCAGCTGTACTCATCTTCGTTGTGGTGGCGATGAAGCGGTGCGGCTAGTGCGCGGGGTGACATCGGATGCTCGAGGACCGAGACGCGTCCTTGTGTCTGAGCCCAATCGACGATGTGGCGGACACCTATCGTCCCATTGAACACCGACTTTCCTTCCGTGCGGCCGACAGACTTAGCCGGCGGGCCGCCCGGCCTCAAGATATCGATCGTCACTGCAGCCCTTCCTTCTCGTTATCAGTTATCCAGCACGCCAAGGTATTTCAGTCCTGCTTCAGTTGCGTCCGGCCACGAAGCCGCCGTCGACGTTGAGAATCGCGCCGGTGACCCAGCTGGCCGCATCGGAGAGCAGATAGGTGACGGCGTTGGCGACGTCGGCAGGGGTGCCGACCCGCCCCAGGGGATGAAGCGGCGCGAAAGTGTCGAGTGTGGCGTCGATCTCGTCCTTGGGGACCCAACGCTCGAGCGCGGGGGTCTTGACGGCGGCCGGCGCCACCGCGTTGACGCGGATCTTGTGCCCGGCCAGCTCGATGGCGAGGTTATGGGTGAGCGCATGCAGCCCGGCTTTTTGCATCGAGTGCCCGCACGATGGGGTCACGCCCACGGCCTGATGTGCCCACATGCTGCCGATGTTGACGATGGCGCCGCCCTCACCCTTGGCGATCATTCCGCCAATGACGGTCTGCGTCAGGAAGAACAAGGCATAGTTGAGCTCCATGTACGAGTCGTAGAACTGTTCGTCGTACTCGAGAAACGGCTTCGGGATGAAGAATCCGGCCGCATTGACGAGGAGCGTCGCGTCACTGTGATGCTCGGAAAGCGCGCGCTGGATATCCGCGACCGCGGCGCGATACGTCAGCTCGGCGGCGATGCCCCAGCCTTCACCACCGCGGCGCTTCAGCTCAGCGACGGTGTCGTCGACACGCGCTTTCGAGCGTCCGACGATCACCGCGGTCCCGCCGTGATCGACGACGTCGATGGCGACCTGCCGGCCGATGCCGGCACTGCCGCCGACAACAACAACCTTCTGGGCCTCAAAATGCATTCGGGCAGCCTTCCTGGTTCTCCTGACGGCTCCGACCGCCGTCCTTCGCAGCTACAACGCGCGATGTCCGCAGCCGGGGCCAGCGGCCCCACAAACGGGGGTGACAATCCCGCGATGTCTGGTCGTACTGAGACTGCGGCCAAGCGGGGTGAGCTGTCATCACCCGAACGACCTGTTCACCCGGGTGATTAGCACATCTCCGCGAATCCGGGCGTGGATGGATGAGGCTGTGCCATCGGCAATTTGCGCTTACGTCAAATGTGTCCGCTAACTCGGCGTCGTTCTCAAATCAGCACCGATTTCTAGGGCCAAGGCGCGTACCCTGACCTTTATGGTTAAGGCCAAGACCAAGATCAAGACCTGCGTGCATTGCGGCCACACATTCGACGCGAGCGGCCGACAGCGTGACCTGTCCGATCCCGACTGGCATCCGCACGCATCAAACTATTGTTCGCATGAGTGCAGTGACCAGTTCTATTGCGATCTGTCGCATAACTGCTCGACCCACGTGAAAGAAAAGGCTCGACGCGAAGCCGCCAAGGCGCGCCAAACGTAAATCTTTGCGTCCCAGTTCGATGCACGCGTCGGCGTGCGGTACCGGATGCTACGGCTACGGCTCCGCGGGGACAGCATGCCGCGGCTGGTGTAAGAGTGCTCGAACCAGCGGACGCGGCCCGATGGACCGAAGCATCTGGCTGGCCGGGCGGACCCGTACCCGCTTCGGCCACCAGAACCAGCGTCCCATCACCGTCATGATCGAAGGCGTGATCAGCGTTCGGACGACGAAGGTATCGAACATCAGGCCGAGTCCGATCGTCGTGCCGAACTGGCCGATCGCCCGGAGATCGCTGGTGATCATCGTGGCCATGGTGACGGCGAACACGAGACCGGCCGCGGTCACCACCGGGCCGGTGAGACCCATCCCGCGGATGAGTCCCGTTTTCAGGCCGGCTCCGATCTCTTCTTCGATTCGAGACACCAACATCAAGTTGTAGTCCGACCCCACCGCCAAAAGCACGATAAGTGCGAATTCGGTTGCTACCCAGTGCAACTGGAAATTGAGAAGGTGCTGCCAGATCAGTGTCGAGAACCCGAAGGCAGCCCCCAGCGACATCACGATCGTGCCGACGATGACGCCCGCCGCGACCAAAGCACGGGTGACGATCACCATGATGATGAAGATGAGCACGATCGAGGCGATCCCGGCGATCAGCAGGTCGTACTTAGCGCCGTTGGCAATGTCGTAAAACGTTGCGGCCGTGCCGCCGAGGTAGATGTCGGCATTCTGCAGCGAAGTGAGTTTCAGTGCCTCCTTGGCCGCATTACGCTCCTTATCGACGGACGAAATTCCTTCCGTCGTCGCCGGATCCACCGAGTGAGTGATGATGAAGCGAGCAGCCTTGCCGTCGGGCGACACCATCAAGCTCAGCCCCAGTTGGAAGTCCGGGTTCTGGAAGATTTCGGGCGGCAGGTAGAACAGGCTCTCGATCTGAGAGTCGTTGAAGGACTTACCCATCACGGCGTTCGTGTCGGTCAGCCGGTCGAACTGATCGACCAGGTTGTCGAACGTGCTGTAGATGGTCAGAGTCGTATCGCGGATCGCCTTTGTGACGGCGATATTCTCAGGGATGATCGCCAGCAATTCGCGCGTCGCGGTAGCCGTGTTGTTGAGGTCGCTGGTCAGGGCGTGGAACTTTTCGGCCAGTTGATCGAAACCGTCGAGGGCGTCGAACAGGCTTCGCAGCGACCAGCACATGGGGATGTCGTAGCAGTGCTTCTCCCAGTAGAAGTAGCTGCGAATCGGTCTCCAGAAGTCGTCGAAATCCGCGATGTGGTCCCGGATTTCGTCCGTGATGGCCGCCGTCTCTCCCGTGGTTTTCGAGCTGTGGTCCGCGGCGTCCGCGAGCTTCTGGGTCACCGCGTACTGGCGCTCCAACAGGGTGATCTGGGTGTCGAGGAAGCCGGTGATCTTCTTGATGTCGCCGACACGGTCCTTGAGGTAGTTCAGGTTGCTGCGGATGGGCGCGGTTTGCACACTGAGCTGGAACGGAACTGATCCATCTTGGATCGGCGGTCCAAGAGGTCTGGTGATGCTCTGCACCCGTTCGATGCCGGGCACCCGGAAGATGGCTCCGGCAATCTTGTCCAGGACCAGCATGTCGGTCGGATTGCGCAGGTCGTGGTCCGATTCGATCATCATCAGGTCAGGGTTCAGCCGGGCCTGGGTGAAGTGTCGATCGGCCGCGTCGTACGCCTGAACCGAGGACGCACTCTTCGGTAGGTAGTACAAGTCGTTGTAGCGCGGGTTGAAGCCCGACAATCCCAGGGCGCCGACAATCGCCATGATGACGGAGGTGGCGAGGATGGGTGCCGGCCACCGCACGATGGCCGTCGCCAGTCGGCGCCACCGGGTGTAGTTGAACTTTCGCTTCGGATCGAATAGACCGAAGCCGCTCGCGAACGCGATCAACGCCGGCGTCAGGGTCACCCCGGCGACCACCACCACCAGCAGACCGATTGCGCACGGATACGCCAGCGAACTGAAGTAGGGCAGCCGAGTGAAATGCAGACACGCCAGCGCCCCGACGATCGTCAAACCCGAACCCAGCACCACCTTGGTGACCCCGGCGAAGGTGTCGTAGTAGGCGGCTTCGCGGTCTAGTCCCCGCTCACGACCCTCCTGATAGCGGCCCACCATGAATATCGCGTAGTCGGTGCCGGCCGCGATGGCCAATGCGGTTAGCAGGTTGACGGCAAAGGTCGACAGCCCCATGATGCCGGTGTCGCCCAGCAGCGCTACCACGCCTCGGCCGGTGGCCAGTCCGACGAACAGAATCACCATCGTCAGCAGCACAGTGCCGATGGACCGATAAACGAACATCAGCATGATCGCGATGATGATGATGGTGATGATCGTCATCTTGAACAGGCTCGCGTTACCCACGACGATCGTGTCGTCGGTCAGGGCTCCCTGACCTGCGACGTAGGCCTTCACCCCCGGCGGCGGCTTCGAGTCCGCAACGATCTGGCGAACCGAGTCAACCGATTTGTCGCCGACGGCGCCGCCCTGGTCGCCGCGCAGGTTGACCTGGACGTAGGCGGACTTATGGTCATAGCTCTCCACACCCGAGGCCGTGAATCGCTGCCCCCAGAAATTCAGCGCATGCTCGACGTGCTTGGTGTCCTGCCGCAGCTTCTTGACCAGCTCGTCGTAATACCGGTGAGCGTCTGGACCGAGAGGCTGGTCACCGACCAGGGTCACCAGGACGAGGTTGTCGGAGTCGTACTCCTTGAATTTCTCCCCGATGTGCTTCATCCCGGTCACCGAGGGCGCGTCGGAGGGCGAGAGCGGCACCGAGACGTCCTCGGCCACCTTCTCCAACTGTGGGACGAAGATGTTGACGCCGACCGCGATCAGCAGCCAGATCACGATGATCGGCAGTGCCAGGATGCGAATGGTGTGGGCGATACGCGGTTTGCGTTCAACTTCGGTGCGCGGCGCGACAGGGATCTCGTCCGTGTCGCTCGCGTCGCTCGTGTTGTCCGTCATGCGGACTTGTCCAAGCAGGAAACCTGCGCGTTGCGGGTGTTGACCTGCCGTTCATCGACCAATTTGCCGTCGACGGTGATTCGGCAACTGATCGTGGGGCCGTCACCCTGGGCGACCACGTAGGCGAAGATGCCGGGCATCTCCGCGACGATCGTCTGGGACCACGGCAACGTGGTGAAGTTGGCTTTCTGCGGTTGTGCCTCGGCATCCATCCAGTTGACGACGCCGGTGGTCCCCGCTGGTCCCAGGATTTCGTAGACAGCGGTCTTCGCCGCGTAAGGCGGGGTCGCGTCGCGGGGATCGGGCTTGGGCAGGCCGGGCCCTGGGAAGACGCCGTGGAGCCGGTCCACCGCGACGCCGCCGATGATCACTGCCACGGCCACGACCAGCGGAACCCACGCACGCTTGAGAAGTGTTAACACCGCGCCCCCCGGTTAGCAGTGCTCGTTGGACTGATATTAAGGCATTTCGTCGCGTGCGCCACCGCTACGCAAACGCCGTTGCGGTCGGGTTGATTCCCGCGCTGACCGCCAGATCGATCGTCGAGTGTGCGCATGATTACTCCGGAGCAGACGATTCGGTCGCCGCGGAGGGGCTGCTCGTCAGGGCGGGTTGCACACCGGGACGGTCGCGGCACAACGCCGCGATGTCGCATGGCACCGGTTGGTAGCCGGCAGGGGGATTGGTGATCGACAACGCGGCGCACAACGCGCCCAGGGCGAATAGTGTTGCGCTCACCCCTAATACGTGGGCGAATCCGGTGGCGCTCGCCGTGCCGACGCTGATCAGGCCGATGGAGCCGATCGCGATCAGCGTGGCCAGCCGCGAGACGGCGTTGTTGATCGCCGAGGCCAGGCCGCTGTATTCGGTCGGCACCGAGGCCAGCGTCACCGACATCAGCGGTGTGATGGTCGCGACCAGCCCGATGGCCAGCACGGTCATCCCGGGGAGCAAGTCGGTGATCGCGTGGAATCCCCTGGGCTTCGGGCGGATCAGCAGTAGCCCGATCCCGGCCACCGCGGGACCGGCGATCAGGAACGCGCGTGGTCCCACCCGCGCGGCGATGCGGCCGACATGCCGGGCGAACACGAACGACATCGCCGGGATCGGCAGGGTGGCCAGTCCCGCTGCGGTGGCCGAGTAGCCGCCGATCTCCTGGGTGTAGAGGGCAATCGCCATCGATCCCAGCGTCAACCCGCCGTAGACGAACGCTGTGACCAGGTTGGCGGCACCGAAGTTGCGAAAGGCGAACAGCGGCAACGGAAGCATCGGCTGCCTGCTGCGGCGCTGCCAGCCGACGAAGCCCGCCAGTGCGGCCAGCCCCACCACCAGCGGTGTCAGGATCATCGGGTCGGTCCAGCCGTCGCGTTGCGACTCGATCAACGCGTAGACGGTCGCGGCCAGCCCGACCGCCGACAGGCCCACCCCGGCGGTATCGACACGGGCCCCTTCGAGCCGCCCCGACATCGGGCACAGCCAGAACGTCAGCGCATACCCGACCGCCATCGGGATTGCCGACAGCACGAAAATCCAACGCCAGCCGAGGAAATCGACGCACAGTCCGCCCAGCAGTGGGCCCAACGCGAAGGCGATTCCCGTCCACCCGGTCCAGACGCCGATCGCGGCGGACTGGCGTGCCTTGTCGAACACCGTGCTGATCAGCGCCAGCGAGCCCGGCACCAGGAACGCCGCGCCGAGGCCCTGGATCAGACGCGCGGTGATCAGCATCGCCGGTGAGGTGGCAGCCGCCGCCAGAACCGAGCCCACCCCGAAAGCCAACAACCCGAACCGCATCACCGGAACGCGTCCGAACAGATCCGAAATGGACCCGCCCGGCAGAATCGCGGCCGCCATCGCCAACAGGTACCCGTCGACGATCCATTGCTGCAACGCCAGGCCGCCGCCGAGGTCGTGCACGGTGGCCGGCAAAGCCAGGTTGATCACGGTGGAGTCGAGGAACGCGACCATCGACACCATCACCGCGACCACCATCGCGCGGCTGGTCGGAGCCACGTCGCGCAACGTCATTGCGAGGGCCGTTCGGCACGCGGCGGCGACTGAGCGCCAGACGCGGTGCAAGCGTTGGTCATCGGCGTCTCCTCAGAGCACCTCGATCATGTCGGCAGGATGGCGACTACTTCGACTTCCAGGCGCAGGTTGGGCCAGACCAGCCCGTCGATGATGGAGAGCATCGCGGCGGGCTGGTGCTGGATGATCTCTGGGAACAGGGCCAGGTAGGCGGGCAGATCGTCGCGGCTGGTGAGCCATTGGCGCACGCTGACGATGTCGGTGAGCGTGGCGCCGGCCTTGCCGAGCGCGTTTTCGACATTGGCCCAGCACAGCCGGGCCTCGTCGGTGAAGTCCTCGGGCGGGGTGCCGTCCTCGCGCAGCCCGGGTGTTCCGGAGACGAAAATCTGTGTGCTGCTTCCGGATACGGTGACGGCGTCGGCGTATCCGGGAGCGATGTGAGCTCCCACTCCGGTGAGGATCGGGGTAATGGTGGTCATCTCGAGACTCCTTGGTGATGTTGGGATTTCGGTGTGAGAGGGCAGATGTCTTTCGCGACGCTCACTCCGCGGGGCTCGTCGCCCGCGACGACTCGCGCGAGGGCGGCGGCGGCCTGATCCAGGCCGCACGACCGCGGGGACGGCATGCTCAACCGGCCGGAGTCGAGTAGCGCGGTCAGGCGGCCGAGTTGGGCGCCGTCGGATCGGACGTAGACCGCGGTGACGGCGATGCCGCGGGTGGATGCGGACGGGTCGGGGGTGATGGTGGCCAGCCGGGCGCCGTCGTCGAGCGCGGTCATCGCCGCGGCAGCACCCCCAGGTGCGGCGTTGGCGACGGCGTCGATGCGGCCCTTCGCCAACGCCCTTGCATGGAGTGGCCACATCGGGTCGCGGTAGTCGATCACGTCGCGAGCGCCATACCCGCGGACTCGGTCGGCGCTGCCGGGGCCGGCGGTGGCGAGCACATCGACGCCGCGCAGGACGGCCAGCTGGACGATCAGCCCGCCCGTGATTCCGCCCGCGCCATGAACGAGCAACGTCTCGCCACCGTGCAGGGCCAACGCCTCGCAAACCACCTGCTCGGCCGTCAACGCCGGCACCGGAAAGATCGCCGCGATCTGCCACGTAACCCCGGCCGGTTTGCGAGCGAGCGACCCGACGGGCGCGATCAGCAAGGGCGCCCAGGTGCCTTGGTCGCGCAGCGGCACGGGGTGGCACAGCACCTCGTCGCCAACACCGAATCCGCCCGGCTGGGCGCCGACGGCCTTGATGACCCCGGCCGCCTCGACGCCGAGCGCCAGCGGCGGCCTCGCGCCGACATCCCAACCGCCCGTCCGAATGATGTTGTCCCAGTTACCCACCCCGGCACCACGAACGTAGATGAGGACTTCGTCGGCCGCCGGCGGTCGCGGCTCGTCCACTTCGAAGGTCTCCACTCTGCCGCCGAGCATGCGGACCCCCGCTACCCGCATGGTCATGGACTCCTCCTGCTATGTCGTATCGCGGCAAGGGATTTCGCGTCGCTACCGCGGCGGCTCGTCGTCCGTGGTCAGCGGGCCGTCTCCGGTGTCGACCAGGAAGACCGCGAGCAATTCAGCGGGTTCGGTGGCGCTGGCATTTTCACTGACCGTGTGGTGCGCGCCCGGGGCTTCACTCCACGTCTCACCGGCGTGATAGACGCGTGCCGGCTCACCTTCGAGTTGGCTGCGGATCGCTCCGGAGATCACGTACGCCATGATGAACGCCGAGTTCGCGTGGTGGTGTGCACCGCTTTTACCTCCGGGCGGGTAGCTGACGGTGACCGCTTCAAGTGACTTGCCCGGAACATTGGTGGGTTGATTGAAAACTGGTCGGACAACCGGGCTTTGATCCGAATTCTGTGGCGCCGGCGCGGCGTGGGCCGCGGGCGCGAGCAGCACCGCAAGTGCCAGTGCGGCGAGCGGTATTTTCAGCGCCATCACTTGGCTGCTCCTTTTCAGTCTTCGGCCACGCGCAGGATCGTCTTGCCGGGGATGCGCTTGCCCGGAGCGAACGCGGCGGCAGCTTCGGCGAGTGGCAACACGGCGCCCACCACTGGTTTGAGGCGTCCATCCCGCACCCGCGCGGCGAGATCGGCGAGCCGGGCGCGATCGGGTTCGACAAGGAAGAAAAGTGCCCGCCCGTCGTACGGCCGGTTCTTCGGCGGCTCGGCGATGGTGACGAGCGTTCCGCCGGCCCGCACCAGATCAGCCGACCGGGCGAGGACGTCTCCGCCGATCACGTCGAACACCACGTCGACTTCACCTACATCCTCTAGCTTTTCGGCGTCCAAGTCGACGAAGGCGTGGGCGCCGAGCTCCAACGCCTGGGCTCGGTCCGCGGCCCGGCCGGTGCCGATGACACGCGCACCGACCTCGCGAGCCAGCTGCGCTGCGATCGACCCGACCCCACCGACGACGCCGTGGATCAGGACTGTCTGTCCAGCCGCGAGACGGCCGTGGTCGAACAGGGCTTGCCACGCGGTTAATCCGGAGATCGGCAGCGCCGCGGCCACCGTGTGGTCAATGTCGACTGGCAGCGGTGCGAGATTGCGGGCGTCCACAGCGGTGTACTCGGCCAGCGAACCGTTGCGAGCCCAGTCGGCGAGCCCGAACACCCGCTGACCCACGCTCAACCCGGTCGTGCCGTACCCCAACTCGGCCACGACCCCGGACAGTTCGTGGCCGGGGACGCTCGGCGTCCGGTCACGACCCGCGTGGTCGATCCAGGTGTGCGGCCAGTCAAGCTCTCCGCGGGTGAAACCCGCGGCGTGTACCCGCACGATGACGTCGTTGTCGGCCGCTTGCGGGTAAGGAAGCTCCGTCAGCGAGAAGCCGGCGACGCCGGCGTCATGATCTGAAACAGTGATGGCTCGCATTACAGGTCCTTTCTGATGTGAGTTGTTGTCGTCGGGTCGGCCGCGGGCTGCGGTTGTACGCTGACGAGCTCGAGGCCTAGCTCGCGGACCAGGTCGAGAAGTCCATAAAGCTGTGACTGGTCGCGGATTTCACCGGTGAACACGGTTTCATTCGCGCCGGCCTCGAGGCGCATCCCTTCAAATGCGCATCCGAGCCGGTCGGTCAAGCGGCCTTGAATGCACATCCGGTACGTCGTCGGCTGCATTTGTCCTCCGCTCGCGAACTGCTGAACCAGCATTTATCGTCGCGAGATGAGTCGTCATCACCCGGCGAGCTAATTCACCCGGGTGAGTACAACGCATCACTGGGCGGATCGGCACGCAGCAGGGATTTACCTGGCAACGCCAAGAAATCCAGCTTCGAAAACCTTAGGTTTCTTGGCTATCCGGTTGCTTCGCGGATGTAGCGGCCAATCTGGCGCAGCGAGCGGATGGCTTCGGGGATCAGCGGCGCGGCGAATTGGAACACATGGATTTGGCCCGGCCACACCTGCACTTCGACTGGCACGCCTGCGGTGGCCAGTCGTTGGGCCGCCAGCTGTGCGTCGTGGAGCAGCACCTCACTACCGGACACATGGATCAACGTGGGTGGAAGGCCGGGTTCGATGTGATCGAGTGGCTCGTAGAGCGCATCGGGATGCCCAGTGGCGTCGCGGTGTGCTGCGGCGCGGGTGATCAAGCGGTGGAAGGCGTCGAAGGCTCTGGGCGCAAACATCGCATCCGAGCCGATGTTGGGGTGGGTCGTCTTGGGTTGTGTGGCCAGTTGCAGCAGCGGTGACATGGCCACCAGCGCCGCCGGTTGCTCATCGCACTCGAGCAGGCGTTGGGCCAGCGCCAGCGCCAGGTAGCCGCCGGCGGAATCGCCGGCCAGCACGATCTGGTCGGGTTGATAACCTTTTCGGCGCAACCATCGGTAGCCGTCGTAGCAGTCGTCGATCGCGTCGCTGATCGAATGTTGCGGAATCTTACGGTAATTGGGTACCAGCACAGGGCTGTCGGCGAACCTGGACAGCGTGCTCACCAGCCGGCCATGCGAGTAGGCGCCGCAGGTGAGGAAGGCCCCGCCATGCAGATACAGCACGACCCGGCGGGTGCCGTCGGCCGGTAGCACTCCGGCGGCGCGGATTAGCTGCGCGGTGCAATGCGCCAGCGCGATGCCGGCGCGCACCGTGCCCGGTGGCGGCGTGACGGCGCGGGCGGCGATCTCGACGACGCCCCAGGGCCACGGCGCCGAGGGCAGGTAGCTGCCCACACTCAAGGTGGGCCGGATCATCAGGCGGGCGCTCAGCCAGGCGATGCGACCGGCCATGCTCGGACCGTCCTGGACGACGTCGACGACGGCGCCCGCGCGGTATGAGTGCCGCCGAGCTTTTCGTGCCCCGGCTGCTCTTAGACCGGGGCGCGGTGAACCCCACACCGTGGCGGGTGCGCTCATGTCAATACTTCCGGACCGGGCTCATCGTGCCCTCCGTTAGTTGAGGGACGGCCCGCATGCCTCGCAGAGGCGGGCGCTCTGCAGGTCACGGCGCTCCCAGACGGCGGCTCGTCCCCGGGCCAAAGTTCTCCGGCTTCGCCTGCCCGCGTAGGCCATCGACCCGGCCGCGACCACGGATCCCGCACAAACGGCGGCGGCGATACCGAATTCGACTGGCTGACCGTTGATCAACATGAGGGCCGCGTAATCTCCGGACACCACGGCCGCGAACAGCGAGGTAACCCGTATTCGGGTCATGATTTCGGCCCCTCGGGCCCGATCGGCCGCACAGCGAAAACGCTGCGCAAATATCCAGTGGGGCGCCCGCAGGTGGTGCACACCGGGCGGGTGCCCCATCTGGACGCCACAGCCCGTTTGTCGCCCACATAGGTCGCCATCGCCCATTGCACGGTAGCCAGACAGTCTTGACAGAGCGTCTCGACGAGGTCGCCATCTGGGCTTAGCCCCATCTGGTCGCATCCGTCGACGGCGTGGATCTCGGCGATGGCCACCGCCGGCGCACCGCATGTACTGCCGCTCGGCACCCGCTGGGCGCTACAGATGGGCTGTAGCGCATGAAGTTGATCCTCGATCGCCGGGATGGCGTCCATCGCGGCATCTCCTTTCCAATGCGCCCAATGCCGTACAAAGGCGGCCGCGTCACGCAATCGATGCGGCAGCCGCGCTGTTCGCGCGGGGGCTGATCCGTATTCGGCAGGCGCGCGTTGAAATCGTCGACGCTTCATCTGGTTTCTCCAATTTGTTGCGATGGCGTTCCGCGGTGATCAACGCAGCCACCGGCATCGCGACCCGTTGCTCGCTTGTGGGGACCCGAACACAGATTTGAAAAACATGGCCGGCTCCACCCGTCCGCTCGACATCTGTTAAGCGAGCATCAAGCGATGTGGGATGAGCGGTCATCACCCGGCGAACTGATTCACCCGGGCGATTTGGCGCACGACCAGCGAGGGAGGACTCCATTTATTGTTTCGGCAACGGCGATTAGAGGAAGAAACGCCCGGAAACCGGGGCCGCTAGGAAACGAAGCCGCAAATGTTCACGCGCTTCCTTGAAAGCGATCGCCCTTTCGACAAAGAGGTGCCTGCAGATGGGCTGCCCGCAATGGCACCCGCGGTGGGCCGAGTTCACACGTGGCGCCCGATTTGTCGAGACGGCGGGCATGCTGCGAATCGGAAGCGGTCAGCGGTTCATCGCGCTGCCTCAGAGACTTGCGCGACGGTTCGCGAGAATGATCGTCAGCCAATGCTTTTGGACATACAAACATAGCGGTGCTATGCCATAGCGTAGTCAAGACTCTGGGCGCCCGTCACCAAACCGCTTGGCAGATCAGGCGATTCCGTAATCCCGCATCTTGCGATAGATCGTCGCCCGCGACATCCCCAAGGCTATCGCCGCCTGCAGCTTGTTGTTGGCGTTGTCCTCCAAGCTGCGGACGATGGCGTCTCGCTCAAGCGCCTCCAGCTGGGTGAGCTTGCGCTTCGCAAGCGATCGACACTCCGGCGGCAGCTTGTCGGCACCGATAACGCCTGAACGTTGTCGCGCAACGGTTTCCGCGACAACCCGCCGCAACTGTGCCACGTTGCCCGGCCAGGGAAGCTTACTGAGTTGACGCATCGCATCGGCTCCAAGGCGCACATCAGCGCCGGAGGTCAGCTCGCGCAACAGGAACGGCACCAGTACTTCGATGTCCTCAATCCGGTGTCGCAGCGCGGGCACGGCCACGGTGTGGGTAAACAGTGGCAGCAGCAGCTCAACCTTCGGTGAAGGCGCCGACGAACTCATCGTCGCTGCGATCCATCCGCGACTCGCACGCGATTGCAGCACCGGAACGACCGCTGCCAGCGTTCCCTCGTCGATGCAATCCACGTCGGAAATCACCGCGGCAAAGTCGTCGCCATCGGTTTGCGTCACGATCTCGGCGACGAAAAGCGCTGGCGTCGATATTGTTTCAGCCCGGATTACCCGCACCGTCTTTGTCGGATGGACGTACTGTGCGACGGCTTGAGCCAACTTGGCTCGTCCCGATCCCCTCTCGCCCTCGAGCAGTACCCAATCTCGGTCTCGACAACATCGCTCGACCTGCTCACAGCTGCGTCGCCATGCGCTGCTGCGCCCAACGAGGCCAGGAACGTGCGACGCGACCGATTGGCGAATCCCGACACGGGAAGCTGTCGCTTCGGTCGGCAGGTGCACATGGAAAACGACGTTTGTCCTGCCACGGACCTCCGCATGGTCGACGACAGAGATGTTGGCCGTAGTTCCACTCGGCAGCACCGCCAGCGGCTGTCGCGTGGCCGTGGTGTGAAGCAGATCCGAGGCGTGTTCGAGCAGAGCGATTTGGTCATTGATGTCGAGTGTCTGGCGCAGGAACCGGTTCATCAGCAACACGTCGCCACCGATCGCCAGCACACCGAGCGGGAATCGTCGCGCCTGGTCGCGATACGCCCGCAGAAGAGCGATCTCACTCGCGTGGGCCGACTCTTGCAGCCGGTCCTCGATCTGGCTGCCCAGGCTCTTGACCAACGGCAACAAGACCGGATTCGAGCGGCTGGCCCAGCAGGTGAGATCAACGATTCCGACGATCTTCTGGGTTATCGGGTCACGGATTGGCGCACCAGCGCAGGCAAGCTCGACCAGCGGCCCAACGAAATGCTCGCCTCCACGAATGAACACGGGGCGCCCGATCTCGAGCGCCGTGCCGATCCCGTTCGTACCGGCGAATTCCTCGGCGTAGCTGTAGCCGGGGGCAAGGCTCACCGAATCCAGTGCCTCCATGAAGGCCCCTTCGGAAGCTGAGCGTTCGATCACTACGCCGTCGGCCGAGGTGAGGATGACCGACATTGCCTCGGTGGTCACGTCCTGCGTGATCCCCCGTAGCACAGGCTCTGCGGCGTGAACTAGTCGCGAGCCGGTATCCGGCTGCCGAACAAAGGGCAAATCGAGCCGGTCGGGGTGAACCCGCATCGCCTGGGACCGACGCCAGGAGTCCAGCACGCCGGAGGGCAAGGCATCCGCCGCCAAGGACCCCTCGCACAGAAACCGTTCCCGCACCCGCCGAACGTCGGTTTCGACGTCGGCCCGCAAACTCATCGACGCATGCACCTCGCTCCGACCGCGCGGTGCAGCCCGCCCCCGAATACCGGCGTCCTTTGGTTGAAACGCGCAAGCCTGCTCAGAATGAGGTGTTCAGTATACGTCCGCGGCGGTGTCATGTGTCACGTCAGTTAATCACCGGACCGGACGACATGACGGGTACGCAGGCAGCGGCATCTGGGGATCTTCCACAACTCCGTTGCGGAGAAAGATGCGACCATCTGCGTGCCATGGACCTGATTGGCCAGTATCACCTGAGCAAAGTTTTTACCAAGCTTGGCGTCAGCTGACGCAGCCAGCTGCAGACGGCATTTCGCTAGCGTCGCCGCAGCGCAGACGCACGTCGCGGGCTTTGGCGCGGCCCGGCTCAGCGAAGAGCGCGCATTCGTCAGCGGCGGCGACTAGTGCGACTATTTGGGTGAAATGGAGCTGATCGACCGATTCGCCGAGCGCACCCTGCTCGACTCAGTGCTGCACGACGCCGGGTCGGGCCAAAGCCGGGTACTTGTCCTCCACGGTGATCCGGGCGTCGGCAAGTCGGCGTTGACGGACTATGTGGCACAGCAGGCCGGGGGCTGCCGAGTGGTCCGCGCCGCCGGCGTCGAATCCGAGATGGAACTCGCCTTTGCTGCGCTACACCAGCTGTGCGCACCGCTGCTGGATCGCCTCGACCACATCCCGGCACCGCAGCGGGATGCACTGAACATCGCATTCGGGATGAGCGCGGGCCCCGCTCCCGACCGGCTGGTGATCGGGCTCGCCGTGCTGAGCCTGTTTTCCGATGCCGCTGAGGACCGGCCTTTGGTCTGCTTGATCGACGACCTGCAGTGGCTCGATAACGCCTCAGCGCAGATACTCGGATTTCTGGCCCGACGACTGGCCGTCGAACCGGTGGCTTTGATCATGGCGACACGCGTCATCAAGCCAGAACTGGCCAAGTTGCCGAGTCTGGAAGTCGGCGGACTACGCGACGGAGATGCCCGGGCGCTGCTGGACCGAGCGTGGGCCGCGCCGTTGGATGAGCGGGTCCGTGATCAGCTGGTCGCGGAGACGCGCGGCAATCCGCTTGCACTCATGGAGCTACCTCGCGGACTCGCAGATAACGAGCTGGCCGGCGGATTCGGGATGCCCAGTGCGCTAAGGCTTTCCAGTCGCATCGAAGAGAGCTTTCAGCGCCGCACGGCCGCTTTGCCCGAGGAGACCAGACGACTGCTGCTGATCGCGGCCGCCGAGCCGACCGGCGACCCAATCCTATTGTGGCGAGCGGCCGGCCAGCTTGACATTGGCACCGACGCCGCCGCACCCGCTACCGAGGATGGGTTGGTCGACTTCGGTACCCGAGTGCGATTCCGACATCCGCTGGTGCGTTCGGCCATATACCAGTCTGCGCCCGTTCAAGACAAACGGACGGTGCACCGCGCCTTGGCCGATGTGACAGATCCGGATAGCGAACCCGACCGCCGCGCCTGGCATCGGGCCGAGGCGACCGCCGGACCGGACGAGGACGTCGCCGAAGAACTCGAGCGCTCGGCCGACCGCGCCCAGGCACGCGGAGGATTCGCAGCGGCGGCCGCTTTCCTCGAACGCGCGACCATGCTGACGCTGGAACCTGCTCAACGGAGTGCGCGGGCGTTGGCCGCAGCGTCGGCAAAGGTGCGAGCGGGTGCCTTCGACGCGGCGGTGCATCTTCTCGCCGTGGCCGACGCCGGGCCGCTCAGCGATTTGCAGCACGCCCACGCCGACCTGATCCGCGCACAGTTGGCCTTCGTCACCAACCGGGGCAGCGATGCACCACCACTGCTGCTCAAGGCCGCCCAACGGCTTGAGCCCATCGATGACGCGCTCTGCCGCGCGACTTACCTGGAGGCGCTGGGCGCGGCGATGTTCGCCGCCCGGTTGGCAGTAGGTGGCGGCGTTCTCGAAATCGCGCGCGCGGCTGAAGCGGCTCCGCAGCCGGCAACCCCGCGCCTGGCCGACCTGCTTCTCGATGGTTTTGGCGCATACTTCACCGGCGGATATGCGGCGGGTGTGCCGCCTTTGCGCCGTGCGGTCAAGGCTGCCCGCCGAAAAAAGTCTGCCGACGACAAGCTGCGTTGGCTTTGGCTGGCTGGTATCGCCGCATTGCACGTCTGGGATGACGAGAGCTGGGATATCGTCTCGGCGCATCACATCGACCTGGCCCGCGCCGCCGGAGCGCTGACTGAGCTGCCGTTCGCGTTGATTTCGCGTGCGGTGATGTTGCTGTTTGTCGGCGAATTGAGCGCTGCCGAATCGCTGATTCACGAAACTGAAACGATCACCGAGGTGACTGGCGACACCGTCGTCGCTCCCCGCGCCGTGTTGGGCCTCGCCGCATTTCGCGGCCGCGAAGGCGAGGCATCGATGTTGATCGGCGCCATCACGAAAGACGTCATACGGCGCGGCGAAGGGGTCGGGCTGACCATTGCCGAGTGGGCGGAGGCGGTCCTCAACAACGGCCTCGCCAACTACGACAAAGCGATGACCGCCGCGCAGCGCGCCGCCGAACACCCTACTGACATCGGCGTATCGGCTTGGGGAACGGTCGAGCTGGTTGAGGCTGCCGCGCGCAACGGTGCGCCGGACATCGCGGCCGGCGCCCTCGCGCGGCTCTGCGAAATGACCCGCACCAGTGGCACCGATTGGGCGCTGGGCATCGAGGCACGCTCCCGCGCGCTACTCGCCGCCGACGCCGAACCGTTGTATTGCGAGGCGATTGAGCGCCTTGCCCGCACCCGCCTGCGCGTCGAACTGGCCCGCACCCACCTGCTCTACGGCGAATGGCTGCGACGACAGCGCCGCCGCACCGACGCACGAGTACAACTACGCACCGCCCACGACATGTTCGACACCATGGGCATGGCCGCCTTCGCCGAACGGGCCCGCCGCGAGCTGCTGGCCACCGGCGAAACCGCTCGATCACGCACACCCACCACCAGCGCCCAACTCACCCCGCAAGAAGAACAGGTCGCGCGGCTCGCCGCAGCGGGACTGACCAACCCCGAAATCGGCGCGCGCCTTTTCATCAGTGCCAAAACGGTCCAATATCACCTGAGCAAAGTCTTCACCAAACTCGGCATCACCTCACGCAGCCAGCTTCCTTGACCTGCCTAGGGATACACGTGGGCACCGGCGCGCCGCCATTGACCAGCCAGTCTGGCGGACGGCGACCAATGACTAGTCAATGTGCTAGGTGCACCGACTAGGCATCGGCCGATGCGAACGCGGAACACCCTGTCGCATCCTTTGCTCATTAACGAAATCCTTGCTCGAGACGGGCCGACGAATCGTCTACTACGCCGACGTCGAGGCCAAGGGAGGAAACGTGTCTCAGTTTGAGACGCTCACTCACCTCATGTTGAGACGCTCACTTGCCGCCCGCGGCGGTGTCATGGATCTCGACAGCTAATACACCGGACCGGATCGGAAGAGTGACGGGGAGGCAGCGACGGCACACGCCGTCGATCACGAAGGCGGCTCGGCTGTAAGGAGATCCGACGCCGCCCATCCCGGCAAAAGCACCCGATGCGGCGCAACAACCAAATGTGACCAGCGAAAGGCATGGGGGAATGACTGTCTATCAGCTGACCGATCGCCTACATGGCCGTACCGTATGCGTCCAAGCAGATCGCATCGCGCCGACGGTGGCCTCATGGCTGGCCGAGTTGGGCGCCTGCAGTCCATTGGCAGAAGAACTCAGCCGAGCCGTGCGCGACGGTGACTGGCCTGCAACATACGGCATAGCCGACTATCTGTCGGTCAAAGTCCAGGTAGCAGCATGACATCGCGGTCGGTTGCTGCCGAGTTGGGATGGGACAGGCCCAAACGCGCTGTCCACGAGACTCCATTCGGCTTGCGGCAGTCTGGGACCACCGATGTCCGGTACTGGGTGGGGCGCGATCTGCAGACGCTTTTTGCCCTCATGCTGCGACGCTTACTCGCCGCCCTGGGCGGTGTCATGGGTCGCCGGAGCCAATACACCGATGCAAAAAGGGGAGAAATACGGTGAGCGGGCACGGCGTGAGCGCGGCTCACGAAACAAACATTGAGCCGTTGGCGGGATGCGAATCGGCAAGCCCAAACGGCCACCGCCAGCGTGCGCCGGAGATAGTGGCAGAGAACGCGTCTGATTCAATGGGGTCGGCGATCACCAGTTCACCCAAGGCAATTGGGAGTCCGGCCCGATCGCAGCGCAGAACGAGCCCGCCCGACTCCGCAGAGAACAACTGGGATGCCGAGAAGCCAGCGGCGGCGACCCAGGGCGCGATGCCGAATGTTTTCGCTCAGCCGCTGGGTTCAACGAATTCCTGGAGTTCGGACATGACCGGCTCAGATGGACGCACCGGTAGCGGCGGCGGAGAAGGCGCTGCGCGAGCAGTTTTGCTCGCCACCAAGCTGCATGTCCCGGCCGTCGGGGCCCAGCTCGTTCAGCGGGCCGCCCTGCTAGACGCACTGTCGGCGGGACGCCTGCGCAAGCTGACCCTATTGAGTGCGCCGGCGGGATGGGGCAAGACGACGCTACTGGCGCAGTGGGCCCTGGGTGCAAGCGAGGACCAGCGATTCGGTTGGCTTTCGCTTGATTCCTCCGACAACGACCCGGTGTGGTTCTGGATGTATGTGTTAGCCGCGCTGCAGAAGATCAGTCCCGGGGTGGGGTCTCGCGCGGTCGAACTCCTTGCGATGGGCGCCGATCCGGTGCAGGTCGTGCTGCCTACCCTGTTGAACGATCTGGACACGATCGCCAGCCCGATGGTGCTCATCCTCGATGACTACAACCTGGTGGTAAGTCGAGCGGTCCATGAGCAGCTTGCATTCTTCATCAGCCGTATTCCCGAAACTCTTCACCTGGTGTTGTCCACCCGATCGGATCCGATATTGCCGTTGGCTCGGCTAAGAGCCAGCGGCGAGCTCGTCGAGGTCCGAACCGACGATTTACGTTTCGGGGCTGTTGAGTCGGACCAGCTGCTGAACGATGTCCTCGGGCTGGACTTGCCTGATGCGGATGTTCAGCTTCTGCACCGACGCACCGAAGGGTGGGCTGCCGGCCTCTATCTCGCCGCCCTCTCGCTCGCCGGGCGTGCCGATGCCTCGGCGTTCATCAGAACCTTCGCGGGCGATAACCGTCATATCGTCGACTACCTGATGGCCGAGGTGCTCGACGGCCAGCCACCGCCGCTGCGGAGTTTCTTGCTACGTACCTCGGTTTTGGGACGACTCAGCGGTGAGCTGTGCGACGCGCTCTTGCAAACGTCCGGCTCGGCCTCGGTTTTGCAGAAGATCGAACGCGAAAACCTGTTTGTGGTGCCCCTGGATACATCGCGGCATTGGTATCGCTATCACCAGCTGTTCCGGGAACTGCTGCGCACCGAGCTGCGGCGCGGCGAGCCCGATCTCGTCGCGGATCTGCACCGACGAGCCGCGGCCTGGTTCGAGACCGAGGGACTGATCGATGAGGCGGTCCGCCACTTGGTCGCCGGCGGTGACATCGCGCGCAGTGCCGATTTGATCGCCGCGGACTGGGTCGACGAATTCAACGGGGGCGGCGTGTCGACGGTCTCCGGCTTGCTGGATTTGCTTCCCGAAAAGGCCGTTTTACAGGATCCGCGGCTGAGCGTGGCCCGCGCCTGGATCGCCCTAAGCCTGGGTCAACTCGATGACGCCGCCGAGTGGATTGAGGCAGTCGAGACCGGATCCCCGCCCGATGATGATGCCATCGGCGCTCAGGTTGTCGTGTTGCGCGCGGTTCACTCGTTCAAGACGGCAAAGGTTGCCACGGCGCTCGAGGAGAGTCGCCGGGCGATCACCCTCGATCTCGGGGAAGCGCCGCCTGGCCGAGCAAGCGCCTACTGCATTTATGGGTCCGCGCTGTACTTCTCGGGCAACACCCACGAGGCACAAGCCGCTTTCCGGCGGGCCGCGGAACTCGCAGAAAAGGCGGGCGATCGTCGCGCCCGCATCTACGCGTTGGGTCATCTGGCGCTGATTTCGGCCGAACATGGCCAGCCCGCAGCCGCCGAACGTGACATCCGCCGCGCCTCCGGCAGCTCCCGGGACCTGGCGGATGCAGAACACCTCGTGGACACGATGGTGTCCCTTGCTGCGGCCAAACTCCTTCGTATACAAGGAAATTCGGTCGCGGCAGCGGCCGCCGCCGACACAGCCGCCAGGTCGGCCCGCCAAGGCGGGGCAATTCTCGAGGTCGCCAAGACGCTGTTGGTCAGGGCGGAGATCGCTGAGCACCTCGGCGACCACGACACCGCAGAGGCCATCCTCGAAGAAGTCGGCACCCTGGTGCGCGGGTGCGCGGACGCCGGCATCGACTCGACGCTGTTCGGTTCGGCCGAGCGGGGTACGGGCGTCACGGTGACTTCGCGCAACGATGTCGCGGTCGTCGAGGAGCTGACTCCCAAGGAGCTTGAGGTTCTTCGCTTACTTCCCACCAGGTTGTCGCGACGTGAAATCGGTGCGCGGCTATACGTTTCGCTCAATACTGTAAAGACCCACCAGCGCGCCGTATACCGCAAACTCGGCGTCGAGCACCGCAGCGCGGCGGTCAGCCGGGCGCGAGAACTCGGCCTGCTGTAATCCGCCTGCCGCCAGATATTGTCAGTGTTTGGACGTGCCTGCGCTCCACGCAGTTCTGCCGGTAGAAACAGGGAAGTCCGCGATCAGGTGCAAGCTCACCCAGGTGAATTGCGCGCGCGGATGAGGACAACTCACCCCCTGCGCGGAGATAGTAGTCCGCGATCGCGAACCGCCTGAATCACCGTCTCGACCAACCGTGCCGCCATCGAAGGCAGTGCGAGTTCGGCAGCCGATGCGGTGAAAGGACACACATGCACAAAAAGGAGACCGCATGTCACAGAAAGAGGCCACCGCCATGACGACTGATGGCCCAGGGAAGTCTCTAACGACCGGCATCGCGCCTCTGCTCGCACGGTACGGTCTAGTCATAGTCCTGGCCTGGTTCGGCGCCATGAAGTTCACTTCCTATGAATCCCACGGTATTTCGCACTGGGTGGCCAATAGCCCCCTTTTGAGTTGGGTTTACCACATCATGTCCATCGACGCCTTTGGTCGATTGAACGGATCAGTAGAATTGATTACTGCCGCACTGCTGGCCGTCAAGCCGTGGTTCCCGAAGGTTTCCGTGGTGGGCGGCATCTTCGCCTCCCTATTCTTCCTGACCACACTGAGCTTCATGATCACGACACCCGGCACCGGCGAGGCGTCGGCTGGTGGCTTTCCCGTGTTGTCCGCCGACGGGGAGTTCTTGATGAAGGACATTGCGCTCCTCGGCTTGGCGCTGTGGCTGCTGGCGGACGCGATAGACGCAACTCGCAGACAGGCGACGCTCGCCAAGATCGACTCACGCCCCCGCTGATGAGGTTGCGTAGGTTCCGTCTTTGCCGCGGCATGGCGGCCGGCTGTTACGACATGGAAGGGACACTTGATAGTGAGTGAATCACCAAGGCCCATGGGCAGTATCGAACGCAGTGCCCACGATGGACTGCGGACGATCATCACCGACAACGCTCAAGAGTGCCGGTTCGAAGCCACGGTAGGCGGCCAGGTGATCGGTCGGCAGCCCTACCGGCGCTACCGCGGCCATATCGTGTTGATGGCCACCGAAGTCGATACGCAATGGCGTGAGCGGGGCGTTTCCTCGGCGATGATCAGTGGTGTGCTCACGCTGATCCGGCAGGCCGGACACACGGTCATTCCGCGGTGCAAGATCACGGGTGACTACATTCTGCGCCATCCCGAATACCAAGACCTGGTGGCCGGACAGTATCAGGGATTGCTGCGACCCGTGTCGCGGCCCGCTGCGCCGGCGGATCCAGACAGCACCTGATCGGGGCCTTCCGACTCGACGCAATTCGAAAGGGCGGACATGCCTGAGGTTTGTCGGGTATGCGGGCCGACGACTTGCTTGTAACGCTGACCGCCGACCGGACTTCGACTATCCCGAACGTCGGCAGCCATCGAACCGAGCTCCAGGACCATGCCGATCACCCGCTCCCATCCATTACCAGAACGGAAATCGCGCCTTTGGCTTCGAAGACCGCGAGGTGAATCCGATCGGAGGTTTCGTGTCCGTGCTGTCGCAGCACGGCTTCGAGATCGGCACTGGTTAGTCCGCACCGACGCAGGTTGCGTCGGTCGACGTGTCCGTTGCGGATCAGCACCTTCAGCGGTGGATCGATGAAACGCCGAATCCCCGGAATGAAGCGCAATCTCGCTAGTACCGCGTGGGCCGCGAGAAGGCAGATGAGCGCCGTACTTGCGTTGAGCCACGAGGTGTCGCTGGCGGTAGCAGCCCGACCGACGATGGCTCCGGCGGCGACCGCAGCGATCCAGTCGAATGGAGCGAATTCGGCGAGGGTGCGGCGCTCCATGAAGCGAAACAGGACTGCGGCCGTGAGGAACAGCGCCGAGGTTTTGACGGCGGCGTCGACGGCCCCGGTCGGGTTACCGATCAGGACATGAAGTATTCGATCCACGGGTGCCTCCGTTTCAGGAGTGAGCCATCGATTCTTGCCGCCTTTGCCGTCGGCGTGTCGGCTGTACTGGGGTCAGGTAACCAATGTGGAGACGTCCAAAACCATTGGCAATCAGCCCATTCGCCGAAGACGTGCACGGCAGGATAGCAATGTCGGTGTCCACTTCGCGTCGTCACGAGGCGCCTCGGTGCGTCTGGACGACGCTTCACTCACCGGATCTACTTGCCGCCGGTCTCGACGACGGCGACGACTTCGATCTCGACGCGCTGGTTGGGCAGTGCGAGCGCCTCGACGCCCAGCGCGGTCCACAGCGGCAGACTTTCGCCGAATCGCTTGCGGAACTCATCCACCATCACCGACATGTGTTCACCACCAATGGAATCATCGTCCGTGGGAACGTGGTAGGAGTGGACGTTCACGACGTCGCGCCAGCTAGCGCCCGCTTCGGCGAGAGTCTTTTCGACGTTGTCGCACGCCTTGACGATCTCGTCCTGCAAAGATGTGGGCGACAAGGTGAAGTCCGCGTCCCAACCGCCTTGGCCGGAGATTTCGATGCGATCGCCGATGCGTAGGGCTTGCCTGTAGGAGTTGCGGGTACGGGCGATCTCACCGTATCCGGGGGTGTCGAAGAATTCGGTCTTGGTCATGCGAGCGTTTCCTCTCATTTCGTGTTAGATGTGTTGTGCGCGAAGCGCGGTCGGCCAGTGCGCCAAAACTGGGTGCGCTAGCGGTTGGCCCGTCAGTTCTCATTGCCTCCCGGTGTGGTTGGGGTTTCGCCTCTGATGGCGACAATGGCCGCCGCGTCCTCCACTGCGACGTGGTTGGCGGCGCAAAGTACGGCGCGCACGTCGCCGGCGGGTACGACCGCGGCGCCGGAGGCATCGGCGAAGACGTAATCGCCGGGACGGACCGCCACCCCCGCGACCACGACCGGACGGTTCGCCTCGTAGGGCGTGACGACGTCGCCGCCCCACCGCGTTGTTTCGCCTCGGCAATAGACGGCGAGATCGTAGAGTTCGAGCTCGGCGAAGTCGCGCAGCCGTCCATCGGCGAGAATGCCGGCGAGCCGGTGGTTTCGGACGCGCGACAGCTTTGCCCCACCGCCCAGTGACGCATCGGTGTGGCCGTTGCTGGCCAGCACCAGCACGCGCCCGTCGGAGCCGCCTTCGATGGCGTCGTAGAACAGTTTCTTGAAGTTGTAGCGCTCCGGCGGGAGAGCTTCCCGGCATGCCGGGAAGTAGGAGATGGTCACGGCAGGGCCGAAAAGCCGGCGTCCGGGTGTCGGGCTGACCAAGTCGAGTAGATGACACCGATGTTGGTGACGGCGCCCCATGGCGTCCACGATGTCGGCGGTGCGCACGCGCCCGGCGAGCGCGTCGAGGGATTCCATCAGCGGACCGGGATCGGGGCACGCCAGGATTGGGCGCCGCGGAAGTCGAGCCCCCCATCGGTGGACGTTTGCACCAGCCGGGCCAGGACATCTTCGCAGACCGGGTAGCGCACCACGATGCCTGGCGCACGGTGGTAGCCACCGCGAAGGTCGCGCAACGAAAGGTTGGCGTTATAGCCGCTGCGTCCGCGAAAGCCTTCGTTGACGATACTCATTGGTGCTCCGCGTTGACTGTCATTCTGCGCCTGCCGCCTCCGGTAGCCGGACGAATTGACTGGCCGTGAATTCGGCGTCGGCACCGCAAACGAATCCCATTGACAGCACGGCGCGGGGGAAGAAGAGGTCGGTGAGATATGCGAGTGCGACCGCCCAGCGGTTGACGAGCCGTGGCAGCGCGTACAGGTGATAGGCGCGGGCGACAAGCTTTGCGGGATAGCCGGATAGGTGCACGCCCAGCGGGTTGGCGACGGCGTAGCGGGGACCCAAGTCGACGACCAAACCCTGGTCGCTGTGGCGGTAGTCTTTGCACTTGCCGTAGCCGAGGCTCGCGGCGACGTTGCGGGCCAACGTCTTACCTTGTCGGGTGGCGTGCTGGGCGGTGGGCGGGGCGATCGTGCCCGGCTTGGTCAGGTCCGGAACGGCGGCGGCGTCGCCCGCGGCAAACACTTCGGGGTGACCCGGTACCTGCAAATCGGTCTGCACCTTCAGCCGGCCCCGCTCGGTTTCCAAGCCCAGCGTGGCGATCAGCGGTGACGGGGTCACGCCAGCCACCCACGCCACCGTGTGAGTGTCGATGCGCGAACCATCGCTGAGCACCACGTGATCGGCGTGAACTTCCCTGACGGTCGTGCCGAGCCGGACATCGATTCCGCGAGCGCGCAACACGCGCATCGCCGCATCGCCGAGCTTCTGCCCCAGCTCGGGCATGACGTGGTCGGCCAAGTCCAGCAGCACAAACCGCACCGAAGCCCGATCGAAGCCCATCTGCTTTGCCGCCGCGTCGGCGAGCGCGCGCAGCTGCGCCGCCAATTCGGAACCGGAATACGACGCGCCGACAACGACAATCGTGCGCCGGGCTGCCGCGCGTGCCTCGTTTTCATCGACGTGAGCCAGTTCCAACTGCTCGATCACATGATCACGCAGATATAGCGCCTCGGCCGTCGACTTCAGCCCGTGCGCGTGGGTAGCCAAACCGGGCGTATCGAAAAGCCGGGTCACCGAGCCCGGCGTCAAGACGAGCCGATCCCACGATAGCGTCCCTACCCCGCCCTCCGGATCCGTGAACGAGAGCGTATGCCGATCAAAGTCAACGCTGTCGACCCGGCCACGCACCGCCCGAACGCCCTTGAGTGTTCCGGCCAGCGGAACACAGACAAACCGTGGGTCGACCAGTCCACCGGCCACATCGGCCAGCAATGGCGTGTACTGCATGTAGTCAACCGGCGAAACAATGGTCACCCGCACATCCCAAGCGCGCGCCCTGTCGAACCGCCGGGCCAGTCGGCGCGCGCACTCGAAAGCGGCGAACCCGCTGCCGACGATCACAACCGAGGTGGTCGGTTCCGTCTTCTCCGGTTGACTGTGAGATGGGAACGCGTTCATATCTCTTCTCCTGCATTGGATTCGGGCATCCACATGGTTCCGGGGATCGATCGCACGAGGTCGCAGTGTTCCTTGGCGGCCACGGCGTCCTGGACTGCGCGCAGGTCCCGGTCCCTTCGGATCTGTGTCGTTTGCAACGCCTTTCGCGACGGCGCTCAACATGTTGTTCGTTGCAGAGGTTGGTCGGTAGTGAGCATCGCCCGACCCCGGTCCATCCGTCATCATCCCTCAAGACAATTCACCCGGGTGATAACGCTCAAGCCGCGATGGCGATGGCTGCATCAAAGGGGCTCATTGGATCCGGGGGTGCAACTTCCACGGCTATAGCCACCACAGGATCACCGGCATTCCGACGATCGCAATCGCTCGTCGGGCGACGCGATGCGGCATCCCCACCACCGGAACCACGGAGGCGTCGTCGGCCTAATCGGTTCGTGCATCAATTGAGTTCATCGCGGGCTATGAGTCGGCGGGCCGCCTCGGTGATCGAGCCGGACAGCGACGGATAGATCGCAAGCGTCTGCGCCAAATCGTCAACGGTGATCCGGTTTTGAACAGCTATCGCGATCGGCAGTATCAGTTCCGAGGCGATCGGCGCGACCACTACACCACCGATAACCACGCCGCTGTCTTGCCGGCAAAATAGTTTGACGAAGCCCTGACTCAGCCCTGACATTTTCGCCCGCGCATTGGTTTTCAACGGCAGCATGATGATGCGCGCCTGAACCGAGCCGTCGTCGATCGCATCCTGCGAGACGCCGACCGTCGCGAGCTCGGGGTGTGTGAACACCGTGGCCGCGACAGTGCGCAACCTGAGCGGGTTAACGGCTTCACCGAGCGCGTGGTACATCGCGATCCGGCCTTGCATCGCTGCAACCGAGGCCAACGGCAGCTGACCAGTGCAGTCCCCCGCCGCGTAAATGCCCGCGACGGGTGTCCGCGATACCCGGTCGACGGCAATGTAATTGCCGGGCCCGGGTTCAATGCCCACGCGCTCTAGACCTAGCCGGCCGGTGTTGGGCAGTGACCCAAGAGTCATCAATGCATGGCTGCCCTCGACGGTGCGGCCGTCGGTCATTGTCACTAGAACCCCGTCGTCGGTGCGCCGTACGGATTGTGCCCGGGCCTTTTTGATCAGTTTGACGCCGCGTCGGGCAAACGATTCCTCGAGCACCCGCGCGGCATCGGCGTCCTCGCACGGCAACACCCGGTCGCGGCTGGCTACTATGGTGACGGTCACACCCAATTCGGTGTAGGCGTTGGCGAATTCGGTGCCGGTCACCCCGCTACCCACCACGACGAGGTGGTCGGGCAGCGAGTCCAGGTCGTAGAGCTGACGCCAGGTCAGGATGCGCTCGCCGTCGGGATGCGCCGACGGCAGGATCCGAGGCCTGGCGCCGGTGGCGATCAACACCACGTCGGCCTCGCGGATCGTGGTGCGGCCGTCGAGTGCGGTCACCTTGACGTGGTGATACGCCAGACCGGGAGCGGCATCAACTAGCTCGCCGCGGCCCGCGATCAACTCGACGCCCGTACTCAGCAGCTGGGCGGTGATATCCATCGATTGCTCGGTAGCGAGCGTCTTGATCCGCTGATGTATTTCTGCCAAACAGACTTTGGCGTCGTCGATGTGGATGTCGAACCCCAGGCGGGTTGCCCGTCGCAGTTCGGTGCGCAGCCCCGTAGAGGCGATAAAGGTCTTCGATGGCACGCAGTCACACAGCACCGCGGCGCCGCCGACCCCGTCGGAATCGACGACAGTGACGCGGGCGACGGCGGGACCGCGTGCGGCGGCGACCAGTGCCGCCTCGTATCCGGCCGGGCCGCCGCCGAGGATCACAATGCGGGTCACCACAGCTCAAACCTCACCTACTGGCCGCACGACAGGTCATCAGAGACGCCATCCCTCGCCGGCGCCGATGTCTTCGTCGACGACGATATGCATGGCAGCTTCCTCAGCCGAGGCGGCGCCGCCGTCGATGCCGACGTCGTGGGCAAGGTAATCCGCACCTGGGTCCGTAGGGTCGACGTCGTAGGCGACCAGCCGGCCCGCGCGCATGTCGCCTACCTGATCGTCGATTCGCTCGCCGTCGCTGTCGGCGCTATCACCGATTCCGTCGCCATCCCACTGATCGGTCACGTCGGGCACCTCACGGGCCAGTCGACGGGCCAGACTTTCATGGGTACGCGCTTCCCTCGCGGTCAGACCCCACGCCAGCAGTTCACGCGGGCGTTCCGGCGGTGAGTAGCCTTCGTCGAAGTCGATGCCGGTCTGTTCTGAGTCCAGGCTTTCTTCTGGTTCGAGCAGATGGGCCTGCACATCATCGAATTCGGAAGTCCCCATCAGCGCCGTCTCCATTCCGCATCGGCAAGGTCTTGTTCGCGCCGCGACGTCTCGCGCCGCCTCGACGGTTGTCTCAACCGAGCGCCTCAACAAGTCCGCGGCAGGCTCGTTCACAACGACGGCATACGTCGGCGCATACGCGGCAATGCTCGTGTTTCGCCGCATGCCTGTCGCACTCGTCTGCGCTTGTCCTACAGGCGGTAGCGCAGGTTTGGAGCACCGTCGCAGTCAAGTTGGCGTCGTAACCCGTGTGTCGGGACAAGACGCGGCCGGTTGTCGCGCAGACATCCGAGCAGTCAAGGCAAGTACGAATGCATTTGGTTAGGTGATTGACGTCGTCTTCACTGAGGCAAGCGTCTGCACACGCGGTGCAGGCTTGGTCGCATTCAATACACGCGTCGATACATGCGACCAGCTTGGCTGTATCAATCTGGCCTAGATCTCGCGGATACGTCTCCAGCATTCTACTGGCGGCGCTCACTGTGTCCTCCTTGTTCAGGGCGATCGTTGTCTTACACCACAGAACGCGGCTGGGCGCGTGTAGATGTTGAGAGCATGGCGCCCACAGGGGTGAACTGTCGTCGCCCACCTCCGTCACTCACCCGGGTGATGGACGACAGCCTCGACCACGCGCCGGCCGCTCTTTGTGCGCAAAAAACCCAACAGTTTTCGTCATCGAAGCGCCCACCCCGGCCCCGCTCGTGAATGTTCCAGTGGCAGTTATCGCGCGTTCGCTCCTGCGCGCAGGTGGGCCTCTGTGCGCATCCGTTCGATCATGTGCGGATAGTGCAGTTCGAAGGCGGGCCGCTCAGAGCGGATGCGGGGCAGTTCGGTGAAGTTGTGCCGCGGAGGTGGGCTGCTCGTTGCCCACTCCAGGGAGTTGCCATAGCCCCACGGATCGTCGACGGTTACCGGTTCGCCGTAGCGCCAGCTACGAAACACATTCCACACAAACGGCAGTATCGAAGCCCCGAGGATGAATGCCCCGATCGTTGAGACGACGTTCAGCCCGGTGAACCCGTCGGTGGGCAGGTAGTCGGCGTATCGCCGCGGCATCCCCTGATTGCCAAGCCAGTGCTGAACCAAAAATGTTGTGTGAAAGCCGATCAGCGTCAGCCAGAAGTGCAACTTGCCCAGCCGTTCATCGAGCAGCCGCCCGGTCATCTTAGGGAACCAGAAATACACCCCGGCGTAGGTGGCGAACACGATGGTGCCGAACAGCACGTAGTGGAAGTGGGCGACCACGAAGTAGGTGTCGGTGACGTGGAAGTCGATCGGCGGGCTGGCCAGCAGCACACCCGACAAACCGCCCAACAGGAATGTCACCAAAAAGCCCGTCGCGAAAAGCATTGGGGTTTCGAAGGTCAGCTGGCCCTTCCACATGGTGCCGATCCAGTTGACGAACTTGATTCCGGTGGGGACCGCGATGAGGTAGGTCATGAACGAAAAGAACGGCAGCAGCACCGCGCCGGTGGCGTACAGATGATGGGCCCACACCGCAATCGACAGTGCGCCGATGCTGATGGTGGCATACACCATGGTCGTGTAGCCGAACATCGGCTTG
The DNA here is from genome assembly GCF_010730355.1 of Mycobacterium florentinum. Lineage (NCBI taxonomy): Bacteria > Bacillati > Actinomycetota > Actinomycetes > Mycobacteriales > Mycobacteriaceae > Mycobacterium > Mycobacterium florentinum. The sequence goes on from NZ_AP022576.1 coordinate 2,065,576, forward strand.
CGGGAGAACACCGGGATGACCTCGCTGATGATGCCGAAGAATGGCAGCGCGATGATGTAGACCTCAGGGTGGCCGAAAAACCAGAACAGATGCTGCCACAACAGAACTCCGCCGTTGGCCGGGTCAAATACGTGTGCGCCGAGGTGGCGGTCGGCGGCCAACCCGAACAGTGCGGAGGTCAGCAGCGGAAAGGCCACCAGCACCATGATGCTGGTCACCAGGATGTTCCAGGTGAAGATCGGCATCCGAAACATCGTCATGCCCGGCGCGCGCAGGCACACCACGGTGGTGATCATGTTGACCCCGCCCAAGATGGTGCCCAACCCACCGACGATCAGTCCCAGGATCCACAGGTCACCCCCCGGCCCCGGCGAGTGGATCGCGTCGGACAACGGGGTGTAGGCGGTCCAGCCGAAGTCCGCGGCGCCGCCGGGTGCGAGGAAGCCTGCCAGGGCGATCAGTGCGCCAAACACAAAGAGCCAGAATGACAATGCGTTGAGCCGGGGAAACGCGACATCGGGGGCACCGATTTGCAGGGGCAGCACCAAGTTGGCGAACCCGAACACGATCGGAGTCGCGTAGAACAGCAACATCACCGTGCCGTGCATGGTGAACAGCTGGTTGTACTGCTCGTTGGACAAAAACTGTAGCCCGGGTGCCGCCAATTCCGCGCGCATCAACAGCGCCATCAGGCCGCCGATGAAGAAGAAGCTGAAGCAGGCAACGAGGTACATGATCCCGATCAGCTTGTGATCGGTCGTCGTGATCACACGATAGATGAAGGTGCCCTTGGGGCCGATGCGCGCCGGGAAAGGCCGACTGGCACGAAGCCCTCCCAACGGGGGCGCCGAGGTGGACATGGGTCGGTCTCCTAGCCGGGTGAAAGTTGATGCCTCACGGAATCTCTAGCGTTGAAGTGCCCGCGACCAGGAGGATGCGAACTTGGACACGCCTTCATGTTCAAGTACAACGAACACATCGGGCAGATCGATACCAACAGCAGTCAGCCGGTCAACGGCTTCGTGCGCCTGCGTCGCCTTGCCCGTCACGTTGTCATCGGCGGTGACACCGCGCTCGGCCACCGCCTCAAGTGTCGCCTCAGGAATGGTGCTGACCGTGTTGGGCGCGACGAGTTCGGTGACATACATCGTGTCGGGGTACGCGGTATTTTTGACGCCGGTAGAGGCCCATAATGGGCGTTGCACGCGAGCACCCGCGGCGCGCAGCGCGGCGTAGCGCGGCTCGGCTTCGAAGACCTGCCGGTAGGCGGCGTAGGCCAATCGCGCGTTGGCGACGCCCGCCTGTCCCCGCAGTGCGAGCGCCTCATCGGTGCCGATCGCCTCAAGTCGCTTGTCGACCTCGGTGTCCACCCTGGACACGAAAAGTGATGCTACCGAATGTATTTGAGATAGATCAGCGCCGGCGTGCCGGGCGGCTTCGATGCCGGCCAGGTAGGCATTCATCACCGCTCGGTGTCGCTGTACGGAAAAGATCAACGTCACGTTGACGGAGACACCTTTGGCCAGCGCCGCGGTGATCGCAGGCAGTCCCGCCGCGGTGGCCGGTATTTTGATGAACACGTTGGGCCGGTCGACGATCTTGGACAACTCGACGGCCTGCGCGACCGTCGCATCGGTGTCGTGCGCCAGCGACGGATCTACTTCAATGGACACTCTTCCGTCGACGCCGTCGGAGGCCTCCCACTGCGGGCGCAGCACATCGCAGGCCGCCCGGACGTCGTCGGTGATCGCGGTGCGGACCGCGGTTTCGAGGTCGATTCCGCGGGCCGTCAGCCCAGCGAGCTGGGCATCGTAGGTGCGGCCGTGGGTTAGCGCGCGCTCAAAGGTGGACGGGTTAGTGGTCACGCCGACAACGCTTCTCGTGTCGATCAGCCGCTGCAGCTTGCCGGATTGCAACAGGTCGCGAGACAAGTCATCCAGCCAGACCGACACCCCGGCCGCCGACAATCTAGCCAGATTCGGGCTCTGCGTCATCCGTTCACCGCACGTTATTGAGTGGGCGTGGCATGTTCTGCCGTAGCTGCCCCCGCGCCGGCGCCGTCACCGCGGTCGGGCAACGCCCACTCGGGGCGGACGTAGTGGCAGGTGTAGCCGGATGGGTAGTGTTGCAAGTAATTCTGGTGCTCGGGTTCGGCTTCCCAAAACTCGCCGGCCGGGTTGACTTCGGTGACGACTGCGCCGGGCCAACGCCCCGAACCCTCGATCTCGGCGATGGTGTGCAGTGCGGTCTGCTTTTGCTCGTCGTCCAGATAGAAAATCGCCGACCGGTAACTGGTCCCGACATCGTTGCCCTGACGGTTCTTGGTGGTCGGGTCGTGGATCTGGAAGAAGAATTCCAGCAGTGCCCGGTAATCGGTCTCGTCTGGGTCGTAGGTGATTTCGAGCGCCTCGGCGTGGCCGGGGTGATTGCGGTAGGTGGGGTGTCTGTTGCTGCCGCCGGTGTAGCCGACACGCGTGGACACGACACCGGGCTGCCTGCGGAACAGATCCTCCATGCCCCAAAAGCACCCACCGGCGAGAACGGCAATCTTGTTGTGGTCAGTCATGATTTCTCCTCGCCGACGCTATGGTGTTGCTCCGACGTGTCTTTGGTGAACAAGCCCAGATATTGCCCATAACCCTGGGCTTCCAGGTCGTCGCGGTGGATGAATCGCAGCGATGCTGAGTTGATGCAGTAGCGCAGCCCGCCGGCTTCGGCGGGACCGTCCGGGAATACATGCCCCAGATGGCTGTCGGCGTGGGCTGACCGCACCTCGACCCGATCCATGAAGTGGCTGCGGTCGCGCCGCTCAACAAGGCTGTCGGCGTTGATCGGCTGGGTGAAACTGGGCCAGCCGCTTCCGCTGTCGAATTTGTTCACCGAGGCGAAAAGCGGTTCGCCAGACACAATGTCAACGTAGATGCCGGGTTCGTGGTTGTTGCAATGCTCACCGGTGAACGGAAGCTCGGTACCGTTCTCCTGGGTGACCTGGTACTGCTCGGGGCTCAGCGCGTCAACCGCGGCAGGGCTCTTGCGGTATTGGTGTGACACGGATATTCCTCCAGCGGGTCAGTTGCGGCCGGCCATGATGCCGCCGTCGACGTTGAGAATGGCGCCGGTGACCCAGCTGGCCTCATCAGACAGCAGATACGTCACGGCGTTGGCGACGTCGGCGGGGGTGCCCACTCGTCCGAGGGGATGAATTGGCGCGAAAGTGGCTAGCGTGGCGTCGATCTCGTCCTTCGGGATGAAGCTCTCGTAGAGCGGGGTCTTGACGACGGCCGGCGCCACCGCATTGACCCGAATCTGATGCCCGGCAAGCTCGATCGCCAGATTGTGCGTCAGCGCATGCAGCCCAGCCTTTTGCATCGAGTAGACCGACGAGGGGGTCAGACCGATCGCCTGATGTGCCCACATGCTGCCGATGTTGACGATGGCCCCGCCCTCACCCTTGGCGATCATGCCCGCGACGACGGTTTGCGTCAGGAAGAACAGCGCATAGTTGAGCTCCATGTAGGAGTCATAGGACGCGGCGTCGTACTCGAGAAACGGCTTGGGGATGAAGAATCCGGCAGCATTGACCAACAGCGTCGCATCGCCGTGCTGCTCGGAAAGCGCACGCTGCACATCCGCAACGGCGGCACGATCGGTGAGTTCGGCGGTGATACCCCAGGCTTGGCCACCCCCGTCGGTCAGTTCGGTCACGGTGTCATCGACACGTTCTTTCGACCGGCCGACGATCACCGCGCTCCCGCCGTGAGCGACCACGTCGATCGCGACCTGCCGGCCCATACCGGCGCTGCCGCCGACAACGATGACCTTCTTGGAATCGAAGTGCATGGTGAGAGACCCTCCTGCTGTTCATTTCGACGACTCCTGCTGGGCCATCAACTGGCCTCACTCTGCTGGCTGGCCGGGCGAGCCGTCATCACCCAAGCGTTGTTTCACCCGGGTGAGTTCGGCCGTGGCCCCGGGCCCAACCGAGCGTTGCCGCTGTCACGGGGTCGCGCCGGGGCGAAGCTGTGGGTAGCGAGCTCGTCCTGGCGCCGATTCGCCGCACCGACGACGGCGACGACGGACTGCAGGTCGCGAGCCCGATCACGCTGTCGGCCACCCCGGTGACTTACCGAACCCGAGCACCCCGGCTCGGCGAACACAGCAGCGACATCCGGGCGTGGCTGGACACCACCGCACGCGGCCACTCCCGGCCGGGAGAGCAGGACGTCGTCACCCTGGATTGCCCGAAGCCGCCGGGCTGGTCGGACTCGTCGGAGTCGTCGGACTCGTTGGAATCGTCGGAGTCGTCGGAGTCGCGGCACTCGTCGAGGTCGTGGGGCTCGTCGAGGTCGTGGGACTCGTAGGCCGCGTAGGGCTTGTCGGGGTCGTGGGGCTCGTCGGGGGCGTCGTACTGGCGGGTGTGGTAGTCGCAAGGCCCGGGCCCACGCCACACCAGTCCGCGACGTCTTTCGGGTACTGCTCGAGCGGTGGAGGACAACGCTGCCCCGGCGGGAAATTGGCGCCGGCGTTGAGCAGATCGCAGGGCACGTAGACCTGCTTGCCCGAGGGAATGTTGGTCAGGCACTTCGTCGGCGGCTGGCCATGGGCGTTGACGGGAACGATGGCAGCCACCACCACCACCGCGCCGAGCACCCATGCAAGACGGCGACAGGTCATGAGCCCTCCTCACCCTAGCCGCGAAGGTTCATCACTGGAGTTCACTGGTGGCAAACCCAAGCAAACGAAATACGACCTCCGCAACACGAGCGCCCATCGTATGACGACTAAAGAGTTAGTCCCCGCTCGGGAACGGGTCGTTTTGACCGCTAGCATAGGGGTCAGGCCGAGTCCTTCTGCGGCTCGGCAGCAGTTCCTTGAAGACCCCCAGCCGGCCGCCTCTATCTTCCCGCCTGAAGTGTTTGAGCATGGTGCGGGCGGCATTTTGGCCGGGCATCCCGCTGATGCCGGCGACCGGATGCGTGCCCGATCCCGTCAGGTAAAGGCCCGCGACTGGGGTGCGGTAGCCGGCGAACCCGGCCACGGGTTTATTGGGGCCGAAACGGGTGATGGTGGGGTCGACGTGGTAAACCGAGCCGTCGATCGCCCAGAACCGTTCCTCGATGTCGGGCAGCACCAGCGGACGCACGGCGACCTGCATGTCGGCGACGCCCTTGTAGTAGATCTCGGCGTCCCGGAGGATGCTGTCGGTGATCTTCTTGCGCGCGACGTCCCAGCCGTCCTGAGGGAACGACGGTGTGAGGCCCGTCCAGAACCACCACAGGTCCTTGCCCGGCGGTGACATCGACGGGTCGAACGAGTTGGTCACTTGGGCCAATCCCGGGATCGCGTCGGGCACCTCGCCGCGCACGCAGGCCTTCGCGGCGTCCAGCGCCTGCTGATAGGTGTGGTAGCAGTTGCACGCCTGGCGCATATCGATGCCGTCGCCACGCCACTTCTCGTGTTTGGACATATCGACGCGACCGGACAGCGCGACGTTGACCTTCGCATCGGCAATCCCCCGTTTGCGCGTCGGGATGTGGTCAGCGGCGTTTTGCTTCTTGGGTTCCAAGACACCGCGGGGCAGTAAGCGGGTCAGCGTGGTCTTGGGACTGCAGGCGGTCAAAACCGCACGGCGGGCCAGGATTTCGGCCCCTCCCCTGATCCGGACGCCGGTGCAGCGGTTGTTGGCGACGATCAGCTCCTCGACCGGCGAATTGGTGATCACGTCACCGTGGTTGTCCCTGATGACGCCGATCAGCGCTTTGGGCAGCGACCCGGTGCCGCCGTGGAACATCGCCACGCCATACCTTGACAGCACACCGAGATAGATCAGCGACCAGCCCGACATGTCGGCGTCGAACGGCATAAAGGGCAGACCCGTTAGCATCGGTGCACGGATCATGTCGTGCTCGAAGCTCTCCTCGACGGCCTCGGCCTGCGAGCTCGACATCCAGCGGCCCAGGGCCACCAGCTGTCTGCGATTTTTCATCAGCGCACGCGCTGACTTGAGAATGCTGCTGATCTCCGGCCCGACCACGTTGGTCTGCATCATCGGCAAGCCGATCTGCACGGCAGCATCGATCACCTCATACAGCTCGAGCAGCGCCCGAGCATCTTTCTTGGAGAAGTACTCGAGTTCGGCCGCGGTCTTTCGCGGATCACGCCACAGCCCCAGCGACGCACCATCGGCCGACAACTGGAAATGCGCTGGGTCGATCACGGTTTGACGCAGCCCATAATTCCGGGACAACCCCAGGTCTCGGTCGATCGTCGTCGTGCGAAACAACGACGCTTGGATCGACGCCTCGTTGATCATGTACTCGGGAGCTTCGGGAGCAAACGGGTTGGTCGACGTCATGCCGCCCGCGGTCGGAGAGGCCTCCACGACGAGCACATCAAGGCCGGCCTTCGCCAGGTAAGCCGCGGCGACCAGACCGTTGTGTCCGGACCCGACGACGACAACATCTGCTTCGCGTGGCGTGGGAAAGTCCTTCATTACCCATCCATTCACTTGGAGGAAACAAATTTAAGAGATATTAAATTCGATAGTCCGACCACACCCCGGTGCCCACGGACATTCGGATTACTCGGGCGGGGGGCGAGACTTCGTCGCCGCCTGGGATGGACCGTCCACGAAACCGGCAGCGGGCCGGTAGAGCGTGTTCCAGAAGATGTCGGTGTAGTCGTCGAGCCGATCCTCGTAAGCACCATCGTCGAGAGGCGGTGTGGCGGAAAGGGTTCGATGCACCATGCTGGCCAGCCACATCGCAACCTCCGCGGCGGGCAACTCGGGCTGGATCCAGCCGCCATGGCATCCGCGCTCGATGTGCCCGCTGAGATCATCGATGCTGGTGCGGACAAATGCGCGATAGGCGGCGTCTGCGCGCGTGTCGAACAAAGCCGTGTCGCGCGCCGCGGCCAGCACCGCCGAGTGCGGTCGATAGCGCGCCAGAGCCGCGGCGACATCCTTCCGTAGCTCCGCTCGGGTGGGCGCCCTATCCCGCACAGTCCACTCGGTAGGTACCGATCCTGCCGCCACACGTACATCCTCGAGCCAGGCCACCAGTAGATCGACCTTGTCGTCGAAATACGCATAAAAGGTGGTGCGAGTGAGATCAGCTGCGGCGCTTAATTTCTCAACGCTGATCTCGGTATAGCGCGTCCCGGCCGCATGAAACTCCTCGAGGGCACGCCTCAGCTTGTCACGGGTCGTAATGCGCCGCGACTCACGGTCGCTCTGTTTGCTACGGGTGGTCGGAGGCATCATGCTGCGTCGTGTCGTGAGTGGGTGCGTACAGGGTGTTCCACACGATGGTGGTGAGGCTGTCGACCCATCTCTTGGGATTGTCCAACTGCCCAGTGGCGGCGAGCTCGTAGAGACCGCTCTGGGTCATCGAAGCCAAAAGCTCCGCGGTTCTGCGTGATTCAAGGCTGGGATCGAGGCTTCCTCGGGTCTGCCCGCGAGCTAACTCTGCGGCGTATCCGCGAAGTCCGTTCTCGAACAGCGACGAGAAGTGCTGGCGGACACCGGAATCATGGGTGGCCACCTGCTCGACCGCGCGCAGCAGGTGGCGGTGTTGCCGGTAGGTGGCGAAGATGCGCTGGGTAACTGATCTGAGCTGTTCCCAGGTGCCGTCGCGCGGCAGTGTCCACCATGCGAGCGTGGCGTCGAAGAGTTCCACGACCGCGTCCTCGGTTAGTGCGCGCAGGAGATCGCCGGTGTCTTCGAAGTAGACGTAGAACCGCGACCGCGAGATGTCGGCCGCGCGGCTGAGCGTGGCGACGCTGAGGTCGGAGTAGACGGCGCCTTCTTCGAGAAGAACCTCCAGGGCCGGGGAAAGCCGGGCGACGATCGCGTGGCGTCGCTCTTCTCGGTTGCGTTGCCGCGCCGACTCAAGCCGCGTCAGATCCGCGGGCTGGTCTGCAAGCATCGTCCACATAGTATGCAACCCACTCAGCTCTCGACCCGGACGCGCCGCAGCCACATCAACCCGCTCCCACCGGGCGACGGGCCAGCATCACCGGGCGGCGGGCCGCAATCGTCAGCGCCTCCGCGAGTTCCCTGGCGGAGCGCTCGCCGGCCGCAACGGCGGTGTTGACATTGCCGGACGAGTTGTACGACCCCGCGAGATGGATGCGACCGCCCCGGCGGCGGGTGGCGTGGAAACGGCCGAGCTCGCGGTAGAGGCCGGGGTGGCTGTACACCAGGACCGGATACCAACGGTTCACGCGGACGAACTCGATCTGGTCGGCAACACCGGGCATCAACGGTTCGGCGTCCCGCAGCAGTCCGGCCAGCACCGCGTCGTCATCGTCGTCGGCGTGCTCGACGGCCCATTCGTTCATGGAATACAGGCCGATCAGACCTTTGCCCGCCGGCGCGCGCCCCGGCGCCTTGTTGTGCTCGGCAATGATCGCAAACAATGCGTCCGAGGACGGCCGCGGAAAGACGACGAAGGACGCCGGCATGCCGGCCGGCGGCCGGGACAGCCCGACGTTGATGTTGATGCAGGAGGTGTAGCGCAGGTCTCGCAGGAACGCGGCACGATCGGGCTCGAGTTGCGGGAGCAGATCGGGAACTTCGTTGCCCATCGAGCTGACAATCGCGCCCGCGCCGGTCTCGGTGTGCTGGCCGTCGGGGCCGGTCCAGGTGATTTCGACGCCGTCGGGGCGCTCGATGACTTCCTCGACAGTGACCCCAAGCCGCACGTCCAACGGCGCGGCCAGCCGCTGCATGAACGACGAGTACCCGTCACGAAACGCAAAGAGCTTGGTACCCAACACCTTCTGCCACAGGAAGAAGAACTCCACGACCGAGATGACGTCGCCGGGCACACCGGCGCCCGCACGCACCGTCGGCTCTATCAGGTAGTCGTAGAGCTCCCCATCGATCCCACGCCGAGCGGCATAGGCGGCAGGCGTCTCGCGGTCATAGGCACTGGCAATCGAAAGATCCTCGTAGCTCAGCAGTTTCCCGATTCGCAGCGCATCGATCGCCAGCTTGACGACCTGGAACTTGGCGCGCACGGACAGGAGTTTGGTTCGGGCGGCGTCCAGCGCGAGATTGTCGGCCCGGAGTAGATGCAACGTCTGGTCGCGGACGAAACCCATCAACGAGTTCGACGGGATCAGCGCGTCGCGCATGCCGATCTCGTCGACCAATCGCATGACCGCCGCATACGCCTCGGGAAGCACGGTTGCGCCCGTCTCCATCAGGAAGCCGTCCCGCTTGACCGTCAAGAGCTGGCCACCCACCCGGTCGCGCCGCTCCAGCACGACGACCTGACGCCCTTGCTTGTTCAGTCGGTGCGCAGCAGCGAGGCCCGATGGACCCGCGCCGACCACGAAGACCGGTCCTGAAGCGGCGGAATCCGACATTGCGACCTCCTTGTCGACAACGTGTTGACATGCTGACCTTACATGGTGTCTTGACTTTGCGACACTATGTAAGGACATACTGTAAGTTCTTCGCTGGACCAGCCTCAATGACGAGAGAACGGACTTCTGCCGTGAGCAATGTTTTGGCCTTTGCGGACCCCGCCGCCCAGGACGCGGCGCAGACCGGCGGCAAAGGAGCCAACCTTGCCGCGCTGACCGCGAAGGGTTTCCCGGTCCCGCCGGGGTTCGTGATCACCACCGCGGCATACGACAGCTTCATCGAGCAGTCCGGGTTGAACGACCCCATCGCCGCCTTGCTGGGCGAAGCCGATTACGACGATGCCGCGGCGTTCGAACAGACCACCGCGCGGATCCGCAGCGCCATCGTCGAGGCACCGCTGCCCCCCGAGCTGGCCGCGGACATCGCCGCGCGCTACCGGCAGCTGCCCGATGACTGCTACGTGGCGGTGCGGTCCTCGGGAACGGCCGAGGACCTAGCCGGAACATCATTTGCGGGGTTGCACGACACCTACCTGGACATCCGTGGCACCGATGCGGTCATCGACGCGGTTCGGCGCTGCTGGGCGTCGATGTGGACCGCGCGCGCGACGCACTACCGGCGCAACGCCGGCATCGACCATGGCAGCGCCAAGATCGCCGTCGTGATCCAGGAAATGGTCGAATCCGACGTCTCCGGTGTACTTTTCACCGCCAACCCCGTGACGGCGGACACCGACCAGATGGTGATCAACGCCAACTGGGGTCTGGGCGAAAGCGTGGTCGCCGGGATCGTCACGCCAGACTCCTGGGTGCTCCACAGCGAAACACTCGAGCCCGTCGAGCGCATCCTCGGGAACAAGGAAGTCTCCATCGTCCGTCATCCCGATGCGGCCCACGGCACGCTCAGCCGCGAGAACGCCGCGGAGGACCGCGGGCGGTTCACCCTCGCCGACGAACAGCTCGCCGAACTCGGCGCGCTGGGCAGGCTGGTGCAGAGCGCGTACGACGAACTGCCGCAAGACATCGAGTGGGCCATCGCGCGGGGCCGGCTGTACCTGCTGCAATCGCGACCGGTTACCGGCGTCGACCTGTCCTGGGACAGCCACGTCGACGACTGGCAGACGCTGCCCGACCACGACGACGCCGTGTGGACGCGGACCTGGGCCGACGAGCAGTGGACCGGTGCGGTGACGCCCCTGTTCTATTCGTGGCGGGCAGAGATGTTCACCCGCGCCTACTCGCGCTGCGCGGACCTGTGGGGAATACCAGAAATGAAGCGCGGCCGGATGTTCAAATTTCACAAGGCCGAGGCGTACTTCCACTGCGGGCTGGAGCGGGCCATCATCGAGCACACCGTGTTTCCGGCTTTCCGTCCGGGGCCCAACGTGCTCAACCACGTGCCTCCCACCTGGCATGGTGAGATTTTGTCGTCGCCCTTCAGCATTGCCCGGTACTTGAAGATGCACGCCCGCATCACCGCGGCGGGCGATCCCGCCAACACCCCGTACGCTTTCCTGAAGACCTTCGACGACTGGTTTTACAACCGCGTCGATGAGGCTTCCGGTCTACCCGACGAGCAGCTTCGGAAGCTCTCCGACCGGGCGCTGGAGCGCCATGTCGAAGACCTATTGGAGCTGGAATTTTCTTTTGCAGAACAGCTTTGGGCGGGCTATTACCTCTACGCCAGGGACGCGTTTTCCTTCCTCGGCTGGATGCTGGCCAATTGGTACACCGGCGACAACCCACTGGCCTTCGGTGAGCTGCTCTCCGGGACCGCCCGCCGCACGGCCACCCTTCAGGAAAACGTCGAGCTGCTTGCCTTTGCGGAAGAGATCCGCGGATCAGAGCAATTGCGAACACTTTTCGGCGCCCACGAAGGAAACGCATTTTTCACCGCGCTCGAAGAATCCGGGCCGGGCCGCGATTTCTTGAGCCGATACCGGGCATTCGCCCGGGCCAACGCGCACCGGGGACACGCCGAGCGCGATATCTACTACCCGCGAAGACTCGAGGACCCCTCGATGGACTACCGGGCGTGGCAGACGATGTTGTCCAGCCCCGAGGCGCTCGATCCGGAAGGCAACGAGCAACGCGTCAACGCCCGGCGCAACGCGGTCCTGGCCGAGGTCGTCGACAACATCAAGCAGCGTCCCTTCGGGTTCCTGCGGGCCGAGCTGTTCAAACTGGTGCATGACTGGCTGCTGAAGTTCCTGATCGTCCGTGACGACGAGAGGTATTACATCGACCGCTCGACGTATGCGGCCAAGCGCGCATTCCTCGAGATCAGCCGCAGGCTTCAGGAGCGCGGCATCCTCGGCAGCGACCGTGACTTCCAATTCCTCAGCCGCAACGAACTTTACGAGGTACTGCGGCGCGGTGAGGCGACGCCGTTGGTCAAAGCCAAGATTGCCGGGAGGATGCGGGACTTCGACCGCTTCGTCGCGCGAGAGGCCAAGCTGCCCGTCTACCTGCAGGCCGGCAAGCCGGTGACGCTGACGGATACCGACACCGAAGGCGACCTGACCGGCGTCGGAACCAGCCACGGCACCATCACCGGCAGGGCCCGGGTCCTGCACAGCGTCGAGGAGATCGGGCGCGTCCAAAAGGGCGACATCCTGGTCACCAACCACACCGATCCCGGGTGGACTCCGGTGTTCCTCGTCATCTCCGGGATCGTGCTGGAAACCGGTGGGATGCTGGCACACGGTTCGCTGTTGGCTCGCGAATACGGTTTCCCCGCAGTACAAATCGCCGGTGCCACCGAGCTGATCCCCGACGGGGCGCTGATCACGGTCGACGGCGACACCGGCCGGGTTCACATCGAGACCGAGGACGAAGAGGTCGAGGTCGCGGAGATGGCGGAGGTGGCCCGATGATCGAAAGCGACCTCCGGCGTGATCAGCTGCACCTGCCGGTGCCCTTGCCTGCCGAGTACAGCGAGAACTTGATCCTGATGGGCTACGACGAGGCCAGCAAGCATGCGTTCTATTGGCATTGGAGTCGCATGCACACCGATCCGAACCGCTGGGAAGGCCTGGTGGTGATCTACCGTCCCGGTGGAGAGATTCTGTGCCGCAGGGAATTCGGAGCGCACGGCAACAATCTCGATGTAGCGAGCTCGGGTAACTGTTCGTTCACCGTCGAGGAACCCCTGCAACGCTGGCACGCCCGGTTCAGCGGACACGCGACCAAAACCACGACCGACATCGCGGCCAGCGCTATCGTCCCCGACGGCCCAACGGTGTCGCTCGAGGTCGACATGATTTTCGATGGGGTGTTCGGCACCTTCAGCGCCGGTGCCGCGATGGACAACCAGGACTGGGGTGATGGCCACCTGGAGCAGGGCGGCCGCGTGACCGGCGACATCGTCATCGACGGGGCCGAGGCCATTCACGTTGACTGCCTCGCGTTTCGCGACCACACCTGGGGACGGCGGAACTACCTGACGCTGGACCGGCATGCCTGGTGCTACGGGTTTTTCCCGAGCGGTCGGGTTTTTCTGGTTCTCGAAGCCTGGCACGACAGCGATCACGGCCCGGAGCATGCCAAGTTCGGATTCGTCGTCGAAGACGGCAAGATGGTGCCGGCATCGCCGATCAGGACTCCCGGGCTCGAGGATCCGGCGGGAACGCCCAGGACGTTCACCGTGGAACTCGATAGCGAACTCGGTCCGATGTCCATAGACGTCACGATGATGCATGCGATGTCCTTCCACCTGGCGCATCCACTCGAAATGCCCTTGGGCACAAGCTGGACCGATGAACGCAACACGATCAATGTCGAGGGGCCAACGGTTGTGGAGTGGAACGGCGAGCGTGGCACCGGATGGGTGGAACGCACGAACCGGGCCGGCCGCCTGGCACGGAAGGTTGGTTCATGACGTATCGCGTAGTGCAATGGGCGACAGGCTCGGTAGGAAGCTGGAGCCTCCGACAGATCATCGACCACCCCGATCTCGAACTCGCCGGGGTATGGGTGTCCTCGGCCGCGAAGGACGGTCGCGACGCAGGCGAATTATGCGGACGACCACCCACCGGCGTACTGGCCACCACGTCCCGGCAGGCGATCCTCGACCTCGACGCCGATGTGGTAGTCCACTGCTCGGTGGGCGTCGGCCCGCAGGGACTGCTGCCATTCGACGACGACGTGATCGCCCTGCTGGAATCCGGCAAAAATGTCATCTCGACGGCATCGTATTTCTCCCCGCTGATCGAAGGCCCGGAGCGAATGGCGAAGCTGGAAACGGCCTGCGCCAAAGGCAGTTCCACCCTGTACGGAGCGGGGATCGACCCAGGATTCGTGTGCGACCGGGTGGCAGCTTTGCTCAGCGGGAGCGTCGCCAAGATCGACAAAATCCGCATGATCGAGTCGATGGACGTGTCGACCAATCCGGGCGAACTGCTGCTTTCCGAGGTCGGGTTCGGCAAGCGGCCCGAGGAGCGCAGCCTGGACTCCCCCGGGGTCCTGTACTACGGGCTGCGCCTGCTGCCGGCCGCAGTCGCCAAACTCGCCGACCTGCTTGGTGTCGAACTCGACATGGTGATGCCGAGCAGGGCAGACGTGGTCCTCACCGATCGCGAAATGGACGTCGCCATGGGCACTCTCAAGGAGGGCACGATCAGGGCCGTTCTCCACGAATTCTCCGGGATGCGCGGCGGCGAAGCTTTCATCACGCATCAGTGGGTCACTTACATGGGCGACGAGGGAATGCCCGAGGATTGGGTACTCGCCCCGAAGGGCGAGAAGGGCAAGCCACCACCATATTTCGTGAGAGTCGAGATCGACGGCCACCCCGGACTCAAAGTCGACATGGTCTACACCGACGACGAAGACGCATCCTCGTTCTCCTTCCCCACCGCCACGGTCTGCATCAATTCCATCCCCGACGTCGTCGCCGCTCCGCCAGGATTCCTGCAGGAGAAGATCTTCGGCCACTGGCGGTCAGGCTGACACCAGTTATCAATCATTCTGCTGGTATATGTGTTCGGCCCCAACGGATTTAGTCGCTGTGGGCGATTGTTCGCGGCGCAGCAGCTCGATCTCGGCGGCGAGGTCATCCAGCGTCTTGGCCGCGGCGTCCGGGTGAGTCTCCTGATGCCGGACGGCGCCGAGGAGCAGCACGGTGTCAACCAGGATCCATGCGGCGAACACGAACACGATCAGCCACCAAGCGAGCAGACCGTTCCATGCAAACGGACCGGTCTTGAAGAAGTAGATGAACGCGGCGGGGAAGAACATCATCACAATCCAGAAGTTGAAGTAGCCGGCCCAGCGCGGGAAGGCGGGGACCGGCCGAGCGTCCTTGAGAATCGCGGCGCCCATGACGAAGCCTTGGATCACCGCGGTGGACAGGATGCCCAGGAACGGCAGCCAGGCAAGGTCATTGAGACGCTGGATAATCTCGGGGTCACCCTCGGGCCGGAATGCGGCTACCTGCCAGAAGGCGCACGGGAAGATCAACTCGAGCACCAAGCACGCCCCACACATGATCATGGTGTAGGTCAACGGCGAGGTTCGGCCCTCGATCCGCTTCATCTGAACTGCCCACGCCGCGCACCATGGGAGCATCAACGCTCCCGCCAACATGTTGATGAGCATGCCGATGCGGATGCCAGAGGTGTTGCCCGCAAAGAATTCCTTGATCTCCTGCGGACCCAACTGTGGCGACGGTGGCGGGACGAAACGAGCGATGCCCCAAAAGCCGAGGAAGAACAAGGCTACCCACGCGAATCCGAGGTAGGCGCTGACCTTCTGCGTACGAATCCCCACGAGCTCTTCTCTCCTCCCGGCCGCGATGCCACGTTCTCGCGCTCTCCATCGGAGCGCGCTAAAAGGCTACTCCGTGCCGAAGGCAAAAACCGTTGTCGAATCGTAGGTCTGGCCCGGGTTGAGCGTGGTGGCTGGGAAGCTCGGGTGATTCGGCGAATCCGGGTAGTGCTGGGTCTCCATCGTGAATCCCGCGCCCTGCCGGTAGACATGCCCGCTAGTGCCCGCGAACGCCCCGTCGATGAAGTTGGACGTATAGAACTGCACACCGGGCTCGGTTGTGGAGACGGTCAGGGTGCACCCCGTCTGCGGATCCTCGGCCCTGGCCGCTTCCACCAGCCCGGTGTTGTTGCCGCGGTTGATCACCCAGTTGTGGTCGTAACCGTGGGCCAATAACAGCTGCGGGTCATTCGCGGTGATACGCGCGCCGATCGGGGTCGGCGCGGTGAAGTCGAACGGTGTGCCCCGCACCGGGGCGATCTGGCCGGTCGGGATCTGCGTGGGGTCGGTGGGCGTGTAGTTGTCGGCATGGATGGTGACCCGCTGGCCGTAGCTGTCGAGCGTGTCCTCGCCGGCCAGGTTGAAGTAGCTGTGATTGGTCAGGTTGATCACGGTCGGCGCATCGGTGGTCGCACGGTAGTTGATGCGCAGTTCGTTCCGCTGGTTCAGGGTGTAGGTGACGGTGGTCGTCAGCGTTCCCGGGTAGCCCATTTCGCCTGCGGGACTCACATATTGGAGCTTCAGGCCCACGCTGTCGTTCGTGTTCTGCTGACTGGCCTGCCACACCTTCGTATCGAAGCCCGCGGTGCCGCCGTGCAGGCTGTTGCCGTTATTGTTGATCGGCAGGTGATACTCGTTGCCGTTCAACGAGAAAGCGCCCTTGGCGATCCGATTGCCGTAGCGGCCGACGATCGCGCCGAAATAAGTCTTGGCTGATCCGGTGTTGTCGAGGTAACCGGCCAGGGTCGGGAAGCCCAGCACCACATTGCCGACATGCCCGGCGCGATCGGGGACCTCGATCGACTGAATGATGCCGCCGTAGGTCAGGATTCGCACGCGCATGCCGTGCCCGTTGGTGAGCGTGTAGCGGGTCACCGGCGTCCCATCCACCTGACCGAACGGCTCGCCGGCGATCGACGGCGGCTCCGCGGGTGTGGTCGTCGTGTTGCTGCATGCCGCCAAACCCGCGACACCGGCGACGGCGATCAGCCGAAGCAGTCGATTGCCGCCCACGGGCGCTCCCTCACACTCGTTCTGCGCGCACCTGTGCGCCAGAATTACGCCCACTGAGGCTAATGCCGGCCATCGGTTGACGTATGAAAAAGGGCCGCATCTCCGCGACCCATTTGTCGAGCTGCCGGGAATCAAGGACCTTGTGCATCAGTCTCGGTTTGGCTGCTCAAACCACAGCAGACCGCCCGGCTCGGTTGAGCCTATGCCGTATCCGGCTAGCCACAAGCCGTAGTCCGTCTCATAGCGGTCGACCGAACCCACGGACATGTCGACTGCGGGGTACGGATTGCTGTCCTCAGGCTCGCCACGGTGTGCAGCAGCCCGGCCAATGCAAAATGGGCAGCCGTCATGATCATCGAAGAACTCCAGTGCCCGTCCGGTAATCCGCACCTTCCTGCCGTCGGGTAACTCGAACTCCGCGTCGTCAGCATCCTGGTCGTCGTCCATGCCGCTATCGTCGCAGCCACCACCGACGAAAAAGGGCCGCATCTCTGCGGCCCTTCGGTGGAGCTGCCGGGAATCGAACCCGGGTCCTACGGCATTCCCTCAAGGCTTCTCCGTGCGCAGTTCGCTATGCCTCTACTCGGATCTCCTGATCACGCGAACTAGCCAGGACGACGATCCCAGTCGCTGTTGGTGTCCCGATGAGTCCCGCGACCGAACTCATCGGTGGATCCCTCTAGCTGATGCCGGGGTCCGGGGCGAGGGCGTTCCCGGTCCGACAGACTAGCTTCGCTTAGGCAGCGAGAGCGTAGTCGCGCTGATGAGAATCGGCGCTTATATGGTTGCAACGACGCTTACGGTGGTCTCTTGCCTGCACCGGCACGCTTCCCTTGATTCGATGCGCGAAGTCGAAACCGTTCAGCCCCTTGTCTTGTGTTTTCGCACATCCCTGCCGCTTTTCGGCAGGACACTCCATTGTACGGCCCTACCAACCAGCGGCAACGGAATTATCTTCCCGGGCCAGGCTGCGGTCAGATCACAAAGTTCAGCCGCTCGACGATCCGCGCCGCAACATCCCTGTCACCACCGAGTTCGATGTCCTGCGGGCGCGCCGGGCACATCGGGCGCCCGCCGGCGAGCCTGGTGAACTGCAGGGCGTCCACCCGCACGGTCGCCGTCGGCTCCTGCCCGCCGAAATCTGCCACCACCTGGGCGCGCCCGTCGACACTGACCCGGATGCTGCGCGCCAGCGGACCGGTCAGGTCGAAAAGGATGCGGGAACCGTCGGGCGCCTTGGCCAGCTTGCCGACGACGAAGCCCAGGGTGGCCGCGACCTCGTCCAGCGACAGTCGCGAGGCAGCACCTTCCAGCTCGGCGTCCGACGACGGACGCTGAATCGCCAGGCGGATGTCCTGCTCGTGCATCCAGCAGTCGAAGACCCGGATCCGCATGAACCGCCCGTAACTCTCGGGACCCGCGGGCGTGATGGTCTCGGCGTTCCAAACTTCCTCGGACATGTCCTGCAGGACCTTGCGGCGTCCGTCGGTTACCGAGCGGTATTGCTCCAGAACGCTGCTGCCGGATTGCGTGCCGAGGTGGCGCACCCAGCACTCGTTCATTGCCCCTATGTCGTTGCGCACATGGTCGAGCGCCTTGACGTCGATGTCCGGTTCGGGCGCGGCGATGCCCGAGAGGAACGACTCGGTGCCGATGACGTGCGACACCACACCCTGCACGTCCCAGCCCGGCAGCGGCGTCGCCGCCCGCCACTGGGCCTCGGGCAACCCGGCGAGCAGCGCATCGATGGAGTCCCACACCGCGAACAGACCGTTGAGCACATCGGACTTGTCGAGAACGGTGACAACACGTGCGGCCATGGTCGGATGCTAGGCCGATTAACGGCCCAGCGTTAGACCCAGCCGCGCCAAAATCAGGCCGGCGATCGTCAGCATGCCCGCCACCGCGACCGTCCAGACAAACGCGCCGAAGGCCGTCACGAATGCGCCGAGGGCAATCACCAGCAATGCATGGATGAGGCGGGCGACGACAAAGCCCCGCCCCCGCAACACCGACACCAGCACCGAGCGGGGTATCTCGCGGAGCAGGCGACCCAGAATGAAGATCAGCGCCGCGGTCACCAATCCGGTCGCCCCGCGCAGCCCCACGGTGGAATGACCGTCGTGCTGGGTGAACCCGACAATTTGGGTCAGGATCGCGAGAACAGTCGCGACGACCGTCAGCCGCCGCAACATTTTCGCCAGCACGGCGCCGATATTCCTGCGGACGAGATCGCCCAGCGCCGGGTCGCTGCCGGCGGCACCGAGAAACCCGCGCAGGGCGTGGCCGAAGTTGCCGCGCTGCAGCCGATTGACGGCCATATTGTTCAGCGCGGCGGCGTGGTTTGCATCCAGCGCCAGCGCTTGCCGGTAGGAGTCCGTCGATTCCCGGATACGGCCCATGTCATGCAGGATCGAGCCCCGCAGCACCAGCCCGTCGGGGCTGGCCGGGTCGAGCCGCAACGCCTCGTCGACGACCACCAGCGCGGAATTCAATTGGCGGGATTTTTGCAGCAGCCGTGCGTAAACCCGATGTTGCAGAGGCTCATTCGGATGAGTTTCCACTCCCTGCCACGCCATCCAGAGCGCGTCACCGTGACGACCGAGGCCATCGAGCGACAACGCATAGATCCGCATGGCCAACTCGTGCTGCGGCGTGGCGGCAAGTGCGGCGTATGCGCTGCGCGAAGCACCGTCATAGTTTTCCAGCAGGTATTCAGCGCGAGCGTGTTGCGCCAAAAGGCCGGGATCGCTTGGGTTTTGCGCCAGGGAACGGCGCAGAATATCCCGTGCGCGTTCGTAATTCTCGGTGTCGAAGTACGCCTCGGCAATATGAATGGCCTGGTCGGCTTGGTTGACACCGGGCTCCGATGCCATCGACGGCTACCGAATTTTC
Organism: Mycobacterium florentinum; assembly: GCF_010730355.1. Classification (NCBI taxonomy): domain Bacteria; kingdom Bacillati; phylum Actinomycetota; class Actinomycetes; order Mycobacteriales; family Mycobacteriaceae; genus Mycobacterium; species Mycobacterium florentinum. Next base: position 2,084,845 of record NZ_AP022576.1, read on the forward strand.
CTGCGCCGCAGGTATTTTGCCAGATCGTCGTAGGTTCCGTCGTTGTTACCGAATTCGACGATGTTGCGCGCGACTTCGAACCACGGCCCGGTGCTCGGACGGATCTGCGCCGCCGCTTCGTCCACATCGGCCATCGTCACCGGGCGAACCTGCCCGCTGCGCATCGACGCCGACATCGCCAATTGCGTTGCGCTGTCGCATACATGCGCCAGGTCGGCGCCCGAAAACCCGTCGGTGCGCTTCGCGATCGACTTCAGGTCGATACCCGCCACCGGCCGATCTTTGAGGTGCGAGCGCAGAATCCCCGTCCTGGCTTCGGCGTCGGGCAATCCCACGAAGATCATCCGGTCGAACCGGCCGGGCCGCCGCAACGCGGGGTCGACATCCCAGGGCGCATTGGTGGCACCCAGCACATACACCCCGTCGTTGGTGGACGTCGCCGAGTCCATTTCTTCGAGCAAGGTGTTGACGACCGGCCGCATCCCGGAGCTGCCGCTCAACGCCGAACGCCGATGCCCTAACGCGTCCAATTCGTCGAAGAACAGCACGCACGGAGCGTTGCGGCGAGCGCTGTCGAAAACCGAACGGATGCTGCGTTCACTCTCCCCGAACCAATGGTGCAGAACATCGGCGATTCCCACCTGATAGAAGTTCGCCCCGAGTTCACCCGAAATCGCTTTGGCGATATAGGTTTTGCCGCAGCCGGGTGGCCCGTACAGCAACAGGCCACCGCGTGCCGAGACCTTGTACGCCTTCATCAGCTCGGGATTGCGGATCGGGCCGAGCAGCGAAAGTTCAATTTGGCGTTTGACATCGGCCATGCCCGCGACATCGTCGAGGCGTACCGCGCTGCGCTCCAGGACGTCGAAGTCGCCTTCGTTGACGACATCGGCGGGCGCGTCGACGAAAGCCGGCTCGATGATGTCGGCGACTTGCCGCTCGGCGCTGGACCAATCGAACTGCGCGTCGCCGGCTGATCGCCCGGTCACCGGCGTCCCCTCGGTGGCCGGCTGCGCAGGCGCCGCGAGCGCGGTGCTGCAGCGCTGCACCAGGCTCAGCGCGTCGGCGTTGCCGGCGTCTTGGCTCAGCGCCGCGCTGCAGTGGCCCAGCGCCTCCGCGTAGCGCCCCCGGTCGGCCAGCAGGCCGGCCAGATGCAACCGCAACTCCACCCCGTCGGGGCTGCGTTCCACGGCAGCGGACAGCTCCCGAATAACCGGGTCTTCACCCAACGTTTTCTCCCGACCTAGTCCCGCCGGGACCATAGTAGGTCGCGCCAGCGAAGTTAGTTGGCGGCGATCATGGCCACCGACCCCATGGCCAACACCATGCCGATCCCCTGCCAGCGGGTCACCCGCTCGCGCAACACCATCATCGCCAGGACGACGGTGGCGGCCGGATACAGCGAAATCATGATGCTGGCCAACGACAGCAGCCACGACTGCAGCGCTATCAACTGGGTCACGAGGGCACAGATGTCCAGCAGCGCAATGGCCAACGCCAGCTTCATCGATTCGCCCCGCGGCAGCCGCAGATTGCGTCTCGAGGCGGCCAGCACGGTGATCACCACGGTGGCCGACAGCCGCGCGAACATCAGCGGCCAAAGCTTGGAGTCGTGCGGTGACTGGTGCAAGAACACCAGGTCCAGCCCGAACGCACACCCGGCGAAAATCGTGAGCCAGGCCACTTTGGGGGTGAACCGGAACTGTGTCTTGCCCTCGACCGACGCCTCACGGCTGACCAGCATCACCGCGATGACGGCCAGCACGACCCCCGCCGACGCAGCTGGGCCGGGCCTCTCCCCCATCGCGACCCCGACGGCCACGGGTACCGCGGCATTGAGCACGCCCGCCAGCGGCGCGACCACCGAGATGGGGCCGGAACCCAGCGCCGCGTAGAACGCCCACATGCCGAACGCCTGACCGACGCCGTAGAGGCAGCCCCAGAAGATCGCGCCGGAATGGATCGGACCTCCCGCTGCGAGAGCGATCAGGCCCAGCAACAGAGCCTCGAGCGGGTACGCGGCGAGCATTACGCGCAGCGCCGCGACCCGCCGAGCTGCCACGCCGCCCATAAAATCGCTGACCCCGTACGAGACGGCGGACAGCTGCGCGTAAGCGGCTCCGATCAGTTCATACCCTTTGCTCGGCGACCCAGTTCACGTAGTACTTCACGCTGGGCGTCGCGGCGCGCCATGTCCTGGCGCTTGTCATGTGCTTGCTTGCCTCGCGCTAGTGCGAGTTCGACCTTGACCTTGCCCTCTGAGAAATACAGCGAGAGAGGAACTAGCGTCAGGTTACCATCTCGGATTTTTCCGATGAGTGTGTCGATTTGTCGCCTGTGCAACAACAGCTTCCGATTGCGACGCGGATCATGGTTTGTCCAGCTACCGTGTTCGTACTCGGGAATGTGCAAGTTACGCAACCACACTTCGCCGTCGTCGACGGTCGCGAACGCATCGGCCAGCGAGGCTTGTCCTTGCCGCAGACTCTTCACTTCGGTACCGACTAAAGCCACTCCGGCCTCGAACGACTCCAGGATCGAATAGTTGTGCCGCGCCTTGCGATTGGAGGCGACAATCTTTTTGCCGCCCTGCTTGCCACCAGTCGCCTTGCCCCCGCTGGACTTTCCGGCCACAGCTAACGCCGTACGTACAGGCGCAGCGTCGCGTAAGCCGTCAAGCCCGCCATCGACACGCCGAGCAGGAACAGAATCGGAGAGATGTAAAGGATGTCGGCGTAGTCAACGCGAGCGATCAAATTGGCTTGGTAGAACTGGTTTAACGCGTTGTCCAGGAACAATGCGCGCACCACGAGCAAACCGCCAATCGCAATCGCCACACCGAGGGCCGCCGCGAACATCGCCTCCACCAGGAACGGCAACTGCGTGTACCAACGACTGGCCCCCACCAGCCGCATGATCCCGATTTCGGTACGCCGCGTATAGGCCGCAACCTGAACCATGTTGGCAATCAACAGAATCGCGCCGACAGCCTGCACCAATGCGACGGCGAACGCGACATTGCTCAATCCGTCCAAGACCGCGAACAGCCGGTCGATCAGGTCTTTCTGGTTGAGAACCGAGAGCACTCCGGGCTGTCCCTGCATCGCAAGGTCAAAGTCCTTGTGCTGCTCGGGATTGTTCAACTTGACGATGAACGACGCGGGAAAGGAATCCTTGCCCGCAACGTCCTTGTACTGCGGGAACTTTCGGATGGCGTCGTCGTAGGCATCCTGACGATTAAGGAAGCGAACCGATTTGACGTCATCGCGGCCCTCGATCTTCGTGCGCAACGCCTTGCACGGATTGGTGCTGCACGCCGGGTCGTTCGCGGATACGTCTTCGGTGAGAAACACCTGCGTCTCGACGCGGTCGAGGTAGATGGCGCGGGAGTGCTCGGCCAACCGAACCACCAGCAGACCACCGCCGAACAGCCCGACCGAAATCGCGGTCGTCAGGATCATCGCGACCGTCATCGTCACATTTCGACGAAGACCGGTCAGGACCTCGTTGAGCAGGAAGCCGAAGCGCACTAGCGGTCCATCCCGTAGACGCCGCGCTGCTCGTCGCGCACTAGCCGGCCCAGCGACAACTCCACGACGCGCTGGCGCATCGAGTCGACGATGTGGTGGTCATGCGTCGCCATCAGCACCGTCGTCCCGGTGCGGTTGATCCGCTCCAGCAGATCCATGATGTCGTTGCTGGTATCGGGGTCCAGGTTGCCGGTGGGCTCGTCGGCCAGCAGGACCAGCGGGCGGTTCACGAACGCACGCGCGATCGCCACCCGCTGCTGCTCACCACCGGACAGCTCGTTGGGCAGCCGATTGGCCTTGCCGGACAGGCCGACCGTCTCGAGCACGTCGGGCACGACCCGATTGATCTGCTCGGCGCGCTTGCCGATGACTTCCAGCGCGAAGGCGACGTTTTCATACACCGTCTTCTGCTGTAGCAGACGGAAGTCCTGGAAAACGCAGCCAATCACCTGGCGCAGCTTGGGCACATGCCGGCCCGGCAGCTTGTTGACGTGGAACTTCGACACCCGCACGTCCCCGGTGGTCGGCGTCTCCGCGGCCAGCAGCAGCCGCATGAACGTCGATTTGCCCGACCCCGACGGGCCGATCAGGAAGACGAACTCACCCTTGTCGATTTTGACGTTGACGTCGTCTAACGCCGGACGGGCCGACGCTTTGTACTTCTTGCTGACATGGTCAAGGGTGATCATCACGGCACGCCAGTGTAGCGGTGAATTTCGCTGAACCGCGAAGATCAGCGCGCCGGTGGCGCCGATGTGGGCGACGGTCCCGGCCCCGGCATTGGCTGCTGCGGGGGTGGTGAACTGGGGCTGGAGCTGGGCGGACAGAAGGGCGGCGGCAGCAGGCAGGGCAGCTGGAACGGCGGCGGTGAGGTGGTCGTTGGCGGCGGTGGTTCCGTGGTGGTCGGCGTAGGCGGCACCGTGCTCGTCGGCGTCGGGGTGAACGTTTTGGTTGGTGCAGGATTCTCCACCCTGGTGCGGGGCACCCAGGTGTAGTTCGGGTCGGGCACAAAACCCGGCGGCACGACCTGCGGAGCGGCCGGCTTGGGAGCCGGCTCGGGGCGATTGGCGTCGTAAACCCACCAGACGGCGAGGAAGGCGAGGATCAGCGCCACCGTCGAGGTGCGCATGCGGCCGCCGAACACATAGCGCGGCCAGCGGCGGTCCTCGTCGCGGTTCTTCTCGAGGACGTTGAGGGTCAGCTTCACGGTTTCACCGACTCGTGCGCGATCTCGTGTGCTGCCTCGGCGGCCTGCGCGGCAGGGACGCCGGGGTCGTCCTCGACGACGCTCACCGTCGCCTCGGCGGTCGTGACGATGCCGGCGCGGCCGAGTGCCCGCATGACCAGCACCCGCAACTGGCGGCCCGCCTCGAACTGTTTGCCGGGCAGCGTGCGGGCCACCATGCGCAGCGTGACGGTGTCGACTTCGATGCTTTCCAGGCCCATCAGAGTGGGCGCGTCCAGTAGCAACTCACCGAGCAGCGGGGTGTCCATCGCGTGGTCGCACACCTCGTGCAAGACCTCGTTGACCCGGTTGAGGTCGGTGCTGGTCGAGACGGGGATGTCGACCACCGCGCGCGCCCAGTCCTTGGACAGGTTGATGGTCTTGACGATCTGGCCGTTGGGGATGGTGAACAACTCGCCGTCCGACGAGCGCAGCCGGGTCACCCGCAACGTCACGTTCTCGACCGTGCCGCGCGCCTCGGCGTTGATCCCAGCGACGGTCAATGAGACCAGGTCACCGAAGCCGTACTGCTTCTCGACGATGATGAAAAAGCCCGAGAGCAGATCCTTGACCAGCTGCTGAGCACCGAAACCCAGCGCGGCACCGATGACGGTGGCCGGCGCGACCAGACCGCCGACCGAAAAGTTCAGCACGTCGCTGATCTGGACCACGCCCCAGATCGCGATCAGCACGATCGACACCCACTGGATCACCGACGCCACGGCCTGGCGGTGCTTGGTCGCCTCCGAACGCACCAAGGCGTCGCTGGAGGCGAAGCCGACGTCGAGCTGTCTGGTGACCTGGTCGGCCACCCAGGTGACGCCGCGGACCGCGAGCACCGCGGCGATCAGCAACATCACGATGCGCAGGCCCTGGTCGAGGATCCAGCCACCGATGTGGCCGTGCCAAAAGCCGTGCCACTGCTGCGTCATCGAGAAGGCAAGAAGAGTTGTATTAGTCGTCATCTTTTCGGTTGCGCCACCGGATCCCCGCTTCCAGGAATCCGTCGATGTCCCCGTCCAAGACGGCCGCGGGATTGCCAACCTCGTACTCGGTCCGCAGATCCTTGACCATCTGATACGGATGCAATACGTACGAGCGCATCTGGTTACCCCAGGAGCTGCCGCCGTCCCCTTTCAGCGCGTCCAGCTCAGCACGTTCTTCTAAACGCTTGCGCTCCAACAACTTTGCTTGAAGAACCCGCATCGCCGCAACTTTGTTCTGCAATTGCGACTTTTCGTTCTGGCAAGTCACGACGATACCGGTTGGGATGTGGGTGAGTCGAACCGCCGAGTCGGTGGTGTTCACCGATTGGCCGCCGGGACCGCTGGATCGGTACACGTCGACACGCAGATCGCCTTCGGGAATATCGATGTGATCGGTGGTCTCCACGACCGGGAGCACCTCGACTTCGGCGAAGGATGTCTGACGCCGGCTTTGGTTGTCGAACGGGCTGATCCGCACCAGCCGATGGGTGCCCTGTTCCACCGACAGCGTGCCGTAGGCAAACGGTGCGTGGACTGCGAAGGTGGCGCTTTTGATCCCGGCCTCTTCGGCGTAGGACGTGTCGAACACCTCAACGCCGTACTTGTGTTGCTCGGCCCACCGGATGTACATCCGCATCAGCATCTCGGCCCAGTCCGCGGCGTCCACCCCGCCGGCGCCGGAGCGGATGGTGACCAGCGCCTCGCGCTCGTCGTACTCGCCCGACAGCAGGGTGCGCACCTCGGCGGCCTCGATGTCGGCACGCAAGGCCTTCAGCTCGGCGTCCGCCTCGGCCAGCTCGTCGGCGCCGCCCTCCTCGGCGGCGAGCTCGTAGAGCACCGGCAGGTCGTCGACCCGCTGGCGCAGCTGCTCGATGCGGCGCAGCTCGCCCTGGGTGTGCGACAACTCGCTGGTCACGCGCTGCGCGTTGGCCTGGTCGTCCCACAGTTTGGGATCGGAGGCCTCGTGTTCGAGCTTCTCGATGCGGTGGCGCAGACCGTCGACGTCGAGCACCCTCTCCACCGTGGTCAGGGCGGAGTCGAGGGCGGCGATATCGGCTTGACGGTCGGGTTCCACAGCCGACCACGTTACCGGCGCGCAGGTCGGCGGCGAATGCTCAGGTCGCGACGCGCAGCTCTTCGACAACCCGCCGGGGTTAACCGTCTAGCATCGAGTCACCATCATGTGCGCCCGCGACTGCGACGCCCAGCCCGTTCTCAGCCCCTTGCGTCGCAGCCGGGCACGGACAGAAGGCTTGGGTATGCGTCGATTTCATGTCGCCATCGTCGGCTCCGGACCGTCGGGGTTCTTCGCCGCAGCGTCTTTGCTGAAGGCCGCCGATACCTCCGACGAGATCGACGTCGCGATCGACATGCTCGAGATGTTGCCGACGCCGTGGGGGCTGGTGCGCTCGGGTGTCGCGCCCGATCACCCGAAGATCAAGTCGATCAGCAAGCAATTCGAAAAGACCGCCGCCGATCCGCGCTTCCGGTTCTTCGGCAACGTGGTGGTCGGCGACCACATCGAGGCCGCCGAACTCGCCGAGCAGTACGACGCCGTGATCTACGCGGTCGGGGCGCAGTCCGATCGTTCCCTCAACATCCCCGGCGAGGAGCTGCCCGGCAGCGTTGCCGCCGTGGACTTCGTCGGCTGGTACAACGCGCACCCGAACTTCGAGCAGATCTCCCCCGATCTGTCGGGGGCTCGGGCCGTGGTCATCGGCAACGGCAATGTCGCCCTCGACGTCGCACGCATCCTGATCACCGCCCCCGACGCGCTGGCGACCACCGATATCGCCGATCACGCGCTGGAATCGTTGCGTCCCTGCGGCGTCGAGGAAGTGGTGGTCGTCGGCCGGCGCGGACCGCTGCAAACCGCGTTCACCACGCTGGAGTTGCGCGAACTCGCCGACCTGGAAGGCGTCGACGTGATCGTCGACCCCGCGCAGCTCGACGGCATCAGTGACGAGGATGCCGAGGCCGCCGGCAAGACCACGAAGCAGAACATCAAGGTGCTGCGCGACTACGCCCACCGCGAACCCCGCCCGGGAAACCGCAGGATGGTGTTCCGGTTCCTGACGTCGCCGATCGAGATCAAGGGCGACGAGCGGGTCGAGGGAATCGTGCTCGGCCGCAACGAGTTGGTCGCCGACGAGAGCGGGCGGGTGTCGGCCAAGGACACCGGAGAACGCGAGGAGCTACCGGCGCAACTGGTCGTGCGCTCGGTCGGCTACCGCGGCGTGCCCACCCCGGGCCTGCCCTTCGACGAGAAGAGCGCGACCATCCCCAACACCGACGGCCGTGTTGCGGGCCGCCGCAACGAATACGTGGTCGGGTGGATCAAGCGTGGGCCGACCGGAGTCATCGGCACCAACAAGAAGGACTCCCAGGAAACCGTCGACACCCTGATCAACGATCTGACCGGCGCCGACGAACCGTCCGGATTCCCCGATGACCATGCCGACAAATTGGCCGGCTGGCTGGCCTCGCGCCAACCGAAGCTGGTCACCTCGGCGCACTGGGACATCATCGATCGCCATGAGCGTGCGGCCGGCGAACCGCACGGCCGCCCGCGCGTCAAACTGCCGAGCCTGGAGAAGCTGCTACGGATCAGCCACGGCTGATCGTATCCAATAGCGTTGGGGCTGGGCTTGATTCAGCGCCTGACGACAACGAGGCCCGCGCCGGCGAGCAACAGGACGATCGCTGAGGCGATGGCCCACCCGGCGCCGGCCAGCCACCAGACGATGCCCAGCACCGCGAGCGCCGGCGACACCGCGAACAGCACCAGGACCGGGTGCTGCCGGATCACTGCAAGTGCACTTCTCGCCCGGATCGGGTCGATCTCTTTGCCCGCCATGGCTAAAGAATGCCACCTGGCACCCACAATGCAAGAAGCAAATGGATCCCGCGCCGATCCGGCACCACAACCGCTTTCGCCATCTAGCCCGCGGGGGCTTCGGGCGGGGCGAACTTCCAATTGTCGGGATTCTTCGAGGAATACACCACCTGATGCAGCTCGCCCATGCTCGGCCACTGGTCGACGTCGACCGCCATCCGCCAGTAGACGGGAAACTCGTTGACGGTGGGCCCGTTGATGACACCGGCGATGGTGACGTATTGCTGGCCGGTGACGTCGGGCCGGGGGCTTACGCCGGTCACCAACAACGTGCCGCTGAGGAGCTCGCCGCGCGGGCCGCGCGGAATGAACCGCTGGGCAAGAAATCCCCCCAGTACCGCGACGAGCAGAAGCAGCAGACCGAATTCCCACACGCCGCCATCGTAGGACGACCGGCACCACGTTCGGGTGAGTTGACCTAGGACCCTACTGTCGCACTTGGATTCGCCGTAGCGTCGACCTCGAACCGCCGAGGAAAGGTGAGGTCGATGACTGATGAGCCCGCGGTCGTCTTGTCCGAAGACGAGAGTTGGCGCAGGTTGGGCGGGGTCGCCCTGGGCCGGCTGGTGACGAGTTTCGCCGGCGAGCCCGAGATCTTCCCGGTGAACTATGCGGTGCAAAACCGAACCGTGCTGTTTCGCACGGCCGAGGGCACCAAGTTGTTTTCCGCCGTCGGGCACAGCGTGGTGCTGTTCGAAGCCGACGACCATGACGTCGCGCAGGGCTGGAGCGTGATCGTCAGGGGCCGCGCCCGGGTGCTGCGGACCGCCGCGGAGATCGAGGAAGCCGAACGCGCCCAGCTGGTGCCGTGGACCGCGACCGTCAAGAAGCACTACGTCCGGGTGACCCCGACCGAAATCACCGGGCGTCACTTCACCTTCGGCCCGGAACCCGACCCGAACGCAAGCTTTGCGTGATCCGGTCAGCCCGCGAGCAGCGCGTCGAGTTCTTGCGCGTCACCGCCGGTCAGCCGCCGGTGCATCGCCCACGCGATCCTGGCGGCCTGCACTTTGGCCCGCTCGGCCGCCGGCCCCCGATACATCTCGTCGACGGTGTTGTGCCAGACGGTCAGCCAGCGCACAAAATGCTTGCTGGACAACGGAGTTCGTCGGTGAATGACACGGTGAACGGTGAGCGCACTGCCACGATAGCGGCCCGCGCGAAACAGCACGGTCTCCCAGAAGTCGCACATGACGGGGATGTGCGCGTCCAATCCCTCCGACCGCAACTGCGCGAACGGCTCGATCAGTACCTCGTCGATCAGCACCCGGTCATAGAAGCGACGCAACAGTGCCTCGACGTCGGCGCGATCGACCAGATCGTCCATCGTCACACCACCAGGGACAACGGTCCGCGCGCGTAATGAGCCTTGCGCCGTTTGCTGATGGCCACCAGGCGAGCCACCGCGGCTTCGATCCCGCGAGCCAGCTCGTCGACATCGGCTACCCCGTCGTAGTCGGCGAGAATTCCGATGAACAGGTCGTCGGCATAGCTGAGCATCGCGACACCGGTACGCAGCTGCATCGCGATCGGCGGGACCGGAAACACACCCAGCACCTTTTTGCCCATCACTCGCAGCCGCCGCCGCGGACCGGGAACGTTCGTGGCCACGGTCACAACACCGCGCTGCGGCAGCCGTGTCAACAACCCGAGCGCCCACGCGGTGAACGCGAACGGGACATGATTTGCCATGGACACGAACGCATTTCCGGCCTGCCGTTGTCCGCCGGCCTTCGTCCGGTCCAATCGCGCATGCACGGCCCGTAGCCGCCGGACCGGATTCTCTTCGTCGATCGGCAACTGTGGCAGCATCACCGAAACCCGGTTGTCGGTCTTGTCGAACGCATCGGTAGACCGCATCGACACCGGCACCAAGGTGCGCAATGAACCGGGCTGCAGCCGCTCGCCGCGCCTGACCAGCAGATTGCGATAGCTTTCCGTAATCGCCGCTAACGCAACATCATTGATGGTCACGTCGAAAGCTCGGCACACCTGCTCGACGTCGGCCAGGGATACCCGCGCGCCGCTGTATCGGCGCAAATCGCTGATCGGCCCGTTCAAGGTCGACGGAGCCGGACGCAGCAGACCGAGCGCGATCTCCGCGGCGCCCTGGGCCGCTCGCGCGACGCCCGCGGTCACAGAGGCCGACATGCTCCACAGCCCGCCCAGTATCGCCAACGGGTTGACCTCCACTGCAGGTCTTTTCGCTTCCTTCGCGGCCCTGACGTGCCGGGCAAAAGTGTCACCGACGCCGTCATCGCACAGCCCGGCGAGCATGTGCGTGGCCGCGATCCCGTCGGCCATGCAGTGATGAATCTTGGTCAGCATCGCCCAGCGTCCGTCGCTGAGACCTTCGATCACCCAGATCTCCCACAACGGTCGATCCCGGTCCAGACGCCGCGCCATCAAATCGGCGACCACCCGGAACAACTCCGGATCATCTCCGGGCTGTGGCAGCGCCACGCGCCGCACATGCCGGCCGATATCGAAGCTCGGATCGTCCACCCATTGCGGAGCGCCGAGGTCGAACGGCCACAACCGCAGCCGCTGTCCGAACCGCGGGCAGGCGCGAATCCGCTCGGCGAATTGCGACATCAGCGCGCTCTGGTCTGGCGCCGGGCCTTCGATGACCGCCAGGCCGCCGATGGCCAGGCTGACCCGCGGATCGGCGTCTTCGGCTTTGAGGAAACCGGCATCGAGTGTGGTCAGGCGGTTCATGATTAGCGACCCTCCGAGCTACGTGAGGCTTATCTGCAACCCGCAGTTACATCATCTCGCCGCAAGGTGTTTCGTGTTAGGGCCAAAAGTCCCTTCGTCGCGGGGTCCGGATTCACTACAGTGCGGACCCCGAAGCCCCTGTGCCCCAGGGGCATTGGCCCCAGATCAGTGCCATTGGTCCCTATTGATCAGATCCGGCGGGCAATACTGTTGCCTCCGCGGCACAACCAGCATTGGATGTTTATGTGGCGTCGCCACGCTTCGACGCCGTGAGGGCTCATCGTCCGACAGAAAGGTCGTCGAAATGGCCACTGACCAGAGCGTCCAACAGAAATCCTCGCAGCCCCTGATCGGAAAGGGATGGCTCCAGGGTGTTGCGCTGGTCATGATCTTCGGTTTTCTCGTGATGGGCATCCTGGCCTATCGCACCTATACCGCGGCAATGCCCATGCCGGACAAGGTGGTCAGCGAATCGGGCCAGGTGTTGTTCACCGGCGACGACATCACCCGCGGCCAGGAACTGTTCCAGTCCCGCGGCCTCATGCAGTACGGGTCGATCCTGGGCCATGGCGCCTACTTAGGACCCGACTACACCGCCGACTACCTGCGCATGGCAACCGACGACGTGGCCGATCAGCTGCGCGCGCAGGGTATGGCGGATCCGCGCGATCGGGTGGTCACCGAATTCCGGACCAACCGCTACCACGCCGATACCAAGACGCTGGTCTTCACCGACCGCCAGGCCGCGGCGTTTGACCACATTCAAAACCACTACGCGGCTTACTTCGGCGAGAACTCAACCAAATACGGGCTGCTGCCGCAGTTCATCACCGACAAGGCACAAATCCGTGACTTGACAGCGTTCTACGCCTGGACGGCATGGGCTGCGGCCGCCGAGCGCCCCGGCCACCAGTACAGCTACACGAACAACTGGCCGGCCGAGAAGCGGGTCGACAACGGTCCCACCGCCGCGGTGATCGTGTGGTCGGCGTTGTCGCTGATCGCACTGTTGGGCGGCATCGGAGTCATGTTCGCGATCTACGGACGGTGGAGTCAGCAAGTCGGCTGGCACAGCGCCGAGGCATCCAACCTGTCCTTCCGCCAGCCCGGCGAGGTGAGCCTGACACCGGCGCAACGGGCCTGCATCTGGTTCTTCGCGGTGGTGTCGGTCTTATTCCTGGCGCAGACGCTGCTGGGCGCGGCCGCCGAGCACTACCGTGCCGACTTGTCGACGTTCTTCGGTCTGGATCTGGCTCGGATGCTGCCCTACAACCTGGCCCGCACCTGGCATGTGCAGCTGGCGCTGTTCTGGACCGCCGCCGCATTTCTCGCCGGCGGTATCTTCCTGGTGCCGTTCATCGCCCGTCGCGAGCCGAAACGTCAGGGGCTGCTCGCTTATGTGCTGTTGGGCGCGGTCGCACTGGTGGTGTTCGGCTCGCTGATCTCCGAAGCGCTGTCCATCTACGGCGTCATCCCCCCGGGCGGGCTGTTCTCGCAGCAGTGGGAGTACCTCGACCTGCCCCGGTTGTGGCAGATCCTGCTGATCGTTGGGCTGTTCGTGTGGATCGCGATCATCTGGCGTGGCATGCGCGCCCGGCTCAAAGGCGAATCGAAGTTGAACATGCCGTGGTTGTTCTTCTTCTCGGGGCTGGCGATCCCGGCGTTTTATGCCGTCGGGCTGCTCGCCGGTAGTGACACCCACTTCACGGTCGCCGACTTTTGGCGGTTCTGGGTGGTGCACCTGTGGGTCGAGGACTTCCTCGAGCTGTTCACCACCGTGATGGTGGCCTACATGTTCGTGCTGCTGGGCGTGGTGCGCGAGCGAATTGCGTTGGGCGTCATCTTCCTTGACGTCATCCTGTATTCAGCGGGCGGTGTCATCGGCACCATGCACCACCTCTACTTCTCCGGAACTCCAGTCGAGCACATGGCACTGGGCGCCTTCTTCTCGGCGGCCGAGGTGATCCCGCTGACCTTCCTGACAGTCGAGGCGTGGGCGTTCCTGCAGCTGGGTGCGCGCCAGCAGTCGGGTGACGCGAACCCGTTCCCGCACCGCTGGGCCGTGATGTTCCTGGTCGCGGTCGGTTTCTGGAACTTCCTGGGAGCGGGCGTCTTTGGGTTCTTGATCAACCTGCCGGTGGTGTCCTACTACCAGATCGGGACCGCGCTGACCGCCAACCATGCGCACGCGGCGATGATGGGCGTGTACGGCATGCTCGCCGTCGGCCTCGCGATGTTCGCGTTCCGCTATGTGATTCCACCGGACAAGTGGCCCGAAAGGCTGGCCCGAATCTCGTTCTGGTGCATGAATATCGGGCTGGCGTGGATGGTGTTCGCCACCTTGTTGCCGCTGGGTGTGCTGCAGCTCTACCACTCGGTCGGCGACGGGTACTTCGAAGCACGATCACTGGGCTACATCACCAAGCCCGGCAACGCGGTTCTCGAATGGCTGCGCCTCCCTGGCGATGTCATCATGATCGTCGGAGGTGTCCTGCCCTTTGTCTGGATCGCGTGGACCGCGCTGCGCCACTTCCGTTCCGGTACGACGGTCGAGGAGCTGCCCGAGCACGCGCTCTACGCCGAGGTCGGACCCACCGCGCCGGCGAAGGACTGATCGATGTCACCGCCGGCCACGTCGGTGTGGCTGATCGCCGGGTATTCCCTGGCACTGGTGGCCATCGGCTGGAGCTTCGACGCGATGGCCCGGCACGCGTCGGCGCGCGCGGCGGGGTGGCGCACCGGCCAATTCGTATACCGCCCCGACCACGACGCATGGGTGTGCCCACAGGATCACTGGTTGTGGCCGAGCTCGTTCGATCCCAAACACCGGGTGATGCGGTACCGCGCTTTGCCCGTGGTGTGTAACAGCTGCCCGGTCAAAGCGAATTGCACGACGTCGGATCACGGCCGCGAGATCAGTCGCGATATCGACCCGTGGCCGCATTCGGATGCCGGACGGTTCCACCGCGGGATCGCTTGCTGCGTAGCCGCATTGGGAGTGATCCTACCGCTGGCCACCTTGGTGGCCAACCATTCCGTCAGCGATCTGCTGGTGCTGACAGGAACGATTCTGGTCGTGGTGGCGCTGGGCCTGCCGCTGGCCCGCCACCTGTGGAACACGCCGTCCAACGCGCCCGAGCACCTACCGCACCGCACCGCGATCGAGGACCAGGTGGCCGCCGCGATCGACCGGTATTCCACCCGCTGGGGCAGCTGGGAAGGCAAGAAGGAGAAGGCAAAGTGACTGGACTGGCAATCGCGATTCTCGTCGTGATGATCGTTGTACTGGTCGTCGTTGCGTGGTGGTCGCTGACGGTGCTGCGTGAATACGAGCGCGGGGTGGTGTTCCGGATGGGCCATGTCCGCCCGCTCTACCATCCCGGGCTTCGGCTGCTGATCCCTTTGGTGGACAAGATGATTCGGGTCGACCAGCGGCTGGTGACATTGACCATTCCGCCGCAGGAGGTGATCACCCGCGACAACGTCCCGGCCCGCGTGAACGCCGTCGTGATGTTCCAGGTGATGGACCCGTTGAAGGCGATTCTGGCGGTCGAGAACTACGCGGTCGCCACGTCGCAGATCGCCCAGACAACGCTGCGTTCGCTGCTGGGCCGCGCCGATCTCGACACGTTGCTGGCACACCGCGAAGACCTCAACAGTGACCTGCGCACCATCATCGAGAAGATGACCGAGCCGTGGGGCGTCGAGGTTCGGGTGGTGGAGATCAAGGACGTCGAGATACCCGAGTCCATGCAGCGGGCGATGGCCCGCGAGGCGGAGGCTGAGCGTGAGCGCCGCGCCAAAGTCATCAACGCTCGCGGGGAACTGCAGGCCTCCGAGGAGCTGCGCGAAGCGGCCGAGACGCTGTCGAAGAGCCCGGCGTCATTGCAATTGCGGTATCTGCAAACGCTGTTGGAGCTGGGAGCCGACCAGAACTCGACAGTGGTGTTTCCCCTCCCGGTCGATATCATCACGCCGTTTCTGCGCAACCCCGAGGCGCTGAAGGGTGTCGTCGACAACTTCAATCACCGGGGATGACGGGCGCCGCGAGCGCCGTGGTAGGACTGCTGGCATGAGTCAGGACGATCTCGCGTTGGCGATGACGCTTGCCGACCGTGCGGACGCACTGACCCGCGACCGGTTCGGCGCGCTCGACCTGCGGATCGACACCAAGCCGGACCTGACCCCGGTCACCGATGCAGACCGGGCGGTCGAGGCCGAGGTACGTGAGGTGCTGGGCCGCGAGCGGCCCGACGACAGCGTCGTCGGCGAGGAGTTCGGCGGGACCACCACATTCACCGGCCGGCAGTGGATCATCGACCCGATCGACGGCACCAAGAACTTCGTGCGCGGGGTTCCGGTGTGGGCCAGCCTGATCGCACTGCTCGACGACGGCGTCCCGGTGGTCGGCGTCGTGAGTGCACCTGCGCTGCAACGTCGGTGGTGGGCGTCGCGCGGCCAGGGCGCCTTCGTCTCGGTCGACGGCGCCGGGCCGCGACGCTTGTCGGTTTCCTCGGTGGCGCAACTGGATTCGGCGAGTCTGTCGTTTTCCAGCCTGTCGGGTTGGGCCGAACGCGGCCTGCGGGACCGCTTCATCGAGCTGACCGACGCAGTATGGCGGGTGCGCGCGTATGGCGACTTCTTCTCGTATTGCCTGGTCGCCGAGGGGGCCGTCGACATCGCGGCCGAACCGGAAGTCTCGGTGTGGGATCTGGCCGCGCTCGACATTCTGGTGCGCGAGGCGGGCGGAACGTTCACCGGCCTGGACGGCGTCGCGGGTCCACACCGCGGCGATGCGGTAGCGACAAACGGCCTGCTACACGAGCCAGTACTGCGCAGCCTCGGTGTGAACTAGCTAACAAGCGCTCTTTATCTTACTCCGGAGTAAGATAGGTTCTCGACTGCATCGCCCCAACTACAGAGGCTGCTGAAATGACGGACACTGTCTCCGGCTCAGATACTTCCAGCCCGCGCAAAAAACGGCGCGGCCGCAAGACCGGTGTCGGGCTGCAACCGCACCGACGCACCGGGATTGACATCACCCTGGCGGTGCTCACCCCGCTCGTCGGCCGTGAGTTTCTGGACAAATATCATCTGCGCGACCCGCTGAACCGGGGCCTGCGCTATGGCACCAAGACGATCTTCTCCACCGCCGGCGCCGCGTCCCGGCAGTTCAAGCGGGTCCAGAACCTGCGCAGTGGGCCCACCCGGCTGAAGTCCAGCGGCAAGGACTACTACGACCTGAGGCCCGACGACGAACAGAAGATGATTGTCGAAACCCTCGAGGAATTCGCCGAAGAGGTACTGCGGCCCGCGGCGCCCGACGCCGACGAGGCGGCAAGCTACCCGCCCGACCTGATCGCGAAGGCCGCCGAACTCGGCATCACCGCCATCAACATCCCCGAGGACTTCGAGGGCATCGCCGCGCATCGTTCCAGCGTGACCAACGTGCTGGTGGCCGAGGCGTTGGCCTACGGCGACATGGGCTTGGCGCTGCCCATCCTGGCGCCGGGCGGCGTGGCATCGGCGCTGACCCACTGGGGCAGCGCGGATCAGCAGGCCACCTATCTGCCCGAGTTCGCCGGCGAGAATGTCCCACAGGCCTGCGTGGCCATCGCCGAACCACAACCGCTGTTCGACCCCACCCGGCTGAAGACCACCGCGGTGCGCACGCCGAGCGGATACCGGCTCGACGGCGTGAAGTCGTTGGTCCCGGCTGCGGCCGACGCCGAGTTGTTCGTCGTGGGAGCGCAACTGAACGGCAAGCCGGCGCTGTTCATCGTCGAGTCGGGCGCCAAAGGCCTTACCGTCAAAGCGGATCCGAGCATGGGAATTCGTGCGGCTGCCCTGGGCCAGCTCGAGCTCACCGGGGTCTCGGTGCCACTGAATGCCCGGCTGGGCGAAGACCACGCCACCGGTGAGGACTACTCCGAAGCGATCGCGCTGTCCCGGCTGGGCTGGGCGGCGCTGGCCGTCGGCACCTCACACGCCGTCCTCGACTACGTCATCCCGTATGTGAAAGAACGCGAGGCATTCGGCGAGCCCGTCGCCCGCCGTCAGGCCGTGGCGTTCATGTGCGCCAACATCGCCATCGAGCTCGACGGGCTGCGGCTGATCACCTGGCGCGGCGCGGCGCGTGCCGAGCAGGGCCTTCCGTTCGTCCGCGAAGCGGCACTGGCCAAGCGGCTGGGCGCCGACAAGGGCATGCAGATCGGCCTTGACGGCGTGCAACTGCTCGGCGGCCACGGCTATACCAAGGAACACCCCGTCGAACGGTGGTACCGCGACCTGCGGGCCATCGGGGTCGCCGAGGGCGTCGTAGTCATCTAGCTCCGCACTAGCGAAAGATCAATCATGGCAATCAATCTGGAACTGCCCCGCAAGATGCAAGCGGTGATCGACAAGGCGCACCAGGCCGGCGCGGAAATGATGCGACCGATCGCCCGCAAGTACGACGTGCACGAGCACGCCTATCCGGTGGAGCTGGACACGCTGGCGAGCCTGTTCTCCGGAGCCGCCGAATCCAATGCCGTGGGGCTCGCCGGGGCCGAGGCCTTCCGCAGCAGCGAGAGCAAGGAAGAAAACCGCAACGGCTCCAACATGGCGGCGGTGCTGCAGACGTTGGAAGCCAGTTGGGGCGACGCGGCGATGATGCTGTCGATCCCGTATCAGGGCCTGGGCAACGCGGCGATCAGCGGTGTGGCCACCGACGAGCAGCTCAACCGGCTGGGCCGGGTCTGGGCCGCGATGGCCATCACCGAGCCGAGCTTCGGATCCGACTCGGCGGCGGTGTCGACGACCGCCAAGCTGGACGGCGACGAATACGTCATCAACGGCGAAAAGATCTTCGTCACAGCGGGTTCGCGCGCCACGCACATCGTGGTGTGGGCGACGCTGGACAAGTCGCAGGGTCGCCCGGCCATCAAGTCGTTCATCGTGCCGCGCGAACATCCCGGCGTCAGCGTCGAGCGACTGGAGCACAAGCTCGGCATCAAGGGCTCCGACACCGCGGTGATTCGGTTCGACAACGTGCGCGTCCCCAAGGACAACCTGCTCGGCAATCCCGAAATCGAATCGGGCAAAGGGTTTTCCGGCGTCATGGAGACCTTCGACAACACCCGGCCGGTCGTCGCCGGCATGGCCATCGGAATCGCCCGGGCCGCCTTGGAGGAACTGCGCAAGATCCTGACCGAGGCCGGGGTGGAGATCGACTACGACCGGCCCGCACACGCCCAATCCGCCGCGGCGGCCGAATTCCTGCGCATGGAAGCCGACTGGGAATCCAGCTACCAGCTGACGCTGCGTGCGGCGTGGCAAGCCGACAACAAGATCCCCAACTCCAAAGAAGCGTCGATGGCCAAGGCCAAGGCCGGCCGGGTGGGCACCGACATCACCCTGAAGGCGGTCGAATTAGCCGGTACCACAGGCTATTCGGAGCAAACGCTGTTGGAGAAGTGGGCACGCGATTCGAAGATCATGGATATCTTCGAAGGCACCCAGCAGATTCAGCAGCTGGTGGTCGCCCGCCGGCTGCTGGGTCTGTCGTCCGCCGAACTCAAGTAGCGATCGGACGCGGCGGGCCGGCGTCGTCGCGCCCGAGCAGGTCGAGCTGCCACCACGCGACGTCGTGCCAGGCGCCCAATTTCCACCCCACCCGCCGGTAATGACCCGCCGGCGCAAAGCCGAACGCCGCATGCAACGCATTGCTGGCCTCGTTGGGTTGCGCAATGCCGGCGAACGCCTGACGAAAACCCCTCTCCGCCAACCGATGTAGTAATTCGGTGTAGAGCATCCGGCCGCCACCCGCGCGTCGCCGATCCTGGGCGAGATAGACGGTCGTCTCGACCGCCCACCGATAGGCAGCACGCGGATTGAACTGTTGCGCATAGGCATAGCCGACGATTTTTCCGTCCGCCTCGAGCACCAGCCATTCGTGCATCGCCAGCGCCCTTTCGATGCGCTCGGCCATCTCCGGCGCCGTCGGCGCGTCGGTCTCGAACGAGATCGCGGTGTCCAGCACGTAGGGCCGATAGATTTCCGCACACGCCGCGGCGTCGGCCGCGGTCGCGCGTCGAACGCGCATCAGGCAGCGACTGCGTTCAGTTGCTCGCGGGTGTCCCCGTCGAGCTCGATCGAAGCGACATCCAGATTCTCCTCGAGATGCCTCAGCGAGGAGGTACCCGGAATCAGCAGCACGTTGGGCGCCACACTCAGCGTCCACGCCAGCGCGACCTGCGCGGGTGTGCGCCCGAGTCGCTTGGCGGCACCCTGTACCAGCTCATGACTGAGCACCGGGTTCGGCTGAACGAACGCCGCGCCCAACGGGAAGAACGGAACGAACGCGATTCCGCGCCGGGTGCACTCCTCCAGCACCGCGGCGGAGTCCCGGTGGATCAGGTTGAAAGCGTTTTGCACACAAGCGATCTCGGTGCGATCCAGGGCATGCA
This sequence comes from Mycobacterium florentinum, assembly GCF_010730355.1. Taxonomy (NCBI): domain Bacteria; kingdom Bacillati; phylum Actinomycetota; class Actinomycetes; order Mycobacteriales; family Mycobacteriaceae; genus Mycobacterium; species Mycobacterium florentinum. The sequence continues at coordinate 2,104,647 of NZ_AP022576.1, forward strand.
GCAGGTGCTCGCGGTTGATGTTGCTGAGCCCGATCCCACCGATCAGTCCCTCGTCACGGGCCTCGATCATGACCGAGAGCTGATCGTCGAACAGCTGGTCGGGGGCGTCGCTCTCGAACAGACGCAGATTTACCGCGGCCAATTGGTCGACGCCGAGCGTCCGCAAGTTCGTCTCGATGTCGCGGCGCAGGTCCGCCGGCTCCTCGATCGGCAGCCAGGCGCCGGCGTCGTCGCGACGCCCGCCGACCTTGCTCACCAACGCCAGGTTCTCCGGGTACGGGTGCAGCGCCTCGCGGATGAGCTCATTGGCGACGTCGGGGCCGTAGAACTGGGCGGTGTCGACGTGGTTGACGCCGCGTTCGACGGCCCTGCGCAACACCGCTAAGGCCTCGTCCCGATCGCGCGGCGGCCCCATCACACCAGGACCGGGCAGTTGCATCGCCCCAAACCCGACACGGGCAACCGAATAGCGGCCAAGCGGAAAGGAATCCATACGGTGAGGTTAACGGCGTGCTCCGGTTCACGAGGCACGGCGTCGGCCGATGACGCCTTCCGTCCATGCCCGCTCTTCGGTGTAGAGCGCTTCGTCCTCGGTTTGCACGCGTTTGCCCTTGCCGGCGCCTTGCCCCTGACCGCCTTGACCGCCCATCGGCATGCCGCCGCCCATACCTGCGCCCGTCCCATTCAGCGCGGCGTACGCGGCCGGGACCGCGACCTTGCCCGGGCCCACGCCCGGCGCCGCCGGGCCGGCCCCCGATGGCGCTCCCGCAGGCGCCCACGTCGGCTTCGGCAGGCTCGGCACGCCGACCCCGCCACCCCCGACCGAGGCCGGCTTGACCTGCGCCCCTTTCGGCAGGCCTTTGCCGGCCGCGGGAAGCGGCGGAACAGCGGTCGGCATCGATGCGTTGGGCATCGCCGGCATCCCGGCGCTCGGAAGTGTGGGCATCCCGGCGCCCGGGAGGCCGCCGGCCAGTTCATCCGCCAGGTTCCCGGGGTCGACACCGTCTGGGATACCGGTTCGGCCGTTGAAGTCGACCGCGTCTGCCGCCCCGGCCGCGGTCGGGAACATCGGCGGGTTCAGCGGCGGCAATACCGTCTTGTCGCGGTAAAACCGCAGCGCCGTCTCCGACTTTTTCTGCAGAATTGCGTACCACTCAATCGAGGTGTCGATGAGGGCCTGCATTTTGCATTCCACACCGGTCTTGTAGGTGTTTTCGACAAACAAGATGTCACCTGGCCCGGGGTGCTCTTCGGGAATGAGATAGTTTCCATCGAAATCCTGGGTCGCTGTCCCGCTGGCGGGCCGGATCTTTTCCTGGGCGTCGACGATGTCGTTGGCCTGGTCGCGAAGCGAGCAGCACAATTGCACCATCGAAGCTATCCACTGCCGTTGTAGTTCGAAATTTTGCTCGACGGCCGTCCTCGCGTCACCCTCCCAGGAAGTAAACGGGCGAAACCGGGAAGCAACCTGCTGCAGCGCAAACTGGAACGCGTGCCATTCCTGGACGAACGCCTTGCACGTCGCACCCTGGTCGCCGGCTTCGATCGCCATCGTCGCCTGCCTGACCTCGTAGTAAGGGTCAACCGCGACCGGCGGCGCCGGCCGGGGTGCGGGCGGGTCAAAGGGCATGTCCGAGTCGTCGGAGGCCGACACTAGGCCATTTCCGCCGACGGAAGCCGGCATGGGGCGGTCGTCGTTCATGGCGTCCGCGGCTCCCTCATCGACCTCTTCGTAGGCTTTGGCCGCATTCCGCAGGGTTTTCGCGAGGGTTTTCCATTCCCGCTCGCAGCCCTTCAGGTACAGCCGGATTGAGTCGGCGGAAAGCCCGAGTTGCGTGACGGCGTCCGAGGCCATCGAAAGGCCGCACGGCGCCACCGGGTTGGCGGACGGAATGGGAGGGAGTAGTTCCTCGATTTCGTTGGCCCGGGCGATCAGCTCGGCGTATTCCACATTGAGCGCCTGCGGCTGTGTCATGGCAGCTCATCTCCTCTGCGCGGATGTTTTGTATTGGCGTTTTGGCTGCTTCGGCGTGATCACCTAGGACTATTCCGGCGCAGGCGGCTGGGGTCTCTCGCGCAAAAGTGGGGTTCGGGGGATGAGATGTCCTCCCCCTATTGGGGGAGGAAGGCGCGCAGCCGCTTGGCGCAAACCACCTCCCGGCAGACCCGGCCAAGCAAGAATGAGGACGCGCCCGCCCAGGCGGCGAGCGCAGACGACATCTCCGAGGGCCCGTGGAGCAGCCGATGTCACATCAACCAGACCGCGTCAAAGTGATCGTCGCCGATGACCACCCGGTCACCCGGGAAGGCGTCGTGCGGGCACTGAAGTCGAGCGGAAGGATCGAGGTGATCGCTGAGGTCGCCGACGGCCGGGCGGCCCTGACCGCGATCCGCGATCTAGGGCCCAGGGTGGCCCTGATCGATTACAAGATGCCCGAACTCGACGGACTCGACGTGGTCCGAGCGGTGGTACGCGACGGCTTGGACACCCGTGTCATGTTGCTCAGTGCCTTTGACGACAGTGCGGTGATCTACCAGGCCCTGGCCGAAGGCGCCGCGGGTTACCTGACGAAAGACTCCGACAGCGAAGAGATCGTGGCAGCGGTGCTCAAATGCGAGAAGGGTGCGACGTATCTGCCTACAGAATTAGCGGGGGCGCTGGCGGGTGAGGTGAAACTTCGAGCCCGCGGTGATTCCGCGTTGTTGACCCCACGCGAGAGCGAGGTGGTGCGACTGATCGCGGAAGGCTTGTCCGTCCCCCAGATTGCGGCACGCCTCGTCGTGGCGCCCAGCACCGTCAAGACCCATGTGCAAAACCTGTACGACAAGCTCGGCGTCTCCGACCGGGGAGCGGCGGTGGCCGAGGCGATGCGGCGCCGGCTGCTGGAGTGAACTCAGCGCTGCAGCGGCCATTCGACGCAGATGTGGGCTCCCGACGCAACGTCGACTATTTTGAGCGTGCCGCCGGCTGCTTCCACCCGCGCCCGTTGCGAAGCCAGACCGATATGTCCTTCGGCGAGGCGGCGCATCATCGCATCAGCCGTTATCCCGATGCCGTCGTCCGCCACATCGAGACGGCAGACGTGATCGTCGACATTGAGCTTCACCGACGCGTGATTGGCCTGGGAATGCCGGACCACATTTGCCAACAGTTCGCGGACCACACCGAAAACCATTGGGTCGATTGAATTTCTGCGTGGGCAGTCGATTTCGGTCGTGATCGTGACGCCCGAGCGCTCGGCGGTGGCGGTCGCCAGCTTTTCGACCGCGGCACCCAGCCCGACCTGCTCGAGCACGGCCGGATGAAGCTCGAAGGTTGCCTCCCGCAATCGCCGGGACGCGTCGTCGAGGCTGGCGACCGCACGGTGCAGTGGCTCGGCCGGAGATTTCTTGGCGAAGTCGACGACGTCGCGCCGGGCCGCGAGGACGTCTTGCAGCGGCCCGTCATGGATCGCTTCCGAAATCTCTCGCCGTTCCCGCTCCGAGGCCGCCATCGTCTCAGCGAGCAGCGCCTCCCGCGAAGCGGTGATTCGGGCCAGTTCGGCAACGTATCGCCGGCGAAAGAGGACGGCATGTAGCGCTGTGCCACATAGGAATCCGTAGATCAGCACGATGACGAAGGTCTTCGGCCAGCCCAGTTGATGCGGAATGACGGGGTCTTGAAGTATCGATACGGTGAATGCGGCGAAGGCAAAGGTCAGGCCCACGGTGGCGCGCCGTCCCGATAGGTCCAGCGAAACCATGCGCGGCACCAACACCATCAACAACAGCGGAATGTGCCCACCGGGTGACAACAGTTTGAAGCCGACAATCGCCACCACGTCAACCATCGCGAGGATGAACAGCGTGCGGTCCGTCGCCATCGACCGGCTTGCGGAGGAATACACCAGAATCAGCACGCTCAACGCAATGAGGGCATAACCCACGGCCACCGCATCGTCCGGAGCCCATCTCGGGGCACGGTAATCCGTATGGACCACGACGGCCCCGATCATGATGATCACGACGACCATCCGCTGCACCGACACGACTCGCAGTGAACGCCAACGATGTTCACGGAACACCGCGTCCAGCTCCGTGCCGGTGATCTCGGTGTCGTTGGCCGAGACTTCGCGTGACGGCTTCAACTGCCATCCTCTGACTCGTGTTGTGACTCGTCAAAGGCTATACGGGCGACCGAAAAGCGACCAAGCGAAAGCTCGGCATCGGTCAGGGCTAACGTCGTCGTATGGACACTTTTCAGGCGTTGGTAGCCCGTCAGGATGGTGACCGGATCACCGCGTCGGTCGAGACGCTCAGCCCGTCCGACCTGCCGCCCGGTGAAGTGACGATCCGGGTGCTGTTTTCCAGCGTCAACTACAAGGACGCGCTGGCGCTGACGCCCAGGGGCGGCGTCGTGCGCGACTATCCGATCGTGCCGGGCATCGACCTCACCGGCGAGGTCGTCGAGTCTCGGTCGCCGGACTTCAGCGTGGGTGACAAGGTGCTGGCCCACGGGTACCAGATCGGCACCGGCCACCACGGCGGCTACGCCGAGTACGCGCGGCTGCCGGCCGATCAGGTGGTGACACTCGGCGCGCTGAGCCCGCGCGAGGGCGCGGCCATCGGAACCGCCGGCTTCACCGCCGCGATGAGCGTGCAGGCGCTGATCGATTGGGGCATCGCGCCCGACGACGGGCAGATCGTGGTCACCGGCGCCTCCGGCGGTGTCGGCTCGGTCAGCGTGGACATGCTCGCCGCCGCGGGCTACCAGGTGGTCGCCTCCAGCGGTAAAGAATCTGCCGCCGGAATGCTGAAAGAGCTTGGCGCCAAAGAGATTATCGGCCGGCTACCCGCCGATCCCGACGCCAAGCCTCGTCCCCTGGCCAAGGCGCGATGGGCGGGCGCGGTCGACTGCGTCGGGGGCGCGACATTGGCCGATGTGCTCAGCACCGTCGAATACGGGGGCGCGGTGGCGGCCAGCGGCCTCACCGGCGGGCCCGCGCTGCACACCACCGTGATGCCGTTCATCCTGCGCGGCATCTCCTTGCTCGGCATGGATTCGGTGCTGATGCCGATCGCGCGGCGCCGCAAGCTGTGGGCGCTGCTCGGCGCCTCGCTCAAGCCGCGGCACCTGGACTCGGTCACCAGCGACGTCGACGTCAAGGACGTCGTCGGCGTGTTGGATCAGCTGCGCGCGGGCAGCTACTCCGGCCGCGCGGTGGTACGTGTCGCCGGCGGATTCTGAGCTGGCAGTAGGCTATTCGAGCGCCGGCCGGAGGCTTCCGGCCCTATCTACAACGGAGGCAACATGCGCGCAGCACGCGTGACTCGGCTTGATGGTCCAGACGCGATCGAGGTGGGCGAGGTTGACGAACCCACCGGCGACGGGATCGTCGTCGAGGTGCACGCCGCCGGTGCCGCGTTCCCGGACGCGCTGCTGACCCGCGGCCTCTATCAATACCGGCCCGACCCGCCGTTCATCCTGGGAGCGGAGATCGCCGGGGTCGTTCGATCGGCGCCGGACGGCGCGCATGTGCAGCCCGGCGATCGGGTTGTCGGTCTGACAATGCTCAGCGGAGGCATGGCCGAGGTCGCGGTGCTCGCCCCCGACCGGGCGTTCAAGCTGCCGGACAACGTGAGCTTCGAGGCGGGCGCCGGCTTGCTGTTCAACGACCTGACGATGTACTTCGCGCTGACGGTGCGCGGCCGCCTGCAACCGGGCGAAACCGTGCTGGTGCACGGCGCGGCCGGCGGGATCGGGACCTCGACACTGCGACTGGCGCCGGCGCTCGGAGCGTCGCGCACCATCGCGGTGGTCAGCAGCGAGGAGAAGGCCCAGATCGCCACCGCGGCAGGCGCGACCGACGTGGTGTTGGCCGAGGGCTTCAAGGACGCGGTCAAGGAATTGACCGGCGGCCGCGGCGTCGACATGGTCGTCGACCCGGTCGGCGGTGACCGGTTCACCGATTCGCTGCGCTCGCTGGTCGCGGGCGGGCGGCTGCTGGTCATCGGCTTCACCGGCGGCGAGATCCCCACCGTCAAGGTAAACCGGTTGCTGCTCAACAATATTGACGTTGTCGGTGTCGGTTGGGGCGCCTGGGCGGGAACACACCCCGGATCACTGGAAGAGCAGTGGGCCGGACTCGAGCGCCTGCTCGCCTCGGGGCAGCTGGCCGCGCCGCAGCCGGAGGTGTACCCGCTGGAACAAGCCGCCGCCGCGGTCGCGTCCATGGAGAACCGCACCGCCAAAGGAAAAGTCGTCCTGCGCGTCCGCTGACCCCATCTGATCCGCGACACTTAAACGTCTGCGACGACACGCCGTCGCGGTCCGCAATGGCTTAAGTCTCGGCACCAGGACCGCAAGCACGGCCTCACCCTTGTGCACGCCCAAAAGAGAAAGTAATGTCACTTTCAGTTTTGTCGTCAGCTCCGAGGAGTGTCACCCATGGAATCCTTCGTTCACCTGCGCAAAGGCAAGACACCGCATCGCCTGCACGCCGACCTCGACGGCCTTAAGGACGACGAGCTGGGCCGCGGCGGATTCACCGGGCGTACCGCCAACATCTACCGCCGCCACGACCCCACCGCCTACCGGGCGTCCGGACCGCTGCGCCCCGTCGACGTGCTGTCCAGCGAGCTCAAACCCAGCGACGCCACCGACGCCCAAGGTGGACCGCTGCTGATGTTCAGCAACGACGACTGCCGGGTACTGCTGAGCCGCCGCCACGAGCCGATGCCCTACTTCGCCCGCCACGTCGACGGCGATCTGCTGTCCTTCGTCCACCAAGGCACCGGGCTGCTGGAGACCGAGTTCGGTCCGCTGCGCTACCGGGAGGGCGACTGGGTCTACATCCCGAAGGCGTGCACCTGGCGCCAGGTGCCGGATCGCGAAACCACGCTGCTGATGATCGAGGCCACCGACGAGTTCCGGGTGCCGCCGCCCGGCCCGCTGGGCCGTCACTTCCCGTTCGACCCGTCGCAGGCCACGATTCCCGAACCGGCTCCGATCGAGGACGACGGCCGCGACGAGTACGAGGTCCGCCTCGTTCACGAGGGCGGTCCGACAACGCTTGTTTACCAACATAATCCACTCGACGTCGAAGGCTGGCGCGGCGACAACTTCGCGTTCACCTTCAACATCGACGACTACAACGTGATCACCTCCGACAGCGTCCACCTGCCGCCGACGGTGCATCTATTCATGCAGGCGACCGGCGTGTACGTGATGAACTTCCTGCCCAAGCCCGCCGAGGGTGTCGTCGGCACCGAACGCACGCCCTGGTATCACCGCAACGTCGACTACGATGAAATCGCGTTCTTTCACGGCGGCTCGCTCTACGGCATTCCGATGCCCCCGGGCCTGATTACCCATGCGCCGCAAGGCGTTCACCACGGCGCACCAGAGAAGGCGCGCGAACGAGCACGCCGCAAGTTCGACGAGCATTCGCGCGTCGACTGGCAGGTCATCGCCGTCGACACCCGCCGGCGACTGACACCGTCACCCGAAGTACTGGCCAACGATCTAGGACAACACTGATGAGTCAAGCCGTGAAGCGATCCGTCAAGCACGACTACGAACGAATCCCGTATCTGGTTGCCTTCCAGAACAATTCCGGCGTCCGCGACGTCTACGGCGGGCTGGCCGAGATCACCGTGCTGGAGAGCTATCTGCTCAAGCCGAAAGACAAGCCGTCGGACACTGTGCTGGTGTTCATGCACCCGATCGGCGGCGGCGCCTATCTGCCGATGATCAACGCGCTGGCCCGGGCCGGCCACCACGTCATCTACTGCAACAGCCGGTTCCGCGGCACGGACTCGGCGCTGCTGATGGAGAAGGTCGTCGAGGATCTGGGCGAGTGCATCACGGACGCCAAGAACCGGTTGGGCTACGCCAAGGTGGTGCTGGCCGGGTGGAGCGGCGGCGGCTCGTTGTCGGTGTTCTACCAGCAGCAGGCCCAGCACGCGACGATCACGTCGAGCCCGACCGGCGACGGGCCGGACCTCACCAAGCTGGAGCTGCCCGCCGCCGACGGCATCATGCTGCTGGCCGCGCACATCAGCCGGCACGGCACGCTGACCGAATGGCTCGACGCGTCCATCCTCGACGAATCCGATCCCACCAAGCGTGATCCCGAGCTGGATCTCTACAACCCCGACAACCCCAACCAGCCGCCCTACACCGAGGAATTCCTGGCCCGGTACCGTCAAGCGCAGATTGACCGCAACCGCCGCATCACCGCATGGGCCAAAGAGAAACTGGCTGAATTGACCGCTCAGGGCCGCCCCGACGACGAGTTCGGATTCGTCGTGCATGGCACGATGGCCGACCCCCGCTGGCTGGATCCGACCGTCGACCCCAATGAGCGCACGCCGGGCACCTGTTATCTGGGCGACCCGCGGGTGGTGAACATGAGCCCGGTCGGGCTGGCCCGCTTCTCGACGCTGCGCGGCTGGCTGTCGCAATGGAGCTACGACGAAGCCCGCGGCGACGGCGTGGACTGCGGGCGCGACATCGCGATCCCCGCGCTGGTGATCGGCAACCTGGCCGACGACGCCTGCACACCCAGCCACACCCGGAGGCTATTCGAGGCGATCGGGCATCCCGACAAGGAGATGCACGAAATCCCCGGCGCCACACACTATTACGCCGGCCCGGACCAGCGCGACAAACTGCGCCAGGCCGTCGACATCGTCACCGATTGGCTGGTCCGGCACGATTTCGCGAGCGCCGAATGACCCCAAGCGGACCGCTGGACGGCATCCGGGTGCTCGAGCTGGGCACCTTGATCGCGGGTCCGTTCGCCGGCCGCCTGCTCGGCGACATGGGCGCCGACGTCATCAAGGTGGAGCCGCCGGGCGCCCCGGACCCGCTGCGCTACTGGGGCCAGGCCGAACACCAGGGGCACCACGTGTTCTGGACCGTGGCCGCGCGCAACAAGAAGGCCATCACGCTCGACCTGCGCCGGCCGCGGGGCCGCGAGCTGTTCCTCGAGCTCGTCGAGAAGTCCGACATCGTGGTGGAGAACTTCCGTCCGGGCACGCTGGAGAAGTGGGACCTGGGCTACGACGTGCTCAGCGCGCGCAACGCCGGCATCATCCTGGTCCGGGTGTCCGGCTACGGGCAGACCGGGCCCGACGCCCACAAGGCCGGCTACGCCTCGGTGGCCGAGGCCGCCAGTGGATTGCGGCACCTCAACGGCTTTCCCGGCGGACCACCACCCCGGATTGCGCTCTCCCTCGGCGACAGCCTGGCCGGCATGTTCGGCGCCCAGGGCGCGCTGGCCGCGCTGTACCGCCGCAGCGTGACCGGGCGGGGACAGGTCGTCGACGTCGCGCTGACCGAATCATGCTTGGCCATCCAGGAATCCACCATCCCCGACTACGACGTTGGCGGCGTGGTGCGCGGACCGTCGGGCACCCGGCTGGAAGGCATCGCGCCGTCCAACATCTATCGCAGTGCCGACGATTCGTGGGTGGTGATCGCCGCCAACCAGGACACCGTTTTCGCCCGGCTGTGCGCGGCGATGGGCCGCCCCGAGCTGGCCGGCGACGACCGGTTCGCCACGCACACCGCGCGCGGGCGCAACCAGGACGAGCTCGACAAGATCATCGGCGCGTGGGCTGCCGAGCGCCAGCCCGGCGACATCGTCGAAACCCTTTCTGCCGCAGGCGTGATCGCGGGTCCCATCAACACCGTCGCGGAGGTCGTCGACGACCCTCAGCTGCGGGCGCGCGGCATGCTGGTCGAGCACTACGACGAACGCATCGAACGCAATGTGTTGGGGCCCGGTGTTATTCCGGTGCTGTCGGAATCGCCGGGCAGCGTCCGCTGCGCCGGGCCCGCCTGCCCGGGACAACACAACGACGACGTCTACGCGGGGCTGCTGGGCAAGACCGCCGAGGAGCTCGAGGCATTGCGCGGTGAGGGGGTGCTGTGAACCTGCACGTCGATATCCGTGAGGTGGCTCTGCGCGACGGGCTGCAGATCGAAAAGCCAATCCCGTTGTCCGCCAAGCTGGAACTGCTCGCCGCGGTGGCCGCCACCGGCGTGCGCGAGGTCGAGGTCACCGCGTTCGTGTCCCCGACGAAGGTGCCGTCGATGGCCGACGCCGCCGAACTCGCCGCCGAGCTGCACAACTACCCCGACATCGAATTCTCCGCCCTGGTCGCCAGCCCCAACGGCGCCAAGCGCGCCGTTGGGGCCGGACTGCGGTCGATCGAATACGTGGTGGCCGCCGACGATACGTTCAGCAAGGCCAACGTCGGGCGCACCAGCGCGGAAGCCACCGACCAGATCGACGAGATCCTCGCGATCGCGCACGGCAACTCTGGCTTTCCGGTCACGGTCGAGGTTGTCATCGCCACCGCGTGGGATTCGCCGTTCGAAGGCCCCACCCCACCGCAGCGGGTGCTGGAGATCGCCGCGGCCGCCCGCGACCGCGGGGCCGACCGCCTGTCGATCGCTGATACCATCGGCACCACCACCCCGGGCCGGGTGAGTTCGCTGATCGCCCAACTGCGTCCGGTGATCGGCGACCTGCCGCTGGGCGCACACTTCCACAACACCCGCGGCGCCGGGCTGGCCAGCGCGTACGCGGCGGTCACCGCCGGCGTCACCCGGCTGGACTCCTCGGTCGGTGGGCTGGGCGGCTGCCCGTTCGCGCCGGGCGCCACCGGCAACATCGCCACCGAGGACCTGGTCTACCTGCTGACCGACAGCGGCATCGACGTGGACGTCGACCTGCAGGCCGCGATCGCCGCCGCCGATGTCGCGAAATCGGCTGTCGGCCATGACCTGCCGAGCGCGCTGCTGCGCGCCGGCGACCGGATCCGGAACTGATGTCCTCACCCGTCCCCGACGCGTCGCGGGCGCTGACATCCAAAGGCCGTCAGACCAGACAGGCCATCGAACAGGCAGCGCGAAAACTGTTTGCCGAACGCGGCTTTCACGGCACCACGCTGGCCGACATCACGTCGGCCGCCGGAAAATCACCGGCGGTCTTCTACCGTTACTTCGCCGACAAGGAAGACCTGTTGGCCGCGCTGGCGGAGTCGTTCCTGCACGATGTGGTGGCCCCGTCCGGGTTGAGCGTGCACCTGCCGGAGTCCGCGGATGACAACGCGTTCTTCACCTCGGTCGTCACCGGTTACTGGAACATCTTCAAGCAGAACATCGGCATCATGATCGCGGTCTCACAGCTGGCCGCCACTCAACCGCGGTTCGCGGCCGTGCAGAACGAGTTTCGAAAGTTCGGCATGGACATCGTCGCCGCCTCGGTGCGGCGCGCCCAGGAGCAGGGCTACGGCAACGAGCTCAACCCGCAACACACCGCGGCGGCCATCGCGCTGCTGTTCGAGAACTTCACCACCGTCTTCGTCGGGCAGTCCGGTCTCGGAATCCAGATCAGCGACGAGGACGCCATCACCACCCTATCGACGGTTTGGAAGAAGACTCTCTACGGCGTGTAAGGAGATCATCGTGGATTTCACCCTCCCAGAACATCTTCCGGGTGTGCTGGCCGAGATGGATGCGTTCATCGAGGCGGAGATCAAGCCGCTGGAACGCGAGAACATCCAGTATTTCGACCAGCGCCGGGAGCATGCCCGCACCGATTGGGACAACGACGGCATCCCGACGCAAGAGTGGGAGGAGCTGCTCGCCGAGATGCGCCGGCGTGCCGACAAGGCGGGCTGGCTGCGGTACGGACTGCCGGCCTCGCTGGGCGGCCGCGACGGTACCAACGTCGACATGGCCGTGATCCGGGAACACCTGGCGCACAAGGGGCTTGGACTGCACAACGACCTTCAGAACGAGTCGTCGATCGTCGGGAACTTTCCGCAGGTGATCATGATGGAGCGCTTCGGCACCGACGAGCAGCGCCGGGTGTGGTCCGAGGCGTTGATCACCGGCGAACGGTCCATGGCGTTCGGACTGACCGAGCCGCAGCACGGATCCGATGCGACCTGGCTGGAGACCCACGCCCAACTCGATGGCGACAGCTGGGTGATCAACGGCTCCAAGCGATTCAACACCGGCGTGCACCGCGCCACCCATGACTTGGTCTTCGCCCGGACTTCCGGCGAGCCGGGACAAGCCCGGGGTATCACCGCGTTCCTGGTCCCGACCGACACGCCCGGATTCACGGTCCCCTACTACTGGTGGACGTTCAACATGCCCACCGACCACGGCGAAGTCGAATTGACCGATGTGCGCATCCCCGCCGACGCGGTGCTCGGGGAGGTCGACCGCGGCCTGGAGGTCGCGCAGACGTTCCTGCACGAGAACCGGATTCGCCAGGCCGCGAGCAGCCTGGGCGCGGCGCAATACTGCATCGACCGGGCCGCCGAATATGCCGCCAAGCGCACCGTGTTCGGCAAGCCGTTGTCGGTCAACCAGGCCGTGCAATGGCCGCTGGCCGAGCTGCAGACCGAAGCGCAGATGGTGCGGTTGCTGGTGCAATTCGCCGCCTGGCACCTGGACCGCGACCACCACATGGAGGTGTCCGACAAGGTATCGATGGCGAACTATCGCGCCAACCGGCTGGTCTGCGACGCCGCCGACCGTGCCATGCAGGTCTACGGTGGCCTCGGCTACAGCCGTCACGAGCAGTTCGAGCACATCTACCGCCACCACCGCCGCTACCGGATCACCGAGGGGGCCGAGGAAATTCAGATTCGCCGAGTGGCGCAGCGGCTGTTCAAGTTTGGCAAGCAGTGACCGAGGAGCTGGACACCAACCTGGCCTCGGTGTTGGCGCCGGTACTCGGCGCCAACACCACGATCGAAAACCTGCGCGCGCTGACCGGTGGTGCCAGCCGCAGCACGTGGGCGTTCGACGCGGTCACCGACGGCCAACGCCGCGCGCTGATCCTGCGCACCGGGCCACCCGATGAGGTGCACGCGGGTATGGAACTCGAAGCCCGCGCTCAGGCCGCTGCCGCCGCTGCCGGCGCGCCGGTCCCTCACATCCTGGTGGCCGACGATTCGCCTGCCGCACTGGGCAATCCGTTTCTCGTCTGCGACGAGATCAAGGGCGAGACCATCGTCCGGCGCATCCAACGCCAGCTCGACGGCGCCGACGGTTACACCCGCCGAACCGAGCTGCTCCGGCAATGCGCGCAGGCGCTGGCCGCCATTCACCGGGCCGACCCGCAGATCCCCGGCCTGGCCTACGAGGACCAGCTCGTCGAATACCGCGAGCGGCTCGACGCGATGAACGACACCACCGCCACCTTCGAGTGGGCGTTTCGCTGGCTGAGCGCCCACCGCCCGCAACCGTCGGCGAGGGTTCTGGTGCACGGGGACTACCGGATGGGAAACCTCATCGTCGACGGATCCGACCTGGCCGCGGTGCTCGACTGGGAGCTGGTACACCTCGGCGAGGCGTACGAAGACCTGGCTTGGTTCTGCATCCGCGCCTGGCGGTTCGGCGCACCGGCCAGCCTCGGCGCCGGCGGCCTCGGCAGTATCGAAAGCTTCGTGCGCGACTACGAGCAGGCCAGCGGCACCACCGTCGACCGGTCGGCGCTGCACTGGTGGCTGGTGCTGGCCACGCTGCGCTGGGGTGTCATCTGCCGCTTCCAGGCGGAGCGGCATTTGAGCGGTCAATCCCGCTCGGTCGAGCTGGCGACGATCGGTCGCCGGGTGAGCGAGACGGAGTGGGACATCCTGAACCTGCTCGAGGAGGTTCGGTCGTGATCGGCGCTTACGGCCGTCCGCTGGCGGCCGAACTCGTCGCTGCGGTGGCCGAATTCCTGGAAACCGACGTCCGGGCGGCGACCAGCGGACAGGTCAACTTCCACTCCCGGGTGGCCGCCAACGCATTGCGCATCGTCGAGCGCGAACTGCTCGACGAGAGCGAGGCCGAATCGCGAGCCGCGCTGGCCGGCTTGGGTTTCGCCGACGAGGAGCAGCTTGCCGCCGCCATCCGGGCCGGCGAGCTCGACGAGCGTGCCGGCGAAGTCCTGGCCGGCCTGAGAACCCTGGTGCGCAATCGGTTAGCGGTCGCCCATCCCGGATACGACAGCGAATAGGAGCCGCCATGCCCGCTGCTACTGCCGAGGTCGTCGTCGACACGGCCGACCGGCTCTTCGCGTTGATCGTCGCCGGCGACAAGACCGCGGTCGCTCGAATGTTCAGCGACGACATCGCGGTGTGGCGAGTGGGCTCGCGCCGGGACGACGACAAGGCCCGCGCGCTGAAAGTCATCGACTGGTTCATCGATGTGACCACCGAGCGTCGCTACGAGATCCTCGACCGCCGCCTCTTCGACGACGGATCGATCAGCGGCTTTGTCCAGCAGCACGTCCTGCACGCCACCGGCCATGCCGGCCAATCGATCTCCTTGCGCGTTTGCATCGTGATCAGGGTGGGCACAAATGGTCTGATCGACCGGATCGACGAATACTTCGACCCCGCCGGAATAGCGCAGCTGATGAGGTGAGACGGACGATGACGACGCTGGAAACACTGCTGAACGATCCCGCCCTGGCCGGGGTGTGGAACATCGTTGCGGACCGGTCGGCCGTGACCTTCAAGATCAGGAACATGTGGGGCCTGGTGAACGTCAAAGGCCGCTTCACCGAGTTCGCCGGCGACGGACAACTCACCGGCACGGGCGCGGTCTTCGGTCGCCTCGACATCCGCACCGCGTCGGTGAACACCGGCATCGGCCGTCGCGACGAGCACCTGCGCTCGGCCGATTTCTTCGATGTCGAACGCTTTCCCGAGATCAGCGTCGTCGTCACCGCGGTGCACCCGACCGAGGGCAAGGCCGCGGATCTGCGCGCCAGCTTCACCATCAAGGGCGTCACCGCGCCGGTACCGCTGCCCGTCACGGTCACCGAGGCGGGTGACGGTTCGATCCAAATCTCGGGCGAAACCAAGATCGATCGATCCCAGTTTGACATCGGCTGGAACAAGTTCGGCATGATCGCGCCGACGGCCGAGGCGGCGGCGCAGGCCGTTTTCGTGCGGTCCGGCCAATAAAGCCGGGCGCGCACCAGTAGCATCTGGACCGTGCCCGACGCCACCATCGCTCTGCGGATACTCGTCTACAGCGACAACCCCAACACCCGCGACAAAGTGAAGCGGGCCCTGGGCAAGCGCCTGCACCCGGATCTGCCCGAGTTGAACTACGTCGAGGTGGCCACCGGCCCGATGGTGATCCGCACCATGGATGAGGGCGGCATCGACCTGGCCATCCTCGATGGCGAAGCGACGCCGACCGGCGGCATGGGAATCGCCAAACAACTCAAAGACGAACTCGAAACCTGCCCACCGATCCTGGTGCTCACCGGTCGCCCGGACGACGCGTGGCTGGCGACCTGGTCACGCGCCGAGGCCGCGGTGCCGCATCCGATTGACCCGATCGTGCTGGGTCGCACGGTGCTCGGGTTGCTGCGCGCTCCCGCCATCTAGCCCACGGCTGCGCTTCCGTAACGGACCCGGGTCGTCCCGGTCCGCTTGTCTCCGTACCGCTCAATGAATGTCGCGCAACGCCGGCCGGGCGTTCCCGGCTGCCCGCCGGTCGGTTGTTGTCTAAACTCGGCGAAGACCACAGCCGAGTGATTACCATCACCCCGAGCACGTGTCCCAGCCACCTCAACGCTATGTTGAAGATCACTGTGACGGGCTACAGACCCAGCTCGTCACAGCAGCCCGGTCGCCGCCTGGTCGCTTTATAGGCGGCCCACGACGGATCTTGGAGCGAGTTGAACGTCTACATACCCATCCTGGTGCTAGGCGGAATCGCCACCGCCTTTGCTGTCGGCTCGGTCGTGATCGCGAGCCTGGCCGGCCCATCCCGGTACAACAAGTCGAAGCTGGCGGCCTACGAATGTGGAATCGAGCCGACCGAAACGTCGGTGAGTGGCCCGCATGCGACGCCCGGGCAGCGGTTTCCGGTGAAGTATTACCTGACCGCAATGCTTTTTATCGTCTTCGACATCGAAATCGTGTTCTTGTATCCATGGGCCGTCAGCTACGACGCACTGGGAACGTTCGCTCTGGTCGAGATGGTGGTGTTCATGCTCACGGTCTTCGTGGCCTACGCCTACGTGTGGCGCCGCGGCGGCCTGACATGGGATTGAGGTAAATCGTGGGCCTGGAAGAACAGCTACCCGCCGGCATCCTGCTCGGGACTGTCGAGAAGATCGCCGGCTACGTCCGCAAGAACTCGCTGTGGCCGGCAACATTCGGATTGGCCTGCTGTGCGATCGAGATGATGGCAACGGCCGGACCGCGGTTCGACATCGCACGGTTTGGCATGGAGCGGTTTTCGGCCACACCGCGTCAGGCCGACCTGATGATCGTGGCCGGACGGGTGAGCCAGAAGATGGCCCCGGTGCTGCGCCAGATCTACGACCAGATGGCAGAACCCAAATGGGTGCTGGCCATGGGCGTCTGCGCGTCGTCCGGCGGAATGTTCAACAACTATGCGATCGTTCAGGGCGTGGACCACGTGGTTCCGGTGGACATCTACCTCCCCGGTTGCCCGCCTCGTCCGGAGATGCTCCTGCACGCAATTCTCAAGCTGCACGAGAAGATTCAGGAAATGCCGCTGGGCGTGAACCGCGAGCATGCTATCGCTGAAGCCGAGCAAGCGGCACTGGGCGCCCGGCCCACCATCGAGATGCGCGGGCTGCTGCGATGAGCTCACCGGAGCAGGACCCGAAGGTAGCCGCCAACGAAGTGGGCGGCACGGTGCCCTCGCCTGACGAAGAAGTGATCAGCGTGCGCCGCGGCATGTTCGGCATTTCGGGATCGGGTGACACGTCCGGATACGGACGCCTGGTGCGGGAGGTCACCCTCCCGGGCAGCAGCCCCCGGCCGTACGGCGGCTATTTCGACGACGTGGTCGACCGGCTCACCGACGCACTGAAGGCCGGCGACATCGAATTCGGAGACGCCATAGAGAAAGTCGTCGTCGACCGCAACGAACTGACGTTGCATGTGCGCCGCGAGGCACTGCCGCACGTCGCCCAGCGGCTGCGCGACGAACCCGAACTGCGCTTCGAGATGTGCCTGGGTGTCAACGGCGTGCATTACCCGCACGAGACCGGCCGCGAATTGCACGCCGTCTACCCGCTGCAGTCGATCACGCACAATCGCCGCGTGCGGCTGGAAGTGTCTGTGCCCGACGGTGATCCGCACATCCCGTCGCTGTATGGGATCTACCCGACCAACGACTGGCACGAGCGCGAGACGTATGACTTCTTCGGCATCATCTTCGACGGGCATCCGTCGCTGACCCGCATCGAGATGCCGGACGACTGGCACGGCCATCCGCAACGCAAGGACTACCCGCTCGGCGGAATTCCCGTCGAGTACAAGGGAGCACAGATACCCCCGCCCGACGAGCGGAGAGCGTACAACTAATGAGCACAATCACTGACTCGACGCACGATGGCGGCGCCGAAACTGTCGTGGTCGCCGGTGGACAGGACTGGGGGCAGGTCGTCGAGGCCGCCCGCGCCGCGGATCCCGGTGAACGCATCGTCGTCAACATGGGGCCCCAGCACCCGTCCACGCACGGGGTGTTGCGGCTGATCCTCGAGATCGAAGGCGAGACCGTCACCGAGGTCCGCTGCGGAATCGGCTACCTGCACACCGGAATCGAGAAGAATCTCGAATACCGGTACTGGACGCAGGGTGTCACCTTCGTGACCCGGATGGATTACCTGTCACCGTTTTTCAACGAGACCGCCTACTGCCTCGGGGTCGAGAAGCTGCTCGGCATCACCGATGAGATCCCGGAGCGGGTCAACGTCATCCGCGTCCTGATGATGGAGCTCAACCGGATCTCCTCGCATCTGGTCGCATTGGCCACCGGCGGTATGGAACTGGGCGCCATGACGCCGATGTTCGTCGGCTTCCGGGGACGCGAGATCGTCCTGACCCTGTTCGAAAAGATCAGCGGCCTGCGGATGAACAGCGCCTACATTCGCCCGGGTGGGGTGGCGCAGGACTTGCCGCCGGGCGCCGAAGCCGACATCGCCGACGGCCTCAAGGGACTCAAGCAGGTGCTGCGTGAAATGGGCGATCTGCTCAACGAGAACGCCATCTGGAAAGCGCGGACCGAGGACGTCGGCTACCTCGACTTGGCCGGCTGCATGGCGCTGGGCATCACCGGTCCGATCCTGCGCGCCACCGGGTTGCCGCACGACCTGCGCAAGAGCGAACCCTACTGCGGGTACGAGAACTACGAGTTCGACGTGATCACCGCCGATACGTGTGATGCCTACGGGCGCTACATCATTCGCGTCAAGGAGATGTCGGAGTCGATCAAGATTGTCGAGCAGTGCCTGGACAAGTTGAAGCCGGGGCCGCACATGGTCGAAGACCGCAAGATCGCCTGGCCCGCCGACCTGAAGGTAGGTCCCGACGGCATGGGTAATTCGCCCGAACACATCGCCAAGATCATGGGCGGCTCGATGGAAGCACTGATCCACCACTTCAAGTTGGTCACCGAGGGCATCCGGGTGCCGGCCGGCCAGGTCTACAGCGCGGTGGAATCACCCCGCGGAGAACTCGGCGTGCACATGGTCAGTGACGGCGGAACCCGGCCCTACCGAGTGCATTACCGGGATCCGTCCTTCACCAATCTGCAGTCGGTCGCCGCGATGTGCGAGGGCGGGATGGTCGCCGACCTGATCACCGCCGTGGCCAGCATCGACCCGGTCATGGGCGGAGTCGACCGATGACCGCACCCGTGGGAGGCAACGGCTCGGGCGAGCGGGTGTTCATCCGGCTGGGGCCGCCGCCCGAAGAACCCAACCAGTTCGTGGTCGAGGGTGCGCCGCAGTCGTATTCGCCGGAGGTCCGGGCGCGCCTCGAGGTCGACGCCAAGGAGATCATCGGCCGCTACCCCAACAAGCGCTCCGCGTTGTTGCCGTTGCTGCACTTGGTCCAGGCGGAGGATTCCTACCTGACTCCGGCGGGCCTGGAGTTCTGCGGCGAGCAGCTAGGGCTGACCGGCGCCGAGGTATCGGCGGTGGGCAGTTTCTACACGATGTACCGCCGCGGCCCCACCGGCGATTACCTGGTCGGCGTCTGCACCAACACGTTGTGCGCGGTCATGGGCGGCGACGCGATATTCGATTCGCTCAAAGAGCATCTCGGCATCGGCAACGACCAGACCACCGCCGACGGGTCGGTCACGTTGCAGCACATCGAATGCAACGCGGCATGCGACTTCGCGCCCGTGGTGATGGTCAACTGGGAGTTCTACGACAACCAAACGCCGCAGTCCGCGCGCGATCTCGTCGACTCGCTGCGCGCCGGCAAGCCCGCGGCACCGACCCGCGGCGCTCCGTTGTGCAAGTTCCGCGAGACGTCGCGCATCTTGGCCGGCCTCCCCGACGAGCGCCCCGACGAAGGCCAGGGTGGCGCTGGCGCAGCCACTTTGGCCGGGCTGCAGGTGGCGAAGGAGAAGGGCATGGAACCCCCGCCGGCTCCCGGAGGCAAATCATGACCACCCCGCTGACCCCGGTCATCAGCCGCTACTGGGACGACCCGAAGTCGTTCACGCTGGAGACCTATCAACGTCACGACGGCTACCAGGCGCTGAAGAAGGCGCTGGCGATGGAGCCCGACGCGGTGATTGGGGCCGTGAAGGACTCGGGCCTGCGCGGTCGCGGCGGCGCCGGCTTCTCGACCGGAACGAAGTGGTCGTTCATTCCGCAGGGCGACTCCGGCCCGGCCGCCAAGCCGCACTACCTGGTGGTCAACGCCGACGAATCAGAACCCGGTACATGCAAAGACATCCCGCTGATGCTGGCGACGCCCCACCTACTGGTGGAGGGCGCCATCATCGCCTCCTACGCCATCCGGGCCAGCCACGCCTTCATCTACGTGCGCGGCGAAGTCGTGCCGGTGTTGCGCCGGCTGCAGAACGCGGTGGCCGAGGCCTACGCCGCCGGCTACCTGGGCCGCGACATCAACGGATCCGGCTACGACCTGGAGCTGGTGGTGCACGCCGGTGCGGGCGCCTACATCTGCGGTGAGGAAACCGCGCTGCTGGAGGGACTGGAGGGCCGACGCGGCCAGCCCCGGCTGCGCCCGCCGTTCCCCGCCGTCGCAGGGCTTTACGGCTGCCCCACGGTGATCAACAACGTCGAGACCATCGCCAGCGTGCCGTCGATCATTCTCAATGGGGTCGAATGGTTCCGGTCGATGGGCAGTGAGAAATCGCCTGGCTTCACGCTGTATTCGCTGTCCGGGCACGTCACCCGCCCCGGCCAGTACGAAGCCCCGCTGGGCATCACGCTGCGCGAGTTGCTCGACTACGCCGGTGGGGTCCGCGCCGGACACCGGCTGAAATTCTGGACACCGGGCGGATCGTCGACACCGCTGCTCACCGACGAACACCTCGACGTGCCACTGGATTACGAGGGCGTGGGTGCCGCCGGCTCGATGCTGGGCACCAAGGCGCTGGAGATCTTCGACGAGACCACCTGCGTGGTGCGCGCGGTGCAGCGCTGGACGTACTTCTACAAGCACGAGTCGTGCGGCAAATGCACACCGTGCCGCGAGGGCACGTTCTGGCTGGACCAGATCTACACACGGCTCGAGACCGGCAAGGGCACCCACGAAGATCTCGACAAGCTGCTGGACATCTCCGATGCGATCCTCGGAAAGTCGTTCTGCGCGTTGGGCGATGGCGCGGCCAGCCCGGTGATGTCATCGATCAAGCACTTCCGCGACGAGTACATCGCCCACGTCGAAGGAGGCGGCTGCCCGTTCGACCCGCGAGACTCCATGCTGACGGCGAACGGAAAGGCGTGACGCTTTCATGACTAGTGCGGCCAAAACCGAGACCGGTGGCGAGACGACGCCGCCCGACATGGTCAAGCTGACCATCGATGGCAACGAAATCACGGTTCCCAAGGGAACACTGGTGATTCGCGCGGCCGAGTTGATGGGGATCCAGATTCCCCGGTTCTGTGATCACCCGCTGCTCGATCCGGTCGGCGCCTGCCGCCAGTGCATGGTCGAGGTCGAGGGCCAGCGCAAGCCGATGGCGTCATGCACGATCGTCTGCACCGACGACATGGTGGTGCGCACCCAGCTGACCTCCGAGGCCGCGGACAAGGCGCAGCACGGCGTGATGGAGCTGCTGCTGATCAACCACCCGCTGGACTGCCCGATGTGCGACAAGGGCGGCGAGTGCCCGCTGCAGAACCAGGCAATGTCCAACGGCCGCACCGATTCTCGCTTCGACGACGTCAAGCGCACCTTCGCCAAGCCGATCAACATCTCCTCGCAGGTGCTGCTGGACCGCGAGCGGTGCATCCTGTGCGCGCGCTGCACGCGGTTCTCAGAGCAGATCGCCGGCGATCCGTTCATCGACATGCAGGAGCGCGGCGCCCTGCAGCAGGTCGGCATCTACGCCAACGAGCCGTTCGACTCCTACTTCTCGGGCAACACCGTGCAGATCTGCCCGGTGGGCGCCCTGACCGGCACCGCCTACCGATTCCGGGCCCGCCCTTTCGATCTGGTCTCCAGCCCCAGCGTGTGCGAGCACTGCGCCGGCGGCTGCGCCGAGCGAACCGACCACCGCCGCGGCAAGGTGCTGCGCCGGCTGGCCGGTGATGACCCCGAGGTCAACGAGGAGTGGAACTGCGACAAGGGCCGGTGGGCGTTCCGGTACGACACCCAGCCCGACGTGCTCACCACTCCCCTGGTCCGTGACGACGACGGCACGCTGCAGCCGGCGTCGTGGGCACACGCGATCGTCGCGGCCACGAGAGGACTCGAGGCGGCCCGCGGACGCACCGGTGTGCTCGTCGGCGGCCGCGGCACCTGGGAAGACTGCTACGCATATTCGAAGTTCGCGCGAATTGTGTTGGACACCAACGACATCGACTTCCGGGCTCGCCCATCCTCACCCGAAGAGGCGGAGTTCCTGGCGGCGCGGGTCGCGGGCCGACAGCTCACGGTCAGCTTCTCGGACCTCGAGTCGGCGCCGGTGGTGGTGCTGGTCGGGTTCGAGCCCGAGGACGAGGCACCGATCGTGTTCCTGCGGCTGCGCAAGGCCGCCCGCAAGCGCGGCGTGCCGATTTACGCGGTCGCGCCGTTCGCCACTCGCGCGCTGACGAAGATGTCGGGCCGGCTGCTGCAAACCGTGCCCGGCGCGGAACCGTCCACGCTGGACGGCCTGGCCACCGGCGAGGTGGGCGAGCTGTTGTCGAAGCCCGGAGCGGTCATCATGGTCGGCGAACGCCTGGCCACAGTGCCGGGCGGATTGTCCGCGGCGGCCCGGCTCGCCGACGCAACCGGCGCCAAGCTGGCCTGGGTGCCGCGGCGCGCCGGAGAACGAGGCGCGCTGGAGGCCGGAGCACTGCCCGGGCTGCTGCCCGGCGGTCGTCTGGTGGCCGACGACACCGCCCGCGCGGAGGTGGCCGCGGCGTGGAATGTCGACGAATTGCCTTCGGCCGCTGGGCGTGACGTCGACGGTATTCTGGCCGCCGCGACGGACGGAAGCCTGGGCGCGCTGCTGGTCGGCGGTATCGAGCCCGCCGACTTCGCCGATCCCGATGCCGTACTCGCCGCGCTGGACGCGGCGAGCTTCGTCGTCAGCCTGGAACTGCGGCAAAGCGAGGTCACCGAACGCGCCGACGTGGTGTTCCCCGTCGCACCCACGACGCAGAAGGCCGGCGCATTCGTCAACTGGGAGGGCCGATTCCGGCCCTTCGAGCCCGCGCTGCACGGCAGCACCCAGCGGGCCACCCAATCCGACCATCGAGTCCTCGACACGCTAGCCGACGAGATGGGCGTGTATCTCGGCATGACCAATGTCGCGACGGCCCGCGAAGAAGCCGCGGCGCTGGGCAACTGGGAGGGCGAGCGGGCAGGCGGCGCAACGGTCCAAGCACCGAAGCCCCCGCGGCCCGGTCAAGGCGAAGCCGTGCTCACCGGCTGGCGGATGATGCTCGACAACGGCCGCGCGCAAGACGGCGAACCGCATCTGGCGGGAACGGCACGTAAACCCGTCGTACGGCTGTCGGCCGGCACCGCGACCGAAATCGGCGCGGCCGAGGGCGGCACCGTCACGGTCAGCACGCCGCGCGGATCAATCAGCTTGCCGCTGAACATCACTGACATGCCCGACCGGGTGGTGTGGCTGCCGCTGAACTCGCCGGGTTCGGCGGTGCAGCGGGACCTGGGCGTCACGATCGGCAGCGTCGTGAAGATCGGAGTGGGCAAATGAGCGACTTCGGGCATGACCCCTGGTGGCTGGTGCTCGGCAAGGCGCTGGCCATCTTCGTGTTCCTGATGCTGAACGTATTGCTCGCAATCCTGCTCGAGCGCAAGATCCTTGGCTGGATGCAGCTGCGGCCCGGCCCCAACCGGGCGGGCCCATGGGGCGCCCTGCAGAGCCTGGCCGACGGAATCAAGCTCGCGCTCAAGGAGAGCATCACTCCCCGCGGCGTCGACTGGTTTGTCTACATGGCGGCGCCGGTCATCTCGACGATCCCCGCGTTCACCGCGTTCGCGTTCATCCCGTTCGGCCCCGAGGTGTCGGTGTTCGGGCACCGCACCCCATTGCAGCTGACCGACATGCCGGCCGCGGTGCTGTTCATCCTGGGGCTGTCGGCGATCGGTGTCTACGGCATCGTGTTGGGCGGCTGGGCATCCGGCTCGACCTACCCGCTGCTGGGTGGGGTGCGGTCCACCGCGCAGGTCATCTCCTACGAAGTGTCGATGGGGCTGTCGTTCGCGGCGGTCTTCCTGTTCGCGGGCACCATGTCGACATCCGGAATCATCAAGGCGCAGGACGGCGTCTGGTACGTATTCCTGTTATTGCCGTCGTTCATCATCTATCTGATCTCGATGGTCGGCGAAACCAACCGCGCCCCCTTCGACCTGCCGGAGGCCGAGGGCGAACTCGTCGCCGGCTTCCACACCGAGTACTCGTCGCTGAAGTTCGCGATGTTCATGCTGGCCGAATACGTGAACATGATGACGGTTTCGTCGCTCGCCACGCTCATGTTCTTCGGCGGCTGGCATGCCCCGTGGCCGCTGAACATGTGGGACGGCGCCAACAGCGGCTGGTGGCCGGTGCTCTGGTTCACCCTGAAGATGTGGACCTTCCTGTTCATCTACATGTGGCTGCGCGCCAGCCTGCCCCGGCTGCGCTACGACCAGTTCATGGCGTTGGGCTGGAAACTACTCATCCCCGCGTCGCTGGTCTGGGTGCTGATCGCGGCGGTCATCCGCACGCTGCGCAACCAGGGCTACGCGCATTGGACTCCCCTGCTGGTGGTCTGCAGCCTCGTCTTCGCCGTGGCGCTGATTCTGTTGCTGCGCAAGCCATTCAGCACGCCGGGCAATCGTGCACTGGCGCGAGAGCTTCGCAAACGTAGCGACGCCCTACCGCCACCACCGGCATTCCCGACACCACCGCTGCCGGGCAAAGCGCTGACGGCGTCTGTCAGTGCGAGCAAGGAGAAAGCACATGGCTAAATTCCTGGACGCCGTGGCCGGATTCGGCGTGACATTCGCCGCGATGTTCAAAAAGACTGTCACCGAAGAGTATCCGGAGAAGCCCGGCCCGGTCGCACCGCGCTACCACGGCCGTCATCAACTCAACCGGTACCCCGACGGCCTGGAGAAGTGCATCGGCTGCGAGCTGTGCGCCTGGGCCTGCCCGGCCGACGCGATCTACGTCGAGGGCGCCGACAACACCGACGAGGCAAGGTTTTCGCCGGGAGAGCGTTACGGCCGGGTCTACCAGATCAACTATCTGCGGTGCATCGGTTGCGGCCTGTGCATCGAGGCCTGCCCCACCCGCGCCCTGACCATGACCAACGACTACGAGATGGCCGACGACAACCGCGCCGACCTGATCTACGAAAAGGACCGGCTGCTGGCGCCGCTGCTGCAGAACATGCTCGCGCCGCCGCACCCCAGGACCGACGGCGCCACCGACAAGGACTACTACCTGGGCAACGTCACCGCGGATGGCTTGCGCGTCAACCAGAACGCCGGAGAAACAAGGTGACCGCCGTACTTGCCACCAACCTGGCGACCGACGTCATCGTTCGTACCTCGACCGGAGAGGCGGTCGCCTTCTGGGTGCTGGGCGCTCTCGCCGTGATCGGCGCGATCGGAGTGGTCACGGCGGTCAACGCGGTGTACTCGGCGATGTTCCTGGCGATGACCATGATCATCCTGGCGATCTTCTACATGATCCAGGACGCACTGTTTTTGGGCGTGGTTCAAGTCGTCGTCTACACCGGCGCGGTGATGATGCTGTTCTTGTTCGTGCTGATGCTGATCGGCGTGGACTCCGCGGAATCGCTGAAGGAAACGCTGCGCGGACAGCGCGTCGCGGCGGTGATCACCGGGGTCGGGTTCGGCATTCTGCTGGTCGCCGCCATCGGCAAGGTGACGACCGGGGGCTTCGTCGGACTGACCACCGCCAACGCCAACGGCAACGTCGAAGGCCTGGCGGCACTGATCTTTTCGCGCTACCTGTGGGCTTTCGAGCTGACCAGCGCGCTGCTGATCACCGCCGCGGTCGGGGCGATGGTGCTGGCGCACCGCGAGCGTTTCGAACGCCGCAAGACGCAGCGCGAACTTTCCGAGGAGCGATTCCGGTCCGGCGGCCGCCCGACCCCGCTGCCCAACCCCGGCGTCTACGCGCGTCACAATGCGGTGGACGTGGCCGCGCTGCTGCCCGACGGCTCGTACTCGGACCTGTCGGTGTCGAAGATGCTGCGGACCCGTGGCGCGGACGGCAAAGAAACCCCCCGCCAGCAGGCCATCAAAGGCGGTGCATCGTGAATCCGGCCAACTACCTTTACCTTTCGGCGTTGCTGTTCACCATCGGGGCCTCCGGTGTGCTGTTGCGCCGCAACGCCATCGTGATGTTCATGTGCGTCGAGTTGATGCTCAACGCCGTGAACCTGGCGTTCGTCACCTTCGCGCGCATGCACGGCCACCTGGACGGGCAGATGATCGCGTTCTTCACGATGGTGGTGGCGGCCTGCGAGGTCGTCATCGGCCTGGCCATCATCATGACGATTTTCCGTGCCCGTAAATCGGCGTCGGTCGACGACGCGAACCTACTCAAAGGTTAAAGATTGCCGCGATGACACACTTGACCTGGCTGCTCGTGGCACTACCGCTGGCGGGTGCCGCAATCTTGCTGTTCGGCGGCAGACGCACCGACGCATGGGGACATTGGCTGGGCGTGCTCGCCGCGCTGGGAGCGTTCGGGGTGGGCGCCACGCTCCTGTCGGACTTGCTGAGCCGCGACGGGGAGCATCGCGTCATCCACCAGACGCTGTTCACCTGGATTCCGGTCGACAATTTCCAAGCCGACCTCGGGCTGCAGATCGACCAGTTGTCAATCTGTTTCGTGCTGCTGATCACCGGCGTGGGATCGCTGATCCACATCTACTCGGTCGCCTACATGGCCGAAGACCCGGACCGCCGGCGGTTTTTCGGATACCTCAACCTGTTCCTGGCCTCGATGCTGCTGCTGGTCGTCGCCGACAACTACCTGGTGCTCTACGTTGGCTGGGAAGGCGTCGGTCTCGCGTCCTACCTGCTGATCGGTTTCTGGTACCACAAGCCATCGGCGGCCACGGCCGCGAAGAAGGCGTTCGTGATGAACCGGGTCGGTGACGCCGGCCTGGCCCTGGCGATGTTCATCATGTTCGGCACGTTCGGAACGCTCTCGTATGCCGGCGTTTTCGCCGGCGCCCCCGCCGCCAGCCGGGGCGTGCTGACCGCGATGGGCTTGCTGCTGCTGGTGGGCGCCTGCGGTAAGTCCGCACAAGTCCCGCTGCAGGCCTGGTTGGGTGACGCGATGGAGGGCCCCACCCCGGTGTCCGCGCTGATCCACGCCGCCACCATGGTGACCGCCGGTGTGTACCTGATCGTGCGGTCCAACCCGCTCTACAACCTCGCTCCCGGAGCACAACTCGGCGTCGTCCTCGTCGGCGCCGTCACCCTGCTGTTCGGGGCGTTCATCGGCTGCGCCAAGGACGACATCAAACGCGCGCTCGCGGCGTCGACGATGAGCCAGATCGGCTACATGGTGCTGGCCGCGGGTTTGGGTCCCGCCGGTTACGCGTTCGCGATCATGCACCTGCTCACCCACGGTTTCTTCAAGGCCGGCCTATTCCTCGGCTCGGGCTCGATCATTCACGCGATGCACGAGGAACAAGACATGCGCCGCTACGGCGGGCTGCGCGCCGCCCTGCCCATCACATTCATCACCTTCGGCCTGGGCTACCTGGCAATCATCGGCGTGCCGCCGTTCGCGGGCTTCTACTCGAAGGACGCCATCATCGAAGCGGCATTGGGCGAGGGCGGCGTCCGCGGCTACACGCTGGGCGGGGCCGCGCTGCTGGGCGCGGGCATCACCGCGTTCTACATGACCCGCGTGATGCTGATGACCTTCTTCGGCGAAAAACGTTGGGCGCCGGGCAGTCACCCGCACGAGGCACCCGCCCTGATGAGCGGGCCGATGATCCTGCTCGCCTTCGGCTCGGTGTTCTCCGGCGGCCTGTTCGCCATCGGAGGCACCCTGCCGCACTGGCTGGAACCGGTCGTCGGTGCGCATGAGGAAAGCGCGCACGCCGTTCCGGCCTGGGTCAACACCGCGCTCGCGCTCGGGGTCGTCGCGATCGGAATCGCGGTGGCTTATCAGAAGTACGGCAGGGCCGAGATTCCCAGAGTTGCTCCCGTCCAGGTGTCGGCACTCACCACGGCCGCACGCAGAGACCTGTACGGCGATGCCTTCAACGAGGAGGTATTCATGCGCCCTGGCGCGCAGCTGACCGACGCGCTGATCGAAGTCGACGACGCGGGTGTGGACGGCTCGGTCAACGCGCTGGCCGCACTGGTCAGCCGGACCTCGAATCGCTTGCGGGGGCTACAAACCGGCTTCGCGCGCTCCTACGCGCTGTCGATGCTGGCGGGCGCCACTCTCCTGGTCGCGGCGATCCTGGCGGTGCAACTGTGGTGAGCTCGAACATTCCGTGGCTCTCGGTGCTGTGGCTGGTGCCGCTGGCGGGTTCGATCCTGATCATTCTGTTGCCGCCCAGCCAGCGACAGCTCGCCAAGTGGGCCGGCGTGGTGTTCAGCGTCGTGACGCTGGCGGTGGCGCTCGTCGTCGCGCTCGGCTTCAAAACCGGCGGCTCCCCTTACCAATTCCTGGAAAAGCATCCCTGGATTCCGGCGTTCGGCGCCGGCTACAACCTCGGCGTCGACGGCATCGCGGTGATCCTGGTGCTGTTGACCGCCATTCTGATTCCGCTGCTGTTGGTGGCGGGCTGGAACGACGGTGGCGAGGGCACCCGGGGCGTGCACGCCTACGTCGCTCTGACCCTGGCCATCGAGTCGATGGTGCTGATCTCGGTGATCGCACTGGATGTGCTGCTGTTCTACGTGTTCTTCGAGGCCATGCTGATCCCGATGTACTTCCTGATCGGAGGCTTCGGCAAGGGCACCAATCGGTCCAAGGCCGCGGTGAAGTTCTTGCTGTACAACCTCTTCGGCGGTCTGATCATGCTCGCGGCGGTGATCGGGCTGTATGTCGTGACCGCACAGCACGGCTCGGGCACGTTCGACTTCCGCGAAATCGTCACGGGCATCTCCTCGGGCCGCTTCGCCGGCGTGGACCCCGCGGTGTTCAAGGCGCTGTTCCTGGGCTTCATGTTCGCCTTCGCCGTCAAGGCGCCGCTGTGGCCGTTCCACCGCTGGTTGCCCGACGCCTGCGTCGAGGCCACCCCGGCGACCGCGGTGTTGATCACCGCGGTGATGGACAAGGTCGGCACGTTCGGCATGCTGCGCTACTGCCTGCAGCTGTTCCCCGATGCCTCAACATATTTCCGGCCGCTGATCGTGACACTGGCCATCATCGGGGTGATCTACGGTGCGATCGTCGCGATCGGGCAAAAAGACATGATGCGCCTGATCGCATACACCTCGATCTCACACTTCGGGTTCATCATCGCCGGCATTTTCGTGATGACCACCCAGGGGCAGAGCGGTTCGACGCTGTACATGCTCAACCATGGCCTGTCCACGGCGGCGGTGTTCCTGATCGCCGGATTCCTGGTGACACGGCGCGGCAGCAGGCTGATCGCGGACTACGGCGGGGTGCAGAAGGTCGCGCCGATTCTGGCCGGCACCTTCCTGGTCTCGGCGATGGCCACGCTGTCATTGCCCGGCCTCGCACCGTTCATCAGCGAATTCCTGGTCCTACTGGGCACTTTCAACCGGTATTGGCTGGCGGGTGCGTTTGGGGTGACCGCGCTGGTGCTGGCGGCGATCTACATGCTGTGGCTCTACCAGCGGATGATGACCGGGCCGGTGGCCGAAGGCAGCGAGCGAATCACTGATCTACGGCTGCGCGAGCTGATCGTCGTAGCACCGCTGCTGGCGCTGCTGTTCATTTTCGGCGTCTACCCCAAGCCGGTGCTCGACATCATCAATCCCGCCGTGGATCACACCATGATCACCATCGGCCAGCATGATCCCGCGCCGAGAGTGCCAGTGGGCGTACCCCGGACAGCCGAAGGACCGCACCAATGACCCTTCCCACCCCCAGCATCGAATACTTCCTGCTGTGCCCGATGCTCATCGTCTTCGGCATCGCGGTGGTCGGTGTACTGGTTGAGGCGTTCGTGCCCAGGAACATTCGCTACGTCTCCCAGGTGACACTGGCCCTCGGCGGATTGATCGGGGCGTTCGTCGCCGACATCGTGGTCAGCCGTTCCCTTCCGGCGGCCGGTCGCAGCGCAGTGTTGGGTGCGGTGGCCATCGACCGGCCGGCGCTGTATCTGCAAGGCACCGTGGTGCTGGTGGCGCTGCTGGCCGTCATCTTCATCGCCGAGCGCAGCAACATGGCCGCAACCGCCAACAAGGTGAAGGTCGCGGCGGGTGTGTCCGGGCAGGCCTCCGGATTGGATGCCTTCACCCCGCAGGCGTCCGCGGTCCCCGGCAGCGACGCCGAACGTGAGGCCGAACGGGCCGGGGCCGCTCAGACCGAGCTCTTCCCGCTCCTGATGCTGTCCGTCGGCGGCATGATGGTGTTCCCCGCCGCCAATGACCTGTTGACGATGTTCGTCGCGTTGGAAGTGCTGTCGCTGCCGCTGTATCTGATGTGCGGGCTGGCGCGTCACCGCCGGCTGCTGTCGCAGGAAGCGGCGATGAAGTACTTCCTGCTGGGCGCCTTCTCGTCGGCGTTCTTCCTCTACGGTGTGGCGCTGATCTACGGCGCGACCGGCACGCTGTTGCTGCCCGGCATCCGGGACGCCCTTGCGGCCCATGGTGATAGCTCGATGGCGTTGGTCGGCGTCGCGCTGCTGTCGGTCGGGCTGTTGTTCAAAGTGGGCGCGGTGCCGTTCCACTCGTGGATCCCCGACGTGTATCAGGGCGCGCCGACGCCGATCACCGGGTTCATGGCGGCGGCCACCAAGGTCGCCGCATTCGGCGCGCTGCTGCGAGTCGTCTACGTAGCGTTGCCTCCGCTACACGAGCAGTGGCGTCCCGTGTTGTGGGCGATTGCGATCCTGACGATGGCCGTCGGCACCGTCACCGCGGTCAACCAGGTCGACGTCAAACGCATGCTGGCCTATTCGTCGGTCGCCCACGTCGGATTCATCCTCACCGGTGTGATCGCCGACAATCAGGCCGGCCTCGCCGCCACCCTGTTCTACCTGGTCGCCTATAGCTTCAGCACGGTCGGCGCGTTCGCCATCGTCGGCCTGATTCGCAACTCCGACGGCGTCGAGGACGCCAGGCTGTCACACTGGGCCGGGCTCGGTCAGCGTTCTCCCATTGTGGGCGTGATGCTTTCGATGTTTCTGCTGGCCTTCGCCGGTATCCCATTGACCAGTGGATTCATCAGCAAGCTCACGGTGTTCAAGGCAGCGGCACAGGGCGGCGCCGTGCCGCTGGTCATCATCGGTGTGATCGCCAGTGGGGTCGCCGCGTATTTCTACGTCCGGGTGATCGTGCTGATGTTCTTCACCGAGCCGACCGACGACACCCCGCAGGTCGTGGCACCGGGCATCCTGAGCAAGATCGCGATCGCGCTGTGCGCCGCGATCACCGTGATTCTGGGGATCTTCCCGCAACCGCTGCTCGACCTCGCGGATCACGCCGCACAGTTGCTGCAGTAACCCGCCGCCTCGGGGGCGCTCCCACAATCAGGTCGGATGCCTTCTCTCCGATCATGATTGCGGGCGCGTTGGTGTTGCCGGCGGTGATGGTCGGCATGACCGATGCGTCGGCGACGCGCAGTCCGTCGACCCCGCGCACCCGCAGATCTGGCGCCACGACGGCGTCGTCGTCGACGCCCATGCGGCACGTCCCGACTTGATGGTGGTACGTGCCGACGGCACGCCGGACGTAAGCGCGCAGATGGTCACGGGTGCGTGCCGCCGGCCCGGGCGCGACCTCGGCAGGCCGCCAGTCGCGGAAAGCCGGGCTGGCCCCGATCTCTCGGCAGATCTCCACCGCGTCGACCAACGCCTCGAGGTCGTAGGGTTCGGCCAGGACGTTGGGATCGCAGTGGGGCGCGGTCGCCGGATCGGCCGAAGCCAGCCGCAGTGTGCCCCGCGACCGGGGACGAATGATGCCGGGCGCGATCGTATATCCGTTGTGCGGCACAGGATAACCATCCGCCGGATATACCACGTGCATGAATACCGGCTGCAGGTCGGGGCCGGGACCGCGCCAATAGGCGCTGGAGGTGAACAGTTGGCACTCGAGCAGGTTGTGGTGCGGCGCCTCGATCGGCCGAGATGCCTCGTAGATATTGCTCACCAAAAGGTGGTCGTGCAGGTTCTCGCCCACCCCGGGAAGATCGACGGTAGCCTCCACCCCGATCTCGGCGAGATGCTCGGCGGGGCCAATACCGCTGAGCATCAACAACTTTGGCGATCCGATCGTGCCGGCACTCAACACCACTTCGCTCTCGGCCGAAGCCTGAAGTATCTGCCCGCGCACGGAGTACTGCACGCCGACCGCGCGGCCGGCGCGGATGATGACATGGTGCACGAGCGCCCCGGTGGTGACGGCCAGGCGCGGATTGCCCCGCGCCGGGGCCATGAAGCCGCGCCACGCGCTGGCCCGGCGTCCGTTGCGGGTGGTCAATTGGCTGTAGCCGACACCGGTCTGGCTTGGTCCGTTGAAATCGTCGATCACTTGGTGGCCCAGGGCATTCGCGGCTTCGACGAACGCAACCGACGTCGGGTTCGGTCGAGTGATCCGCTCGACCGGCAATGGTCCGCCCGCGCCGTGCCAACGGCTCCCGCCGTCCACGTGGTCTTCCGAGCGCAGAAACAAATTGAACACGCTCTCGAAATCCCAACCCGTACAACCTAGTTGGGCCCAACCGTCGTAATCGCTGCAGTGTCCGCGCATGTAGATCTGGCCGTTGAGCGAGCTGCTGCCGCCCAATACCTTTCCCCTGGGCCAATACAGCCGTCGATTGCCGGCGTGCCGTTGCGGGGTAGTCACGAATGCCCAGTCCGCAGCGCTGTGCAGCAACGCGGGCCATCCGGAACTGGCGTGGATATCGGGGTTGATGTCGGCGGGTCCGGCCTCCAGCACGTGCACCGAGTAGCCGCGGTCGAGTAATCGACGCGCGATCACACTGCCAGACGCACCCGCGCCCACCACAATGTAATCGGTCGTGTGTGTTCGCTGGCTCATCGTGGCCTCCCCCCGTCGTACGGCGTCGTCTCGTCACACCGCGTGCCACCACATACTGCTCACGCGCCGACCGGGCGGCCAGGACCAAAAACCTTGCAGGTACGTGGAACGACCTACAAAAACAACCAAAGCCAGCACAAACTCGCGATGACTCGCAGCGTTGTCACGCCCAACGCGTGATCAGCCCACGAACGGGCGGGTGGCCAGTACGTAGATCGCCAACACCGCCAACGGAGCCACCAGAGGTACCCACGGCAAGTTCAGCGGAAACGCTATCGCCACCATGCCCACAACGGTAAATCCCACGGCGCCAACAAGTGTCGGCCAACTCGCCATGACGACCGCGTCGGCCATTCCGGCCGCATGCCGGGAGATCAGGTAGGCGGCCGCACACAGCCCCGACAGTCCCACGAACACATGAGAAGGATTCCAGACCACGATTGCGATCACCGAAAGCAACACGGCAACCGTTGCGGCGGGCCGGAACACGACACCGACCCCCACCGCGGCCAGCGCTGCAATCCCGATGCCCACCGCCGGTCCGTGGGCACCCGCCGCGACCAGGCCGACCATCAACAGGCCGAATGTCGTTGCCAGAGCGTGGACCCCGAATCGCGCGACGGACGACATGACTACCCTCGCAGCCGTCCGCGCACCCGGTGGCGGCGATCCGGCATCACGCCCATCGACTGTTCCAGGGTGTGATCGCCCTGCCAGGAGACGATGTCGACACCGATGGTCGCCATGTCGCGATACATGGCCGAGCGCTGCAACGCCCACAGCCGATCCACCAGTGGCTCCTGTTCGTCTTCGAACGGCGAAACATCGAGGGCGTCGACGGCGATCACGACATGGCCGCGCTTGCGCAGATCGATCAGCGCCAGTGCGAATTCCGTGTCGAGCAGTGTCGAGAACGCGATGACGATCGCCCCGGCGGGAACCGCCGCGCGCGGCGCCAGTGTGCCGGTGGTGTTTTCGAATCGGTCGCCCGCGGCAAGCACGGTATCGAGGACACGATAGAACTGCCGCTGACCGATGTCGGCGCCGAGCCAGCGCGGCCGATTTCCGCCGAGCGTCACGATTCCGGCGCGATCGCCATAACGCAGCGCGGTCTGCACCACCTGAGCCGCACCACGCACCGCTCGTTCGGTGGCATCGGTCGCCGGACCCGCGGGCTGCCGATACCCGTCGAGCAGGACCACGACGTCTGCGGCGCGGTCGGTCAATCGCTCCGTCACGTGCAACTGCCCACGACGCGCGCTCACCGGCCAATTCACCGCCCGCAGTTGGTCGCCCGGAACGTAGGGGCGGATATCGGCATACTCGACGCCCGGGCCGATATGCCCGGTCAGGTGGGCGCCGAGGCGGTTGAGCAACTCGGTTCGCGGGATGGGCGTCGACTGCGGCGGCGTCAACGGAAACACGATGACATCGGCGGCATCGACGATCGCCGTTCCCGTGAGCAGCCCACCGCGCGCAACCGCGTCGAGTCGGGCGCTGATCGAGTATCTACCCCAGCGCTGCGCGGTTGCCGCAACGGTTTTCGCGTGCGGGGAATCCGAATCGAGCGCTTCGAGCTGCATGCCCTCGACGGCGGGCACCGTCAGCTCGATTGCCCAGCCGACGGGCGCCCCGGCTTCCGGCGTTGCCGACAGCGTCACCCGCGCCCGCTCCCCTTCGAAGCATCGCTGCGACTCCGGTCCACCATGCACGTGGATCGTCGGCACGAGATGTTGCCAGCTGATCGAGCACAGCACGCCGAGCAGAGGCGCTGCGAACGCAATGAGCTGCCAATGCGCACCGATCACGGCTGCAACGAGCGCAACACCCGCGCAGGTCGCAATTGCCTGTGTCAATGGCGATGCACGCCAGCGGAACTCGGCTGTTTTCACGGCGATCTCATCCGGCGCCCTCGTTGGTGCGAGGTACCGGTAAGCGCCGCAACAGTTCTCCGACGACGTCGGCGCCCTGAATCTTGCGCACCCACATCTCCGGGCGCAGGGTGATCCGGTGTGCGATTGCCGCGATGGCCAACGCCTTGACGTCCTCGGGTATCACGTAGTCGCGACCAAGCAACAGCGCCCGGGCCCGGGCGAGCTGAACGAGGTCGAGTTCGGCACGCGGGCTGGCGCCGACCGCGACCTGCGGATGGCGCCGGGTGGCGGTGGCCAGCGACACCACGTAGTGCAGCACGTCCTCGTGCACCGTCACCTGCTCGACCGATTCGCGCATCGCCAGCAGATCCTGGGCGTCGACCACTTGATTGACCGTCGGCTCGGCCGAACCGCGTTCGAGG
Organism: Mycobacterium florentinum; assembly: GCF_010730355.1. NCBI lineage: Bacteria > Bacillati > Actinomycetota > Actinomycetes > Mycobacteriales > Mycobacteriaceae > Mycobacterium > Mycobacterium florentinum. The sequence goes on from NZ_AP022576.1 coordinate 2,139,610, forward strand.
CGCCGCCGCAGCATCGAGGTCTCGTCGCGCTCGGATAGGTAGCGCAGTTCCAGCCGCATCGCGAATCGATCCAGCTGCGCCTCCGGTAACGGGTAGGTGCCCTCGTACTCGATCGGGTTGTCGGTAGCCAGAACAATGAATGGCGTTGGCAGCTTGTGAGTTTCACCGTCAATGCTGACCTGGCCTTCGGCCATCGCCTCGAGCAGCGCCGCCTGGGTCTTGGGCGGGGTGCGGTTGATCTCGTCGGCAAGCAGCAGGTTGGTGAAGATCGGGCCCGCGCGGAACGCGAAGTGGCCCGATTGCATGTCGTAGATCGTCGAACCGAGCAGGTCCGCCGGCAGCAGATCCGGCGTGAACTGTACCCGGGTGAATCGCAGACCCAGTGCCGCGGCAAAGGATCTCGCGATCAATGTCTTACCGAGTCCCGGCAGGTCTTCGATGAGTACGTGGCCGCGCGCGAGGACCGCGGTGAGGATGAGGGTGAGCGCGGAACGCTTGCCCACCACCACGCGTTCGATTTCGTCGAGCACCGCCTCGCAGTGTGCGGTGGTCGTACTGGCCGGCATCGCGGTCGGCATCGTCGCACCCCCTGTCATACCTGCTCCAATTTCCGGAGGATCTCTTCGAACGCGGCCCGGCCGGGCCCGGGCTGGTGGTCTGCGGCGCGTCTGATGTTGTTGGGATTGACCCATTCCCACAGTTCGGCGCCGAACAGCATGCGGCCGGTCGATTGGAATGCCGCCGGGTCCTTGGCCAGTCGTTGGCCCGTCGCGATTTCGTACCGACGGGCGAGCATCGGACGCAGATGCCGATCCCAGTCCGCCCGGGTGGACTCGGACCAGCGAATCGTCGTCTCGGTGGTGGCAAGCCAGCGGCGCAACGAATCCCCGAGATCGTCGGGGTCCGCGTCGGCCGGGGGCTCGATGCCCCGCCCCAGCAGCCGGCGGACATCGAGCAGCACCAGGGCCAGGGCGAGGCCCGACGCCACCAGCACGAAGGCGCGGTCATGCACGATCAGCACTAGGAGTTCCGCCCCCACGATCAAGCAAACACCCAGAGCTATCAGCCTTTTCATGCGGGGCTCCGAATCTCCGCGAGAACCAGACGCAGCACCTCGACCGCTACGTCCCGATGCCCCTCATTCATCACATGAGGACTGAATCGTGCTTCCTCGAACAGGTTCACCAACTGAACGGCGTTATCAATATGCAGCGCATGGCGTTCGACGGCGCGGGCCAGCACCTCGGTCGGAGTGTCGAAGTCCTGGGGAGCGGCCCCGGGAACATTCGCGAGCTCACGTTCCATCGCGGCATAGCACGCGATGATCGCCTCTCGCGGTTCCCGACTGCGATCCGCCATCTCGGCCAGTCCCAGTTCGGCGGCCCGCACCAGGGATTCCGAAGGCCGGGACGGCGGCACATACTCGGCGTCGTCGTGATCGACGAGGATGTGCGGCGTCGCGGCGCGGTATCGCCGTCGCGACATGATCAGCGTCGCGACGACGAGGAGCAGCATCACCGGAATCGTGGCGGCCAGCAGAATTCCCAGCATCTCGCCGTCGTCGTTGTGCGGGGGTGGGTGCTGCGGCACGGGTGCGGCCGTGTGTGATGCCGCGCCGGTGTCCGGTGCCCGCGGTGCGGGACCGGCGCCGTGCGGCGGCGAAAATCGGGCCAGCAACATCGCAATCAACAGCCACGCGAAAATTACCGCGAGCCCGATCAACAGCACGCGCCAGCTCGGTCGCCCCCGGCCGGTACCCAGCATCCCGGAGATGTCGCCCGCCTTCGGCGCCATCGCCCGCGGATCCCGTAGTCGCGCTATCACCGAGACCGCGAGCAACGCGAGTGACGCACTGAGCAGGACGACGATGAATACCAGCGCCGCCCGGCCACTGCCGTCGGCGTGCGGCGCACGATCGCGCGCCGGAAGATATCCGCGCAGGGCAGCGGCAACGACGATCAACAGCACGATGAGCGCAACGACGCGCCCCGTCGGCTTATCGGGCATCTGCCACACCGCTCGCCGGTTTTCCTATGCCGTTGCGGCACAGGCTTGATTCATACTTGCACGCGGGCTAGCCGACGGTAAAGGGCCGGAAGCTGCCGTCGAGAACCTCGTGATGACCGATGGTGCGCCCGGTGACGAGGGCGGGGTCCACGAGCACCAATTGCGCTGCCGCCCGCGCGAATTCATCTTCGGTTGCCGTGTCGTTGAAAGCTGTTGCGTAGTACGACAGACCGGGTGTCATGATCGGCTTCGACGGTGCCAGCGCGTTGACGGCGATGTGGTGGTCGGCCAGATCGAACGCCGCGCACTGGGTCAGATGCTCGAGTGCGGCCTTGGAGCCCCCGTAACCAGGTAGGACACCGCCACTTCGCTCGGGATAGGGCCCGTCGCCGGGTAACCGCGACGCCACGGAAGTGATGTTGATGATCGAGCCGCCACCGGCCTCGATCATGTCCGGGGACACCATCTGCATCAGCTCGTAGGCCGCGAACACGGCGATGTCGAAATGGCGGCGAAACGCGGACAACGGCGTGCTGACGAACCCCGGCCAGCCGGGTTTGGCGGCGCCGGCCGGTTTGGCGGGCTGCACGCGCGGCTGTGCCCCCGGCACCGGCGGGCGCCCCGGCGCGGTGAAGGCCGCGTTGTTGATCAGAATAGTGATGGGCCCCAACGCATCTCGTGCTTCAGTTACCAGCCGGGCAACGTCGTCTCGGTCGGTCAGATCGGCACGGACCGGCACCGCGCGCCCGCCGGCCGCCGCGATGGCGGCCACGGTCTCGCCGATGGTTCCCGGCAGCCGGTCGTCCCACACCTGCTCGGTGCGCCCGGCCACCACCACCGCTGCGCCCTCGGCGGCGAGCGCCAGCGCGATCGCCCGGCCCAGCCCACGGCTGCCGCCGGTGACGATCGCCGAACGCCCCGCGAGTCGCCGCGTCATCGCGTCACCCCATGCACGACGATCGCGGTGGTCTGATCCACCCACGCCTCGTCCAGCTTCTCGTCCGGGCGCAGCAGCATCCGCAGCATGGTCGCTCCACCGATCAGCTCGATCAACCGGTCCGGGTCGACGTCGGGATGCGCTTCACCTCGGTCGACGGCCTCGCGCAGTCGCACCTGGACCGCCGCGAACAGGTCGGTGAAACGCGACATCACCCGCGCGTTGAGTTCGGGATCGGCCGACATATCCGCCACCAGCCCGGGCAGCGCGGCGCGCACCACCGGGCTGGTGAAGACATCCCGCGCCGCCGCGATCATCATCCGCAGATCGGCGGCGAAGTCACCGGCCGGCGTCTCCAGCGCGCTGGGCGCCGTCGGGAACGCCGTCTCGTGGACCAGTTCGGCCTTGCTCGACCACCGGCGATACAGCGCCGATTTCGTGGTGCCGGCCCGCTCGGCAACGGCGGCCAGGGTGAGATTCGAATAGCCGATTTCCACAAGCAGTTCCGCGGTGGCCGCGAGGATGGCAGAGTCAATACGCGGATCCCGGGGGCGCCCAGCACCTGGGGCCTTGTCAAGGTCGGACGGGTCTGCTTTCATAACGCTACCTACCGTATCGTAATTGCCGCGAAAGGTCTCAACGTGGCCAATGAACCTGTGCTCGACAACGTCGACCGACTGCAGCGCTCCAGCCGCGATGTCACGACGCTGCCGGCGGTGATGTCGAAGTGGCTGTCCACCGTCCTCCCCGACGGCGCGAAACCCGACGTCACGGTCGAAAGCGGCATCGACTCGACGGGCATGTCGTCGGAAACCATCATCCTGACCGCGCGGTGGCAGCAGGGCGGGCAGTCGATCGAGCAGAAGCTGGTGACACGGGTGGCGCCCAGCGCCGAGGACGTGCAGGTCTTCCCCACCTACCGACTTGATCACCAATTCGAAGTGATCCGCAAGGTCGGCGAACTCACCGACGTCCCGGTTCCGCCGGTGCGCTGGCTCGAACCCTCCGGCGAGGTGCTGGGCACGCCCTTCTTCGTGATGGACTACGTCGCCGGCGAGGTGCCGCCGGACGTGATGCCCTACACCTTCGGCAACAATTGGTTCGCCGACGCGGCGAAAGAGCGGCAGCGCGAACTGCAGGATGCGACCGTCGGCGTGCTGGCCAAGCTGCACTCAATCCCCAACGCGGAGAGTACGTTTGGATTCCTCACCGACGGTAAGGGCGAGACCGCGCTGCGCCGGCACTACAACTGGGTGCGGGACTGGTACGACTTCGCGGTGCCCGACATCGGCCGGTCGCCGCTGTTGGAGCGCACCTTCAGGTGGCTGGAAGACAACTGGCCGGCGGAAGTGGACGCGGGTCAGCCCGTGCTGCTGTGGGGCGACGCCCGGGTGGGCAACGTGTTGTACCGCGACTTCCAGCCGGTGGCGGTACTGGACTGGGAGATGGTGACGTTGGGCCCGCGTGAGCTCGACGTCGCGTGGATGATCTACGCGCACATGGTGTTCCAGGAACTCACCGGGCTTGCCGGATTGCCGGGATTGCCTGACGTGATGCGTGAGGAGGATGTTCGCGCCACCTACCGGCGGCTGTCCGGCGTCGAGGTGGGCGACCTGCGCTGGTTCTACGTGTACTCCGGCGTGATGTGGGCGTGTGTGTTCATGCGCACCGGTGCGCGGCGAGTGCACTTCGGCGAAACCGAGAAACCCGACGACGTCGAGTCGCTGTTCTACCACGCCGGATTGATGAAACGTCTTATCGGAGAGGACCAGTAATGCTAGGACCGCTCGACGAGTACCCGGTACACCAGATTCCCCAACCGATCGCATGGCCCGGCTCCTCGGACCGCAACTTCTACGATCGGTCCTACTTCAACGCCCACGACCGCACCGGAAACATCTTCCTGATCAGCGGCATCGGCTACTACCCCAACCTCGGCGTCAAGGATGCCTTCGTGCTCGTCCGGCGCGGGGACTCGCAGACCGCGGTGCACGTTTCGGACGCGATCGACCAGGACCGGCTCAACCAGCACGTCAACGGCTACCGCGTCGAGGTGATCGAACCGCTGCACAAGCTGCGCATCGTCCTCGACGAAACCGAAGGCATTGCAGCCGATCTCACCTGGAAGGGTCTGTTCGACGTCGTCCAGGAACAGCCCCACATCCTGCGGTCCGGCAACCGGGTCACGCTGGACGCCCAGCGGTTCGCACAGCTCGGCACCTGGAGCGGACACATCGTGATCGACGGCGAGGAGATCACGGTCGACCCCAACACCTGGCTGGGCAGCCGCGACCGGTCCTGGGGCATCCGCCCGATCGGTGAGGCCGAACCGGCCGGCCGGCCGGCCGACCCGCCGTTCGAGGGCATGTGGTGGCTATACGTGCCAATGGCTTTCGACGACTTCGCCATCGTGCTGATCATCCAGGAGGAGCCAGACGGGTTCCGCTCGCTCAACGACTGCACCCGAATCTGGCGCGACGGCCGCGTCGAGCAGCTGGGCTGGCCGCGGGTCAAGATCCACTACACCTCGGGCACCCGCATTCCGACCGGCGCCACGATCGACGCGACCACCCCGGACGGCTCCCCCGTGCACTTCGACGTGGAGTCCAAGCTGCCGGTACCCATCCACGTCGGCGGTGGCTACGGCGGCGACTCGGACTGGATACACGGCATGTGGAAGGGCGAGAAGTTCGCCGAACGCCTGACGTACGACATGACCGACCCGGCGATCATCGGGCGCGCCGGCTTCGGCGTGATCGACCACGTCGGCCGCGCGGTCTGCATCGAGGGCGACAGGCCCCCGGTCGAGGGTTGGGGGCTCTACGAGCACGGCGCGCTGGGCCGTCACGACCCGTCCGGCTTCGCCGACTGGTTAACGGTCGCGCCGTAACCCTTTTCGCGTCCGTGGTGCGGAGGTTCAGCGCCGGTAGGCCGCGCCCGGGTGATCGGCCGGCAATAGCGGTCCCGCGCCGCCCAGTCGCTCGCGCAAGGTGCCGCGTGCGAAGTGTTCCGGTACCCGGCCGCGTCGACGCAGTTCCGGCACAACCAGTTTCGCGAAGTCGCCGAAGGTGCCCGGCGTCGTCACGTAGGCGAGGTTGAATCCGTCGACATCGGCTTCCTCGACCCAACGCTCGAGTTCGTCGGCGATCTCGGTGGGCGAGCCCACCAGCACCGGGCCGCGACCGCCGATACCGATCTCTTCGGCGAGTTCCCGCGCCGTCCAAGTTCGCTCGTCGGTGGCGAACGACGCTAGCGCCGAACGGTTGGCGCCGGTGCGAGCAGCCCCGCCGTCGCGTAGGTCGGCAACAGCCCGATCGCGGTCGTGACGAGGCCCATCGTCAGCAAGGCGATTACCAGAACGGCCTTGCGGCCCAACCGTCCCCGAAGTGGCCCGACACCACCGCGCCTATCGGCCGGGCCCCGAATCCCGCCGCATAGGTGGCGAAGGAGGCCAGCGTCCCGGCCGTCGACGAAACATGCGGAAAGAAGAGCGGTTTGAACACCAGCGCCGACGCCGTCGCGTACAGATAGAAGTCGTACCACTCGATCGTGGTGCCGATCATGCTGCCCAGAGCCACGGTTCGCAGCTGTGTTCTTGTATTGGCAGTAGCGGCCGGCTCGGTGATGATCACGTGATCGCAGATTAGCCAAGGCACCCCGGTCGGCATACGGTTGCCGTCGCCGTGCTGCGAACACCGCTCTACCGCAGCTACCGGGCAATGCGGTTGACTAGAGGGCGTGACAAAGCCGTCGTGGACTGTCGATGTTGTGGTGGTCGGCGCCGGCTTTGCCGGCCTTGCCGCGGCGCGAGAGCTGACGCGACAGGGCCACGACGTAGTGGTCTTCGAGGGTCGCGACCGCGTCGGCGGGCGTTCGTTCACCGGTAGCGTCGCCGGATTGCCGGCCGACATGGGGGGCGCGTTCGTCGGCCCGACCCAAGACGCCGTGCTCGCATTGGCGGCCGAGTTGCAGATCCCGACCACGCCTACCTACCACGACGGCAAGAACGTCATCCACTGGCGCGGCTGGACCCGGTCCTATCACGGCACCATCCCCAAGCTTTCGCTGACCGGGTTGCTCGATATCGGCCGGCTGCGTTGGCAATTCGAGAGGATCGCGCGCAGCGTTCCGGTCGACGCACCGTGGCAGGCGCACCGCGCGCAACAGCTCGACGGCCTGTCGTTCGGGCAGTGGTTGCGGTCGGTGCGTGCCACCGCCTCGTCCCGCGACCTGATGGCCATCATGGCCCGGGTGACCTGGGGTTGTGAACTCGACGACGTGTCGATGCTGCACGCGGCGCGCTACATCCGCGCCGCGGGCGGTCTGGATCGGATGCTCGATACCGTGGACGGCGCCCAGCAGGACCATTTCGCCGGCGGCACCCAGCAGATCGCCCGGGCGGCGGCGGACGAACTGGGCGCGCGCGTCGTGCTCAGCGCGCCGGTGCGCCGCATCGAGCGGCACGGTTCCGGCGTCACCGTCACCTCCGACCGGGGCGCGGCCGACGCGGGATTCGTCATCGTCGCGATCCCGCCGGCCCATCGCGGGGCCATCGAATTCACTCCCCCGCTGCCCGCCGAGTACCAGCAGTTGGTCCAGCGGTGGCCGCAGGGCCGGCTCAGCAAGGCCTTCGCGGCGTACTCGACCCCGTTCTGGCGGGCCAACGGTTTCTCGGGACAGGCGCTGTCCGACAAAGGCCCGGTGTTCATCACCTTCGACGTCAGCCCGCGGGCCGACGGGCCGGGCATCCTATTGGGCTTCGTCGACGCCCGGGCGTTCGATTCCCTACCCACCGACCAGCGGCGCCGCGATACGTTGCGTTGCTTCGCGTCGCTATTCGGCGACGAGGCACTGCGCCCTCTCGACTATGCGGATCATCGTTGGGGCACTGAGGATTTCGCGCCGGGTGGCCCGACCGCGGCGGTACCGCCCGGCTCGTGGACGCGGTTCGGGCGGTGGCTGCGCGAACCGGTCGGGCCCATTCATTGGGCCGGCACCGAGACCGCCGACGAGTGGACCGGGTTCTTCGACGGCGCCGTCCGGTCCGGACGGCGAGCGGCGGCCGAGATCACCGCCCTGCTATGAGCTGATCCGCGCGACCGGCAGGGTGACGGATTCGGCCAGTAACCGCAGCTGCCCGGTGACCTCCCGGTGGTGTTCCAGCATCGAGCAGTGACCGCCGGGCAACTCGACCAGGCCGACCACGTTGGGCGCGGTGCGGGCGATCTCGCGGGATGCGGCGATCGGCGTCAGCCGGTCGTCTTGGCTGCCGATGACCAGCGTCGGGACGGCCAACCCGGACAGGTCGAGGTATTTCGAGCCCAGCGATTCGACGAGCGTCCTCGCACAGCCCCCGCGCCCGGCCGGTGCTGTCTGCACGAACAACTCGTGAATGAGCTTGGCTACGCTCGGGTCGGCATCCTTGCCGACGGCCAGCATCGCGACAAATGAGCGACTGGCCAGCAGGGCCGCACTCGGAATCGGGAACCCGCCGAACAGGTTGATCAGGTGCCGCGCGGCAATCGACCGCGCGGGCGACAGTCGGCCCGGCACCGAGAACAGCTTCACCTGGCGCACCAGGTCGCCGCTGGTCGTGTTGATCAGCGCGACGGCATCGGCGCGACGCTGGACCTTGTGGCGATAGCGGGCCGACCACGCGGCAATCGTGATACCGCCCATCGAGTGCCCGGCGAGCACCGCCCGCTCGTGCGGCGCGACCGTCGCCTCCAACACGCAATCCAGATCGGACGCAAGATGTTTGAGGCTGTAGCCGCAGCGCCGCGGGACCCCGCTGCGGCCGTGGCCGCGGTGGTCGTACGCGATCACTCGGTACTCGGTGGCCAAGTCGGCGATCTGGTAGGCCCACGCGCGGATCGCGCAGGTGATGCCGTGAGTCAGCACGATCGGGTAGCCGTCCGGCGGGCCGAAGACCTCCGCGTGCAGCGGGGTGCCGTCGACCGCGCGGACGGTCAGGGTGCGGCTTGGCGGCAGTGCGCCGGGCAGTGGGTCGATCACACGTGTCGATCGCCGAGCACTCATCGCCAGCTCCCCCCTCGAACACGGCCCCCTTGCCGCACTCCGGATGTGGCGATCTTATAACGGCACGGTCGTCCAACTATGCAATTTCGGCCAATCCAGCGCGCCGAATCTCAGCACACAATTCGCCGGTAACCACCAAACCCCGGCGCGGTGCCGGTTACCGTGTGAGAGGCTGATTGTCATGTTCCCGATGTCCCGTCGGGCGGTGCTCACAGCAACGATGAGCGCGGTCACTGGCGGGCTGGTGGCTGCCTGCACATCGGGTAAACATTCAGCGTCGCCGCCTTCACCGCCGGAGATCAAACCCGACACCCAGTCGGTCCTGATCGTCGGCGCCGGCATGGCGGGCCTGGCCGCCGCGCGCAAGCTCGTCGACGCGGGATGGCCGGTGCGCCTGATCGAGGCCCGCGACCGCGTCGGTGGCCGCGTCGCCACCAACCGCGACTGGGGCGTGCCGATCGAGATGGGCGCGTCCTGGATCCATGGCACCGCCAGCGATCCGATGATGGAATTGGCCCGCAAGGCGCACGCCGAGGTCATCCCGACCGACTATTACGGGTGGGCGAAGCTCGCAGTGGATCGCCGGCTGCCGCCGATGGACTACGACGCCGACCCCTGGCATCAGTTCGTCGAGCGGGCCTGTGACCGTGTCACCGGCGGGAGCCTCGGCGCCGCGATCGACGCCGCGGCCAAACGGGCCGCGCTTTCCAGTTCGGATCGCGCCCAGCTGGCCTTCTTCGTCGCCACCGAGATCGAGGACGAATACGCGGCCGGCGCAGACCAGTTGTCCGCCACCACATTTGACACCGGCGACTACGCCGACGGGGACCAGGCCGTCATCACTAACGGCTACGACGCCCTGCCGACGCTGCTCGCCGACGGACTTCAGATCGTCTTCAATGCGCCGGTCACCGCGATCACTCGACGAGACAACTCCGTCATCGTGCACGCCGCAAACCAATCCTTCGAAGGACCCGCCGCGATCGTCACGGTTCCCCTCGGGGTACTCAAGGCCGGTTCGATCACCTTCGACCCGCCGCTTCCCGACGGCCATGCGCGCGCGGTGAACGCGCTGGGATTCGGTGTGCTGTCCAAGAGCTTCTTCCGGTTCGACCGGCGAACGTGGAAGACGGACAACGCCTTTTACCTCTTCCTGGGCACCGACCCGGGCGCGTGGGCGCAGTGGTTCACCCTGTCCAACTCCGCCGGACCGATCGTGGTGGCTTTCAACGCCGGCGACCGCGGCCGGGCGGTAGAGGCGTCGTCGGCCGCCGACGTGACGGCCCGTGCGCTACCGATCGCCCGCCAGCTGTTCGGCGACGACATCGCGCCGGTGGACGTCCGGACCTCGAGTTGGAGCACCGACCCGTACGCGCGGGGCAGTTACTCGTTCCACGCGCCCGGTTCCGGGCTCGACGACCGCCGGCGGCTGCGCGAACCCATCGGCGACCGGCTGTACCTGGCGGGTGAGGCCGTCGACACCAAGAATCCGTCGACCGTCATCGGCGCCTTGGTCAGCGGCCGCAACGCCGCCGACCAACTGATGCAGCGGCTGCAGAACTAGCGCGAACGCGACGCTACGCCGACGCGTTGTCGCGTCGCGTGTCCGCACCGGGCTCGGGGCCGGTCGCGGTACCGCTGGCGAGTAGCCGCAGCGCCTGGTCGGATCGCGAGCCCGGTTCGGCGGTATGGCCGATCAACGACAGGCCGCCCCCGCTGGTGATATCCAAGACGTTGTAGATCAGCGACAGTTCACCGATGTCGGGATGCCGAAATCGCTTGACACCGTGCCGATGCGCCTTGACGTTGTGCGCGGCCCAGCTGGTACGGAATTGGCCGCTGCGGGTCGCCAGCTCGTCGACCAGGTCGGTGACGGCCGACGAGCCGGGCGAGCGTACCGCTTCGGCCCGCAGCAGCGAGACGACATCGTCGGCTTCGCGGGCCCAGTCGGGGAAGAACTGCTTGGCGGCGGCATCGAGAAACATGAATCGGACCAGGTTCGGCGTCGCCTTTGCGCCGGCGAAGACCGGTGCGTACAGCGCGCGCCCGAGTGCATTGGCGGCCACCAGATCGAGGTGACCGCTGATCACGATCGCCGGCGCGGTGACCATGCTGTCCAGCAATGCCCGCACGCCGCCGGGAACGGTTTGGTCCGTGGCGCGTCCCGGTCGGGTTCGGTCGCCCTTGCTGGTGGCAGCGCGAACAAGATCGAACAGATGGGTTTCCTCTGCCTCACCGAGTTGCAGGGCTCGGGCGACCGCATGCAGGACGTCCTCGGAGACGCCGGCCACGTTTCCCCGCTCGACCTGGGTGTAGTACTCGATGCTCACGCCGGCCAGCTGGGCGACTTCTTCGCGCCGCAGTCCGGGCACGCGCCGGCGGCGGCCCGGCGGCAGTCCGACTTGCGCGGGCGAGATTCTGGCCCGTCGGGACATCAAGAAATCCTTGATGTCCTTGGCAATGTCCATCTCCCCCGAATACCCGCACAGGCAAGCAAACATCCGCACCTGTTGACCGACTGTTGGTCTTGTAAACCGACCACTGGTCGGTTACCGTCGGATCATCCGTGAGTGGAGGTAGCCATGAGCCAGCCAGATCCGTCGCAGTTTCGTACCCGGATGTTCGCGCGCGCGTTCGGCCCGTTTTTTCTGATCGTGCCGTCCATCATCGCGGTGCGCGCGTCATCGCAAATGCCGGTGTTACTACACGAATTCAGCACCAGTCCGATGTGGCAGTGGGTGCTGGGGGCCGTGCTGCTGATGTGGGGCAGCGTCATCATCGCCTTCCACCAGTATTGGCGAAGCGTCGCAGCGGTTTTGGTGTCGTTGCTGGGGTGGTTTCTCGCCATCCGGGGCATCCTTGTGCTGGCGATTCCCGACGTCTACGACTCGGCCGGTAAGTCGTTGCAAGAGAACGCTATTCCGTTGGTGCGCGCCATCTTCGGCGCGATCGCATTGGTGGGCCTGTACCTGACCTACGTGGGCTGGATCGCCAAACCCGCCGAGCCGGATCGAGCGGATGCCGCGGGTAGTTAAGCATCCCGACATTCGCCGTGCCGAGATCCTGGATCGGGCCACGGCGCTGTTCGTTGCGCGCGGGTACGACAATGTCAGCCTCAACGATCTGATCGCCGACGCCGGAGTCTCCAAAGGAGCTTTCTACCACTGGTTTCCGTCGAAGGAAGCGCTCATCACCACACTGGCCGAGCGCAGCGTCCGCGGCCAGCTCGCCGTCCTCGAGGAGGCCTCCGCCCATTGCGAAGGCAACGCTTTGGATCGGCTCAACACGCTGCTGCAGGCCGGGTTCGACGTCAAGATGCGGACCGGCACACCCGAGCAATTGGCCGCGATGGTCTCGCTGCTACGGCCCGTAAACGCGCATCTGTACGGACGCATCATCGCGGTGAGCGAAGAGCTGACGCGACCGCTGCTGACCCGATTGATCTGCGACGGAGTGGCCGAAGGCATCTTTGACACCTTCGACGCCGAAGGGGTGGCCGACATGATCCAAGGCCTCGCCGCACGCCTCAACACCAACGTCGTCCAGATCATCGATGCCCCCGACGAACCCGGCAGGCAGCGCGCCATCGATGTCCTGACCGACAGATGCAGGCTGCACGGGTTGGCCGTCGACCGGGTTCTCGGGCTTCCCGACGGAAGCATCGCGGTGCTCAGTCGGGCACAGCTCGAGGCGATGGTGGCGGCTTTGCCGCGCGATTACTGAGCCCGGGATTGGGCATAGCTGATACATGACGGCTAACGATCCCCCGCAACAGAGACAGCGCTCGACGACCGACAGCATCGCCACGGTCGCCATGTTCGTGCTGGCCGCGATCGCGGGAGCCCTGTCCATCACCTTTTCCTTCTTCTTCGTAATGGCGACCGATTCGTGCGCCGGCAAGAACTGCGACACATCGGCGCTCGATTGGGCCTACGCGGTGACGTGGGGCGGTGTCGGGATCGCGGCCGTCGTCGCCGTCGGCGGCATCATCGTCGCGGCGGCGCGCAAGCGGGTCATGTGGGTATGGCCCACCATTGCGCTGGTCCTGATCGTCGTGGCGGGCGTGATCGGATCACAGCTGGCCAACTCCGTCACCACGCACCATTGATGCACGCGCTAAAGGGTTGCGCTACAGCAGAATTCGGCGCTACTTTTCCAGCGCCTTCGCGCACGCGTCCAGGATCGCGACAAAACTCGAGCGCAGCAGCCGGCGGGTGAGCGCCTCCAGCGCCTTGCCTCCGGCCGCGGCCGGATGGGTGTAGTTGGTCAGCCAGTCGACATGCGTCCCATCGCCGGCGGCCGTGAACGTCAGGGTGCCGCCGTCGTGATCGAACGGCGGGATCGACTTGACGATCAAGTAGGTGTAGCTGTGGGGCCGATCGTAGGCCGTCAGCTCTTCGCGAAACCAGCTGCCGACCGCGATCACCTCGCGCAACGCTCCCGGGCCCGGACCCGACGTGCCCTTGGCCCAGTAACCCTTGAGCGCCAACGGCGAGGCGGCCAGATTGACCGGATCGGCCAGCCAGTCGAACACTTGCTCCACCGGCGCGGCGATCGTGCGTTCCACATGAATCTCGACCATCGGCACTAATGCTAGCCGCCGCCCGGGCGCGCGACTGCTGGCAACGATCAACATCTTTGCGGTGACGCAGAACACCCCAATTGTCGCCTTAGAGAAATCATAAGGAGATTTTGCTGGTACCCGCTTGAGTTGGTCACGATTAGGTCACGACGTGCGGGTACCGACAGCCAGGGCGTGACCGAGCCGAGAACTAGCGTCAACCCGCCGGTTAGCTACGCGCGCCGGCTCGGCGTTGCCGACGTTGACCTCAGCTACCTTGGACTTCGGGGAGTCGGGCGTCCCCGTGAATCAATTCGGATCGAAGGGCAAGGCTAATCATGAATTTCAGCAGTATCGTCGCGCGCCGGCGCGTCGCCGGCATCAGCGCGGGCTGCCTGCTCGGGGGAATGGCCATGGGCATCGTCGCCGCACCGTCGGCGGTTGCGGCCCCCGACTGCAGCCCCGCCGGCGTCAACGCCACGGTTTCCTCGACGCAGGACGCGGCACAGCAGTATCTCGCCGCCCACCCGGGCGCGAACCAGGTGGTGACGGCCGCGTTCAACCAGCCGCGTGGGGAGGCCGCGTCCAGCCTGCGCGGCTACTTCACCGCGCACCCGCAGGAGTACACCGACCTGCGTGGCATCCTGGCGCCGATCGGCGAAACCGAGCGTCAGTGCAACGTCTCGGCACTGCCGGGGAACCTGGAATCGGCCTACCACGAATTCATGGCCGGCTGATTCCGCCCGCAGCGACCCGCCACAACGCCGTGGCGGGTCGTTTTGCGTTTCCCGTGGATCGGTGTGAACCGCGCCATGGGCGGGTAATTCCCAGTCAGCCAATGGGTCTGGAGGTGACGATGCGGTTGCGCCGAAGCACGCTCGGCGGTCCGGGGATCGCGCGCAAACGCCGGGGCAAAGGGTTCGCCTACTACGGACCCGACGGCAACCCGCTGACGGACGAGGCCGCCCTGCAACGGATCAAAGACCTGGTGATCCCGCCGGCGTGGAAAAAGGTGTGGATCTCGCCGCACACCAACGGCCACATCCAAGCCGTCGGCACCGATGTCGCCGGGCGCCGCCAGTATCTCTACCATTCCGCCTGGCAGCAGGAGCGAGCCGAGGAGAAGTTCGACCGCGTCCTGGATCTGTCGACCCGGTTGCCGGATTTCCGCGCCCGCATTGTCGCCGACCTCGCTCGTCGGGGCGCGACGCGGGAGCGCGTGCTGGCGCTGGGACTGCGGCTGCTGGACCGTGGCTACTTCCGCTCTGGGGGTGAGCAATACGCCGACGAACACGAATCCTACGGAATTGCCACCCTGCTGTGTGAGCACGTGACGGTGCACCGCGACACCGTCGAATTCGACTACCCCGCCAAGAGCGGCGTGCAACGCACCGTGGCGGTGCCGGACGCCGGAGTGGTCCGTGCGGTGCGTTCACTGATGCGCCGCCGTGACCGCAGCGCGCGGTTGCTGGTGTACCGCAACGCATCCGAATGGACCGAGGTTCGGGCCGAGGATCTCAATGTCCGGTTCAAGGAACTCGTCGGCGACGAATTCACGGTGAAGGACCTGCGGACATGGCACGGAACGGTGCTGGCGGCAGCGGCATTCGTCGACGCGGATCCACCCGTATCCCAACGCGTGATCAAACGCGTCGAGGCCGCGGTGATGAAGGAGGTCGCCGAGGAACTCGGCAACACTCCCGCGGTGGCACGCGGGTCGTATGTCGATCCGCGAGTCGTCGCCGCCTACGAGCAGGAAATCACCATCGCCACGGCCGCCCGGCGCGCCCAGCGCGCCCGTCGGCCCGACGCGGCGCAGGAGATCCTCGAAAAAGCGACTCGCATGCTGATACGGCGAATAGCGAAGGATGGCAACGGATCCCGGACACCCACCCTCGCCAAGACGGCCTGACCCATGCGGATGACGGCGCTAGAGCTGGTTTTCGCGACCGACGAGTGCCCAGACCGTTTTCCCCGACGACTTCGGCGTGCTGCGCCATACGCGACAAAGTGCGGAAACGATCGATAGGCCCGACAGGGTTTCGCTGCCACTTTCATCCTCGAGCCGGCCGGCCGGCACCTGGCTGTCGTCTTCCACCGCCACTACGACGGTGTCTTGCAGGCTTTCGACAATCAGCACCGGCGCGCTGTCGGTGTGCTTGAGGACGTTGTCAACCAGGATGGTGGCGATCGTGCCCACGACGGGAATCAGACAGCCCTGGGCCCACGCGGTAAGCCATTGCCCGATCAGGGCGCGGGCGAGCCCCAGACTGACCGCTCTTGCCGGAAGCTGGGTTCGCAGCCGCCGTCGGTCCCGCAACGGCCGCTTGATGGCGGCAGCCAGCGCCGCCTCGCGGCCGGAATACAGCGGAACGCATCGGGCGATACCGGTCGCGGTGATCGACCGCCGATACGCAGAGTGCTGACACACCAGCAGGATCGGTACATCGGGCCACGCCGTGACATGCCAGCGAGCGCTGGTAAACACCGACCATGCGGATTCCGCGGGCACCGATAGGCCGTTGACGTCGGCGATTACCGCTCGCGGCTCATCCAGCGCAGCGTCGATCACGGCGTCGCGAAGCGTGCGGTAGGTGGCGCTGTTCAGCAGTCCGGTCACCTTCAGAACCGCGACATCATGCGTATGTTCCACGCACACGCCGACGGACGAGCCGGCCTGAGTCACCCTTTTCGACTACCCGTCCCCTCGGTAGGTAACCGCAGGCGATCGACGCTTCGTGCACCGGTCGATCGGCATGATTTCGCCGGCCCGGTTTCACCCCGGTCAGGCGGGGAATTCTCGCCAAGGTGTCCCATCAATGACAGGAGGGTGACCGTCGTGCCGAACCCGTCGATCAAGAACGAGAAGATGTATCGCGAACTGCGCAAACAGGGCAATTCGGAGGAAAAGTCCGCGCGAATCTCCAACGCCGCCGCGGCACGGGGCAAGTCCTCGGTCGGCCGCAAGGGGGGCAAGTCCGGCTCGTACACCGATTGGACGGTGCCGGCACTGAAGAAGCGCGCCAAAGAGCTTGGAATGTCCGGCTATTCGGGCCTTACGAAAGACAAATTGGTCGCCAAGCTGCGTAACCACTGAGTCCGCGCCGGCCTTCAGCCGGTAAGACCAAGCCGGTCGGCCAGCACCAAAAAAGCGACCGCGTAATCGTTGTCAACGGTCTGGGACCGGATGCGGCCCCAGTCGAGCCGTTCGCGAATCGCCCGCACCGCGGGCAGTAGCGTGGCGAAATCGCAGTGATGCTCGTGCAGCGCGCGCAGTTTCTGGATCAGCACCATCGTGGGCGGCAGCACCGGCATCGCGATAGCCAGTACGTCGCGCAGCTCGGCGCACTCCAGCATCGCCGAATCCACCGGTTCGCCGTTGAGTCGGTGCAGCACGTCGACCAACGTTTCGCCGATCCGCGCCTTGAAGAGCCAATCCTCCGGGGGATTCTCGATCGCGAACCCGGCGGCGCGCAGCGTCGCGGTCGCGGTCGCCACATCGGCCTCGGCGACCACCAGATCGACGTCATGACTGGGTTCGGGTGCGCCGTAAGCCCACAACGCGTAACTGCCGGCCAGCGCAAAGCGGGGCCCATCCTGCTTGAGCGCCGACGCGGCAGCACGCAGCGCCTCGCGCAGGTGTGCCCGGCAGTCCGGCGAATTCGACGAGGTCTCGGTGGGTGCCATCGTGACTAGGTCATACCCGGCCGGCCGGGCGGGCAACCCGTTTGTCATCTGTTTAAAGAGGGGCGAATTGGGCAATCGCCAGGTATGCCGCTGCCACCGCTTCGCGTCTACGATCGGGCTGTCGTGGTGGTTCCCGCCCACAACGAAAAGGCACGTCTCCCGGCATGTCTGCGGGCCGTACTGACCAGCGCGCTGTGTGTGCCGATTCCGGTCTCGGTAGTAGTGGTGCTGGACGCCAGCGACGACGACAGCGCGAAGCTGGCGGGCGAATACGGGCCGGATGTGCACTTCGTCAGCGTCGACGCCCGCAACGTCGGTGCCGCACGGGCGGCGGGTTTCGGCTACGGCCGGTCGCTGTGCCGCGACGAGGACGAGTGCTGGTACGCCACCACCGATGCCGACAGCCGAGTGGACCCCGGCTGGCTGATCCATCAGCTGGAGCTCGGCGCGGACATGGTGTTGGGCGTGGTACGGGTGGTCAACTGGCGCCACCATTCCCCCGACCTCGCCGCGCGTTATACACGGGCTTACGAGTCGAATCGGGACGGCCAGCACGACCACGTCCACGGCGCCAACATGGGTTTCAGTGCGCGCGCCTACTGGCGGGTCGGCGGCTTTCGCACGCTGACCTCCGGTGAGGACGTCGATCTGGTCGAGCGATTCGAGGCCGCCGGTTATCGCATTCACCGCGACACCGACTTGTCGGTCATCACATCGGCACGAACCCGGGCCCGCGCGCCACGCGGATTCGCGCATTATCTAAGACAATTCGGGACACCGGCGGTGGGTGATCGCGCGTGACCGCAGGGTTGATCAAACACTGGCTGGATTCCGGACGGCTCGAACTGCCGCTGCCCGCGTCGGGACGCACGCTGGAACGCTGGCAACGTCTGGCCCTGCTCGCCGAAGAAGACGTCGTCGCGGCCCGCATTGTCGAAGCCCACGTCGACGCCGTTGCGATCATCGACGAATTAGGCGGCAAGCCACCCGATCTCGGTCAACTGTGGGGGGTGTGGGCGGCCGAATCACCGGACGCCGTGGTGACGGCCACCAACGTGAAGGGCGCGTTCACCCTGAACGGCACCAAGGTTTGGTGCTCGGGCGCCGGATTCTGCACCCACGCCCTGGTGACCGCCCGACTGTACGACGGCCGGCGCGGCCTGTTCGCGGTCGCGGTCGCCGACCCTGCGGTGAAGGCACTGCCGTCCACCTGGTGGAACGCCGGGATGGCCGGAAGTGACACTCGGCCCGTGCAGTTCACCAATGCCCAAGCCGTCTCGGTCGGCGACCCGGGTGACTACCTGAACCGGTCCGGCTTCTGGCACGGCGCGATCGGCGTCGCGGCATGCTGGCTCGGCGGTGCGCGCAGGGTTGCCGAACCGCTCTATCGCTGTGCCGCAAGTGAATCAGCGGACGCGTATTCGTTGGCGCATCTGGGCGCGGTCGACGCGGCGCTCGCCGCCGGCGACGCGATGCTGACCACCGCGGCAACCCACGTCGATGCCGACCCGTTCGACCGGTCCGACAGTGCCGAACTGCTCGCGCGCCGGGTTCGGGCGATCGTCGAACACGCCGCCGACGAGGCGATCACCCGCACCGGCCGTGCGTTGGGGCCCGGTCCCCTGTGTCAGGACGGCCGGCATGCCCAGCGGGTGGCCGATCTGAGCATCTACATACGGCAAAGCCACGCCGAGCGGGATCTGGCCGCGCTCGGGGGGCTCGCGGGTCAGCGGCGCTGAGGGCGACGTGCAGACGCTCCCGGCTGGCAACTGCGCCAGATTTGCGGCCAAGCCGCTGACGCACAGCGGTACACCGGCACCGGTATGGCTGGCCACCCTCGACCGAGGACCGCTGCCGCCGCTGGATCTCCGCGACTGCCCCGGTCTGGTCGTCGTCGCGCCCCACCCCGACGACGAAACGCTGGGCCTGGGAGCCACGATCGCCCAACTCGTCGCCTCGGAGGTCGACGTCCAGGTCGTGTCCGTCAGCGACGGCGGGGCGGCCCACCCCGGTTCGACCCCGCTGGACCGGATGCGCATGGAGGCCACCCGGCAACACGAACTACGCAGAGCAACAGGAATTTTAGGGGTTTCCTCGCCCGTGTCGCTGGGCCTGCCGGACGGTCAGCTCGCCGACCACGAGGACAAGCTCACCGACTTGCTCGTCGAATTCCTCGACGCCGCCCCGGTGCGCCCGTGGTGCGCCGCCACCTGGCGAGGTGACGGGCATCCCGACCACGAGGCAGTCGGGCGTGCCGCGGCCACGGCCTGCACCCGCACCGGCGCCGTACTGCTGGAGTATCCAATCTGGATGTGGCACTGGGCAATTCCCAACGATGCGGCGGTGCCTTGGGACCGCGCCCGTGCGGTAGCCGCGCCGGACTGGGCGGTTGCCCGTAAACGCCTGGCCGCGCAATGCTTTCGCAGCCAATTCGAATCCAACGCCGGCTCACCGCCCGTGCTACCGACGTACGTGCTGCCTCGGCTGATGGCAGTGGGAGAGGTGATGTTCCGCTGAGTGCGCGCCTACCCGACGGGTATTTCGACCAGATGTATGCCGCCACCGACGATCCGTGGCAGCTGTCGACGCGATGGTACGAGCGGCGCAAATACGCAATCACACTGGCCATGTTGCCCGATCGCCATTATCGGCATGCCTTCGAGCCCGGCTGTTCGATCGGCACCCTGACCGCACAGCTGGCACTGCGCTGTGATCACGTGACCGCGGTGGACGTCGCTGACGCGGCCGTGCGCAGCGCGGACATGCGGCTCCGGCAAGCCGGATGCCGAGACCGGGTGACGCTGGCCCGGTCTTCTCTCGATGCGGCGTGGCCGCCCGGACCCTTCGATCTGCTCGTGCTCAGTGAAATCGCCTACTACCTCGAGGCGGAAACGCTGGCCGCGGTGCTGGACACCGAATGCGTTCGGTTGCCCACCGGCGCGAATGTTGTTGCCGCGCATTGGCGCCACCCGGTGGCCGACTATCCGCTCACCGGCGATGCGGCGCATGCCATCATCGCGCGGACACCGGGCCTGACATCGCTGGGCCGATACCAGGACCGCGACGCCGTCATCGAGGTGTTCGACACCGGCGACGGCCGATCGGTGGCAGCACGCGAAAAGGTCCCCGGAGCCCAGTAGCAAAACAGTGGGTATCGAAAACCTATGCGCGTAGCGACCTTCAACATCCTGCACGGGCGCACCGTGGGCAACGGGGTCGACCCGCAGCGGCTGCGTGACTGCGTCCGGCAACTGGATCCCGACGTCCTGGCCTTGCAGGAAGTCGACTGTGATCAAGCACGTTCCACGCGCGCCGACCTCACCGCGTTGGCGGCCGAGGCGATGGGAGCCGTGGAGCATCGCTTCGTGGCCGCGATCTCCGGCACTCCCGGCGCGACCTGGATGGCCGCCACCGGCGACGAACAACCCGGGACCGCAGCGTATGGGATCGCGCTGCTGTCCCGGTTCCCGGTGCGTAGTTGGCAAGTGGTGCGCTTGCCGCGCATTCCGATGCGGTTTCCGATGTACCTGCCCGGGCCCAACCGCGTGATGATCGTCGACGAAGAACCCAGGGCGGCGGTCGTTGCCCGGCTGGACACACCATTGGGCCCGCTGAC
Source organism: Mycobacterium florentinum (assembly GCF_010730355.1). Lineage (NCBI taxonomy): Bacteria > Bacillati > Actinomycetota > Actinomycetes > Mycobacteriales > Mycobacteriaceae > Mycobacterium > Mycobacterium florentinum. Next base: position 2,160,457 of record NZ_AP022576.1, read on the forward strand.
GGTGGCCAATACGCATCTGTCCTTCGTGCCGGGCTGGAATCGGCGCCAATTGCGCCACCTGATCCACGATTTGCGTGGATTTCCGGGTCCGCGACTGCTGATCGGCGACCTCAACATGACACCCCCGGCGGTACGCCGCTGGTCGGGCATGCGGGCGCTGGCGGTGGCCGACACGTTTCCCGCTGTGGTCCCCGATCGCCAGCTCGACCACATCCTGACCGATGACCGCAACTTGCGCAGCGGAGACACCGAGGCCGACCCGATGCCGATCTCCGACCATCGGCCGCTGGTGGTCGACCTCGATCGCGCGTGAGTGGCCGTTTGGCGCCATAGCCAGCGGGTAGAACCCTGCATTCCCGCCCGGGGCTGCACCTACTGGAACGGCGCGGCGATGGAATCGACCGACTACGTCGATCTCGACGAAATCCCCGAAGCGGTGACCTCGCCGACCGCCGCGGCGGCGCGAAACGCCGCGCACTTGGCCCGCACCCTCAAGTCAGCGCAACTCGCCGTACGAATAATGTTGATGCATAGCTAATTTCGACCCGACCCTGCTCACTTATCTCGGATCGGTGTGTCCGGGCCGCCAATAGCAATGAGCCGTTGCCGGACCCGTTCGATGTCTTCCAGCGACGGCATCTCATGGATGCTCCGGGTGATCTCCACGCCGATATCGGCGTTGTCGACCGGACGTCCGCGTGTCGCGAGCTCGCTGGCGATCTCGGCGACTTCGTCGTCGGAAACGCGGCGCGGCAACAGGGCCAGCAGCGGGAAGTAGCCCGCGGCCGGTACGCAGGTCGGGTAACCGACCCGCAGAAACGCGAGAATGGTCGACACGCGATCGCCCAGGCCCATCCTTGACTACCTCACTGCCCCTGCCGCGGGCGCGACGTCCGCGGTCCCTGCCAGGTATAGCCAGGTGCCGCGCGTTGAAACGCCGACACGTGATTCGTGACCGAACGTTGCCCTGCGCGCTGAATGTGGCCGGCACAACAGTGGGCCGGCCCCATCCGAGACTGGGAACTACTGGTGTTCCTTCTGACGCTCCTCGGCAGCCTTGGCGCCGCCACGGGCGGCCTCGGCTTCGGCTTCCTTCTTGGCGGCCTCGCGCTGAGCATCGGCCTTGTCCTGCTGGGCCTTGCCCTCCTCGACGACGTCGTCACGGCCCATCAGCGATCCGCCGACCTCCTTGGCCTTTCCCTTGACGCCCTCGACAACTCCCTTGATTCCTTCTTCCGGGCCGCTGTTGTGATCGCCCATGGCTCGATCTTCCCTCTGGTTCGTTGCGCTTGCGCTCGTCTGAGCGCGAATCTGATTGATCAGCTCGGGTCTCAATTGCGAACTGCGCAGACAAATCGCCTGCCACGTCGATCAATTCGTTCGCTTACAGGGGCTTCCCCCGATGTGGCCGGCTAAACGGCAGCCCGAAATCCCGCCCAATCCCACCGTGTCAACGCGTCGCATCGGGCCCTGGATCACTCGGCCGAGTCTGAGCGTCCGAGATAGCCGGCTGCGAAGGCTCACCGCCGCGGCGTACCCGTGGGCGGCCGGCTCAAACGGCGGCCGACCGCGCAGGTTCGATCAGCGCCCCGGATTTCACCAGAGCCTCGATCTGGTCTGCGGTCAGCCCGATCTCTTTGAGGATCTCTTCGTTGTGCTCGCCCTGGCGGGCGGGCAGCTGGGTGGTCAGGGTGTCGTCGTGGTCGCTGAAATGCCAGGGCGGTGCGGGGATGGTGATGCTGCCGCCGTGCCGGTCGGACACTTCGCGGGTGACGCCCCAGCCCTTGGCCCAATCGGTTTCGCTGAACTCGGCCATGTCGCGCAGTTGACCCGTGGCGATCTTGGCCTCGTCGAACTGCGCGTCCAGCGAGTCCATGGAATCGAAGGTATAGATCCAGGTCTGCACGATCGCGTGCAGTGCCTCCAGGTTCTGGCGGCGTAGCTCCGGTGTGCGGAACCGCGGGTCGTCGGCGAGATCGGCACGCCGCATCGCGTGCAGGTAGAACGGGAAACTCATGCTCCCCACCAGACTCATTGGCGAAACGAACTGGTGGCCTTCGGGACTGGTGAAGAATACGCAGTCGGTGGCGCCCAGGATCGGCGTCTCCTCGCCGAGGTCGACGTCCGAAAGGTCATAGTGCACACGCTCGTTGAGCGACGTCAGTACCGCCGCCATCGCCACGTCCACGTATCGACCTTCGCCGGTGACCCGCCGATGCTGCAAGGCCGCCAAGACCGCGATGGCGGCATGCAGGCCCGCGTAGATGTCGCCGTGTGACAACGAGTCCGACCGGCGATCGGCACCGTCAACCCCGAACTGCCGCAACGTGTTCTGGGTGAACCCGACCTCGGCCTGCACGGTGGGCGCGTACGCCATGCGAGTTCGCCACGGCCCCGTCTGCCCGTATCCGCTGATCGAGGCGTAGACGACCGCAGGGTTGCGCGCCGCCACCGACTGATAGTCCAGGCCGAATGACGCCAGCGCGCCCGGGCGGAAGTTTTCGACGATGATGTCGGCCGTATCACACAGCTGCAGCACCGCGTCGCGCGCCTCGGGCACGTTGAGGTCGATGCTCAAGTTGCGTTTGCCCGCGTTCTGTTGGGCGTAGTAGCCGCTGATCTCGTCCCGGCGCGGAAACGCCAGGCGGCTGATGTCGCCGCGGGGCGGTTCGATTTTGATCACCTCGGCGCCCAGGTCGAGCAGATGCTTGGTGCAGTGCGGGCCGGCCAGCACCCGGGTGAAGTCGATCACCCGGACACCCTCGAGCGGGAGCGCCATGACTACCGCCCCCCGAACCGCGCGGCGCCGGGGCCTTCGGCGGCCAGCGAGGCCAGCCCGATCTTGAGGTCCTCGGATTTCCAGATCTCCTTCTGCAACTCCTGCATCGCCTCGTCGGTCTCCGCTACGCCGTGCGAGACGGCGTGCGAGACAATGGCTTTCGTGGACGCGTGGGCGACGGTCGGCCCGTTGGCGAGCTCATGGGCGAGCGCACTGGTTACCGCTGCGAGTTGTTCGTCGGCGACCACGCGGTTGATGATGTTCCACCGTTCCAGCGTGCGGGCGTCATAGCGACGGCCCAGCAGCGCCATCTCCTTGGCCCGCGCCGCGCCGGCACGCTGGGTAATCCGTTGAATGCCACCCATCAACGGGTTCAACCCGAGCGAGGCCTCGATGTTGCCGATCTTGGCCGACTCGCTGGCGACGATCAGATCGCAGGCCATCGCCAGCTCCAGACCGCCGCCCAGGCACGCACCGTGCACGGCGGCGACGATCGGGATCGGTAGCGAATCGAATTCCCGGAGCAATTCGACGACCCCGATCATGGGCGCCTCGCCGCTCTCGGCGCTGTCGAACAGTGATACGTCGGCACCGGCGCAGAAATTGCGCAGGCTGCTGCGCAGCAGCACGGCACGGGCCGGTTGCGCGGCGGCCCACCGAACTCCGTCGAGCAACGCGTCGAACAACGCGGTACCCAAGAAGTTGTGCGGGGCGTGCTGCATGGTCAGCACGGCGACGTGCCCGTCCATCTCGCGGGCCACCGGCGCCGAATCCCGGTCCGGGGCATGCACCGGCGATATCGCACCGGCCGGTTGATCCAGGGTCTGCTCGGTCATGGGAATTCCTCAAATTCTTACTATGTCGTCCGTCATACTTATGACGAACACCACCATAAGATCTATTGAGCTAGATCGTCAAGAACTATGTATGATGGGCGACATGCCAAAGCGAAGTGACAGCAAGGACCGGATGATCGTGGCGGCCCGCCGGCTGTTTCGCGAGCACGGCTACTTCGGGACCGCGCTGTCCGACGTCGTCGCCCAGAGCTCGGCACCTCGGGGCTCGCTGTACTTCCACTTTCCCGGCGGCAAGGAAGAACTCGCCACCGAGGTAGCGCTGGCGCACTCCGCCGACGCCATCGCCCATATCAACCGGGCCGCGGGCACCACCAGCACCGCCGCCGAGTTGATCGCCGCGTTCCTCGGCCGTCCCCGCGACGAGATCATGGCCAGCGACTACCGCGAGGGCTGCGCCGTCGCCCCCATCGTCATCGAATCCACCCCGGCCTCGGCGCAGCTCACCGACACGGCCCGGCGTGGCTTTCAGGATGTCGTCGCCACCTTGGCCGCCCGCCTCGCCGAGAAGGGCCTTCCCGAAACCCGGGCCCGCCAACTCGCCCTCAACGCCGTCACCGCCATGGAAGGTGCACTCATTCTCAGCCGGGCGCTGCGCAGCCCCGAGCCGTTCGATGCCGCCATCGCCGAACTCACCGCCAGCGCCGACGCCGCAGCCGGGACACCTGTCCAATGACGACAACAACAGCAGATGAATTGCGCGCCAACCTGATTGGCGCCTGGGAGCTGCAATCGTACGAAAGCAGCGCGCTGGACGGATCCGACGTGAGCTACCCGTTGGGCGCCGATGCCCGCGGCGTCATCATGTACACCCCGGACGGCTACATGTCGGCCCAATTGATGCGCGCCGGCCGAACACCCTTCGACCGCGACGATCCACATCATGCGCACGACAACGAGCTCGCCGCGGCGGCCGGTGGATATATGAGCTACGCCGGCCCGTTCTCCGTCGTCGACGACGGCCTGATCGCTCATCACGTCGAAGTCAGCTTGCTGCCCAACTGGATCGGTGGAATCCAATACCGCAAGGCCCGATTGCGAGACTCCTTGCTGGAACTCGGCCCGCCCGAACCGATCGTGCTCAACGGCGTGCCGCGCAACGCCAAGCTGGTGTGGCGGCGCACCTGAGCGCAGAACTACCGATGGCCTAGGTCCCGGTACTAAAGTCTGGGCAGGATCGCAGACGAAGGAGGCCGAGACGAACCCTCAGGATCCGTTCGGACACAATCCTTTTAGCCCGGAGTCCCTGAGCTACGATCCGCTGGGCCGCGCCCCCTACACCCCGCCGCCGGTATTCCTGCCACCACCCCCGCCGCCGCAGCCCCCGCCCGTCAATACCTTCGCGACGCTGTCGGTGGTGTTCGCGTTCGTGTTCGCCCCTGTCGGAGCGATTCTCGGGCATCTCGGCCTGGCGCAGATCCGGCGCACCGGCGAGCTCGGACGTGACCGGGCACTCGTCGGGTTGTCCTTGTCGTATGCGTTCATCACCCTCACCGTCATCGCCCTGGCGGCGTGGGCCACGCTGTCCACCCTGGCCGGCTCGCGGCCGCACCAGAGCGCCGCGCCGGCTATCACGGCCACCCCCGGCACCACCACCGAGGCGCCGCCGCCACCCAAGGTCGCGCCGGATGACGTCATCAGGCTGCTACCGAAGCTCGATGCCCTGAAAAGTCTTACCAACGACCAGAACCTGGAGGCCGGCCAAACCTGGGACCGGCCAAGTAAAAGCGATACGGACGCCACGATCGATCGTCCGCAGTGCTGGGGCGCCGTGATGCCCGGCGCCCCGGAGGCCTACGACCTCAACACCATCCTGCGCTATCGCGCGGAGGCGTTCTCCGATACCCAGACCCTGCTGAAGTCGATCCAGATCATCCAGGCGGTGATCGGGTTTCGTGATTCGCCGACCGCCCAATCACAAGTGACGAAGCTGGTCGACGGCTGGCGCGATTGCGGCGGGGCACCCGTGACGCTGACCGACCGGGGCGGTCCGACGTACACCTTGACGCTCAGCCCTCCTGCCGACGCCGGCAACGGCATCACCACGATGGATCTGGCACCCAAGGGCCTCAAGGTGCGGTTTGTCCGGGCAGCCGCCGCGAAAGCCAACGTCGTGGTCGACCTCTACGCCGTCAGCCTCGGCACGACCGATGCCAGCGGCCCCCGGCAAACGGCCGTGAGCATCGCCAACTACATCCTCAACAAGATCCCCGACTAGGGCATCGAAATGGCCACCGCAGTACGGTGGGCACATGAAATACCTCGAGGTCGACGGAGTGGGAACAGTCAGCCGGATCGGGCTGGGCACTTGGCAGTTCGGCTCACGCGAGTGGGGCTACGGGGACGAGTACGCCGCCGGCGCTGCCCGCGACATCGTGCAACGCGCCCGCGCGATGGGGGTGACGCTGTTCGATACCGCCGAGGTGTACGGGCTGGGCAAGAGCGAGCGGATTCTCGGCGAGGCGCTTGGCGACGAGCGCGCCGAGGTTGCGGTGGCCAGCAAGATCATGCCCGTCGCGCCGTTCCCCGCGGTGATCAAACAGCGTGAGCGCGCCAGTGCGCGCCGGCTGCAGCTGGACCGCATCCCGCTCTACCAGATCCATCAGGCCAACCCGGTGGTCCCCGATTCGGTGATCATGCCGGGCATGCGCGACCTCCTCGATGGCGGCGACATCGGCGCCGCCGGCGTCTCGAACTATTCGCTGGATCGCTGGCGTAAGGCCGACGCCGCGCTGGGCCGTCCCGTCATCAGCAATCAAGTCCATTTCTCGCTCGCCTTTCCGAAGGCGCTCAAGAAGCTGGTGCCGTTCGCCGAGAAGGAGAAGCGCGTCGTGATCGCCTACAGCCCGCTGGAGCAGGGGCTGCTCGGCGGCAAGTACAGCGTCGACAACCGTCCCGGCGGAATCCGCGCGATCAACTCACTATTCGGCACCGAAAACCTGCGCCGTCTCGAGCCGTTGCTGCAGTTGCTGCGCGACGTCGCGAAGGAGGTCGACGCCAAGCCGGCCCAGGTCGCGCTGGCCTGGCTGATCAGCTATCCAGGCGTGGTCGCGATTCCGGGTGCATCCAGCGTCGAACAACTCGAGTTCAACGTGGCCGCCGGCGACATCGAGCTGCCCATCGCATCCCGCGACGCGCTCACCGAGGCGGCGCTGGCGTTCCGGCCGGTGTCACCGGTTCGCTTCGTCACCGACCTGGTGCGGGAAAAGCTAGGGCGTCGCTGACGCGGGGGCGAGTGCCGGGGTGCCGGCGGGGGCGCCCCTGGCGATCACGATCGGCATCGAGGTCGATGAGTTGGTGCTCAGGATCGTGTGCACGATTGCGATCAGGTCCTCGATGGGCATCAGCTTGCCGGGCATGCAGCGATCCGACACCCACACCGGGACCGCCTGCATGGCCAGTTCCATATCCCACCCGGCGTTCATGCCGGTCGCCGCCTCGCCCTCGCCGCCGGCGCACTCCCCCACGATGAGGTTGGTGAAGCCCACGTCGGGGTGTTCGGCACGCCACGCGTCGACCAGCCGCTCGAGGGCGGCCTTGCTGACGCCGTAGGCGCCCAGACCCTGCCAGGACGGTCCGTAGGGACCCGCATCCGAGGACAGGTATACGGCCTTGCCGGCGGACGCGGTCAGGTGCGGTATCGCTGCCGACGTCACCAGCGACGCCCCGATGACATTGGTGTCGAAGATGCGGCGCCAGGTTGCGGCGTCGGTGTCGACCAGGCGGACCAGCGGGCTGATGGCGGGCGTGAACACCACGTTGTCGATGCCGCCGAGGGCCTGCGCCGCCTCGTCGATCGCCGATCGACATGAGGCCTCGTCGGTGATGTCGCACTCGACGGCGATCGCGCCCGACCCGGCCTCCTTTGCGGCGGTCTCGAGGCGCTCACGCCTGCGGGCCAGCAGCGCGACCTGATCGCCGCGCTGGGCAAGTCCGATTCCGATACAGCGCCCAAGGCCACTCGATGCGCCAACCACCACTGTCCGTGACATATTTGCCCTCTCCTGTAACGAGCCCGCTGCAGGCACAGCGTATCTAGCAGGGACGGCACATGTACCGCCGGGCACATCTTCGGCCAGGGGCCATGTCAAACATGTTGCGCGCCTTAAGAAGTGGACAGCGATCAGGCGCGCCGCGAGCGCCGCAGGGATCGCTCCACCGAGAAGCGGGTAACGGCATCGCGACCGCCCGATTTCTGCTGATACATTGCCGCGTCGGCACGCGCGATGACCGAGGAGACCGGCTCTGCGTGCAAGGCGATGGTCGCGCCGATGCTCAGGGTCGCGTGTATCGCATGTCCTCCCACGTCGATGGGTTCGCCGGCTCGGTCGCGAATCTTGTCGGCGGTGGTGGCGACCTCATCGATGCCGTGGACGCCGGGCAGCAGGATCAGGATTTCATCGCCGCCGGTGCGCCCGACGGTGTCCTCCCGACGGACACTTTCGCGGATCCGGGCCGCCAGCGTGGCAAGCACGACGTCGCCAACGCCGTGTCCCCAGGTGTCGTTGATGTCTTTGAAGTGGTCGACGTCGCAGAACAAGATGCCGACGTATGTTCCGGCGGGTCGCTGCTCCTGGAGAGCGGCCTCGAGACGCACCATGGTCTCGGCCCGATTGGCCAGTCCGGTCAGGGTGTCGAAGCGGGCCAAGCGTTCGAGCCGCCGCTCGGTTTCGACCTGGTCATCCGCAAGCCGTAGCGCGGCGATCATGCCGTCGGTATTGCCTTCGGCGTCGACGTACGGCTTCGCGTGGCCGTCGACCCAGCGGTATCCGGAGTCGACGGACAGGATCCGGAATCGGTGGATGACCGCCTCGCCGTCGGCGACGCGCTGCAGCGCGGTCTGGACCGCGTCGCGGTCGTCGGGATGAATGCGGTCGCTGAAGCCCGAGTTCAGCCAGTGCTGCGGCGGGCCACCCAGCGCGGCGACGACCGACGGTGAGACCCACGAAGCCTCACGCCCGTGCAGGTGCACGATGACGTCCACGGCGTTGTCCGCCAGGATCCGATAGCGCATCTCGGCATCCGCGCGCAGCTTGCTGACCAGCTCCTTATCGATCAGCAGTTGTTGCTCACGCTGACTCAAGTAGAACGTGACCGCTCCGACGACAAGCGTTCCCACCACGATCGGCAGACTCCACTCCGTGTGCTCGCCGGGCAGGCCGAGGCCGAGGAAGATCGCCCTGGACAGCGCCACGACGATGGGAAAAGCGGCCAGAATGCCCGCCAATCGGACCAGCGAGCGCCAGTCGGGTCGGCCGAAGAGCCAGGTGAGCGGAAACCGGTCCGGGCGGGCCAGCGCTGCCGCCCCGACGAGCAGGAGTAGAGCCACGGCCGTCGAAAGCGCTTGGCCGGTTGACGGCGAGACGCCGACCATGGCCATCGCGTCGAACAGGTAGGCCGCGGCGGTGACGAGCGGGGCGACCGCGCCGAGGGTCAGACATGCTGGCCAGATCCAGCGGGTTCTGCGATCGACGCGCATCAGCGCCACCGCGGCGGCCACCAGCAGCAGTGGCGCTGCCGTCTGCGGGCCCGGACGTCCCGGCCACGACGCTTGGCGCACGCGCACCGCGTCGGAAAACCAGAACTGGTCCAGGCCGAACGACCCATCGGTGGCGTACTCCGCGAGCACCGAGATGGCGAACGCAATCACCGCAACAGCCAGGAGCCGGCCCGTCCACACTCGCCGGCGTGACGGAGATCCCTGCTGCGCCAGGGCCGCGGCACCCAGCGCGGCCAAGCACAAAGCGGTCCACGGCGTCATCACCGGCCAAGTGGGATAGACCCGCGTCAACAGGTCGACGTCGGCCGTCCAACCCACCCAGGTTGCCGTGGCTACGACAACGACGACGGTGGCCTCCGCCCGCGCGAACCGCGTCAGCGCCGACTGCGGACGTGCTTTCGTGTCAGGCACGGCCATCAGCAGTTCCCCCCTGACGCGGCAGCGGGGAACCATATTGTCCGGCCGCCACGCCAAAAAGGATATTTTGCGCCGACAAGCCGATCAATGTCATCACATCGGCAAGAACACCGGTCGTCGATCGTCGCGCCTAGCCGGCCGGAACCACTTGCAGCACCACAGCGGTGTGGGGCTCCACGGTCAGCGCCCCGCCCCCGGGCACCTCTTCCGCGGGCGTGGTCTCCTGCGGTCCGGTGTACACCACGAGATTCCACGCGGCGCCGAATTCCTTTGGCGGAAGGGTGAATTCGAGTGGCTCGTAGTGGGCGTTGAAACACAGCAGGAAAGAGTCGTCGAGCACCCGCTGTCCGCGCGCATCGCGGCCGGGAATGCCGTGTCCATTCAGGAATACCGCGACGGACTTGGCGAAGCTCGCACCCCAGTCCTCGTCGGTCATCTCGTCCCCGTCCGGGGCGAACCAGGCGATGTCGGGCAGGCCGTCCTGGCCACGGCGGCCCACCGGCTTACCACTGAAGAATCGCCGCCTGCGAAACACCGGGTGGTTGGCGCGCAGCGCCGACACCGTGCGGGTGAACTCCAGCAGGTCGGTGTCGGCATCGGCCCAATTGATCCAGGTCAGCTCGCTGTCCTGGCAGTAACCGTTGTTGTTGCCTTGCTGAGTGCGGCCGAGCTCGTCACCGTGGCAGATCATCGGCACACCCTGCGACAGCAGCAGCGTGGTGATGAAGTTGCGCTCCTGGCGGGCGCGCAGTTCGTTGATGCCGGCATCGTCGGTCGGCCCCTCGGTGCCACAGTTCCACGAGCGGTTGTGGCTCTCGCCGTCGTTGTTGTCCTCGCCGTTGGCCTCGTTGTGCTTCTCGTTGTAGGAGACCAGGTCGCGCAGCGTGAACCCGTCGTGGGCGATGACAAAGTTGATCGACGCCACGGGCCGGCGCCCAGTGTGTTCGTAGAGGTCGGCCGATCCGGACAGCCGGTAGGCGAACTCGTCGAGGGTGGCGGGCTCGCCACGCCAGAAATCGCGGACGGTGTCACGGTATTTTCCGTTCCACTCCGTCCACTGCGGCGGGAAGTTGCCCACCTGGTAGCCGCCGGGTCCGACGTCCCACGGTTCGGCAATCAGCTTGACCTGGCTGACGGTCGGATCCTGTTGCACGAGTTCGAAGAACGTCGACAGCTTGTCGACGTCGTAGAACTCGCGGGCCAACGTCGAGGCCAAGTCGAACCGGAAGCCGTCGACGTGCATCTCGGTCACCCAGTAGCGCAACGAGTCCATGATCAGCTGCAGCGAATGCGGATGACCGACGTTGAGGCTGTTTCCGGTGCCGGTGTAGTCCATGTAGTGCTGCTTGTCGTCGTCGACCAGCCGGTAGTACGCGGGGTTGTCGATACCGCGCATCGACAACGTGGGGCCCAGGTGGTTGCCCTCGGCGGTGTGGTTGTAGACGACATCGAGGATCACCTCGATGTCCGCTTCGTGCAGGGCGCGCACCATCGCCTTGAACTCCTGCACCTGCACCCCTGGAGAGGTGCCGCTGGAGTACTTGAAGTCAGGCGCCAAAAACCCAATTGTGTTGTAGCCCCAGTAATTCGACAGCCCACGTTCGACCAGGGTGGAGTCGTTGGCGAAGTGGTGCACGGGCATCAGCTCGATCGCGGTGACACCCAGGCTCTTGAGGTGATCGATGATCACCGGATGCGCGACGGCTCCGTAGGTGCCGCGTATCTGCTCGGGGATATCGGGATGAGTCTGCGTGAGCCCCTTGACGTGTGCCTCGTAGATGACCGTATCGGCGTATTCGTGACTCGGTGGGCGGTCATTGCCCCAGTCGAAGTACGGGTTGATCACCACGGACTTGGGCATGCTCGTCGCGGAATCGTCGTCATTGCGGCTGTCGGGCTCGCCGAAGTTGTAACTGAACAGGGTCTGGTTCCAGTCGAACGTTCCGTCGATGGCCTTCGAATACGGGTCCAGTAGCAGCTTGTTCGGGTTACATCGAAGCCCCTCGGCGGGGTCGTACGGACCGTGGACGCGATAGCCGTAACGCTGGCCGGGCTCGATCGCCGGTATGTACCCGTGCCAGACGAAGTAGTCGACCTCGGGCAGGGTGATCCGCGTCTCGGCGCCATCGGCGTCGAACAAGCACAGCTCTACGCGCTCGGCAATCTCGCTGAACAGCGTGAAGTTGGTGCCGGCGCCATCGTATGTGGCGCCCAGCGGGTATGCCTTGCCCGGCCACAGTTCACCGGTGGGCGTCGGAGCAGGCGCGTCTGCTCTGGTCATGGCGCCCTTCATACCCTGTGGATGCGGCGCCCAAACTGTGAGCTTACCCCGGTTGACTCGGAGTCATCCCAAAGATGCTCGTGGACAAAGGCTTTGCGGCCTCCCGGGGGCGAAATCGGCGATACCGATCAGGTCGTTCCCCCGCCCGCCGGTTCGATTTTGGAACTCTTGGCCTTCGCGGCCTTGCGCAACGTGCGGTTCGTCGAGCGCAGATCGGTGTTCGTCGCGGACAGTTCCGCATTGTCGTCTTCGAGGTTGAGGATGCGTGCGATGCCGGCCAGATTGACGCCGGCGTCGACCAGCGCGCTGATGCGCCGTAGCCGGGCCAAGTCATCGGCACTGTAGCGCCGGGTCCCGCCCTCGCTTCTCGACGGCGTGAGAAGGCCGTGCTGCTCGTAGAGGCGCAGCGACTGTACCGGGACACCGGAAAGCTCGGCGGCGACGGAGATTCCGTACACACCACGGTCAGACGCCGGCGCGCCGGCCCAGTCCGGGGCATCGGCCATTGAGTACCTCCCCGCTCGTTCGTACAGAAAATCTATTTATCACACTTGCATCGAAATTTCGATGGTGTTATATAAAACCTATGCCTATCAACATAGATAATACCGATAGGCGATAACAGATTGGAGTGAACGATGGCTGCAATGCTGATGCGTACCGACCCCTTCCGTGAGCTGGACCGCTTCGCCCAGCAGGTACTGGGTACGGCCGCCCGTCCCGCGGTGATGCCGATGGACGCCTGGCGCGAGGACGAAGAATTCGTTGTCGAGTTCGACCTGCCGGGCATCGACGCCGACTCGCTGGATATCGACATCGAACGCAATGTGGTGACGGTGCGGGCCGAGCGTCCGGCCGTTGACCCCAACCGGGAGATGCTGGCCACCGAGCGGCCACGCGGAGTGTTCAGCAGACAGCTGGTGCTCGGCGAAAACCTCGACACCGACGGGATCGAGGCTTCCTACACCCAGGGCGTGCTGCGCCTGCGCATTCCGGTGGCGGAAAAGGCCAAGCCGCGCAAGATCAGCGTCGGCCGTGGCGAGCGACACCAGGCCATCGATGACCGCGACGCAAAGCGTGAGGTCATCGACGCCTAGTCGATTGACGAGCGGCGGCGGCCGCAGTGCGCGCACTCAACAGCCGCCGCCCACCGCTGCTAACCGACCAGCGCCGACTGTTATGACATGATCTGGAACGCCCTCGGCGTTGAGCAGTCAGCGCCATTGATACCGACGCCGTGGTTTCGCGATTTCGCGCTCGTTCACCCCCTATATTCGGAGGTGCGCGCGTGGCGCGGTCGGTCGTGTCCGGTGACCTGAACCCAAGGAGACGTGTTCCGCGATGAGTTGGGACCTCAACGGCCAATCGGCCGACGTCGAACAAGCCCTGGCCGGCGGTGCGCCACAACGAGCAGGCTGGTTCCGGTTCTACTTTTCCGAACAACGCTGGGAGTGGTCCGAACAGGTACAACGATTGCACGGCTACGAGCCCGGCACCGTCACCCCGACCACCGAACTGGTGCTGTCGCACAAACATCCCGACGACCGTGGGCAGGTCGCGGCGACCATCGATCAGATGCTGGACACTTACCAGTCATTCAGCACCCGCCATCGGATCATTGACACCCGCGGACAGGTGCGTCACGTCGTGGTCGTCGGTGACCAGCTTCGCGACGACCAGGGCGCCGTGATCGGAACACACGGGTTTTACGTCGACGTTTCCCCGCCGCCCGATCAGGTGCGCGAAGACCTCGTCACCGCGAAGCTGGCCGAGATCGCCGAGCAGCGCGCCGGCATCGAGCAAGCCAAAGGCATGTTGATGCTCGTCTACGGCATCGACGCAGACGCGGCCTTTGACCTGCTCAAGTGGCTATCTCAGGAAGCCAACGTCAAGCTGCGGCTGCTGGCCGAAAGAATTTGCGATGAATTCCGGCGTTTCGGCCCGGGCTTCGCCTCGCAATCCGAATTCGACCACCTACTGCTAACCGCGCATCAGCGCGTCGCTGATCGGAAATCCTAAGGGCCGAAAGAGCCTCGGCTCTTGAGATTGTTACTTTTTGCTCGGAATAACGATGACGACGATCAGCGTAAGGATGGAGAAGAACAGCCCGAGAATCCCCCATCCCAGCGGATTGCGGCCTTTCATCGCGGCAATGAGGCCGCACACGATCGCGGCGATGATGCTTCCGATGAAGACGAAAATTCCCTTGATCCCACGCAGAATAAACCCTGCCGCAACGGGATCCGAACTAGCCAGAATGACCGAGTGCAACATGCCAGTCCCTTTCTTTGCGAGAAGTTGTTACGGAATACCCTCGCAAAGCCCCACCAAACAAACGGTTAAGGCTGCTTAGAGTTCGCCGGAGAAATCGGCGGTGATCCAGCGGTCGGGCCGGATGGTGAAGAGCACGCTTTCCTGCCCCTCGATGCTGCTGACGAACGCCCGCCCACCCTCCTCGCCGAGGTAGCGGATCGCGATCTCTTCGCGCACGTCGAGCGGGGTCGGCTTGGTGGTCTCGACCACGGTGCCCTCGACGACCACATATTGATACGGCGGCTCTTCGCGCTGGACGACCAGCGTCACCACGCCGGCCCGCTCGATGAGCTTGGCCTTGCGAGACGACGCGCCGGTGTTGACCCGGATGTTTCCGCCCGGCTCGTAGTCGTACCAAATCGGGACACTGGCCGGCGGACGGCCGTCGTCGGCGGCGACCGACAACACACTGACGTGCAGTGCTGCGAGGAACTCTTCACGCTGGGGGATGTTGAAAGCAGTCATGGCCAAATTGAACACACCAGCCCCGTCCGGCTATTCCCTCACGACAACGGGTGGGCTCCCCTTGCCCGCCCGGTCAGGTGCCCGCGATCCAGGCTTGTTCCTGGCCGGGCTCGGGTAGGACGCGCCCGCCTTCGACGGCGAAACTGGCTGGGCTGCTTTCGAAAACCACCAAAACCTGTTCGGCGGGCACACCCGCTATCCGGGTGACGGCGGAGGCGATTTCGGTGGCAAGCCGGGTGACCTCGGTCTTAGGGTGGCCCTCGCGTATCCAGCCGCTGACCAGGACCGGGCTGGCCGGCGCACCGTCGGTGTAGAGGTTGTCCCCGGACAATTCGTGAAAAGCCACATTCACATAAGTACTGGGCACGTGATTGATCTGTGAATGGATGGTCGCGATCTCACGCGCGAGCGCCGCCTTGATCGAGCGAGGCAACGTTGATTCGGTGGTTGTGCAGGTATAGATCGGCATACTTGATCTTTGGACGAGCGCCGGCGGTTGTCGATGTTTCGCCGACAATCCTGCGGCTCATCCGGTGTACTCCGAAACAACGGCAAGACGTGCTGGTGACACGTAACGAGTGGTCGCAAACTCCTACGGTGTCAGTTGGTGAACAACGCGGGAATCTTCACCACCAGCTCGTAGAGGCCATAGACGAATGGCACCCCCACCCACAACCAGCTGGCCAGACCCAGCAGCTTGCCGCGTGGCGATGTCGTCTCGATCGATTGCGCGGTCATTGCCCAGCCTCTCCGGAGATCACGCTCGCCGGCTTTCGCGTATCCACCCCTGCCACAACGAAGCTGGGCGGCCGCGGAGTACGAATCAGCTCATTGCAGACCACGCCGATCAGCAACAGGATCACCATGATCGTGAATGACCATCGATAGCGCTCGGGGCCTACCACATGGGCCGCAATGCGATTGTCGGCAATCGCGTTGACGATCACCGGTCCGAGCACGCCCGCGGTCGACCAGGCGGTCAGCAACCTGCCGTGGATCGCGCCGACTTCGAGGTAGCCGAAGAGGTCACGCAGGTAGGCCGGCGCCGTCGCGAAACCCGCGCCGTAGAACGACAACAGCAGGATGCACACCACCAGGAACAGCGGCTTGCTCGTGTTTTGCGCGACGATCAAGACGCCGTACAGCATCGCCCCGACACCGAGATAGAGCCGGTACATGTTCTTGCGGCCGACCGCATCCGAGGCCGTGGACCAGAGTATGCGTCCCAATGAGTTTGCCAGCGACAGCATCGCGACGAATCCCGCCGCGGCCGCCGTCAGCGCAGCGGGAGAAGTCGCATGAGGAAAGTAATCCCGGTAGATGGGTGCCGCCCGCTCCAGGATCCCTATTCCCGCAGTGACGTTGAAGCACAACACAATCCACAGCAGCCAGAACTGGGGCGTCTTGATCGCCTCGTTGGCGGTGCGATCCGGCCCCGCGGCGTGCGGCATCTTAGACGCGGCGACCCTGACAATGGGTGGTTCCCATTCGTGCGGTGGCACTCGGACCAGCAGGACGCCCACCGACATCAGCACGGCGTACGCCACACCCATGACCAAGAACGTCTCCGCCAGTCCGTGCCGATCGGTGCCGAACCATTTCATCAACTGCGACGACCATGGAGAGGCGATGAGCGCACCGCCGCCAAATCCCATGATGGCGAAGCCGGTCGCCATGCCCGGCTTGTCGGGGAACCATTTCATCAGGGTGGAAACCGGTGAGATGTAACCGATTCCGAGGCCGATCCCACCGAGGACGCCATAGCCGAGGATGATCAGCCACATCTGGCCGATCTCGGCCGCCGCCGCCGCGACGAGCAAACCGCCGCAAAAGCAGGTGGTCGCCACGAACATCGCCCACCGGGGGCCTCGCCTTTCGACCGCCGTGCCGAAGACGGCTGCCGACACGCCCAGCATGACAATGCCCAGCGTGAACGGCATGGCACTCAAAAGCCCCGATGCTCTTAGCGATTCATGCAACGGAAGCTTGAAAACGCTCCAGGAGTACACGCTGCCGATCGCCAGATGTATCGAGAGCGCGGCAGGTGGAACGAGCCACCTACTCCATCCTGGGCCGGCAACGATTCGATCACGCGACAACACCCCAGCAGACTCCATTGTCCTCTTTTCACAGCGGGCTCCGCGCGCATCAGAACGCCCGGTGGTTTCCTGTCAGTAGCCAATTGGTAAGCAAGACAGAAACATCCCGGAGCATCTTGACGACGCTTTCGTGGAGCGACTGCCGATCCTTCTCGGCGAGTCCACCCGATGTTAGCGATCCAGGTCACACCATGAAGTCGAGGAAGTGTGATGAAAACGCTTCTAGTCAACGAAACTAACGAGTTGCCCGGCCCATCAAGAGCGGGTGGACGATGCGCGGCATTCCGCGCCACACGGCTTCCTCGGCGTCGACAGCAAATCCGCACGCGCGCATCAACTCCGCGGTCGGGCGGTTGCAGCAGCATCCGCCGGCGAAGGCGCGCCAGGGGCGGAACAGGTAGTCCTGCCACGCCGCAAGCAACCGTGAATTCGCCCGCACGTGTTCGACGAACAGCAACTGCCCGCCGGGGCGCAACACGCGAGCGATCTCGCGCAGCGCGCGTTCGGGATCCTCGACGGTGCACAGGACAAGTGTTGAGACGACGGTGTCCACGGACTCATCGGTCAGTGGTAAACACTCCGCGGGCGCGTTGACGATCCGCGCCGGACGGGCATGTCGCCGCAAGCGACGGGCGAGCTTGCGGCGCATTGCGGGCTCCGGCTCCATCAGCACGAGGTCATCGATGCCGTCGGAGTAGTGTGCGATGTTCAGCCCGGTTCCGGCACCGATCTCGACGACGCGTCCCCGCGCGCTACTCACCACCGTGCGTCGCCGGCGGCGCATGCCTGCCAGTTCGCCGAGCCACACGAACGGGTCGTACACCAACGCCATGATCCGCAGCCACGCCGCGGACGGCGGTCGCACTGCTAGTTCTATTTCGCTCGCGGTCTCAGTCATGGGCGCAAACGTAGACGGGGCCACGGGGCGCGCGCATCGCCCAAGGCGGCCATCTTTTGCCGATGGCCCGTTTCGGCTAGCTCAGAGGAGCCCGAGACGCGCGGCCTCGGCAACGGCGGCCGTGCGCGAGGTGCGCCCGAGCTTGCGGCGGATGTTCGCGACATGACGATGCACTGTGTGCGGGCTCAGCACCAGGTGCTCGGCAATCTCGCGATCGTTCAGACCGCGCGCGAGGCAGCCGAGAATCTCCCGTTCGCGCGCGGAGAGTAGGACCGGCTCCGGCTTGCTCGCGTGCTGCGGCAACGGCGACGGAGGTCCCAACGCCTCACGGCATGCGCGCGCAAC
Organism: Mycobacterium florentinum; assembly: GCF_010730355.1. NCBI lineage: Bacteria > Bacillati > Actinomycetota > Actinomycetes > Mycobacteriales > Mycobacteriaceae > Mycobacterium > Mycobacterium florentinum. The sequence goes on from NZ_AP022576.1 coordinate 2,178,408, forward strand.
GGAATCCACATCGCCGTGCCACGGGAAGTGGGCGCTCCCGGGCAGCGAGATCAGCGTGGCGCCGGGGATCGCGGCCGCGACCTCGCGCCCGAGCCGGTGCGGCACGGCGCGGTCGTCGCGACGATGCACGACCAGCGTTTCAGCGCTTACGTCAGCAAGGTACGCCCGTACGTCGAGGCGATAGACGAGACCCAACAATGCGGCGGCGGCCTCGGCGGTCGCGGCTTCGCGCTGCAACCGCGCAAAGCGTTGGTGCTCCGCGGATTCGGCCGCACCGAGGAACATATTGCTGAGCAGACGGGAGCCGAGTCCCCAATGCGCGCGGACCGCCGCGACGATCGCGTCGCCCACTTCCGGTGCGGTGATCGCCGAGCCGTCGGCGTACGACCCGTACAAGACCAACCGGTCGACGCGCTCGGGATACGTTGCGGCAAAGGCGATTGCGGTGCAGCTCCCGCAGGATCCGCCCAACAGCGATACGCGCTCGTAACCGAGTTCGTCCAGGAGCGCGCGCAGCATCGCCACTTCGCCGTCCAGGGTCAGGTCCGAATCTCGCACCGTGCGGTCAGACATGCCGACGCCGAGCCGGTCGTAGCGAACCATGGTGTATCCGCCGGCGACGCCTTCCCAGAATCGCCGGAAGCCGGCACCCTCCCAGTCGAGTTCGAGATGGCTCACCCACCACGCCGGAGCCACCAGCGGTGGGCCGTCCCCGCGGACGTCGAACGCCACGCGGCGGTCGCCAACGCGCAGGAACCGGATCTCGGACTTTGCCAGCATCGCAACGAGCGTACGACGTTCTGGCCGGCGAAAGAACCGTTATCGAAAGGCTAGAGCAACCCGAGGAGTTGCAGGTCCGTGACGTATTTGACGATGATCGGCGCGGACACATGCGGGATGTCGTTGTCGGCCCCGATTTTGGCTTCCTGCACCGCGGCGCGGAATCGGTCGGTCGGCGCGGCGGACCCACGAGTGGGCACCGCAGGACGCACCTGCCGGAGGTCGCGAGACTGCAAGATCTGCAGCACCGTGTGCTTTCGCTGTCGATCGGGCAGCGCCCGCAGGCCGGTCTCAAACCGCTGCAACCATTCGTCGAAATCGTCGATGCGCTCGATGGCGTAGCCGGCCTCGATCAACCAGTCGACGTACGTGTCGAGCCCGATCCCGTCATCGTGCGGGTTCATCACGTGATAGGTCTGGAACCCGTCGACCATCTGGGCTCCTAAGGTGGCGATCGACTCGGCGACGAATTCGACGGGCAGCCCATCGAAATGGGCCCGCTGCCGGTTCCCATTGGCATCGCGCTGGTAGAACGAACCGGGCGCAATGCCGGTGGCCACCACGCTGAGGACCATCCGCGTGACCACGTCCGAGACGTTGAGCTGGCCGACAAAACTCGTGTCGGCCAAGATCATGCCACTGCGGAACACCGAAACCGGAAGCCCGCACAAGTCGTTGGCCTCCCGCAGCAGCACCTCACCGGCCCATTTGCTATTGGCATAACCGTTGACGGAACTGCCGTCGTTGAGTCGAGTCTTGCTGATGACCCGGATGTCGGCGGCCTCGGTGAACAACGACGGCTCAATCGGGTCGCCCACGTTGGCCGTGGACACGTAGCCGTAGGGCTTCAGTCTTGTGGTCAGCGCCAACCGAATTAGTTCGGCGGTACCCGCGACATTGGGGCCGAACAGCTCACTGTAGGGCAGCACACCGCTGACCACCGCGGCCGAATCGACTATCAAATCGACCGAGTCGGCTAGTTGCCGCCAGGTCCGTTCGTCGAGGCCCAGGCTGGCTAGGGCCTTATCCCCCGCGATGACCCGCAGATGGTCGGCGGCCAATTCCTGGAAGTGCGCCATCAGTCGCGGGTCGCCGCTATCGAAGATCTGCTCCAGCCGACGCTGAGCGTCTTCGTCGGTCTTGCCCCGGACCAGACAGATCAACGTGCCGTCGACCAGTTCGAGCTGCTCGAGCCATTGCAGCACCAGGTAGCGCCCGAGGAAGCCCGTCGCACCGGTCAATAAGACCGTCCGCACCTGCGCACTCGGGCCCGGCAGCGCGGCGGCCGCCGAAAGCGTTGCGGCGTCGATGAATTTGTCCAGGGTGAGATCGGCGGCGTTGACCTCGGTGGGTTCGGCACCGTGCACCGTCACATAGCGCGGATCCAGGGTGTGGCGATCCACCTGCTGGCTCAGCGCGCTCACCGATGGCCCGTCGAAGAGGATGCGCACGGTGAGGTGTGTGTCGAGGGCTTTGTTGATCGCGGCGATCAGGCGCATCGCCGAAATGCTGTCCCCGCCGAGGTCGAAGAAGGAGTCGTCAACCCCGACCCGCTCGAGACCGAGTGTCTGGGCGTAGATGTCGGCCAGCGATTCCTCGACCGCGTTACTCGGGGCGCGGTACTCGCTTTCCCGGTATCGCGGTGCCGGCAAGGCGCGGGTGTCGAGTTTGCCGTTGACCGTCAACGGCAGCGCGTCGACGACGACGATCGCGGCCGGCAGCATGTAGGCCGGCAACCGCTTGGCCAGCGCGGTGCGCGCACCGGCGATGTCGACCGCCCCGGCCGCCGCTTCTATGATGTAGCCCACCAGACGCTTGTCACCGGGGCGGTCCTCGCGCACGATTACCACCGCCTGATCCACGCCAGCCAAACCGCTTAGCGCAGCTTGGATTTCGCCCAACTCGATGCGGTACCCGCGGATCTTGACCTGCTCGTCGGCCCGGCCCAGGTAGCGCAGCTGGCCGTCGGAACCCCAACACACCAAATCCCCGGTGCGATACATCCGCACCCCAGAAGCGAACGGACAGGCGACAAACCGCGCCGCCGTCAACCCCGCCCGGCGCAGATAGCCCAACCCCACACCGCGGCCGGCCACATACAACTCACCGACCACCCCGGGTGGGACCGGCCGCAACCACGCGTCGAGCACGAACAACGCCGCGCCCGGTATCGGCACCCCGATGGGCACCACCCCGGCCCCGGCCTGCAGCGGCACACTGACCGTCACACACAGCGTGGTCTCGGTCGGCCCGTAGGCGTTGGTCATCACCCGCCCCGGCGCCCAACGATCCACCAATTCGACCGCGCACGGCTCCGCGGCCACCACCAAAGCCGCCGACTCCAAACCTTCCAGCGACAACGCCGATACCGCAGACGGGGTTTGATGCAGGACGGTGACTTGCTCGTCAATCAGCAAGGCCTGGAAGTCTTCTGGGAAGGCGGCCACCGACTCGGGGACGATCAGGAGCCGACTGCCATGAAGCAATGCACCCCAGATCTCTTCCACCGAAGCGTCGAACGCATAGGAGTACCACTGCGACCACACCTGCCCCGGACCCGACGGCAGACCGACATGCAACGGCTTCAACAGTTGAGTCACGTTGTGGTGAGTGGTCGCTACTCCTTTGGGCACACCCGTGGTGCCCGAGGTGTACACGATGTGGGCGACGTCATCGGCAGCGGGCACCGGCAGCGCCGCAGTGGAGTGCGTGGCGATAACGGGATCGTCGACATCAATCACCACCAGCCCGTGGCCATCAAACCGCGAAGCCAGTTCAGCGGTGCTGATCGCCGCGATCGGCGCAGCATCAGCGAGCATGAAGTCGATGCGCGAATCGGGCACCGCGGAGTCGATCGGTAGGTAGGCCGCCCCAGACTTCAGCACAGCCAAAATAGCCACGATCGCCTCGGGAGAGCGTGAAAACATCAGCGCCACACACTGACCCGGACCCGCACCCCGACCAACCAGCAAGTGCGCCAATCGATTAGACGCCTCGTCGAGCTCTCGATAGGTCATCGAGCGGCCCGCGCAGCTGATCGCCAACAACTCGGGCGTGCGAACCGCCTGTGCGGCAAACAATTCCGGAATCGACTCCCCGACCTCCGGCCGGGTCAACACCGCGCGGTTGCCCCAGTCGTCCAACCGCGCGATCTCACGTCCGTCGAGGAGGTCGATCGACGATAACCGCCGCAACGGATCGGCCGTCATGGCCACCAACAGCCGCTCCAACCGATCGGCAAGTGCCCCAACGCTTTCCGCATCAAAAACATCGGTGCGGAATTCCACCGACCCACCGATCCCGGCGGGTGCACCGTCCTCGGTCCAGCGTTCGGCCAGCGAAAACGCCAGGTCCATGCGGGCGCTCTGGGTATTTGCCTGCATCGGGATGATCTGTAGATCGCCCAAGGCCAGCCCCGCGGTGGGGTCGGTGCCCCATCCGGGCAGGTTCTGCCACACCAACCCGACCTGGACCAGCGGGTGACGGCTCATGGACCGGATCGGGTTGAGCCGCTCGACGAGCATCTCAAACGGCACGTCTTGATGTTCGAGAGCGTCCAGACTGCGAGCCCGAACCTGGGTCAATAGGTCAGCGACGGTGGGATCCCCGGCCACTTCGACGCGCAGCACCAGCGTGTTGACGAAAAAGCCCACCAACTCGTCCAGCGCGGGATCATTACGACCGGCGATCGGAAAGCCCACCGCCACATCCGAACTCGCGCTCATCTTCGACAGCAATACCGCGAGCGCCGCCTGGACCACCATGAAACTGGTCGCGTTGTGCTCGCGGGCCACCGCCCGTACTCGCTGCTGCAACTCCGACGGCCACTGGACCGTAACGCTCGACCCATGGAGATCGGCGACCGGCGGATAAGGCCGGTCGGTGGGCAGTGACAGCTGCTCGGGCATCCCCGCCAGTGCGTCCTGCCAATAGGCCAGCTGCGCGGAGATGGGGCTGTCGCTGTCGTCGAGATCCCCGAACTGGGTGTGCTGCCACAGCGTGTAGTCGGCGTATTGCACCGGCAACGCGGCCCAACCGGGCGCCTGCCCCGCACACCGACTGGCATAGGCCACGCTCAGATCACCCACCAGCGGGTTCACCGACCAGCCGTCGGCGGCGATATGGTGCGCCACGGCGACAAGGACGTGTTCATCATCGGTGACCATGAAAAGCTTTGCCCGCAACGGGATCTCAGTCGCCAAGTCGAACGTGTGCCGCGCGGCTGAGTCCACCTCATTGCTCAACCGGGCCGGTGACCACCCGTCGGCATCGACCACAGCCCAGCCGAAGTCCGCTCGCTCGGGTGCCAGCACCTCCTGGTACGGCACACCGTCACGATGCGGGAATACGGTGCGCAGCGATTCGTGCCGAGCCACCACATCGGCCAGCGCCGCGCCCAACGCATCGACATCGAGCCGCCCACGCAGCCGCAACGCCACCGCCATGTTGTACACCGGCGACGGCCCTGCAACTGGCCAAGAAACCACAACCGACTCTGGCCAAACGACAACGGAATCACCGCGGGCCGCTCGCCGGCCACCAACGGCGCCCGACCGCCCGCATGCACGCGAACCCGAGGCGCCAATTCCGAAATCGTTGGGGTGCCGAACAGGGTGCGCACGGCGAGGTGGGTGTCGAAAGTTTTGTTGATCGCCGCGATCAAGCGCATGGCCGATAGGGAGTCGCCGCCGAGGTCGAAGAAGGAGTCGTCGATGCCGACGCGTTCGACGCCGAGTACTTGGGCGTAGATCCCGGCCAGGATTTCCTCGACCGCGTCGCTGGGGGCGCGGTAGTGGTCGACGTCGGAGTATTCCGGGGAGGGCAGCGCGCGGGTGTCGAGCTTGCCGTTGACCGTCAACGGCAGCGCATCCATCACGACGACCGCGACCGGCACCATATACGACGGCAGCCGCTGGGCCAGCTGGGCGCGGATCTCGGCCGGGTCCGCGGCCCCGGTCACATACCCGACCAGACGCTTATCACCCGGACGGTCCTCACGGGCGATCACCACCGCCTGATCCACGTGATCCAAACCGCTTAGCGCTGCCTGGATCTCACCAAGTTCGATGCGATACCCGCGGATCTTGACCTGCTCGTCGGCCCGCCCCACATACCGCAGCTGCCCATCGGCACCCCAGGACACCAAATCCCCGGTCCGATACATCCGCGCCCCGGGCCCACCGAACGGACACGCCACAAACCGCGACGCCGTCAAATCCGGGCGCCCGACATAGCCGCCGGCCACCCCGGCACCGGCCACATACAACTCCCCGACCACCCCGGGCGCCACCGGGCGCAACCAGCCGTCCAGCACGAAGAACGCCAAATGCGCCAACGGCACCCCGATCGGGCTGGTGTTGCTGTCCACATCGGCGTCCACGATCTCGCGGAACGACGCATGCACCGTCGTCTCGGTGATGCCATACATGTTGATCATCCGCGGCAATCCCGGATGATTGTGCAACCACGTCTGCAGCCGTTGCGGCTCCAACGCCTCCCCACCGAAGACCACGGTCTGCAACTTGAGCTGCTGACCCAGCTCGGGCTGCAGCGCGTCGGCGGCCTGCAGCGCGTAGAACGCCGAAGGCGTCTGGCTCAGCACGCTGACCTGTTCGCTGACCAGCAACGCATGCAGGTCTTCCGGCGAGCGGACCACGGCGTCGGGCACCACGACCACCCGGCCGCCGTGCAGCAGCGCACCCCAGATCTCCCACACCGAATAGTCAAACGCCAACGAATGACACTGCGTCCACACCTGCCCCAGTTCCATCTCGGCGTCCAACGACTCCAACAACTGGGTCACATTGCGGTGCGTGACCGCCACACCCTTGGGCTTACCCGTGGTGCCCGAGGTGTAGATGATGTAGGCAACGTGATCGGCCGCGGGTATCGGCAATGCGGTGTTCGGTGCGGCGCCGATCGCCGGGTCCTCGACATCGAGGACCGCCACATCAGCGCCCTCCAGCCGCGCGCGCAGGTCCGCGGTGGTCAGGGCGGCGATGGGCGCGGAGTCCGACAGCATGAACTCCATCCGCGCCCCCGGATGCGCGGGATCCATCGGCAAATACGCCGCCCCCGTCTTCAGCACCGCCAGCAACGAGACGATCGCTTCGGCAGATCGGTTGAGCAGCACCGCCACCCGCTCACCCGGACCCGCCCCGCACCCGGATAGCACGTGCGCCAACCGGTTTGCGGCCTCGTCGAGTTCGCGGTAGGTCCACGACCCGTCTCCGCTGTTGACCGCCACGGCCTCCGGGGCGCGCGCGACCTGCGCGGCGAACAGTTCCGGAATCGACACCGGGGCGCTGGCGGGCAGCGTCAACACCTCCCGGTTGCCCCACTCCTGCAACCGCGCATGCTCATCACCATCAAGCAAATCAATCGACGACAACCGACGCGACGCATCAGTCGTCATCAACACCAACACCCGCCGCAACCGCTCCACCAACGAGTCCACGGTCGCGACATCGAACACGTCGGTGCGGAATTCCACCGCCCCGCCGATCCCGGCCGGCGTGCCGTCTTCGGTCCAGCGTTCGGCGAGTGAAAAGGTCAGGTCCATGCGCGCGGTGTGAGTGTCCAGCGGCATCGGGGTGATCTGCAGATCACCCAGAGCCATCCCCGCGTCGGGGTCGTGATGCTGCCCGGGCAGGTTCTGCCACGCCAACCCGACCTGAATCAGCGGGTGACGGCTGAGGGATCGAACGGGATTGAGCCGCTCCACCAACAACTCGAACGGGACGTCCTGATGCTCATAGGCGGCCAGGCTGCGCTGACGTACCTGGTCCAACACCTCAGCGACGGTGGGATCCCCGGCCACTTCGACGCGCAGCACCAGCGTGTTGACGAAAAAGCCCACCAACTCGTCAAGAGCGGGATCATTACGACCGGCGATCGGAAAGCCCACCGCCACATCCGAACTCGCGCTCATCTTCGACAGCAATACCGCGAGCGCCGCCTGGACCACCATGAAACTGGTCGCGTTGTGCTCGCGGGCCACCGCCCGTACTCGCTGCTGCAACTCCGACGGCCACTCGACGGTCACGCTCGAGCCACGGAGATCGGCGACCGGCGGATAAGGCCGGTCGGTGGGCAGTGACAGCTGCTCGGGCATCCCCGCCAGTGCGTCCTGCCAATAGGCCAGCTGCGCGGAGATGGGGCTGTCGCTGTCGTCGAGATCCCCGAACTGGGTGTGCTGCCACAGCGTGTAGTCGGCGTATTGCACCGGCAACGCGGCCCAACCGGGCGCCTGCCCCGCACACCGACTGGCATAGGCCACGCTCAGATCACCCACCAGCGGGTTCACCGACCAGCCGTCGGCGGCGATATGGTGCGCCACGGCGACAAGGACGTGTTCATCATCGGTGACCATGAAAGCTTTGCCCGCAACGGGATCTCAGTCGCCAAGTCGAACGTGTGCCGCGCGGCTGAGTCCACCTCATTGCTCAACCGGGCCGGTGACCACCCGTCGGCATCGACCACAGCCCAGCCGAAGTCCGCTCGCTCGGGTGCCAGCACCTCCTGGTACGGCACACCGTCACGATGCGGGAATACGGTGCGCAGCGATTCGTGCCGAGCCACCACATCGGCCAGCGCCGCGCCCAACGCATCGACATCGAGCCGCCCACGCAGCCGCAACGCCACCGCCATGTTGTACACCGGCGACGGCCCCTGCAACTGGCCAAGAAACCACAACCGACTCTGGCCAAACGACAACGGAATCACCGCGGGCCGCTCGCCGGCCACCAACGGCGCCCGACCGCCCGCATGCACGCGAACCCGAGGCGCCAATTCCGAAATCGTTGGGGTGCCGAACAGGGTGCGCACGGCGAGGTGGGTGTCGAAAGTTTTGTTGATCGCCGCGATCAAGCGCATGGCCGATAGGAGTCGCCGCCGAGGTCGAAGAAGGAGTCGTCGATGCCGACGCGTTCGACGCCGAGTACTTGGGCGTAGATCCCGGCCAAGATTTCCTCGACCGCGTCGCTGGGGGCGCGGTAGTGGTCGACGTCGGAGTATTCCGGGAGGGCAGCGCGCGGGTGTCGAGCTTGCCGTTGACCGTCAACGGCAGCGCATCCATCACGACGACCGCGACCGGCACCATATACGACGGCAGCCGCTGGGCCAGCTGGGCGCGGATCTCGGCCGGGTCCGCGGCCCCGGTCACATACCCGACCAGACGCTTATCACCCGGGCGGTCCTCACGGGCGATCACCACCGCCTGATCCACGTGATCCAAACCGCTTAGCGCTGCCTGGATCTCACCAAGTTCGATGCGATACCCGCGGATCTTGACCTGCTCGTCGGCCCGCCCCACATACCGCAGCTGCCCATCGGCACCCCAGGACACCAAATCCCCGGTCCGATACATCCGCGCCCCGGGCCCACCGAACGGACACGCCACAAACCGCGACGCCGTCAAATCCGCCCGGCGCACATACCCCATGCCCACACCACGACCGGCCACATACAACTCCCCGACCACACCAACCGGTACCGGCCGCAACCAGGCGTCCAATACAAACAACGCCGCACCCGAAACCGGCGCACCGATCGGCACCACCCCGGTTCCCGCCTCGAGTGGCTCGCTGATCGCGACGTCCACCGTGGTCTCGGTCGGACCGTAAGCGTTGATCATTATCCGACCCGGCGCCCACCGGTCCACCAGCTCGGGCGGACATGCTTCACCGCCCACCACCAGCGCCGCAGACTCCAAACCTTCGAGAGACAGCGCCGCCAAAGCAGAAGGGGTCTGGCTCAGGACACTGACTTGCTCGGCAATCAGCAAGGCGCGCAGGTCATCCTGGGCGCCGACCACCGACTCCGGCAGCACCACGAGCCGCCCCCCATGCAACAACGCACCCCAGATTTCCCGGACTGAGGCATCGAATGCATAAGAATGCCACTGCGTCGATACCTTCGCCGAACTCGGCGTTGTCAGGGCGGCATCCAGTCCCTGCATCAATTGGGTGACGTTATGGTGAGTGACCGCAACCCCTTTGGGGACACCTGTCGTTCCCGAGGTGTAAATAATATGGGCCAGGTCATCGGCGGCCGGCATCGCCGGCGCATAGCTGGGTTGGGCATCAACAACCGGGTCATTGACATCAATCACCGGCAGTTGGTGCCCGTCGAGCCGCGTTCGCAGTTCGGCAGCGCTCAACGCGGCGATCGGACGCGCATCACCAATCATGAACTCAATGCGCGCATCCGGTACCGCAGGATCAAGTGGCAAATATGCCGCCCCCGACTTCAGTACCGCCAAAATCGCGACAATCGCCTCGGCCGACCGCGGCAGCAGCACCGCAACACACTCGCCGCGGCCAGCACCCGCAGCAATTAACAAGTGCGCCAGCCGATTAGCGGCTTGGTCTAACTCGCGGTATGTCAGCGACCGGCCCGCACAGGTTACCGCCACCGCTTCCGAACTGCGAGACACCTGAGCAGCGAACAACTCCGGAAGCGACACCCCGACGACCGGCGCAGTCAACACCGCCCGATTACCCAACACATCCAACCGAGCGCGCTCGCCGATATCAAGCAGATCCATCGACGACAACCGCCGCGACGAATCGGCCGTCATCGCCACCAGCACCCGCTTCAAACGATCAGCAAGAACCCCAACGCTTTCCGCATCGAAAACATCGGAGTCGTATTCGAGGCGCAGCAATAGTTCGGGGCCGGGCGTCGCTTGCAGAGTCAGTGGGTAGTGAGTGGATTCACGAGTAGTGAACTCCGTGATAGCGAGCTCGCCGAGTTCCACCGACGCCGCGGCGTCGATCGGGTAGTTCTCGTAAACGAAGAGGGTGTCAAACAACTGGTGGTGGCCGGTGACGCGATGGATCTCGGTCAGCGCCAAGTGTTCATGGTCCAGCGTGCGCTGGTAAGCATTGTGCAGTTCGTCGAGTAGACCCGCGATTGTGGTCTGCGCGGTGACGCGTGCCCGCACCGGTACCGTGTTGATCAACAGTCCGACCATCGATTCGATCCCGGCGACGTCGGCTGTGCGCCCCGAGACCGCGGCGCCGAACACCACGTCATGCTGTCCGGTCAGCCCCATCAGCAGCTGCGCCCAGCCGGCGCGCAAGACGGTATTGACGGTGGTGTGGTGCGTCCGGGCCAGCTGATCGAGAGCCCGAGTGATCGGCACGGACAACCGGAACGATTGCGCGCCTTGCTGTCCCAGCCGGTGCGTATGCGAGGCGCCCACCAACGTCGGCGTGTCGAATCCGGTCAGCGCCTCCGCCCAGACCGCGCGGGCGGAATCGAGATCCTGATCGGCCAGCCAGGTTACGAATCTGCGGTAGGGCACGGCCGCGGGCAGGTGCTGTTCGTTATAGACGGCAAAGATCTCGTGCAGCAGGATCGGCAGTGACGAGCCATCGAGCACGACGTGGTGGTTGGTGAGGACGAACCGGTACCGGTCAACGGCGGTTCGGACCAGCGCCGCCCGGAACACCGGCGGGTCGGCCAGCTCGCAGACCCCGGCACGTTCGCCGGCACACAACCGCTGGAGCTGCTCGTCGACATCGACCTGGTCGGCGCCGAGATCGACGTAGCGCCACGGCACCGCGGCGTCGGCCGGGATGATCTGCACGGGTGGATCGATCTCCGTGGAGAAGCGGGCGGCCAGATTGGGATGGCGGTTGACCACGGCTTGCACCGCCTCGCACAACCGCTGCGGATCAAGCGGGCCGGCGATGCCGATGCTCAGCTGAATCGCGTACGGATCGACATCGTTGCCGTGCGCGGCCGTGGCGTGGAAGAGCAGTCCCTGCTGTAGCGGAGTCAACGGCAAGACATCGGCAACGGGATACTGCCGCTCGAGTTCGCCGATCTGCTGCTGGGTAAGACGCGCGGGGACGACATCCGATGGGCTCAGGCCGCCGCCCCCGCGGCGCACGTGCGCGCAGATACCGGCCAGGGCCTCAAACCACAACTCGCTCAACCTGTTTGCCTGGTCATGGTCGACCACGGAGGGCGCCCAGGTCCACTGGGCCTGCAGCTGTGGACCCGCCTCAGTGACGAGTGTGCCGGCGTTGAGGGCCACGGTGTGGGTCAGCGGCATCGGCACTGCGGTCGCGACAGCGGTGGCCGACAAGCCGTTGGGGTCGGGCAGCCAGACATCGCCGGTCAGCTCGGACGTGCCGCCCAGCCGCCCCAGGTAGTTGAACAGGAGCGCCGGGTCGGAATCCCCCAGATTCACCTCGGTGTTCGCGTATCGCAACAGCCCATAAGTGATGCCCTCGGGGAGCGCTCGCAGCTGTTCTTTGGCGTCTTTGATCGCCACCCCCAGCGCCGCCTCGCCGGCGACTACCTGTTCCCAGTTCAGCCCGCCAACGCTCAGCGCCACAGGGTACTTGGCGGTAAACCACCCCACCGTGCGCGATAGGTCCACCGTGGAGCTCAGCTCCTCGTGGCGCCCGTGACCTTCCACGTCAATCGCTATCGGCGACTTGGCGTTACCCAGCAACTGCGCAATCGCCAGCCCGAACGCGATCAACAAAACGTCTTGCACGCCGGCATGAAACGCCGCGGGCACCTCGCTGAGCAGCATGCGGGTCGTCTCGGCGTCCAGCACCACGGACAAGTGTCCTGCGCCGGCATAGGTATCCGCATCGCTGTGCACCGCAGGCAATGCCGGCGGGATCGCCGCCACTTCCTGCCAGACCTGCTCGTGGGCAACGACTTCCGGGCGGTAGGCGTATTCGGTTAGCAATGACGACCACTTGACAAACGACGTGCCGCCCGCCGGCAACGCGATAGGCTGCCCGCCGCGGTGCAGAGACCATGCAATGTTGATGTCTTCCAACAAGATTCGCCAGGAAACCCCATCGACGGCCAGGTGGTGAACAATCAACACCAGCTGACCGGTGGTAGCGACCCAGAGCGCGCTGAGCATGACGCCGGCATCCGGATTCAGCCGTGCCCGCGCCTCGACCAGCGCTTCATCGGACAACACGTCCACCGATCGCACGCACCCGCCGGCGTCCACCGAGCCCGGATCGGGCACCCACAGCGACCATCCGCCGGCGCCATCGTCGTCCACGTGCAGCCGCAGCATGTCGTGCCGATCCAGCAGGGCCTGCAGGACGGCCACCACATCGGCCTCGCCCACGCCGGCGGGAGCCTGCACCACCATGGTCTGGTTGAACTGATCGACCGGACCCTCAATGCTGTGCAGCCACCGCATGATTGGGGTCGCGACGACCTCACCCACACCCACATCGGCCACGAAGTCGTCGGTGGACACCGTGGCAGCCCGGGCCAGCCGGGCCACGGTCTGCTCGACGAAGATGTCACGCGCACGGCACATCACGCCGGCGGCCCGCGCCCGCGCCACAACCTGCAACGACATAATGCTGTCGCCGCCCAAGTCGAAGAACGAGTCGTCGATCCCGACCCGCGGTAGCCCCAGAACTTGGGCATAGATGCCTGCCAGAATCTGTTCGACCCCGTCGGCAGGGGCGCGGTATTTCCCGGCGGCGTATTCGGGCGCCGGGAGGGCACTGATGTCGAGCTTGCCGTTGTCCGTTAGCGGCAGCGCGTCAATGGTCACGATCGCCGACGGGACCAGGTAGGCGGGCAGCCGATCGCCGAGCCGGGTGCGGATCCGGGCGGGGTCGGCGGTGCCGGTGATATATCCGACCAGGCGCTTGTCACCGGCGCGGTCCTCGCGAGCGATCACCACCGCCGCAGCGACGCCATCCAGTGCGGCCAGGGCGGCCTGCACTTCGCCGGGTTCGATGCGGTGGCCACGGATTTTGACCTGCGCATCGCCACGTCCGAGGTAACGCAGTTGCCCATCGGGGCCCCAGGACACCCGGTCGCCCGTGCGATACATCCGTGTCCCGGGGCCGCCGTAGGGGTTGGCGACGAAGCGTTCCGCGGTCAGGTCGACCCGGCCCACGTAACCGTGCGCCAGCGCGGGCCCGCTCAAATAGAGCTCGCCGACCACCCCGACGGGAGCCGGGTTCAGGCGCGCATCGAGCACCAGCGCGCGCACCCCCGGAATGGGAGCACCAATGCCGATCGGCTGCCCCGGCCGAAGCGGCGTACTGCACGTGGCCCAGATGGTGACCTCGGTGGGGCCGTAGGCATTGAACATCTGCCGGCCCGGCACCCAGGCCGTGGCCAGGCCCTCCGGGCAGGCTTCCCCGGTGGTGATCAGGGTTTGCGCGCCGGCTAACCGGGCGCGATCCAGCGACGAGAGCACCGTCGGGGTCAGTACCGCGACATCTATCCGCTGGTCGTACAGCAACGCCGTCAACGCCTCTCCGGCGGAGGCTTCCGGTGGCGCCACCACCAAGGTCGCTCCTGCACCCACCGCCAGCAACAGCTCGCCGACGGACACATCGAAGGTTGGCGAGGCCACCATCAGCACCCGCGCAGCGGGGGTCAGTCCGAACGCACGGTGGTGGTCGGCCACCCCGAGCAAACCGGCGTGGCTGACCGCCACCCCTTTGGGGACGCCGGTGGATCCGGACGTGAAGATCACATGGGCGGTGTTGTCCGCCCGTAACGGGGCCAGCCGGTCGGCGTCGGTGATGGGGTCCGCGGACCGCCCGGACACGTCCAGACCGTCGACGGACACCACCGGACGCGACCCGGCACCGGCCAGGGTGTCGCGGCCACGGGTCAGCACACACACCGCCGCCACCGTGTCCAGCACCGTTGCTATGCGCTCAACCGGATGGGCCGGATCTACCGGCACATACGCCGCACCAGCCTTGAGCACCGCCCACCAAGCCACAACCAGTTCCAGGCAGCGGTCCATCGCCACGCCCACCGCGCACTCCGGGCCGACCCCGGCCTCGATCAGCACCCGCGCCAACCGCGTGGACCGCTCGTCAAGCTCGCGATAGGAGACGCTCCGGGAACCGTCGATCACCGCCACCACATCGGGACCGGCCGCAACCGCCGCGGCCAACAGCTGCGGCACCACCCCAACCGGTGCGGTCACCTCAGCGCCGGACCACGCCGACAGGACCAGATCACGCTCGCCGTGATCCAGGACCGACACCTCGCCCACCACCACCGACGGATCCGCCACCAAGAGACGGTCGAACAGCGATTCCAGGCGGGCGATGTGCCCGTCGATCTCGTCGGCGGTGTAGCGCTCCGGATTCCACGCGAAGTGAACTCGCGGTGCGCCGTCACCCAGCCGTGGATAGATGTTGACCGCGACGTCTTGGATGGGGAAGTTGGTCAAGATGTTGCTGGTGGCCTCGGAAGACCCGAAATAGATCGGGGCCGCGAAGTCGAGAACGTTGACCACCGGACCGAACTCGACGTTCATGTCGGGATGAGTTCCATCGCCGACGATCTCCGGGAAACGCCGAAACTGTTGATGCCGCAGTGCACCGATGACGGCCGTACCAACCCGATCAGTGACTGCACCGATGGTGTCGGCTTCGCAGACATCGATGATCAGCGGCACCATGTTCGACACCATGCCCGCACAGCTTTTCAGCGCCGCAGTCGTGCGCGCCGAAACCGGTAGTGACAGCGAGACAGTCTGCCGCCCGGTCGTTTTCGCGATGAACACCGCCATTGCCGCGACAACCCTCGCGACGTCGAAGGGGCCCTGCGCGTTCTCCGACAACCGATGCGTGCAGGCCAGCTCGCGCACCAGCGCGTGGCGCGGCGCCACCGACCGCTGCATCCCCGCCAGGTCCGTGACTTCCAGAGACCCGCGCACCACCGACTTCCAGTACTGGGCATCGGCATCGCTGCGTGACGACTCCTGATACCTCTGATCCGCGGCACGGATCACGGCGAACTCCGAAAAATCGACTTCGCCGGTATTGGCAGGCGCTCCCGAATAGACGGCCGCGACGTGCCGCATGAAATTGTTGGCGCCATAGCCGTCCATCAGGACGTGGTGCACCCGCACGTAGAAGTAGGACAAGTTCTCGGCGACTCGCAGGAGCACGAAGTTCGTGAGCCGGTCACGGTCCAGATCGACCGGCCGACGGTAGTCGTCGTTCATCCAGGTGCGAGCAGAACCTACTGGGTCGGACTCGGTGCGCAGGTCAATACATTGCAGGGTTTGCGGAACCGAATGGTCGAGCACGAAAACGGGTTCGCCATCGACCAGGGATAGCCGAGCACATGGTGTGCCGAACCGCGTTGCCGCCGATTCGCATGCGGCCATGAGCCTTTCAGCATCGACTTCGTGATCGATCTCGACGTAACCGGCAAAGTTGTACGGGACTTCGGGTCGCAGTTCCTGGGCAGCCCATATCGACCGCTGAGCAGGGGTCAACGATCCCAACAGGTCCGGTTGCGCACCGTAATTGAGCATCTGATGACGAACTTTCTATTTGGGCCGGCGTCCCGGCGCTCGCAACCTTAGCGTCGTTGAGTTGGCTTGCGGCACAACATAAAAAGGAACAATCATCCGGTTCGACCCGCAGCCAGTTTCGCACGCAAGCCGCTGTCGTCGTCAAATAGATTGTGCTGCATCGTGTTACCTCATCGCCGAGTGAAGACGTCGCGATAAGGCGCGACGGGAGTAGTCACGCCCAGCTCGATCGCCGCAGCGGAATGTTCGGCCGCGCCGGAGTCTCTGGTCGATAGCCGCACTATGTGTGGCTATCCAGGTAGCCCCCGCGTCGAAAGAATTTCTCCCCATTGCATTCCACTCCGTCCGACGAACGGACCCGAGTGATCAGCAGGCCGCGGTTGCCTCCCCGACGCGTGTTGGGCCCGCACGCCACCACACCGCCCTCTTCCTGCACCATCACCCGACCCGGCGTACCGCCGTAACAGGCATCGGAAACGCGCGCCTCGAGGATCTCGATCCGCTCCCCGCGATAGAAGCAGTAGGCCCGGGGATAGGGATCGGACAGTGCGCGCACGAACCGCTCGAGATCCTCGGCCGGCCAGCTCCAGTCGATCAAACTGTCGCGCTCCGAACGCTTGTGGAAGTACGACCGTTCAGACTTGTTCTGCGGCCGAAAGACCGCGACACCGGACTCCAGCGCAGTCAGCGCTTCCGCCAGCACATCAGGGATCAGGTCCATTCCTCGCAGTACTAATTCTGTGCCGGTGTCGGTGGGGCCGATCGGCACCGCCCGCTGGACCAGAATGTCCCCGGTGTCCAGGCCGTCATCCATCCGGTGCACGGTCAATCCGAACTCGGACTCGCCGCTGATCAAGGCCCACAGCACCGGTGAAAACCCGGTGAACCTCGGCAACAACGAATCGTGAAAGTTCAGGGTTCCGTGCGGCGGAAGGTTGTACAGTTCCGCCGGCATCCGGTAGTACCAGCTGTTGACGACGATGACATCGGGTTCGGCGCGCTTGACCAGGTCGATAGTTTCCGCATCAACCGTCTCGGTGACATGCAAAGGGATGCCGTGCTTGCGCGCGAGTTCGTCGACCGGTGCCGACCAGATGGCCTTATAGGACTCGTCGCTGGCCGGGTGGGTCACGGCAAGCATGACTTCATGCTCGAGATCAATCAACGCCTGAAGGGTCTTATGGCCCCAGGCCTGGAACCCGAAAAACACAATGCGCATCAAGCAAAACCCACTAACTCGTTGCCCGCCCGGCACGGGCTCTTGCTAAGCACCGCCTGCCAGCGGAAGATGTTACCTTAGCCTCGCCTAACTCAGCGAACGGACCGTTGTAGTTAGAAAGGGGCGGATCAACTCCCGGGCGTTTGCGGCTGCCCCGTTGGTTCTCTCGACAGAAATACCGCCGAGACGCTCGCGCCAACCGCCAGTGCGGCGGCCGCGGCAAACACTGTCGTGTAAGCGTGCGCCAGCTGCGCCCCGCCACCGCCTTCGTGGCGATGGAGCTGATTGGTCAACAGCACCGCCATCAACGCGGCCCCGGCGGCGCTGCCCACCTGATCGTTGACGCTTCGCAGCGTTGCACCCCGAGCAATCTGACGCGGCGCCAACGACTGCACGCATGCCGCCGACAGTGGTGTCGCGGCGCACCCAACACCGATGCCCACAATCATCAGGCCGGCCAGCAACGTCGGTGAGTAGGCCGCTTGCCGGGCGACACCGAGGGTGAAGATGCCCAGGCCCGCCGCCATCAGCGGGAAGCCGATCTTGACAATCCTGCCGGGCCCGAACTTGTCCATGAGTGCCCCGGCAACGGGCGTGCTCACTACGACGCCGATGC
Source organism: Mycobacterium florentinum (assembly GCF_010730355.1). Lineage (NCBI taxonomy): Bacteria > Bacillati > Actinomycetota > Actinomycetes > Mycobacteriales > Mycobacteriaceae > Mycobacterium > Mycobacterium florentinum. Next base: position 2,196,327 of record NZ_AP022576.1, read on the forward strand.
CCATCGCGATCAGGTGCAATCCCGACTGCATCGGGGTCTGGTGCAGCGCGACCTGAAAATAGCTCGGAACTACCAGCAATATCCCTACGTAAGTGACCGCGAAGATCAGCAGCGTTACGTTGGCCTGCCTGACCACCTGGTTCTTCAGCAGTCGTAGGTCGATAAGTGGGTGATCCGTGCGACACCAGGCGTGCAAAACAAAGGCGGCGATCAACGCCAGGCCGGTAATCAGGGGGATCAGCACATGGCGATCGGCGATCGTGTGACGCCCCGGAATGGCCGATACCCCAGCCAGCAGGGTCGCCATGCCGGGTGACAGCAGCAGCGCGCCGGTGACATCGAGTGCCTCCGACGGTGCGCTACGATCCTTGGGAAACATGACTGCCGCGAGCACGAAGGCGATCAGCCCGATCGGCAGGTTGATCAGAAATATCCACTTCCAGCCGTAGGTGCCGATCAACCAGCCGCCCAGAATCGGTCCGCCAACGGGGCCGAGCAAGAAGGGAATTGCTCCTACCGCGATCAAGCGCCCGAGGCGCTTGGGGCCTGACTCGCGGGTCAAGATCACATAGCTCAGCGGTGTCATAATGCCGCCACCGGCTCCCTGGAGCACGCGGAAAATGATGAGCAGCAATATGTTTGGAGCCACCGTGCACAGCAGCGAGGCCAGCGTGAACAACAGGACACCGCCCATGAACAGCCGCTTGGTGCCGAACCGGTCGGCCGCCCAACCGGTGATCGGGACGACGGCAGCAAACGCGAGCATGTAGCCGGCCATCGTCCATGAGACGACGACCTGAGTAGATCCGAATTCGACGGCAAATGTTCGTTGGGCGACGGCGACAGCGGTACCGTCCAAAAATCCCATCATGCTGGCCAGGCCGCACACCGCACCGATCCGGAGCAGCCTGGCGTCGAGCTTGTCGGGATAGTCGGCATCACCCACGCCCGATTGCCCGATGGTTGCCGAAGACGCGTCGTTCATAGCGTTGCCGAGCATATAGACGGCGGCCGAGGGCGGTTTGCCGACGTTGCGTTAGCGTCGTGGGTGTGACCCTCAAAGACATCGCCCTGACCACCCTCGAGGGCCAGCCGACCACGCTGGCCGAATTGTCCGACGGCGCAACCCTGGTGGTGAACGTCGCCTCCAAATGCGGGCTGACCCCGCAGTACACCGCGCTGGAGAAACTGGCCAAAGACTATGGCGACCGCGGCCTGACGGTCGTCGGCGTCCCATGCAACCAGTTCATGGGCCAGGAGCCGGGCACGGCCGAGGAGATCCAGGAGTTCTGCTCGACGACCTATGGCGTGACGTTCCCGTTGCTGGCGAAGACCGATGTCAACGGCGATGGCCGCCACCCGCTTTACGCCGAATTGACCAAGGCCGCCGACGCCGACGGCGGCGCGGGCGACATTCAGTGGAACTTCGAGAAGTTCCTGCTCTCGCCCGACGGCGAGGTGGTCAACCGCTTCCGGCCCCGCACCGAGCCCGACGCCCCCGAGGTCATCACCGCCATCGAGGCCGTGCTACCCCGATAGACGGTCGGGCTACGCGATGCCCAGGTAGACGAATTGGATCACTGTGGTCACCGCGCAAAGCGCCAACACTGCCGCCATGATGCAGTAGTCGATCCGACCCGGGCGGCAGTGACCGGCCGAAAGCTGGCCGTACCCGCCGCGCGCCGTGATCGCGTCACCCATCTCGTCGCCACGGCGCAATGCCACGGTGATCACGGCAGCCATCACGTCCACGCCTTCGGCGAACCACCACCGGACGCGTGACCGCATTCCCGACACCGCCGCCCGTGGGCGCAACCGCCGGGCCGCATACAACACCCGGAATTCTTCGACCAGCATCGGAAACGCCCGCAAACCCAGCGCAACCGCCACCGACCAGGCCTCGATCGGAATCCGCATGCGCTGCAACGGTTTACCCAACCGGGCCAGCGCGGGCGCGATCTCGGCGACGTTGGTGGTCCACGAGACCAGCGCACCCAGGGCCAGGACGATCACCGTCATCGCCAAGAACTGCAGTAAATGCAACAGCCCACCGAGCGGTACCCGCACCGAGGCGACCGTCATGACCGGACCGCCCCCGGCCAGGGCAGCGGCCCCGATGGTCAGCAGCAGTGTCAGCCACGCCCAGCGCGGAATCGTCGGCGCCGCACCACGCGGGATGCGTGCCCACCGCAGCGCACCGACCATCACACCGGCTGCCACCGCGATCGTGGCCCATCCCGGACAGATCGCGAGCATGGCCGCAATCGCGGCGACGACAACCAGTTTCGTGCCCGCCCACATCCGATGCACCGCGGTGTCGCCGGGCACCGGTGTCAACAGCACCGGGGCTCGCCGCTCCCGTCGCCGCGGCTGATCCACCGGCCGCCGTGGGCCAAGAGCGCTGCTCGACACCGCCGCCGACACCGAGCCGCCCGTGAGGTGCACCGAGCGCGGGCAGACCTCCTGCAGGCCCGAGAAGTCGTGCGATATCACGATGACGGTCAAACCGGTCTCGCGACGCAGCTCCGCCAGCAGCCGCACCAGCCCCTCGGCGCTGGCCGCATCCAACCCGGCCAGCGGCTCATCGAGGATCAATGCTCGCGGCGAACGGATCAACAAGCCGGCCAACACAACTCGGCGCATCTGCCCGCCGCTGAGCTGATCGATGCGCCGATCCGCCAAGTCCGGATCCAGCCCGACCATCATCAGCGCTGACTCGATACGCGCGCGATCGTGCGCGCTGAACAATGCCGCGGAAGCGATCTCGAGCCCAACTCGCTCACGCATCAGTTGCAGCCGCGCCGCCTGAAACGACAATGCCACCGCACCGACCTGCTCAGAGGCCGGTCGCCCGTCGATGAGGCAGCGACCGGACGTGGGTTCGATCAGCCCGGCCATGATCCACGCCAGCGTCGACTTTCCCGATCCGTTGTCGCCGTGAATCAGGACACCCTCGCCCTCTTCGACGACAAGATTGACGTCGCGCAGCGCCGTCTTGGCCCACGGCCCGCCGCGGCCGTACTCGTGCCAAATCCCTTCCAGTTCAAAAATTATCGAGCAGGCTGAACCCGTCGTACGAAGCCCCGGCGAGGGCGTGGCGGCCGCAAGGATCATCTCGGCGTCTGATGCATTGCCGTCGAGCCGCAGCACCCGATCGGCCGCGTCGGCCTCGCGGCGGTGGTGGGTGATGTGAGCCAGCGACATGTCTCGATGCCGAGTCAGCCCGGACAGCACCGCCATCAGGGACTCCCGCCCGCGCGGGTCCACCATGCTGGTGACCTCGTCGGCGATCAACAAGGACGGCCGGCGCGCCAAAGCCGCGGCGATCGCCAGCCGCTGTAGCTCCCCGCCCGACAGGCCATTCGTGTCGCGCTCGACCATCCCGTCGAGTCCCACCTCGGCCAGCAACCCGGCGACGTCGACGTCCGTCGTGGGTGGCAGTCCCCAGACGACGTCATCGGCGACGCGTGTTCCCAGTACTTGGCTTTCGGGATGCTGCATGATGACCGCGGTGCCGCCGACGCGCCCCAATCCCACCGTTCCCGCGCGCTCGATCGTGCCCGCGGTGGGCTCGCGCCCGGCCAGCACCAACATCAGCGTCGTCTTGCCCGATCCGTTGGACCCGGTGATCGCGAGGTGCTCCCCCGGCGCCACCGTCAGCGACACCGGTCCCAGGGCATCGCGGTCGGTATCGGGATAGCGGAACGTCACATCGTCGAGCCGGGCCGGTACCGGTGCCACCGGTCCCTCATGCTCGGGTGCGTCGAGCTTGTGCACGTCCGGGATACCGGCCAACCTGTTCAACACCCGCGACAACGCCCACCACCCGATCAGCGTGGCGATGCTAATCCCGACCACCGACGAGGCACCGATGAGCACCGGCCAGTTGCCCAGTGCCATGGTGTAAACGGACTTGAGCAACCGCGCCGGGGCGCCGAGGTGCGGGATCCAGGACAATACCGCGACCGTGCCGTCGACATTGGCCGTCAACGAGTCAAAAGCCAGCCGCCGCAGCGGCGCCAGCACCGCCAGTGCCGCAACGGTTCCCACACCCAGCAGGCCACCGGCGGCCGCGCCGACCCCGGCCACCGTCAGCGCACCCATGTCGCGCCGCCTGACGATCCCGGTCAGTCCACCCACGTATGCGCAGGCCGCCACCGCCGGGACGCCCTCGGCGCCGGCGACCAAGAACGCGATCGTGCACCCGGCCACGGCGGCAACAGCGAGCACCGAGAGGCGGTAGCGGTACGCCAACAACCCCATCGGCACACTGCCCAATACCGACAATGCGCCCGCGAACGGAATGACCGTCCCCAGGATCGCCGCGGCGGCCACCAGAGCGGCGGTCACTGCGGCCTGAGCCATCTCGAGCGGCGCCACCCCGGGCGCCACGGAGCGGACCGACCGCACGTCGAGGTCACGGAAACCAACAGTCATCTATCCACTGTGCGCAGTCGCTGCTGAGAACTCACTGAGACGACGGCCGCAGCAAGACTCGTTCTTCGACAAACACCTGGCCATCGGGCATGGAAATGGCCCCGGAGAATTCTCCAAGGGCCACTCGCTAGTAGCGGGGACAGTGTGGTGTTTCAGGACATGCGAATAGGGTGTCTCAAGACATCGGAATAGGTATGTCGGCCAGTTTCAGCGGGTGTCGAAGGCTCGTCTGGTCATCACCGCCGTCCTCGTCGAGGGCCGTTCGCAGTCGCAGGTCGCCCGCGATTACGGGGTTTCCCAAGGGTGGATATCGCGGCTGCTCAAGCGCTACACGCTCGAAGGCGAGGCCGCATTCGAGCCACGATCGCGACGGCCCCATAGCAGCCCGACACGGCTCGCGCAGACCACGATCGAGCTGATCATCGACATCCGACGCACCCTGGTCGGCAAAGGGCTCGACGCCGGGCCGCACACCATCGCCTGGCACCGGAACACCACCACCGGCTACGGGTTTCGGTGGCCTCCATCAGCCGCCACCTCGCCGCGGCGGGACTCGTCCAACCCAGCCCACAAAGCGGCCCAAAGCGTCCTACATCCGCTTTGCCGCCGAACAACCCAACGAACGCTGGCAAGCCGACTTCACCCACTGGTCTTTGGCCAATAACACCCACACCGAAATCCTGTGCTTCATCGACGACCACTCCCGCTACGCACTATCGGTCACCGCCCACCGCCGCGTCACCGGCCCCATCGTCGTCGACGAATTCAAGAAAACCTATGCACGCCATGGCATTCCACACTCCACCCTGACCGACAACGGCATGGTCTTCACCACCCGATTCGCCGGCGGCAAAGGCGGACGCAACCAATACGAAGCCGAACTGCACCGCCTGGGCGTGCGCCAAATCAACTCCACCCCAACCACCCCACCACCTGCGGCAAAGTCGAACGATTCCACCAAACCCTCAAACGCTGGCTCACCGGCCAACCCCGCCCCACCACCCTGACCCAACTACAAACCCAACTCGACGCCTTCATCGACGAATACAACCACCGCCGCCCCCACCGCGCCCTACCCCACCGCGCCACCCCAGCCACCATCTACACCAGCCGGCCCAAAGCCGACCCAGCAACCCGCATCGACACCCACAACCGAGTACGCACCGACCGCGTCGACCAAGCCGGATCTGTCACCCTGCGCGTCAACGGACGCCTGCACCACATCGGCGTCGGCCGCATCCACTACCGAACCCGCGTCCTGATCCTGGTCCAAGACCTCAACATCAAAATCATCAACGCCGCCACCGGAGAACTACTCCGCGACTTCACCCTCGACCCCACCAGCGACTACCAACCCACCGGCGCCCCCAAAGGCCCCACACGGAAAAAGGCCCGAACCTAACGCAGGTTCAGACCTATTCCGATGTCTTGCGACACCACACTAGTAGCGGGGACAGGATTCGAACCTGCGACCTCTGGGTTATGAGCCCAGCGAGCTACCGAGCTGCTCCACCCCGCGTCGGTAAATGCAAGGTTACCGGCCCGGTGTCGAGCCGACCAAATCGCGGGCTCAGCGGGGGTATCAGCACTGACCTCAATGGGAAGGCGGGTTCAGCCCGTACCGCTGCGCGATGTCGTCCATCCAGGCCGGCGACCCGTAGGTCAACCCGTACTTGTCCGCGAGCTTGCCGAACTCGGGCAGCAGGTGCAGCGGCGTGCCCGCCGGGTCCTGCGCATGCTCGACGAGCAGCTCACCGAGCTCCCGGAAGTAGTTCTCGAACCCGCCCGGGGTGATGATCTCGACGATGCGGCCCGGCTCGCTGCCGGCGTTCCACATCGCGTGCATCTGCCCGCGCGGCTTGGTGATGTAGCCACCCGGACCGAGGACCACCTCGCTGTCGTCGGAGCGGAAGCCGATCTCCCCCGCCAGCACGATCGAGTGCTCGTCCTCGCGGGTGTGTCGGTGCGCTGCGGTGAGCAAGCCGACCTCGAACGGGTGCTCGACGATGGACACCTCCCCGCCGTTGGTCTTGCCGGACAGTTTGAACACCGCCCCGAAGCCCGGGAGTTGGACGACGTCGCCCTCCCCCGGCTGCACCACAGTCACCCCGATTTGAGTCGGCTCGGTCATCAGAGATCGCCTCCTGGAGTCGGCCGCCTAGGCGGTGCCGTTTTCGGACTTGAGCAGCCACGCCTCTTTTTCCAGTCCGTCAATGATCGCATGCAGCAGGTCAGCGGTCGTGGGATCGGCGTCGTCGACGGCGTCGTGCACCGCGCGCATGGTGCTCACGACGGCGTAGATCCGATTGCTGATCATGTCGACCGCCTGGCTAACGCCGAGCAGGCCCGGCGGTATGGCGGGAACGGCGGTCGTCGCAACGACTGTGTCGGAGCGACCATCGGGAACCGCGTCCAAGGCGCGCATGCGTTCGGCGATGGTGTCGCTGGCCGCACGCGCCGTGTCGACGATGGCGTCGAGCTGCAGGTGCAGATCACGGAAGTTCGTCCCGACGACGTTCCAATGCGCTTGTTAGGCTTGCGGATGTAGCTCGATCAAGTCGACCAACACGGTCTGTAGGTGGTCGTAGAAACCGGCCGGGCGTGAAACGACTTGACCTCGTCGGCATTACGACGATGTGCGGACAGCGAAGTGATCATGGTGCACTCCTCTTGTGTTCGGTTGCGGCCGTTAGATAGGCCTGGTAATCCCCCGAGCCTTTCATCCGGCGCATCGTGTCCGCGTGAGCGGCCGGGTCCGCGCAGGGCGCCGTCGCTACCATCGGTCCCGTGCCCGCCTTGAATTTGTCGTATTCGAGCGCGCGGGCCTGCCGGTACAGCCGGGCGAACTCGCGGATGAGTTCCGGATCGTCGACGGCCAGGAAGTGCCAGCGTTGGGTGTTGCCGCCGTTGGGAGCGCGCACGGCCGCATCGAGAATGCGGGCCTGCGTCTCCAGCGGAATCGGCTCCGGCCGCAGCCGTCGCATCATCCGGGTGGTGTAAAGGCCTTCATAGATGTCCATTTCACCGTTCCCTTCCGCTACTCGGGCAACGTGCTGTTGAGAATGAGGTCGACCATGTTCCCCCGCTCGAACGTTGGGTCAAAGCGCGCCAGCACGTCGTCGTTCATCGTCCCGAAAGTGGTGGCCGGACGATGCTTCATACCGTCGTTGAAGGCGACCAGGATGCGGTTCTTGAAGTCCGGACGCGGATGGGCGGCAATCACCGCGTCAATGGCGTCCGGGGCGAGCTGCTCTCGGCCGACGCCGACCACATCGGTCTTGACACCGGCTGCGAGCAGGGCGGTTTCGGGGTCGAGACGCGCGGGAACTTCGGGTGTCGTGTGCAGCGCGATACCGAGCCAGACCTTGTCGGCATCGGCTTGTCCGACACCATGTTTGAGCAGGAAGTCGCGCGCCGCGTCGGCACCGTCCATCTCGAAGCGCTGGGTCGACGTGCGGTAATGTGCGGAGAGGCCGAGGTCGTGGAACATCGCTGCCACGTACAGCAGTTCGGGGTCCGGTTGCAGGCCAAGCCGACGACCGTGCAGCGCGCCGAATAGGAATGTGCGGCGGGAATGGTGAAAGAGCACGTCTTCTTCGGCGCTGCGAATGAACTCGGTTGCCTCGCGGACAAGTGGGGTGTCGGGTATCGCGATGCCGGCGACGGTTTCGATTGACCGAGTGGCCATAATTGCCTCTCATTCCATGCCTTTCGCTAAAGTTTGCGCCGCCGCGGGGCTATCCGGCTGGGGCGATACGGCCGCTTTTCCCACAGAATCCGACATACGTTAGGCGGCGAGGATCGCCTTGGCCACCTCGTCGGGGTGGGTCAGCAACCCGTTGTGCGTGCCGGGAACGACGATGGGCTGCACGCCAATTCGGGCGGCGGATTCGTCCGCCGGCCGCGGCATCGCCCGATCGTCGGCACCGGTGATGTAGGTCATCGGGATACCGAGGTCGAGCGGGTGGATGTCGAGGGAATCGAGAAAGTACCTGCCGGGCTGCAGCGTCAACATGTTGGCCACGAACCGCTGCAGGTCAGCAGAGACGCCTTGCATCAACTCCTGCTCGACGTATTGCAGGGTGGCCGGAACGGCCCCTACCGGGGATTCCGCTATCCAGCGCAACGCGGACAGGCGCTTGTCAGGCGGGTTTTCGTCGACCAGGGACCTGCCCGGCAGCGGCACGTGCCCGTTGTAGTAGACGAGTCGCTCGACCCGATCGGGAAGCAACGCCGCGGCGCCGGTGGCGGGGTAACCGCCCCAGCTGTGCGCAACCAACACCACGTTGCCGGATTCCAGCCGGCGCACTTGGTCGACGATGTACTCGATCGCATCCTGGAGTCGGTATCGCCGCGAAGGATCGTCGCCGTCGTTCATCCCGGGCAGCGTCAAGGTGATCGCCCGATGACCCGCGGCCCGGAGCCGTTCGGCGACCAGTCGCCACGACCATGCTCCATGCCACGCGCCCGGAATAAGTACGTAGGTTGACACTCGTCTCACCCGGCCATCCGCAGCATTGTCGACGGGCGGATCAACTCCGCGCGAGGACCGACCATGTTCATCAAGCGTAGGAATCGCTGGACCATCGTTGGATCCGTCTGCGCCGCAACAATCATTCGGTCCACCAGAGCGTTCCGCAGCCGCACGGACACAGTTCTTTTCCCGGCTATTTGCGGCAACGCCAAATCAGAGCTCACTGCCGTCTGCCAAGCCACGCCAATCTCTTTGGCAGCAGCACGGAAATACCGCCGCGGTAGGCCTTCGTCGCCCTGCGCAAGGCAGTCACTCAGGATCAGCGCTTCGATGGCCGCAACCGACATCCCCTGGCCATAAAGAGGATTGAAGCTGCAGACGGCGTCTCCCATCACGAGCAGACCGTCGGGGATGCGGGACAGCTTGTCGTAGCGTCGCCACCGATTAGAGGGAAATCTGTACTGCGTAACGTCTGCGAGTGGTTCCGCGGACCGCAAGGCGGCCAGCACGTGTGGGGGCGCGACGCCGGTCAGGCAATTGAGCAGAGCGGCAATATCTTTGGGCGCTTGCTGCCCGGCCAGTGTTTGCACCGCAAGCATGTAGGTATTGTTCTCCCCCGCGAACATCGCGAATGCCATTGGGCTGCTGGGCTCTGCCGCGGTGAGCGTGACGTTCTCCCACAATGCGCCCGGCGGGAGATAAACCGGCAGGCCGGCGTAGGTGACGTGCACCTTCAGTTGGTCTTCGCGCGGCCGGCCGTAGCCGAGTTCCTGCAGAAAGATCGGTGTTCGCGAACCGCGCCCGGTGGCGTCCACGACAAGATCCGCCGTGAGGGTGTCTTCGGCGCCAGAGTCGCGCCGCGCCAACACAACACCGGTCACGCGGCCCTGGTTCTGGGTCGCCGGCAGCCGCACCGCCTCGCAACCCTGCAGAAATTCCACGTTGGGAGCCGCACGCACACGGCGACGCAAACTCCACTCGAGAAACGGCCGGTGCGCGTAGTGGATGACGATGGACTCGGGATCGGGAACTTGGCCGGAACGCAGCAACTGGTGCCCGCCGAAATTGATGCAGAGCCGCGACAGGTCACCGTCGCCCCAGACGCGGGCGCCGCCGGCGAGCAGCTCATCGAGGAAGCCGGGGAATAGTTGGTCCAGAATCCGTGTCAGCCGGGCCGCCGGGATGTGCGGCAGGCCGCCTTGCGGCACCCCGCGACGCGTCTGCGGTCCGTACGGAAGGATGTCGCGTTCGACCACGATCACGGAGCGGTAGAAGTCGGCAAGTACTCGCGCGGCCAGCAACCCGGTAATGCTGGCCCCGAGAACTATTGCGGTATCCCTAGATTCGGACGAGCTTGTCTTCACGATGACTCCTGTGCTGGTGCCCGCGAAAACGGGCCGGCGCTGTGGCAGCACGCCGGCCCGTCGCTTAGCGGTGCCCTACTCGGGCCAGGTGTTGCTGAGGATGATGTCGACGAAGTTGTCGCGGACGAATGTCGGATCGAAGTGCGCGAGCACGTCGTCGTTGACCGTGCCGAAGGTGCTGTGCGGTCGGTGCTCCATCCCATCGTTGAACGCAGCCAGGATGCGCCGCTTGAAATCCGGACGCGGATGAGCAGCGGTGACCGCGGCGAGCGCCTCAGGCGAAAGCTCGTCGCGGTCGATCCCCAGCACGTCGGTTTCGACGCCCGCCGTCACCAGCGCGACTTCGGGTGCCAGGAACTCGGGGATCCCGGGCGTCGTATGCAACGCGATGCTCAGCCACACCTTGTCGGCGTCGGCCTGATCGACGCCGCGCTCCAACAGGAACTGCAGCGCAGCGTTGGCGCTGTCGACCTCGAAACGCAGCTGCGAGGTGCGGTAGCGCGAGGTGAGGCCGATGTCGTGGAACATCGCCCCGGCGTAGAGCAGCTCCAGGTTGGGTTCCAGTCCGCGCCGGCGTCCCTGCAGGGCCCCGAACAGAAACACCCGGCGGGAGTGGTCGAAGAGCAGGTCGTCTTCGGCATCGCGGATATGGGCGGTGATCGCGCGCACCAGTGCGGTGTCGGGTATCTCGATGTCGGCAATGGTGTCCATCAACTGACTATCCATGGTCTCGCCTCCTCGTCGCTGTTGGTTGCCAGTTTGCGGGCGGATGTGCAAATCGACCCTTGTCGTTCCAGCCGTCTTCTCCACAGAAAGCGACACAATGGTTTGGTGGCCGAAGCCGGAGCGCGTTCGCGGGTGGTGGTAATCGTCGTCTTCGACGGGGTGACGCTGTTGGACGTCGCGGGAGCCGGTGAGGTCTTCGTCGAGGCCAACCGGTTCGGCGCCGACTACCGGCTCAAAATCGCGTCGGTGGACGGGTGCGACGTGACCAGCTCGATCGGGACGCGATTGGGCGTCACCGACCGCCTGTCGGCCATCGATTCGGCCGATACCGTCATGGTCGCCGGCAGCGACAACCTGCCCGGACGAGCGATCGACCCCGCGTTGGTGGAGGCCGTCAGATCCGTGGGGGCACGGACCCGCCGGCTGGCCTCGATATGCACGGGTTCGTTCATCCTCGCGCAGGCCGGCCTGCTCAGCGGCCGGCGCGCCACCACGCATTGGCACGAGACGCGGCGGTTGGCCCGGGCGTTCGGGGATGTCACCGTCGAGCCGGACGCGATCTTCGTCCGCGACGGCGACGTCTTCACCTCCGCCGGAGTTTCCTCGGGCATCGACCTGGCCCTGGCGTTGGTCGAAATGGATTACGGGACGGAGCTGGTCCGCGACGTGGCCCGGTGGTTGGTCGTCTATCTCAAACGCGCGGGCGGGCAGTCGCAGTTCTCGGTGCTGGTCGAGGCCGACCCGCCGTCGGGATCGCCGCTGCGCACGGTCACCGATGCGATCACGGCCGATCCCGCGTCCGATCACAGCGTGTCGAAGCTCGCGGCCAAGGCGTCGTTGAGTACCCGTCAGCTGACCCGGCTATTTCAGTCCGAGCTGGGGATGACGCCGGCGCGCTACGTCGAGCTGGTGCGCATCGACTTCGCCCGCGCCGCGCTCGAAGCCGGCCGAAGCGTCACGGAGACAGCGCATCTCGCGGGTTTCGGCAGCATCGAAACCCTGCGCCGGGTGTTCGTCAACCACCTGGGCATCAGCCCGAAGGCCTACCGGGACAGGTTCCGCACGGCCTGCGCGTGAAATTCAGGGCGGCCGAACCGAATTCGCGAGGCCTTGGGACGACCACCGCGGTGTTCACAGTCTGCGCAGTCCACGAAGGATGCTGCTGAACGGAAGGCTCGCAGCGAGACCACGGCTGAGGCTGCGCTGGATACCGCTGACATTACTCATCACCGCGTACTGCAAGCCATGGTCCCGCCATTCGGCGACCTGCTCGACAACCTCGGCGGGGGTTCCGGCGAGCAGCGTCTCGCGCAGCACCGACGTCGGCACGTCGGCGGTCAACGACAGCACCTTCTGCTCGTCCAGTGTCTGCGGGATGATGTCTTGCCCACCCGCAAAGTCCTCGCCCAGTGGATGACACACGCCGTGGCGGGCCCACACTCGTGCGGACGAGTTGAGCGCAATCGCCTTGATGGGATGGGCATTCAACGCTTCGTCGATGTGGTCGCGGTTGTAACCGGTCAAGACGAAAAACATACCCGCGGCGGTGACGGAGAGCGGATCCCGCCCGGCGTCGGAGGCCGCGGACCGGATTGCTTGCAAGCCGGCGGCGTAGTCCTTCGGTCGGTACTGGAAGGCGGCCGGGAACCATCCGTCGGCGTAGCGGCCCGTCGCGCGCAACATACGCGGTCCGTGCGACGCGATCCAGATCCTCGGCCAGGTCCCTCGGTAGGGAGGTAACCTGAACGCCGCATTGTGCAATGGGAAGAACGACGAGTCGCGGGTGATCAGTTCGCCGCCGGAGTCCCACAACGCTCGAATGGTCGCAACGGCTTCTTCGAAGCGCGCCACCGGTTTTGACCAATCCACGCCGTAGGGTTCGTTACTCGCGCGTGCGCCCGTCCCGATTCCGAGGATGGTCCGTCCGCGCGTCAGTAGATGCAATGTGGCGGCCGCCTGGGCGGTCACGGCGGGGTTGCGGCGGCCGGCGTCGGTGACTCCGATCCCAAGTCGGCGCCTCCCCCACTGGTTTCGAGCGACCAAATGTCCCAGCACCGTCCAGGGGTCGTAGTGCGCCTCGATGTCGGAGACCAGGCGCGCAGCCCCAACATACTTGGGCGTCATCACTGCCGGGGGAAACAGCGAATTGATGTGGTCGGGTAGCCAGTACGAGTCCGCCCCGGTACCGACCGCGCTGAGATAACCCAAGCTCACCAACGCCGTCGGTGCGCAGCGGGTGTGCAGCGGCTGCTCGATCAATCCGACCTTAAGCATCAGACACCCTCGTCCTGCGCCGCGACGCTTTGATCACCCGGGCCACCATCGAGGGCCGCAACAACCGCGAAGGCGGCTCGATCATGTTGAGCGAGAGCAGGAATTGCTGGATAAGAGCCGGCTCGACCTCGGCGGCGGCGAGCACCCGGTCCAAGTAGGCATTGGTGAGCCGAACGGAGGTGGGCCGCTTGCCCGGTATTTGCGGCAAGGCCAGGTCCGAACTCACCGCCGCCCGCCACGCCACACCAATCTCTTTGGCCGAGCGACCGAAAAACCGCCACTGCAGCCCCGCCCGCCCTTGGCTCAGACAATCCCGCAACACGAGCGCCTCGATGGCGGCGACCGACATGCCCTGCCCGTAAAGCGGATTGAAGTTGCACAACGCGTCGCCGATCACGATGAGCCCATCGGGCATCGAGGCCAGTTTGTCGTAGCGGCGCCACCGGTTGGACCGAAACCGGTACTGGGCGACATCCGCCAGTGGTTGGGCGCAGCGCGCGGCGGCCAGCACGTGCGGGGGCGCCAACTCGCTCAGGCAATTCAGCAGGGAGGCGTGATCGGAAGGCGCCGCGTGCCCCGCCACCGTTTGAACAGCGAGCATGTAGGTGTCGTCTTGCCCGGCGAACATCGCATACCCACGCGGCCGGCTCGGCTGGGGCGCGGCGAAGGCGATCAATTCTCGTAATGTCCCGCGGGGCAGCTGAACCGGCAAACCGGCATAGGTGACGTGCACCGTCAGTTCGTCTTCTCGCGGTCGCGGAAAGCCGAGCTCTTCGAGCAGCGCCGGTGTGCGCGAGCCGCGGCCGGTCGCGTCCACGACGAGATCGGCACTCAACGTCGTCTCCGCTCCGGAGTCCCGCCGTGCCACCACGACGCCGGTCAGACGATCACACCGGGCCGTCGAGGTCATGCGCACCGCGTCGTGGCCGTCAAGGAACTTGACGTTGGGCAGCGCCGTCACCCGGCGGCGCAGACTCCACTCCAGGAACGGCCGATGCACGAAGTACATGGCGAGCCGCTGGGGGTCGGGAATTGTGTCCGCGCGCTGGAACTGGTGGCCGTTGAACGTGATACACAGCCGCGAGAGGTCACCGTCGTTCCATACTCTGGTGCCGGCGACAACCAACTCGTCGAGAAATCCCGGGAACAACTCATCCATGATCCGCATGCCACGCGCCGCCGGAATGTGTGGCATGACGCCTTGCGGTACGCCACGGCGGGTCACCGGCTGGTCCGATAATTCGTCCCGCTCGACCACGGTGACCTCGCTGTAGAAGTCGCTCAGCACCCCGGCGGCCAGCAACCCGGCGACGCTGGCCCCGAGAACGACTGCGGTTGAGCAGGGTTCGGACAAAATGATCTATCTCCTTGGCAGGGCGAATCATGTGGCGTTGCCTAGGGTCTAGCGGGAAAGAGCAGACATAGGCGTGCGCGAGGCTCCTGCGGTGTACATGAGACACACCCGAGTTCGGCGCGCCCATTTCCGGTTTGACGCCATGTCGCTTTTTGTGGGCAAGACGTCCGATGTGCACCGGATGCGGAATCATCGCAAGCCAGACACTGATCGTGTGGTTGCACCACGAGCACCCGCGTCTTCGCGCGCACACAGCCCGGCCGAAAACGCACGTATGAGGTCGCCGGCCTTCATAACGCCCGAAAACGTGTCTTATTGGCTGGGTTTCGCACCCGCCGAGCGGATCACGGGGTCGAATAGCACTCTGTCGGCGGCCATCTGGAACTTCGGCGATGCCCCCGTGTACGAACTGCCCGGGCCCGCAGTCGAGAACACCGACCTGATCGCCCTTCCGATCAGCGGGCATCATCACCACACCTATTTCGGTGACGGCCGCCGCAAATGGAGCCGGGCACACCCGCCGTTCCACCTGAACATCGTGGTCGCCGGCGAACAACCAAGAGGAATCTTCCGCTCCGAGCGGCCATTCAGCTATCTGCACGTGTATCTGCCGCACGCCATGATCGAGCGGGCCGCGGTCGAGAGCGGCGCGATCAAGGCGGGTCGTACCGTCACTCTGATCGATCCGATGTGTGCCCGGGATCCGCTCGCCGAGGAGATCTGCCGAGGCATCGTCCGCGAGTTCAAGCAACGCGATGGGTGTTCCCGGATGATGATCGAGTCGCTGGGCTGTCAGCTCGCCGTTCGCCTGGTGCGGCAGCATTCGAACGTATCCGGATCGACCGCCTTTGCGGCGAAAAGCGTTCTAGGCCACCGCGATTGGCGCTTGCGCCGCGCGATCGACTACCTGGAAGCTCATCTCTCGGCAGACGTGGGCCTGCACGAGCTCGCTAAAGTCGTCGGCTTGTCGGCGGGGCGATTGACCGAGCTCTTTCGCGAGGGCACGGGCGAGCCGCCGCATCGGTGGCTGATGAACCGCCGTCTCACCCGGGCATGCGAACTGCTGGCCAACCCTTCGCTGACGATCACCGAGATCGCACACGAATGCGGATTCGCCAGTTCGCAACATTTCGCCGTGGTGATGCGCCGACGGCTGGACACCACGCCGACCGCCTACCGAGGACGAATCCTGACCTAGACCCCCGCTACTTCGTGTTGTTGTACTTGGTAATCGCGTCGTCGAGCCGCTGTAGCGCCGCGCCGTAGCCGGCGAAATCGCCCTTCTTCTGCGCGTCCCGCGCGGCGTTGATCGCGGTCTGAATCTCCTGCAGGGCAGCGGCTTTCGCCGGCGACAAGGTCGTCGATCCGTCCGGGGGCGGGGGCACCGCCGTCGGCGGCGACCCAGGACCGGGCGCCACGGCCGGCGTCGGCGGAGTCGCGGGCGGGGTCGCGGGTGCACCCGAATCGGTGGGAACAATCCCCGTCGCGGCCGCACCGGCACCGGGCCCGAACAACCCGGTGAGCGCGTCGCCGACGGTGGGGCCGTAGCCGATCTTGTCGTTGTACATCATCGCCACCCGGATCAACCGCGGATACGACGAGGCGGCGTCGCTGGCCCCCGGAGAGGCGTAGACGGGTTCGACGTACAGCAGGCCACCCTGGGCAACCGGCAGGGTCAGCAAGTTGCCCCAACGTATTCGGTTCTGATTGTCACGCCCGATCACACCGAGGTCTTGGGACACCGCCGGGTCGGTGGTGATCGCGTTATTGGCGAGCTTAGGACCGTTGACCTGACCCGGGATCGTCAGCACCGTGATCCTGCCGTACGTCGCGGGATCAGAGCTGGCACTGATGTAGGCGGCCAGATAGTCGCGTTTGAACCTGTTCATCGCGCTCGTCAACTGATATGACGCCGTATTGTCGTTCTTCGCAATGTTTTTCGCGACGATGTAATAGGGCGGCTGATAGCTGCTGGCCGTCGGGTTCGGGTCCAGCGGCACATCCCAGAAGTCAGAGGTGGAGAAGAACGTCACGGGGTCGTTGACGTGATATTTCGCCAGCAGCATCCGCTGCACCTTGAACAGGTCCTCGGGATAGCGCAAGTGCTCGGCAAGCTCGGGGGTGATGTCGCTCTTGGGCTTGACCGTGCCCGGGAAGACCTGCATCCAGGCCTTCAGCACCGGGTCCTGCTCGTCCTGCTGGTAGAGCGTCACGGTCCCGTCGTAGGCGTCGACCGTGGCCTTCACCGAGTTACGGATGTAGGAGACCTGTTTGTCCGGACCCAGCTTGTTGAACGCCACCTCGGTGGAGTCGGCGGTCGCGGACTCCAGCGAGGTGAGTTCGGAGTAGGGGTAGTTGTCCAACGTGGTGTAGCCGTCGATGATCCACACCAGGCGCTTGTTGACGATCGCCGGGTACACCGCGCTGTCGGTGGTCAGCCACGGCGCCACCGCCTCCACTCGCGCCGCCGGATCGCGGTTGAACAGGATCTTGCTGTTGGAGCCGATCACGCTGGAAAACAGGAAGTTTCGCTCGGCGAACTTTGCGGCGAACACGCTGCGGGACAGCCAGTCACCGATCGGGACTCCCCCGAGCCCGGTGTAGGTGTAGTTCTTGGTTTCGGTGTTGGTTTCGTAGTCGTATTCGCGGTCGTTGCCGTTGCGCCCGACGATCGCGTAGTCCGCCGAGGTGTTGGAGATAACCGGTCCGAAGTAGATTCGCGGCTGGTCCAGCGGAGCGGGACCGTCGGACACCACGCTGCCGTTGGCGCCGACGACGTTGGCAAGGAACTCCGGGTAGCCGCCGTTCTGGGTGGGATCGTTGGCGATGCCACGCACCGTGTTGGCCGGCGACGCGATGAACCCGTTGCCGTGGGTGTAGACGGTGTGCCGGTTGATCCAGTCGCGCTGGTTGTCGATCAGCCTGTCCGGGTTGAGTTCTCGGGCCGCGACCACGTAGTCACGCAGCGAGCCATTGCGGTCCAGGTAGCGGTCGATCGACAGCTGGTCGGGGAAGTAGTAGAAGTTCTTGCCCTGCTGGAACTGGGTGAAGGCGGGGCTGATGATCGTCGGGTCGAGCAACCGGATGTTCGAGGTCGTCGCGCGGTCGGCCGCGACCTGCTGGGCGGTGGCCTGGCCGTCGCCGCTGTAATTGCGATACGTCACCTGGTCGGACGTCAGCCCATACGCTTGTCGCGTCGCGGTGATGCTTCGGCCGATGTATTCGCTTTCCTTTTGCGCGGCATTGGGTCTCACGCTGATCTGCTCGACGATCAACGGCCAGCCGGCGCCCACGATCAACGACGACAGCAGCAGCAGGACAAGGCCGATCGCCGGAATCCGTAAGTCCTTGAGCACGATCGCCGAAAAGACCGCGGCCGCGCAGATCAGTGCGATCGCCATCAGGATCAGCTTGGCCGGCAACACGGCGTTGATGTCGGTATAGCCGGCACCGGTGAACGGCTTGCCGCCACGTGTGTGTGACAGCAACTCGTAGCGGTCCAGCCAATAGGCAAAGGCTTTCAGAACCACCAGCGTGCCGATCAGGCTGATCAACTGAACCCGCGCGGAACGGCTCAGGGCGCCGGTACGGCCGGACAGCCGAATACCGCCGAAGATGTAGTGCGCCAGCAAGTTCGCGATGAATGCCAGGAACACCGACACGAACAGGTAGCTGAGCACCAGCCGGTAGAAGGGCAGCTCGAATGCGTAGAAGCCGAGATCCTTACCGAACTGCGGATCCCTGATCCCAAAGCTCTGGCCGTGCAGGAACAGCTGGATGCGCACCCAGTAGCTCTGCGCGATAACACCGGCCAGCAGGCCGATCGCCGACGGGATACCGATGGCCACCAGCCGCAGCCGCGACATCACCACGGTGCGATAGCGCGCGACGGGATCGTTGTCGTTACTGGGGACGAACACCGGGCGGGTGCGGTAGGCCAGCGCGAGCCCGGCGAACACGATGCCGCCGACCAGCAGGCCGGCGATCAGGAAGACGACGATGCGGGTCGTCAGCACGGTGGTGAACACCGAGCGGTAGCCGAGCTCGCCGAACCACAACCAGTCGACGTAGGCGTCGATGAGTCGCGGGCCGGCGAGCAGCAACGCGATCACACCGAGCGCGATCAAAATCAGAATCCGGCTGCGCCGAGTCAGCTTCGGCATCCTTGCGGTGGGCCGCATCCCCACTAGCTACGCTCCCTGATCAATGTGAGCTGGACGTCACAACTGTACGCAGAATTGCGGGCTAGCAACTTGGCGCCTGACCCCCTTGCTGGATCGCGTGTAGCGCATCGACGGCTTGCCCAAGCGTCTCGACCTTGATCAAGCGCAGGCCGTGCGGGTTGTCCGCGCTCGCTTCGTAGCAATTCTTTGCCGGCACCAGGAACACGGTGGCGCCGGCCTCCTGGGCGGCAACCATCTTGTGCGTGATGCCACCGATCTGGCCGACCTTGCCGTCCGACGAGATGGTGCCGGTGCCCGCGATGAACGTCGAACCGGCCAGATCGCCGGTGGTGAGCTTGTCGACGACGGCCAGGCTGAACATCAGGCCGGCCGAGGGCCCACCGATGTTGGCCAGGTTGAAGTCCACCGCGAACGGCGCCCACGGCGCGTCGAGCACCGCGACACCCAGGAAGCCGTAGTCGCGGTCTTTGTTGCTGCCCAGCGTGATTTGCGCGACGCCGGCCGGCTCGTTCTTGCGGCGGAAATCGATCGTCACCACCTGCCCGGGCTTGGTGGCCTTCAGTAGTCCGGTGAACTGCTCGACGTTGACCACCGGAGTGCCGTTGACCGCATCGATCGCATCGCCGGCCTTCAGTTTGTCGGCTGACGGTCCAGCGTCGGTGACGGTCGCGACGGTGACGGCGGGTGCGTATTTCAGATAGCCCAGTGCGGCATACGCGGCACTGTCCTCGGAGTCTTTGAAATCGGCGTTGTTGGCCTTGTCGACGTCCTCGCGGGATTTGCCGGGCGGGTAGATGAGGTCACGCGGTACCAGCTGTTCCTGTCCGGAGAACCACAGCGTGAGGGCTTCGCCCAGGGTCAGATCGTCGCGCTGGGACACCGTCGTCATGTTGAGATGACCGGTCGTCGGGTGAGTTTGGGTGCCTTCGATCGCGACCACTTGCTTACCGTCGACCTCGCCGAGCGTGTCGAAGGTCGGGCCGGGGCCCAGCGAGACGAACGGCACCGTCACCACCGCGAGCAACACGCCGAAGACCAGGATGGGCACCAGCGCGACCACCAACGTCAGAATCCGCCTGTTCACGCCGCTTACCCTAACCGGACACCGGGGTGGCGTCTTTCAGCTACAAGCGTGATGCCGGATGGCGCCTTCTGTTCCGGCGGTGAGTACCGTTGAGGTCATGGCTGACCTGCCTTTCGGCTTCTCACACGGAGAAGACCCCGAGCGCGACAAGCACGGGAAGAAGAACCCCGAGTCCGGCTCGGGCCCGTCCGACCCGCTCGGCGCATTCGGCATGGGCGGGGATTTCAGCATGGGTGACCTGGGCCAAATCTTCACGCAGCTGGGTCAGATGTTCAGCAACGCGGGCACCGGGCCGGCCGGGGGCACCCCGTCGGGACCCGTCAACTACGACCTGGCCCGGCAGGTCGCGTCCAGCTCGATCGGGTTCGTCGCACCGATCCCGGCGGCGACGAACTCGGCGATCGCCGACGCGGTACGCCTCGCCGACACGTGGCTCGACGGCGTCACCGCGCTGCCCGCCGGCACCAGCAAGTCGGTCGGCTGGAGCCCCAACGACTGGGTGGACAACACCCTGGAGACCTGGAAGCGGCTGTGCGACCCGATGGCCCAACAGATTTCGACGGTCTGGGCGTCGTCGCTGCCCGAAGAGGCCAAGGCCATGGCGGGCCCGCTCATGGCGATGATGTCGCAGATGGGCGGTATGGCGTTCGGCTCGCAGCTGGGCCAGGCGCTGGGCCGGTTGTCCCGCGAGGTCCTGACATCGACCGACATCGGTTTGCCGCTGGGACCCAAGGGCGTGGCGGCGATCATGCCGGACGCGGTGGAAGCGTTCGCCGCCGGGCTCGAGCAGCCCCGCAGCGAGATCATGACGTTTTTGGCCGCCCGTGAAGCGGCCCACCACCGGCTGTTCAGCCACGTTCCCTGGTTGGCCAGCCAGCTGCTGGGCGCCGTCGAGGCCTACGCGGCGGGCATGAAGATCGACATGAGCGGGATCGAGGAGCTGGCGCGGGACTTCAACCCCGCCTCGCTATCCGATCCGGCGGCGATCGAGAACCTGCTCGGCCAGGGCGTCTTCGAGCCCAAGGCCACACCGGCACAGACCCAGGCGCTGGAACGGCTGGAGACCCTGCTGGCCCTGATCGAGGGCTGGGTGCAGGTCGTGGTGACCGCGGCCCTGGGCGACCGGATTCCGGGCGCGGCCGCACTCAGCGAGACGCTGCGCCGGCGTCGGGCCAGCGGCGGCCCGGCCGAGCAAACGTTTGCCACGCTGGTCGGCCTGGAGTTGCGGCCACGCAAGATGCGGGAGGCCGCCGCACTCTGGGAGCGTCTGACGGAGGCCGCCGGCATGGATGCACGCGACGGCGTCTGGCAACATCCTGATCTGTTGCCGGGAACCGAGGACCTCGACGAGCCAGCCGGCTTTATCGATCGCGTTATCGGCGGCGATACCAGCGGAATCGATGAGGCCATCGCCCAACTCGAGCAGGACGACCCCGGTTCTGTCGATGGCTAACGGGTTGCCCAACCCAACTTAGCAAACATTTATTCACAGCGGACCGGCAGCCCGTTGTTATGGAAACGTTACGCGAACGGCGTTAGATCGCTTGTTGAACCTCTGTTGAACAAAGCGAGAACGCTATGGATTATGCTTTGCTGTGTCCGGAGATCAACTCCGCGCGGATGTATGCCGGCCCCGGGTCGGGGCCGATGCTCGCCGCCGCGGCAGCCTGGGACGCGGTGGCCGCCCAGCTGGAATCGGCCGCCAGCGGATACGCCGCCGAGATCGC
The DNA here is from genome assembly GCF_010730355.1 of Mycobacterium florentinum. Taxonomy (NCBI): domain Bacteria; kingdom Bacillati; phylum Actinomycetota; class Actinomycetes; order Mycobacteriales; family Mycobacteriaceae; genus Mycobacterium; species Mycobacterium florentinum. The sequence continues at coordinate 2,217,951 of NZ_AP022576.1, forward strand.
GGGGCTGACCGGCCGATGGTTCGGCCCCTCGTCGCTGTCGATGGCCGCCGCGGCCGCACCCTATATCGCTTGGCTCCAAGCGGGTGCGGCCCAAGCCGCCCAAACCTCCGCTCAGGCGTACGCGGCGGCGGCCGCGTACGAGGCGGCCTTCGCCATGACGGTGCCCCCGCCGCTGATCGCGGCCAATCGGGCCCGGCGGACAGCGCTGATCGCCACCAACTTCTTCGGGCACAACACCGCCGCGATCGCGGCGACCGAGGCCGAATACGCCGAGTTCTGGATCCAAGACGCCACCGCCATGTACGCCTACGCCGCGGACGCGTCGGCCGCGAGCACGCTGACGTCGTACCGCGAGCCGCCCCGCACCACCAGCGACTCCGGGCCGGCCGGCCAGACTCGCGCGCTGGCCCAGAGCGCCGCGAACACCAGCAGCGGCCAGACCCGGGCCGCGATGCAGCAGCTGAGCTCAACCAACGCCGCGGGCCACGACATCCCGGCCGGCGGCACCGCGGACGTTCCGGCCGGCAGCACCGTCACCATCGGCACCTACACCCAGATGGTCGTCGACAGCGGCTCGGTCACCATCACCATCCCGGATGGCGGCGGCGTCAACGTCTTTGCGCTGTCGCCCGTCACCGTCTACCCGGGCGGCACATTCTTCGCCGGGTCCGGGTGGGTAGGAATTCCGCCCAACACGATCATCGCCCCCACTTCCGGCGCCGTCACCCTTACGCCCGTGGGCGGCACCACCGGCGTGGGCGTCGGCTCGCTGCTCGGCAGTGGCTCCGTCACGATCGGCGCCCAATCCGGCGTCATGACCTTGGGCAACACCGCCACCGGCCTCGTCGGCTCGGCCGGCACGACCATCACCAACCTCGCCGGCACCGTCGCCTACACCACACCGAGCGCCGGTGTGCCCGCAGCGGTGGCGGCCCTGGGCGGTTCCCCGGGCCTGGCCGGAACCGCGGGAATCCAGCCTCAGCTCAATGCCGAAGGGCTCGGGCAATGGGCTCGCGCCCTGTCGGGCGCCGACCTGGCCGAAGGCTCGGCCGGACTGGGGGCATTATGACAATCATTGGCAGACAACGTAATTCGCTTAGCTGGTGATCTTGGTGATCTGGGCGTCGGGCAACGCCCTGACCGCGTCCGGCAGCGGCCGAAGGTAGATGTGAACCGCGTCGAGGAACTTGGGGCCGCTGCCGTCGGTCACCACCCAGTGCAGGAAGGCCTGCATCGTCTGCGCGACGGCAGGGTCCTTCTGCTTGCTGTAAACGATCGCGTACTCGTAGTTGGCGATCGGGTACCCGTCCGCGGCGGGGCCGTTGACCAAGGAGACCACCTGATTCGCCGGTGTTTGCGAGGCGGACCCGGCGGCCTCGGCCTCCACGCTCTCGGCGTCGGGCAACACGTAATTGCCTGAAGCATTGGCCAATTGGGCTTCGATCAGCCCCTTCTGCGCGGCCTCCGCCTGGTAGGGGGTGCCGAGATACGCGATGCAGCTACGGCGTCGAGGAGCCCGCGATCACTATGGCAGTTCCGTCCTTGGACCGCAGGAGCACATGGGTGACGGCTTCTTTGGATAACCGAGCGAGGCGTCCTGTCGCCCGCTGAGCGGTTGCGTGAATACCACTGCGTTTGTTTGCTGGGAGTGCTACGGTGTCGGCGAATCGATCGTCCGACTGGCTTTGGCGGCAACATGTTCAACTCCCAAATAGCGACCTCGGTGCGCACCGCATTGGTTTGCGCTTGCGTCGCCATGGCCAACGTTTCGTTGCTGTCGGCATGCGGCTCGGCGCCGCCGGCGACGAGTGCCGCCAAGACGTCACCCGTCGCCGCGACCGACAGTCCTTCGGCGAAGCCGACCACGGTGGGCGGCGGCGTGTACGGGGACCCGCAGGCGGCCGCCAAGTACTGGGTGCAGCAGTCGACGGAGGACACCTGCGGGCTGGCCTCGGTGGCCGATGTGGTCTGGGAGGTCACCGGCAAGGCCACGACGGAGGACCAGATCATCAAGCTGGCGCAGAACACCCCTTCGGTGATCCGCGACGGCCCGATTTACCTGCCCACCGGCGACCCGGGCCACGAAACCGAGAAGGGTGGCATCGACGCGGCCGACACGGTGGTGCTGCTCGACCACTACGGCATCAAATCGCGCATGACCTGGGACAAATACCCCGACGAGGTGACGCTGCCCGCGTTAGAGCAGTACCTCGGCGCCAACCGCAAGGTCATCGCGTGGGTCAACGGCGGCACCATCTTGGACAGCAACGACCAGCGCAAGACGGCCGATCACCTGCTCGTCGTCACCGGGATCGACACCAACAACGACACCGTGCACCTCAACGATCCCTACGCCGATAACGGCGACACGAAGGTCAGCATCACCAGATTCATGACCGCTTGGACAACCGGGCAGCACACGATCGTCGTTACCGCTGCGCCCGGCTGACCATCGCCCGGTCCTGTGGATAACTGACCGGGCTGTTGCCCCGGCCGTGGCACAGTCTGGATTCATGCCGCGGGACGCTGTGTATGCGCTGGACCCGGCGATGCCGGTGCTGCTGCGCCCCGACGGCGCCGTGCAGGTGGGTTGGGATCCCCGCCGCGCGGTACTGGTCCGTCCACCGCGTGGCCTGGCCGCGGCGGCGCTGGCCGCGCTGTTGCGCGCGATGCGATCACCCTTGCCGATCACCGAGCTGCAGCGCCAAGCGATCGAACGGGGGTTGACCGACAACGACGGCCTGACCGACCTCGTCGCTCAGCTGATGAGCGCCCGGGTGGTGACGCGCGGGCGCCGGCAGGACGGCGGCCGGGCCGCCTCGATCCGGATCCACGGCCGCGGGCCGCTATCGGACCTGCTGATGGAGTCGCTGCGGTGCTCGGGGGCGCGGATCGCGCACAGCAGCCAGCCGCACGCCGCGGTGTCGCGCGCGACCGTCGACCTGGTGGTGCTGGCCGACTACCTGATCGCCGACCCGCGCATGGTGCGCGATCTACACACGCAGGGCGTCGCCCACCTCGCGGTCCGGGTACGCGACGGCACCGGGCTGGTCGGCCCGCTGGTCATCCCCGGCGTGACCAGCTGCCTGGGCTGCGCCGACCTACACCGCAGCGACCGAGACGCCGCGTGGCCCGCGGTCGCGGCACAGCTGCGCGAGAGCGTCGGTGTGGCCGATCGCGCCACCCTGCTGGCGACCGCGGCGCTGGCGCTCAACCAGGTCAATCGGGTGATCGCCGCGGTGCGCGGCCACGATGACGGGCCCGATCCCGGGCCACCGCGGGCGCTGAACGCCACGCTGGAATTCGACCTGGACGCCGGCGCCATTGTCGAGCGGCAGTGGACCAAGCATCCGTTGTGTCCGTGCTGAGCGGGCCGTCGTCCGAGTGGCCGGGAAAGTTCGGCTCAGCGTGACCACCGGTCGTTGCGAGACCTCACTGTTGCGTAGATCAAGCACGGCACTGGCGTTTCGTCATGGATGATGGGTGTGTGTCTGAGATCAAACGGGGGCGCGCTGCGCGCAACGCGAAGTTAGCGACTATTCCGGTCGGCTTTGCTGCGCGGTCCGCACTGGGCTTTGGCAAGCGGCTGACCGGCAAGTCGAAAGACGAAGTCCAGGCCGAGCTGCTGGAGAAGGCCGCCAACCAGCTGTTCCAAGTGCTTGGCGAGCTCAAGGGTGGGGCGATGAAGGTCGGCCAGGCCCTCTCGGTGATGGAAGCCGCGATTCCCGAGGAGTTCGGCGAGCCCTACCGCGAAGCTCTGACGAAGCTGCAGAAGGACGCGCCGCCGTTGCCGGCCGACAAGGTGCACCGGGTACTCGACGCGCAGCTGGGCACCAAGTGGCGGGGCCGGTTCAGCTCGTTCGACGACACCCCGGTGGCCTCGGCCAGCATCGGCCAGGTGCACAAGGCGGTGTGGTCCGACGGTCGCGAGGTGGCCGTCAAGATCCAATACCCGGGCGCCGACGAAGCACTACGGGCCGACCTGAAGACCATGCAGCGGATGGTCGGGGTGGTCAAACAGCTGGCGCCCGGCGCCGACGTCCAGGGCGTGGTCGACGAGCTGATCGAGCGCACCGAAATGGAACTCGACTACCGGCTCGAGGCCGACAACCAGCGCGCATTCGCCAAGGCGTACCACGAACATCCGCACTTCGCGGTGCCGCGCGTGGTGGCCAGCGCGCCCAAGGTGGTGGTTCAGGAGTGGATCCAGGGCGTGCCGATGGCCGAGATCATTCGCCACGGAACCCCCGAGCAGCGCGACCTGATCGGCACCCGGCTCCTCGAGCTCACCTTCGACGCGCCCCGCCGGCTGCAGTTGCTGCACGGCGACGCGCACCCCGGTAACTTCATGCTGCTGCCCGACGGGCGGATGGCCGTCATCGACTTCGGTGCCGTGGCGCCCATGCCCGGCGGTTTTCCGATCGAGCTCGGAATGACCATCCGGTTGGCCCGCGACAAGAACTACGACCTGCTGTTGCCGACGATGGAAAAGGCCGGCTTCATCCAGAAGGGCCAGCAGGTGTCGGTGCGCGACATCGATGACATGCTGCGCCAGTACGTCGAACCGGTCGAGGTCGAGGTCTTCCACTACACCCGTAAATGGCTGCAGAAGATGTCCGCCGTCGAGATCGACCGGTCGGTGTCGCAGATCCGGACGGCCCGGCAGATGGACCTGCCGCCGAAGCTGGTGATCCCGATGCGGGTGATCATGTCGGTGGCCGCGATCCTCTGCCAGCTCGATGCCCACGTGCCGATCAAGGGGTTGTCCGAAGAGCTGATCCCCGGCTTCGCCGAACCCGACGTCGCGGCCATCTAGGCGGCGACCACATCCTTGCGGGGACGCCCGCGCGGCCGTTTGAAACCCACGACCGAGCCCCGCTCGAATATCTCGCCGCCCCACACACCCCACGGTTCGGCACGGTCCAGCGCCGCGGCTAGGCACTGACGGCGCACGGGGCAGTCCGTGCACAGCGTCTTGGCGCGCTCCAGGTCCGCCGGGGTCTCGGCGAACCATAGGTCGGGATCACCGGCGTGGCATGGCAACACCGGCTGCGGCTGTCTGGGGACTGTCGGTGCCGACATGTCCTGCTCACCTGCTTCCTGGTTGGTTTTCGGTGATCCGGACCAGGTTGCGGGTTGCCGACCCAAAACTATGGCCACGGATCCTGATGACTTCGGGTCCGTGGCCATGTGGTGAAAACGGGGCTGTTAGGTAAGACCCCAATCCACGGACTCGCGAGTCGCGGCGGCGGCGCGATGCTTAAGCGCGGCCGCCGGCGTAGCGGCGGCGTGGGCAGCGTGGGAGGTCCACGCGGTCAGCACCGCGCCGGCCACGCCTACCTCGAACGAGTCGTTGATCATCGTGGCCACCTCCTCTCGCCTGTGCGCATGCCAGCTCGCGCCGGCAGCAGATTGCGTTTCCGAGAGTAGATGGTAGCCGACGGTACTGACAACCGATTTTCTGACCTGCGGGTTTGCCGCCGTCCGGGCGGCGCAATCGGTCAGGAGCGGCCGCGCACCATCTCCAAGACGTCGGGACCGTACTGCTCGAGCTTGCGTGCGCCGATACCCGGGATCGCGATCAGGGCCGCTTCGTCGTCGGGCAGCAGTTCGGCGATCGCGATCAGCGTGTTGTCGGTGAAGACGACGTACGCGGGCACCTTCTGCTCCTTGGCGACGTCCAACCGCCACTCCTTGAGCCGCAGCAACAACGCCTCGTCGATGTCCGCCGAGCACGTCTCGCAGCGGCGCAGCATGACCGCCGTCGGCGTGGTCAGGTTGTTGTTGCAGATCCGGCACCGCGACGGGCCTTGCTTGCGCCGGGATTTGCCCGGCGCCGGGTCGGTACGCGTCTGCGGCGCAATTCCGTTGAGAAACCGCGACGGCTTGCGGGTCTGCCGACCGCCCGGGCTGCGCGACAGGGCCCAGGACAGCGCCAAATGCACTCGGGCCCTGGTGATTCCGACATACAGCAGGCGACGCTCTTCTTCGACCGGTTCGCTCTCGGCGCCGTGGGCCAGGGCGTGCGAAATGGGCAGGGTGCCGTCGGCCAACCCGACCAAAAACACCGCGTCCCATTCCAGGCCCTTGGCGGCGTGCAGCGACGCCAAGGTGACGCCCTGCACCACCGGTGGGTGCCGGGAGTCGGCCCGGATCAACAGCTCGGCCACCAGGCCCGGCAGTTCCAGCTCCGGGCGCTGGGCCACCTCGTCGTCCACCAATTCCGCCAACGCGGTCAGCGCCTCCCAGCGCTCCCGGGCCCGGGTCCCGACGGGTTCGGAGGCCGTCAGCCCCAGCGGTTCCAGCACCGCGCGGACCACCTCGGGCACCGGACCCTCGGCGCCTCGCTCGGCGGCGCGCCGCAAGGCCACCATCGCCTGCTTGATCTCCTGGCGGTTGAAGAAGCCCTCGCCGCCGCGCACTTGGTAGGCGATGCCCGCCTCGGTCAGGGCCTCCTCGTAGATCTCGGACTGCGCGTTGACGCGGTAGAGCACCGCGATTTCGGACGGCGCGGTGCCGGATTCGATCAGCCCGGCGATCGTCTTCGCGACCGCGGCCGCCTCGACGGTTTCGTCGGGATGCTCGTGAAACGTCGGCACGGGACCCGGCGCCCGCTGGCCGGACAGCTGCAGCTTGCTGCCGGCGACCCGGCCGCGGGCCGCGGCGATCACCTGGTTGGCCAGCGATACGACCTGCGGGGTGGACCGGTAGTCGCGCTCCAGGCGCACCACCGTCGCGTCCGGGAACTGCCGCGAGAAGTCGAGCAGGTAGCGGGGCGAGGCGCCGGTGAACGAGTAGATGGTCTGGTTGGCGTCGCCGACGACGGTCAGGTCGTCGCGATCGCCCAGCCACGCCGACAGCACCCGCTGCTGCAGCGGGGTGACGTCCTGGTACTCGTCGACGACGAAGCAGCGGTAGCGGTCGCGGAATTCCTCGGCGACCGCGGCGTCGTTTTCGATCGCGGCCGCGGTGTGTAGCAGCAAGTCGTCGAAGTCGAGCAGCGTCAGCGATTCGTCGCGGACCTTGAGGGCCTCGTAGGCGGTGTAGACGTCGGCGACCTTATTGGCGTCCAGCGGGATGTCACGTCCGGCGGCGGCGACCTCGCTCGGGTACGCCTCGGGGCCGATCAACGAGGCCTTGGCCCACTCGATCTCGCCGGCCAGGTCGCGCACGTCGTCGGTGCTGACATTGAGCCGGATGCGGCTGGCCGCCCGGGCCACGATGGCGAACTTGGTGTCCAGTAGCTGCCAGCCGGTGTCGCCGACCACCCGCGGCCAGAAATATCGCAACTGCCGGTGTGCGGCCGAGTGAAAGGTCAGCGCCTGCACGGCGCCGACGCCGGATCCGTTCTGCGCCGCGACGGCGTCCAGCGTCCGCAATCGGGACCGCATCTCGCCGGCCGCGCGCTGGGTGAACGTGACGGCCAGCACCTGCCCGGCGGCGACATGGCCACTCGCCACCAGCTGGGCGATGCGGTGTGTGATGGTGCGAGTCTTGCCTGTTCCGGCGCCCGCGAGCACACATACCGGTCCGCGCGGCGCCAGCACGGCTTCGCGCTGTTCGTCGTCCAGTCCGGCGGTCAGTGGGTCGGCGACCAACGGCATGCCGTCCATCTTGGCAGCGGTCGCCGACAAACCCGGTGTTTCGCCACGCCGAACCCGCCCGCCCGGGTGGCGCCCCTGGTGCGGAACGCGCGGTCGCCGGGCTACGTTATCGGGTTATGAGCAACGCTCCGATTACCGTTTACACGACGTCATGGTGTGGTTATTGCCATCGGCTCATGACCGTGCTCAAGTCCAACGGAATCCCGTACGAGACGGTCGACATCGAAGACGACCCGGCGGCCGCGGAATTCGTCGGTTCGGTCAACGGTGGGAACCGGACGGTGCCGACGGTGAAGTTCGCCGACGGCTCGACGCTGACCAACCCGAGTGCCGCCGAGGTGAAAGCGAAGCTGGCTCAGGTCGCCGGCTGAGCCGCGCGACTTACGATACGAACCATGGCGCCGAATTTGCGTTCGCGACAAAACAGCCCAATTCGCAAATTCTCGGCGGCCGCGATGGGTTGCGCCGCGGTGATGTTGATGTCGGCTTGCTCGCATTCGAGCACCCCGGCCAAGTCGCACCCCACCGTCACCCACGTCGACGACATGATCGTCGGCCTCGATGACGTCCGGCGCATCGCCAAGGCCGACGATCTCGCGCGTGCCGAGGCGGACCTGAACAAGCCGGCCCCGTCGGACGCCAACGCGCCGGGACCGTGTCGGGTGGTGGGACACAACGACCTCACCTTCGGCAGCAACTGGACGGAGTTTCGGGCCGCGGGGTTCCACGGCGTCACCGACGACATCCAGCCGCTGGGCCGGGCGATGATCAATGGAGTCACCCAGGCGGCGGGGCGCTACGCGAATCCCGATGCGGCGCAAGGCGCATTCCATCAGCTGGAATCCTCGCTGCAAGCGTGCGTGGCCCTGCAAGACCCGAACTACAGCTTCACCCTCGATCGACCGGATCCGTCGACGCTGAAGCTCAGCGCCGACCAGTGGAGCCATCTGTACCGCACCAAGTCTGCGTATCTCGTGTCGGTCGGCGTGGTCGGGCTCGAGTCCGCGGATCAGATCGCGAACTCCGTCCTGCAGATCATCACCGATCGCATCGGTTAGCGTCTCAGTCGAGCTCGGCCCAGGATTCGATGATCACCCGTGCGATCGAAATCGACCCGGGCAGAAGCAGTTTCGACTCCGACGAACTGCTCCAATCGCCGACCGCAAGCGCCGCGCGCACCTCGTCGCGAGTGAACCAGGCCGCCTCGGCGATCTCACCGTCGTTGAACGCGAACTCCTCGTCAGGGTCGCCCAGCGCATGGAAGCCGACCATCAGCGAACGCGGAAACGGCCACGGCTGGCTGCCCAGGTAGCGAACGTCGCTGACGTTCAGGCCGATTTCCTCACGGATCTCCCGGACCACGCAGACCTCGAAAGACTCTCCGGCTTCCACGAATCCGGCCAGCAGGGAGAACATTCGCTCGGGCCACACCGCCTGGCGGGCCAGCACCGCGCGGTCGCCGCCGTCGTGCACCAGGCAGATGACCGCCGGGTCGATGCGCGGGAACTCCTCGTGCCCGGTGACCGGGTTGACTCGCGACCAGCCCGCCCGGGCCGGTTTCGTCGGGGAGCCGTCGACCGCGCTGAATCGCGCCCTGTCATGCCAATTCAGCAGCGCGACGGCCGACGACACCAGTTGGCTGCTGGTGTCGTCGAAGATCGGGCCGAGACTGCGCAGGTTCAGCACTTCGGTTTGGACGTCCGGGTCCTCGGGCGATTGCAGCGCTCCGCGGATGGCCCAGACGTGCTGGCCGTTCTCGATGCGGCCGAGGAATACCGCGTCGTGCGGCGGCTTTTCGCCAAGTTCGGCCGCCGCGCCGAGTACCACCCGGCCATTGGCGACCAGCACCTGGTTGCGCGAATCGACCCGCAGCAGCGCCGCAGCCGCCCATCCGACAGTGGCCGCTTCGACGTCGGTGCGCAGTTGGTCGGCCCGGTCGGCGCCGACGCGCGAGAGCAACGGGACACTGCTGAGCTGGAAGTCCACTAGTGCCCCGCGTTTTTGATGTAGAGCAGCCGGTCGGTGGCCTCGATGGCATCCACTTCTGGTGCGCCGATGCGAAGCAGATGTCCGTCCCGCACGACGCCGAGCACGATGTCGCGCAGGTGCCGCGGCGATCCGCCGACTTCGCTCGCCTCCACTTCGCGTTCGGCGATGGCCAGCCCGGCGTCCGGGGTCAGCAGGTCTTCGATCATCTCCACGACGCTGGGCGTGGTGGTGGCAAGACCGAGCAGCCGGCCCGCGGTTTCCGATGAGACCACCACCGAGTCCGCGCCCGATTGCTGCAGCAGGTGCGAATTCTCGGCCTCCCGGATCGCGGCCACGATCTTGGCCTTGGGCGCGATCTCTCGCGCCGTCAGCGTCACGAGCACGGCGGTGTCGTCGCGGCTGGTGGCGACGATGATCGACGACGCGTGCTGGGCCCCGGCCAGCCGCAGCACGTCGGACTTGGTGCCGTCGCCGTGCACGGTGACCAGACCCGCGGTGGTGGCGTGCTCGAGGGCGCCGCGATCGGTGTCCACGACGACGATCTCGCCTTGGGCCGCCTCGTCACTGGCGATGGCTGCCACGGCCCGTTTCCCCTTGGTGCCGTACCCGATCACGATGGTGTGGTTGCGCACTCTGTTCCTCCAACGCTGGATTTTCCACCCCTGCCGGGACCGCTCCGAGAGCACCTCGAGCGTTGTTCCGACCAACACGACCAGGAACGCGATCCGCAGCGGAGTGAAGACGACGGTGTTGACCAGGCGTGCGGTTTCGGTGTACGGCGTGATGTCGCCGTAGCCGGTCGTCGACAGCGACACCGCCGAGAAATAGAGGCAGTCCAGGAACGTCAGCCGATCGCCGCGCACGTCGCGATAGCCATTGCGGTCGAGGTAGACGACGAAGGCGGCACCGAACAACAGCACCAGCGCGATGACCAGCCGCCGGGTGATGACGCGGGCGGGGCTGCCGTGGTCCTCGGGGATGCGCAGCACGCCGACCAGCAGGTGACCGGGCTGGGTGGTCAGTCTCTCGTCGAGACCCCGCAGCCGTGGCAATCTACCCTTGGGCACAGCGGTCCATCGTTGGCCGGACAACACCGCACGCCACACGCACGACTCAAATGTAACCACGATCGCCGGTCGGCAGACACTTGATCGCCTCAGACGGCGACACCGCGCTCGCCCGCGGCGTCGGGCTGGGGGTACCGCCCGCTCGCCGGGGCCAGCCCGGCCAGCTCGGTGAGATCGGGTAGTTCGTCGGGGACGACGGTGACACCGGTGCGCACGTAGTGGAACGCGGTCCGCACCGAGGACTCCGGGCATCCGGACAACGCCGCCCACGCCAGGCGGTAGACGGCGAGCTGGACGGCGGCCTGCCGCATCGCCTCGGCACCGCGCGGAGGTTCGCCCGTTTTCCAGTCCACCACCGTGGCGCCACCGTCGGGTTCGGCGAAGACGGCGTCGATGCGCCCACGCACCACGGTGTCGCCGATCGGCATCTCGAACGGGACCTCGACGGCAATGGGTGTGCGGGCCGCCCACTGCGACCGGGTGAACGCCTGCTGCAACACGGCCAGTTCCCCGGTGTGGCCCACATCGGAGTCGGCCGCACCCGGCAGGTCGCCCAGCTCGAACAGCCACTCGGTTCCGTAGAACTGTTGTACCCAAGAGTGAAAGGCGTTGCCCAGCAATGCATGTGGATCGGGGCGGGTCGGCAGGCGATGCACCAGCCGCTGCACCGCACCCTCGGGGTCGCGGGCCAGGTCCACCAGGCCGCTGACCGACAACTGGCTGGGCAGAGCGCGGACAACCCGTCGTTCGGCGCGGGCGCGCTCGGCCAGCAGCGCGTCGACGTCGGCAGCCCAGCCGTCGACGTCGACTTCGACGTCGACACAGTCTTGCGTCGCGCCGGCCGCCATAGCCCCGGCCACCAGCGCCGCTCCGCGTTCCACGTCGGGACGGCGCCGGGCCAGCGGATCGGCGGGCCATACCGCTTCGATTGCACTGTCGCGCAGCGGGTTCCGATCACCTTCGGCGGGTGCGGGGGCCCACTGCTCCACCACGCCGCAGGGATTACCCTCCGCGACCGATCGGTCGATGACGTCCTTGAGTTCGCACAGGAAGTCCGACGGCCCACGCGGTTTGATCCCGGTCGGGCCCCAGTGATGACCGGAGACCAGCAGCGTGTCCTCGGCCCGAGTGATCCCGACATACAACAGCCGGCGCTCTTCGTCGACGCGGCGCTGCTCCAGCTGGCGGCGATGCTCGGAGATCTCGTCCGACAGCTGCTTTCGATTGGTGACGTCCGAGAGGTCCAGCACCGGGATGCCCAGCGCGCCCGCCGAGGCGCGGTCCCCGCGCAGCAGCGGCGGTAGTTCGGCGGCGTCGGTGAGCCAGCTGCTGCGCGACGCGGTCGACGGGAATATTCCGCCGGACAGGTGCGCCACCGCGACGACCTCCCACTCCAGGCCCTTCGCGGAGTGCACGGTGAGCACCTGGACCCGGTCCCGAGCAACCGTCAACGGCGCAGGCGCCAAGCCGTTTTCGACGACCTCGGCGGCGTCCAGGTAGGCCAGCAGCCCCAGGACGGATGCCGCGGCGGACGCGTCGGTCGCGGTTGTGCGCTCCGCATATCCGGCGACCACGTCGGCGAAGGCGTCGAGGTGTTCGGCGCCGGCCCAGCCGCCATGGCCTGCGGCCGCGCGGACTTCGCAGTCGAGGCCCAGCGTGCGTCGCACCTCGGCGACCAGGTCGGGCAGCGAATGACCGAGGTGACCGCGCAGCGCGCTCAGCTCGGCGGCCAGCGCGGTGATGCGTTGATATCCCGTGACCGAATACGAGTTGGCCGCGCCGGGATCACCGATCGCGTCGGCCAGGCACGCGGTGTCGGCCCCTAAGCCTGAGGGACCGGCCGCCATCGCGATCGACTGTGCCGAGGATGCGTCGGCGGGGCGCCCCGCACCGAGGGTCGCCGCGCGCTGCCAGAGCGCGGCGATGTCCCGGCCGCCCAGTCGCCAGCGTGGCCCGGTCAGCACCCGCATCGCCGCCGCACCGGCCGTGGGGTCGGCGACCAGGCGCAGCATGGCCACCAGTTCGGCGACCTCCGGGATGGACAGCAGGCCGGCCAGCCCGACGACCTCGACCGGGATCCCGCGGGCGCGCAGCGCCTCGGCGACGGGTGCGGCATCGGCGTTGCGGCGCACCAGCACCGCGGCGGTCGGCGGGCTGACGCCGTCATCGCGCGACCGCTGGTAGTGCTCGTGCAGGTGGTCGGCGATCCACTCGCGCTCGGCCTGCGCGTCGGCCAGCAGTGCGGCGCGGACGGTGCCCGGCGGGGCGTCCGGGCGCGGCCGCAGGGCATGCACGGCCACGGATCGGCGTCGCGCCTCGGCCGAAATGGCGTTGGCGATGTGCAGCGTGCTGGGCGGGTTGCGCCAGCTGGTCCGCAGCTCCAGCACCGGCGCGGGTGTGCCGTCGGATTGCGGGAAGTCGGTGGTGAACCGGGGCAGATTGGTTGCCGAAGCGCCGCGCCAGCCGTAGATCGACTGAATCGGATCGCCGACGGCCGTGAGCGCCAGCCCATCGTCGACGCCGCCGCCGAACAGGGCCGACAACGCGATGCGCTGGGCGTGTCCGGTGTCCTGGTACTCGTCGAGCAGGACCACCCGGTAGCGGTTGCGCAAGTCCTCCCCGACTTGCGGGAAGTTCGCGGCAAGCCTTGCCGCCGAGGCCATTTGCACGCCGAAGTCCATGACCTTCGCGCTGCGCATCCGCTCCTGCAAGGCATCCAGCAGCGGTACCAGCTCGGTGCGCTCGGTCTGGGCGGCCAGCAGCCGCAGTAACCATTGGCTCGGTCCGCGGTCGCGTTGGTAGGGGCCGGCGGGCAGGGCGTGGACCAACCGCTCTAACTCCAGGTGGGTGTCGCGGAGCTGGCCGGTGTCGACCAGGTGCTCGGTGAGCTGGCCCCACAGCCGCAACACCATCGAGGTGACCGCGGCCGGCGTCTTGTCGGTGCTCAGCTGCCCGCCGTAGCCGTTGACCACGTCGAACGCCAGCTGCCACAGCTCGGTCTCGCTGAGCAGGCGGGTGTCGGGTTCGATCGACAGCAGCAGACCGTAGTCCCGCAGCAGCGAGCCGGCGAACGCGTGATAGGTGCTGACCGCCGGGGCGCCCGCCGATTCGAGGGTCACCGTGCCGGCCGTGCCCAAGCCGATACCGGCCAACCGGGCCAGCCGGGAGCGGACCCGGCGCAGCAGCTGTCCGGCTGCCTTGCGGGTGAACGTCAATCCCAGCACCTGACCGGGCTCGGCGTACCCGTTGGCGATCAGCCACACCACCCGCGCGGCCATCGTCTCGGTCTTGCCCGCGCCCGCACCGGCGATCACGACGAGCGGTCCCGGCGGCGCGGCGATGACGGCGGCCTGTTCGGCTGTGGGCGGGAAAAGCCCTAGCGCACTGGCTAATTCGTCCGGGCTGTAGCGCGGGGTCATGACGCCGAACCTTCGCCGTAGGCCGGGCACGACGGACGGACCGGGCAGTGCGAGCAGCCGTCGTTGCGCCGGGCGACGAATTGTGGACCGGCGGTCGCGTCGGCCGCGCGCGTGACGAGGTCGCGCCATTCGTCGCGGGCGGCCGGCGTCAGCGGATCCTGCTCTCGCACGGTGGCGCCCGCCGCCCCGCTCTTGGCGATGTAGACCAGCCGCGCGCCGCCGGGCTCATCGCCATCGGGCACGAGGCCTTCGGCCACCGCGAGCTGGTACATCGCCAGCTGAGCGTGCTGCTGGGCGTCGTCCTTGGTGACCGGCGTTTTGCCCGTCTTGATGTCGACGATCACCAGCCGGCCGGACCCGTCGCGTTCCAGCCGATCTACCCGGCCGCGCAACCGGACTTCGCCACCGTCGGCACGCGGCGTGCCGAGGACTCCGTCGACGTCCACCTCGACGCCGACCTCTCGCAGCTCGCTCCGCGTCTGCGCTCGCCACTCGACGAACGCCTCGATCATGGCGCGGTGCCGGGTCAGCTCGTTGGCCGAATGCCATCGGGCGTCGAAAGGCAGGTGCTCCCAAGCCCTTTCCAGCTCCGCCAACAGTTGCGTCTCGGTTTTGCCCGGCTCGGCGATCAGTGCGTGCAGCACCGAGCCGATTGTCGACCGCAGCTCTCGCGGGTTGGTCCCGCCGTGCCGCTCGACGAGCCAGCGCAGCGGGCAGTCGTTGAGGGTCTGCAGCGTCGATGGCGTCAACGTGACCGGATCGCGGCCGTCGCGCAGCGGATCGCTGGTGCTGACCGCGGTCAGCCCGTGCCAGCCCGACGGGTCGGCGCCGGGCACACCGGCGGCGGCCAGCCGAGCCAATTGCGTTGCCGCACAATGGCGAGCGGCATCGTCGACCGCACCGTCCGGCGCGCAGACGACACCGCGCAACCGGCCGACCAGCGCCGCGGTGGACAGCACGCGTGGTGCTGAAATCGGCTGTACACCAGGGCTATTAGCGTCCTCATCGGCCCACTGCGCGACCTCGAAGAAGAACGGCGAGGGCAGCGCGGCTCCCCCGTCCGCGCCGTCGCTGTCGCTGTCGACCGCGGTCACCAGCAGTCGACGCCGGGCCCGGCCCATCGCGGCCACCAGCAGCCTGCGCTCCTCGGCCAGCAGCGGCGCGCGCACCGAGGCGTCGGCGCCGACACCGTCCATGACGTCGAGCAGCCGCTGCGTGGCCAGCACACCACCGCGCGGAACGGTGTTGGGCCACAACCCATCCTGCAGGCCGGCGATGACCAACACGTCCCATTCGTGCCCCAGGGCGGCGTGGGCGCTGAGCACCTGGACCTGCTCGGTCGTCGACGCGGGCTCGGTCTTGACGCCCGGCAGCTGCAGCGCCGCGACGTGCTCGAGCAGACCGCGCAGTGACGCCCCGGGGGTGCGCGACACGTATTGATCGGTGACGTCGAACAATGCCGTCACTGCCTCGAGGTCCCTGGTGGCCTGGGTCGCGGCGGAGCCGCCACGCTCGCTGGCCGCCAACCAGCGGCGTTGCAGACCTGACCGGTGCCACGCCGCCCAGAGCGTGTAGCGCGGGTCTTGCCCGTCGCGGTGGCAGCGCGCGGCCGCGTCGAGGACGCCACGTATGCGCTGCAGCGGCCGGGACCCGGACGTCGGCGCCCCGGCGCCCAGCGCGGCCACCAATACGTCGCCGAAATCCCCTGCCACGTCAGCGGGTTTGCCGCGCGTCAGCGTTCGGCGCAGCTGCCGCAGCGAGACCGGGTCGACGCGGCCGATGGGCCCGGTCAGCAATGCCAGCGCCCGGTCGCCGTCCAGACCCTCGGCCGTCGCGGCCAGCACCGTGAGCATTGCCCGCACCGCGGGCCCCTCGGTCAGCGACCCGCTCACCGCGGATGCGGCCACCGGCACCCCGGCGGCCGCCAGCGCTCGCGGCAACCGGGCGCCGGCTCGCGGCACCGACCGCACGATCACCGCCATCTGCGACCACGGCACGTTGTCGACGAGATGCGCACGCCGCAGCGCGTCGGCGATCATCGCGGCCTCCGCGTGCGCCGAGGCCGCCAGCCGAACGCTGACGGATCCCTCCTCGGCGCCGGTGCCCTCGATCGCCCGGCCGTCGCTGCTGCCGGGTAGCCGTCGCGCGATCCCGGTGACGGCGCGCGCCACCGCCGGCGCACACCGATGCGACCGCGTCAGCGTCACCGACGGGGCTTCGCCGTCCAACAGCCCGGCCGGCTCGCCGCCGCGGAAGCCGAACACCGCCTGGTTGGGATCCCCGGCGACCAGCGCCAGTTCGCTTCCCGCCGCCAGCACCCGGACCAGGCGGGCCGCCTGCGGGTCGAGTTGCTGCGCGTCGTCGACCAACAGAACCCGGATGCGGGCGCGCTCGGCGGCCAACAGTTCGGCGTCAACCGCGAACGCCTCCAGAGCGGCACCGACCAGTTCGGCGGCACCCAGCGCCGGCGTCGTCGCCGTTCCGACCGCCGCGCGAAGCAACATCACCTGCTCGTACTGTTGCGCGAATCGGCCCGCCGCGGTCCATTCCGGCCGTCGGGACCGCCGGCCGAGGCGCTGCAGCTCTTGTGGATCCACACCCCGTTCCGCGCAGCGCGCCAACAGGTTTCGCAATTCGGTGGCGAATCCCGCGGTGCTCAGGGCGGGCCACAGATGCGCCGGCCACGCACAGGTGCCGGCCTCCTCGAGGTCGCCGGCCAGCAGCTCGCGGATGATGGCGTCCTGTTCGGCGCTGGTGACCAGCCGCGGCGGAGCGTCGCCGGCGCGTTCGGCCGCCCGGCGCAACACCGCGTAGGCGTAGCTGTGCACGGTGCGCACGACCGGCTCACGGATCGCCGAGGTGCCCGGGCCGGTCGCGCGCAGCAATGCCATCGTCAACGCGCTGCGCTGCCGCATCCCGATCCGGCCCGAACCGGTAAGCAGCAGAACCGATTCCGGATCGATGCCGCGGTCGACCGCAGCGACCGCGGCATCGACGAGCAGGCTGGTCTTTCCGGTGCCCGGGCCGCCCAGGATGCGGACCGAGCCGCGGGCATCCGGCGCCAGCACGGCTCCCGCCTCGGCACCCCAAGTCAACGACATACGGGCATGACATCACGAGGGTCTGACAAGTCGGTTCGGCTACGACCGGCGGTGTCGCCCGGGCCTGGCATCATCGACGCGTGACCACCGACCTTCACGTGCACCGCTTCGGTCCGTCGGGCCCGGTGCAGCTGCTCGCCCTGCACGGACTGACCGGCCACGGCCAGCGGTGGCAACAGTTGGGCGAGTATCTGCCCGAAATCACCATCGCCGCTCCCGATCTGCTCGGCCACGGCAGGTCGTCATGGGCCGCCCCGTGGACCATCGACGCCAACGTCGCGGCGCTGGCCGCGCTGCTCGACGAGGTGGCGCAGGCCCCGGTCCTGGTCGTCGGGCACTCTTTCGGCGGCGGGCTGGCAATGAACTTGGCCGCGACCCGGCCGGACCTGGTGGCGGCGCTACTGCTGCTCGACCCCGCGGTCGGCTTGGACGGCGGCTGGACCAGCCGGATCGCCGAGGCGATGTTCTCCTCACCCGACTACCCGGATCCCGCGGAAGCCCGGATGGAAAAGGCAACCGGCTCTTGGGTGGACGTCGATCCCGCGGTGCTCGACGCCGAACTCGACGAGCATCTGGTCCGGCTACCCAGCGGACGGTACGGCTGGCGGGTCAGTCTGCCCGCGATGATGTCCTACTGGAGCGAGTTGGCCCGTCCCACCGTGCTTCCGCCCGCGGGAACCCCGACGACGTTGGTGCGCGCGGCGTGGACGTCGCCGCCCTACGTCACCGACCAGCTCGTCACGGGTCTGCGGGAACGACTGGGATCCGATTTCGAGCTGCTGACCTACGAGTGCAACCACATGGTGCCCGGCGCCAAGCCGACCGAGGTCGCCGCGCTGATCCGCAAGCAACTCGGAGCGCGCTGACCCATGGCGCCGGTGACCGAGGAGCAAGTCGAACGGGTGCGCGCGCTGGTGGCCGCGATCCCCTCCGGCCGCGTCTGTACCTACGGCGACATCGCCGCTGTCGCAGGGCTTTCCAGCCCGCGGATCGTCGGGTGGATCATGCGGACCGACTCCTCCGACCTGCCCTGGCACCGGGTGATCACCGCATCCGGACGCCCGGCCCGGCATTTGACGACGCGGCAACTCGAACTACTGCGCGCCGAAGGAGTTCTCGCCGTCGACGGCAGGGTTGCGCTCGACGAGGTTCGGTACGAGTTTCCGCCGGACTAGATGTACTGCCCAGGCAGGTTGGTTGAGGAAGTGTGACGACACGCTGTAGCGGTCGTTGATGGGTGAAGGTCTCCTGTCGTGGAGTGGAGCTGCTACCACTGCACCCACAACGAACAGGAGACCTTCGTGGTCCACGCTAATGCCGTATTGACCCCTCGTGGGCGGTTGTTGCTCGCGCGCCGCATTGTTGACGAAGGCTGGCCGATTGCCCGGGCAGCCGAACATTTCCGTGTGTCCTGGCCAACCGCCAAGCGTTGGGCTAGCCGCTATGTGGCCATGGGTGTGGTCGGGATGGGCGATCGGTCGAGCCGGCCACACCACTGTCCCAGCCGCACTCCAGAGGTTGTTGTCCGGCGGATCGTGGCGTTGCGGTGGCGGCACCGCCTCTCGCCGTTAGCGATCGCGTCGCGTCTGTCGATGCCGGCCTCGACGGTTCACGCGGTGCTGGTTCGGTGTCGACTGAACCGGTTGTCCCACATCGATATCCGCACGGGTGAGCGGATTCGCCGCTACGAGCACGAACACCCAGGCTCGCTGATCCACGTCGATGTCAAGAAACTGGGCAACATTCCTGTTGGCGGCGGGTGGCGGTTCGTCGGACGTGCGCAGGGCAGCAAGAATCGCGCGGCGACGCCTGGCATCCGCCGCAGCCGCAATCGCGATGAGCTGCTCGGCCACGCCTTTGTCCATACCGTCGTCGACGACCACTCCCGGGCGGCCTATGCCGAGATCCACGACGATGAAACCGCCGACACTGCTATAGCGGTCCTACGCCGAGCAGTGAGTTGGTTCCGCGCGCGGGGAGTCGTCGTTGAACGAGTGATTTCCGACAACGGCAGCTGTTATAAGTCCAAGGCCTGGCGACACGCGTGTTCAGAGCTCGGCGTCAAGCCAAAACACACCCGCCCATATCGGCCTCAGACCAACGGCAAAGCAGAGCGCTTCCACCGCACAATGGCAGCAGAATGGGCATTCAGCCGTCACTACCACAGCGAAGCCCAGCGCCGGTCCGCATTAGCACCCTGGCTGCATACCTACAATCACCATCGGCAACACTCAGCGATCGGGAAGGTCCCGCCCATCACACGGTTGACCAACCTGCCTGGGCAGTACACCTAGAGCACCAGGCGGATCAGGGCCGCCGTGCGGGCCAGGCCCGGGAATGCTTCGGCGGTCGAACGTGGATGCAGTGCGTGCACCGCCAGACGGAACATCAACGCGCGCAACAACATCTGTGGCCATTCCGGCAGGGCGTTCCAGCGTTCGATCAGTCCGTCGTCGGCCTCACCCCAGGACAGCGCGTCGACGACGACCACACCGGCGGCCCACGACGCGGGACGCCAGTACGGCGTGATGTCGGTGATGCCCGGCGCCGCGGTGCCGACGAAAAGCACCGTCCCGTAGAGATCGCCGTGCACCAGCTGGTTGGGACTCTTGGTCGGCTTGCGCAGCGTGGCGAGCTGGGTGATCAGCTCGACCGAGCGCTCGGCGTCGGCGCTGGGCGGAGCGGTACGCGCGCCCGGCGGAATCGACTGCAGCGGTCGCTCTTCCCACGCGCTGCGGTCGGCGGCGATGAACACGTCGACGTCCGCCCATGGCGTGGTCGGTCCCTGGGTGAGGAATCGGGGGCGCTCCAGTTTGCCGGTGGCCTCGTGCAGGCGCACCGCCGCCGAGACGACTTCGTCGTGGCGGGGCTCCGGCGTGCCGGCGACAAACGTGTCCGCTCGCCATCCCGAGACCACGTAGCGGCCGTCGGTCGAGCGGACCGGCCGGGCCAGCCGCACGCCGTCGACGAACAGCGTTTCCCGCACCCGCGCAGACCAGGCCGCGCGCGCATGGTCCGCCACGGTGGAGAGGACGACTTCCCCGCATCGCCAGCCGCCCTCCCAGCTGGCGCCCAGGGCGATGGGCTTGACGCCGGCCAAACCAAACGCCGAAAGCACGTGCTCCGGCGGTGGTTCGACGTTCACGGGAGTTAGCCTAGCCGGGCGACGATGCGCGTCGTCACGACGCGCTGGGGAGCCCCGCAATCCAGCTCAGCCGGACGACGATGCGCGTCGTCACGATGCGCCGATGCGTCAGTACATGACCATGTCGGGCTGCATCTGTTGCGCCCACGCCACGATTCCGCCCTGCAAGTGGACGGCATCGGCAAAACCGGCCTTCTTGACCGCTGCAAGCGCCTCGGCCGAGCGCACGCCCGTCTTGCAATACAGCACCGCCTTGCGGTCGTGCGGCAGCTTTGCCAGACCCTCGCCGGAGCTGATCAACGACTTGGGGATCAGCTGGGCGCCGTCGATGTGATTGATGTCCCACTCGACCGGCTCGCGAACGTCGATCAGGGCCAGCTTCTTGCCCGAGTCGAGCAGCGCCCGCAACTCCCGCGGGGTGATCGTCGAGCCGGTGGCGGCCTGCGCCGCGCCTTCGGAAACCGCACCGCAGAATGCCTCGTAGTCGATCAGCTCGGTGATCTTCGGCGTGGCCGGGTCCTTGCGGATCTTGATCGTGCGGTAGCTCATCTCCAGCGCGTCGTAGATCATCAACCGGCCCAGCAGTGGCTCGCCGATACCGGTGATCAGCTTGATCGCCTCCGTGCCCATCACCGACGCGATCGACGCGCAGATGATGCCCAGCACGCCTCCTTCGGCGCACGAGGGCACCATGCCGGGCGGCGGCGGCTCCGGGTAGAGGTCGCGGTAGTTCAGGCCACGCTCATTGCCGGCCTCATCGGCCGGAGCGTCTTCCCAGAACACCGAAACCTGACCCTCGAAGCGGTAGATCGACCCCCAGATGTATGGCTTTCCGGCCAGCACCGCGGCATCGTTGACCAGGTACCGGGTGGCGAAGTTGTCGGTGCCGTCCACAATCAGGTCGTACTGCCCGAACAGGTCGACGGCGTTGCTGGCCTCCAGCCGGAATTCGTGAAGTCGCACCTCGACCAGCGGATTGATCGCGTGGATCGAATCGCGGGCCGACTGCGCCTTGGCGCGTCCGACGTCGGCGACGCCGTGGATGATCTGGCGCTGCAGGTTCGACTCGTCGACGACGTCGAAGTCGACGATGCCGATCGTCCCGACGCCGGCCGCGGCCAGGTACAGCAGCGCCGGGGCGCCGAGTCCGCCGGCGCCGATCACCAGCACCCGCGCGTTCTTCAGCCGCTTCTGCCCGTCCACACCAATGTCCGGAATGATCAAGTGGCGGCTGTAGCGCGCCACTTCGTGGCGACTCAGCTCGCCGGCAGGCTCAACTAGTGGCGGCAACGATGTGGACACCCGACATCTCCTCGGTCGACTTCGCTACTCAACAATTACAGTCAACGCCTCAATCGCCGAGATTGCTTCCCCCAGGCGATCGAGCCTGCGACAGCGGCGTCGAGCCTGCGCACAGATCGCGGTTTGCCCATTGACCCAAGCCCTGAGCGCAGTCTCGGCGCGCCGCAGCAGGGTCAGGCGATCGGATACGGCCAGGGGTTGAAGCGGCAGGTCTTGCCGTCGGCCTTGACGTATTCGGGGTCGAACTTCGCGGCGTCGTCGTTGGACGTGGAGAAGGTCTGCTGCATCATCACCGGCGCCAATCCGCCCTGCTTGTCGCAGGGTTCGTGGCGCACGTAGCCGATGGCGTGGCCCACCTCGTGATCGATCACGTACTGCCGGTACGAGCCGACGTCTCCCTCGAACGGCACGGCGCCGCGCACCCAGCGCGCCTCGTTGATGAACACCCGCGCCTCCCGGTTCGGGCCGTAGACCGGGTTGTAGCAGGAGGTCTCCAGCCGGAATTCGTAGCCGCACCCCTCGCGCACCGTCACCGGCGACACCAGCGAAATGCGGAAGTCGGGTTTCCCGTTGTCGATCCTGACGAACGCGAATTGCGGATTGTGCGTCCAGCCTTTGGGGTTGGCCAGCGTCTGATCGACCATCGTGGCGAAAGCGTCTTCACCGCCGAACATCGCGGGGTCCAGGCCGTTCTCGACCTCGACGGTGTACCGGAACACCTTGGCCGTGCCCTGACCGATCTGCGGCGTGGTGCCGGGCACGACGCTCCAGGTCTTGTCGCCGGCTTCGGTGAACGGGCCGCCATCCGGCAGTGTCCCGGCGGGGAGGTTGGCGTCGAAGGTGGCCAGGCCGCGCGGCGGTGCGTCGAGGATGGCCGTGCCCACCGCCCCGATGGCTGGGGGCCCCTGGATGGCGGGCTTACTTGCCGTCGGTTGCGGCGCGCCGACGCCGGTCACCGTCTGGTAGAGGACCACCGCGGTCAGCGCCACCAGAACGGGCAGCGCATAGGCGCGCCAGCCGTACGTGGAGATGAACCGGCCCAGCCACGTTTGCTTCCGCCACTGGCGGCCACGGTCGCGATCGGCCCGGGCGCGCCCGGTGCCCAACGCGATCGGGTCCCGCAGCGCGCGAAGCGGTTCTCGCCACTCGTCACGCAGCACCGGCACTCGACCGGGGCCGGGCACGGGCGGCTCGGACGTCATTGCCCCAGGATGGCACAGCCGGGACCGTGGGTGCCCCTGGCGCGCCCTACGACACCGGTTCAGCCTGCGTCGACAGTGCCGATGCCGGTCGCAGGTACCCCATGGGTAGTAATGTCTGTGCGACGAGCGGCGCGCGGCTGGCCCGTCGATGCGGATGGTCGGCCGCCACAATTCAAATGAGGATCAAGTGAGCGATCTCGCCAAGTCGGCGGCACGGCGTGCCGTCAGAACGGGTGACCGGGGTCGGCCGAGTGACGGCATAGCGACCTCGAACCGGCGGGGTAACCGGTTGCCGCGCGACGAACGTCGCGGCCAATTACTGATCGTAGCCAGCGATGTGTTTGTCGACCACGGCTATCACGCGGCAGGCATGGACGAGATCGCCGATCGGGCAGGGGTCAGCAAACCCGTTCTGTATCAACACTTTTCCAGCAAGCTCGAGCTGTATCTGGCGGTGCTCGATCGCCACGTCGAGAACCTGGTTTCGGGCGTGCAGAACGCCCTGAGCACCACCACCGACAACCGGCAGCGGTTGCGTGCGGCGATCCAGGCGTTCTTCGATTTCATCGAGCACGACAGCCAGGGCTATCGGCTGATTTTCGAGAACGACTTCGTCACCGAGCCCGAGGTCGCCACCCAGGTGCGAGCAGCCACCGAATCGTGCATCGACGCGGTTTTCGCGCTGATCAGCGCCGATTCCGGACTGGATCCGCACCGCGCCCGAATGATCGCGGTGGGATTGGTCGGCATCAGCGTCGACTGCGCCAGGTACTGGCTGGACTCCGACCGCCCGATCTCGAAATCGGACGCCGTCGACGGCACCGTCGCGTTCGCCTGGGGAGGGCTGTCACACGTGCCGCTTACTCGCTCTTAGCGGCCTTCCCGGTCTTCGCCCCGGCGTCCGCTCCGATTCCGAAGCCGACCCGACGGCCGTCGGCGGCACCGATCTCGACGTAGGCAATCTTGGCGGTGTGGATCAGGAAGCGGCGGCCCTTCTCGTCGGTCAGGCCCAGCAGTCCCGAGCCTTCACGAAGTGCGGCGCTCACGGCATCTTCGACCTCCGCGGGCGTCTGGGCGCTGGCGAACACCAGCTCGCGCGGACTGTCCGTGATACCGACCTTGACCTCCACGATGGCCCCTTCCGTTGATATTCCGTCGCAGGCGTGTCAGCTGCAGGTTAATGGACGCCGCCGGTGCACTCCGAGCAGAGGGGCACCGGGGACGGTTCGCGGTCAGCGAAACCGTTTCTAACGACAGATAACGATTGGCTCCCAGCTGGGTCAAGGTGGCGCACGGCGCCCGTTCTTGTACCTTCACGTCCGTAACATCGGCATCATCAGAAACACACTCGACGATCGCAACGGCCTAGCTTGTGGCCCCGGCCACGACTACCCCGATGACGACTACGACGGAGCCGACTACGACGGCTACGACGATGACGAGTACGCCGACGACGAGGACCACGAGGAGTACGAGGAGTACGACGAGCTCAAGGAGCTCCTCTGGCCCATCGGAGGCATGCGCCCGGCCGTCGCGGTGCTCGGTGCAGTAGTGGCGATCGGCGCGATCGCGACCGCGGTGATCATCAACAGCGGCGACAGCGCGTCGACGAAGGCCACCATCGCGCCACCGGCTCCCACGACGGTGAGCGCCGCACCCCGGACCACCAGCCCGCCGAGCGCGTCACAGCGCCCGGCACCGAGCACCTCGCGGGCGCCGCAGCTACCACCGGAAACGGTCACCACCTTGGCGCCGCCGAGCGCGGCGCTGACGACTCCGCCGCTGGCCGTGCCGCCTCCCGCGGTCGTATCGCCCAGGGCCACAGTCAATCCGAGCACCATCTACTACAGCGTGACCGGGACGAAGACGCTGCTGGATCTGGTGAACGTCGTCTACACCGACGCCCGTGGCTACCCGCAGACCGAGTTCAATGTGTCGCTACCGTGGACGAAGGTGGTCGTGCTGAATCCGGGCGTGACGACCCAGTCCGTCGTCGCGACCAGCATCGTGGGCAAGCTCAATTGCGCGATCGTCAACGCCTTGGGCCAGGTCGAGGTGGCGTCGGCCAACAACGCGAACCTGGCGACCTGCACCAAGTAGGACTCAGCTCAGACCGAGCTCGCGCATCCGCCGGTCGTGGGTTTGCTGCAGACGCTCGAAAAACGCGCCGAGCTGACCCAGGCCGCCGGCACCCGACAACACCAGGTCGACCAGCTCGTCATGATCGGCCAGCAGATATTGGGCCTGGGTGATGGCTTCGCCGTACAGCCGGCGGGCCCAGAGCGCCAGCCGGCTGCGCTGTTTGCCGCTGGCGGTCACCGCGGCACGGACTTCGGCGACGACGAACTGCGAGTGCCCGGTTTCCGACAGGGCCGCGCGCACCACGTCGGCCACCTCGTCGGGCAGCCCGCCGGCGATCTCGAGGTAGAGGTCGGCGGCCAGCGCGTCACCGACATAGGTCTTCACCAGTGCTTCCAGCCAGGTGCTGGGCATCGTCAGCCGGTGGTAGTTCTCGATCGCGGAGACATACCTCGACATCGCCGAAACGACGTCGACGCCCCGCTTTTCCAGGGCATCGTGGAGCAGCTCGTAGTGCTTCATCTCGGCGGCCGCCATGCTCGCCATCGAGATCCGTCCCCGCAGGTCAGGGGCCATACGGGCCTCGTCGGTCAGCCGGTAAAACGCGGCCACCTCGCCATAGGCGAGCACCGCGAACAGCTCGTTGACGCCCGGATGTTCCGCGGTCAGTCCTACGGAAGGCGAATCGTCTACTCGGTCGGCAGAGGAGGCCGAAGTCATGGGCATCACTGTAGTCGGCGGACCTGGAAGAAGATGGGTGTGAGCTGTCGACCAGCTATCATGCAGATAGATAGCGGCTGTATTTCTTCAGACCGGCGCTATCGGCGAAATGTGCGTGCACCGCTGGCCCGCCCAAATCTCAGCAGGGCCTGGCGACTCGGAGACGTATTCGGAGTCGGAACTCGTGCGCGCGTGACCGCGACAGAGAACCGACCAAATCGAATAAGTCACCGAAAGGTACATCACTCACGCATGACTGCATTGACAAGCAAAACTGAACCGACATTTGCCGCGCTCGGCGTCCGCGAAGAAATAGTCCGGGCCCTCGCCGAAAAGGGCATCGAGCACGCCTTTGCCATCCAGGAGCTCACCCTCCCGATGGCGCTGGCCGGCGACGACGTGATCGGCCAGGCCCGCACCGGTATGGGCAAGACCCTCGCGTTTGGCGTCCCGCTGCTGCAGCGCATCACCAACGGCGTCGGCGCACGGCCGCTCAACGGCACGCCGCGCGCCCTGATCGTGGTGCCCACCCGCGAACTCTGCCTCCAGGTCACCGAGGACCTGGCCGCCGCCGCCAAGCATCTGACCGCCGACGAAGGCCGCCGCCTGTCGGTGGTGTCGATCTACGGCGGACGGGCCTACGAACCCCAGATCGACGCGCTGCGCACCGGTGCCGACGTCGTGGTGGGCACCCCGGGCCGGCTGCTCGACCTCTCCCAGCAGGGGCACCTGCAGCTGGGCGGGCTGTCGGTGCTGGTCCTCGACGAGGCCGACGAAATGCTGGACCTGGGCTTCTTGCCGGACATCGAGCGCATCCTGCGCCAGATCCCGGCCGACCGGCAGTCGATGCTGTTCTCGGCGACCATGCCGGACCCGATCATCACGCTGGCCCGCACCTTCATGGTGCAGCCCACCCACATCCGCGCCGAGGCGCCGCACTCGGCGGCCACCCACGACACCACCGAGCAGTTCGTCTTCCGCGCCCACGCGCTGGACAAGGTGGAGATGGTCAGCCGGATCCTGCAGGCCGACGGCCGCGGCGCGACGATGATCTTCACCCGCACCAAGCGCACCGCGCAGAAGGTCGCCGACGAGCTGGCCGAGCGCGGCTTCAAGGTCGGCGCCGTGCACGGCGACCTCGGGCAGATCGCCCGCGAGAAGGCACTCAAGGCGTTCCGCAACGGCGACGTCGACGTGCTGGTGGCCACCGACGTCGCGGCCCGCGGCATCGACATCGACGACATCACCCACGTAATCAACTACCAGATCCCCGAGGACGAGCAGGCCTACGTGCACCGGATCGGCCGTACCGGTCGCGCCGGGAAGACCGGTATCGCCGTCACCCTGGTCGACTGGGATGAACTGCCGCGCTGGACGGCGATCGACAAGGCGCTGAACCTGGGCTCCCCCGATCCGGCCGAGACCTACTCCAACTCGCCGCACCTGTACACCGAGCTGGGCATTCCGACCGAGGCCACCGGGACGGTCGGCACGCCGCGGAAGTCGCCGGTCAAGCGCCGCGAAACCGACCGCGGCGCGCCTGCGGAGAAGCCGGCGCGCGCCCGCCCGGCCAACCGGCGCCGCCGCACCCGCGGTGGCCAGCCGGTGAGCGGCCACCCGGCCGGCAACGGCAGCGACGGCGAATCCGCCGCGGAGTCGCCGTCGGACTCGGCGTCCGGCAATGGCACCAACGGCAATGCCAACCGTCGCCGCCGTCGCCGCCGCAAGCCGGCGGAAGCCACCACGCACGCCAACTGAGCCAACACCCAGGCATGGTCAAACCCGAACGCCGGACCAAAGGCGATCTGTTGGCCGCCGCGGCGATCGCGGTCGTCGTCGCCGCCACGGCGTCGCTGATCTGGTGGACCAGCGATGCCCGGGCCACCATCAGCCGGCCCGCCGCGACGCCGGCGCCCAACCCGACCTTGGCCAAGCAGGTGCCGGCCAGCCTGAAGCAGCTGTGGACGGCCCCCAGCGCCGCCACCACGGCACCGGTGATCGTGGGCGGGACCGTGGCCACCGGCGACGGCCGACAGGTGGACGGGCGCGACGCCGGCACCGGCCAGACGCGCTGGAGCTACTCCCGCGACGCCGACTTGTGCGGCCTGTCCTGGGTCTACCACTACGCGGTCGCGGTGTACCGCGACGACCGCGGTTGCGGTCAGGTCAGCACCGTCGACGGGTCCACCGGTCGCCGCGGGGCCGCCCGCAGTAGCTACGCCGACCCGCAGGTGCACCTGTCCTCCGACGGCACGACGGTGTTGTCGGCCGGCAACACGCGCCTGGAACTGTGGCGTTCGGACATGGTCCGGATGCTTGCCTACGGCGAGACCGACGCCCGGGTGAAACCGTCGTCGCGGGGCCTGCACTCGGGATGCAAGCTGTACTCGGCGGCGGCCAGCTCGTTGCAGGTTTCGGTGCTGGAGAAATGCGCCAACCAGGCCGATTTGCGGCTCGCTCTGCTGCGCCCCGGCAAGGAAGACGACGAGCCGTCGCAGCATCTGGTCTCCGAGCCCGGAATCGGGGTGAACTCGGGTGCCCGCGTGCTGACCGTCTGGCAGAGCAACACGGCCGTGTATCTGCCCGGAACAGCCGGCGCGCAGCCCAGGGTCGACGTGATCGATGAAATGGGCACCACGGTGGCGAGCGCGCTGCTGCCCAAGCCGCCGTCGAATTCGGCGGTGTCGCAAGCGGGCAACCTGATGACGTGGTGGACCGGCGATTCCGTTCTGGTTTTCGACGCGAGCAGTCTGAACCTGCGCTACACCATCGCCGCGGGCGACACGACGGTCCCGTTGGGCCCCGGCACCATGATGGCGGGCAAGCTGCTCATCCCGGTCACCGGCGCGATCGGCGTCTATGACCCCATGACTGGAGCCAACGAGCGCTACATTCCGGTGGACCGGGCGCCGAGCAATCGCGCCGTCGTCCCGGCCGTGTCGGGCTCGCGGGTGTTCGAGCAGCGCGGTGACACCGTGGTTGCCCTGGGCTAGACCCCGGCCCGGTGCTACGCCTCGACCGCGAAGGTCGGCAGCGGTTTGCCGGACTTCCAGTGCTTGATCAACGCCTGCGCCAGCGTGGAGTAGGCCACCGCGCCCTTGTTCTTGCGCCCGGACATCACCGATGAGCCCGACGCGCTGGCCTCGGCGAAGCGCACGGTGCGCGGGATCGGCGGCGCGAGCACCGGCAAGTCGTAGCGGTCCGCGACATCGAGCAGCACATCGCGGGTGTGGGTGGTTCGCGAGTCGTACAACGTCGGCAATGCACCCAGCAGCCGCAGCTTCGGGTTGGTGATCTGCTGGACATCGGCGACGGTGCGCAGGAATTGGCCGACGCCGCGATGGGCCAGCGTCTCGCACTGCAACGGCACGATCACCTCGTCGGCGGCCGTCAGCCCGTTGAGGGTGAGCACGCCGAGCGACGGCGGGCAGTCGATGATGACCACGTCGAATTGGTCGGCGACTTTGGCCAGTGCGCGCTTGAGCGCGTACTCACGGCCGGCCCGCATCAGCAGCATCGCCTCGGCGCCCGCCAAGTCAATGTTGGCCGGCAGCAGCGTCATTCCCTCCATCGTGGTGACCAGGGCGGCGCTCGGTTCGATCTCACCGAGCAGCACCTCGTGCACCGACGCCGGCAACTTGTCGGGATCTTGACCGAGCGAGAACGTCAGGCAACCCTGCGGATCGAGGTCGACAAGCAATACTCGCCGTCCTTTTTCCACCATCGCCGCGCCCAGCGAGGCAACCGTCGTCGTCTTGGCGACGCCACCCTTCTGGTTGGCTACCGCCAATATGCGCGCTTCACTCACACCTGCCATCCTGGCACGTTCCGGGCCGGGAGCTAAGGACGACCGCCCCGCAAGTCTGGGGCAGAATCACTCGACATGGGCTTGCACAACCACCGACTGGTCCTACTCCGCCATGGCGAGACCGAGTGGTCAAAATCCGGCCAGCACACCGGCCGGACCGATATCGACCTGACCGAAAACGGCCGAACGCAGGCCAAGCTGTCTGGCACCGTGCTCAGCGGGCTGGGCCTGGACAATCCACTGGTGATCAGCAGCCCGCGCACACGCGCCAGGGTCACCGCCGACTTGGCGGGCCTGACCGTCGACGAGGTCTCGCCGCTGCTCGCCGAATGGGATTACGGCGAATACGAAGGCGTCACAACCGAAACGATCCGCGAAACGGTGCCCGACTGGCTGGTGTGGACGCACGGCTGCCCCGGCGGTGAGAGCGTCGCGCAGGTCAGCGACCGCGCCGACGCGGCGATCGCGCTGGCGTACCAATACATGGAATCGCGTGACGTGGTGTTCGTCAGCCACGGTCACTTCTCCCGCGCGGTGATCACGCGCTGGGTCGAACTGCCGCTGATCGAGGGCCGCCGATTCGGCATGCGCACCGCCTCGGTCGCGATGTGCGGCTTCGAGCATGGGGCACAGCAGCTTCTCGCCCTCGGGCTGACCGGTCAGACGGTGTGAGCTCGGTCGAACCGCCGTTCGCACTGTGCGGCCCGCGAGGCACCCTGATCGGCGAGGGCGTGCGGACGCGCTACCGCGACGTGGGCGCCGCACAGGCCGCGCTGATCTCGGGGTCGGCTCCAATAGTGTTGGGCGCGTTGCCTTTTGATGTGCAACGACCCGCAGCATTGCTGGTGCCCCAGACGGTGTCGCGCAGCGTCGGGGCGCCCGACTGGCCGACGGACCCGCTACCCGGCGTGCGCATCGTCGCCGCGATCCCGCCGCCGGCCGACTACCGCGCCCGGATCAGCCGCGCCCGCGATGAGCTGAGGGCACCGAACACGTCACTGAGCAAGGTGGTGCTGGCCCGGGCTTTGCAACTGACCGCCGACGACGCGCTGGACGCCCGCGTCATTCTGCGCCGCCTGGCGGCCAACGATCCGGCGGCCTACTGCTACCTGGCCGACCTGACCGCTGCCGGCCCCGAGTACGCGGGCGCGGCACTGGTGGGCGCGAGCCCGGAGCTGCTGGTCGCCCGCTCCGGCGACCGGGTGAGCTGCCAGCCGTTCGCGGGTTCGGCTCCACGCGCGGCGGATCCGCAACGCGATGCCGCCAACGGCGCCGCGCTGGCCGCGTCCGCCAAGGACCGCCACGAGCATCAGCTGGTCATCGACACGATGCGGGCCGCGCTGGAACCGCTGTGCGACGAGCTGACCATCGCACCCGAGCCGCAGTTGAGCCGCACCGCCGCGGTATGGCATCTGTGCACACCGATCAGCGGCCGGCTGCGCGATAAGTCAACCACCGCAATCGATTTGGCGCTGGCATTGCATCCCACGCCGGCGGTCGGAGGGGTACCGGCCAAGGCCGCATCGGAATTGATCGCCGAACTCGAAGGCGACCGCGGTTTCTATGCCGGCGCGGTGGGCTGGTGCGATGCCAGCGGCGACGGCTACTGGGTGGTGTCCATCCGCTGTGCGCAGCTGTCGGCCGATCGCCGCGCCGCGCTGGCCCGCGCCGGCGGCGGCATTGTCGCGGAATCCGATCCCGATGCCGAAGTTGACGAAACCACAACGAAATTCGCCACGATACTTAACGCGCTGGGAGTTGAGCAGTGAGCGAAACCATCCGTCGCGCCAGACCCGAAGATGCGGCCGCCATTACCGACATGATCCACGCGCTGGCCGAATTCGAGCACGCCGCCGACGAATGCACCGTCACCGAAAACCAAATCTCCACAGCACTTTTCGGCAACTCGCCGATCGCATATGGACATGTCGCCGAAGTCGACGGCGAGATCGCCGCGATGGCGCTGTGGTTCATCAACTTCTCCACCTGGGACGGCGTCGGGGGCGTCTACCTCGAAGATCTGTTCGTACGGCCCGGATTTCGCCGTCGCGGCCTGGCCCGCGCACTGCTGGCAACCCTGGCGGCCGAATGCGTCGACAACGGCTACACGCGGTTGTCGTGGGCGGTGCTGAACTGGAACGCCGACGCGATCGCGCTGTACGACGAGATCGGCGGGCAACCACAACGAGAGTGGACCACCTACCGGCTGTCCGGGTCGGCACTGTCCGAGCTGGCCGGCCCGCGCTGATCGGCCCCGGCGACCCAGCGCAGCGCCGAGGGACTGAAGAGCAGGAGCAATGCCGTCAGCGCCACGACGGCCAGCGGTATGCCGAAGGCCGGCCGGTGCGAACCCACCGCGAGGTACCAGGCCACCGGCAACAGCAGCAGCTGGGTGAAGACCGCCAGCCCGCGTCCCCAGCGCCGGCCGACGACCAGTGCGCGGCCGGCGGCCAGCACCACGGCGCCGATCACCAGGAACCAGAGTGCGGTGCCCACACCGTTGACCACCCGTTGGTCGGCTCCGGCAATCGCGCGCACCACCAGGGCCACGGCCATCACCAGTGCGGCCAGGCCCTGCGCCGCGACGATGAATCCCGCGCGACGAACGGCCGACGGGGGCGGCGGTACCTCCTGGTTGCGGGGGGCGCGGTTCACAGCGTCAGCGTAGCCACGCGCTACGCCCCACCCTCGCACCCGCGCTTCCCCCGCAGCGCGGCCTTAACCGCCCCGCATAAGCTCGTGCGTCATGCGAGCCGTGCTGATCGTGAATCCCGCAGCCACGTCCACCACGCCCGCCGGCCGCGATCTGCTGGCGCATGCGCTCAAGAGCCGCCTCGACCTCACCGTCGAGCACACCAACCACCGCGGTCACGGGACCGAACTCGGTCGCGCGGCCGCCGAGAGCGGGGTGGACCTGGTCGTCGTGCACGGCGGCGACGGCTCGGTGAGCGGAGTCGTCAACGGCATCCTGGGCCGTCCCGGCACGACGCCGCCGGCGCACGTCCCCGCGGTCGCGGTGGTACCAGGCGGATCGGCGAATGTGCTGGCCAGGTCGCTGGGAATCTCCCGGGACCCGGTCGCCGCCACCAACCAGCTGATCCAGCTGATCGACGACTACCGCCGCCACCAGACCTGGCGACGCATCAGCCTGATCGACTGCGGCGAGCAGTACGCGGTGATTAACGCCGGAATGGGCGTCGATGCCGAGGTGGTCGCCGCGGTGGAGGCCCAGCGCAACAAGGGCGTCAAGGTCACGCCGCTGCGCTATTGGCGGGTCGCGGTGCCCGCCACGCTTCGCTACAGCCGCCGCGCGCCGGACATGACGCTGGAGCTACCCGGCCGTGATCCCGTCTCGGGCGTGCAGTTCGCCTGGGTCTCCAACACGACGCCGTGGACCTACAGCAACAGCCGGCCGATGGTGACCAACCCGGGCTGCAGCTTCGAGTCGGGCCTCGGGGTGTTCGCGGTCACGAGTTTGAAGGTGATTCCCACTCTTCGATTACTCCGTCAGATCCTGGCGAAGAACCCGAAGCCGGAAGCCAAACAACTTGTCCGCGATGACGACACACCTTGCCTGCGAATCACGTGCAGCGGCGAACCGGTCGCCAGCCAGTACGACGGGGAGTACCTCGGCCCGCGCGATTCGATGACGTTCCGGGCGGTGCGCGATGTGCTTCCGGTGGCGGCGCCTCCGCAAAGCAAACCGTCCTGAGCTGCGCAAACGCCGACCAAAACGGCCGGCTGAGCCGAAAATTCTCGGCAAGGTAATCGGCGAATGTAGTACAACGGAGTGAGGGCTTGACTAAGCCTTAACCAAAGTGAGATAGCCCACGCACTAACTCACGCTATTGACATCTGTTGTGCCTGTGAAACGATCGAAAGGTTGCATGCAGCGATTGTGGGGGTACCGAACGGACCCTTACTCATGCAAGCGTTAAGAGCCGAAGAATAACGCAAGTGCGCGATGCTGCGCACATAGTGAGGAGTAACTACTTATGGATTGGCGCCACAAGGCGGTGTGTCGCGACGAGGACCCGGAGCTGTTTTTCCCGGTTGGGAACAGCGGCCCGGCGCTCGCGCAGATCGCTGACGCGAAACTGGTCTGCAATCGGTGTGCGGTGACCACGGAGTGCCTCGGATGGGCACTGAACACCGGTCAGGACTCCGGCGTGTGGGGCGGTATGAGCGAAGACGAGCGGCGTGCGCTCAAGCGCCGCAACGCCCGGACGAAGGCCCGCAGCGGAGTCTGACCCCAGTCTCTGAACAGCGCGGCCCCGACAAGCTGTCGGGGCCGCGCTGTTGCGTGGGCAGTTACAGCAGCAGCCTGGACCGACGGCCGATCGGCACCCGCAGCACCACGTCGGTGCCGCCCTGGGGTCCCCGACGCATCCCGAGCGTGCCGTCCAGCTCGGCCGCCACCAGGGTGCGCACGATCTGTAGGCCCAGGCTGTCGGATTTCTCCAGGCTGAAGCCTTCGGGCAGCCCGCGCCCGTCGTCGTGCACCACCACATCGAGCCAGCGCGCCGAGCGCTCGGCGCGAATCGTCACCGACCCTTCCTGGGCAGCCGGGTCAAACGCGTGCTCGATCGCGTTCTGCACCAGCTCGGTGATCACCATGATCAGCGCCGTGGCGCGGTCGGAGTCGAGCACGCCCAGATCACCGACGCGGTTGATCCGGATCGGCCGGTCGACCGAGGCCACGTCGTTCATGATCGGCAAGATCCGGTCGATCACCTCGTCGAGGTTCACCTGCTCGTCGACCGACATCGACAACGCGTCGTGGACCAGGGCGATCGACGACACTCGGCGCACCGATTCGATCAGCGCCTCGCGACCTTCGGCGTTCACCGTCCGGCGGGCCTGCAGGCGCAGCAGCGCCGCGACCGTTTGCAGGTTGTTCTTCACGCGATGGTGGATCTCGCGGATCGTGGCGTCCTTGGAGATCAGGGCCCGGTCGCGGCGTTTCACCTCGGTCACATCGCGAATCAGCACCGCGGCGCCCACGCCGGCGCCGTGCACCACCAGCGGCAACGTCCGCAGCAGCACCGTGGCACCGCCGGCATCGACCTCCATGCGCATGCTCTTGCCGCCGGCCAGCAAGTCCTGCACGTGCTCGGCCATCTCTTGGGCTTCAAACGAGTCCGAGATCAGCGGCCGCGTGATCCGGATGAGGTTGTGACCCTCCAACTCGCTCGTCAGTCCCATGCGGTGGTACGCCGACAGGGCGTTGGGGCTGGCGTAGACGACCACACCGTCGACGTCGATGCGGATGAATCCGTCGCCCACGCGTGGCGTGGAGCGCGACATGGCGACGTCACGCACGTCGGGAAAGGTGCCGTCGGCCAGCATGTGCACCAGATCCGCGGCGCAGTCGCGGTAGGCGGTTTCCAGGTGCCCGGAATTCTGATTAGCCGTCAGCGTGGTTTGGTGCTGGGTGAGAACCGCCACCACCTGATCGGCGTAGCGCACCGGCGACGCCGCGACGTGCGGCCCGGGAAGTTGCCACAAATCTTGTTGTTGCGCACCGGTTTCCAGCTGCGGGGCGCCCGAAGCGAAGGTCTCCGCGACCAGCGGTAGCCGCTCGGCTTCCACGACGCTGCCCACCGAGTCGGTCTGCAGCACCGTGGGCGCGGTGTTCGGCCGGCATTGCGCCACACAGACCAGCACGCCGTCGTCGCGGCGCACCCACATCAGGTAGTCGGCGAACGACAGGTCGGCCAACAGCTGCCACTCCCCGACCACCGCGTGCAGGTGGTCCACGGCGTTGCCGGGCAGGACGGTGTGTTCGGCCAGCAGGTCACCGAGCGTGGACATCAAATGCTCCCGCGTCGTTCCACGGTGGTAGGTACGAAGCGCCGAACGGTCAGCTGATCACGGCGATGAGGTCGCCCGCCTGAATGACGTCGCCCACGGCCACGCTGACCTGGCTGACCGTGCCGTCGACTTCGGCCAAGACCGGAATCTCCATCTTCATCGACTCCAGCAGCACCACGACATCGCCCTTGCCGATTTGGTCGCCCTCGTTGACAACGACTTCGAGCACGCTGGCCACGATCTCGGCCCGAACATCCTCGGCCATCTTCACCCCACTCGTTTCGGCCATCGCGCATGCTGGCTGGTCTGGGCTTCCATCAAGCTCATGTATATCGAACCACAACATCATCGGGCATACCGGCGCGCGGGCCAGCGCCCGGTGGGGTGAAAAAGCACACGCGCAGCCGTGAGAGAATTGTCGGCAACCTGACGGGTGCCCGGCGCCCGGATCATGAACGAACGACGGAGGTTCTCCCATGGCCAAGCGTGGCCGCAAGAAGCGTGACCGCAAGTACAGCAAGGCCAACCACGGCAAGCGTCCCAACGCCTAGCCGCTGGTAGTCGCGCCGCGGCGCCGGTACTACACGTCCCGGATGATCGTGGTGCGGCGGATCTCGAGCCGTAACCGCTCGCGCAGGCCCTCGGGGGCCTTGTCACCACTGCATTTCGTCGCGATCAGCGCCTTGAACTGCTCTTCAATCCCGAACAGCCGCAGGCATGGCGGGCATTCGTCGAGATGCTGCTTGAGCTTTTTTCGTGTCTCGGCGGTGCATTCGCCGTCGAGCAGCGTCCATACCTCGGCGATCAGTTCGGCGCACTCTGCCTTCGTGCGCGGCTCCGCACCCGCCGAGGCGCCATCGGGCGAGAACTCGCTCATGACGACACCTCCTCGTGCGCCTGTGGACCCCGGATGAAGCCGCGCTCCTTGGCCACGTCTTCCAGCAACGAGCGCAGCTGACGTCTGCCCCTATGCAGCCGAGACATTACCGTCCCGATCGGGGTGTCCATGATCTCGGCGATCTCCTTGTACGGGAAACCTTCGACATCGGCGTAATAGACGGCCATCCGGAACTCTTCCGGCAGCGCCTGCAAGGCCGCCTTGATCTCGGTGTCCGGCAGCGCCTCCAGGGCCTCGACCTCGGCCGACCGCAAACCCGTCGAGGAATGCTCGGCGTTGGAGGCCAGCTGCCAGTCGGTGATCTCCTCGGTCGGATACTCCGCGGGCTGGCGCTGCTTCTTGCGATAGCTATTGATGTAGGTGTTGGTCAGAATCCGGTACAGCCAGGCCTTGAGGTTGGTGCCGGCCCGGAACGACCGGAACCCGGCGTAGGCCTTGACCATCGTTTCCTGAAGCAGGTCCTCGGCGTCAGCGGGGTTGCGCGTCATGCGCAGCGCGCCGCCGTAGAGCTGATCCAACAGCGGAATCGCATCGCGCTCGAAACGCGCGGTCAACTCCTCATCGGTTTCGTCAACCGGCGTGAGCCCGGCGTTGTCGGAACCGGTCACGGCGTCTGGGCCATCGTCTAAGTCGGCCATCTCGATTAACACGGTCCCTTCTGTTGCAGCATCGCCGCGTACCACCCCGAGCGACACCGGACTCGCAAATAAGCGAACCAACTGCTCCTCGCCTATCGAACTGCCTAACAGGCTTGTCGCCGTTGACACCAGATCCTCCTCCCAATCTAAGGGTTACGACCGACAATGTTTGCCCGGGCCGCTCACATGCGTTTCAGAGACCGTCAGGAGTAACAGCGCGAGCCGACGTGCTATTTCCGTCCCGACCCGACCGGCACGGTCCCGCAATCCGACCCGATGGAGCCGGGAGTTAGTGTGACGCCATGTCTCTCAACGGCAAGACCATGTTCATCTCCGGCGCCAGTCGCGGTATCGGCCTGGCAATTGCCAAGCGCGCAGCACAGGACGGCGCCAATATCGCCCTGATCGCCAAAACCGCCGAGCCGCACCCGAAACTGCCGGGAACGGTGTACACCGCCGCCAAGGAACTCGAGGAGGCCGGCGGGCAGGCACTGCCGATCGTCGGGGACGTCCGTGACCCTGATTCCGTCGAATCCGCGGTGGCCAAGACCGTGGAGCAGTTCGGCGCCATCGACATCTGCGTGAACAACGCGTCGGCGATCAACCTGGGGTCCATCGCCGAGGTCCCGATGAAGCGGTTCGACCTGATGAACGGCATCCAGGTGCGTGGCACGTACGCCGTCTCGCAGGCGTGTCTGCCGCACATGAAGGGCCGGGAGAACCCGCACGTCCTGACGCTGTCACCACCGGTGCTGCTCGGGCAGGAGTGGCTGAAGCCGACGGCGTACATGATGGCCAAGTTCGGCATGACGCTGTGCGCCCTGGGAATCGCGCAGGAGATGCGGGAAGAGGGCATCGCGTCCAACACGTTGTGGCCGCGCACGCTGGTGGCCACCGCCGCGGTGCAGAACCTGCTCGGCGGCGACGAGGCGATGGGCCGGGCCCGCAAGCCCGAGATCTACTCCGACGCCGCCTACGTCATCCTCAACAAGCCGTCCAAGGAGTACACCGGCAACATGCTGCTGTGCGAGGACGTGCTGCTGGAAAACGGCGTCACCGATTTGTCCGTCTACAACTGCGTGCCGGGCGGCACCCTCGGCGTCGACTTCTGGGTGGACGGCGTCAACCCGCCGGGGTACTCGGGTCCCTAAGGGGCAGTAGCGTGGCCGCCACCGCGACACCGGCACTGGCGGCGCTGACCAAGGCCGGCGTGCCGCACGACGTGGTGAAGTTCAACCACGATCCACGGGAGCACTCGTTCGGCGTGGAAGCGGTAAATGCCCTAGGCGCCAACGGCATTGCGCCCGGGCAGATCTACAAGACGCTGGTGATCGCGGTGCCCAGCGGGCTGGCCGTCGCGATCGTGCAGGCCGGCGCCCGGCTCTCGCTGAAGGCGGCCGCCGCGGCGCTGGGCGTGGCCAAAGCCGCGATGGCCGAGCCCGCGGTCGCCGAACGAACCACCGGTTATATCGTCGGCGCGGTCTCGCCATTCGGTCAGCGCAAGGCGCTGCCGACGGTCGTCGATTCCAGCGCGCTGGCCTTCGAGCGGGTGTTCTGCAGTGCCGGCCGCCGCGGTTGGGACGTCGCGGTGGCCCCGGCGGACTTGATCCGGGTGACCGGCGCCGTCACCGCCGACATCCAGGCCTAGCTAGCCCTTGGTGAGGGTGAACTGCGCGACGTCGGTGTAACCCGCACGGAAAAGGTCCGCGCAACCGGTCAGGTACTTCATGTACCGGTCGTAGACCTCTTGCGACTGAATCGCGATGGCCTCGTCGCGACGCGCCTGCAGGGCGGCCGACCAGTTGTCGAGGGTGCGGGCGTAGTGCAGGCGCAGCGGTTGGTAGAGCTCGAGGCTGAAGCCGGCGCGCTTGGCGTGCTCCTCGACGGACCTCGCGTTGGGCAGGTCTCCGCCCGGGAAGATCTCGTCCATGATGAATTTCATGAAGCGGATCTTCGTCATGGTCAGCGGCAGCGCGCGCTCGGCGAATTCCACTTCGCTGGGCTTGATGATGGTGTGCAGCATCATCACCCCGTCGTCCGGCAGTGCCTCGTAGGCGGTTTTGAAGAAGTCGTCGTAGCGGTCGCGCCCGAAGTGCTCGAAGGCGCCGATGGAAACGATGCGGTCGACCTGTTCGTCGAACTGTTCCCAGCCCCGCAGCAGCACCCGCTTGGTACGCGCTGACGAGTGCTGGTCCAGACGCTGCTGGACGTGCGCCTGCTGGTTGCGGCTCAGCGTCAGGCCGACGACGTTGACGTCGTGGCCCTCGAGCGCGCGGACGATCGTGGTGCCCCACCCACAGCCGATGTCGAGCAGGGTCATGCCGGGTTGCAGCCCGAGCTTGCCCAGCGAGAGGTCGACCTTGGCGAACTGCGCCTCTTCGAGCGACATGTCCTCGCGCTCGAAATAGGCGCAGCTGTAGGTGCGCGTCGGATCCAGGAACAGCGCGAAGAAATCGTCGGACAGGTCGTAGTGCGCCTGCACGTCTTCGAAATGCGGTTTCAGGCCGGGAATTTCGCTTTCCTTTGAAGACAAAAGGCACAACTTTCCAGATCGGGTTTATTGGACTTTGCGGCGTCCGATCGAAGTTGACCGACTCCCCCGGTGTGACAGTCTATATACCCCGTGGGAGCGCTCCGCCCAGCCCGCATCCAGCTAACTCCCGCAGAGATAGATCGAGCCCATGGCCAGTCCGCCGTGCACCCCGTTGAAGGTGGCAATCGAGCAGTCCGTGCGGGCCAGCTCCATCGCGATCATGCCGTCGAGCAGGTAGCGTCGCCCGCCGCAGCCGTAACCGTGGTACGGCAGTCCGGCGAGGCCCAACTCGCGCATGCCGGGCACGACCTCGAACGGAAACGTCGCGCGGGACCAATGCTCGAGCAGGACGGGCGCCACGTCGGTCTTCATGAACTTACGCACCGCATGAAGCAGCGCACGTTCATCGTCGGTGAGCAGGTACTCGTACGAGTAGAAGTCCGACGTGTCGATATCGTTGTGGCTCACGGTCTTTCACCTGACTCGTGCAGGAAACTCTCGATGACGGGAGCAAGTTCGACGGCGTTGTGCACCAGGTCGATATGCCCACCGGAATGCAGGTGCAGCCGCGAATGCGGCAGCAGTGCGTGCAGGATGTGCGCGTTGACCACCGGAATGATCGGGTCATCGGTGCCCGCGACGATCAACGTCTCCTGCCGTACCGCCGGTAGCGCGAACAGGCTGGTCCAGACCGAACCCGCGAGAAGTTGGTGCAGGTAGCCAAGTTTGGAACCGGCGTGCAATTGCCGCACGAACAGTTGCGCGACGTCGTCACCATGGGCGCGGACGGTACCGCCGTATAGCTCACCGGCAATGGATGCAGCATAGCCTGGATCCGAGAACCTGCGTGGGTAACCATTTTCGTCAGCACCCGCGGGTGGGCGGGCACCATCAGCAGGCCGGTACCCGTCGCCACCAACACCAGGCGCCGACACCGGCGCGGATTCTGGAAGGCGAACTGCTGGGCAAGCGCCCCGCCCCAGGACAGGCCGAGCACGTCCACCACGCCGATTCCCAGCTTGGACAGCACCCGCCCAAGCACCCAGGCCAAGTAGGGAAAACCAAAGGGGGCAACGGATGTCGGCGATCCCCCGGTGCCGGGGACGTCGAATCTGACCACCGCCGAACTCGGATCCAACTGCTCCACTAGCGGATCGAGCACTTCCAGGCTGGCCCCAATGCCATTGCAGAGCACCAGCGGTACGCCGGTCCCGGGCCGCACGTTCATCCGGATCCGTTGCCCGCCGGCGGTGATATATCGGTGTTCGCCAATGGTGCTCACCGGTGCCAGCCTGCGCGCGGCGCTCATTTCTCCATCACATAACTGCCCGGGGCCGGGCCCAGCGGTGGCAGGTCCTCCCCGCCAAGGGTTTTCGGGGCGTCGATCTCCGGGCCGCTGCGCTCGGCGAGCCAGGCCACATAGTTCGGCCACCAGGAGTCGGCCGACTTCTCCGCGGCATCGAGCCATTGTTCGGGATCCTCCACGTCGACCGGACCGGTCCGGTACGACGCCTTCGGGTTGCCGGGCGGATTCACCAGCGCGGCGATGTGGCCGCTGGTGGACAGGACGTAGCGGTTGTCCTTGCTGCCCAGCAGACGCGCGCTGCGATAGGTGGCCTGCCACGGGGAGATGTGGTCGGCCACACCGCCGATGACATACGCGTCGGAGGTGATCTTGGCCAGATCGACCGGGCTGCCCAGCATGCTGACCGCCCCGGGAGTGACCAGCGCGTTGCCCAGGCCCATCTGCACCATGTCGCGGTGCAGCGCGGCGGCCATCCGGGTGGTGTCGGCATTCCAGAACAACACGTCGAAGGGCGCCGGCTTGCGGCCCTGCACATAGTTGTTCACCACGTACCGCCAGACCAGGTCGGTGGGCCGCAGCCAGGCGAACATCTCCGCCATGTCGCGCCCGTCGAGATAACCCTTGCGACGGGAGACCCTTATCGCCGCCTGGGCGGCGCGGTCGCTCATCGCCGCGGCCGCGAAGCCGGCCCGGTTCTCGTCCAGCACGGTGACCGCCAGGGTCAGGCCCGCGACCCGGTCTTGCTCGCCGATCTCACCGAGGTGGGCCGCGGTCATCGCCGCGAGGATGCCGCCCGAGCAGGTGGCCAGCAGGTGCGTGCTATCCGTCCCGGCGATTTTCTGCACCGCGTCCATCGCCTCGATGATCGCCGCACCGTAGGCGTCGAAGCCCCAATCACGCTGGCGTGCTTGCGGATTGCTCCAGGAGATGACGAACACCTGCTGGCCTTGCTGTACAAAGTATTCGATCATGCTGCGGCCGGGCGCGATGTCCATGATGTAGTACTTGTTGATCACCGGCGGCACCATGAGCAGCGGTATGGCGCGCACTTTGGGCGTCTGCGGGACGTACTGGATCAGTTCGAACATCGAGGTTTGCAGCACTACAGCCCCCTTGGTGACGGCCACGGTCTCGCCGACCGCGAAGGCGTCGGGCTCGACCATCGCCGGCACGCGAGGCTTCGAAAGCATGTCTCGGGCAAAGGCCTTCGTGCCCCGCACCGCGCTCAGGCCGCCGGTGTCGATCAGCGCCTTCCAGCCCAGCGGGCTGATCAGGGGATTGTTGGTCGGCGCCAACCCCTCGACCAGGTTGTCCATCACAAAGCGCATCTTCTCGCTATCGCGCCAGTCAAGCCCGACATCGGTGAGCAGCCCTTCGGCGGCCTCGGCGCCGGCCAGGTAGGCCTGCATGATTCGGTGCAGCAACGGATTCTGTTGCCACGCAGGGTCGCTGAATCGCTTGTCGGCGCGCGCCGGCGCACGGTGCGACTTACCCGCGGCGATACCGCCGAGCTCGCGCGTCAGCGTGCCGGCCCGGTCGGCGACGGCACCCGGATGCTGAGCGAGGCCGGCACCGAAGCGGGCCCAGGTGGCGTTCGGCATCATTCGGCTGGCGAATGGCTTGGTGGCGGTGGTGAGTAGCAGGTCGAGCGGAGCGGCCAGCTCGTCGGCTTTGACTACGGCATTGGGGGGATTGGGTGATCTAGCCATCGCTATCTTTTGCCTTCGCTTGTCGGAATGGTGATTTCGCGCTTCAGCAGCTTGCCGGTGGGCCCCTTGGGCAGGTCGTCGACCAGCCAGACCAGGCGCGGATATTTGTAGGCGGCCACCCGCTCCTTGACGTACTCGCGCAGTTCGTCGGCCGTGACCGTGGCGCCCTTCTTCAGAGCGATTGCGGCACCGACTTCCTCACCGAGGGAGTCGTGCGGGACGCCGATGACGGCGGCCTCAGCGACCGCCGGGTGCTCGTAGAGCACCTCCTCGATCTCGCGGGGGTACACGTTGTACCCGCCCCGAATGATCAGGTCTTTGGTCCGGTCGACGATGTAGAAATAGCCATCCTCATCGATTCGGCCGACGTCACCGGTGCGCAGCCAGCCGTCGGGAGTGATCGTGGCCTGGGTGGCATCGGGGAGGTTCCAGTACCCCTTCATCACGTTGTGGCCGCGGATCTGTATTTCGCCCGTGTCGCCCTGCGGAACCTCAGCCCCATCCAGGTCGACCACCCGCATTTGTACGCCCTCGATCGGGGTTCCGATCGAGCCGGCCTTGCGCGGCCGGTGGGGATGATTGAAGGCGGCCGCCGGAGAGCTCTCGGAGAGGCCGTAGCCCTCGAGAACGGTGCAGCCGAACGCCTTTTCGAAGTCGGTGAGGACTTGCACCGGAAGAGCCGCACCACCCGAGACGCAGGTCCGCAAACTCCGCGTCGCTTCGGGGGCGGCCTCTTCGGACACGCTCAGTAGTGCCGAGTACATCGTCGGCACGCCCTCGAACACCGTGACGCCGTCGCGCTCAATCACTTCGAGAGCCTTGCGCGGATCGAACCGGGGGATCAGCGTCAGCGTCGCGCCCGCGAGGACGGCCCCGTTGAGCCCGCAGGTCAGGCCGAAGACGTGGAACAGCGGCAGGCAGCCCATGATGACGTCGTCCGGACCGGCTTCGACCAGGGTGCGCACGGCCACGTCGGCGTTGCGGCCCAGATTGGCGTGGGTGAGCATGGCGCCCTTGGGTTTTCCGGTCGTGCCCGAGGTGTGCAGGATGACCGCGACGTCGTCGTCGGCGCGCTCGACCGGGGAACCCTGAGCCGGCAGCGCGGCGGTCAAGTCGGTCAGCCCGGCGTCATCGACAACCCAGCACCGTGCACCGACCTCCGCCGCACCGGCGGTGGCCTGGTCGGCGAAGGCCGGCGTCGCGAACAATGCCTTGGCACCGCTGTTGGACAGGTAGAACGCCACCTCGCGGGCCTTGAGCAGTGGGTTCATCGGGACCGCGACGGCGCCGCGGTAGATGATGCCGTAGAACGCGATCGCGAAGGCCGGAGTATTGGGCAGCATGATGCCCACCCGGTCGCCCGGCTCGACGCCGGCTTGCTCCAGCAGTGTCGCCACCCGGGCGGCCGCGTCGTCGAGCTCGGCGAAGGTGAATTGCAGATCGTCGCAGCGCAGCGCGACGCGTTGAGGGTTGCGGTTCTTCGATGCGACGAGATTGGCACTGAGGGCGGTCATGGGATGCCTTTCGCAAATGTTCTGTGGTGCTGTTTCCATCGTCGATCCGGAATCTGCGCAGGACAATGTCGCCGAATACAACAGCGGAACGGTTTCGGTGTGACCGTTCACATCGGGCAATGCCCGGAATAGGGTTTCGGATATGAGCGTCGCATCGAAGACCGACGGTGTCCGGCGCGACGCCGCCGCCGATCGCTATGTGGTCGAACTCGGCAGGCTCATGCTGGCGCGCGCGCCGAGATTGGGCACGAAGATGGCGGATCTGCTCTGCCGGGAGATCGACGCCTACCGCGACGGCAACATCGTTGCGAAGGATCACGTGATCGAAAGTTGCGTGGCGAACCTGACGTTCATCTT
Source organism: Mycobacterium florentinum (assembly GCF_010730355.1). Classification (NCBI taxonomy): domain Bacteria; kingdom Bacillati; phylum Actinomycetota; class Actinomycetes; order Mycobacteriales; family Mycobacteriaceae; genus Mycobacterium; species Mycobacterium florentinum. The sequence continues at coordinate 2,262,156 of NZ_AP022576.1, forward strand.
CGACTCGCTCAACCGTGAGGGCGATGCCGACGTCGCGCCCGCGGAGCGCACCGGTACCGAACGCGCGGTTGCCGGTGTACCCCTGCCGGCCGTGATGACCGCCTACCGAATCGGATTCCGATTCATGTGGGAACAGACGCTTGCCACCGCGCGCGCCGCGGCAATTCCCACCGACTCCATCCTGGACGCCACGGCGCGGGTGTTCCTCGCCCAGGAGATCTTCACCCAGGCAATGAGCAACGCCTACCGTCAGCAGTTGACGGCGCAGATTCTCGAGCGCGAGGAAGAACGATCGGCACTGGTGGAAGCGCTGCTGTCGCGGCGGATCACTGACGGTCAAAGCCTTTGGGAGGCAGCAGATTTGCTGCGGCTGCCCACCTCGGGACCCTATGCCGTCGTGGCCGCGGAATTGCCCGCCATTGGCAAGCTGGGACTTCCGGCGATCGAGAACAAGCTATCCGCCCGTGACATCCGTTCCGCGTGGCGACTGTTGCCCGACCTACAGGTCGGCATCGTCCATTTGAGCGGGCCGGCACCGGAAGCCCTGGGCACGCTCGTTGAGGTGCTCGGCCATGCCGCGACCGCCAGGGTCGGCATCAGCCCGCCCTTCCAGGAGCTCGCCGAAACCAGCGACGCGTTGCGGTTAGCCCGGTTGGCGGTCACCGGGAAGGCCGCCGGCGACTCACTGATCACCGTCTTCGACGACAGTCCGCTCGCCGTCGCGGCGGTCAGTGCCCCGGAGGTCATGGCGCGGATCAAATCACTGGTGCTGCAGCGACTCGACGAGCTGCCCGACGAGGAACGCACCATTCTGCTCGGCACGTTCCGCGCCTGGGTGGAGGTCGGCGGTTCCGCGAACGAGACCGCCGCCAAAATCTATTGCCACCCCAATACCGTGCGGCATCGGCTGCACCGGATCGAGGAGTTGACCGACCGATCGCTTTCTCGGCCCCGAGACATCGCCGAGCTGTGTCTGGCTCTCGAGGTCGACGCGCGACTGCCCTAGGCGGCCTTGGTCCGGCTGCGAACCTGGAACGCGCTGATCACGTCGACGACGCCGATGGCGATCAGCCAGCAGCCGGCGACCAGGGTCAGCACAGCGATCGAGTGCAGCGGCGAGACGATCAGTACCGCGCCACCGACCACGATGACCAACCCCGACAGCGCCTGCCAGCCGCGGCCCGGCATGTGGTCCAACGACAACGCCGCGGCAAGCAGGGTCATCCCGCGGAACAGCCAGCTGATGCCGATCCAGATGGCCAAAAGCGTGACTGCCTCGAATTCTTCACGGAAGCAAAAGAATCCCAGAATCAGCGACACGATGCCGGTGATAAACGTCAGCACTCTCATCGCGGCACCGGCGTGCGAGCCGAAGGCGGCGAACACGTAGCCGACCCCGGAAACCACCAGGTAGATGCCGAACAGGACACCTGCAACAAACAGTGTCTGACCTGGCCAGGCCAGCACTATGACACCCAGCGCAACGGCCAGGATGCCGGTAAGAAGGAGGACCTGCCAGGCACTGCGGGCAAGTGCTTGCAAAGGACCTTCGAAAACGGTGTCGTCGCGAATAGTCATCTCAATATCATTCGCCAGAATAGGTGAAAAGAAAATGTCCGACGCGACACAATTGCGCATCGCGCACGGGTATAGCGAACAATGACGGACGCGAGGCGCCGAGGTATTGTGCGCTCGCGGTAACGTGCACAGTAACTATGAGTACCGCAGTGGTGGTAGGTAGCGGGCCCAACGGGCTCGCCGCCGCCATCTGCCTGGCCGCCAAGGGCGTGCAGGTCACCGTCCTCGAAGCCGCCGACGAGGTTGGCGGCGGTACCCGCAGCAACGAGGCCATCATTCCCGGCCTGCTGCACGACCATTGTTCGGCGATTCACCCGATGGCCGTCGGCTCGCAGTTCCTGAGCGCCTTCAATCTGCAGCGGTACGGATTGTCGTGGCGCTGGCCGGAGATCGATTGCGTCCATCCGCTCGACGGCGGCAGCGCGGGCGTGCTGCACCGCTCGGTCGAGCAGACGGCGGCGGGCCTGGGTCGCGACGGGGCGCGCTGGCGCCTCGCGTTCGGCTATCCCGCCGGCCATTTCGATGCGCTCAGCGACGACATCATGGGCCCGTTGCTGCGGATCCCGCACCATCCGCTGATGCTGGCCCGGTTCGGGGCGCCCACCGTGCTTCCCGCATCGACGTTCGCGCGGGTGTTCCGCACCGACGAGGGCCGGGCGTTGTTCGGCGGCGTTGCGGCCCACGCCTTCCGGCCGCTGCACTACCCAATGACGTCCGCCATCGGGATGGGCATCATCGCGGCCGGCCACCGGCACGGCTGGGCGGTGGCCGAGGGCGGATCTCAGTCGATCGCCAACGCGATGGTCGCGCTGCTGAGCGATCTGGGCGGCAAGATCGAAACCGGTGTCCGGGTGCAGAATACGTCGCAGCTGCCGCCGGCCGACGTCACGATGTTCGACCTGGCGCCCAGCGCGGTCGCCGGCATCCTCGGAGACCGGCTGCCCCGCCGAATTTCGGCCGCCTTCACCAGGTTCCGGCGTGGCCCCGGCGCGTTCAAGGTCGACTTCGCCGTCGAGGGCGGCGTGCCCTGGACGAACCCGGACGCGCACCGGGCCGGCACGGTGCATCTGGCCGGCACCTTCACGGAGCTCGCCGCAACCGAGCGCGACATCCACGCCGGGCGGATGCCCGAGCGGCCGTTCGTGTTGATCGGTCAGCAGTACCTGGCCGATCCGCAACGTTCGGTGGGCAATACGCATCCGGTGTGGAGCTACGCCCACGTCCCCAACGGTTACACCGGGGACGCTACGGAGGCGATCATCGCCCAGATCGAGCGGTTCGCGCCCGGCTTCACCGAGCGCATCGTCGGCCACGCCGTGCGCGGCACGACGCAGATGGCCACCTTCAACGCCAACTACGCCGGCGGCGACATCATGACCGGCTCAAAGGACATCCGCCAGCTCACCTTCGGCCCACGAATCACGCTGTCGCCCTACACTATTGGCGTACCTGGCATGTACATCTGCTCGGCGGCCACCCCGCCCGGCCCCGGCGCGCACGGCATGTGTGGCGCCAACGCCGCCAAACTCGCCCTCGACGACCTGGCTCGCGTCTAACTCGCGCCACGAGCGTAGCGCCACGGCGAAAAACCCGGCCATATCTCGCCGTGGCGCTACGCTCGCGCGCCAGACACTAGAAGGTCACCACGACCTTGTCGGCGGCGCCGGGCGTGCTGGCGAGTTCGAGCGCCTCGCCGACGTTCTCGAACGCAATGGTGTGACTGACGATCAGCGCGTACTTCTTCCAGTTCGCGACGATGTCCTTGGTCACCTCGAAGATCTCGTCGGGATATCCCATGGATCCGACGATGGTGATCTCGTTGCTCATGATGTTGACGAACTCGACGGGTACCGGTTCCTTATGGACGCCAACGATTCCCAGGGTTGCGCCCTTCTTGGCGGCGGTCAGCGCGGTGTCGATGACCGCCGACGCCCCCGCGGCGTCGAGATAGATGTCGGTGCCGGCCTTGCCGGGAAACATCGACTCGCCCGCACCATGCAGTTCGATGAGGCGCTTCACGACACGCTCCTCGGCGGAGTTGATGACCGCGTCCGCGCCGATCTGCAGTGCCTTCTCCAGCCGGGAGGGGATCAGGTCCACGACCACGACATGGCTTACGCCAAGGGATTTGAAGGCAAGTGTGGCGCCCAGCCCGACCGGCCCGGCACCGAACACGACGACCTTGTCCGTCGGCTTGGGCTTGCACTGGTTGGCGCCGTGGCGGGCGACGGCCATCGGCTCGTTCAGCGCGGCCACCTCCCACGGGATGTGGCTGGGAATCACTTCGAGACTTGTTCCGCGCACCGCGTTTTCGATCAACAGGTAATCAGCGAGCGCACCGGCCGGACCTCCGTTGCCGATGATGCCGCTCGGCGCGACCATCGGATTGATCACGACGTGATCGCCGATGGCGATGCCGGACACCTGGTCGCCGACCTCGACGACCTCGCCGGCCGGTTCGTGTCCCAGCGGCGTGTGTCCCTGGCGCGGCGGGATGCCGCCGATCGTGATGTAGAACGCGTCGGAGCCACAGATTCCGCAGGCCCGCATCCGGACCAGGACGTCGTTCGGACCGGCCTGCGGACGCTCGGCATCGAGGACCTCGGCCCTACCCGGTCCGGTCACCACGGAAATTTTCATGGCGCTGCCTCGAGTTCGATGTCGAAAGTGTCCAGGTATTCGGCGAATACCGGCTCGAGCTGTTCGACGGTCAGGCCGTATTGATCGAGGCTGTACGAGTTGAGCCCGTAGTGGTCCTGCGGATGTTTGGCGAGCCAATTACGCATGCGCGCTTCGGCTTCCGCGGTCAGCGGATCGCCGGCCCACTCGTAGAGTCGGCGCATCACGTCCATCGGGTCGCGCATCATCTCGTGGTAGTACATGTGGAAGAAGCGGTCGTCGCCGATGCACTCGCGGGCCCGCAGCGGCCGGTCCACGTGGTAGCGCATCTGCCACATTGCGTTGCGCCCCATGGCTTCCAGATCGATGGCCTCGGGTTGATGCGTCATCCCCTTGGGCAGCTTCCACAGGTTGGCCAGCGACCCGGTGGCCTTGTACGGGTCGCGATGCGCCCACACCAGCCGGGCGTCGGGGAAGACCTTCAGCAACGCCTCGATGTGCACCGAATGCGACGGCATCTTCAGGCTCCAGGCACCGGGGGCGGTGGACTGCAGCACCTGCAGGTAGCGCTTCTGGTACTCGTAGGTGGTGGTCATGTCGGTCTCGTCGAACAGCCATTCGGAGTAGCGCGTGCTCGACAGGAACGAGTCCCAGGACAGGCCCTTGAAGTCCTGGTTGTGAATGAACATGTCCTCGGTCGGGCCGTCGGCGTCTTCCCAGTGCGGCAGTGCCACTTTCGCCTTCGTCACCATCTCCAGGATCTTGCGCTGCTCCTCCAGCAGGGCCAGGCAGCGCGGGTCGGTGCGCAACGTCTCGGTGGGCGCCGGTGGTATCGGATCCACGCACTGCCAGTGCAGCAGCGATCGTCGTCCCGGGTCCTGGTCGAGCAGATAGCTGATCACGGTGGTTCCGGTGCGGGGCATGCCGAGCACGATCAGCGGCCGCTCGACGGGCGCGTCGAGCACCGCGGGATGCTCCTGGATGTAGCCGTGGACCTGCAGCCGCCGGCCCAGGGCGTCGGTCGAGTCGTTCAGGATGCGTTCCCGGCCGTACTGGGTGAATGCCGGCGAGTTGTTGACGTCGTCGAGGATCAGCTGTAGTCCGTCACGCCAAGAGTCGGAATCGATTTCGGTCAGGCCGGTGCGTTGTGACGCCAACTTGAGCACGTCGTCGCTGGTCGCGAGGTTGTCGAATTCGCTCATGTTTCAGACCGTCAGGTATCCGCCGTCGACGGCGATGGTGCTGCCGGTGATGTACGACGCGGCGTCGGTACACAAGAACAGCGCCGCGCCCGCGCAGTCCTGCGGTGTCCCGGGTCTGCCCAACGGTGTGTGGAAGCCGATCTCGACGTCCATGATCTCCGGAACGCCCATGGCGGGGTGCGTCATTCGGGTGTCGATCAGCCCGGGCGCGATGGTGTTGACGCGGATCCCGTCGCCGGCCCACCGGCGCGAGAGGTTCATCGTCAGAGCGATCAGGCCCATCTTCGAGGAGGCATACCCCGGGACGAACACCGCCGACCGGAAGGCGGACATCGAGACAACGCTGACGACGCTGGCGCCGCCGGGTGCATTGCTCGCCTTCAGGCGGTCGTAGCAGCGCATCGTTAACCGCATGGGGCCCAACATGTTCTGCGCCACCGACGCGACGTAGCCGTCCGGGTCGTATTCGTCGCCGGCGGGGTACGGACCACCGGCGTTGTTGATCAAGACGTCGAGATCACCGAGTGAGTCCGCCAGCGCGTCGACGGCGTCGGGATCTTGGATCTGGCACTGGCGGTAGGTGAATGCGCTCAGGTCGGTTTCGGGATAGTCGGCGGTCGACGCGCGGGTGCCGGTCACCGTGACGGCGGCGCCCGCCTTGGCGAACTCGGCGGCGATCGCGTTGCCGATGCCGCTGGTTCCGCCGGTCACCAGCACGTTGGCGCCGGTGAAGTCGAACCTGATGGAGTTCATGCGGATCCTTTCGAGGTCCTCAATTCCTTGATGGATTTGGTGAGCCAGGCTTTTTCCCAGAAGTTTTCGGTGTCGGCGAGCAACGACTCGTGCGCGTCGGCGGCCACCGCGCGCGCCGCCGGGTGCGCGGGTTGGGCGGTGAGAATGAGGTCGGTCAGGTGTATCGCCTGCAGCGGACGTCCGTTGTCGACGTGGGCGCGGGCCGCCTCGACCAGTGCGTCGGCGCCGGCGGCGTCAACCACATCCCCCGCAACGGAATCCGGTGCCACCCCGTAGAGCTCGGTGGTGGAACGGTGCCGGAACCATCCGGTGTACATCTCCCAGATGGCGCGCACATTCCAGGCGGTCTTGCCGTAGCCCTCGCCGACGTCGAGTTGCTCGGGCACCGTGACCTCGCGCATCGCGGCGTGGATGTCGGCGCCGGAATTCATCAGCTCGGCGGTGCGATCGTGCACGGCCTGCATCGCGTCGCGCATCGCGGTGACCTCCTCGGCGATGCGGTCGGCACCCTCGATCGGGTCGAAGTGGCCGGTGATCAGTCGCAGCGGCCCGTATTCCAGCACGGCGTTCAGCGACTCGATGTAGAGAATCGGGTCGCGGTACCGGTCGCCGCGGATGGTCATCAGATTCGGCACGTGACCGAAGAGTGGACCGAACAGGTTACCGCTGAACAGGATTCGATCCTCGGGCAGCCACACGACCAGCGCGTCGGTGGTCTCGCCGCCCGGCGTCCAGGCCAACTCGATCCTGCGTCCGCCGACGGTCAATTCGTGGCGGCGGTCGAACGTCGTGGTCGGCTCCGGAAACGAGAAGTCGATCGTCGCCGGATCGATGGTCTTGAAGTGCTCGAGCACGGCGTCGGAGAACTTCTGGAAGGCGAACGACGTCTTGGGCACGCGATAGCCCATCAGCAGATTGTTGTCGTCACGCCAGTACCGGTAGTTGCGGTGCATGATCACGTCGGTGCCGTCGTCGCGCAGGGTGTGCACCCCGCCCCAATGGTCGGCGTGGCCCTGGGTCACGACGATGGCGCGCGCCGGGCCCGGCACCTCGGCAAAGGCCTTGCGGTGCAACGGGCCCTCGAACACCAGTCCCGCGTTGACGATGACCCGTCCGTCATCGGTGGCGACCGCGTACGAGTTGGAGACGCCGGGCGACATCCAAATGTCGTCGCCGAGCGGCGTCGCGGGAGTGTCGGTCGCCGCTGCCAGATCGGCGGCCCCGGGACGCTCCCGATGAATTCCAGCCATGACTTGCGATCCTCTACAGTTCTAGAGGTAAAGTCAATATCCATGGGACTGCGCGGTCTGGCCGAACGGGTAGCGGTGGTGGTCGGCGGCGCCACCGGCATCGGTGCCGCGACGGCTACCCGGCTCGGGGCGGAAGGCTGCCGGGTCGTCATCGGCGACGTCGCCGCCGCCGCCGCGGAGCAGACCGCCGCCGGCATCGCCGGAGCCGGCGGCACCGCCGTCCACGTTACGTTCGACCTCGCCGATCCGGCGTCCGTGTCGGCGCTGATCGATTCGGCCACAACAACTTACGGCGGGGTCGACCTGCTGTTCAACGTCGGCGCCGACATGAGCACGATCCGGGCCGACACCGATATCGTCGATATCGACTTCGACGTGTGGGACCGCGTGATGACCGTCAACCTGCGCGGCTACGTCGCCGCCATGAAATACGCCATCCCGCGAATGCTCGCCAGTGGGGGCGGCGCGATCGTGAACATGTCCTCGGCGGCAGCGTTCCAGGGCGAGCCCGCGCGACCCGCCTACGCTACGGCGAAGGCCGGAATCGGCGCGCTGACCCGCCATGTCGCGTCCCGGTGGGGCAAGGACGGCATCCGCTGCAACGCCGTGGCACCCGGCTTCACCGCGACCGAGTCCATCCGCTCCGTTCCGCAATGGCCGGACCTGCAGGCCGGCGCGCTGAAGCGCATTCGCGGAACCCGCGTCGGCGCTCCCGAGGACATCGCGGCACTGGTCGCCTTCCTGCTGTCCGAGGAGGGCGAATGGATCAACGGTCAGGTCGTCAACATCGACGGCGGCACCGTCCTTCGGTGACCATGGCAGCCAGCACCCGATCCCGGAAACGCAACGGCGACGAACGCCGGCGCCAGCTGTGTGACGCCGCGATCCAGGTGCTGGCCGAGCAGGGATCCCGCGGCCTGACGCATGGGCAGGTCGATCGCTGCGCCGGAGTGCCGGAGGGCACCACGTCGTACTACTACCGCACCCGGGCGGCGCTGCTGCGCGGCGTCGGCTGGCGGGTCGCCGAAATCGACGTTGCCAACCTGCAATCGGTGATCGACGAACCCCCAGACCCGCTCGCACCGTTCGCGCACCTGGCGGAGCTGACCATGATGCAGGCCGATGGGCCCGGACTGATGCTGAACCGGGCTCGGCATGAATTGCTACTGGGAGCGGTGCGCGATCCCGGTCTCGCCGAGACGTCACAGACCTTCGTCGCCCAGATGAACGCGATGACCCGCGAGGCGATCGCCCACCTACAGCCGGGCACCGACGATCCCGAACTTCTCGACGCACAGACGACGGCCGTCACCACGTTCATCGCGGGCGTGTTCACCCGACTGGCCGGCGGAGACCGCACGATCAGCAACGCCGAACAACTCACCCGGCTGCTGGAGGCCGTCGCCACCGCGGTTTCGCTGCAGCGGGCATAAACATCGCGGCGAAAAGCCCTATGCGGTCGCCTGACAGGGCCTAACGTGTTGCCCATGAACATGAAGCGACTTTTCGCCGCCGGTGTGCTGGCCTTCGCCGGGTCGATGACGGCCGGACTGGGGGTCAGCAACGCCGACACGATTCAGACCGAGGGCAGCTACCCGACGCGGCAGGCCTGTCAGGACGCCGGCCCGGGTGTGAAGGCCTCGACACCCGGGGGCTGGAATAACTTCTGGTGCGTTCCGGACCGTAACGCGCAGGGCAACTGGCGCCTGGTTCTCAGCAACTAGTACGCATAAAAGCCCTCGCCGGTTTTGATACCGAGCTTGCCGGCGTCGATTTGGGACTGCAGCAAGTCCCGCACGTGCTTCGGCAGGTGTGGATTCTCTGCGGCGTAGTGGTTTTCGATGTCGAGCACGACGTCGAGGCCGACCAGGTCCATCATCTGAAACGGGCCGACCGGCACGCCCAGGGCGAGCTTGAACAGCCCGTCGATGTCCTCGGGGCGGCCGACGCCCTCGGCAACCACGGCCAGCGACTCGCGCTTGATGGCGGCCCAGACCCGGTTGAAGATGAAACCCATGCTTTCCTTGCGTACTTCGAAGGGATGCACGCCGAATTCGGGCAGCACGGCCAGCAGGGTGTCGAGCAGGCCGCGCGCAGTCTCACCATCGGACATCAACTCGACCGCGTTGATATCCGGTGGCATGTAGAAGTGCATGTTGCACAAACGTGTTTTGTCCCTGATGTTTTCGGCCATCAGTCGAGATGGGATCGACGACGAGTTGGTCCCGAAAATGGTGCCCGCCGGCGCCGCTTGGTCGATCTCGCCCCACAGTGGAATCTTGATCTCGAGCTTCTCGGGGACCGACTCGACGGCCAGCCAGGTTCCGTCCAACGCCTCGTCGAGCGATCCGGTGGTGGTCACGACGCCGACTTCGCCAAATCCGCGGTCGGCCACCAGCTTCGGAAGCGCCTGAGCCACGTACTGCGTGGCTTCGTCACGTTGTTCTTTGCGCCGCGCGTAGATTCGCACGGTTCCGCCGCGGCTGGCGAGCATCAGGGCGATGCGGCGACCCAAGGTGCCGGCCCCGATCACCGCGACGGGGCGGTTTTGGATGTCTTCGAATGCGTACGTGTAGGAACCAGTCACATACGCATGCTAAGTCCGCGGCCGCGTGCCGCGATCCGTCGCTCATCGACAAAGAATCGCCGAACGTTGTCTCTGATGGACAAGAGCAACGCATTGCACCTCTCAAAACTCTTGCGTCACAGCGCGGCCTGCGTTGCGATCGCCGTGGCCTCTTGTGTATCTATTGCCCGCCTCTCAGCGACAATCGCGGGTTTCCGGATTACCGAAAACTTGCGCCACAGCGGTTTCAATAGAACAAAGGCGCGCTAGAGCAGCGTGATCTGTTCGGGCTCCGGCTCGGCGGGCTCGAGCAGTTGGGGCCCGTTATTGCGGATGCTGTTCACCAGCCGCGACACCTCGCGCAGCTCGATGCCGCGCACATCCGGCACACGTGCAAGCAACTCGGCGTCCAGCGGGGCGTCGGGGTTCAGCCAGGCGTCCCAGTCGCGCTCGGCCAGGATCAACGGCATCCGGTCGTGGATCGCGGCGAGCTCACCCACGGCGTCGGTGGTGATGATGGTGCAGCTGAGCAGCGGATCGGCCTCCTTGTCGGGTCTCCAGACCGACCACAGGCCGGCCATGAACAGCGGCTCGCCGTCGTCGCGGTGCATGAAGAACGGCGTCTTGGCGGTCTTCTTGCCCGCGGCGCCGTCCGGGTTGGGCCGCCATTCGTACCAGCCGTCCATCGGCACCAGGCAACGCTTGCTCTTGGCCGAACCGCGGAAAGCCGGCGACGTGGCCACCTTGTCAGCCCGGGCGTTGATCAGCAGCGGGCCCTTGGAATCCGGGCCGCCGTCGGGACCGGCCTTGACCCACGGCGGAACCAGTCCCCAGCGCATCAGCCGCACCCGGCGAGTGGGCTCGTCGTCCGGCTCGCTGTGGCGGGACACCACCGTCGCGACCGTGGTCGTCGGGGCGACGTTGTAATTGGGCTCCGCCGCGCGCTCCGAGGTACCGGTAGCTTCGTCGATCGCCTTGATCTTCTCGGCCAGCAGGGCCGGATCCGTCGTGACCGCAAACCGTCCACACATGACATCCATGGTGCCCGGTACCCACGACACCCGCCGACACGGCAGGATGAACCCGTGAGCACCGACCCCTGGACGGCCCCGATCGCGCCGACACCAGTGCACGCGACCGTGACCGTGCCGGGCTCGAAATCGCAGACCAACCGGGCGCTGGTGCTCGCGGGACTATCGAGCGCGCAGGGCCAGCGTGCCTCGACCATCGGCGGCGCACTGCGCAGCCGCGATACCGACCTGATGATCGGTGCGCTGACCGCCCTGGGACTGCGTGTGGACGGGGACGGCACCGAGCTGACGGTCAGCGGCCGGCTCGACCCGGGTCCCAGCGCGCGCGTGGACTGCGGCCTGGCCGGCACGGTGTTGCGATTCGTTCCGCCGCTGGCGGCGCTGGCCAATACGCCGGTGGAATTCGACGGCGACGACCAGGCCCGGGTCCGTCCGATCGCGCCGTTGCTGGACGCGCTGCGCGACCTGGGCGTCCCGATCGAGGGCACCGGTCTGCCGTTCCGGGTGCTGGGCAGCGGATCGGTCGCCGGCGGCACGGTGGCCATCGACGCGTCGGGGTCATCGCAGTTCGTCTCCGGGCTGTTGCTGTGTGGTGCGTCGTTCAGCAACGGCCTGACCGTGCAACACACCGGTTCGTCGTTGCCATCGCAGCCCCACATCGCGATGACCATCGTGATGTTGCGGCAGGGTGGCGTCGACGTCGACGACTCGGTGCCCAACCGCTGGCACGTCCGACCCGGCATGGTCGCGGCGCGGCACTGGGATGTCGAACCCGATCTCACGAACGCGGTTCCGTTCCTTTCTGCGGCCGTGGTCACCGGCGGCACCGTACGCATCACCGGATGGCCGTCGACCAGCGTGCAGCCCGCCGACGACATCCTGGACGTCTTGGGCAAGCTGAATGCCATTGTCACCCAGACTGATTCATATCTCGAAGTGCAGGGCTCGGCCGACGGCTACCCGGGCTTTGATGTCGACCTGCGTGCGGTCGGCGAACTGACGCCGTCGGTCGCCGCGCTGGCGGCGCTGGCAACCCCGGGCTCGGTGTCACGGCTTTCCGGCATCGCTCATTTGCGCGGCCATGAGACGGACCGGCTCGCCGCATTGAGCACCGAGATCAACCGCCTGGGGGGTGACTGCCAGGAGACCGCCGACGGCCTGGTAATCACCTCGACGCCACTGCATTCCGGCATCTGGCGCGCCTACGCCGACCACCGGATGGCGATGGCCGGCGCGATCGTCGGGCTGCGCGTTACCGGAGTACAGATCGACGACATCGGCGCCACCACCAAGACATTGCCGGAGTTCGCCCAGCTGTGGGTGCACATGCTGGCCGACGGGGAGTCCAGCGTTTGAGGCCGGGCGACTACGACGAATCCGACGTCAAGGTCCGATCCGGCCGGGGTTCACGGCCCCGGACCAAAACCCGTCCCGAGCACGCCGACGCCGAGGCCGCCATGGTGGTCGGCGTCGACCGCGGCCGGTGGGGATGCGTGCTGGGCGGTCGGCCCGATAGCCGGGTTACCGCCATGCGGGCCCGCGAGCTGGGCCGTACCCCGATCGTGGTCGGCGACGACGTCGACGTGGTGGGCGATTTATCCGGGCGGCCGGACACTTTGGCCCGCATCGTGCGTCGCGGGCCGCGACGCACGGTGTTGCGGCGCACCGCCGATGACACCGACCCCACCGAGCGGGTGGTCGTCGCCAACGCCGACCAACTGCTGATCGTGGTGGCACTTGCCGATCCGCCGCCGCGCACCGGCCTGGTCGACCGCGCGCTGATCGCCGCCTACGCCGGCGGGTTGACGCCGATCCTGTGCCTGACCAAGACCGACCTCGCCCCGCCCGAGCCGTTCGCAAAGCAGTTCGCAGACCTGGATTTAACGGTGGTCGCCGCGGGCCGCGACGATCCCCTGCTGGCAGTGGTGGACCTGCTCGCCGGCAAAATCACCGTGCTGCTCGGACATTCCGGCGTCGGCAAGTCAACTTTGGTGAATCGGATTGTGCCAGAAGCAGATCGGGCGGTCGGCGAGGTCACCGATATCGGCAGGGGCCGGCATACCTCGACGCAATCGATCGCACTCCCCCTGGATCCGAGCAAGGTGGGTTCGGGCTGGGTGATCGACACCCCGGGCATCCGCTCGTTTGGGTTGGCCCACATCCAGCCCGACGACGTGTTATTGGCTTTCTCGGATCTTGCTGAGACCGTGCAGGATTGCCCGCGGGGCTGCGGCCACATGGGACCGCCGGCCGACCCGGAATGCGCGCTGGACACACTCTCCGGTCCCGCCTTTCGCCGCGTGGAGGCGGCCCGCCGATTGCTCGGAGCGCTCAGGGAGACGTAGCCTCACCCCCAAGGAGGACCCATGACCGGTGACCAATCCCCATTGGTCTTGCTGCATCCGTTTCTCTTGTCAGGCGACGTGTGGCAGGACGTGTCAGCGCTGTTGTCGAGCCGGCACCAGGTGTTCACACCCAGCTTGCTCGGTCATCGCGGAGGGCCACAGGTTCGACGCCGTCCCGCCACGATATGGGATGTGATCGACGCGGCGCAGGCCTATCTCGACGAGAACGGACTGCAGCGTCCGCACCTGGCCGGAAATTCGCTGGGTGGATTCGTGGCCATCGAACTCGCCCGGCGCGGCCGGGCATCCACCGTCACGGCATTCTCGCCGGCAGGTTTCTGGTCGACGGGGCACGGGCCGGCGCACGCGCAGGCGGCAAGGAAAATCCGCAGGATCGACATAGGGGCTCGGCTCACCGCCCTCGCCGGGCCGGTTGGCCACCTGATGTTCAAGCCGGCAATCGTGCGTCGGCTTTCGCTGCGATTCTTCAACAGCGCCTGCCACGGCGATCGAGTGGCCGCAGACAAGCTCGTCGAGCTGAATCGGACGGTCGCCGCATGCTCAGTCAGCAAGGAGGTTCTCTCCACCGAAGCTGAGCAAGTCGCCCCGCTGGATCCACCGCCATGCCCGATTACCCTGGCGTGGTCGGAGAAGGATGCGATCTTCCCCGTCAGTACATTCGGCAAGGTCGCACGTGAGCGCCTGCCCGGTGCGACGTTCGAGATCCTGCCCGACGTCGGGCACGTTCCCATGTTCGACGATCCCGAATTGGTCGCGCGCACCATTCTCACCGCGACCGGTGGTTGAGCAGCAGGTCAGCCGTTGGGCGACTTAGCCAGCCGCATGCCGAGCTCGTCGGACGGCACCAAATGGCCCTCGGCGCACCGAATCTCGACGCTCGCCTCGGCGCCACAACCCAGATGGGTCAGCCGCAGCTTGTGGCGGCCCGGCAAGTGATGGCGTCCCCACTCGAACAGTGACCAGACCACCGGCATGAAGTCGATGCCCGCCTCGGTCAGCACGTACTCCTCGCGGCTGCGTTGCCCCGGCTCCCGATACGGCCGGCGCGCCAGCAGCCCGAGGTCGACCAGCTCCGTCAGCCGCGCCGAGGTGGCCGCCTTGGTGATGCCGACCCGGCGCGCGAAGTCGTCGAACCGGGTGGTGCCGTAGTACGCCTCGCGCATGATCAGCATCGCGGACTTGGTGCCGACCACCGTCATCGTCTTCTCGATCGCGCACTGACCGACCGCCGACCATTTGTCGCGATCCGCCAGGGCGCCCTGCAGAAATGTCATGTAGATCACCTCCCATCTGGGTTGATTTTAGTATACCTAGGCGTTTTGCTAAGTATATCGATTCATACCCAGGTCTCCAGGAGGAGCCATGTCCGCATTTCAAGGTCGCGACGCCGTAATCGTCGGCGCCGTCCGCACCCCGATCGGTAAGGGCAAGGCCAGCGGCGCATTGCACGACGTGCTGCCCGTCGATCTGCTGGCGCACAGCCTGCGCGAACTCGTGGCCCGCACCGGTGTGGACCCGGCGCAGGTGGACGACGTCATCGCCGGGGCCGTCACCCAGGTCGGCGATCAGGCGGTCAACATCGCGCGCAACGCGCTGCTGGGGGCGGGCTTCCCCGAATCGGTTCCCGGCGTCACGATCGACCGCCAGTGCGGCAGCAGCCAGCAGGCCATCAGCTTCGCCGCCCAGGGTGTTATCGCCGGCGCTTACGACCTGGTGATCGCCGCGGGCGTGGAGTCGATGAGCCGCGTCCCGATGGGCACCCAGGTATTGCCGGGCAGCGACCCGTTCGGCGAAGGCATGGCCACCCGTTACCCCGAAGGACTTGTGCCGCAAGGTATCAGCGCCGAGCTGATCGCGGCGAAGTGGGGCTTCACACGCACCCAGCTCGACGAGTTCTCCGCCGGCAGCCACGACAAGGCCGCCCGCGCCACCAAGGACGGGCTGTTCGAGAACGAGCTGATCCCGATCGCCGGGCTGCACACCGACGAGATCATCCGCCCCGCCACCACGGTCGAGACGCTGGCCGCACTGAAGCCGGCGTTCTATAGCGAGGAGATGGAAAAGCGCTTCCCGCAGATCAATTGGGAGATCACGCCGGGTAACTCGTCGCCGCTCTCGGACGGCAGCGCAGCGGTGCTGATCACCACCAGTGAGGTCGCCAAGAAGCTGGGCCTGAAGCCGCTGGCACGCATTCACACCACGACCGTCGTCGGCGACGACCCGCTCTACATGCTGACCGGCGTCATCCCCGCGACCGAGAAGGTGCTGTCGAAGTCGGGTCTCACACTGGCCGACATCGACCTGTTCGAGGTCAACGAGGCCTTCGCGCCCGTCGTCCTCGCCTGGGCTCACGACACCGGGGCGGATCTGGCCAAGACCAACGTCAACGGCGGCGCCATCGCGATCGGACACCCGTTGGGCGCCAGCGGGGCTCGCATCATGACCACGATGGTCAACGCTTTGGACCAGCGCGGCGGGCGCTACGGCCTGCAGACGATGTGTGAGGGCGGCGGCATGGCCAATGCCACCATCGTCGAGCGGCTCGGCTAGTCGACGGCATGGTCGCGGGCCGGTGATGTTGGGTGCCGACCCGCGGTGGACAAACCGGCTGCAGCTCTAGCTCGATGGTCGCCACCCGACCGATTCGGTGAGGGCGTGAGCTACCGGTTTACCCCGCGGTTGCCGTCTCCACGGGATGTGCCGGCGGGTCCGCAATTCGAAATGGGCACGAGATTACGTCATTTCGGCAACGGCGCGGCGAATCTTTGTTCGACCGGAAGCCGGTTACCGTGTCGCGGTGCGACATCGCTGCAGCTGCAAGCCGCTGGCTTCCCGGCGTGCCGTGCTGAAATACGCCGCGGCTGCGCCGGCTGTCCTCGGTCTGGGGATGGCCGCGGGGGTTCTCGGCGCCCCGGCGCGCGCACCCGCGGACCCCAACGTATCGGTATTGGCGACGGCGCCGGGCCACCCGGTCAACATCATCAGCCGCGCCGGGTGGGGCGCCGATGAGTCAATTCGGCGTGGAATACCGCGCTGTGGCAACGGGATCAGGGCCGGGATCGTGCACCACTCTGCGACCGGCAACGGCTACGCGCCGACAGATTCGGCGGCCATCGTGCGCTCGATCTACGAATGCCACACGTTGGCACACGGCTGGGGCGACATTGGCTACAACGCGCTGGTCGACAAGTACGGCCAGATGTTCGAGGGCAGGTTCGGCGGCATCACCAAACCCGTTGAGGGCATTCACACCGGCGGCTTCAACACCGACACCTGGGCGGTGTGCATGATCGGCGATTTGAGCCAGGCGCCCCCTACCCCCGAACAGTTGCGGGCGGTCGGCCAGTTGCTGGGATGGCGGCTCGCGATGGACGCGGTGAACCCCAACGGCACCGTCGTGCTGACTTCCGCCGGCGGCCCCGACACGCGATTCCCGCAAGGCGCCACGCCAACCTTGCCGAGCATTTTCGCCCACCGCGACGTCGGCGACACCGCCTGTCCGGGCAACGCCGGGTACGCCTTTATGGAGCGGATCCGCGACATCGCCGCCCGGTTCAGGCAAGTGCCCAACGCGCAGGACTTGGCGGAGTCGATGCAGGGCGGAGCGATCTACGCCCGCTGGCAGGCGATGGGCGGCATGACAGGCCCGCTCGGCGCACCCACGTCACCCGAAGCGCCCAGTGGTGATTCGATCCGCTATGTCGTCTTCGCCAATGGCGCGATCTATTGGTCACCGGCCACCGGCGCTCAGCCGCTCAGCGGCAGGATCTACGAGGCCTGGGCCACGCTGCGCTACGAGCGCGGCCCGCTGGGCCTGCCGACCAGCGCCGAGATTCAGGAGCCCGAATGGATCGTGCAGAACTTCCAGCACGGCACCCTGAACTTCAACCGGCAAACCTCAACCGTCATGACTGTGATGGACGGGGTAGCCAGTGTGGTACCACCACCGCCCGTGGGCGGACCGCCCGTGCAGCTTGAACGGTTCTCAGTAGCACGCAATCCCGTTGTCTAGCGGTCCGCTAGTCCAAGTGTCGGGAGGGAGAGTTTGGCTCCTGGCCTTCCAGGTTTCTCCTCGGTGACTACCTACCCTTGAAACGCGGTTCGCGTTTAGCCGCGAACGCGGCCAGCCCTTCTTTGGCATCGTCGGAGCGCATCACCTCGACGACCAATCGTTGCTCGATCCTGCGAGCATCTTCCTCGTCGATCCAGCCGCTATTGATCACCGAGGCCTTGGCATTTCGTACCGCCAGGGGGCCATTCGCTGCGACGCGCGCCGCTATCTCGCGGGCTTTGTTCAACGACTGCCCCGTCGACACCACGTGACCGACAAGACCGAAGTGGTAGGCCTCCGCCGCGGTCAACGGCTCACCGGTCAAGATCATCTCCATGGCCTTCGTGTAAGGGATTTGACGCTTGAGCCGAACCGTGGATCCCGCACCCGCGATCAGACCGAACTTGGCTTCGGGCAATCCGAAGACGGCCTGCTCCTCAGCAATGCGAATATCGGTCTGCTGCAACATTTCACACCCACCACCCAGGCACGCGCCGTTGACTGCCGCAATCAGCGGCGTGGCCAGGCTGCGAGTCAACAGCAAACCGTCGGTGATGACCGATCCACGAGACTTCGGTGGCGCCTGCTCCGCATTGGCATCGGATGGGACCTTGGCGCGTTTCACCATCCACCCGTCGGCGAGATCGCCTCCTACACAGTAGGAGTCACCGGAGCCGGTGAGGATCGCGGCACGGATGCCGTCATTTGCGTCGATCTCGTCCCACGCCTGCGCCATCAGGGTAATCATGTCGACGGTCAAGGCGTTCTTTCGGCGCGGATTGTTCATGGTCAGGATGACAACGTCGCCGTCGCGCTCAAAGGTGAGGTGTTGATCGCTCATCCGCTGCTCCTCGATTCCCTGGCGCGCCTCTGACAACGCTTCGCTCACCAGGCAAGGTTATGCGGCTCGGAGTTTCTCACCCGTCAAGCCGCCTCACGATCACCCCATCGGGCGATTACCTGGCCGTCGAAGTCGAGCATTTGGTCGAGGCTGGGGAACATTGCGAAGGCATCCACGATCGCCTCATCAGCACCGGACCCGGCGAGGCGCTCGAGCCTGCCGGCAACCGAGTCAACGGTCGTGCCCGGTTCGAGGTTGATCCGCATGGCCGTCTTCAGCGCGTCAGGATCGCGGCCGGCGTCCTGCGCCGCGCGCAATCGACCACAAGTGGTCGGTGACCTCGTCCTGCAATCCCTCGACCCCGAGCCAGCCGGTGCCGCTGCGGCCGACCCGGCGCATCGCGGCCTCGCTGACGCCGCCGATCCAGATGGGCGGACCGCCGGCCTGGACCGGGCGCAGGTCGGCATGGACCGGCGGCAGTGAGAAGAAATCGCTTTCCCAGGACACCGGGGTGGTCGTCCACCACTTCTGCGGGAACGCCAGCAGGTCATCGAGCATCTGCCCGCGCCGGCGCCAGTTCGCGCCGCGGGCGATGTCGTGCTCGTCCTTCATCCACCCGATTCCCACGCGGACGTCGGGCCGTCGCTGAGCACGTCCAGCGTGGTCAGCAACCGGGCCAGGTGCACCGGCTCGTAGTAGAAGGTGCTGAGCGTGCTGGCGTTGAGCCGCACCCGGTTGGTGGCCGTCGCGGCGACGGTCCACAAAAGCACCGGATCGAGGTAGCGAGTCATCTGCGGCGGGTACGGCTGCTCTTTGCCCGGATAGGTGCTGTGCATATCGACCGGCGTGACCAGTCGATCGCCGACCCACAGCGTGTCGTAGCCGAGGTCCTCGAGCCCGCGGCGGAACGCGCTCAGACCGGCGGCGCTGCTGATGGGGGGCCCGACTTTGGGAAGTGCGAAACCAAGCTTCTTGTGAGAGTCCCTCCTGTCATTTTAATGATCCATCAACCACTATGTGGGCGAGGGTCAGCGGGGTACGGCCGCGCCGAGGGCGAAGTCGAAGTTCCCCACTCCGTGGCGGGCGAGGCCCATCATGACCAGGCCCGTTCCTTCTAGCCAGTGCGCCATGCGCAAGTCGCCGACGTCCAGCGGGCGCAGCCCGAGGCTCTCGATGAGCGTCGCCACTCCCGCCTTGGCGCGGGCGTCGTCGCCGGCCATGAAGACGTCGAGCGGCCGGCCCTGGGCCAGCACGACACCGAAGATGGTGTTGAAGGCCTTCACCACGCTGGCGCTGGCCGGGGCCACCTTAGCAACTTCCTGCGCGACCGAGGTGTCATCGGGAATGGCCAGCCCGTCGGCCGTGGCGTTGAACGGGTTGCTGATATCGACGACGACCTTGCCCGCGAGGGCGTCTCCGTACTGTGCAACGACCGGAACGACGTTGGCGTACAACAACGCAACGATGACGATGTCCCCGGCCGGGACGGCGCCGAACTCTCCCGTCGTGGCGCTGCCGCCGAGTTCCTTGGCCAGGTCAGCGGCCTTGGTCTGATCGCGGCCGATGACCTCGACGGTGTTGCCGCCCGCTACCGCGAGGGTGCCGATGGCTTTGGCCATGTTTCCGGTGCCGATGATGCTGATGATGCTCATGAGGTGTCCCGTCCTGACTGACGATCGAAAAGGTTGACGACTCAACCTTAAGATAGGTTTGTTGATGCGTCAACCAATCGGGTAGCATGGGGCCGTGGAACCGAACTGGCTGAGCCCTCGTGAAGATCGCGCGTGGCGGGCCTTCCAGCACGCGCATCATCAGCTCGGCGCGCACCTGAACCGCGGCCTGCAGGAGTCGGGCCTGTCGGGGGCCGACTACCAGGTCCTGGCGGTGCTCTCGGAGCACGACGGGGACCGCATGCCCGCGCGCGAGCTGTGCAACGCGCTGGGCTGGGAGAAGAGCCGTGTCTCCCACCAGGTGCGGCGCATGCAGGACGACGGGCTGATCGGTCGCGAGCCCAACCCCGACGACGCCCGCAGCACCTTGGTCTGCCTGCTGCCGGCCGGCCGCGCCGCCATTGAGAAGGCGGCGCCGCGGCACGTGGAGGACGTCCGCCGGAACTTCATCGACCTGCTCAGCCCGGCCGAGCTCGACATGCTCGCCGCCCTGAACGAAAGAGTGCTGCGCCACCTGGCCAAAGACGACGACTCCCCCGCCGAAGATGCCCGCCTCAGCCGCGACTCAGGTGAGCCCTGATCGCGGAGATGGTAGCGATCATCGCGTCGGCACTACCGCCGCCGAACGCGGCGACACTGGCGAAACCGTGGGTAAGCGCATCGAACTGTCGGTGATCGACCTCGACTCCGGCCGAACGCAACGCCGCGGCATACGCATTGCCTTCGTCCCGCAGTGGATCGAAGCCGGCGGTGATCACCAAAGCGGGCGCCAGACCGGACAGATCATCCGCCCGCAGCGGCGATAGGCGCGGATCGTAGGCGGCAGCATCGGTACCGCCCAGATATAACTCGGTAAACCAATCCCGGTCGCGCTTGGACAGAAAGAACCCGTCGGAGAACAACTTTCGTGACTGAGTTTCCTCGGACAGGTCGAGCACCGGGTACAGCAGCACCTGCAGCACCGGTTGCGGAATGCCCTCGTCGCGGCTGCGCAGCGCGACCAGTGCGGCCAGGTTTCCGCCGGCGCTGTCACCGCCGATGCCGATCCGCGACGCACCCAGTTCGGCGGCATGGTCCAGTGCCCAGCGATAGGCCGCGACGCAGTCGTCGACGGCAGCCGGCGCCTTGTGCTCGGGCGCCAGCCGGTAGTCCACCGACAACACATGTACCGCGGCGTCGCGGCAAATCATCCGGCACAGCCCGTCGTGAGATTCGATGTCCCCCACCACAAATCCGCCGCCGTGGAAGAAGACAAGCAGCGGCGCAGCGCCCTCCACCCGCGGCCGGTAGTGCCGTACCGGCAGCGGGCCGTCGGGACCGGGAATCGTGAAATCGCTTGTAGGAAGGGCAATGTCGGCGGCCATCACCACGTGCGAATCACGCATCAACGCGCGGGCGATCTCCGGATCACCAGAGGCTGACAGGCCGCCGGTGCCACTGCGCCGTTGGGCGGCGAGCATCAGGTGCAGCGTCGGGTCAAGGGTGTTGCCGTCGATGGTGACTGTTTTGCCGCCGACGAGAAAACCCTTCAGCCACGGCGGAATCCACGGCATCACATTTGTGCCGACCCGAAGCGCCGCGTTGGTCACCGCGGTCGAGCGCGCCTTGGACTGCTTGCCTGCCAAAACCGCCCCCTGTGTCATGTCCGACTTCCTGGCACAGTAGCCGGAACATATATTTGGTTCAAGGGGCCGGCGCGTTACCCATTCGCGTCAGTCGGGCTGGGTGGAATCAGAGCCAGCCGGTGCGCGCGGCCGCGACGGGCTCGGCGGGCGCCGGGGCCAATTCCCCGTCTCGCACGCCGTCGAGCATCCGTTTCACCGCGGCGACGATCTCCGGCGCTGCCGCGGCGAGTCCGGCCTTGTCGGCCTCGGGGACCTCATCGGCATCGACGCCCGCCCGGGTCAGCACGGCGACCGGATCGGCCAGCTGACCGGCCAACCAGGACACCGGATCGGCCGACAGCTCGGGGACGAAGTTCCGGCGTCCGGGCTCCCAGCCCGTGAATCGGGGATGGTGATGGGCCCGGTCCAGTGTCCCCGGTGGGCTCTCGGTCGACCCGAACAGGTCGACCCGCCACACCGGGCGGTTGAACGCGATCGGGATACCGGCATAGATCGATCCGTGCGGCTCGGCCCGGTCCACTACGCGCAGTTCCAGCCTGACTCCCCGCTCCGGGGTTTCCTGACCTTCGTTCGGGGTCGGGTCGACGAAGAACATGTCCCCGACGACGACGCCTAGGGTTTCGAATCCAAACGCTGCGAGCATATTTCCGAGAATAGACCTAAGCGGCCGCGGAGCCAGGACTACGAAGTCACGGACCGGGCGGCATCCAATAGCCCGGCGAGATGCTTCCAGTAGAGCCAGTCGTCAACAGCGCCGCGCAGGGCAACCGGGTCGGCCGCGGCGTGGGCGTCGTTGCCGGCGAGTTCCTTCCCCCCGGGAACTTGTTTGTCGACGGCCACCTTGTGCGCGTCCACGATGGCGACTACCCGTTGAGACATCTGCCGGCACACCAGCGCCATGCCGGCCAGCCAATCCGACTGCAGGGCGAAGAGGTCCTCGACGCGCGATCGCACGGCGCGCCCACGACCGTACTGCTTGACCTTGGTACCCTACGGGGGTACCGTGCGCCACATGTCAACCGGTGCAGCCACCTCTTGATCGGCGATTTCCCGCTGCGGGGGATCGTCACCGCACTCTTTGGTGTCAGCATTGCGACGTACGTCTATCTCCTTGTTGTGCAACGTGATCGCCCGACGAGCGCGATCAACCACCTGTTGCACCTGACGATGGCGACGGCAATGATCCTGATGGCCTGGCACGTCGGCATGGATCTGTCGACCGCCGGGCCGATGATCTTCTTCGCCTTGGCGGGCGCCTGGTTTGCTCGCGCGGCTTGTCGAGCGTCGTCCGCCACCAGCGAGCGACTCACCAACTCGTACTACGCCGTGATGACCGCGACGATGGCGTGGATGTACGCGGCGATGAGCGACAACCTGCCGGGCCAGGCCAGCCATCCGACATCGGACTCGCTGGCCATGAATATGCCCGGCATGGAGATGCCCGGACACCAAATGTCCAGGGGACCAGCCGGACCCGGGTGGATCACCGCGGTGAACTGGATCGCTGCCCTCGGGTTCGCCGTCGTGGCGCTGTATTGGTCATGCCGGTACACGGCCCGACGGCAGTCCACGCGCTTGGAATCGCTCTATCAAGCGTGCACTGCCGCCGGCACCGCGATGATGTTCGTTGCCCAGCTCTAGGCGCAGCGCCTAGGCCGCCAGGTCGTCGGCATCCTTGCGCAGCTGCTCCATTTTCTTCATGGCGCGCTTGGTGCGGCGCCAACCCCGAACGGTGGCAATGGCGGTCTTGAGTCCGCGCCGCCGGCCGGTCTCCGGATCGGTCCCCGCGAAATCGGCCTCCAGCTCGGCGAACATGCGCTCGCTTCGGGTTTCCGGCGCATCGTCGGCGTTGTCCAGCAAGTACTTGTTGGGCAACGACAGCTTGGCCATCGTGCGCCAGGTCTTGCCGTACTGCACCAGGAATGAGCCTGTGGTGTAAGGCAAGTCGTACTTGTCGCAGATCTCGCGCACCCGCACCGAGATCTCGTGCAGCCGGTTGCTCGGCAGATCGGGGTACAGATGATGCTCGATCTGGTGGCACAGGTTGCCGCTCATGAACCGCAACAGCCATCCGCCTTCGAAGTTGGCGCTGCCCAGCATCTGGCGCAGGTACCACTGGCCCTTCGTTTCGCCGATCATGTCGGTCTTGGTGAATTTCTCTGCGCCATCAGGGAAGTGGCCGCAGAAGATCACCGCGTTGGCCCACACATTGCGGATCACGTTGGCAACGGCATTGGCCTTCAACGTGGACGTGTACGTCGCGCGGGGCGACAGCGAGGTCAGCGCCGGGAATGCGACGTAGTCCTTCAGCACCTGGCGGCCGGCCTTGGCGAAGAACTCCTCGGTCCGCTCTCGGGCCTCGTCCTGGTCCATCCGCTTCTTGAGGATCTTGCCGATCTCGACGTGTTGCAAGCCGACGCCCCACTCAAAACCGAGAGCCAGCAAGGTGTTCCACACCAGATTGAAGAGGTTGTACTTCCTCCAGCGCTGATCCCGGGTGACACGCAGCATGCCGTAGCCCACGTCGTCGTCCATCCCGAGAATGTTCGTGTACTTGTGGTGCACGAAGTTGTGGGTGTAGCGCCAGTGCTTGGACGACCCGCTCATGTCCCACTCCCACGAGGAGGAGTGAATCTCCGGGTCATTCATCCAGTCCCACTGGCCGTGCATGACGTTGTGGCCGATCTCCATGTTCTCGATGATCTTGGCCACGCCCAGGGTCACGGTGCCGGCCCACCATGCCGAGCGCCGCGAACTCGCGGCCAGCATGAGTCGGGCGGATACCTCCAGCGCACGCTGCGCGGCGATGGTGCGACGGATGTAGCGGGCGTCCCGCTCGCCGCGTGAGTCTTCTATGTCCTGGCGGATAGCATCCAGCTCAACGGCCAGGGCTTCGATATCAGCGTCGGTCAAATGCGCGAATACGTCGACGTCTGTGATCGCCATCGTTCTCACCTCCCGGCGTTCGATTTCGATTCTGTGGTCAGTACCTACGCTATCGTAACCTACGACGCCGTAGGTTACCTATGAGTAGCGTTTAAATGTCGAGCACACAATTGCCGGATGCGGCCGAAACGCAGGTCTGTACTCGACTCCCGGGCTCGTGTTCCTGCCCGGTCCGCAGGTCACGGACGTGACCTTCCACCAGCGGCACCACGCACGACTGGCAGATACCCATCCGGCAGCCGAACGGCATCTGGATTCCTGCGCCCTCCCCCGCGTCCATCAACGAGGTCGCGGCGTCGGCAGCCACCGTACGCCCGCTTCGGCCGAAGGTCACCGTTCCGCCCTCACCGGCGGGTGCGGCCTTGGCGACTGCGAATCGCTCGAGATGCAGGCGGTCACCGACGCCCGCGTCCGTCCAGACCTGCTCGGCCTGGGCCAGCATGCCCTCCGGACCGCAGGCCCAGGTTTGACGTTCGCGCCAGTCCGGCACCTCGTCGTCGAGCCGGGTCAGGTCAAACCGGCCCTGCGCCCGGGTCTCGCGTACCTGCAACCGGTACCCGGGGTGCACCGACGCGAGTGCGGTCAATTCCGTGCCGAACATCACGTCCGATTGGGTGGGCGCCGAGTGCACGTGCTGAATGTCGCTAATTTGCTTGCGGCGCACCAGTGTTCGCAGCATCGACATCACCGGCGTGATCCCCGATCCAGCGGTGAGGAACAGGATCGACGGCGGAGCCGGATCGGGCAGGACGAAGTTGCCCTGCGGCGCGGCCAGCCGCACGATCGTCCCCGGCTCGACACCGGCCACCAGGTGGGTGGACAGGAAGCCTTCCGGCATCGCCTTGACGCTGATGGTCACCGTGCGTTCGGGACCGGATCCGGACCGTGCCACCGGGCTCGACGTCAGCGAATAGGACCGCCAGCGCCAGCGGCCGTCGACCAGCAGTCCGATCCCGATGTACTGGCCCGGCTCGTAGTCGAAGCTGAAGCCCCAGCCCGGTTTGATGACCAGGGTCGCGGAGTCCTCGGTCTCCCGTCGAACCTGCACGATGCGGCCCCGCAATTCGCGCGCCGACCACAGCGGATTGGCCAGATGCAGATAGTCGTCGGGCAACAGCGGCGTCGTGATGCGCGCGGCGATCTTGCGCAGCGCATGCCAGCCGGGATGGCGCTCGGCCCCCGCGACCGTGGGGCGCCTGGTCTCGACGACATTCGCCGTGATCGATTCGTATTTCTTACCCATAGGAAGCTCCTGCTCAGGCTGCGGGCGTTTAGCTTCCGCTTCATTTTCGCCGGGGCGTCGGCGCCCGCACAAAGGCTACGGTACCGTAAGTTACGGTAAATTATCCAGGCCTATGCGCCCGGGACTGCGTCACAATTGTCGGTCCGTCGCGGTTACAGCAAGTCGAGCAGGAACGGCAGCTCCTGGTTCGCGTACCAGGCCAAATCGTGGTCCTGGGCGTCGCCGACGATCAGGTCGGCATCCTCATCCCCCAGGTCAGCGGCGTCGATGGCCTCAATCGCCTTGGCGACGGCGTCTTCCGCGCCGGAGTTGTCGACGTAGGCCGCGATCACCCGGTCCATCGGCACGGGCCCGGCGAGCCTGACCACCGCATCGTCGAGATCGGGGCGGAAGGTGACGTCATCGACCTCGGCGGCGACCACCACTCGCCGCGGCCGCGCCGATTGATCGTCGTCGGCCGCCAGCAGGCGCAGCGAGGCCAGCGCCGCCTCACGCAGCGCCACCTCGGCGAGCTCGTCGTCGTCGCCCTCCGCGTAGGCCTCGCGCAGGGCCGGAGTCACCGCGAATGCGGTGCCATTGACCGGGCTCATCGAACCATCGGCGACGAGCTGCTGCAGCATCGCCAGCGTGGCCGGAATGTAGACCTGGATCGCGCCAGCGCCCATCGTCAGCTCTCGATCAAGGTGGCCGCATAATCATCGACATAGGTCGACAGCTCCCGCGGCGGGCGCTGGTAGTTGCCGGTCTCGATCGGGCGTTCCGGCAAGTCGACCTTCGGCTCTTCGACCTCGTGGTAGGAGATGCTGGTGAGCAGGTGATGCATCATGTTCAGTCGCGCGTGTTTCTTGATATCGGATTCCACTACGTACCAAGGACTTACCGGCGTATCGGTGTGCACCATCATCTCGTCCTTGGCGCGCGAATAGTCCTCCCACCGAAACACCGATTCCAGATCCATCGTGGACAGTTTCCAGCGCCGGACGGGGTCGTTGCGGCGCGCCCGGAAACGGCGCAGCTGTTCGGCCTCGGAAACCGAAAACCAGTACTTACGCAGCAGAATCCCGTCATCGATCAGCATCTGCTCGAATATCGGCGTCTGTCGCAAAAACAGCGCATGTTCTTGCGGCGTGCAGAATCCCATGACTTTCTCGATGCCGGCGCGGTTGTACCAGGACCGGTCGAACAGCACGATTTCGCCTTTACTGGGCAGATGCGCGATATACCGCTGGTAGTACCACTGGCCGCGCTCTCGATCCGTGGGCACCGGCAACGCGGCGATGTGGGCGGTACGCGGGCTGAGGTATTCGGTGATCCGCTTGATTGAACCACCCTTACCCGCGGCGTCTCGGCCTTCGAACAGCACCACGATCCGTGCCCCGGAATACCGCACCCACTCCTGCAGCTTCACGAATTCTGTTTGCAACCTGAACAATTCGGCTTCATAGACGGCGTCGGAGATCTTGGGCACGTCCCGCCCAGACGATTTCTTTTTCTTCGCCTTCGCCGGTGTGCCGTCGCTCGAGGTGCTCACGTTTACGAATGGTATACCCCCACACCAATTTTCACTGCCAACAATTAGCGGGAAGCTTCGAGTAGTTCCTCGAGCGATTGCTTCAACAACGCCGGCAGCAGGTCGACGTCGCTCATCGCATCGCGGTCGGCATTGATTCCGAAATACAGCGTGCCGTTGTAGGACGTCACACCGATGGCCAGCGCCTGATTGTGCAGCAGCGGCGGCACCGCGTAAGTCTCCAGCAGTTTGGTGCCGGCGACGTACATCTGCGACTGGGCGCCGGGCGCATTGGTGATCAACAAGTTGAACAGGCGCGCCGAGAAGCTGGTGGCCACCCGGATGCCCATGGCGTGCAGGGTCGGTGGCGCGAAACCGGACAACGTGACGATGGTGCGGGCGTCGACCAGCCGCGCGGCCGACGGATTCGACTCGGTGGCATGCGCGATCTGCGACAGGCGCACCACCGCATTGCGCTCGCCCACCGGCAGGTCGACCAGGAACGGGGTGACCTGACTGATCATCTGGCCGGGGCCCGTCGAGTCGTGTTGGTCCTCGGCATAGACCGAAAGCGGCGCCATCGCCCGGATCGTCGCGCTCGACGACACCCCTTCACCGCGCGACATCAGCCAGCTGCTCAGTGCGCCGGTCACGACGGCCAGCACCACATCGTTGATGTCGCAGTCGTAGCGTGCCCGGACCGTGCGGTAATCCTCGAGGCTGCCGCGGGCGACGGTGAACCGCCGATGCCGCGAAACGGTGGCGTTGAGCGGGCTACTGGGCGCCGTGCCGCGCGCCACGGTCCGCGCGATGTCGAAGACCCGGCGGCCCACGTTGAGCAGCTCGCCGTAGTTCGTCGCCAACCCGGCCATCGCGGAGCCGACGGCCTGCAGCTGCGTGCCCGGGCCAACCATCCAGTCGGTGAGCGCGCCCACCAGCAGCCGCGTCGGGCCGGGCTCCCGTTCCGGGATCCAGATGTCCTCGGGGAACGGCGCCGGCTGCCGCGTCCGGTCGGCGATCACGTGACCGATCTCCAGCGCCGTCATCCCGTTGATCAGCGCCTGGTGCGACTTGGCGTAGAGGGCAACCCGGTTCTTGGCCAGGCCTTCGACCAGGTACATCTCCCACAGCGGCCGCGTCTTGTCCAGCGGCCGGGCGGCCAGCCGCGCGATCAGCTCGTGCAGCTGCTCATCGCTGCCCGGCGACGGCAGCGCCGAGCGCCGTACGTGGTAGGTGATGTCGAAATCCGCGTCGTCGATCCACACCGGCCTGGCCATGCCGATCTTCACTTCGCGGACCTTCTGGCGGTAGCGCGGTATCTGTGGCAACCGCTGTTCGACGGCGGCGAGCACCGTCTCATAACTCAGCCCGGTCCGCGGGCGCTGAAGGATCGATAGCGATCCCACGTACATCGGGGTGGCGGTGTTCTCCATCCGATAGAAGGACGCGTCCGATGTGGACAACCGGGTCACCATTGCGGCCCTGGCCTCCTTGGTCAATCCTTGGCGTTCCCCGATGCTCTCGCCCACCGTAATAGTCCGCTAGGGCGCAACACGGTGCGGGTACGCGCGATGTCGAATTGTGCGATGATGACCGGCAATTGAAAGACTAATTGTCTGCCACTCTCCTGCAGGCCGCTCGTTCATCGATGACTTGGAGAGTGCGTGTTGACCGTCAGCCCCGTAAACCCCGCTCACCGAGACGATTTCGCCGTCGTGCCGGTCGTCGAGTACGAACCACCGCCGCGGGAGTTGCCGCGCAACCTCTCGCCCTGCCGCCAGTCGACCGTGGCGCACCGGGCCGGCGGCGGGCCACGCCGGCCCTATAGCGGGCGGGCAGTCAGGCAACCGGAGCCGACGGCGCCCTGGTCCGCGGCGATGCGTCAGGCCGCGACCTTCGCCGACGCCGCGCTGCGCCGGGTGCTCGAAGTGATCGATCACCGGCGACCCGTCGCCCAGCTCAGGGGTCTGCTGATACCCGGCCTCGTCGACTCCGTGCTGTCGGTCAGCCAGTCGGGCGCCGGACGCCAGGGGGCGGCGGTGCTGCGCCGGATGCGGCTGCAACCCGTCGGGCACCGCGCCGCGGAGAGCGCCGCCGAGATATTCGGCTCCTACAGCCGCGGGGACCGCATTCATGCCATCGCCGCTCGGGTGGAGAAGCTGCCCACCAACAGCGGAGTCCGCTGGCAGGTGGTGGCCCTGCATATCGGTTGACGGCGCTAGTGTTGCCGAATGGATGGAGACACGCTCAGCGTCGAACGGGTCATCAAAGCACCGCCGGACAGGATCTTTGCCCTGCTGGCCGACGCCGCCAAACACGCCAGTTTCGACGGCTCCGAGTCGGTGAACCGGTGCACACAGGAGTCGGTCCCGCTGACGATGGGTTCGACGTTCGGGATGGCGATGCGGGGCCGCAAGGAGACGCTGTTCATCCCCTACCGCACCACCAACACCGTCATCGAGTACGAACCCGACCGGCGTATCGCGTGGAAGACCACCGCCTTGGGCGGCCGGGTGGGTGGCCGCATCTGGCGCTACGAGCTGATTCCGGCCCCGGACGGCACCGAATGCACGCTGGTCCGCGAAACCTGGGACGTGTCGCAAGACAAGCAGAAGGCGATGATCACCAGCGGCTCGATGCCCAGCCGGACCGAGGCGGGCATCCGCGCAACCCTGGACCGGATCGCGACGCTCCTCGAAAGCTAGTGATGTGGGCGGGCGGCCGCGTGCGGGTGCCGCCGCATCCCGGGCACCAGCGCCGGCACCTCGCGGCGGTAGGCAAGGTATTGCTCGCCGACCGACTCGACCAGATCGTGTTCTTCCAGCCGCACCGCGATCAGGATGTAACCCGTTGTGGCGAGGCTGAATAGCAGGTGCCCGGCCGTCATCGTGGGTGTCGACCAGAATGCGATCAGAAAGCCCAGCATCAGCGGGTGCCGCACCACCCGGTACAGGTACCGAACACGAAAGTCCAAGTCGCGGTACGGTTTTCCGCGCCATGCTAGGTACACCTGCCGCAACCCGAACAGGTCGAAGTGGCTGACCATGAACGACGAGAAGAACACCGTCGCCCAGCCGAGCCAGAACAACGCCCACAGCACCACCCGTGCCGCCGGCAGGCTCACGTCCCACACGACGTCCGGAAGCGTCCGCCACTGCCAGTAGAGCAGCAACAGCGCGCCGCTCGCCAGGACCACGTAGGTGCTGCGCTCGATCGACGAGGGCACGAATCGCGTCCACCATCTCTTGAACGCCGGCCGCGCCATGACGCTGTGCTGAATCGCGAAAACACCGAGCAGGAGTACGTCGATCAGCACCGCCAGACCCATTGGCGCCGAGAGCGCGTGGTCGACACTGCGCGGCACCCAGATGTTGCCGACGAATCCGATCGCGTACGTGAACGACACCAGGAACAGCAGATAAGCCACTGCGCCGTAACAGATTGTCAAATATCGACTCATGTCTTGATTGTCCGCCGCATCCCGCGCGAAAGAGTGGGGCGATTGCCTCAATTTTCGGTTGTTGGTAGTGACAACCCTTGTTGCAGGGCATACATGCTGGCGCCGATGCGATTTGAGACGCCGATCTTCGCGTATGTCCGCTCCACATGATTGCGGGCGGTCTTCTCGCTGATCACCAACGCGACCGCGATTTCCTTGTTGGACGCACCGCGCGCGACGAGGCGGAGCACCTCGATCTCGCGCGGGGTGAGTCCGCCCGGACGGGGCTTGGGCCGCTGGGCAGGCTGACCCGCCGCGTGCAGCACCGCTTCGACGGCGACGGGGTCGAGTTCACCGGCGCCCACCCGCTCATGCAGCCGCCGGGTCGCCGTGCCCGGTGACAACTCTTCGCGGTATGGCCTTGGTTCACAAGCGGATTGGTAGCTGACCGCGGCCGCCAGGATACGGTCGGGCAGGCTCAGCGCGGTCCCGGCAAGCCCGCGCGGGTATCCCGATCCGTTCAGGCATTCGTGGTGGTTTCCGGCGACTTCCGCGAGCCGACCCAGGCCGCGGACCTGGTTGAGGATCCGGGCGGTGAGATAGGGATGCAACCGCACCCGCTCGAACTCGCCCGCGGTCAACGACCCCGGCTTGGACCAGATTTGATTGGACACACCGATGCGGCCCAGGTCGTGAACGTGACCCGCACGTCGCGTCAGGGCCGCCGAGCCGGCGTCGACGCCGGCCACGAGCGCCGCGTCGCCGGCGAGCCGGGCCACCGCACGCGAATGCCCAAGGGTGAACGGACATTTGAGGTCGACGAAGTCACCGAACGCGACGAGAAGGACGTCCAGCTCCTGGTCGTCGAGCCGTCGGTGCCGATCGGGCGCCTCGCGCAGTGCCGCCGCCCACGCATCGCCGGGGCCCGGCCCGGCCAGGACCGCGTCGGCATTGTCGATGAAGGCGTCGACGACCTTCGGGTCGAATTGGCCCCCGCGGCGGCTGCGCGCCATGGCCACGGCGCCCTCGACGCCGTAGGTACGGTGGTGCACCTCGACCATCTCGGCGAGTTGGGCAACCCTCATCTGGATCGGGATCTGGTCGCCGCGCGCGCCGGCGGGCAGGCCGCCGCCGTCGTAGCGCTCGAAAGCGAACGCGAGCGACGCCTGGACGTCGGGGCCCAGTCCGATGCGATCCGCCAGCAGCGCCGCGGAGGTGCAATGCGAATGGATCAACCGGGACAACTGCCCGCGCGCATTGGCGAACAGCGTTGCCATGATGGTCAGCCGCTGCGTCAACGGCTGACCACGACCGATATTCCCCAGCAGGAACCGCCAATACGGCAGTCCCGACCAGTCGACCAGGTACGAGTCATGCCGCACCGCAATGTCGTCGCCGAACCAGCGTGCGTATTCATGCGAGTCGGCATGGCACCCGATCCACATGACCAATGTCGTGTAGTAGACGCAATCCCGTTGTGCGTCGGTAAGTCCCAGCCGATCCGCGAGCCGGGTGGCGATCATCGCCGCGCGCAGCATGTGCTCGGCGGGTTGCCCCAAACCGAGGTCGATCGCCACGGAGAGCGCCGCCAGCAGCTCGGCCCGGCTGGGCGCCTCGCCCGCCGGCGCCGGCCCGGTCATATGCGACGCCATCGGCTCATTGTCCCCTTCGGTCGCGTGCAAGTCAGCAAATCGAAACAGTGCGCTGCACCGCGCGGTGACGGCTCGGGTCGAACGTCTCGAAACGGCCGCCCCCGGTCACGAAAAGCCCGCGCTGCGGGCCCCAGAAGTCGGCCAGGCGGGCCTGCTGCCGCAGCGGGGCAACCGGGCCGAGATCCTCGGCGCGCCACACCGCGCGCGAATCGGTGACGGACCAGAATCGCTTGGGGGCGATCGTGAATCGCTGGCCGTTCGGTGCCCGGCCGGATAGCCGGACCCGTCCGGCGCCCATCATCGGTCCGGCGACTCGCGCGATAGCGCCGAGCGCCAACCGGTTGGTCCACACCCGTTCGGGCAGGCGCGGGGCGATCCCGCTCATCAGCCGGGTCGACGCGCTGGTCCCGAGATCCAGATGCCACTCGAGCAAGCCGGCAATCCGGACGAACAGCGACCACGGAGTAACCCAGGCGACGTCGATGTCGCATTGCACGGCGTCTCGGGGCGTGGCCGCGCTGAAGAAGCGGGAGCAACTGAGTTCGCCGGGGCTCGTCGCGTAGAACGTCCACACCCCGGCCACGTCGCGATGCCACACCGACCGGTAGCCCGGCGCGAACGAGGAAGTGGGTATGCAGCGCAGCGCGAGGTAGTGCCCGCTGGCGAAGGGCAGCCCCAAAACCCCGAAACCGGCGAATCTTTCGTTGTCACCGGGGGGCAGCGCGGCGTTGTGCAGGACGGCCGACGCGGCGTCGGCGGGAGTGTGCGACGTGGTCATGCACCGATGCTGCGCGGCGCCGCCGGGCCAGCGCATGAGGCTTATGCCTCAAATCCCTGGGCCGTGCGCCGAACGCCCGGCTGGCGGCGCGCTCGGCGTCTAACGCCCGGCTGGCCGGCCACTCGGCGACGCCCCGAAAGTGAAGTTAGTTTCACGCTGGGCGTCGAGTGTGAAACTAACTTCACTCTCGGCGAGAGGGCCGTGCGCCGAACGCCCGGCTAGCGCTTCTTCACCGACTTCGGCGGCTTGGCGCCCCGGCCTTGTTGACGGGCGGCGGCACGGCGCTCGCGCCTGCTGGCGCCGGCGGGTACGCCGGCCGGGGTCTTCTGCGCGCCACCGCCGTTGCGCTGGACTTCCGCCGAACCGTCCTCTGCCGGACCGGAGTACGTCAGAGCCGGAGCCTCGTTGTCAATACCCTTGGCGCGCAACGTGCTCGGAGCCTGCTCGCGCGCCGCGGCGGGTGCAGCGGCGGATTCGCCTTCCTGCTGTTGGGCGGCCGCGGCAGCAGTCGCGAACTCCGCGAGCCCCTCCGGCGTTTCCACCGGCGCGACCTGCGGGGCTGGGGCGGCCTCCACCGTGACGTTGAACAAGAAGCCGACGGACTCCTCCTTCATGCCGTCGAGCATGGCCATGAACATGTCGTAACCCTCGCGCTGGTACTCGACCAGCGGGTCGCGCTGGGCCATCGCGCGCAACCCGATGCCCTCCTTGAGGTAGTCCATCTCGTAGAGGTGCTCGCGCCACTTGCGGTCGATGACGTTGAGCAACACGTTGCGCTCCAGCTGACGCATCGCACCTTCGCCGGCGATTTCCTCAAGCTCGGATTCCCTTGCGGCATAAGCTCGTTCGGCGTCTTTGACGAGCGCTTCGAGCAGCTCTTCACGGGTCAGATCGTCGTGCTCGGAGTCCGCGTCACGGCGCGTGAGCGACTCGTGGTCGATCCCGACCGGGTACAGCGTCTTGAGTGCGGACCACAACGCGTCGAGGTCCCAATCCTCGGCATAGCCTTCTGTTGTCGCGCCGTCCACGTAAGCGGTGATGACATCGCGGACCATCTCGAACGCCTGCTCTTGCAGGTTCTCGCCCTCGAGAATGCGCTTGCGCTCGGCGTAGATCACCTTGCGCTGCTGGTTCATCACCTCGTCGTACTTGAGGACGTTCTTGCGGACCTCGAAGTTCTGCTGCTCGACCTGGGTTTGGGCGCTCTTGATGGCGCGGGTGACCATCTTGGCCTCGATCGGCACATCGTCGGGCAGGTTCAGCCTGGTCAGCAGCGATTCCAGGGCGGCGCCGTTGAAGCGGCGCATCAACTCGTCACCCAGCGAGAGGTAGAAGCGTGACTCGCCCGGGTCGCCCTGCCGGCCGGAGCGGCCGCGCAGCTGGTTGTCGATGCGGCGCGACTCGTGCCGTTCGGTGCCCAGCACGTACAGCCCGCCGGCCTCGATCACCTCTTTGGCCTCGGCGCTGGCTTCTTCCTTGACCTTGGGCAGTTCCTCATGCCAGGCCGCCTCATACTCGTCGGGCGTTTCCACCGGGTCCAGGCCCGCCGCGCGCAGCCGCTGGTCGGTGAGGAAGTCGACGTTGCCGCCCAGCACGATGTCGGTACCGCGGCCGGCCATGTTGGTAGCAACGGTGATGCCGCCCCGGCGCCCGGCGACCGCGATGATCCCGGCCTCCTGCTCGTGAAACTTCGCGTTGAGCACGTTGTGCGGGATGCGGCGCTTTTGGAACTGCCGCGACAGGTACTCGGAGCGCTCCACGCTGGTGGTACCGATCAGGACCGGCTGACCCTTCTCGTAGCGCTCGGAGACGTCGTCGACCACCGCGATGTACTTGGCTTCTTCGGTCTTGTAGATCAGGTCGGACTGGTCTTCGCGGATCATCGGCTTGTTGGTCGGGATCGGTACCACACCGAGCTTGTAGATCTCGTGCAGCTCGGCCGCCTCCGTCTGGGCGGTACCGGTCATGCCGGCCAGCTTGTCGTAGAGCCGGAAGTAGTTCTGCAGTGTGATCGTGGCCAGCGTCTGGTTCTCGGCCTTGATCTCGACGTGCTCCTTGGCCTCGATGGCCTGGTGCATGCCCTCGTTGTAGCGGCGGCCGATCAGCACACGACCGGTGAATTCGTCGACGATCAGGACCTCGCCATCGCGGACGATGTAGTCCTTGTCGCGGTGGAACAGCTCCTTGGCTTTCAGCGCGTTGTTCAGGTAGCTGACCAGCGGCGAGTTGGCGGCCTCGTAAAGGTTGTCGATGCCCAGCTGGTCCTCGACGAACTCCACCCCGAGTTCGTGCACACCGACGGTGCGTTTGCGCAGGTCCACCTCGTAATGGGTGTCCTTTTCCATCAGCGGAGCCAACCGGGCGAACTCGAGATACCAGTTGGAGGCGCCGTCGGCGGGTCCGGAGATGATCAGCGGGGTGCGGGCCTCGTCGATCAGGATGGAGTCCACCTCGTCGACGATCGCGAAAGTGTGCCCGCGCTGCACCATGTCGTCGACCGAGTGCGCCATGTTGTCGCGCAGGTAGTCGAAGCCGAACTCGTTGTTGGTGCCGTAGGTGATGTCGGCGTTATAGGCCACCCGACGCTCGTCGGGGTTCATGTTGGCCAGGATCACGCCGACCTGCAGGCCCAGGAAGCGGTGCACCCGGCCCATCCACTCGCTGTCGCGTTTGGCGAGGTAGTCGTTGACGGTGACGATGTGCACCCCGTTGCCGGCCAGCGCGTTGAGATAAGCGGGCAACACACAGGTCAGGGTCTTGCCTTCACCGGTCTTCATCTCGGCGACGTTGCCCAGGTGCAGTGCCGCGGCACCCATCACCTGCACGTCGAACGGACGCTGATCCAGCACTCGCCAGGCGGCTTCGCGGGCCACCGCGAACGCCTCGGGCAGCAGCTCATCAAGGGTTTCGCCGTCGTCGAGCCGCTTGCGGAACTCGTCGGTCTTGGCCCGCAGTTCCGCGTCGGTGAGTTTTTCGATGTCGTCAGACAACGTGTTGACATAGTCGGCCACGCGCCTGAGGCGCTTGACCATGCGACCTTCACCAAGGCGCAGCAGCTTAGACAGCACAGCTAGGTCCCCTGTGGGTAGGAGTCTTGTTTTCCGGTAAGGCGACTCCCATGGTAGGGGACGACCCCGTGACCGCCGCCGACGCGGCGACCCGTCAGGAGAGCCTGATCAGTCCGTAGTCGTAG
This sequence comes from Mycobacterium florentinum, assembly GCF_010730355.1. Taxonomy (NCBI): domain Bacteria; kingdom Bacillati; phylum Actinomycetota; class Actinomycetes; order Mycobacteriales; family Mycobacteriaceae; genus Mycobacterium; species Mycobacterium florentinum. The sequence continues at coordinate 2,298,469 of NZ_AP022576.1, forward strand.
GCGTGCCGGCGATAGACGACGGACGGCCGCTCGGTCTGCTTGTCGTAGAACAAGAAGAAGTCGTGCCCGACGAGCTCCATCTCGTAGAGCGCGTCGTCGACCGACATCGGCGTGGCCTGGTGTTCCTTGGTGCGCACCACCCGCCCCGGCCGATGGCCATCGTCGTCGCCGGTGTCGTGTTGGTGTGCCTCCGCGGACGCATGGTTGTTGCGGAAGGCCCGCTCCGGCGGGGTCACCGCCGTGGCCTCGGCCAGGGAAACGGGGGTCTTTTCGCCGTAGTGCACCTTGCGGCGATCTTTGCCGCGGCGCAGTCGGCTCTCCAGCCGGACCACCGCGGACTCGAGCGCGGAGTAGAAGCTGTCGGCACAAGCCTCGCCGCGGACCACGGGCCCACGGCCCCGCGCGGTGATCTCCACGCGCTGACAGGACTTACGTTGGCGACGGTTGCGTTCATGCTTGAGCTCGACATCGAACAGGTAGATGGTTTTGTCGAATCGTTCCAAGCGAGCGAGTTTCTGCGAGACGTAAACGCGGAAGTGATCGGGGATCTCGACGTTGCGGCCCTTGAAGACAACCTCTGCGGTTGCGGTCGGTTCCTGCGCGTCGATCTTTACCGGCGGTTCGTCCAGAAGCTGTGTGGAATCCACGGTTAGCCTTGACATACGTGACAACTCGTTTCTCTTTTCACGTTGCACGCGCCCTGCGTGCCGGCTCTCAGGTGAAGCTCCGACGGGGTTGGTAGCGGTGTCAAAACAGCCACCGCCGCAGGCAGCCCGCCGTTGCAAGATGTCGAATACTCACCCCCTCCGCATAAGGCGTCTCAACCTGTGAAATTGCGACCCGTGAATCGGAACCAGTGGGTCCCGAAGAGTTGTTGAAGGTTGTTCTCGACGTTAGCTCGTGTTCGCCTCGCCGTGCCACCGATTTGACGAACCCGTAGCGAGTTCTTCACGTCTTCTTGGCAATTTCACTGGTTTACGCCGAGTTTCGGCGATTCAGGCGACCGCGATCGCCAGCACGGCCGTCACGTGCGTGCCGGCCGCCGACAACACCCGTACCGACTCCGCCACCGTCGCTCCGGTGGTGACGATGTCGTCGACGAGCAGCACCTCGGTGCGCGGCGGCCGGCCTCGCAGCAGCACCCGGCCCGCGACGTTGCGCTCACGCTCGGCAGTGCCCAGGCCGACCGAGTCCCGGGTCAGCGCTTTCATCCGCAATCCCGCTGCGATGGCGACGTCCGGATGCCGGGCTACCGCGGCTTGCGCCAGACGGGCGACGGGGTCGCCGCCGCGCCGCCGTGCCGCCGAGCGCCGCGACGGCGCGGGCACGATCGTCAACGGGGTCTCGACGATGCCCCAGGCCAGCAGCCGGTGGATGCCGACGGCCAGCGCCCGGGCCAGCGGTGCGACCAGGTCGCCGCGCCCGTGTTCCTTCATCGCCAGAATCGCCTGGCGACGGGCGCCCGCATAGCGCCCGAGCGCGAACACCGGCGCCTGCGGGTCGGTGCGCGGGCTGATCAGGTGCGGTTCGTCGGGCTTGACGACGAGCTCCATGGCGCAGGCATCGCACCAGCGGGTCGACGCCGTTCGGCAGCCGCCGCATTCCAGCGGCAGGATCAAATCGAGCACGCCGCCAGTGTCGCCGGCAGGGGTGACATCGGGGGCCGATGCGACGGGCTACGCGTTCGCCTGAAAGATGCCGTCGGCATAAGCGCGCATCGTCTTCGGCTCCACCATGCTGCCGATCGTGAAGAACGCCTACCGGGAGCGGATCGCCGGCTGGGAGGAATGAGAGCACATTGGCCCCGAAGCCCCGGCCCAGCCACCCGAGATCACGCCGAACGCCTTCTGCTGAAGGCCAGGGCCGCACAGGTGATTCTTCTTTCGGTTGCGCGACGGGTCAGCCGGGTTACCGAAAGCCACACTGTGTATTTGGGCAGTGCTATCTCGAATAACATTGCTAGGTCAATCTTTTGGCTGAGATGCGGCTGCTGATGGCGGCGTGCTCGCCCGCCCGGATGCCCGAGAACACGCAGTCCGCCAGCGCCAGTCCGGTGACATAGGAGTTCGAGCAGACCCCTACCGCGGTACGACCGGCCGCATAGAGCCCGCGAATCGGGGATCTCGCCTCGTCCAAGACCTGACCACTGGGCCCGTCCACCCGCAGGCCACCCAGCGTCATGCCCGGGACGAAGTAGGCCAGCGAGGGCCGCACGGAGATGTCGATGCCGTAGTAGGGCCCGCATCGCAGCGGACGACACAGCGTCGGCGCCTTGTGCGCGGGATCTTCACGCCCCGCTTCGGCGGCGCCGTTGTAAGCGGCCACGGTGGCCGCCAGCCCCGACGGTGAGATCCCCAGCTGCGCAGCAAGTTCGGACAGTGTGTCGGCCTTGCGATGTCCGGCGGTGATGACAAAGGACATCTGGATGCGTTGCAGCGGCGAAGTCTCGTTCGCCAACTGAGCGCGCGCCCGCTTCCACGTCTCGGCATCGAGGATGAGAAACCCGTGTCCGCCGAACTTGCGCACCATGATGTCGGCGAGAGTGGCGCCGTACAGGTCCTCGTTGGCGATGCGCTCGCCGCTGAGTCCGACGGCGATGCCCTCCAGCATCGCCGCGGGTGGGCACAGATGCCGCCAGGCGACCACGCGGTCCAGATGCCCGGTCGCTCCGCCGACCCCCGTCCCGAGCATGATGCCGCTACCGTCATCGGCTTGTGTTCCCAGCGGTGTTATTCCGGCGAAGAATGGTGCGTAGCGGAGCAGCATGTCGCGGTTGAACGCGAATCCACCGGCGGCCAAGATCACGTTCGGCGCACCAAGCAACAGGTCGGTGGTTCGTCTCCACAATCGTGCCGCGCCGGTGGGAAACGCACGCGCGACGGTCGGAGCCCAATTCGTCAGCTTGTCTCGCGTCCGCGTGGTGCGCCAATAGTGCTGTAGCAATAGAGGATTGACATCAATGACGGTCCGGCAACGCAACCCCGCCACCCGACCGCCCGCCATCACTACTTCCTCGGCGTGCGTCAGGGGCAGGAACTGCACGCCCAGCCCCTCGGCGGAGCGGCGCAGCGCCCGGTACAACGCGCGGCCGGAGCCCATGCCCTTGGCGACCTGCCGGTGTCCGCGCGGAGCGGGTGTGGCGCTCAGTCGGTAGGGATAAGCGCGTTCGTTGCCGGAGAAGTACAGATGGTGCCGGTCGGTCGGAAAGGACGTCTTGTAGTCACACAGCGAGCCGGCGAACCGGGCGCCGTGCCGCTCCAGCCACGAAAGCTGTTGCACGCTAACGTCGCAGAAGGTTCGCAGTGTCTGGTCGTCGACCGCGCCGTCGACCTCCTGGCGCAGGTAGTTGAACATATTGTCCGGGGTGTCGTCGAAGCCCACGGCTCGTTGGTAGCGCGTACCTCCGCCCGAATACACCACTCCCCCCGACAAAGCCGTGGCACCCCCGCCCACCGACCGGTCCACCACAAGTACCCGCGCACCACGCTCGGCCGCGGCGATGGCCGCGCACGCACCTGCCCCGCCGAATCCGACGATCACGACGTCGAAGGTGTTGTCGTCAGGAACAATCACGGTCGCTCCGATCCCTCAGTGGATCTCGCCGGTGACGATCGCGACTTTCTGGTTCGCGGATCCCATGGTCAGCCCGCCAGCTCTTGCACGATGTCGGTTGCCGAACCGGTTCGTACGTGGCCGAACGCCGCGCCGGTCCACATGCCGACGCCGTGCGGGTCGCCCAGCTTCACCGCGGCCGCCTGGATGGGACCGGTGATCATGGCTGCCTGGGGAAACCCGAACACCGCGTGAGCGTCGTGCGTGTCGATGAATCGATTGCGCAACGCGCGGGCATACCGCCCGGTGAACGCCCGCGTCACCACGGTTTCGGTGAACTGCGGATCGCGCAAGGCCGCACGGTGCACCGGGTTTGTTCCGGCCTCGTCGGCAAGCAGGAACGCCGTTCCGATTTGCACGGCCGACGCACCCGCATCCCGCACCTGCTGCACGGCGGCGGCAGTCCCCAGCCCCCCGGCCGCGACGACCGGACAGTCGAAGCAGGCGACCAGAGCCGACACCAGATCGTCGAGAGGATCGGCGGCCGGCGCGGCGATCGGATCGAACGTAGCCCGATGCCCACCCGCACCGGGCCCCTGTGCCACCACCCCACTCACCCCAAAACTGACCGCGATCAACGCTTCCCGCACCGTGGTCACCGTGGCCAGGGTCAGGATGCCGGCGTCACCGAGTCGAATGCACGCCGCTTCGCTCGGCGAGCCGAAAGTGAAGGAAACCACCTCCGGCCGCAGATCGCACACCACGTCGAGCTTCGCTGCGTACTCGTCGTCGTCGCCGTGCGGTTCGCCGAGCGCTACGCCGTAAAATTCGGCCTCGGCCTCGAGGGCCGCCGCGAATGCGCCCAGTTCGTCGGGAGTGGCAACCCGCGCTTGGGGCACAAACAGATTCACGCCCAGTGGGCCCGAGGTCAGCCTGCGGGCCGCCAGGATCGCGTCGGCCAGCTCTTCGGCTGACAGCAGGCCCCCGGCCAGGAATCCCAGACCGCCGCCGTTGGATACGGCGGCCGCCAACGCCGGGGTCGACGGGCCCCCCGCCATGGGCGCCCCGAGAATTCGAACAGTCAAATCCCCCAACGCAAAACGATCAAACACCACAAACCTCCCCCATACTCACCTGTCGTACCTGACCAAGAGCGTGCCCGTCGACGATGACGATGCTGTCGTGTTCCAGACGGATCCAGCCGTTGGCCTCGAATCCGCGCAGTGTCGCGCCGATCGTCTCCGGATCGACGCCGGCCAGCGAAGAGAAGTCGTCGGCGCTGAGATCGTGCACCACCCGCACGACATCACCGTCGAGGCGGCCAAACCGTTTTCGTAGCGACAACAACCGGCTCGCGACGCGGCCCTGCGCGTCGGCAAACCCGAAGTCGACCAGCGAGTTCGTCATCGCCTTCACCCACCGCGCGAACAGCCGCAGCACCTGATCGCACACTTCCGGGCGCTCGACCATCCACGTCAGGAGCTGATCGCGGGCGATCGGCACCGCCAGAACTTCGGTGAGCGTGGTGATGCTCATGTCTTGTGGGCCCGGGTCGAAAAGCGTGATAGCACCAAATATTTCCGAAGGCCCCAGAATCTTGAGCACGATCTCGCCGCCGCCGGATCGCCGGTAGCAGACCTTGACCTTCCCGCGGACGATCACGTACACAGAGCCCCCGAAGTCGCCTCGCGCGCTCATCACCCGCCCCGGTGAGAAGTGCTCAGGATGCAGCTCCTCGGACAGGGCGGCGACCACGTCGGGAGTGGTCCTGCCGAATATTCCCGACGTGATCAGCGCCCGGCGCGCATCGTTGTCCTCCGGGCCCGGTGTCGCGGCCACGTACTCGGTGGCGCCCAGCGCCACCGGACCCAGCGCGTTTACCTCGTGCTTGGCCCTGCCGAACGTCAACCCCGCGGAACTCGTTGTCTCCCACCACAACAACGCCACCACCATCAGGATGGGCGTCAGCGCGATCGCAGCGGGGCTATGCACGCTGTTAACGTTAAGCGCGACAACGTAAATGGAGTAGCCACTGCACGCGGTCCGCTGGACAGATTGCGTAGCGCACTCGGTACCGCGACGCGGCCAACGCTAACGCCATAATGCGCAAACTTCCGGCCGATATGCGCAAGCGAGAAATCTCCGGATGCCGCGGGCCGGCGGCCGGCGTAACCTGGGCATCGCATGACCACGCGAGGCCGAACTGCCACATCGGACGGCAGTGCATGGACGACGGCGAAAACGCTCGACGACTTCGCCATGCTGTGCTGCCCCGAACCCCACCTCACATTGCGCAGCAACCCAGACTCGTTTTCCCTGGGCCAGCGCGCCGGTGGCGTCGGTCCGGTGACCCTCTCCGAACTTGTGGTCAGCACCGACACGTCGCTGGATTGCGGTGAGCGGTGCAGCGGCTACCGCGTCAATGTGCTGCAGTCGGGACGCTTCGAGTCGACGCACCGGGGTTCTGTCCAGGACGCGGGCGGTGGCCGTGTTGCCGTATACCTGCCGGAGGGCCACACCACGGCACGGTGGATGGCGGGCACCCGGATGCTCGGGGTCAAGCTCGACCGAAACGCTGTCGACGACGCGCTGAGCGACGCGCTGGGCCGGCAGGTGACTTCGCAGATCGACCTCGCACCTTATCTATCGACCGCGACGGCGGCGGGTCGCGGCTGGATCAGCATGTTGTTGCTGCTCTACGAACAGATCGCCCGTCCCGACAGCCTGTTCAATCAGCCACTGGTCGGCTTGCCGTTCGCCGACAGCCTGATTCGTGGATTCCTGCTCGCCGCCAACCATCCCGATCGCGATGCCGTCGCGGCCGACGCGCCCCGGCCCGCACCGCGCACCATCCGCGCCGCGCTCGAGATCATCGACGCGGAGGCGGATCAACCGTTGACGGTCTCGGTGCTGGCCGAGCGCAGCTATGTCAGCGTCCGCTCGCTGCAGCAGGGCTTCCGCGACTACCTGGACGTTTCTCCGATGGAGTATCTGCGGCAGGTGCGGCTGCGCCGGGCACACGACATGCTGCTCGACTCGGACCCGTCGCACGTGACCGTTGCTTCGGTCGCATGCCGGTGGGGCTTCACGAACCCGGGGCGCTTCGCCACCGCACATACCCAGCGATACGGCGAATCTCCGTCAGAGACGTTGCGTCGCAAAGCTTTCCCCAAGGACCGTCGATAGGGCAGCGCAGCAGTGCGGCGAACCGCGCGCCGTTATGCGCTGCGGCGCAACGTCTCCGACGGTGACTCCCCGTAGCGAGCGCTGTGGGCGGTGGCGAACCTGCCGAGATTGGTAAATCCCCATCGGTAAGCGACCGAGGCCACGGTGACGCGAGCGGGGTCGGATTCCAGCAGCATCTGGTGTGCCCGGCCCAGCCGGACCTCGCGCAGATACGCCATCGGCGTGATGCCGAGGTGATCGCGAAACGCCTGCTGCAGCGTGCGGACGCTGACGTAGCTGCGCTCGGCCAGCACCGAGACCGTCAACGGTTGATCCGCCTCGGCCTCGATGACGTCCAGCGCGGCCCGCACGGCGGGCGGCGCCGGCTCGGGCGCGTCGGCGTCCAATGCGGCCCGGTATGAGTGATCGGTCGCGAGCAGGAGGCCGTGGACCACGCTCTCGGCGAACGGCAGTCCGACCATGGGCTGCTGCAGCGGGCTGCCCGGCTCGAATAGCTGCTCGGCAAGTAGCGACACCATTTTGATCCAGCTGCGGACCGCTTGATCGGTGGTCATCATGACGGGCTGGCAATCGATTTGCGAAGTGATGGAATGCCCCAGCGCACCCGCGAGTGCCTCTTCGACGGCCTGCCGATCGATCATCACCGCCAGCAGACGGCCGGCGTAACGGGAGATACCGGCCTTGCCCTCCGGCCGATACACCCGGACCGAACTCGCTTTCGAGACGACGGGGCTACGGCCATCTCTGGTCGCCCACGACGCCGCGATCGGCACGGTGACGTGATAATGCGGACGAATGTCACCGCCGTTCACCCACACGTCGTCGTGAAAATCAATGTCCAGCAAGGTGATCGGCCCGAGGCGACGCACCCGGTGCGTGAACGAGAACGCGTCGGTGTCGACGGTCGGCCCGATTTCGGGCCACCACTGACACGGTGAATCCGGTCGGCCGTTGCGCAGCTCGGCAAAGTCGTCGACTGACCGCACCGCGACCCACGCGTTGTCCTCTGCGGTCACTCGGGTACCTCCCATTCGACTCACGATAGTGCTCGTGTCCCGCGGTCCGGCCAGGTCAAAGTTCCTCCCGGCTGGGAGGCGGGACCTAACACGGGCGAGCGGATCTCAGGTGAATCCGTTCTTCGGCGGTGAGGCGTTGGAACGCCCTGCGGCGCAGGGTCTCCGTCGGCGTCTCGCGGTAACGCGCGGAGTGGGCCGCGGCGAACCGGCCGAGATTGGTGAAGCCCCAGCGGTAGGCGACCGAGGCGACGGTCACCTGCGACGGGTCCGACCTCAGCAGCGCCTGGTGGGCTCGCCGCAGCCGGACCTCGCGCAGATAGGCCATCGGCGAGGTGTCCAGGTGACGCTGAAATCCCTGTTGCAAAGTCCGCACGCTGATGTGGGTACGGGTGGCGATCGACGTCAAGGTCAGCGGTAGATGCGCCTCTTCTTCGATGATTTCGATCGCGGATCGAATCGCGCGGGGTGCGAACAGCCGAACGTCTTTGGCAAGAGCTTCGCGGTGGGGATGGTCGGCCGCGAGTAGAAACCCGCGGACCAGGCTGTCGACGAACGGCAATCCGACCAGCGGCTGGTTCAGCACACTGTCGGGCCGGAAGACCTGTTCCTTGAACAGCGCCAGCATGTTGATCCAGGTTCGGGTCGGGGCGGAATCGGTGGACATGATGGGCGAGAAGTCGGGTTGGGACATCACCTGCCAGCCCAGTGCATCGCTGAGCGCATCGTCGACGGCCGAACGTTCGAGTTTGAAGGAGATGCATCTGGTACCGGCAGCCCATTTCCCGGTAGCGCGTCCCTGCGGTGGGTACACGGTGGCCGCACCCGGCCCGCCCGCGAAGGAAAGACCCCGATAGAACCCCTCGGTGTGTCCCGTCCGCAGCACCACGATCCGATAGGCCCCGCACACCTCGCCGGCGTCCACCGACATGTCGGACCCGAGCGCGATTTCGGAGACGGTCGCCGCACCGAGTCGGCCCACCCGGTGAGACATGCAAAACGAGTCGGGGTCGTCCAACAGGTGCATGTGGACTCGGCCGCAGCACACCCGGGCAAAGTCGTCGAACGTGATCGCCGGCTTCCAGATGTGCGCATTTGAGGCGTCCGCTGTCGGTGGTTCCGTCATACGGTCGCCTCCCTCCAATTCACTGATGCCCCTTCCGCAACCGCGTGCCAACAAGCTAGCGTTGCCGACCAAGGCCGCGCTATGCCGTGCTGGGGGCCGTGCGCGATCCGGCCAAACCACTGCGTAATTAGGCTAGCCCCGATGTGGGCACATACCTACCGCCTATCGTGGGTATCGTGCCGAGTGACCCGCCAATCGAAACCGGGAGTCCGCCCATGGTGCACGCTGAATCCGTTCCCGCTCAGCGCTTTTCGGATCATCAGCTCGCCGCGTTGGATGCTCGGCTGGACGGTGACATCGTGCACTGTCGGCACCCGGAGTATCAGCAAGCGCGTCGTATCTGGAACGCGATGATCGACCGGCACCCCGCGCTGGTCGTCCGTTGCCGGACCGACGGCGATGTCGGCGCCGCAATCGAATTCGCCCGTGAGCACGCCGTCAGGTTGACCGTCAAAGGCGGCGGCCACAGTGTCGCAGGGCATTCCATGATCGACGGCGGCCTGGTGATCGATCTTAGTCGCATGCGCGATGTCACCGTGGACCCAGACGCCGGCACGGTACGGGTCGGTGGCGGCTGCCTCCTCGCGGATATGGATCGGGCTACCCAGATCCACGGTTTGGCAACACCGGCCGGGGTGATGTCGGAGACCGGCGTGGCCGGGCTGGCACTCGGTGGCGGCGTCGGCTGGCTGACTCGTAAGCACGGTCTCACCTGCGACAACCTACTTTCGGCTCGGGTGATCCTGGCCGACGGCAGCCTGGCGCGTGCCAGCGCGGACGAGAATGCCGATCTGTATTGGGGCCTGCGTGGCGCGGGAACCAACTTCGGCGTGGTCACCGAATTCGAATTCACAACACACGTTGTCGCCCAACCGCTTCCGGTCGGCACCGCACTATATCGACTGGACGAGGCTCCCGCCGCGATCGCACACTACGACCAGATGATGCGGCGCGCTCCCGACGACCTGAAGGTCGTGGTGTACTTGCGGCGTGCCTTCCCCGAACCGGGAGTGCCCGACGAACTTGTCGGCGAACCGGTGTGCGTGATGGTCAGCGTGTGGACGGGCGACGCCGCGGACGCCGAAGGTATCAACGAGGAACTGATGCGCGGTGCGCCGCACGTGTCCTCGTGCATCCGGGCGACGCCGTTCGTCGAGCTGCAATCGGTCAACGACGGCCTGCTGGGCCCGGGCGCCTGCAACTACACCAAAGGTGGTTATCTCGGTGAAATCACCGGAGACTGCATCGGCGCGTTGCTCGACTCGGCGCGGCGGCTGCCGTCGGCGATCTCGATGCTGGAGATCTCCTATCAGCACGGCGCCCAGGACCGGCTGTCGGAAGACGACACCGCGTTTCCGGACCGCCATGCCGATCATTTCCTCAATGTGCTCACCCGGTGGGACCCGTGCGACGATGGACGTCCCCATATCGATTGGGCACGAGAAACTTTCGCCAGGACATCCGACTGGCACAGCGGTGGGATCTACTCGAACTTCCTGGCCTACGACGACGACGCTCGGGTGCCCGACGCCTACCGAAACGGCAAATACGAGCGACTGGCTAGGATCAAGACCACTTACGACCCCGACAATACCTTCAACAGCAATCCAAACATCGTTCCCGGCAACATGATTGAACGGCATATCTAACGTGCACCTGGGCATGATCCCGGACGACCCGACCGAATGGAAGGCGCTGGTGTCACGACAACTACCGTTGCCATTCTTCGAAACCCACTTCGCATTCGGCCGCGCACGCGCGATCATGGCCGCAACCAAACTCGGTGTGTTCGAGTCACTGAGCCGGTGTGCGGCGACCCCGGCCGAAGTCGCCGAACGGTGCGGAACGGATACGTTCGCGACGCGGCAGCTGCTGGTCGCCCTCGCCGGATGTGAGTACCTGGTGTACCGCGATGGCCGGTACGCACTGACGCCGACCGCACGCACCTGGCTGCTGCCGGAAAGCCCCTGCTCGATTGTCGATGCGGTGCTCTTCGCGTTCGACGAGTGGGAGCTCATGATGCACGTCGAAGATTATGTGCGTACCGGGATCCCCCTCGAGCTGCACCAGACCATGACCGGTGTGCAGTGGGCACATTACCTGCGGGCCATGCGGGCACTGGCCGGCCTGACGGCGCACGAAGTCGCGCAGTTCGTCCCGGTGCCGGGCGGTGCCACCGACATGATCGACATCGGTGGTGCGCACGGGCGTTACTCGGTTGCCTTGTGCCGCCGTCATTCCCAATTGCGTTCGGTGGTCCTGGACGTGCCCGAGGCCGTCAGGGCCGCGGCGCCGCTGTTGGCGACCGAGAACATGGGTGCCCGCGTCGTCCACCTCGAAGCCGACGCGCTGACGCATGATTTCGGTGTCAGGACCTACGACGTGGTTTTGTTGTGCAATCTCGCCCGACACTTCAGTGCCGCGGAGAATGCGCTGTTGTTCCGGCGATTGGCGCGCGCCCTGCGGCCACGTGGCGTTTTCGCGGTGATCGAGCCCCTGCGCCTCGAGATAGGGGATAGCGCAAGCCAATTCACCGCGCTGAACGAGCTGTACTTCGGAGCGACCAGCCGCTCCGGGACATGGACCGCGCGTGACACCGCGGGCTGGCAGCGGGCGGCCGGGCTGGAACCGGCGGCCGACCCGGTCACACTGAGCGGCGGCGATGTCGGCCTACATATCGCGACGAAGATCTAACGTCTAGCCCGGCAGCACCGGAGCGGCGCCGCCGGTCATCAAGCCCGGGACGTCCGACCAGGTCTGCTGACTTTCCGGTGCGGACGCCGAATACTGCAGCACGCCTTGCGGAGCCGCGACATAGACGGTCGACGGGTTGGCCGCGATCGCGGTCAGCGGAATCTGCAAACCGTGCGCCGGGGCGTCGGAGTTCACCCCGTCGAGGTTCACGTACGAGACCGGATGGGCGAGGTCGTTGCGGGTCACCACCATGTCGTCGCCGGTGCGCCAGTACAGGGACACCACCGTATTGCCCAGCCCGAAACCCAACCGCCGGGGATAGGTCAGCGCGTACTGCCCGGCCTGGGTCTGCTCGACACCGGCGAGAATGACCTCGCCGCCGATCACCATCGCGGCCCGCGTGCCGTCGCGGGACAGTTGCAGGTCGCTGATCGGTCCCGGGAACTTGCTCGCCACCGCCCCGGAATCCACCGGGAGGCGCGCGGGTTGCCCGGATGCCGGTTCCTGGATGGCCCGCAACACGTTATTGCCGTCCACCACCACCCATACCGCGTCGTCCAGCGCCCAGCTGGGACGCGACAGGCTGTGCCCGTCGGCGGATTGAACCGCCTCGCCACCGAGATCACCGATCCACAACGACTCCGCCATGTCCGGAGCGCCGCGGTGCAGGGTCACGACGGACGCCACCTGCCGCCCGCTGCGCGACAACGCGGCCAGCGTCTGGTCGCCCATCCGGCCGAACGCGCCGGGCACCGTGCTGGTCCGCTGCCCGTCCAGGCCGACCAGCGATCCGTTGATCAGCGCGTGCAGCCCCGCGCCGGCGCCATCGGCCACGCCCGGGTCGGTGGCGGCGACGTCTGAGGTGGTCCACCCTTCGGCGAACCTGTCGTCCAGCGGCGCGCCGTCGGCATTGATCACATACGGGCCCCGGATGTCGGCTCGGGCCAGCGTCCAAATGATCTGCGCGGCAAGCAATTGCCTACTGTGCGGGTCGGTGGTGGAGAGCTTCTGCAGATCGATGCGGGCACCGCCGTAGCCCCGCCCGATCCCGTTCTTGCCGCCGTCGGCCCGGGTCACCGGACCGCGTAGCCGCAGCGGCGGGGCGAGCAGGTTGCGTACCGTGTGCGCCATCTCGGGCCGCGGTCCGGCCAACAGCTTGGAGATGAGTTCGGTGGGCAGCTGATCGTGATCGGAGACCGCGACATAGCGCGGGTCGGGCACCACCGTCTTGCCGGTCGGGTCGGCGAAGTACAGCGTGTTGCGCTTATAGGTGGCCTGAAACTGTTGCCAGTCCAGGAAGACGCCGTTGGGCAGTTTGTCGATTCGCCAGCCGCCGGACGTCTTGACCAACTCGATCGCGCCGGGATCGGGCAGCACGCCCTCGGCCGTTTCGAACACCCCGACGTCGGACAGCGAGCCCAGGATGTCGGCCCGCATGGTCGCCGAAACACGTTCGGCGCCACGGGTTTCGACAAACACCACGTGGTCGATCAGCAGTGCGCTACCGGCGTCGTCCCAGGAATTGGATGCCGACTGGGTGAGGAACTGCCGCGCCGCCAGGTGCCGGTTCGCCGGATCGGCTGTGGCCTTGAGGAATTCGCGGAGCAACACGTCGGGATCCATGCCGGGGGTCGGTTTGGGCAGGTTCGACGGTGCGGGCCGCTCGACGGTGCCGATGGCCTGCGGCGCCGACGTGCTCGGAACCCCCGCGCAGCCGGCGAGCAGCACCGCGAGCACCGCGACGTAAAGCCGCCGCATCACAGGCTCCGCTCGGCGTGCTCGGGTTGGCGCGCATGCTCCTTGCCCGGCGGTTGCCCGGGCTCCCCGGCCGGCGGGGCCGGTTGCGGTATCGGTTTCATCGGCAACGGGCTGGTGGTGACCTTGTGGCCGCGGATCAGCGGAAGCGTCAGCCGGAAGCAGGCGCCCTGACCGGGCTCACCCCACGCCTCCAGCCGGCCCTGGTGCAGGCGGGCATCCTCGACGCTGATCGCCAGACCCAGCCCGGTCCCGCCGGAGCGCCGCACCCGCGACGGGTCCGAGCGCCAGAACCTGCTGAACACCAGCTTCTCCTCGCCAGGCCGCAACCCCACCCCGTAGTCGCGGACCGTGACAGCGACGGTGTCCTCGTCGACGCCCATCCGGATCCGCACCGGTTTGTGCTCGGCGTGGTCGATGGCGTTGGCGATCAGGTTGCGCAGGATGCGCTCCACCCGCCGCGGATCGACCTCGGCGATCACCTCTTCGGCGGGCATGTCCACCAGCAGCTCGATGCCGGCGTCTTCGGAAAGGTGGCCGACATTGCCCAGCGCGCTCTGCACCGTCGTGCGCAGATCGACCGCCTCCACCGACAGTTCGGCCACACCCGCGTCGTGCCGGGAGATTTCCAGCAGGTCGTTGAGCAGCGTCTCGAAGCGATCGAGCTCGTTGACCATCAGCTCCGTGGAGCGCTGCAGGGTCGGGTCGAGCTCGGAGCTGTGGTCGTAGATCAAGTCGGCGGCCATCCGCACCGTGGTCAGCGGTGTACGCAGTTCGTGGCTGACGTCGGAGGTGAACCGGCGCTGCAGGTTGCCGAACTCCTCGAGCTGGGTGATCTGCCGCGACAGACTCTCGGCCATGTCGTTGAACGACACCGCCAGTCGTGCCATGTCGTCTTCACCGCGCACCGGCATGCGCTCGGACAGGTGCCCCTCGGCGAACCGCTCGGCGATCCGCGACGCCGAGCGCACCGGCACCACCACCTGGCGCGATACCAGCAGCGCGATCCCGGCCAGCAACACCAGCAGCACCGCGCCGCCGGTGATCATCGTGCCGCGCACCAGCGTGATCGTGGCCTGCTCACTGGCCAGCGGGAAGATCAGGTACAGCTCCAGGTTGGCCACCTGCGACGACGCCGGCGTGCCGACGATCAGTGCCGGTCCCGAGAAGCCTTCGGTGTGCACCGTGGCGTACTGGTAGGCCGCCTGCCCGGCCTTGACGAAGCCGCGCAATGAGGCGGGCACCTGGTCGACCGGTCCGGCGGCGGTCGCGGCGCGCGGGCCGTCGCCCGGCACCATCAGCACCACGTCGAACGCACCGGCAAGACCGGGACCAGAGGACGGATCGGTTTTCGATGTCAACGTGTTGCGGGCCAGCTGCAGGCTGCTGTCCAGCGAGCGTGTCTCCTCGCCGTTGACGATCCCGCCGACCGTCGTGCGCGCCCGTTCGATCTGCTCGACGCCCGCCTTGACCTTGACGTCAAGAACGCGGTTGGTGACCTGGCTGGTCAGCACGAAGCCGAGCGCCAAGATCACGGTCAACGACAATCCGAGCGTCAACGCCACGACTCGCAGTTGCAGCGAACGGCGCCAGGCAATGCCGACGGCTCGACTCAGCGCACTCATGCCCCGAGTCATGGGGCCGGTGCGCCCCCAGCGGTGACCGTGAATACGTCGCCGCGAGCCCCAGATCAATGGCGGCGCTCCTCATCTTCGCGACGTCCTACACCGGCGCCGCCGCGGATCACGGAGGTCCGGCCTTGTAACCCACTCCTCGAACGGTCAACACCACAGTCGGGTTTTCCGGGTCTTTCTCGACCTTGGCCCGCAGACGCTGGACGTGCACATTCACCAAACGAGTGTCCGCTGGGTGACGGTATCCCCACACCTGTTCGAGCAGTACATCACGAGTAAACACCTGGCGCGGTTTGCGTGCCAGCGCTACCAGCAGGTCGAACTCCAGCGGGGTCAGCGAGATCTGCTCACCGTTGCGGGTGACCTTGTGTGCCGGCACATCGATCTCGACATCGGCGATCGAGAGCATCTCGGCCGGCTCGTCGTCGTTGCGCCGCAGCCGCGCTCGCACCCGGGCGACCAGCTCCTTGGGCTTGAACGGCTTCATGATGTAGTCGTCTGCACCCGACTCCAGGCCCAGCACCACATCCACGGTGTCGGTCTTGGCAGTCAGCATCACAATCGGAACGCCCGAATCGGAGCGCAACACCCGGCACACGTCGATGCCGTTCATGCCCGGCAACATCAGGTCAAGCAGCACCAGGTCGGGCCGCAGCTCGCGCACCGCGGTCAGAGCCTGCGTGCCATCACCGATGACCGCAGTGTCGAAGCCCTCCCCACGAAGAACGATGGTCAGCATCTCCGCGAGCGAAGCGTCGTCGTCGACGACCAAAATCCTTTGCCTCATGGAGTCCATGGTGTCACCAGATCGGGACAAAACTCGGGCGCCACACGGGCGTTTCTTCTTGGATAAGGGCAAATCGTGACAAATTTGTGCTATTCGCGGCCTATTCGGTGCCTATCCCAAGATCAAATCGGCCGCGAGGCTCCCCGGATCGACGTCAGCGTCGACCACCAGCCACCGCCCTCCCCAGCCCGCATCGGCTAGTCCGGCGTACACCGCGCGGGTGCGCTGCTGTAGCCCGTCGTCGCGTTCGTAGCTGTCGCGTGGACGGGTGGGATCGGATTCCGCGCGGCTGCGGGCCCGCTGCCCGGCGAGCTCGGCGGACACCCCGAGCAGCACCTGACAATCCGGCGCGGGCAGCCCGAGCCGCCCGAATTCCAGCTCGTACACCCAGGCGGCCGCGTCCCCCGCCGCGTCCTGGTGCAGGCGCGCGGCGCTGTAGGCGGCGTTGGAGGCGACGTAGCGATCGAGAATCAGCACGTCATGGTCGCGCCTGCGGGCGGCGATGTCCTCGACCGCACCGGCGCGGTCGAGCGCGAAGAGCATCGCCATCGCATACACCGACGACGCGAGGTCCCCGTGCTGGCCGTGCAGCGCCTCCGCCGCGATGTCGGCGGTCACCGATTGCCCGTAACGCGGGAAGGCCATCGTCGCCACCGACTTGCCGGCAGCCTCGAACGCGGCTTTCAGCCCTTCGGTCAGCGTCCGCTTGCCGGAGCCGTCGACGCCCTCGATCGCGATCAGCACGGCGCCGAGCCTATCCGGCGCCTCGAGCGATCAGTAGCGGTAGTGGTCCGGCTTGTACGGGCCGTCGACGTCGACGCCGAGGTATTCGGCCTGCTCCTTGGTGAGCTTGGTCAGCTGGCCGCCGAGCGCCTCGACGTGGATGCGCGCCACCTTCTCGTCCAGGTGCTTGGGCAGCCGGTACACCTCATTGTCGTACTCGTCGTTCTTGGTCCACAGCTCGATCTGGGCGATCGTCTGGTTGGCGAAGCTGTTGCTCATCACGAACGACGGGTGCCCGGTGGCGTTACCCAGGTTCAGCAGCCGACCCTCGGAGAGCACGATGATCGACTTGCCGCTGTCGCCGAACGTCCACAGGTCGACCTGCGGCTTGATGTTGAGCTTCGTCGCGCCGGAGCGCTCCAGCGCGGCCATGTCGATCTCGTTGTCGAAGTGGCCGATGTTGCCCAGGATGGCGTGGTCCTTCATCGCCTTCATGTGCTCCAGCAAGATGATGTCCTTGTTGCCCGTCGACGTCACGACGATGTCGGCGTCGCCGATGGCGTCCTCGACGCGCACCACGTTGAAGCCCTCCATCAGCGCCTGCAGCGCGTTGATCGGGTCGATCTCGGTGACCGAGACGCGGGCGCCCTGGCCCTTGGCGGCTTCCGCGCAGCCCTTGCCCACGTCGCCGTAACCACAGATCAGGACGTTCTTGCCGCCGATCAGCGCGTCGGTGCCGCGGTTGATGCCGTCGATCAGCGAGTGCCGGGTGCCGTACTTGTTGTCGAACTTGGACTTGGTCACCGAGTCGTTGACGTTGATCGCCGGGAAGGCCAGGTCGCCGGCCGCGGCGAACTGGTAGAGGCGCAGCACGCCGGTGGTCGTCTCCTCGGTGACGCCCTTGACCGACTCGGCGATCTTCGTCCACTTGGTCTTGTCGGTCTCGAAGCGGCGCCGCAGCACGCCCAGGAAGACCTTCCATTCGGCCGAGTCGTCGTCCTCGGCGGGTGGCACGACGCCGGCCTTCTCGTACTGCGCGCCGCGCAGCACCATCATGGTGGCGTCGCCGCCGTCATCCAGGATCATGTTGGCCGGCTCGCCCTCCCAGGTGAGCATCTGCTCGGCGCACCACCAGTACTCCTCCAGCGACTCGCCCTTCCAGGCGAACACCGGGACGCCCTTGGGCTCCTCCGGCGTGCCGTGCGGGCCGACGACGACCGCCGCCGCCGCGTGGTCCTGGGTCGAGAAGATGTTGCAGGAGGCCCAGCGGACCTCGGCGCCCAGCGAGGTCAGCGTCTCGATCAGCACCGCGGTCTGCACGGTCATGTGCAGCGACCCCGAGATCCGCGCGCCCTTCAGCGGTTGCACGTCGGCGTACTCGCGACGCAGCGACATCAGGCCGGGCATCTCGTACTCGGCCAGGTCCAGTTCCTTGCGGCCAAATTCCGCGAGCGACAAGTCGGCGATCTTGAAGTCGATGCCGTTACGAACGTCGGCGGTCAGAGTCATGGCGTGTCTGTTCCTTACTGCGGCTCAGGGAGATCAAGGTTATGAGCGGACTACGTGGCTTTAGTTAGCTTGGGTACGCTCTTGCGCCACTGTAGTCGGCGCTGAATGTCCGCCAGGTCAGGGGATGTTGATGACGCCGTGGCGCTCGGCAAAAGGAGTCATCAGACGGGCAAGATCGCGTGCGACATCTCCCCCGCGAGCGGGAGGTGCCCCCAGGTCGGCCTCCGGCGGCATCGACACATAGCTCAACGCGAGCCGCACGATGGCGCGTGCCAGCACGCCGGCGTCCTCGTCGCTGGTGGCTACCCAGCTGTGGGTGAATGCCGAGCTCAGCCGGTCCGACGCCCGGGTGATGATGGGCCCGCTGTCGGTGGTGATGATCTGCAGCAGGTCCGGCTTGGCGACACCGGTCAACAGCGAGATCACCAGCGGGTCGGCCGCCGAGTCGGCGAAGAAGGACCGAAACCCCTGCAGGAAAGCCTCGTAGATGTGGCCGACATTGGCCTCGATCGCGGCGTGGACGGCGTCGACCAGGCGATCGGCAAGGCGCAGGGCGTACCCCTGCGCCAGCCCCTGGCGTGAGCCGAACTCGTTGTAGATCGTCTGCCGGCTGATGCCGGCGGCCCGGGCCACGTCGGAAAGCGTGATCGCCGACCAGTCCCGGGTCAGCAGCAGGTCGCGCATCGCGTCCAGCACCGAGTCGCGCAGCAGATTCCGCGACGCCTCTGCGTAAGGAATCCGCTTCACAGGCGCGACAATAGCTCCTATCACTGCGCCGCTCCCCCTCATCACTTCGTTCTGCATCGTGGCGGGCGGCTACGGACGCGCGACCTCCACCATCTCGAAGTCGGACTTTGCCGCGCCGCAGTCCGGGCAGCTCCAGTCGTCGGGAATCTCGTCCCACCGGGTGCCGGGGGCGATGCCATCCTCGGGCCAGCCCTTGGCCTCGTCGTACTCGAATCCGCACTGCACGCAGATGAAAAGCTTGTAGTCGGTCATCGGGGCACTCCTATCGGTTCGAAGTCGACTTTCTCCAGCACGGCGCAGTCAGGGCAGCCCCAGTTGTCGGGGATGTCACTGAACGGCGTGCCCGCGGGAAAGCCCTCCCGCGGAGCGCCTTTCGCTTCGTCGTAGGTGTAGTCGCAGCCGGGGCAGCGGTAGGCGGTCATGCCGCAGCCTTTTCGGTGGTCCCGTACTTGGCCAGCACCTTGTCGCGCATCCGCGGGTGGACGTTGACCTTGGTGATGTCGCCGTCGTAGTGCGCCAGCACCCGGTGGTCCATCACCTTGCGCCACACCGGCGGCAGGTAGGTCAGCGCGATCATCGACGCGTACCCACTGGGTAGGTTGGGCGCGCCCGCCATGCTGCGCAGCGTCTGATAGCGCCGGGTGGGGTTGGCGTGGTGATCGCTGTGCCGCTGCAGGTGGTAGAGGAACAGGTTGGTGACGATGTGGTCGGAGTTCCAGCTGTGCACCGGGGCGCAGCGCTCGTAACGGCCGTTGGCATTCGTCTGCCGCAGCAGGCCGTAGTGCTCGAGGTAGTTGACGGTTTCCAGCAGCGAGAAGCCGAAGACCGCCTGGATGACGATGAACGGAATCACGCCGACGCCGAACACCGCGATCAGCGCGCCGAACAGCACCACCGACATGGCCCAGGCGTTGAGCACGTCGTTGCCCAGGTAGGTCTTCGGGTTCCACGGGCTCTTGCCGAGCCGGCGGATCCGCTGCGCCTCGAGATGAACCGATGAGCGCAGGCTACCGAACACGCTGCGGGGCAGGAACTCCCAGAACGTCTCGCCGAAGCGGGCCGACGCCGGGTCCTCGGGTGTGGAGACGCGCACGTGGTGGCCGCGGTTGTGCTCGATGTAGAAGTGGCCGTAGGCGGTCTGGGCCAGCGTGATCTTGGACAGCCAGCGCTCCAGCGAGTCCTTCTTGTGCCCCATCTCGTGCGCGGTGTTGATGCCGACGCCACCGAGCACGCCGACCGAGAGCGCGACGCCGATCTTGCCGACCCAGCCCAGGCCGCCGTCAAAGCCCAGCCATCCCAGGTCCGAGGCGGTGAACAGGTAGGCGCCCATCACCACGCTGAGGTACTGGAACGGGATGTAGATGTAGGTGCAGTAGCGGTAGTACTTGTCGTTCTCCAGCCGCTCCATCACCTCGTCGGGAGGATTCTGCCCGTCGGGCCCGAATCGCAGGTCCAGGATCGGCAGCAGGACGTAGAGCAGGATCGGCCCGATCCACAGCGGCGCCTGGGCGGCGCCATGCCAGCCGTACTGGTTCAGCCCCCACACGATCGGCAGCATCACGAACAACGCCGTCGGCGGAATCAGGCCCATCAGCCACAGGTGGCGCTTCTTGTCGCGCCACTCGGTTGCACCGAGCTCGTCGGCCACCTGGATCTGTGTGGTCATATGCCAAACCTCCTTGTGAGTCACACCACGTCGCGATTGGACAATACCGCTACTTGCGTCCTCTGTCTAGACAAAAGATGCTGTTTTGTAAAGCCGATGGTTACGTCGTCTGCTCGGCCTGCCGGCGCCCCTGCACCGAGTGGCGGTATCCGTAGCCGAGATAAATCGCGGTTCCCAGCACCAGCCACACACCGAACCGGACCCAGGTCAGCGCCGTGAGGTTCACCATCAGCCAGACGCACGCGCAGATCGAGGCAATCGGCAGCAAGGGCACCCACGGCGCCCGGAACCCGCGCTCCAGGTCCGGGCGGGTGCGACGCAGCACGATGACCCCCGCGGATACCAGGACGAACGCGAACAACGTTCCGACGTTGACCATCTCCTCGAGCTTGCTGATCGGAAACACCGACGCCGTCGCGGCGATCACCAGCGCGACCAGCACGGTGATCCGGACCGGCGTGCCGCGTGAGCTGGTCTTGGCCAACGACCGCGGCAACAAGCCGTCGCGCGCCATCGCGAACAGCACTCGGCACCCCCCGAGCACCAGCACCATCACCACGGTGGTCAACCCGGCCAGCGCCCCGATGGCGATGATCTCGCTCGCCCAGTTGATCCCGTTCGCGGTGAACGCGGTGGCCAGGTTGGCCGGCTTGCCGCCGGGCATGGTCTTGAGCTGGGTGTAGGACACCATGCCCGACAACACGACGGAGACCGCGATGTAGAGGACGGTGACCACCGCCAGCGACGTCAGGATCCCCCGCGGCACGTCACGTTGTGGGAGTTTGGTCTCCTCGGCCATCGTCGCGACGATGTCGAATCCGATGAACGCGAAGAACACGATCGACGCGCCGGCCAGCACGCCGTACCAGCCGTAGTGGCTGCTGTGCGCCCCGGTCAGCAGTGACAGCACCGACTGGTTGATGCCGCTGGCCTCGTGCCCGGCTTCCGGCTTGGGGATGAACGGCGAGTAGTTGGATCCCTTGATGTAGAAGACGCCGACCACCACGACGAAGATGACCACCGACACCTTGATGGCGGTGATCACCGCGGAAATCCGCGACGACACTTTGGTGCCCACGGCGACCATCGTCGCCACCAGAAAGACGATCAGCAGCGCGCCCCAGTCGAGGTCGATCGAGCCCAAATGCACTGTGCCTCCGGCGAATCCGAATACCGTACCCAGATAGCTGGACCAGCCTTTCGACACCACGGCGGCACCGATCGCCAATTCCAGCAACAGATTCCAGCCGATGATCCAGGCCAGGAACTCACCGAAGGTCGCATAGGAGAAGGTGTACGCGCTGCCGGCGACGGGCAGTGTCGAGGCGAATTCGGCGTAGCACAACGCTGCCAGCGCGCAGGTGACCGCGGCGATCACGAACGATATCCAGATCGCCGGGCCGGTGATATCGCCGGCAGTCGATGCGGTGACCGTGAAGATGCCGGCGCCGATCACCACGGCCACGCCGAACACCGTCAGGTCCCACCAGGTGAGGTCCTTGCGCAACCGGGTGTCGGGCTCGTCGGTGTCGGCGATGGACTGTTCGACCGACTTGGTGCGCCATCGGTTGGCCATCTGCCGCCCTTTCACATGAGCCGTCGGAAAGTCGTTGGACCGCACAGTACTGGGTACCCCCTTGAGATGCCGGACGGCGCAGACAACATCCAAACTCACGCGGTAGTGATCGGCGCCAGCATCGCGGGACTGTGCGCCGCACGGGTGCTCTCGGATTGGTATTCCCAGGTCAGCGTCTATGAGCGCGACGAGCTGCCGAGCACCCCGGCAAATCGCGCGACGATTCCTCAAGACCGGCATCTGCATTTGCTGATGGCACGCGGGGCCACCGAGTTCGAGGCGTTGTTCCCGGGGCTGCTCAAGGACATGGTGGCCGCCGGCGTGCCGATGCTGGAAAACCGGCCGGACTGCATCCACCTGGGTGCAGCGGGCCATGTCCTCGGGACGGGCCGCACGCTGCGGGACGAGTTCACCGCGTACGTGCCCAGCCGGCCGCATCTGGAGTGGCAGTTACGCAGCCGCGTCCGCGACATCGACAACGTCGCGATCCTGCGGCGATCGGTCGCCGAACCGCGGTTCGACCCGGCGCGCCAGCGGGTGACCGGGGTGCTGCTGGATCCCGTCGACGGCGGCGAGCCGGAATTCGTTCGCGCCGACCTCGTCGTCGACGCGGCGGGTCGGGGAACTCGGCTACCGGTCTGGTTGACGCAGTGGGGATACCGGCGCCCCACCGAGCAGACCCTGGAGATCGGCATCAACTACGCCAGCCACCAGTTCCGCATCCCGGAGGGATCGATCGCGGAGAAGGTGGTGGTAGCCGGCGCCTCCCACGACCAGTCGCTGGGGATGGGCATGCTGTGCTACGAGGACGGCACCTGGGTGCTGACCACCTTCGGCGTCGCCGGAGCGAAGCCGCCGACGACGTTCCCGGAAATGCTGACGCTGGCCATCGAGTTGCTCCCGCCACATTTCACCGAGGCGCTGACCCTGGCCAAACCCGTTGGTGCGCCGGCATTTCACGCCTTCCCGGCCAGTAAATGGCGCCGCTACGACAAGCTGAATCGCTTCCCGGCCGGCATCATCCCGTTCGGTGACGCCGTGGTCAGCTTCAATCCCACCTTCGGACAGGGCATGACGATGACGTCACTGCAGGCCGGTCATCTGCGGCGGGCGTTGCGATCCGCGGATGGCGACCTGGCCGGCGAGCTCAGTCGGGCGACCGCCAAGACCACGTATCCGGTGTGGACGATGAACGCCATCGGCGACGTCGCCTTTCACCACGCCGGCGCCGGCGGGGCGATCCCCTGGTGGTGGCGGCCGTCGGGAGCGCTGTTCGATCAATTCCTCGGGGCCGCCGAAACCGAACCTGTTCTCGCCGAATGGTTTTTGCGCCGGTTCTCGCTGCTCGACAGCCTCTATATGGTTCCGCCGCCGCGGATCATCGGGCGGGCCATGGCGCACAATCTGCGGCTGTGGCTGCGCGAGCGCCGCGGGTCGCGACGGGCCGCAGCGGCGCTCACAAACCTACGGTCGCCCTGAACAACTTGGCGGGCTGGTGGGCGACCAGTCCGACCGGGCCGTCGTCGGCCGCGACCCAGGCGGCCATGCCGCGCTCCAGCGTGAGCGACGCAGACTTGCCGTGCACCACCGCGGAACCCTCGGCGCACAACAAGATCTGGGGGCCGTCATAGCTGGGCGACGCGTCGACCTCGTGGCCCAGATGCTCACCCTCGAGGGTCAGCAGCGCGACCGCGAACTCGTCGGCCGGCGTGTCGTAGCTCAGCCCCAGCCCCTCGCGATGCACGTGTGGCCGCAGCTGCGCCTCGGCGGTCGGCGCGAAGTCCAGCACCCGCAACAACTCGGGCACGTCGACGTGCTTGGGGGTCAGCCCACCGCGTAACACGTTGTCGGAGTTGGCCATAACCTCGATCGCGAAGCCACGCAGATAGGTGTGCAGGTTGCCGGCCGGAATGAAGAGCGCCTCGCCGGCGGCCAGGCTGATCCGGTTGAGCAACAACGACGCCAGCACCCCGGCGTCCCCGGGGTAGCGTTCGCCGAGTTCCAGCACCGTCCTGGCTTCGGCCGCGAATTCCGTTGCGCCGGAACTGACGTACTGGATGGTACCGTCGATCACCGCCGACACCAACACATCGACGTCGGGCTGCGGCGCGGTGATCCAGGTGGTGAACAGCGCCCGCAGACCGTCGGCGTCGGACTGGTCGTTCAGCAGTTCGATGTAGGGGTCGAGGTCGGTGACGGCCAAGGCCCGCAGCAGCTCGATGGTTCGGGAGGCCTGACGAAAACCGGCCAGCGCCTCGAATGAGTGCAGCGCCACCAGCAATTCGGGCTTGTGCGATGTGTCGCGGTAATTGCGGACCGGCGAGGCCACCGGAATGCCCAACTTTTCCTCGCGCAGGTAGCCCTCGACGGCCTGTTCGGCACTCGGATGCGCCTGCAGCGACAGCGGTTCGTCGGCGGCGAGCACCTTGACCAGGAACGGCAGCACGTCACCGAACCGGTCGCGCGACGCGGAGCCGAGCTGTCCCTCCGGATCGGCGGTCACCGCCTCCAGCAACGAGAGTTCGCCCTGCTCGGTTTCCAGGAAGGCCGGGTCCCCCGGATGCGCGCCGAACCAGAGCTCGGCCTCGGGGTGAGCCGCGGGCACGGGACGCCCGGTGAATTCGGCGATGGCCGTACGCGACCCCCACGCGTACGTCCGCACAGCACCGCGAAGCAGTTCCACTTGTCTATCTATCCCCGCACCAGTCTCAAGTAAACGGCGGCCATCTCCAGCCGAACGGCCAATACTGCCAGTTGCTGCTCGGCACGCCCGGCACCGGCCGGCTCACGCGGGGGTCCGGCCACGCCGTCCTCGCTGTCCGACACCTCGGGCACGTCCTGGGCCGCGATCAGGTGGACGTCGTCGAGGCCGGCGACCCGCGCGGCCGCCACCGTCCGATCCCCGGACAGGGTCAGCGCCAGCACCCGCATCCGCTGCGGCAACGGTCCGTCGATCTCCTCGTCGTGAAACAGCGCGTCCACCGACGACGCCGCTTGGCCCAATCCGGAGCCGAAGTCCGGCTCGCGCAGCGCCACCACCGCATCGGCCAGCCCGGCCGCCGCGACCACGTGGTGCGCGATCCGCAGCAGAACCGAACTGCCGTGCCGGGCCAGCGCCAGCGTCGCCGCGTCGTCACCGGCCAGCGCGACCCGGTGCTCGGACAGCCGGGCGGCAATGGCCTTGGCCGGGTTGGTGAATAGCTCGCGGCCCGCGCTGTTGCGCAGCGCCTCGGCATCCAGCTCGTCGGCGAGTGCGGGCACGTCGATGTCCAGGCGCGGGTCCACCGCTTGCAGCGTGGCCAGGCCGGCGGCCAGATACCGGCACAAGCCGAACTCGTCGGGCAGCCACAGCCGCGGCGCCAGCACCGCGGCGCGGCCGGCCGTGGCGTCGCGCAGCGGACCTTCGTACGAGGCGACCACGACCACCCGCGCACCGCGGCGCACCCCGGTCGCGGCGGCACCGACGAGGGCCGGATCGCCCGGGTCGTCGCCCGCGACGACCAGCACATCGAGCGGCCCCACCCACGGCGGGGCCTCGCTGAGGATCGCGATCGGCGCCGACGCCGCGCCGCCCTGCGTCGCGGCCAGCATCGTCCCCGCCGTCTCGGCGGTTCCCCGCCCGGCCACCCAGATCACGCTGCGCGGGCGGTCGCCGGTGCGCAGCGAGTCCAGCTCACCTTCGTCGACCGCCGCGGCGATCGCGCGCACCTGCGCACCGGACGACGAGGCGGACCGCAACATGCCCTGCCGGTCGGCGGAGATCAGGCCGTCGGTGTCTTCGAGGTCGATCGCCCGGGTGGCGTTCACGGCACGCCCTCGTTGCGCTGCACCTGGCCGGCGATCTCGGCGCTGATCTCGGCGATCATCGCGTCGACATCCTCGGTGGTGCGGCCCTCGGCATTGAGCCGCAGCAGTGGCTCGGTGTTGGACGTACGCAGATTGAACCAGCTGCCCTCGCCCAAATCGACCGTCACCCCGTCCAGGTGATCGATGGAGTGGATCCGGCTGCTGAACGACTTCAACACGGCGTCCACGCACGCCGCGGCGTCGGCCACCCTGAAATTGATCTCGCCGGAGGATTCGTAGCGCTGGTAGTCCGCGGTCAGCTCGGACAGCGGCCGGTCCTGCTCCCCGAGGGCGGCCAGGACATACAGCGCGGCCAGCATCCCCGAGTCGGCGCCCCAGAAGTCACGGAAGTAGTAGTGCGCGGAATGCTCGCCGCCGAAGATCGCGCCGGTTTCGGCCATCAGCGTCTTGATATAGGAGTGTCCGACGCGCGAGCGCAGGGGTGTGCCGCCGCGCTCGGAGACCAGTTCGGGCACCGCGCGCGACGTGATCAGGTTGTGGATGACGGTGGCGCCGATTTCCCGGCCGAGCTCACGCGCGGCCACCAGGCTCGTCACCGTCGACGGAGAGACCGGCATGCCGCGCTCGTCGACCACGAAGCACCGGTCGGCGTCGCCGTCGAAGGCCAGTCCGATGTCGGCACCGGTTTCGCGGACGTAGAACTGCAGATCCAGCAGGTTGGCCGCGTCCAGCGGGTTCGCCTCGTGATTGGGAAACGACCCGTCGAGCTCGAAGTACAACGGCAACAACGTGATCGAGTCGATGGCGCCGAGCACCGCCGGAGTCGTATGACCGGCCATCCCGTTGCCCGCGTCGACCGCCACCCGCAGCGGTCGCAATCCGGAGGTCGCCACCAGCGACCGCAGGAATTCGCCGTAGCCGGAGAGCACGTCGCGATCGGTGGTAGTCCCCGGTTTCCCGTCGTAGGCCGGTACCCCGGCGATCAGGTCTTCGGTGATCACCTTCAGCCCCGTGTCGGCGCCGACCGGCAAGGCGGCGGCCCGGCAGAGCTTGATGCCGTTGTAGGCGGCGGGGTTGTGACTGGCGGTGAACATCGCGCCCGGACAATTGAGCGTCCCCGAGGCGAAGTACAGCTGGTCGGTCGATGCCAACCCGATCCGCACCACGTCCAGGCCCTGGCCGGTCACCCCGGTCGCGAAGGCAGCGGCGAGCGACGGCGAACTGTCGCGCATGTCGTGTCCGATCACCACGCGCTGCGCGCCTTCGCCACGCATCAACGCGGCGAACGCGGCCCCGATGTCGGCGACCATCGACTCGTCGATCTCTTCGCCGACCAGCCCACGGATGTCATAAGCCTTGATGACACGGTGGACAGTCGCGGCGGGCCGAGACATGCGGGGCCTCCTTGACGCCATGGATTGATTTGGCTCTTGGCGTCAGCCTATCGGCCCGAGCGTCCCCCTAGTCCGACGGATCGGGCAACACCCGCAGATGTCCCCGGCGGCGACCGGACCGTTTTTCCGGCGGCGCGAACAGATTGCTACTGGGTGCGGTGGCCTGAGCTCCGGTGTGGTGCAGGCGCGGGGTACCTCCCGCTTGCGGGGGAAATCCGTTCAGCGGCATGCCGGTGCCGCCCGCGTACGGTACGGCCGCCTCGGCGGAACCGCCTTCGCGCACGGCGTCGGCGAGCGCGACCAGGTCGTCTTCGTCGGGATTGGTGGGCTCCGAATTAAGCGGGCCGGCGTGGCGCACCAGCTCCCATCCGCGGGGCGCGGTGATCCGGCTGGCGTGGCCGACGCACAAATCCCACGAATGCGGCTCGCGCGCGGTCGCGAGTGGGCCTACGACTGCCGTCGAGTCCGAATAGACGAACGTCAAGGTCGCCACGGCGTAATGCGGGCACCCGGGCCGGCAGCAGCGACGGGGAACGTTCACGTCGGAAAGGCTATCGTGCGAAAACGCCGCCGAAGCGCCGGACACGCGCAACCGTTCGGCGCACGATGTCCAACCGTTACCATCGGCGCGTGGGTGATTCGCGCAGTTTCCCGCGGAACGGACGGCCGTCGGGCCGAACGCCCGGGCACCGGGCAACTCGGCGCGGCCGCGATATGCGCGGGCCTTTGCTGCCGCCGACGGTGCCGGGATGGCGCAGCCGGGCCGAGCGATTCGACATGGCGGTGCTGGAAGCCTACGAACCTATCGAGCGACGCTGGCAATCTCGAGTGTCGGAACTCGACGTCGCTGTCGACGAGATTCCCCGCATCGCCGCCAAGGATCCCGAAAGCGTGCAGTGGCCGCCCGAGGTCGTCGCCGACGGACCGATCGCACTGGCCCGGCTGATCCCCGCCGGGGTCGACGTCCGGGGAAACCCGACGCGGGCACGAATTGTCTTGTTCCGCAAGCCCATCGAACGACGCGCCAAAGACACCGTCGAACTTGGCGAGTTATTGCACGAGATTCTGGTGGCTCAGGTGGCCATCTATCTCGACGTAGAACCCACGGTCATCGACCCGACGATCGACGACGAATAGGTTTTGTCGGCTCAGATGATGCCGCGCTTGAGGCGGCGGCGCTCACGCTCGGAGAGACCACCCCAGATGCCGAAGCGCTCGTCGTGTGCCAGGGCGTACTCCAGGCACTCATGACGTACCTCGCAGCCCAGGCAGATCTTCTTGGCCTCGCGGGTCGACCCGCCCTTCTCCGGAAAGAAGGCCTCGGGGTCGGTCTGCGCGCACAGCGCGCGGTCCTGCCATTGGTCCGGAGTGAGTTCGGCCTCGGGCAACGGCTCGGGCTCGAATGCTATTGGCGCATCAGGGACCACGGTCAAGTGGGGCCGTGAAATCGGCGCCGGCGCGGAGCTGATCGTGGCGCGCTCAGCGCTTGGCATGACGCCCCGTAGGTGCTCGTAAGACATGCGTCGTACGCCTCCTCAGCTTGGTCTTTGAGAGAGTGGTTGTGTCCCGCTGTTCTGATGTGACAGACAATTCGAACAAGTGATCGAATCTCGGTCTGCGACACCGGAACCGGCCGGCCAACCGGGAATGACACTGATGTGATTAGACACGGGTTATTCTGCCGGGTCAAGCGTTTCGGCGATTTTCCATACCATCTCGTGATCAATTTCCGGCGTTTCTGTTATTTCGCCCCTTCGGCGTGTCCGTCACAAAGGCTCACCAAAGTCCCCGGCCGGTACTGTCGTCCGATGTGAAGGTCACCGTTCTGGTCGGCGGGGTCGGCGGCGCCCGGTTCCTGCTGGGTGTTCAACAATTACTCGGACTGGGTCAGTTCGCAGCCGGGGGACAAGATTCCGGCCATGAGCTGACCGCCGTCGTCAACATTGGCGACGATGCCTGGATTCATGGGGTTCGGGTTTGTCCGGATTTGGACACCTGCATGTATACCTTAGGTGGAGGCGTAGACCCCGAGCGCGGGTGGGGCCATCGGGACGAAACCTGGCACGCGAAAGAGGAATTGGCACGCTACGGCGTGCAGCCGGACTGGTTCCAGCTCGGCGACCGCGATCTCGGCACCCACCTGGTGCGCACCCAGATGCTCAACGCCGGCTACCCGCTCTCGGCGATCACCACCGCGCTGTGCGACCGTTGGCAACCGGGCGCACACCTGCTGCCCGCCAGTGACGACCGTTGCGAAACCCATGTGGTGATCGCCGATCCGGCCGACGACAGCCGGCGCGCGATCCACTTCCAGGAATGGTGGGTGCGCTACCGCGCCCAGGTGACAACACACAGCTTCGCGTTCGTCGGCGCCGAAACGGCCAGCGCCACAGCTGAAGCGGTCGACGCCATCGGCGGCGCCGACATCATCTTGCTGGCGCCGTCCAATCCGGTGGTGAGCGTCGGCGCGATCCTGGCCGTCCCGGGTATTCGCGGCGCGCTGCGGGCGGCTTCCGCGCCGATCGTCGGCTACTCCCCCATCATCGGCGGAAAGCCGTTGCGCGGCATGGCCGATGCCTGCCTCGAGGTGATCGGGGTCGAGTCCACCGCGGAGGCGGTCGGCAAGCATTACGGCGCCCGCGCGGCCACCGGGATACTGGATTGCTGGCTGGTGCACGAGGGCGACCACGCCGACATCGACGGCGTCGCGGTGCGCGCGGTGCCGCTGCTGATGACCGACCCCAAGGCGACGGCCGACATGGTCCGGGCCGGACTCGACATTGCGGGCGTGGCGCCGTGACCCGTTCGCCGAAAGAGCATGGCACCGCCGCGACGGTCGAGATCCTGCCCGTCACCGGGCTTCCCGAGTTCCGCCCCGGCGACGATCTCGGCGCGGCAATCGCCGCCGCCACGCCGTGGCTGCGCGACAGCGACGTTCTGGTGGTCACCAGCAAGGTGGTGTCCAAATGCGAGGGCCGGCTGGTGGCGGCGCCCGAGGACCCCGAGGAGCGAGACGAGCTCCGGCGCAAGCTGGTCGAGGACGAGGCCGTGCGGGTGCTGGCCCGCAAGGGTCGCACGCTGATCACCGAGAACCGGCTCGGGCTGGTGCAGGCCGCCGCCGGGGTGGACGGATCCAACGTCGGCCGAAGCGAACTCGCGTTGCTGCCGGTCGATCCCGACGGCAGTGCGGCGGCGCTGCGCGCGGCACTGCGCGAGAAGCTCGGCGTCGACGTCGCGGTGGTGATCACCGACACCATGGGCCGGGCGTGGCGCAACGGTCAGATCGACGCCGCGATCGGGGCGGCGGGTTTGGCTGTGCTGCACGGCTATTCGGGCGCGGTCGACGAGCACGGCAACGAGTTGGTGGTCACCGAGATCGCCGTGGCCGACGAGGTGGCCGCCGCGGCCGATCTGGTCAAGGGCAAGCTGACCGCGATGCCGGTGGCCGTCGTGCGCGGGCTCACCGTGGTCGATGACGGCACCACCGCCCGGCAGCTGCTGCGGCCCGGTCCCGAAGACCTGTTCTGGCTCGGCACCGCCGAGGCCATCGAGCAGGGACGCGCACAGGCGCAGCTGCTGCGCCGGTCGGTGCGCCGGTTCAGCGACGAGCCGGTGCCGCCGGAGCTGATCGAGGCGGCCGTCGCCGAGGCCCTGACCGCGCCGGCCCCGCACCACACCCGCCCGGTGCGGTTCGTCTGGCTGCGCACCGCGGCCACCCGGACGCGACTGCTCGACCGCATGCAGGACAAGTGGCGGACCGACCTTGCCGGTGACGGCAAGCCCGACGACGCGATCGATCGCCGGGTGGCGCGCGGTCAGATCCTCTACGACGCGCCCGAGGTCGTCATCCCGATGCTGGTGCCCGACGGCGCCCACACCTATTCGGATGCCGAGCGCACCGAGGCCGAGCACACCATGTTCACCGTCGCGGTCGGAGCGGCCGTGCAGGCGTTGTTGGTGGCGCTGGCCGTTCGGGGGGTGGGCAGCTGCTGGATCGGCTCGACGATCTTCGCCGCCGATTTGGTCCGCGCCGAGCTGGAGCTGCCGGGCGATTGGGAGCCGTTGGGCGGCATCGCGATCGGCTACGCCGCGGAGCCCGGAGGGTTGCGCGACCCGGTGAATCCCGGAGATCTGCTGATCCGCAAGTGATACTGACCCGGTGAAGACGTTCGCGGGCAAGGCGGCGGCATCGGCCGACAAGGTCCGCGGCGGGTACTACACGCCGGCTTCGGTGGCCCGATTTCTGGCAGCCTGGGTCCGCGAGGCCGGTACCCGGATCGTCGAACCCTCGTGCGGCGACGGCCGAATCCTGCGCGAGCTGGCCGCGCTCAGCACCCAGGTGCGGGGCGTGGAACTCGTGGCCGGCGAGGCCGCAAAGTCGCGAGCGTTCGCTCCCGTCGACACCGCGAACCTGTTCACCTGGCTGGCCGACAACGAGGCCACCGGTTGGGACGGGGTCGCGGGCAACCCGCCCTACATCCGATTCGGCAACTGGGCGTCGCAGCAGCGCGAGCCGGCGCTGGAGCTGATGCGGCGCGAGGGTCTGCGCCCCAGCCGGCTGACCAATGCCTGGGTCCCATTCGTCGTCGCGAGCACGGTAATGGTGCGCGACGGCGGACGGGTGGGTTTGGTATTGCCGGCAGAATTGCTGCAAGTCGGTTATGCCGCACAATTGCGCGAATTTCTGCTCGCTCGCTACCGCGAAATCACTCTGGTCACATTTCGGCGGTTGGTGTTCGACGGCATCCTGCAGGAAGTCGTGTTGTTCTGCGGAATAGTCGGCGCGGGTCCCGCGCGGATTCGCACGCTGGGTCTCACCGATGCCGACGCCCTGGACGGCGCCGACCTCGACGTCGAATCCGCGCCCGCCCTGCTGCACGAACAGGAGAAGTGGACCAAATACTTCTTGGACCCCGCCGCGATCGGACTGCTGCGGATGCTCAAGGGATCCGACACGATGACACGGCTCGGGGACATCGCCGACGTCGACGTCGGCATCGTGACGGGCCGCAACAGCTTCTTCACCTTCACCGATGCGCAGGCCGACGAGCTGGGCCTGCGGGGCCACTGCGTCCCGCTGGTCTCGCGCAGCAGCCAGCTGTGCGGCCTGGTCTACGACTCCGATTGCCGGGCAAGCGATGTCGCGGCCGGCCACCGGACCTGGTTGCTCGACGCCCCCGACGAGCCGGCCGATCCCGCGCTGGCCGCGCACATCGGCGCCGGTGAGGCCGACGGTGTCCACCTCGGCTACAAGTGCTCGATCCGGACGCCGTGGTGGCGCACACCGTCGCCGTGGGTGCCCGACCTGTTCCTGCTGCGCCAGATCCACCTGGCCCCACGGCTGACCGTCAACGCCGCCGCGGCGACGAGCACCGACACCGTGCATCGGGTGCGGCTGGTCGGCGACCGCGATAGCCGGGCCGACCCGGCGGCGTTCGCCGCGGTGTTCCACAACAGCGCGACGTTCGCCTTCGCCGAGATCATGGGCCGCAGTTATGGTGGAGGCATCTTGGAACTCGAGCCGACCGAAGCCGAGCAGCTACCCATTCCCCCATCGGCGCTGGCCGGCGCCGAACTCGCGGCAGATGTCGATCTGCTGTTGAAGGCCGACGAAATCGAGAAGGCGCTCGACGCCGTCGACCGACACGTGCTGATCGACGGGCTCGGCTGGTCACCCGATGTCGTCGCGCAATGCCGGGCGGCGTGGCACACGCTGCGCGACCGCCGGACCGGACGCGGCGCCCGATGAGCATCCGCGATTCGGCCATCTCGATCCTCACCGACTGGCAGGCACCCGATCCCGCGCAGGAGTCGTTGCGGCACGCCGTGCTGGCGTTCGTGCACGGCCGCCCCGACGCCTGCCGCCGCGAATGCGAAGCCGGCCACGTCACGGCGTCGGCGATCGTGCTCGACGACACCGGCACCCGGGTGCTGCTGACCCTGCATCGCCGGCTTCGCCGTTGGGTGCAGCTCGGTGGCCACTGCGATGACGACGACCCCGACATCGTGACCGCGGCGCTGCGCGAGGCCGTCGAGGAATCCGGTGTACCCGATCTACGAATCACACCGCGGCTGGCCGCGATTCACGTCCACCCGGTCACCTGCTCGCTGGGTGTCCCGACCCGGCACCTGGACCTGCAATTCGTCGCCCATGCGCCGACGGGCGCGCAGGTCGCGATCAGCGAGGAGTCCGAGGACCTGCGGTGGTGGCCGGCCGACGCGTTGCCGCCCGGCACCGATTACGCGCTCGCACACCTGGTTTCGCGGGCGACTCAGCCCTAGCGCCGAGCACCCGGCCAGCCGGGCGTTGGACGCCGAGCACCCGGCCAGCCGGGCGTTCGGCGCGCGATCACCGTCAGACGTCGCTGGAGTAGCGGATCCCGCCGTCGGGAATGGAGACACCCGGCCACACCCGGGCGCCGCGCAACAGCTCGCAGCGCGCACCGATATCGGCGCCGTCACCGATCACGCCGTCGCGGATCAGCGCCCGCGGACCGATCCGGGCCCCGAATCCGACGATGGAGCGCTCGACCACGCTGCCGGCCTCGATCTTGACGCCGTCGAAAATCACCGCGCCGTCCAGCCGCACGCCGGGCCCGATCTCGGCTCCGCGTCCGATGACCGTGCCACCGATCACCACCGCACCGGGCGCCACCGCCGCGCCCTCGTGCACCAGCTTCTCGCCCCGATGTCCGTGCAGCGCCGGGGATGTGACGATACCGCGCACCAAGTCCGACGATCCGCGGACGAAGTCATCCGGCGTGCCCATGTCTCGCCAATACGTCGCATCGACGTAGCCGCAGAACTTGACGTCGGGATCCGACAGCAGCGACGGGAACACCTCGCGCTCGACCGACACCGGCCGGCCGCGCGGAATCCGGTCGATGATCTTGCGCGCGAAGACATAGGTGCCGGCGTTGATCTGATCGGTCGGCGGATCCTCGGTCTTCTCCAGAAAGGCCATCACTCGGTTGTTCTCGTCGGTGGGCACGCAACCGAACGCGCGCGGATCGCCCACCCGAACCAGGTGCAGCGTCACGTCGGCCTCGTTGGCCCGGTGCGACTCCACCAGCTCGCCGAGGTCGGCACCGGAGAGCACGTCGCCGTTGAACACCAGCGCGGTGTCGTGACGCAGCTTGTCGGCGATGTTGGCGATGCCGCCGCCTGTTCCCAGCGGTTCTTCCTCGGTGACGTAGTCGATCTCCAGCCCGAGCGCGGACCCGTCACCGAACTCTGCCTCGAACACCCCGGCCTTGTAGGAGGTGCTGAGGATGACGTGCTCGACGCCGGCCGCGGCGATGCGCGACAACATGTGGGTGAGAAACGGCACTCCGGCCGTCGGCAGCATCGGCTTGGGCGCCGACAGCGTCAACGGCCGCAACCGAGTGCCCTTGCCGCCGACCAGAATTACCGCATCGACCGGGGGAATCGCCAACTCAGTGCCGCCCTTCTGCCGGCTTCTGCGCACGCTGCCGGCGCGAGCTGCGCACCATCAGAGCCGAGCGCAGCGCCAACGAGGCCCGCAACGTCCAGCGCAGCGGAGCCAGCCACCAACCGGTATGCCGGTCGGCCAGAAAGATATAGGTGCTCCGGTGGTGCGCCGCCAAATGGCTGGCCGGATCGTCGCCGGTGGAGTGGCCCTTGTGGTGCAGCACTTCGGCCGACGGCACGTAGACGTTGAGCCAGCCGGCCTTGCCCAGCCGGTCGCCGAGGTCGACGTCCTCCATATACATGAAGTAGCGCTCGTCGAATCCGCCGATCTGACCGAACGCCGAGCGGCGCAGCAGCAGGCACGATCCCGACAGCCAGCCCACCGGCCGCTCGCTGGGCTCGAGGCGCTCCTGGCGGTACGCGGCCGTCCAGGGATTGCGCTTCCAGAACGGCCCGATCACGGCGTGCATGCCGCCGCGGATCAGGCTGGGCAGGTGGCGTGCCGACGGATACACCGAGCCGTCCGGGTCGTGGATCAGCGGCCCCAGCGCGCCGGCCTGCGGCCAGCGGGCGGCCGCCTCCAGCAGCGCGTCGATGCTGTTCGGCCCCCACTGCACGTCCGGATTGGCCACCAGCACCCAGTCGTCGATCTCCCCGCGCTCGCCGAGATGCTCGATCGCGCGATTGACCGCGGTTCCGTACCCGAGGTTGCCTCCGGTGCTGAAGAACCGCACATTCGGGTAGCGCTCCACGGCAGCCTGCGGGGCGCCATCGGTGGAACCGTTGTCGGCCATCAGCACGCTGACCGGGCGCTCGGTGGCCAGCGACAGCGAAGCCAGAAAACGTTCGAGGTGGTGGCCCGGCGAGAAGGTCACCGTCACGACCGGCAGGACGTCAGTCACGCGTAGAGATTATCGGTCGTGCGGCTGCGACTGCCCCCTCCGACGCGGTCAGCGCGGCGACAAGTGCGGACCGCCAGGGCCGTAGCGGCGTCATGCCCGCCGCTGCCGACTGCCGGCTCGACAGCGCGGAGTAGGTCGGTCGCGGTGCGGGACGGGGAAATTCCGCGGTGCTCACCGGGTGCACCCGCTCGGGATCGGCGCCACACTCCTCGAACACCGCGCGGGCCAGCCCGAAACGCGAGACGACGCCCTCGTTGGCGGCGTGCAGGATCGGCCCGGGGACGCCGTCGTCGGCCACCTGGAGCAGCGCGGCAGCCAGGTCGGCGACATAGGTCGGCGAGCCGACCTGGTCGTCGACGACCTTGATCGGGTCGTCGCCGGCGGCGAGCTTGCGCATGATCGCGACGAAGTCCTTGCCGGTGCCGCCGGTGTAGACCCAGGCGGTCCGGACCACGACGCACTGGGAGGGCTCCGGCAGCGCTGCCAGCGCGGCGATCTCCCCGGCGCGCTTGCTGCACGCGTAGACGCCACGCGGCGTGGTCTCGTCGCTGGGTTCGAACGGGTGGGGATCGGCGTAATCGCCGGCGAACACGAAGTCGGTCGAGACGTGAATCAGCCGGGCACCGGCCCGCGCGCAGGCCCGCGCGATGTGTGCCGGCGCGGCCGCATTGACCGAGTAGGCCCGCGCTTCGTCGCTTTCGGCGCCGTCGACATCGGTGTAGGCCGCGCAATTGATCACGACATCACCGCTTGTCACGATCGCCTCGGCGGCGGCCGGGTCGGTGATGTCCCACTGCGCGGACGTCAGGGCAAGGACGTTGCGGCCCTGGTCAGCGCCCTGCGCGGCCAAACAACCGCCCAGCTGCCCACCGGCTCCGGTGATCACGATCCTGCCCGACATGGTTCGAGTCTGGCA
Organism: Mycobacterium florentinum; assembly: GCF_010730355.1. Taxonomy (NCBI): domain Bacteria; kingdom Bacillati; phylum Actinomycetota; class Actinomycetes; order Mycobacteriales; family Mycobacteriaceae; genus Mycobacterium; species Mycobacterium florentinum. Next base: position 2,334,887 of record NZ_AP022576.1, read on the forward strand.
TGTCCGGGAAAGCTGGGGCCACGCCGCCGCTGGCTACCCGAGAAGCGCCTGTGCCGCAAGTAACCTAATGTGATGCCTGTGCAGCGTGTGGTTCGTGTTATTACCACTGTGCTAACCGTCGCCGTCGTCATCGGCACCGGCGTGGCGTGGAACAACGTCCGATCGTTTGAAGACGGCATCTTCCACATGTCGGCAGCGTCGCTCGGCAAGGGCGGCGACGACGGCGCGATCGACATCCTGCTGGTCGGCCTGGACAGCCGCACCGACGCCCACGGCAACGCGTTGACACAAGAGGAACTGGCAACGCTGAAGGCCGGCGACGAGGAAGCCACCAACACCGACACCATCATCCTGGTTCGGATACCGAACAACGGGAAGTCGGCCACCGCCATCTCGATTCCGCGCGATTCCTACGTCGTGGCCCCCGGCCTGGGCAAGACGAAGATCAACGGCGTCTACGGCCAAACCAGGGAAGCCAAGCGGGCCAACCTGGTCAAAGCCGGTGATTCCGCCGAGGACGCCGCCACGCAGGGGACCGAGGCCGGGCGCGAGGCGTTGATCAAGACGGTCGCCGACCTCACCGGTGTCACCGTCGACCACTATGCCGAGATCGGGCTGCTCGGTTTCGCATTGATCACCGACGCCCTCGGCGGCGTCAACGTGTGCCTCAAAGATGCGGTGTATGAACCATTTTCGGGTGCCGACTTCCCGGCCGGGCCGCAGAAGCTGGACGGCGCCGAGGCGCTGAGCTTCGTGCGCCAACGCCACGATCTGCCACGTGGCGACCTCGACCGGGTGGTGCGCCAGCAGGTCGTGATGGCCTCGCTCGCACACCGGGTGATCTCCGGCAAGACGCTGTCCAGCCCCACCACACTGAAGCGGCTGGAGGCGGCGGTGCAGCGCTCGGTGGTGATCTCCCAGGGTTGGGACGTAATGGATTTCGTCCAGCAATTGCAGAAGCTGGCCGGCGGTAACGTCGCCTTTGCCACTATCCCGGTGCTCGACGGAGCCGGCTGGAGTGACGACGGCATGCAGAGCGTGGTCCGGGTGGACGCGCACCAGGTTCAGGACTGGGTCGCCGGCCTGCTGCACCAACAGGATCAGGGCAAGACCGAGGAAATCGCGTACACACCCGCAAAGACCACCGCCACCGTGGTCAACGACACCGACATCAACGGACTGGCGGCCGCGGTGTCAGACGTGTTGAGCTCCAAGGGATTTACCACCGGCGCCGCCGGCAACAACGACGGCGGCCACGTCAAGTCCAGCCAGGTGCGCGCCAACAAACCCGACGACATGGGAGCGCAGGAAGTCGCCAAGGAGCTGGGCGGGTTGCCCGTCGTGCCGGATGCATCGTTGGCGCCGGGATCGGTCCGCGTGGTGCTGGCAAACGACTACACCGGACCGGGCTCGGGCCTGTCCGGCAGCACGACGGCCCCGGCGCGGGTGACGAACCAGTCGGCCACCGACCCGAATGTCCCAGCGCCCTCGCCGATCCTGACGGCCGGGAGCGACAAGCCGGAGTGCATCAACTGACCACCTTGTCGGCAGCGATCCTCGATCCGATGCTGCGCGCCGACCCGGTCGGTCCGCGCATCACCTACTACGACGACGCCACCGGCGAGCGCATCGAGTTGTCCGCGGTGACGCTGGCCAACTGGGCGGCCAAGACCGGCAACCTGTTACGCGACGAGCTGGGCGCGGGACCGGACAGCCGGGTGGCGATCTTGCTTCCGGCGCACTGGCAGACCGCGGCGGTCTTGTTCGGGGTGTGGTGGATCGGCGCCGAGGCCGTACTCGACGGCCCGGCCGACCTCGCGCTGTGCACCGCCGAGCGGCTGGACGAGGCCGACTCCGCCGTTGCCGGCGGCGAGGTCGCGGTCTTGTCGCTGGATCCGTTCGGTCGTCCGGCGCCCGACCTGCCGATCGGCGTCACCGATTACGCCACCGCGGTGCGGGTGCACGGCGACCAGATCGTCGCCGCACGCCATCCCGGCGCCGCGCTGGCCGGCCGCTCCGTCGATGAGATCCTGGCCGACTGTGAAACCTCGGCGGCGGCACGGGGTTTGGCGTCCGCGGATCGGGTGCTCTCGACCGCCGCGTGGCCCGGCCCCGCCGAGCTGGTCGACGGCCTGCTGGCGATCATGGCCGTCGGCGCGTCGCTGGTGCAGGTGGCGAACCTCGATCCGGCGACACTGCAGCGCCGCGTCGAGACCGAGAAGGTCACCCGCGTCCTCTGAACGCATATTGATATTGCAATACGTCGATGTTGATTTCGTGCGAGCATGAGGTGGACGGCGCGACAACTTGGCTATTTACGTCGCCCTCGGGTGGACTTTCTGATAATGGTTGTCATTAACGACTGGGCGGCGGAGAAAGGATCGGGCAATGGCGGTATACGGGCTACTGGCAAAGGCGGCGGGGACGGTATTCACCGGCCTGGTCGGCGTGACGGCCTACGAGGTCGTGCGCAAAGCCGCGGCCAAGGCGCCGCTGCATCAGACCGCCGTCAAAGGCGCCGAGCTGGGATTGCGCGGCACCCGCAAAGCCGAGACGGCCGCGGAGTCGGCGCGCCTCAAGCTTGCCGATGTGATGGCCGAAGCCCGCGAACGCATCGGCGAGGAGGCGCCCACCCCGTCGCTGGGCGACACCCACGACCACGACCACTGATCGCTCGCCATGAGCCTCGCGATCGTTGAAGACATCGCAACTGCCAAAGACCCTGCCCTGGAAGTACTTTCGGATGCGGCCGGCCGCATGCGGCTTTGCGTCCCGTGGGTGCGCTCCCGCACACGACGGGCCGTCGCGGTCGAAGATGCGGTGGCCAAGCGGACCGGCGTGCGCGCCGTGCACGCCTACCCGCGTACCGGATCGGTCGTGGTCTGGTATTCACCGCACCGCTGCGACCGCGCCGAGATCATGGCGGCGATCAGCAGCGCCGAACACGTTGCCGCCGAACTGATTCCGGCGCGCGCGCCGCATTCGTCGGAGATCCGCAACTCGGACGTGCTGCGCATGGTCATCGGCGGCCTGGCCCTGAGCCTGCTCGGGGTGCGCCGTTATGTGTTCGCCCGGCCACCGCTGCTCGGGCCGAGCGGCCGGGTGGTCGCCACGAGCGTCACGATCTTCACCGGTTACCCGTTCCTGCGCGGCGCGTTGCGTTCGCTGCGGTCCGGCAAGGCCGGCACCGACGCGCTGGTCTCGGCCGCGACCGTGGCGAGTCTGATCCTGCGCGAGAACGTGGTCGCCCTGACCGTGCTGTGGCTGCTCAATATCGGTGAGTACCTGCAAGATCTGACGCTGCGGCGGACCCGGCGCGCCATTTCCGAACTGCTGCGCGGCAGCCAGGATACGGCGTGGATCCGGCTCACGAGCCCTTCTCGGGGCCTTGAGCCTGGCACCGAAATCCAGGTGCCGATCGACAGCGTGGAGATCGGCGACGAGGTGGTGGTGCACGACCACGTCGCCATCCCGGTGGACGGCGAAGTGGTCGACGGCGAAGCCGTCGTCAACCAATCCGCGCTCACCGGCGAAAACCTGCCGGTGAGCGTGCACGTGGGCACCCACGTGCACGCCGGCTCGGTCGTGGTGCGCGGACGCGTCGTGGTGCGTGCGCAGGCCGTTGGCAACCAAACCACGATCGGGCGCATCATCACCCGCGTCGAGGAGGCGCAGCACGACCGGGCGCCCATCCAGACGGTCGGCGAAACCTTCTCGCGCCGTTTCGTTCCCACCTCGTTCATCGTGTCGGCGATCACGCTGGCGGTCACCGGCGACGTCCGGCGCGCGATGACCATGCTGTTGATCGCCTGCCCGTGCGCGGTGGGCCTGGCCACCCCGACCGCGATCAGCGCAGCGATCGGCAACGGCGCGCGCCGCGGCATCCTGATCAAAGGCGGGTCCCATCTCGAGCAGGCGGGCCGGGTCGACGCGATCGTGTTCGACAAGACCGGAACCCTGACCGTCGGTCGCCCAGTCGTCACCAATATCGTTGCGATGCATAAGGACTGGGAGCCCGAGCAGGTGCTGGCGTACGCGGCCAGCTCGGAGATCCACTCGCGGCACCCGCTGGCCGAGGCGGTCATCCGCTCGACCGAGGAACGCCACATCAGCATCCCGCCGCACGAGGAGTGCGAGGTGCTGGTCGGGTTGGGCATGCGGACCTGGGCCGACGGCCGCACCCTGCTGCTGGGCAGCCCGTCGCTGCTGCAGGCCGAGAAGGTCAGGGTGTCGAAGAAGGCCAAGGAGTGGGTCGACAAGCTGCGGCGCGAGGCCGAGATGCCGCTGCTGCTGGCGGTGGACGGCAAGCTGGTCGGGCTGATCAGCCTGCGCGACGAAGTCCGGCCCGAGGCGGCCGAGGTGCTGACGAAGCTGCGCGCCAATGGGATTCGACGCATCGTGATGCTCACCGGCGATCACCCGGACATCGCGCAGGTGGTCGCCGGCGAGCTGGGCATCGACGAGTGGCGCGCCGAGGTGATGCCGGAGGACAAGCTCGAGGTGGTGCGCGAGCTGCAGGGCGAGGGCCACATCGTCGGCATGGTCGGCGACGGCATCAACGACGCCCCGGCTCTGGCCGCGGCAGACATCGGAATCGCGATGGGGCTGGCCGGAACCGACGTCGCCGTGGAAACCGCCGACGTGGCGCTGGCCAACGACGACCTGCATCGCCTGCTCGACGTCGGGGACCTGGGCGCCCGGGCGGTCGACGTGATCCGGGAGAACTACGGCATGTCGATCGCCGTCAACGCTGTCGGGCTGATCATCGGGGCGGGCGGGGCCCTATCCCCCGTGCTGGCCGCGATCCTGCACAACGCGTCGTCAGTTGCCGTGGTGGCCAACAGTTCCCGGCTGATCCGCTACCGCCTTGACTGAGCGCTTCGGCTATTCGCCACCCTTGTCGACAGCAGGATCGCAGCACTGTATACCAGCGTCGTAACCCTCCGCCACCACCCCCGAGCCGGGGACGCCGACCGGTCGCCAGACAGTATCGTTATTCTGTCTAACCAGTAATCGGCGGAAGGGGCCCATCCGTGGCACGCAGCGACAATGACTCCTGGGACCTGGCGACAAGCGTGGGAGCCACCGCCACCCTGGTCGCCGCTGGACGTGCCCGGGCCACCAGGGACGAGCTGATCGACGACCCGTTCGCCGAGCCGCTGGTGCGCGCCGTGGGTGTCGACTTCTTCACCCGGTGGGCCAACGCCGAGATCGACGCGGCCGACGTCGACGAGCCCGGTGCGCCGTGGGGCATGCGGCGCATGACCGACCTGCTGGCCGCCCGCACGCGTTACATCGATGCGTTCTTCGCCGACGCGATGGCCGCGGGCGTGCGCCAGGTCGTCATCTTGGCCTCCGGCCTGGACGCGCGCGGATACCGACTCACCTGGGCTCCGGGAACAAAGGTGTTCGAGATCGACCAGCCGGACGTCATTGAGTTCAAGACCACGACGATCGAAGCACTCGGCGCCCGGCCCACCGCCGAGATCCGCGCGGTCGCGGTCGACCTGCGCCACGATTGGCCGTCGGCGCTGAAGCAGGCCGGCTTCGATACCAGCCAACCCGCCGCGTGGGCCGCCGAGGGACTACTCGGTTTCCTACCGCCCGACGCGCAGGATCGCTTGCTGGACAACATCACCGCGCTATCCGCCGGTGAAAGCCGGCTGGTGGCCGAAATCTTCATCAACACCGGCTGCAACCAGAACGCGTTGGACAGCGCCAGCCAGCGGTGGCAGGCGAAAGGGCTCGACGTCGCGCTCGACGATCTGGGTTTTCCCGGCGAGCGCAACGATGCGGCCACCTATCTGCGCGACCGCGGCTGGCGGCCGGTCAGCACCCCGCTGAATCAGTTGTTGGCCGACAACGGATTACCGCAACAGCCCACAGGCGAAGACGCCCCGTTCGCCAAGAACTATTACTGCACCGCAGTTTTGCACAAGGCAGGGTAAGAGGAAGGCCATACTATGCCAAACAGCCAGCCGCCCAAGCCACTTGACGGATACCGGGTTCTCGATTTCACCCAGAACATCGCCGGGCCGCTGGCCGGTCAGATCATGGCCGACCTTGGCGCCGAGGTCATCAAGGTCGAGGCACCCCATGGCGAAGCGGCCCGTCAGATCGTCGCGGTGCTACCCGGCCGGCCACCGCTGCCCACGCTGTTTTGGCCGCACAACCGGGGCAAGAAGTCGGTGGCGGTGGATCTGACCGACGGCGAAGCCAAACGGCACATCTTACGGCTGGTCGACACCGCCGACGTCGTGCTCGAAGGATTCCGGCCCGGGGTGATGGAGCGGATGGGGTTGGGCCCCAACGAGTTACGTTCCCGCAACCCGAAGCTCATCTACGCACGCCTGTCCGCCTACGGCGGCAACGGCCCGGAAGGCAGCAGGCCGGGCGTCGACCTGATGGTCGCCGCCGAGTCGGGCATGACCACCGGAATGCCCACGCCCAGCGGCAAACCGCAGATCATTCCGTTCCAGCTTGTCGACGCCGCCAGCGGCCACGTGCTGGCCCAGGCGGTGCTGGCCGCGCTACTCAACCGCGAGCGTCACGGCGTGGCGGACGTGGTCCGGGTCGCGATGTACGACGTCGCGGTGGGGCTGCAGGCCAGCCAGCTGACCATTCACCTGAACAAGCCCGCCGGGCAGCCCCAGCCGAAACCGGACGCGGCACCAATTGCCAAGAAGCGCAAGGGCGTTGGCTTCGCGACCCAACCGTCGGATGCCTTCAAGGCTGCGGACGGGTACCTGGTGATCAGCGCGTATGTCCCCAAACACTGGGCGAAGCTGTGCGAGATCATCGGCCGACCCGACATGTTGGAAGACGAACGGTTCATCGACCAACGCTCCCGCGCCATGAATTACCCCGAGTTGACCGAGGAACTCGAGTCGGCCCTGGCCGCCAAGCCCGCCGCCGAATGGGTTGAGCTGCTGCAGAAAGGCGGCTTGATGGCCTGCCTGGCCTATACCTGGAAGCAGGTGGTCAGCACCCCGCTGTTCGCCGAAAACGAACTCGCACTAACGGTCGGCAGTGGTGACGATGAAATCACGGTGATCCGCACTCCGGCCCGCTACTCCAGCTTCGATGCGACGGCCGCCGACCCGCCACCCGCTCCGGGCCAGCACAACGACGTGTTTCTGCACGAGTCCTGATTTCTCGCACCGGATTTCTTTGAATCGCCCATGAAACGACTTGTTGTCAAACGACGTGCAGCTGGGTTTCTTTGAGTTGTCGATGAATCCATAGGTGTTTATCAAGGCAATCGAGCAGTCGCGGAAAGCTTCGTCACACGAACTAGCCGCAGGCGGCACTATGTTTGGCCATCCGCCTATCTGACTTGTCTTGGTTTCCAGGGCCGGTGAGCGCATGATTGACACACGACGTTCTACCGGTCATAAAGAGTCGTCAGCCCGCGGTAGCGGACCGCCGCTTGCCGACTTCCTGACCGTTGGAGGAGTCGACTTATGAATGCGCCTGTAGGCAAACCCGTGGAAGCGACCGAATCAGGGTCGCTTCTGAAGAATCTGCGCCACGACGTTCCCGCATCGCTTGTCGTCTTCCTTGTGGCCCTACCGCTTTCGCTGGGCATCGCGATCGCCTCCGGTGCGCCACTGGCCGCCGGTCTGATCGCCGCGGTAGTGGGCGGCATCGTCGCCGGCGCCTTCGGCGGGTCGTCGGTCCAGGTCAGTGGGCCGGCCGCGGGCCTCACCGTCGTGGTCGCCGGACTGATCGATGAACTGGGCTTTCCGATGTTGTGCCTGATGACGGTCGGTGCGGGCGCGCTTCAGATCGCGTTCGGCCTGAGCCGGCTGGCACGCGCCGCGCTGGCAATCGCACCGGTGGTGGTGCACGCGATGCTGGCCGGCATCGGTATCACGATCATTTTGCAACAGATCCACGTACTGATGGGCGGATCGTCACACAGTTCTGCTTGGCAGAATCTGGTGGCGTTACCCAACGGGATCCTGCATCACGAACTGCATGAAGTGATCACCGGTGGAACAGTCATCGCGATCCTGCTGGTGTGGTCAAGGCTGCCCGCCAAGATACGGATGATTCCGGCCCCGCTGGTGGCGATCGTCGCCGCGACCGCGCTGGCGATCGCGGCGGGACTGGATACCGATCGAATCTCATTGTCGGGCAACTTCTTCGATGCCCTTAACCTGCCCCATATCTCGGGAGCGTCACCGAAGGGCAAGCCGTGGATCGAAGAGGCCAGTGACATCATCGTCGGCGTCCTCACCATCGCCCTGATCGCCAGCGTCGAATCGCTGCTGTGCGCGGTCGGTGCCGACAAACTGCACACCGGCCCGCGAACGAACTTCGACAGGGAAATCATCGGGCAGGGCACCGCGAACGTGGTGTCCGGATTGGTGGGCGGCCTGCCGATCACCGGTGTCATCGTGCGCAGCTCGGCCAACGTGGCCGCCGGCGCGCGCACCCGGATGTCGGCGGTGCTGCACGGAGTGTGGATCCTGCTGTTCGCCTCGTTGTTCACCGACCTGGTGGAGCTCATCCCCAAGGCGGCGCTGGCCGGACTGCTGATCGTGGTCGGCGCCCAGCTGATCAAGCTGGCTCACATCAAACTGGCTTGGCGTACCGGCAATTTCGCGGTGTACGCGGTCACCATTGTGTCAGTGGTGTTCCTCAACCTGCTGGAAGGCGTGATCATCGGGCTCGCCGTCGCGATCGGCTTGCTCCTGGTCAGGGTGACCCGCGCACCTGTGGCGGTGCGGCCGATCGGCGGCGAGCTGTCCAAACAGTGGCGGATCGACATCGACGGCACGCTGAGCTTCTTGCTACTGCCGCGCCTGACCAAAGCGCTCGCGTCGGTGCCGCAGGGGTCCGAGGTGACACTGAACCTGAACGCGGACTACATCGATGACTCCGTATCCGAGACGATCGGAGATTGGCAACGCACTCACGAAGCACGGGGTGGAGTGGTGGTCATCGTCGAGACGACGGGCGCGAAGCTGCAGCACGCACACGCGAGGCCACCGAAGCGTCACTTCGCGTCCAATCCGATCGGACTGGTGCCGTGGCGGTCGCAGCGCGCCAATCACGGAAACAATGGTGACGCTACGATTCTCGACCGCGTCGATGAGTATCACCGCAACGGCTCGGCCGTCTTGCACCAGCACATCGCCGGGCTCGGCGGTACGCACGACCCCTATGCGCTATTCCTTACCTGCGCGGATTCCCGGATCCTGCCCAACGTCATCACCGCCAGCGGCCCCGGCGACTTGTACACCGTCCGCAACTTCGGAAACCTGGTGCCGACCGACGGGGATGACCGATCCGTCGACGCCGCACTCGAATTCGCGGCCAGGCAGCTCGGCGTGCGTTCGGTCGTCATCTGCGGGCATTCGTCGTGCGCCGCGATGAAGGTGCTGCTCGAGGACAGCGATCACCCCGCGACCTCGATGGGCCAGTGGCTGGAGTATGCCGGCGAGAGTCTGGATGCTTACCGGGATCACCATCCGGCACGCGCGAGCGCCGAATCCGTCGGCTACTCCGAGATCGACCAGCTGAGCATCGTCAACGTCGCCATTCAGCTGGAAAGGCTGATCCGCCACCCGATCCTGGCGCCCGCCGTCGCGTCCGGCGATATACACGTAGTCGGCATCTTCTTCGACATCGCGAGCACCCGGGTGTACGAGGTGACGCCGCGCGGCATCGTGTGCCCCGAGGAACCGGTGCGGCCGCCCGCCTGACGATCGGCGCTACACGCCCGGAAGGCGTACGACCTGAAGAAAGAATTCGTCGATCTGCCTTACCGCATTGATGAATTGGTCGAGGTCGACCGGCTTGGCGACGTAGGCGTTGGCGTGCAGCTTGTAGCTGCGCACGATGTCCTCCTCCGCCGACGACGTGGTGAGCACGACGACCGGGATGCGCGCGAGATCGGCGTCGGACTTCACCTTTTCCAGCAGCTGACAACCGTCGCACTTCGGCAGGTTCAGGTCAAGCAGGATGAGATCCGGCAGCGGCGCGCCCTCGAACCGGCCGCGCCTGTACAGGAAGTCGAGCCCTTCTTCGCCGTCGTGGGCTACATGTAGCCGATTCTGGAACTTATTGTGCTCCAAAGCCTCTCGCGTGATGAGTTCATCTCCCGGGTCGTCCTCGACGAGCAGGATCTCGATTGCTCTGCCGGCAGGTGTCATTGGCGCGCTCCTTCCAGGGCGGCTGGGTGTCTTACGTTCGCTGCAACGGGCAGGGTGAACTCGAATCTCGTTCCGTCGGTATACGACGTGTCGATCCGGACCGCGCCGTCGTGGTATTCGATGATCTTTTTCACCAGCGCCAGACCGACGCCGGTTCCGGGGTATACGCCGCGGCCGTGCAGCCGCTGGAAGATCACGAATACCTTTTCGGTGAACTCCTCGGCGATGCCAATGCCGTTGTCCGACACGGTCAGCAGCCATTCGTGAGTATCGGGTCGCAATTCGCAGTCGATTACGATCCGGGGCGAGCGATCGACGTGCCGGAACTTGATCGCGTTGCCAATCAGGTTCTGCCACAACATCGTCAACAGTGTCGGGTCGCCGACAATCCGTGGCAACGGCCGGCCCGGGCGCACGATCTCGGTGTTTGATTCCTCGATGGCGACGGCGAGGTTGGCCACGGCCGCATCCAGTGTCGAGTCCAGGTCGAGCTCGGTTTGCTTGCTGCCCACCCGGCCGACTCGCGAGAACGTGAGCAGGTCATTGATCAGCACCTGCATGCGCTTGGCGCCGTCGACCGCGTAACCGATGTATTCGATCCCCCGCTCGTCGAGCTGGTCGCCGTAACGTTTTTCGAGCAGTTGGCAGAACGAAGCGACCTTGCGCAGCGGCTCCTGCAGGTCGTGTGAAGCGACGTAGGCGAACTGCTCGAGCTCGGCGTTGGAACGCTTCAATTCGATTGCCTGCTCGTCTAATCGCGCCCCGGCCGCCCGGGAGACATCGAGCGCCGAAACGATCCGCTGCCGCATGTTCTCGACGTCGATCGCCATGTCGTGGATGTCCTTGGGCCGCCGGGGGGGCGTGATGGTTTCGGTGAAGTTGCCCTCGGTGATCCGCCGGCATGACGCGGCCAGCGATGCGAGCGGAAGGGTGATGGCCCTCCGGGTCAGCAGCCCCAGCGCGATGGCGAGACCGAAGAACACCAGTACCACCGCGCCCAGCACGCGATCGCGCCAGGCCGTGATGTCTTTCAGCTCGTCGTTGGCCTGTGCGGACACCGCGGCGAAATCCGTGTTCTGCGTATCGAAAAGCTCACGCAAATGGTCGAATTCGGCCTTGCCGCGATCCGCGACCCTGCTGTTCACCAGGTTGGGGGCGTTCGGCGTCACGCTCGCGATCAGCGGCTCGGCCGAGCTGGCCCGCCAGTTGGCGGCGGCCCTCTCGATCGCGTCCAGGTCGTTGATCAGGTCCACGCGCCCACCGAGCAACCGCCGCATCTCCTCGGCCGCTGCGTGTTCGGCGTGCTGCCCGTCGTAATACGGTGTGAGGAACTGACGATCCGCGGCGATCGCATAGCCGCGCACTCCGGTTTCCTGGTCGCGCAATGCCGCCTGCAGCTGGATGGCGGAGCGGCGCGCCGGCTCAACCTGTTCGCTCAGACCGCGCGCCACGGTGTCGGTGCGATTGAGCAACACCGCGCCCACCACCGCGCCGGCGAGCACCAGTACACCCATGCTGAACAACACCACAAAGAGCCATCCCCGGACGGTGAGCTGGGCCCGCGGGTGCGTGTCGCTGATCATTTCGCCGTCCGCTCGACGCGCACGACGGCGATGTCATCGGTAAGGCCGCCGCGTGGCTCGGCGAGTTCTCCGGCACCGTCGATGAGCGCGTCGACGAATGCCGCACCGGGCAGGCCGTTGTGAGTACGCGCCAGTGCGAGCAAGCCATCCTCCCCAAGTCGCTCGTTGCCGGTCCCCGAATACCCCTCGAAGAGGCCGTCGGTGAGCAGCAGCAGCCCCTGCCCCACCGGCAAGTCCAACTCGGACTGCGGCCAGTCGTCGGCGCGCAATCCCAGCGCCGGCCCGCCCGGCGGTTCGATCCATTCCACCGTTGTGGCGCTTTGGCGCAACATACCCGGATGACCGGCCCGAATCGCCGTGACCCGCGGAGTGTCGGGCGCAATCTCGAGCGATAGGACCGTCGCGAAGATCCCGCTGCCCGTGCGTTCGGCCTGCAGCACCCGCTCGAGCTGATGCATCAGTTCGGCGGCGCGCACGCCGGCGAATGTGAGTGCGCGCCAGGCGATCCGCAACGCGGCGCCCAGCGCCGCCTCGTGTGGCCCGTGCCCGGCGACATCGCCGATCAGAACGTGCACGACCCGGTCCGGCGTCTGCACGACGTCGTAGAAGTCACCGCACAGCAGCGCGTCCACGCGACTCGGCCGGTACCGGGCGACGATCTCGACACCCGGATTGCCCAACAGCAACGGCGACGGCAGCAGGCCGCGTTCCAGCAGGGCGTTCTCGCGGGCGCGAAGTTGACTGGCGTTAAGATCCGCGGCGATGATCTCGACCCGCTTGCGCTCGATCGCATAGAGCAGCGCCCGGCGCAGCATGTCGGGTTCGACCCGGCCCTTGACCAGATAGTCCTGCGCACCGGCCGCAACCGCCGACGCGCCGAAGAATTCGTCGTTCAAACCGGTCAGCACCACGATCGGCACCGTCGCGTCACGTTTGGCGATGCGGTCCAGGGCCTCGATGCCGCTGGCGTCGGGCAGGTGCAGATCCAGCAGCACGCAGTCGGGCCGCGCGGTTGCCAGCTCGCGCTCGGCGTGGGCTATCGACTGTGCCCACGTCACGCGAATGTGGTCGACCGCGCTGGAGATCAGGTCTTCGACCACTATCGCGTCGGCGCGGTCGTCTTCGACCAGGAGCAACGACAACGTCTGCCAGTTCGCGGCCGGGGTGACTGGGCTAAGCATCTCGCACCCCTGCCACAGTCGTACCGTTGCTCAGTTGGCGCTGCGCGTTTCCGCTACCCTCCGAACGGCCGCGCCGAGCTTGGTTGTAGCGCACGATCCTATTAGGCGACGTGCGTTTACAGCCATTGGGTCCCGGAAAAGGGTCAGCGCAGCAGCGCCCGCGACATCACCACGCGCTGGATTTGATTGGTGCCCTCGTAGATCTGGGTGATCTTGGCGTCGCGCATCATCCGCTCGACGGGGAAGTCGATGGTGTAGCCGGCGCCGCCGAACAGCTGCACGGCGTCGGTGGTGACGTCCATCGCTACATCGGAGGCAAAGCATTTCGAGGCCGCAGAGATGAAACCCAGATTCGATTCGCCACGTTCGGCTCGCGCGGCGGCGCTGTAGACCATCAGCCGCGCCGCCTCCACCTTCATCGCCATGTCGGCCAACATGAACTGCACGGCCTGGAAGCTGCTGATCGACTCGCCGAACTGCTTGCGGTCCTTCGTGTACGCGATGGCAGCGTCCACCGCGCCCTGCGCGATGCCGACGGCCTGGGCGCCGATGGTCGGACGGGTGTGGTCCAGGGTGGCCAGCGCCGTCTTGAAGCCGGTACCGGGCTCGCCGATGATCCGGTCGCCCGGGATGCGGCAGTTCTCGAAGTAGAGCTCGGTGGTCGGCGAGCCCTTGATGCCGAGCTTGCGCTCCTTGGGCCCGACGGTGAATCCCTCGTCGTCCTTATGCACGATGAACGACGAGATGCCGTTGGCGCCCTTGTCGGGATCGGTCACCGCCATCACGGTGTACCAGGTTGACTTGCCGCCGTTGGTAATCCAGCACTTGGCGCCGTTGAGAATCCAGTCGTCCCCGTCGGCCTTGGCGCGGGTGCGCATCGCGGCCGCGTCACTGCCGGCCTCGCGCTCGCTCAGGGCGTAGGACGCCATCGCGCTGCCATCGGCAATCGACGGCAGCACCTGCTTCTTCAGTTCGTCGGAGCCGCGCAGGATCAGGCCCATGGTGCCGAGCTTGTTCACCGCGGGGATCAGCGAGGCCGAGGTGTCGACGCGGGCGACCTCTTCGATGACGATGCAGGCCGCGACGGAGTCCGCGCCCTGGCCGCCGAACTCCTCGGGCACGTGCACGGCGTTGAAGCCCGACGCGTTCAGCGCGTCCAGCGCCTCCTGCGGGAAGCGCGCGTTCTCGTCCACATCGGCGGCGTGCGGGGCGATTTCCTTCTCCGCCAGCGCCCGAATCGCGGCGCGCAACTCCTGGTGTTCCTCGGGCAATTGGAACAGATCGAAATCGGGGTGCCCGGCCCATCCAGCCATCTTGAGATCTCCTAGCCCTCTTGCTACTCGCCGGTAACTTTACCCTGAAGCCCCTGTAGGGCCTCATCCTTGGCCCGCACACTCTCGGCCAACTGATCTTGGAATGCGACGATGCGGGCCCGCAGGGCGGGGTCGGAAGCGCCGAGAATCCGCACCGCCAGCAGGCCGGCGTTGCGTGCCCCGCCGATCGAGACCGTCGCCACCGGCACGCCGGCGGGCATCTGCACGATCGACAGCAGCGAATCGATGCCGTCCAGGCGCGCCAGCGGCACCGGCACCCCGATCACCGGCAGCGGCGTCGCGGACGCGACCATGCCGGGCAGGTGAGCCGCACCCCCGGCGCCCGCGATGATCACCTCAATGCCGCGGTCGGCCGCGCCGCGGGCGTAGTCGAACATCACGCCCGGGGTGCGATGCGCCGAGACCACCCGGACCTCCGCCGGGATATCGAACTCGGCCAGCGCCGTGGCGGCATCCGCCATCACCGACCAGTCGCTGTCGCTGCCCATGATCACGCCGACGCGGGGCTGTTCAGCCATGTGGATCCCATCCGTCCGCCCACTGCCCGTATGACAACCAGTGTGCCGCCAGCTCGGCGCGTTCACGCAGCTTCGGCAAGTCCGCGGCGTCGTCGCCCACGAAATTGATATGCCCGACCTTGCGGCCCGGCCGCTCGGTCTTGCCGTAGAGGTGCACCCGGGCGTCGGGCATCCGCGCATACAGGTGGTGCAGCCGTTCGTCGACGGCCATCTCCGGCGGCTGCGCGGCGCCCAGCACGTTGGCCATCACGGTCACCGGCGCGATGGCATCGGTGTCGCCGAGCGGGTAGTCGAGCACCGCCCGCAGATGCTGTTCAAACTGGCTGGTGCGCGACCCGTCCATCGTCCAGTGCCCGGAATTATGCGGCCGCATCGCGAGCTCGTTGACCAGCAGTGCGCCGTCGGTGGTCTCGAACAGCTCGACGGCAAGCACGCCGACGACCCCCAGCTCGGCGGCCAGGCGCAGCGCCAGGCCCTGCGCCGCGGCGGCCTTGGCCTCGGACAGCTCCGGCGCGGGCGCGATCACCTGCACGCAGATCCCGTCGGCCTGCACCGTTTCCACCACCGGCCACGCCGCGCCCTGACCGAACGGCGAGCGGGCCACCAGCGCGGCTAATTCGCGGCGCAGTTCCACCTTTTCTTCCAGCACCACCGGCACGCCGTCGGCCAGATAGGCGCGGGTGATCTCGCGGGCATCCGCCAGGTCGCGCGCGAGCTGCACGCCCCGGCCGTCGTACCCGCCGCGGGCCGCCTTGACCACCAGCGGAGCATCGACGCGGCCGGCGAAGGCATCCACCGCATCGAGGCGGTCGAGCGAATCCAGGCCGAGATAACGCGGCACCGCGGCGCCGAGCGACTCCAGCCGGTGGCGCATCACGAGCTTGTCCTGGGCGTACACCAGGGCCTGCGGCGGCGGCGCCACGTTGACACCCTCGGCGACGAGCTTGTCCAGCAGCTCCGTCGGCACGTGCTCGTGATCGAAAGTCAGCACGTCGGCACCGGCGGCGACCCGGCGCAGATCTTCCAGATCGGTATGCGAGCCGATCACCACATCGGGTGTGACCTGGGCGGCGGGTTCGTCGGCAGACGTGGCCAGCACCCGCAAACTCTGCCCCAGCGCGATCGCGGCCTGGTGCGTCATTCGGGCTAGCTGACCACCGCCGACCATGGCGACCTGCGGAGTGCGTGTACTCGGCACGGCCATCATGGTGTCACGGCACCCAGCGGTGTGTTGACCGGCCGTGACGCAAAATCGTTATGTACCATTTTGCGCCGTTTTCGAGTCCGTCCGTACACTCACCTGTTGTGTCCTTCGCCGATGCCACAATCGCGCGCTTGCCTGCGGCCTTTCAGCCCTATGCGCAGCGCCATCATGAATTCATCAAATTTGCCATCGTCGGGGGCACCACCTTCATCATCGACTCGGCAATTTTCTACACCCTCAAGCTGACGATTCTGGACACCAAGCCGGTGACGGCCAAGGTGATCGCGGGCATCGTCGCGGTCATCGCGTCCTACGTGCTGAACCGGGAGTGGAGCTTCCGGGACCGCGGCGGCCGCGAGCGCCACCACGAGGCGCTGCTGTTCTTCGCATTCAGCGGTGTGGGCGTGCTGCTGAGCATGGCGCCGCTGTGGATTTCCAGCTACGTGCTGCAGCTGCGCGAGCCGACGGTGTCGCTGACCGTGGAGAACATCGCCGACTTCATCTCCGCCTACATCATCGGCAATCTGCTGCAGATGGCGTTTCGGTTCTGGGCGTTTCGGCGCTGGGTGTTCCCCGACCAATTCGCCCGCAATCCCGACAAGGCACTGGAATCCGCGCTCACCGCGGGCGGGATCGCCGAGGTATTCGAGGACGAAGTCGAGTCCGGCAACGTCACCCTGCTGCGCGCCTGGCGCAACCGGGCGAGCCGCAACACTCAGCTCGGTGACTCCTCGGAACCCAGGGTGTCGAAAACTTCGTGATACAGCAGCGCGTGTACCTCGCGCAGCCGCGGAATGTTGTAGAACTCCAACGGATCTTGTGACGCCGACTCGATAATCAGTGTCCCGGTGCGAAACGGACGCTCCCAAATCTTGTCCCGGAATTCCACGCTGTTGATCCGTGCCAACGGGATATCGATGCCGCTGCGGGTCAGCAATCCGTGCCGATACATCACGCGGCGGTTGGTGACGACGAAATGTGTGGTGAGCCAAGTCAAGAACGGCCACAGCGTCAGCCAGCCGACGATCACCAGCCAGATCCCCCAGATCACGCCGTGGACGATGTTCTTGGCCATCTGCTCCCAGTGCGTGGAGTTGACGTAGCCGGACCCGAAGGCAGCCAGTCCGGTCACCAGAATGAAAATCACGACCGGCCAGATCAATCGCTTCCAGTGCGGATGACGATGGATGACGACCTGTTCGCCGGCGGCCAGGGCGTTATCGGGATAGCTCATGTGGTGACATTAGCCCCGCAAATGTACGACGTCACCGGCAGAAACGACGACGGTCTCGTTACCGGCCTCCAGACACAGCCGGCCGTGATCGTCGATACCGCTGGCAGTGCCGACGATTTCCTTGCCGCCGGGCAGCTGCGCGCGCACCCGGGTGCCGATGGTCAGGCTGCGCGCCCGGTAGTCGGCCGCTAACTGCCAATCGGCCCCGCGAGCGGTCTGCCACCCGACGATCCGGCCCCCGAGTGATCGCAACACCGAGCGAACCAGCTGATCGCGGTCGGGGGCGGCCACACCCAGGTCGAGCAGTGAGGTCGCCCCCGGCCCGTCGACCTCTTCGGGCGCCTGAGTCACGTTGAGCCCCAAGCCAATTACCACGACCGGGCGTGCGACCTCGGCGAGAATTCCGGCCAGCTTGCCACCACCGGCCAGCACATCGTTGGGCCACTTGAGGCCCAGTTCCACCCCGGCCGGTAGCAGCGGGGCCACCGCGTCGACCACCGCCACACCGGTGGCCAGCGGCAGCCAGCCCCACCCGGTGACCGGGACGTCGACCACGCTCACCGCGACCGACATGGTGATCTGTGCCCGCGGCGACGCCGACCAGCGGCGGCCGTGCCGCCCGCGACCGGCGGTCTGATGTTCGGCGATCAGCACCGCCCCCGCGATGTCGGTGCCGTCGGCCGCGCGGGCCAGCAGATCGGCGTTGGTGGAACCGGTCTGCTCGACGACTTCGAGGCGCCGCCAACCCATTCCGGTTCCGACGAGCTCTTTGCGCAGCGCGGCCGCATCCAGTGGCTGCCTCAGTGAGTCACGATCCATCACCATCCAGCCTAGAGGGCCGGCGCCTAGTGCCGCCGGTCTCGCATGTCGAGCGCGGCCAAGTGGCTGAACAGCATGCTGGTCCCGATCGGGTTGCCCCCGCCGGGATAGGCCAGCCCGCTGGGCGCGGCCATCGTGTTACCGGCCGCGTACAGACCGGGGATGGGGTTGCCGGAGGTGTCGAGCACTCGCGCCGCGGTGTCGGTGCGCAGCCCGCCCTTGGTGCCCAGATCGGAAATGCCGAACGCCGCCGCGTGATACGGCGGCCGATCGATGGGCACCAATGGCGACGCGCCCGCCGAGAACGCGCGATCGAATGCCTCGTCGCCGCGGCCGAAGTCCTCGTCGACACCGGAGGCGGCAAAACCGTTGAACCGGGCCACCGTTGCCACCAGCCGATCGGCCGGCACCCCGATCTTGGCGGCCAGCTCCTCGAGGGTGTCGGCGGTGTGCCACAGCCCGGCGGCGACGTACTTCTCGGTCTCGACGATGGACACGTTGGCGGCCTTGACCGGCGGCACCTCGCCTTCCTTGTCGTCGTAGATCATCCAGTACGGCAACGACATTGAGCCGTCTTGCAGCTGCGCGATGATCTCGCGCCCCGCCCGGTCGTAGGCCCTTGACTCGTTGACGAACCGGTTGCCGTGCTCGTTGACGAAGATGCCGCCGGTGAACCACAGCGCGAATGCCGAGCGACCGTCGGGATGGGTCAGCCCCGGTGACCACCACGCCTGATCCAACAGGTCGGTGTCCGCGCCCGCGGCGATGCCGGCCTGCAGCGCCAGACCGCGACTTCCCGGGCCTCCCATGGTGTCTCGCGCCACGCCCGGCACGCCGTGTTCGCGCCGCAACTCCTCGTTGGCTTCGAAGCCGCCGGCGGCCAGCAGCACGCCCAACCGGGTGCGGATCGCCCGGCGCTGGCCGGCCGTCTCGACGATCGCTCCGGTCACCGAACCGTCGGACACCACCAGCTCGACCAGGGCGGTGTCGCGTCGCAACGAGGCGTTCGGATACTGCTCGATGGCCGTGAGGAATCGCGCGATCAGGGCGCGGCCGCCGAGGTAGTAGTCGGGCGGGGTTTCGGCACCCAGCCGATCGGTGTCCAAAGGTCCGCGGATCGCGTCGCGCAGCCCGGGAGCGGCGGCCACCTTCAACGGCTTGGCGGCGATGTGGCGCTGGCCGTCCAGGCGCGCCTTCGGTGCCTTGCCGTAGTAGTCGGGCCACGGCAACGGCACGAACTTCAGGTTCGGGTCTTGCTCGAGGTACTCGATCAGCGGCGCGCCGCCGCGCACGTACGTCTCTTGCAGCTCGCGCGGGGTGCGGTCGCCGACCACGGCGCGGTAATAGGTGAGCGCGTCCTCGATGGTGTCGTCGTCCATGCCGGCGCGGATGAGCACCGGATTGCACGGAAACCAGACGCCGCCCCCGCCGGAATAGGCCGTCGTGCCACCGAATTTCGACGTCGCCTCGACCAGCAGTACCTCGAGGCCTTCGCGCGCCGCGGTGTAGGCACCGGTGACCCCGCCGCCGCCCGACCCCGCGACCAGCACGTCGTGTTCTTCGGTCCAGTCGACTTCCGGGTCGGCGCCCATCAGCGGAGACTACTGCCAGACTCCTTAAGGACTTGCTAAGGGCCTGCAACGAGTCACGCGGGCCTGCCGATAACATCGACACCCATGACGAGCGTTACCGACCACACTGCGGAACCCGCTGCCGAGCACACCGTCGACATCCACACCACCGCGGGCAAGCTGGCCGAGCTGCACAAGCGCCGCGAAGAGGCGCTGCATCCGGTGGGCGAAGAGGCCGTAGAGAAGGTGCACGCCAAGGGCAAGCTGACCGCCCGCGAGCGCATTCTTGCGCTGTTGGACGAGGACTCGTTCGTCGAGCTCGACGCGCTGGCCAAGCACCGCAGCACCAACTTCGGGCTGGAAAGCAACCGGCCGCTGGGCGACGGCGTGATCACCGGTTACGGGACCATCGAGGGCCGCGACGTGTGCATCTTCAGTCAGGACGCCACCGTGTTCGGCGGCAGCCTCGGCGAGGTGTACGGCGAGAAGATCGTCAAGGTCCAGGAGCTGGCCATCAAAACCGGCCGTCCGCTGATCGGCATCAACGACGGCGCGGGCGCCCGGATCCAGGAAGGCGTCGTCTCGCTGGGCCTGTACAGCCGCATCTTCCGCAACAACATCCTGGCGTCGGGCGTCATCCCGCAGATCTCGCTGATCATGGGCGCCGCGGCCGGTGGCCACGTGTACTCCCCCGCCCTGACCGACTTCGTCGTGATGGTCGACCAGACCAGCCAGATGTTCATCACCGGGCCCGACGTCATCAAGACCGTCACCGGCGAGGACGTCACGATGGAGGAACTCGGCGGCGCCCATACCCACATGGCCAAGTCGGGCACCTTGCACTACGTCGCCTCCGGCGAGCAGGACGCCTTCGACTGGGTCCGCGACCTGCTGGGCTATCTGCCGCCCAACAACTTCACCGACGCTCCCCGCTACGCCGTGCCCGCTGCGCAGGGTGCGATCGAGGACAACCTCACCGACGAGGACCTCGAGCTGGACACGCTGATCCCGGACTCGCCGAACCAGCCGTACGACATGCACGAGGTGATCACCCGCATCCTCGACGACGACGAGTTCCTGGAAGTTCAGGGCGGTTACGCGCAGAACATCGTCGTCGGGTTCGGCCGCGTCGACGGCCGCCCGGTCGGGATCGTGGCCAACCAGCCGACGCAGTTCGCGGGCTGCCTGGACATCAACGCCTCGGAGAAGGCGGCCCGGTTCGTGCGAACCTGCGACTGCTTCAACATCCCGATCATCATGCTGGTCGACGTGCCGGGCTTCCTGCCGGGCACCGGGCAGGAATACAACGGCATCATCCGGCGCGGGGCCAAGCTGCTGTTCGCCTACGGCGAGGCGACCGTCCCCAAGATCACCGTCATCACCCGCAAGGCCTACGGCGGTGCCTACTGCGTGATGGGTTCCAAGGACATGGGTTGCGACGTCAACCTGGCCTGGCCGACCGCGCAGATCGCGGTGATGGGCGCCTCGGGTGCGGTCGGCTTCGTCTACCGCCAGCAGCTCAAAGAGGCCGCCAAGGAAGGCCAGGACGTCGACGAGCTGCGGCTGCAGTTGCAGCAGGAGTACGAGGACACCCTGGTCAACCCGTACGTCGCCGCCGAGCGCGGATACGTCGACTCGGTCATCCCGCCGTCGCACACCCGCGGCTACATCGCCACGTCGCTGCGTCTGCTGGAACGCAAGATCTCCCACCTGCCGCCGAAGAAGCACGGGAACATTCCCCTATGAGCGACATCGACGAGGCGGCCCCGGCCGTCGACACCCCGCAGGTGCCGCACATCAAGATTCTGCGCGGCCGGCCCACCGCCGCCGAGGTGGCCGCGCTGATCGCCGTGCTGGGCAGCGCCGGCGGTGGCGCGCAGCCCGAGCAGCCCGAAAGCACCCGCTGGGGGCTTCCGGTCGACAAGCTGCGCTACGCGATCAGCAACTACCAGCGAGTCACCCTGCAGGAACGCATCCACATGCAGCGATGACCCGGGTTGTGCTCGGGTCGGCCTCTAGTGGCCGCCTCAAGGTGCTGCGCCAGGCCGGTATCGATCCCCTGGTCGTCGTCTCCGGCGTCGACGAGGATCGCCTGATCGCCGAGCTGGGACCGGACGCCTCACCCGCTGAGGTGGTCTGCGCGCTGGCTCAAGCCAAGGCCGAGCAGGTCGCCGGCGAACTGGATCGCACCATCGCGGCGGATTGCGTTGTCATCGGCTGCGATTCGATGCTTTACCTCGACGGCCGGCTGTGCGGCAAACCGGAATCCATTGAAGCCGCACGCCAACTCTGGCAGTCGATGGCCGGGCGATCAGGCCAGCTCTATACCGGACACTGCGTTATCCGCTTGCAGGACAACGACATTGTCCACTGCGAAGCGCAAACATCAATCACCACAGTGCATTTCGGAACACCCGAGCCCGACGACCTGGAGGCTTACCTGGCCGACGGGGAATCGCTGCGGGTCGCCGGCGGGTTCACCCTGGACGGCCTGGGCGGATGGTTCATCGACGGCGTCGACGGCGACCCGTCGGCCGTACTGGGAATCGGACTGCCGCTGACGCGCGCGCTGCTGCGCCGCGCGGGCCTGTCCATCGCCGCACTGTGGGCCCCAACGGCGTGATCCCCAAAAGGCATCGCACACTGAGGCGCAACCTCCCAGGCGGCTGAGTAGGCTTTGCCCTGTGCCGCTACCCCCCGATTCAAGCCCGACGCTGTCGGCCTACGCCCACCCCGAACGCTTGGTCACCGCCGACTGGTTGTCCGGCCACCTGGGCTCGCCCGGTCTGGCGATCGTCGAATCCGACGAGGACGTGTTGCTCTACGACGTCGGGCATATCCCCGGCGCGGTCAAGATCGACTGGCACACCGACCTCAACGACCCGCGGGTCCGCGACTACATCTCCGGTGCGCAGTTCGCGGAACTGATGAATCGCAAAGGCATCTCGCGCGACGACACCGTGGTGATCTACGGCGACAAGAGCAACTGGTGGGCGGCGTACGCGCTGTGGGTGTTCACGTTGTTCGGCCACCCCGATGTGCGGCTGCTCAACGGCGGGCGTGACCTGTGGCTGTCCGAGCGACGGGATACCAGCCTCGAGGTGCCGACCAGGACCTCGACGGACTATCCCGTCGTCGCGCGCAACGACGCACCGATCCGCGCCTACCGGGACGACGTGCTGGACATCCTGGGCAGCCAGCCGCTGATCGATGTGCGCTCGCCCGACGAGTACACCGGCAAGCGCACGCACATGCCCGACTACCCCGAAGAGGGCGCGCTGCGCGCCGGCCATATCCCCACCGCCCGGTCGATCCCGTGGGGGAGGGCGGTCGACGAGAACGGCCGGTTCCGCAGCCGCGAAGAGCTCGAAGAGCTGTACGGCTTCCTGCAACCGGACGACAAGACCGTCGTCTACTGCCGCATCGGCGAGCGGTCCAGCCACACCTGGTTCGTGCTCACCCATTTACTGGGCAAGCCCGGCGTCCGCAATTACGACGGGTCGTGGACCGAGTGGGGCAACACCGTGCGGGTGCCGATCGTCGCGGGCGAAGAACCGGGAGCCGTACCCGCGCGATGACTCTGCCCGCTGCCCTGGCCGAGGTGGTGTCCGACTTCGCTGAAGTGCAGGGCCAGGACAAGCTGAGGCTCTTGCTGGAGTTCGCCGACGACCTGCCGGATCTGCCCGACGATCTGGCCGAAGCAGCGATGGAGCCGGTTCCCGAGTGCCAGTCGCCGCTGTTCTTGCATGTCGACGCCCACGACCCGAATCGGGTACGGCTGTATTTCAGCGCCCCCGCCGAAGCGCCGACCACCCGCGGATTCGCCTCGATCCTGGCCGCCGGGCTCGACGAGCAACCCGCCGCCGACATCCTCGCGGTGCCCGAAGATTTCTACAGTGAGCTCGGCTTGGCCGCTCTGATCAGCCCGCTGCGCTTGCGGGGCATGTCGGCGATGCTGGCTCGCATCAAACGGCGATTGCGCGAGACGGCTTGAGTGGGACCGGGTATCGGCGCTCTCGGCGCGCCGCCTAAACTTCCCCCGACACGACTTGTAAGAAATTCTCTTAGAGACGAAGACGACGTCTAGCCATACACAGGAGGCGCAGGTGCCTAGTCACGCCAGCTCACGGATCTCCAAGGTGCTCGTCGCCAACCGCGGCGAAATCGCCGTCCGGGTGATCCGGGCGGCCCGCGACGC
The DNA here is from genome assembly GCF_010730355.1 of Mycobacterium florentinum. Lineage (NCBI taxonomy): Bacteria > Bacillati > Actinomycetota > Actinomycetes > Mycobacteriales > Mycobacteriaceae > Mycobacterium > Mycobacterium florentinum. The sequence continues at coordinate 2,358,692 of NZ_AP022576.1, forward strand.
GGGTCTGTCCAGCGTGGCGGTGTACGCCGAGCCCGACGCCGACGCGCCGCACGTGCGGCTGGCCGACGAGGCGTTCGCCCTGGGCGGTCAGACTTCCGCCGAGTCCTACCTGGACTTCGGCAAAATCCTCGACGCGGCGGCCAAATCCGGCGCCAACGCCATCCACCCCGGTTACGGCTTCCTCTCGGAGAACGCCGACTTCGCCCAGGCGGTGCTGGACGCCAACCTGATCTGGATCGGGCCCAGCCCGCAGTCGATCCGCGACCTCGGTGACAAGGTCACCGCCCGCCACATCGCGGCCCGCGCCCAGGCCCCGCTGGTGCCCGGCACCCCCGACCCGGTCAAGGACGCCGACGAGGTGGTGGCCTTCGCCAAGGAGTACGGCGTACCGATCGCGATCAAGGCGGCCTTCGGTGGCGGTGGCCGCGGCATGAAGGTGGCCCGCAGCATCGAGGAGATCCCCGAGCTGTTCGAGTCGGCCACCCGTGAGGCCGTCGCGGCGTTCGGTCGCGGCGAATGCTTCGTCGAGCGCTACCTGGACAAGCCGCGCCACGTCGAGGCCCAGGTGATCGCCGACCAGCACGGCAACGTCGTCGTCGCCGGTACCCGCGACTGCTCGCTGCAGCGCCGCTTCCAGAAGCTGGTGGAAGAAGCGCCGGCACCGTTTTTGACCGACGCGCAGCGCAAGGAGATCCACGAGTCGGCCAAGCGGATCTGCAAGGAGGCGCACTACTACGGCGCCGGAACCGTCGAGTACCTGGTCGGCCAGGACGGCCTGATCTCGTTCCTGGAGGTCAACACCCGTCTGCAGGTGGAGCACCCGGTTACCGAGGAGACCGCGGGCATCGACCTGGTGCGCCAGCAGTTCAAGATCGCCAACGGCGAAAAGCTGGACCTCACCGAGGACCCGACGCCGCGCGGGCACGCGATCGAGTTCCGGATCAACGGCGAAGACGCCGGCCGCGGCTTCCTGCCCGCTCCCGGCCCGGTCACCCGCTACGACACCCCCGGCGGCCCCGGCGTCCGGGTGGATTCCGGCGTCGAGGCCGGGTCGGTGATCGGCGGCCAGTTCGACTCGATGCTGGCCAAGCTGATCGTGCACGGCGCCACCCGTGAGGAGGCGCTGGCGCGGTCGCGCCGGGCACTGGACGAGTTCCACATCGAGGGCCTCGCCACGGTCATCCCGTTCCACCGCGCCGTGGTGAGTGACCCGGCGTTCATCGGCGACGACAACGGCTTCACGGTGCACACCCGCTGGATCGAAACCGAATGGGACAACACCATCGAGCCGTTCACCGCGGGCGAGCCCCTCGACGAGGACGACGCCCAGCCGCGGCAGAAGGTGGTCGTCGAGGTCGACGGCCGGCGGCTCGAGGTCTCGCTGCCCGGCGACCTGGCGCTGTCCAACGGCGGCGGTAGTGGCGTGACGGGCGCCGGCGTCGTCCGCAGGAAGCCGAAGCCCCGCAAGCGCGGCTCGCACGGCGGTGCGGCGGCCTCGGGTGATGCGGTCACCGCGCCGATGCAGGGCACCGTGGTCAAGGTCGCGGTCGAGGAAGGCCAGCAGGTCGCCGTCGGTGATCTGGTGGTGGTGCTCGAGGCGATGAAGATGGAGAACCCGGTCACCGCGCACAAGGAGGGCACCATCACCGGTCTCGCGGTCGAGGCCGGTGCCGCCATCACTCAGGGCACGGTGCTCGCCGAGATCAAATAGTCCCTGACCAGGCTTCCTGGGAATCGGCTCGGTAAACGTTGTCGCTCTCCGGCACCCCGGGTAGGGTTGCGTTCAGGTTGAGTTCACAGCCGCCCGGACCACGTCAGCGCCGCGCGGAAGGCGAATTCCCACCGCTCAACCGTTGTCGTAGTCCTCACAGCAATCCTCGGTCGAGGGAGTGAAGCGATGTCTGTGGCCCAGTCCTGGCAGCAATGCCGAACGGCCCAATTCAGCGCCCTTTCGAGCGCGTCGGGCACGGTCATCACGGTGGACGGCGAGCTCGACGCCGCGAACTCGGATCAGCTCGCCGTCTACGCAGCGCACCGCGCACGACACGCCGGGCGAGTGATCCTCGACCTGCGCGAGCTGGATTTCATTGGTACTGCGGGCTTTTCGGCACTGCACCGGATCAACGTGGTGTGCTCGGGCGCCCAGGTGAGCTGGGCGATGGTGCCGAGCCCCGCGGTCGGGCGGCTGTTGCGTGTCTGCGACCCCGACGGCACCCTGCCGGTGACGACGCCGGGCGACGAGCCGCTGCTGCGGCACGCCGCGCGGCCGCTACTCCAGCTGGTCGCGCAGGCGCGTTAGCGATTTAGCCAGCAGCCGCGATACGTGCATCTGCGAAATGCCGACTCGCTCCGCGATCTGTGTCTGCGTCATCGACTCAAAGAACCTGAGCACCAACACCGTTCGCTCCCGCTCGGGCAGGCCCTCGAGCAACGGGCGTAGCGATTCGCGGTCCTCGATGCGATCGATGCTGGCGTCGACGTCGCCCAGGGTGTCGGCGATCGCGCGGGTGTCCTCCTCGTCGCCGCCGCCCCCACCGCTGTCGATGGACAGGGTGTTGTAGGAGCTGCCCGCCACCAGACCCTCGACCACCTCGGCGCGGTCCATTTCCAGCTCGGCCGCGAGTTCGGTTGCGGTAGGCGCCCGCCCGAGGCGTTGCGACAGATCGGCGGTGGCGCTGCCGAGCCGCAGATGCAGCTCCTTGAGGCGCCGCGGAACCTTGACCGACCAGCTGTTGTCCCGGAAGTGCCGGCGGACCTCACCCATGATCGTGGGCACCGCGAACGACACGAAGTCCGATCCGGTTTCGACGTCGAAGCGCACCACGGCGTTGACCAATCCGACCCGTGCCACCTGAACCAGGTCGTCGCGCGGCTCGCCGCGGCCCTCGAACCGGCGGGCGATGTGATCGGCCAGCGGCAGACACCGCTCAACGATCTTGTCCCGTTGGCGCTGGAATTGTGCCGAGTCGGTTCCGATCGTCGCCAGCTCACGGAACATATCCGGAACGTCGGCGTATTCGTTTGGGCGTGATGAGCCCGAACCGCCGTCAGCTTGCGCTGTCACCGGCTAGCGGCCGCCCGTCGCGCCGTCAGCGTGATTCCGAATACGCTGCCGGTTTCACTTGGTTCACGTCCGTCATGGAAGGTCTGGACGTCGTCGGCCAGCGACGTCAGGACATGCCAGCTGAAGCTGCCGGGCGACACCACGTCGTAGGTGTCGCAGGCGGCGGATGCCTCGACCACCAACTCGTCTTCTCGGGGGTCGACCACCACGCTCAGGGTCGCGTCCGGGGTGGCCGACCGGATCAATCGGGTGCAGACCTCGTCGACCGCGAGCCGCAGATCCGCCACGGCGTCGAAATCGAGATCCTCGTAGGTGCCGATCGCGCCCACCAGGGTGCGCAGCATCGCCAGGTTCTCCAGGCGCGCAGCAACATGCAATTCGACGGCGCGGTGGCCGCGTTGGCGCTGTTCAGCGCGCAATCCAATATCGGTCATATGGTCTCCCGGCAACGTTTGGCTCACACTACCCCTCGTTTTGGGGCGCGCCATTCGTCACTCGATACGGACGCGCCAGACACCACCGGCCAACCCGGGACACGCACACTCGGGCGCATCGCATTGGTCGCCGGAATCACACGAGCCCTTCTCGTCATCGCAGTAGGCATGATCGGATCGGTGCCGCGCGCATCATCATCGCAGGCACTCATCATGGTTTAGACCTGATACCCATTCAACGGGGCGCATAACCTACGAATTTCGGTGAGCAGCGTCGCCTATCAGCTGTCGGGCGACTGCCTGGCCACCTCGGGATGGTCGGCGTACCACCGGTCGAGAAGCCGGCGTACCCGCCGGTGCTCGACGGCCAGCCACGCCAGGCCCATCACCGTGACGACAATCGCCGTCACGCCCGCGGTCATGCCCTCGTGCTGATGTCCGGTGGCGAAGGCCGCAAGGCTTCCGCACACCGCGACCACACCGGCAACCACCATCAGGTATCCGGGCCAGTGCAATACGTCGATCAGTGATTCGCCGGCGAGTGGCCGCGTCGTCCGCAAATGGTCGACGGGGTCGTGATAGGTGTCTCCCATGGCTGCTCCTCGCGTCGCACCACTAATTATTAGAGCCCCAGCGCCGGACCCGCAATTGCCGGAACTCCCATGGAGACGGTGACGATCATCAGCGTCAACAAAAACCAGCCCGCGCCGTGCCATCCCCACCAGGTGCCCTCGACGCGCCAGACCCGGTAGGTGCGCACGAACGCCCACAGGCCGCCGGCGAACAGGATCAGCGGACCCCCGATGGCCAGCAGGGTTCGCTGCGGCGCACCGCAGGCCGCCGTGTCCACACCCGTTCCCGGACAGGTGCTGACCCACAAGGCGGCCATGACGATGAATCCGACCCCCGCGGCCGCGGCCAAGACGGTGAAGCGGATGGCGGCGCGCACCTCGCCGTCTTCGGAACCCAGGCGATCACCCGGTGATCGCTCATCTGCTCTCGGCATTTGAGAACCTCGTATCCCGCGTGCTGACTGCGGTTGGTATTTCGTCCGCAACGAAGGATTAGTTACAGCTTCATAAGGATTTTCTTTCCGCGCCCGAACGCCGGTCAAGTACCCGCTACCGCCAGGACGTCACGCACCGCCGCAATCGCCACATCGATTTCGGCCCGCGACACCGTCAGCGCGGGACGGAACCGAACGCCGTCCGTCCCGGCGGGCAGCACGATCACCCCCCGGTGCCACAGCCGGCGGACCAACTCGTCACGATCGGCGGTGGTCGCCAGGCTGAATGCACACATCAGCCCGCGGCCGCGCGGGTCGAACACCAACGCCGGGAACTCGTCGGCGAGTTCGTCCAGCCGCCCGCGCAGGTAGCGGCCCTGCTGAGCGGCACGGTCGAACAGCGCGTCGGCTTCGATGACCTCCAGGATGCGGCGCGCCCGCACCATGTCGGTCAGATTGCCGCCCCACGTCGAGTTGATCCGGGAGGAGATCGCGAAGACGTTGTCGGCGATCTCGTCGACCCGCCGGCCGGCCATCACCCCGCAGACCTGTGTCTTCTTGCCGAACGCCACAACATCGGGTTGCACGCCCAATTGCTGGTAGGCCCAAGGGGTTCCGGTCAACCCGCAGCCGGTCTGCACCTCGTCGAAGATCAGCAACGCATCGTGTTCGTCGCACAGCTCGCGCATCGCGGCGAAGAACTCCGGCCGGAAGTGGCGGTCGCCGCCCTCACCCTGGATCGGTTCGGCGATGAAGCAGGCGATGTCGTTCGGGTGGGCCGCGAATGCCGCGCGGGCCTGGCGCAGCGACTCGGCCTCGACCGCGTCCATATCGGCGCCCGGCCGGATGAACGGCGCGTCGATGCGCGGCCAGTCGAACTTCGGGAAGCGGGCCACGGTGACGGGCTTGGTGTTGGTCAGCGACAGCGTGTAGCCGCTGCGGCCGTGGAAGGCACCGCGCAGATGCAGCACTCGGGTGCCGAGCTCGGCGTCGATGCCGAGTCTCTCGTTGCGCCGGCTCTTCCAGTCGAAGGCCACCTTGAGCGCGTTCTCCACCGCGAGTGCGCCGCCATCGACGAAGAACAGATGCGGCAGCGCCGGGTCGCCCAGCACCCGGGCGAACGTCTCGACGAAGCCGGCCATCGCGACCGTGTACACGTCGGCGTTGCTCGGCTTGTTCAGCGCGGCCTCGGTGAGCTCGGCGCGGAACTCCTCGTCGTCGGCCAGGGCCGGATGGTTCATCCCCAGCGCCGACGAGGCGAAGAAGGTGAACATGTCGAGGTAGCGCCGGCCGTCGCGGGCGTCGACCAGATACGAGCCGGACGACCGGGTCAGGTCGAGCACGAAATCAAAACCGTCGACCAGCATGCTGCGCGACAGCACCTCGTGAACCTGGTCGGGTTCGGGCTGCACGCCGGTCAGCGCAAGGGAGTTCAGGACGGCAGTCATACCGCCCATGCTAGCTTAGTTTTTACGGATTCATGACGCCATTGTCGTAATTTTTATGGTATGTGTTGGCGATCACTGTAAAAAGTATTGAGAATGATGGTGCTGCGGGTCTGGACGTTCGCCGCGGTCCGGATTCGCTGCAGCAGATCCTCGAGTGCTCGCGGCGACGCGACGCGCACCAGCAGGACGTAGCTTTCCTCGCCGGCCACCGAGTGGCACGCCTCGATCTCCTCGATGTGCGCCAGGCGGGCGGGCGCATCATCGGGTTGGGAGGGATCGAGAGGAGTGATGGCCACGAACGCCGATAGCAGATGCCCGACCGCCTCGGGTTTGATCCGCGCGGAGTATCCCGAGACCACGCCGCGGGCCTCCAGCCGGCGCACCCGGGATTGCACCGCCGAGACCGACAGCCCGGCGCTCGCGGCCAGCTCTGCCAGCGTTGCGCGTCCGTCCGCGACCAGCCGGCGCACCAGGATCCGGTCGATGTCGTCGAGCGACTCACTCATGGCCCGGAATTATCCATGAGCCGCGCCAAGAGGCTGGTGACCTGGCAGCTTCGCGAACGCTTCGCCGCGGGGCTGTCGGCCATGTACGCCGGCGAGGTGCCCGCCTACGGCACCCTGGTCGAGGTCAGCGGGCAGGTCAACGCCGACTACGCGGCACGTCATCCGGGCGCCGAACGGCTGGGCTCGTTGGCGCGGGTCACCGCCGAACGCCACGGCGCCATCCGGGTGGGCAGCCCGGCCGAACTGGCGGCCGTCGCCGACTTGTTCTCGGCGTTCGGCATGGTGCCGGTCGGGTACTACGACCTGCGGTCGGCTCGCTCGCCAATTCCGGTGGTATCGACGGCTTTTCGGCCTATCGACGCAAACGAACTGGCGCGCAATCCTTTTCGGGTGTTCACGTCGATGCTGGCGACCCGCGATCGCCGGTACTTCGATCCCGACCTGCGCACCCGCGTCGAGACGTTCATCGCACGCCGTGAGCTGTTCGACCCCGCGCTGCTCGATCGGGCCCGGTTCATCGCGGCCGAGGGCGCCTGTGACGCCGAGGAGGCCGACGCGTTCGTCGCCGCCGCGGTGGGCGCGTTCGCGCTGTCGCGTGAACCGATCAACAAGTCCTGGTACGACGAGCTGTCCCGGGTCTCCGCGGTGGCCGCCGATATCGCGGGGGTGTGTTCCACCCACATCAACCACCTGACGCCGCGGGTCCTGGACATCGACGAGCTGTACCAGCGGATGACCAAACGTGGCATCACCATGATCGATACGATCCAGGGCCCGCCCCGCACCGACGGGCCCGCAGTGTTGTTGCGCCAGACGTCATTTCGCGCCCTCGCCGAACCATGCCTGTTTCGCGGCCGAGACGGCACCGTGAACTCGGGCAGTCTGCGGGTGCGGTTCGGTGAGGTCGAGGCGCGCGGCGTGGCGCTGACCCCGCGCGGGCGCGAGCGCTACGACGCGGCGATGGCCCGCCTGGTGGCCGAAGACGATCCCGCCCGGGTCTGGGGCGAGCACTTCCCGGCGACCGACGCCGAGATGGCGGCGCAGCGGCTGGCCTACTACCGCGGCGGCGACCCGGCCGCACCGATCGTCTACGAAGACTTTCTGCCGGCCTCGGCGGCGGGCATCTTCCGGTCCAACCTGGACCGCGACACCAGGGCAGCCGGTGGGATCGACGATTCTGGATACGACGCCGGGTGGCTGGCGGGCACGATCGGCCACCATATCCATGACCCGTATGCGCTCTACGAAGCGCTGTCCCAGGAGGCACCGAAGTGAACCTGCCGACGATCGACGAGTTGCGCGACCGGGCCCGTGCGGCCCTGCGGGCGACCGGCACCGACGTCAGCCTCGGCGAGCCGGGCGGACCCGGCCTGGCGGCCAGCACGCCGATCACCGGTGAGGTGCTTTTCACCGTCGCACCCACCTCCGACGAGCAGGCCGAGCGTGCCGTCGCCGCGGCCGCCGAGGCCTTTTCGGCGTGGCGTAACACCCCCGCCCCGGTGCGCGGCGCCCTGGTGGCCCGGCTCGGCGAGCTGCTCGCCGAACACAAGAACGACCTCGCGACGCTGGTGACCCTCGAGGTCGGCAAGATCACCTCCGAAGCCCTGGGCGAAGTGCAGGAAATGATCGACATCTGCCAGTTCGCCGTCGGCCTGTCGCGCCAGCTCTACGGCCGGACCATCGCCTCGGAACGCCCCGGCCACCGGCTGGCCGAGACCTGGCATCCGCTCGGCGTGGTCGGCGTGATCACCGCGTTCAACTTCCCGGTCGCGGTCTGGGCGTGGAACACCGCGGTGGCCCTGGTGTGCGGGGACACGGTGGTGTGGAAACCCTCGGAGCTGACGCCGTTGACGGCGCTGGCCGCCCACGCGCTGATCCGCCGGGCCGCCGCGGATGTCGGCGCGCCGCCCGCGGTGAGCGAGCTGGTGCTGGGCGATCGCGACCTGGGCGAGCGGCTGGTCGACGACCCGCGGATCGCGCTGCTGTCCGCGACGGGTTCGGTGCGGATGGGCCGGCAGGTCGGTCCGCGGGTGGCCGCGCGCTTCGGGCGGGCGCTGCTGGAGCTGGGCGGCAACAACGCGGCCATCGTGACGCCGTCGGCCGATCTGGACCTGGCGGTGCGCGCCATCGTCTTCGCCGCCGCGGGCACCGCCGGGCAGCGCTGCACCAGCCTGCGCCGGCTGATCGTGCATCGCTCGGTGGCCGACGTAGTCGTACAGCGGGTGGCGTCCGCTTTCAAGCAGTTGCCGATCGGCGACCCGTCGGCACCCGACACGCTCATCGGCCCGCTGATTCACGAGACCGCCTACCGCGACATGGTGGGCGCGCTGGAACAGGCACGCGTCGAGGGCGGCAAGGTTTTCGGCGGCGAGCACCAGGAGGCCGCGGCCGGCGAGCACCCCAGCGCCTACTACGTCGCACCGGCCGTGGTGCGCATGCCCGCACAGACCGACATCGTGGCGGCCGAGACGTTCGCGCCGATCCTCTACGTGCTGACCTACGACGAGCTGGACGAGGCGATCGCGCTCAACAACGGCGTGCCGCAAGGGCTCTCGTCGGCCATCTTCACGACCGACCTGCGTGAGGCCGAGCGATTCCTGGACGGGTCCGATTGCGGTATCGCCAACGTCAATATCGGCACATCGGGGGCCGAAATCGGCGGCGCGTTCGGCGGCGAGAAGCAAACCGGCGGCGGACGGGAATCCGGTTCGGACGCGTGGAAGGCCTACATGCGACGTGCCACCAACACCGTCAACTACTCCGGCGAGCTGCCGCTGGCGCAAGGTGTGGAGTTCGGATAAACGCGGTCTGAATTATGGCCGACCCTTCGTGAGTACTATCTGACACATGCCAACGGCTAGGAGGCGGCTGTCCCCCGAGGATCGGCGCGCCGAACTGCTTGCGTTAGGGGCGGAAGTCTTCGGGAAGCGGCCCTACGACGAGGTCCGCATTGACGAGATCGCCGAGCGCGCGGGCGTCTCGCGCGCCCTGATGTATCACTACTTCCCCGACAAGCGCGCGTTCTTCGCCGCGGTCGTCAAGGACGAAGCGGATCGCCTCTACGAGGCCACCAACAAAGAGCCGATGGCCGGGCTGACGATGTTCGAAGAGGCGCGCATGGGCGTGCTGGCCTACATGGCCTATCACGAGCAGAACCCGGAAGCCGCCTGGGCGGCCTACGTCGGTCTCGGCCGGTCCGACCCGGTTCTGCTGGGCGTCGAGGACGACGCCAAGAACCGCCAGCTCGAGCACATCATGACCCGCATCCACGAGGTCGTGGCCGCGGTTCCGGGCGCCAAGCTGGAGCCGGACATCGAACGCGACCTGCGGGTGATCCTCAACGGCTGGATCGCGTTCACCTTCGAGCTGTGCCGCCAACGCATCATGGACCCGACCACCAGCGCCGAGCGCCTGGCCGACTCGTGCGCGCACACGCTGCTCGACGCGATCACCCGGGTGCCCGAGATTCCCGAGGAACTCGCCCACGCGATGGCGACCGCTCGCCACAAACCGCAGTAGGGACGTCGTTGTCGGTGTCTGTTGGCACCATGGCCAGGTGAGCACCGCAGCACTCGGGAAGTTCAGCGAGACCACCCGCGAGTGGTTCACCAGCACCTTCCCCGCCCCGACCACCGCGCAGGCGGCGGCCTGGGACGCCATCGCCGACGGCAACAACACGCTGGTCATCGCCCCGACCGGCTCCGGAAAGACGCTGGCGGCGTTTCTGTGGGCCCTGGACTCTTTGGCCGCCGCGGACGAACGTCCGCGCGGCACCCGGGTGCTGTACGTGTCACCGCTCAAGGCGCTGGCAGTCGACGTCGAGCGCAACCTGCGCACCCCGCTGGCCGGGCTGACCAGGATCGCCGAGCGCCACGGTCTTCCCGCGCCCGACATCAGCGTCGGGGTCCGCTCGGGTGACACCCCGCCGGCGCAGCGTCGCCAACTCATCAACTCCTCGCCCGATGTGCTGATCACCACGCCCGAGTCGCTGTTTCTGATGCTGACCTCGGCCGCGCGCGAAACGCTGGCCGGCGTCCAGACCGTGATCGTCGACGAGGTGCACGCCATCGCCGCCGGCAAGCGCGGCGCGCACCTGGCGGTGTCGCTGGAGCGGCTTCAGGATTTGTCACAAGACCTCCGCGAAGGACCGCCCGCACAGCGCATCGGATTGTCGGCGACGGTGCGCCCACCCGAGGAGCTGGCGCGGTTCCTGTCCGGCCAGCGCCCGACCACGATCGTGGCTCCGCCGTCGGCCAAGTCCTTCCAGCTCACCGTGCAGGTGCCGGTGCCCGACATGGCCAACCTGACCGACAACACCATCTGGCCCGACGTCGAGGCCCGCCTGGTCGACCTGATCGAAGCGCACAACTCGACCATCGTGTTCGCCAATTCGCGACGGCTGGCCGAACGACTTACCGCACGGCTCAACGAAATTCACGCCGAGCGCAGCGGTGTCGAACTGTCCACCGAAGCCAACCCGAAGGTGGCCGGTGGGGCGCCGGCGCACATCATGGGCAGCGGCCAGACCTACGGCGCCGACGCCGTTTTGGCCCGCGCCCACCACGGATCGGTCAGCAAGGAGCAGCGCGCCCTGGTCGAAGAGGACCTCAAACGCGGCCTGCTCAAGGCGGTGGTGGCCACCTCCAGCCTGGAGCTGGGCATCGACATGGGTGCGGTCGACCTGGTGATCCAGGTGGAGGCGCCGCCGTCGGTGGCCAGCGGCCTGCAACGCATCGGGCGGGCCGGCCATCAGGTCGGTGAGGTGTCGCAAGGTGTGTTGTTCCCTAAGCACCGCACCGACCTGATCAGCTGTGCGGTCAGTGTGCAACGGATGCTGGCCGGGCAGATCGAGACGATGCGGGTGCCCGCCAACCCGCTCGACATCCTCGCGCAGCAGACCGTCGCGGCGGCCGCGCTGGAACCGCTGGACGCCGACCGGTGGTTCGACACGGTGCGCCGCAGCGCCCCGTTCTCGACCCTGCCGCGCAGCGTGTTCGAGGCCACCCTGGACCTGCTGAGCGGCAAGTACCCGTCCACCGAATTCGCCGAGCTGCGGCCGCGGCTGGTCTACGACCGCGACACCGGAACGCTGACCGCCCGGCCCGGTGCGCAGCGGCTGGCCGTCACCTCCGGCGGCGCGATCCCCGACCGCGGGATGTTCACCGTCTATCTGGCCAGCGAGTCCGAAAAGCCCTCGCGGGTAGGTGAACTCGACGAGGAGATGGTCTACGAGTCACGTCCCGGCGACGTCATCTCGCTCGGTGCCACCAGCTGGCGGATCACCGAGATCACCCATGACCGGGTGCTGGTGATTCCCGCGCCCGGCCTGCCCGCCCGGCTACCGTTCTGGCACGGCGACGGAGTCGGCCGCCCCGCCGAGCTCGGCGCGGCGCTGGGCGCATTCACCGGCGAGCTGGCCGGACTGGATCGCGAAGCATTCGGAATACGTTGTGCTGCATTGGGTTTCAACGACTACGCGACCGACAACCTGTGGGTGTTGCTCGACGATCAACGGACCGCGACCGGGACGGTGCCGACCGACACCACCCTGCTGGTCGAGCGATTCCGCGACGAGCTCGGTGACTGGCGGGTGATCCTGCACTCGCCGTACGGGCTGCGGGTGCACGGGCCGCTCGCGCTGGCGGTGGGCCGGCGGCTGGCCGAACGGTACGGCATCGACGAGAAGCCGACCGCCTCCGACGACGGCATCGTCGTGCATCTGCCGGACACGCTCGAGGAAATCCCGCCCGGCGCAGAGATTTTCGTCTTCGACGCCGACGAGATCGACCCGATCGTCACCGGCGAGGTGGGCGGTTCGGCGTTGTTCGCGTCGCGGTTCCGCGAATGCGCGGCGCGTGCGCTGCTGCTGCCGCGCCGGCACCCCGGCAAGCGCTCGCCGCTGTGGCACCAGCGCCAGCGCGCGGCCCAATTGCTGGAAGTGGCCCGCAAATACCCCGACTTCCCGATCGTGCTGGAGACCGTCCGGGAATGCCTGCAGGACGTCTACGACGTCCCGGCCCTGGTCGATCTGATGACCGGCATCGCCGCGCGCCGGGTGCGGGTGCTCGAGACCGAAACGGCCAAGCCGTCACCGTTCGCGGCGTCGCTGCTGTTCGGCTACGTCGGCGCGTTCATGTACGAGGGCGATTCCCCGCTCGCCGAGCGCCGCGCCGCGGCTCTGTCGCTGGACAGCACGCTGCTGGCCGAGTTGCTCGGCCGGGTCGAACTGCGTGAGCTGCTGGATCCCGACGTCGTCGCCGCGACCGGGCGCCAGCTGCAGCATCTGAGCGCCGACCGGGCCGCCCGCGATGCCGAGGCGGTCGCGGACCTGCTGCGGCTGCTGGGCCCGCTGACCGAGGACGAGGTCGCGGCGCGGTCCGAGGCTGCCGACGGCATCGATATTGGAGGCTGGCTGGAAGGCCTGCGCGCCGCCCGGCGCGCGCTGACGGTGTCGTTCGCGGGCCGCACCTGGTGGGTGGCGATCGAGGACGTCGGCCGGCTGCGCGACGCGGTCGGCGTGGCCGTCCCGCTGGGCGTCCCGGCCACGTTCACCGAGCAGGTGGCCGACCCACTGGGCGAGCTGCTGGGCCGGTACGCGCGCACCCGCACCCCGTTCACCACGGCCGAGGCCGCCGCCCGGTTCGGCCTGGGGCTACGGGTGACGGCCGACGTGCTGAACCGGATGGCCGGTGACGGCCGGCTGGTGCGCGGCGACTTCGTCACTCCCGATGTCACTTCCGGCGTCGGCGGCATCGGCGCCGAACAATGGTGTGACGCGGACGTGTTGCGGATTCTGCGGCGGCGTTCGCTGGCCGCGCTGCGTGCCCAGGTCGAGCCGGTCAGCACCGCGGCCTACGGCCGGTTCCTGCCCGCCTGGCATCACGTGTCATCACCCCAGTCCGGCCTTGACGGCTTGGTCTCCGCGATCGATCAGCTGGCCGGTGTTCGGATACCGGCGTCGGCGCTCGAACCGCTGGTGCTGGCACCGCGGGTGACCGACTATTCGCCGGCGATGCTCGACGAACTGCTGGCGGCCGGGGAGGTCACCTGGTCGGGCGCGGGGTCGATCTCGGGCAGCGACGGGTGGATCGCGCTGCACGCCAGCGATTCGGCCCCGTTGACCCTCACGGCACCCGACGAGATCGACTTCACCGACACCCATCGCGCGATCCTGGACACGCTGGCCGGCGGCGGCGCGTACTTCTTCCGCCAGCTCACCCCCGGCCTCCCCGAAACCGCGCTCAAAGACGCACTGTGGGAACTGATCTGGGCCGGCTGGATCACCGGCGACACGTTCGCCCCGGTGCGTGCGCTGCTCACCGGCGCCCGCAAGCGCTCGGCCCCCGCCCACCGCACCCGGCGTCCGCCGCGGCTGAGCCGCTACAGCGTCGCGCACCCTCACTCCAGGACCACCGACGCGACCGTGGCCGGCCGCTGGTCGGCGCTGCCGGCCCCCGAGCCCGATTCCACCCTGCGCGCCCACTACCAAGCCGAACTGCTACTCAACCGGCACGGCGTCCTGACCCGTGGCGCGGTGACGGCGGAGAATGTGCCGGGCGGATTCGCCACCCTCTACAAGGTGCTGAGCACATTCGAAGAGGCGGGCAGGTGTCAGCGTGGGTACTTCGTCGAGTCGCTGGGCGGCGCTCAATTCGCCGTCGCCTCGACCGTCGACCGGCTGCGCAGCTACCTCGACGGGATCGACCCGGAGCGGCCCGAATACCGGGCGGTGGTGCTGGCCGCGGCCGATCCGGCCAACCCGTACGGTTCCGCCTTGCCCTGGCCCGACCGGGCCGGGGCACGCCCGGGTCGCAAGGCCGGCGCGCTCGTCGTCCTGGTCGACGGCGAACTGGCCTGGTTCCTCGAGCGCGGCGGACGGTCCATGCTGACCTTCACCGATGACCCCGGCGCCCATCACGCCGCGGCCCAAGGCCTGGCCGACCTGGTCGCCGCGCGACGCGTCGAGTCGATCCTCGTCGAACGCATCGACGGGGTGCCGGCCCTGCAGCCGTTGGCCGGCGGGCCGAGCCCGGTCGCCGAGGCACTGTCGGACGCCGGCTTCGCGCGCACGCCGCGCGGAATGCGGCTGCGGTGAGGCTGCCAGGCAACCATGCCCGAGGGTGACACCGTCTGGCACACCGCGGCCATGCTGCGCGAGCACCTGGCCGGTCAGACGCTGACGCGCTGCGATGTCCGGGTGCCGCAATTCGCCACGGTCGACCTCACCGGCGACGTGGTGGACGAAGTGCTCAGCCGCGGCAAACACCTGTTCATCCGGGTGGGGCGGGCCAGCATTCACTCACACCTGAAGATGGACGGCAGCTGGCGAGTCGGAAATCGCCCGGTCCGGGCAGACCATCGGGCTCGTATCATATTGGAAGCCAACGATATTCGTGCCGTCGGGATCGACCTGGGGGTGCTCGAGATTCTCGACCGCGACCACGACGGCGAAGCGGTCGCGCACCTGGGACCCGATCTGCTGGGCCCGGACTGGGATCCCGTGGTCGCCGCCGCAAACCTGGTCGCACAGCCGGACCGGCCAATCGCCGAGGCGCTGCTCGACCAGCGGGTGCTGGCCGGGGTGGGCAACGTCTACTGCAACGAGTTGTGTTTCGTCAGCGGACACCTGCCCACCGCGCCGGTCAGGGCTATCGCCGACCCGCGCCGTTTGGTTTCGCGAGCCCGGGACATGTTGTGGGCCAACCGCTTCCGTTGGAACCGTTGCACCACCGGTGATACCCGGGCGGGCCGGCAGCTATGGGTCTACGGCCGTTCCGGGCAAAGCTGCCGTCGCTGCGGAACCCGCATCAGCGTCGACGATGCCGCCGCGCGGGTGGCCTACTGGTGCCCGTCGTGTCAGCGCTGATTCCCGCTAGTCTCGGGCGTGCGCCAGGAAGAACTGCGCGATCGATTCCGATCCGTCCAGCGCGCGCGTGGTCGGCCCGATGACGGCCTTGGGCAGATACTGTTTGCCGCCCGGCCAGGTGTGGCCGCCTTTGTCGATTTGATAGAAGACCACCTCGGTCGCGGCCGCGCACGCCGTTGAATCGAAGCGGTGCACGACGGTGCCGTCGCCGACATTGGGCAACACCTCTGCCACCGGCTCACCCTGGCAGCGGTCGGCGGAACGCCACTTGTCCACCATGCTTTTGACCGAGATGGAGTGGCTCAGCCCGCCGCGACCGCGTACATCGCCGCCGTTGAAATGCACCAGCGGATCGGCGGTCCCGTGCGCCTCCCACACCGAAACCGGCTGCGACGGGTTGCATGCCACGCCCACCCCGAGCGTGCCCGCCACCGGCGCGATAGCCGAAAAAACATCAGCACGATCGCAAGCCAGCCTGTTGGACATGAAGCCGCCGTTGGACATTCCGGTGACGAAGACGTGCCCGGGCGCGATGTTGTAGTCATTGCGCAGCTTGTCGGCCAGCCCGACCAGGAAGCCGACGTCGTCGACGTGACGGCGATCGGCCGGCGATGCCCCCCGTCCGTCGGCCCAGCTCTTGTCATAGCCGTCGGGGTAGACCACCAGCAGGTTGTTGGCGTCGGCGACGGCGTCGAACTCGGTCAGGCCCTTCTGACCCTTTCCGCTGCCGCCGCCTCCGTGCAGGCTCAGCACCAAACCGACGGGATCGCCCGGCGGCACATGCATGACGTAGGTCCTGTCCAGGCCGCCGGAACGAAACGTCCCGGACAGATCGTGCGGCGTGGCCGCCGATACATGCTGCACGCCGCAGCCGACAAGACAGACCGCCAGCAGCGCCAGCGCTATCCATCGTTCGTACGGCATGGGGGTCAAATTACCGACCGCGCTTGCCGATCTGACAAGTCGGGCGGGCGATAGCCGTACCGGTGCTGAAAACGGCCATGTTCAACTGCTCGTCAGACTTGGTCACATTGGCAACGATCGCGATTTGAGCGATGATGAGGGACGTGAAAATTGGCAAGCCCGGCCCCCTCCACACACCGTCGGGCACCCGACTCGTAGCTGCGATGGCCGTCTCGCTTGGCGTGCTCGGCGCGGCCGTAGCCCCGGCTGCCCGCGCCGACGCGACCGACGACAAGTTCATCCAACTTCTGATTTCCGACGGCATCACCCACGAGTCGGTCCCCGCTGCCATCGCCGCAGCGCGGAAGGTCTGCGAGTACCTCGCACAGGGGATGACGCCCAACGAGGTCGTCATCGACGTGATGAACAGCAGTAGCCTGCCCGACTACGACGCCGGGTACTTCGTCGGCGCCGCCATCCGCGCCTACTGCCCGCAATACAAGCCGCCGCCGGAGCCTGCTCCGCCGCCGCCCGCGGCCTAACGAAACGGCCACAAACCACCACAAAACGGCGTGCTCACGCCGTGTTAGCGCCATCCGTCTGTACGCTTTAACAAAAGGTGAACAAATGGAGGCTAAATAATGATCGCGAAGATAATTATTGGTGGTGCCGTCGTTCTGGGTGCCACGGTTGGACTCGCAGCGCCGGCCAGCGCGGACGTGGTGTTCAACCAATTCTCCTGTACCTGCGGGGCACCGCCCCCATTCGCCAGCCCGCTGGCCGCGGATCGCATCAACCAGGGCATCAACGACGCCCTGACCCGCGTGCTGCCGGGCGACAACAGCTAGCCAGCGGCGCCCTGTCCGACCGCTTGGACGGACGCGTGCTCGTGTAGCTCCTTCTCGACGTTCACCGGAACCGGCATCAGGTCGAAGACGACCTCTTTGACGGTTCCGGTGAACGCGTAGGGCGCCCGGTCCTCGTAGTCGCGGTCGACGACCAACCCGTTGTCCCGCCCGATGTCCATCCCGGCGTAGGACGTGAAGGCCAGGCTCACCGTTTGGGGCAGTTCCCCCTCGCCGATCAACCGATCGTCGGCCCAGAGCGTCACGCGCCCACCGGAACCGACGACGGGCTGCGCCGATTCGAACAGCATCCGCACGGTCAGATCGCCGACGGGAAGCGCCTCGGTCGATACCTGCCGATAGGTCTCGACTCCCAGGAACGAATACGTGTGGTGCAGTTTGCGTTCCTCGTCGACCCACAACGCGAACCCGCCCATGAAATCGGCGTTGGCGACGAGCACCCCCTGTGCGCCCTCGTCGGGGATGTGCAGCCGCGCCTCGATCGCGTACGAACGGCCGAAGATCCGCGGCACCATGCCGCGCTGAATGTTCTGCACACCGCCGGAGAAGGTGAACCGCGCGGTGGTGGGCAGCGGCGGCAGGTCACCGAACATCACCGCAAGCCCGCCGAGTAGTGGCAGTACCCGGTTGTTTTCGGCTTCTTGCCACCAAAGTTGTTGCAGCTCTGCGAGC
Organism: Mycobacterium florentinum; assembly: GCF_010730355.1. Lineage (NCBI taxonomy): Bacteria > Bacillati > Actinomycetota > Actinomycetes > Mycobacteriales > Mycobacteriaceae > Mycobacterium > Mycobacterium florentinum. Next base: position 2,376,457 of record NZ_AP022576.1, read on the forward strand.
TTGTCGGGGTGCTCGGCGGCCAGGTCGTTGGCCTGTGAGAAGTCGTCGGGCAGGTAATACAGCTCCCAGATGTCGTCGTCGGGGTTGTAGTTGCCGGGCGCGAACCGCTGCATCGTCTGCGGCGACAGGTCCCAGGGCGCCTTGTCCAGCCGGGCGCACGCCCACCACCCGTCCTTGTAGAGGGCGCGGCTGCCGAAGTTCTCGAAGTACTGCACGGTGTGCCGCTCTTGGGCCGCCGCGTCGTCGAAGGTGTGGACGAAACTGGTTCCGTCCATCGGCTCCTGCTCGAAGCCGTCGACACTGCTCGGTTCCGGTAAACCGATGGCCTCCAACACGGTTGGCGCAATGTCGATGCAGTGTGTGAACTGGTCGCGCACTTGCGCGTCGGGCCGGATCCGGCTGGGCCAGGCCACCACCATCGGATCGCGGGTGCCGCCGAGGTGGCTGCCCATCTGCTTGCCCCACTGGTACGGGGTGTTGTTGGCGTGCGCCCAGGCGCTCGCGAAGTGCGGTGCGGTGTCCTCGTCGCCGAGCGCCTCGATCCCACCGTATTGCTCGATGAGCTGCAACTGCTGTTCGGCGGTGAGGTCCAGGCCGTTGATGAACGTCATCTCGTTGAACGAACCCGTGTTGGTGCCCTCCATGCTGGCGCCGTTGTCGCCCCAGATGTAGAAGACGAGCGTGTTGTCGGACTCGCCGAGATCGTCGATCGCATCGAGCAGGCGACCGACGTTCCAGTCCGCGTTTTCCGAGAACCCCGCGAACACCTCCATCTGCCGGGCATAGAGCTTGCGCTGAGTATCCGACAGGCTGTCCCACGCCGGGAAGAGATCGGGCCGCTCGGTGAGTTCGGCGTCGGCTGGGACGATGCCGAGCTGCTTCTGCCGTTCGAATGTCTTCTCCCGGTACACATCCCAGCCCTCGTCGAACTGGCCCCGGTACTTGTCGGCCCACTCGGCGAACACGTGGTGCGGCGCGTGGGTGGCACCGGTGGAGTAGTACATCATCCACGGCTTGGTGGCGTTGGCGGCGCGGACGGTGTGCAGCCACTGCACGGCCTTGTCGGTGAGATCGTCGGGGAAGTAGTACGGCTTGTCGTCTTGCCCCTGCGGGATGCCGAGGACGGAGTTGTCCTGGCTGATGATCGGGTCGTACTGGCCTGCCGCTCCCGACGGGAAACCCCAGAAGTGGTCGAATCCCCAACCGAGCGGCCAGTTGTCGAACGGCCCCGCCGCCCCTTGCACGTTGTCCGGGGTCAGATGCCACTTACCGAAAGCGCCTGTGACATAACCGTTGTCGCGCAGAATGCGCGGCAGCGCGGCACAACTGCGCGGCTTGGCGGTCGAGTAGCCCGGGTAGGGACCGGGGAACTCGCAGACCGATCCGAACCCGACCCGGTGGTGGTTGCGCCCGGTCAGCAACGCCGCACGAGTCGGCGAGCACACTGCGGTGACGTGAAAACGGTTGTAGGCCAATCCATTCTGCGCGACCCGCGACAACGTCGGGGTGTGGATGGCACCGCCGAAGGTGTCCGGGCCGCCGAACCCGGCGTCGTCGATCAGCACGATCAGCACGTTCGGTGCACCGTCGGGCGCGGACGCGCCGGGCACGATCGTCCAGTCCCCAACCGACTCGGCCACGGTGCGGCCCACCGTGCCGCCGAAGCTGCGCTGGGGTATCGGCAGCCGGGTGCGGTCCGGGTTGAATTTGCCCATCGCCTCTTCGAGCGCCGCGCCGAAGCCGCGCAATGTCGAGTGACCCAGCTCCGCAACAGATTTCATCGGTGATCCGGCCAGCACCTGCTCGACGGCCAGCCGGGACTCGCCCGGGACCACGGTGATGATCACGGCGCCGTCGGTCGCCATCTGCTCCCCGATCTTGTCGGACAGCCCGCCCTTGATCTTCTGGTTCAAGAAGGTACCCGCCAGGGCCCCGGCCGCGGCGCCGACGGCCGCCGTGGCCACCGACACCGGCGAGAGCAGGCCGACCGCCAGCCCCGCCCCCGCGCCCCACTTGGCGCCGCGACGGCCCAGGCGATTGCCGCTGTCCACGAACACGCGATTGCCCTCGGCGTCCTTGCCGACCAGCACCGCGTCGCGCACCGCGACACTTTTGTCCTTGGCGCGGCCGATCAGCGTTTCAAAGTCCTGACGGGCAGCATCGAGTCCCTGATAGCCGGCGACGATGACCAGCGCGTGCACTTCGCTCATACCGCAGAACTTATGCGGTGAAGCTGTGGAAGCGTGCGGCACGTCGCCGAATGCGGTGAGTCCGCCCACGAGTGCGATGTGGCTGCCCGGCGAGATGGATCGGCTCGGCGTAGAAAATCACCTTGGCCAGCTCCACGAGTACGAGGTAGCTGAGGACGAAGCCGCCGAGCACCACAAAGAATTGCCAGGGCAGCGGCGTAAAACCGAGGGTCACGGCAAGCGGCGAAATCGTAAGCAGGACGCCGATGGCGACCACCGAGATGCTGGTGATCGCCAGCCACGCGCTCGGTCGGCTGCGGAAGAACGGAACCTTTCGGGTGCGGACAGCGAAGATGATCAGCGTCTGGGTCGCAAGCGATTCCACGAACCAGCCGGTGCGAAATTCGACGACGCCGGCGTGCAGAACTCCCAGCATCAACCCGAAGGTCAAGAAGTCGAACAGCGAACTGATCGGGCCGAACGTCAGCATGAACCGCCGGATGAACGCGACGTTCCAGTGCGACGGCGCGTGCAGCTGCTCGTCGTCGACCCGGTCGGTGGGAATCGCGAGCTGCGAGGAGTCGTAGAGCAGATTATTCAACAGGATCTGGCTGGGCAGCATCGGCAGAAACGGCAAGAGTGCCGACGCGGCGGCAGCGCTGAACATGTTGCCGAAGTTGCTCGATGTACCCATCAGCACGTATTTGATGGTGTTGGCGAAAATTCGCCGGCCCTCGGCCACCCCGGTGGCCAGGACGCTCAGGTCCTTTTCCAGCAGGACCACGTCGGCCGCATCCTTGGCGACGTCGGTAGCGCTGTCGACCGAGATTCCCACGTCGGCCGCGTGCAGGGCCAGCGCGTCGTTGACACCGTCGCCCAGGAATCCGACCGATCGCCCGGTTCGGCGCAGCGAGGCGATCAGGCGTGCCTTCTGCTCGGGGGAGATGCGGGCGAAGATGGTGTGGTCTCGCGCGGCGTCGACGAACGCGTCGTCGCCGAGGGGCTCGAGCTGTGCGCCGGTGATGGTGCCCTTGGATGTCAAACCGAGATCGCTGCAAACCTTTTCGGCGACCCGCGGATTGTCACCCGTGGCGACCTTGAGCTCGATACCCAGCCCGGCAAGCTCGGACAGGGACTGGCGGGCGGCCGATTTGGGCTCATCGGCAAACACCAGAAACCCCGCCAACACCAGATCGCGCTCGTCGTCGCGGGTGATCGCGGTGAGCCCGGCCGCGGGTTTGGCGGCCACGGCCACCACCCGGCGCCCGGCCGCGAACAGGGCCGCAAGGGTGTCCTGCGCGGCCGCCGCGGCCGGCTGGCATTGACTCAGCAGCTGCTCGGGCGCGCCCTTGACCACCAGCACCGTTTTCCCGTTGTCGTCGACCAACGCTGAGGTCGCCCGCCGCTCATGGTCGAACGGCATCGTCGCGACCCGGCGCACACCATCTCCCAGCAACTGTTGCGGCAGCGGGGATTCCCACAGCGCCGCGTCAAGCGGATTGGCGCTGACGCCACCGGATTCGGGGTCGACATCGGTGGCCAACAACCCGAGCCGCCGGACCGAATCGCTGTGGGCGCCGAACGGGTCGATCGTATCGACCAGCCGGATCCGGCCTTCGGTCAAAGTACCGGTCTTATCGGTGATCAGGATGTCGACGTCGCCGAGATCTTCGATGCACACCAACCGCTTGACGAGTACTTTCGCCTTGGCCAGTTGCCGAGACCCGGTCGCGAGACTGGTGCTGACCACGGCGGGTAGCAGTTGCGGCGTAATGCCGACGGCGATCGCCAACGAGAACAGGACCGAATCGATCACCGGTTTGCGCAACAGCAGGTTGCTGATCAAGATGATCACCACCAGCGCGATCGCGACTTGCAACAACAGGTAGGAGAACCGGCGCAGGCCGACCTGGAACCCGGTTTCGGGTGGCCTATCATCCAAACCCGCTGCAATCCGCCCGAATTCGGCGTTACGGCCGGTGGCGAACACCACTCCGCTGCCCTCCCCGGCGCTGACGATGGCGCCCATGAAGGCCACGTCGGTTGAGTCCGCCAGTTCGGCGTCCGCGGCGATCGGCTGCGGGGATTTCTCCGCGCCGATCGATTCGCCGGTCAGGATGCTTTCGTTGCATTCCAGGCCGCTGACGTCGATGAGCCGGACATCGGCCGGAACGGCCTCACCCAACGACAACCGGATCACGTCGCCGGGCACCAACTCGGTGACGCCGACACTGACGAATTCCCCGTCGCGACGCACGACGGCCCGGTGCCGCATCCCCGCGTGCAACTCGTCGGCGGCCCGCTCGGCGCGATACTCGTTGACGAACCCCAGCCCGATGCTGACCGCCAGGATCACGCCGATGATGACCGCCTGCATGCTGTCGCCGAGAAAGAAGGAGACCACCGCGGTGCCGGCCAACAAGATCAGCACCGCGCTGCGCAATTGACGGCCCAACACCGCGAACGCGTTGACACGGTGGGTCCGCACCGCATTCGGTCCGCAGCGCGCCCGCCGGGCCGAGGCCTCGGCCTCGGGTAATCCGTCGGCCGAACTGTCCAACCAGCCCAAGACGTCGCCGACCGTGGCCGCGGCAACCTGCTTGGTGGTCAGGGCATCGGAGTTCATGCCACCATGCTGTCCGGAACTTGGCCGGCGTTCTAGTGACCTGAGTCCTCAATTGTGCGCCGGGCGACGAACGTGCGGCGCGATCCGGTGAACGGATCGTCGAACTCGATACGCTGGGCGAGCAATCGCAGCGGTGTGCCGAAGTCGTCGGCAGGCACATCGATCACCTTGGGGTACAACGGGTCTCCGATGATCGGCAGCCCCAGCGACGCCATGTGCACGCGCAACTGATGGGTGCGCCCGGTGCGCGGCGTCAGCCGGTACAAACCCGGCGCACACAGTTCGACCAATGTCTCGGCATTGGGCTCCCCTGGCTCAATGACGGCCTGTAAGTGACTGCGGCGCTTGATGATTCGATTGCGCACTACCAGTGGCAACTCCAGGCCCGGATCGACCGCCGCGCCCGCCAGGTAGGTCTTTTGCACCTCGCCGCGGGCGAACAGCATCTGGTAGGCACCGCGCACCTCACGGCGGGCCGTGAACAGCAGCACCCCGGCGGTCAGCCGGTCGAGCCGGTGAGCGGGGCTGAGCTCGGGCAGCCCCAATTCCCGGCGCAGCCGCACCAGCGCGGTCTGCGCGACGTGGCTGCCCCGGGGCATGGTGGCCAGAAAGTGCGGCTTGTCGACGACCACGATGTCGTCGTCGCGATGCAGCACCGGGATGTCGAAAGGCACCGGAACCTCATCCGGCAGGTCGCGATAGAGGTAGACGCTGGCGCCGGCGGGCAGCACGGTAGCCTCGTCGATCACCGCGCCGTCGGCGTCGACGACCTCACCGCCCAGCACCTTGGCCCGGGCCTGCTCGCCGAATCGTGTGGTGAGCTCGGCCAGCACCGCTCCGCCGTGCAGCCGTACCCGCGCCGGGCCCAGTCCATCTCGCACAGGCAGCGGCGCGGGCCTCAATTGAGGGGAACCGGCTCGAGGATCTCGGCGCGGGCTTCGGGTGCGCTGGCCCGCAGTTCGTCCGCCGACGCGTCGTCGGGCTGGGCCTGCGACAGGATCTCGGCCTCCACCCGTGCGGTGTAGTTGGCGACCTCGCGGTTGACGTCGCCGGCGCTCCACCCCAGCACCGGAGCCACCAGTTCGGCGACCTCGCGGGCGCAGTCGACGCCGCGGTGCGGGTATTCGATCGAGATCCGCATCCGGCGGGCCAGGATGTCCTCGAGATGCAGGGCGCCCTCGGCGGCGACGGCGTACAGCGCCTCCACCTTCAGGTAGCCCGGAGCGTCCTTGATCGGGGTCAGCAGGTCGGGACGATCGGCGGCCAGCGCCAGCACGTCGTCCATCAGCGAGCCGTAGCGATCCAGCAGGTGACGCACCCGGTACGGGTGCAGGCCCACCAGTTCGCCGACGTGCTCGACCTGGTTGATCAGGGCGAAGTAGCCGTCGGCGCCCAGCAGGCTCACCTTCTCGGTGATCGACGGCGCCACCCGGGCCGGAACGAACTGCGACGCAGCGTCAATCGCGTCGGCGGCCATCACCCGATAGGTCGTGTACTTACCGCCGGCGATGGCGACCAGGCCGGGTGCGGGCACCGCGACGGCGTGCTCCCGGGACAGCTTGGAGGTCTCCTCGCTCTCCCCGGCCAGCAGCGGCCGCAGCCCCGCGTAAACGCCGTCGATGTCGGCGTGCGACAGCGGCGTGGCCAGCACCGTGTTGACGGTGGCGAGGATGTAGTCGATGTCGGCCTTGGTGGCCGCCGGGTGGGCCAGGTCGAGGTTCCAGTCGGTGTCGGTGGTCCCGATGATCCAGTGGCTGCCCCACGGGATGATGAACATCACCGACTTCTCGGTACGCAGGATGATGGCGGCATCGCTGACGATCCGGTCCCGCGGCACCACCACATGCACACCCTTGGACGCGCGCACCTGAAAACGCCCGCGCTGCTTGGACAATGCCTGGATCTCGTCGGTCCACACCCCGGTCGCGTTGACCACGACGTGCCCGCGCACCTCGGTCACCGAGCCGTCCTCGGAGTCGCGCACCCGCACCCCGATCACCCGATCGCCCTCGCGCAGCAACGCGACCGCCTGGGTGGAGCACCGCACCACCGCGCCGTAGTGCGCGGCGGTGCGCGCGACCGTCATTGTGTGCCTGGCGTCGTCGACGACGGTGTCGTAGTAGCGGATCCCGCCGATCAGCGAGCTGCGCTTCAGGCCCGGACTCAGCCTCAAAGCCCCAGCGCGAGTCAAATGCTTCTGGGCGGGAACGGATTTCGCGCCGCCCAGGCTGTCGTAAAGGAAGATGCCCGCCGCGGTGTAAGGACGCTCCCACCACCGGTGGGTCAGCGGGAACAGGAACGGCAGCGGCTTGACCAGATGCGGTGCCAACCTGGTCAGCGACAGCTCGCGCTCGTGCAGCGCCTCGCGCACCAGCCCGAACTCCAGCTGTTCGAGGTAGCGCAGTCCGCCGTGGAACATCTTCGACGAGCGGCTCGACGTCCCCGAGGCGAAGTCGCGCGCCTCGACCAGGGCGACCTTGAGCCCGCGGGTGGCGGCATCGAGCGCGCACCCGGAGCCCACCACGCCGCCGCCGATGACGACGACGTCGAACTGCTCACTGCCAAGGCGCTCCCAAGCCGCCGCGCGTTGCCGCGGTCCCAAGTTGGAAACCGGATCATTCACGACAAATGGCTCCTCGGTTACTCGTCAGTAGAAGGTGCTCCACCAAGGCTAGTTCGTCGGGCGTTCGGCGGCCCGCCGTCAGTCCAGATCGTCGTGCGCCATCAGCCGGCGGGCGGCCTCGGTGATCGACCCGGACAACGACGGGTAGACGGACAGCGTCTGCGCCAGCTCGTTGACGGTGATGCGATTTTGCACCGCCACGGCGATCGGCAGGATCAGCTCGGATGCAATCGGCGCCACCACCACGCCGCCGATCACCACGCCGGTGGCCTGCCGGCAGAACAGCTTGACGAAGCCCTGCTGCAGCCCGGACATCTTGGCGCGCGCGTTGGTCCGCAGCGGCAGCATGATCGTGCGGGCCGGCACCGAGCCGTCGTCGATCATCGTTTGCGGCACCCCGACGGCGGCGATCTCGGGCCGGGTGAACACCGTCGAGGCGACCGTGCGCAGCCGGATCGGGCTGACGCCCTCGCCCAGCGCGTGATACATCGCGATGCGGCCCTGCATGGCGGCCACCGAGGCCAGCAGCAGCAGCCCGGTGCAGTCGCCGGCGGCGTAGATACCCGGAACCGACGTCCGCGACACCCGGTCCACCTTCAGATAGTCACCCCGGCCGAGCTCGATGCCGACGCGTTCCAGGCCGAGGCCGCCGGTGTTGGGCACCGATCCGATCGTCATCAGGGCGTGGCTGCCCTCGACGGTGCGGCCGTCGGTCATGGTGACCAGGACCCCGGTCTCGGTGCGGGTGACGGATTCCGCGCGGGCGTTCTTGATCAATTCGACGCCGCGTTCGGCGAACGCCTCCTCGAGCACCAGCGCGGCGTCGGCGTCCTCGTAGGGCAGCACCCGGTCCCGGCTTGCCGCCACCGTGACCGGCACGCCGAGCTCGGTGTAGGCGTGCACGAACTCGGCGCCGGTGACGCCGGAGCCCACCACGATCAGGTGCTCGGGCAGCGCCTTGAGGTCGTAGAGCTGCCGCCAGGTCAGGATGCGCTCGCCGTCGGGCCGGGCCGACGGCAGCACCCGCGGGCTGGCGCCGGTGGCGATCAGCACCACGTCGGCGTCGTGCTCGGTGACCGTGCCGTCGGCCGCGGTCGCCTTGACGCGATGCCGGGCCAGGCCCGGCGCGGAGTCGCACAGTTCGCCGCGACCCGCGACCACCCGCACGCCCTGGGCGAGCAGCTGGGCGGTGATGTCGGCGGACTGCTCGGCCGCCAGCGCCTTGACCCGATTGTGGATCTGCGGCAGCGAGATCTTGGCGTCGTCGATGTCGATGTCGAAGCCCAGCCGGGGCGCACGGCGCAGCTCGGTGCGCAGCCAGGTCGAGGCGATGAACGTCTTGGACGGCACGCAGTCATCCAGCACCGCCGCCCCGCCGATGCCTTCGGAATCGATGACGGTGACGTCGGTGGTATCGGGGTGCGACGTGGCGGCGACCAGCGCGGCTTCGTAACCGGCCGGGCCTCCACCGAGGATCACGATGCGGGTCACCACCGCCCTAACCTATCCAAGGACCTCCGGAACCGCCGGATGAAGACCGCGCGAGCGTCCGGCGTTTAAGCTTTCACCCGTGCCGCTATACGCCGCCTACGGGTCGAACATGCATCCCGAGCAGATGCTGAAGCGTGCACCCCACTCCCCGATGGCCGGAACGGGCTGGTTGCACGGGTGGCGGCTGACCTTCGGCGGCGAGGACATCGGCTGGGAAGGCGCACTGGCCAGCGTCGTCGAAGATCCCGGTTCCAAGGTGTTCGTCGTGCTCTACGACATGACGCCGGCCGACGAGATGAGCCTGGACCATTGGGAGGGCTCCGAGTTCGGCATCCACAAGAAGATCCGATGCCGGGTGGAGCGGACATCATCGGACACCACCACCGATCCGGTGCTGGCATGGCTGTACGTGGTCGACGCCTGGGAGGGCGGGCTGCCGTCGGCGCGGTACCTGGGCGTGATGGCCGATGCCGCCGAAATCGCCGGCGCACCAATGGAATACGTCCACGACCTGCGGACGCGACCGGCCCGCAACATCGGCCCCGGAACTACTGCCTAGGCGAAACCCAGCACATCCTGGAGGGAACCGGCGGCGTCGTCCGGCAATTCGAAGAGCCGTTCCTGAGCCGCCCCGTCGGCCGCTATCGCTTCTGCCTGCGCCTCGAGAATCGCCTCGTTGATGTGCTGCGCGACCGTTTCGGCACCTAACCGCAGCAGGCCGTCGGTGATCTGCAGGCCGGTGAGCCGTTGGCGTTCGTCGACCGTCACGGCGACGGTGTGGGCCTCGTCGATGCCCCGGAACTGAATGGTGGTCATTTCTCGTCCTCACTCCCTGTATCCGTGGGACCTGTAGTCAACTGTCTACAGCACGATGAACGGAGTGTAGACAGATGACTACACCGAGTGCAAGAGCTTTGGCGGATGGCCGCGGATGTGTTGCGAGACTCGAGGGCTACGTCTCGGAGAAACCGGCCGACTGCTCGACGATGTTGACCATCACCCGCACTCCGACCCCCAGCGCGCGCTCGTCGAGATCGAAATTCGGCTGGTGCAGGTCCAGCTGCGGGCCTTCGCCCGGCCACACACCCAGTCGCGCCATCGCTCCGGGAATCTCCTCGAGATACCAGGAGAAGTCCTCGCCGCCGCCGGACTGGCGGGTGTCGGCCAGCACGTCGGGCCCGACGGACTCGATCGCGTGGGTGAGTATGCGGGTCGAGACCTCCTCGTTGACCACTGGAGGCACTCCGCGCCGGTACTGAATCGTGTGTTCGATCCCCAGCGGCAGCAACAGCGCGTCCACGGCCTGACGGATAATCTCCTCGAGCTCGAGCCAGGTGTGCCGGCTGGCCGTGCGCACGGTGCCGGACAGCTGGCCGTTCTGCGGGATCGCGTTGGCGGCCACACCGGCGTTGACCGCGCCCCACACCAGGACGGTGCCGTTGCGTGGGTCGAGCCGCCGCGACAGCACCCCGGGCACCCCGGTGATCAGCGTGCCGAGACCGTAGACCAAGTCGGAGGTCAGGTGTGGCCGCGAGGTGTGCCCGCCCGGCGAATACAGCGTGATGTGGATATGGTCGGCCGCCGAGGTGATCGGGCCCTGCCGGATCGCGACCTTGCCGACCTCGAGGCGGGGGTCGCAATGCAGCGCGAAAATCCGGGACACCCCGGTCAGCGCTCCGGCCGCGATGGCGTCGATCGCGCCACCGGGCATCAATTCCTCGGCCGCCTGAAAGATCAAGCGCACCCCGACCGGCAGTTCGGGTACCGACGCCAGCGCCTGCGCGGTGCCCAGCAGGATCGCGGTGTGCGCGTCGTGCCCGCAGGCGTGCGCGACATTGGGCATCGTCGAGGCGTACGGCGCTCCGGTTCGTTCGGACATCGGCAGCGCGTCCATGTCGGCCCGCAGCGCGATCCTGGGCTCGTGAGCGGGGCCGAAATCACACGTCAACCCGGTACCGCCGGGGAGCACCTTCGGATTCAGGCCCGCTTCGGCCAACCGCTCGGCGACGAACTGCGTGGTGGCGTATTCCTGCCGGCCCAGCTCCGGGTACCGGTGGATGTGCCGGCGCCACTCAACCAGGTCGTCGTGATGGGCGGCCAGCCACGATTCGGCCGTGTCGATCAGGCTCATCGGGCGGCCCGGCGTTCCAACCCGGCCAGCACTCGGTCGCGTTCGGCGCTGTCCTGGGCGAGGTGGACCACCGTGCGCGCCAGCATCACCGCGCCCTCGACCACCGCACGGTCGCCACTCGGGCCGCCGGCGGCGGTGGCGAAGGCGCGCTGATGCACCGTCGCGCCGCCGGCTTCGACACCGATCACCGGGTGGATGCCCGGCAGCACATGCGTCACGTTGCCCATGTCAGTGCTGCCCATCGGCAGCGCCTTCTCGAACTCGGGTGCCACCGGCTCGCGTCCGAGCCGGCGCATCTCTTCCCGGCAGATGTCGGCCAGCCACTCATCCGGCCGCAGCTCCGCGTATGCCGGTGACGGTGTGTTGATTTCGTATTCGCAGCCGGTGCCCAGTGCGCCCGCGGCAAAGCAGGCGAACATCCTGCCCTCCAGCTCGCGCAGCGAATCCACCTCGACCGCCCGCATCGCGTACTGCACGGTCGCGTGGCCCGGGATGACGTTGACCGCCTGCCCGCCGTTGGTGACGATCCCGTGCACCAGCTGCCCCGGCGCCAGTTGCTGGCGCAGCAGCCCGATGGCCACCTGCGCCACGGTGATGGCGTCGGCGGCATTGACGCCCAGATGCGGGGCGACGGCGGCATGCGATTCCTTGCCGCGGTAGTCGACGGTCACCTCGGACAGCGCCAGCGAACGGGCGGCGGCGATGTCGGTCGGCCCGGGATGCAGCATCACCGCGGCCGCGACGTCGTCGAAGGTGCCGGCCTCCAGCAGCAGCGCCTTGCCGCCGCCGGCCTCCTCGGCGGGAGTGCCGATCAGGGCCACGGTCAGGCCGAGCTCGTCGGCCACGTCGGCCAGCGCCAGCGCGGTTCCGACCGCCGACGCGGCGATGATGTTGTGCCCGCAGGCATGTCCGATCTCGGGCAGGGCGTCGTACTCGGCGCAGACGCCGACGACCAGCGGCCCGCTTCCGTAGTTCGCGCGGAAGGCGGTGTCCAGGCCGCCGGCGCCCGGGATGACCTCGAAGCCCCGCTCGGCAACCAGTGCCTGCGTCTTGGCGCAGCTACGGTGCTCGGCGAAGGCCAGCTCGGGCTCGGCGTGAATCGCGCGCGAGAGCTCGACAAGATCGACGCCACGACGCCGCACCGCGTCCTCGACGCTATCCAATGCGGTGTTGGTGGGCATCCCTGCAGTATCTCATCGACCGAGGCCGCGAAGGACCGCCCGGCGGTGGCTACACCCGTCCGGCGATGAAGCTGGCCGCCTGGCCGGGGTAGGGCGCTATCGAATAGTCGTGGTGCGCCTCGCGGTCGCGACCGCCGACGACGCAGACCGGATCGCCGGGACTGCACTCGTCGATGGCACGGCCGGCGAACTGCCCGGCCGTCGACAGCGGGGTGTTGAACCGGTTGCCGGGATTGCCGAACACCGCGACCGCCCTGATCTTGCTGGCCAGGCCGGGATCCAGCGCCGGCGCCGACCCGAACTCGCCGATGGTGTTGCCCAGCGGCGGCACCCCGGCCAGCATCGAGACCGCGGCCGCGCCCTGCGAGAAGCCGCCGAGGATCAGGTGAGTACCCGGGCACTGGTCGGCCATCGCGGCGATGTGGTCACGGGCGTCGTTGGCGCCGTCGCCGGTCTGCAGGAAGTTGTAGCTGGCCGGGTAGTTCACCGCGTAGTTGTCGAAGTTGCGTCCGCCCAGGGTGGGCTGCAGCGCGGCGAACAGTGCATCGCCGACAACGCCGAGGCCGGGCGGCTCGTTGGTGCCGCGGGCGAAGATCAGTTGAACGTCGGGGCAGTCGGCCCGTGCCGTCGGCGCCGGGCCACCGAGGACCGCGGCTACCAAAGCCGCCACTGCAAGTAGCGGGCCAGCGAGTGGCCTCATACCAAAACTCATGCGGGAAATCCTGACATATATAGCGAAGCTAAGCTCGCACAGTGTGACCGACGTTGCATCCGAGAACTCTCAACTCGCACAGCGCGCGGCAAATTCCATCCGGGAGCAAACCGGGGTCGACGCACATGACATCGCGATCGTTCTCGGCTCGGGATGGTCGCCGGCGCTCACCGAGCTGGGCTCTCCCGACGTCGTGCTGCCCCAGGCCGAGATTCCCGGCTTCGCGCCGCCACGCGCGGCCGGCCATCCCGGCGAGCTGTTGTCGGTGCGCATCGGCGAGCACCGGGTAATGGTGCTGGCCGGGCGCGTGCACGCCTACGAGGGCCATGACCTGAGCCACGTCGTCCACCCGGTCCGGGCGGCCTGCGCGGCCGGGGCCGGCATCGTCGTGCTGACCAACGCGGCGGGCGGGTTGCGCACCGACATGCGCGTCGGCCAGCCGGTGCTGATCAGCGACCACCTGAACCTGACCGCGCGTTCGCCGCTGGTCGGCGCGCAGTTCGTGGATCTCACCGATGCCTATGCGCCGCGGCTGCGCGCGCTGGCCCGTGCGGCCGACCCCGAGCTGACCGAAGGCGTCTACGCCGGCCTGCCCGGGCCGCACTACGAGACACCGGCCGAGATCCGGATGCTGCGGACCCTGGGCGCCGACCTGGTCGGCATGTCGACGGTGCACGAGACGATCGCGGCCCGCGCGGCCGGCGCCGAGGTGCTGGGCATTTCGCTGGTCACCAACCTGGCGGCCGGCATCACCGGCGATCCACTGAGCCATGCCGACGTGATGGCCGCGGGGGCCGCATCGGCATCCCGGATCGGCGCCCTGCTTGCCGACGTAATCGCCCGGATTTAGCCGTGACAGCGCCGCTTCGATTCGGCACGGCGGGATTGCGCGGTCCGGTGCGCGACGGCCCGGACGCCATGAACGTCGAGGTGGTATCGCGCGCCACCTGGGCGGTGGCGCAGGTGCTTACCGGTCGCGGCCTGGCCGGTGGGCAGGTGATCGTTGGGCGCGACGCTCGGCACGGTTCGGCGATCTTTGCCACAGTGACCGCGGAAGTGCTTGCCGCCGCGGGCTTTTCGGTGCTGCTGTTGCCGGGAGTCGTGCCGACGCCGGTGGTCGCCTACGCGGTCCGGCACGTCGGCGCCGCCGCCGGAATACAGATCACCGCCTCGCACAATCCGCCCAGCGACAACGGCTACAAGGTGTACTTCGACGGCGGCATCCAGATCATCTCGCCCGCCGACACCGAGATCGAAAATGCAATGGCCACAGCGCCTTCCGCCGAACGGATCGCCCGCAAGCCGGTGGCGCCCGCGGACACCGACCTGGTCGCCCGCTACATCGAACGCGCGGCCGGGGTGCGGCGCGCCGGCGGTTCGGTGCGGGTGGCCCTGACCCCGCTGCACGGGGTCGGCGGGGCCGTGGCCGTCGAGACGCTGCACCGCGCCGGCTTCGACCAGGTACACACCGTCGGTGCCCAATACGCGCCGGACCCGGACTTCCCCACCGTCGCGTTTCCGAATCCCGAGGAGCCCGGCGCCGCCGATGCCCTGCTCGCCCTGGCCACCGATATCGAAGCCGACGTCGCGATCGCCCTGGACCCCGACGCCGACCGGTGCGCGGTGGGCATCCCCACAACAACGGGATGGCGAATGCTGTCCGGCGACGAAACCGGTTGGCTGCTAGGCGATTACATCCTGTCGCACGAACGATCGAACAGCGCGGTGGTGGCCAGCACCATCGTCTCCTCCCGGATGCTGGCAGACATCGCCGCCCACTACGGCGCGGCCCACGTCGAGACGCTCACCGGTTTCAAATGGCTGGCGCGCGCCGATGCGCAGGTGCCGGGCGGCCGCCTCGTCTACGCCTACGAAGAAGCGATCGGCCACTGCGTCGACCCCGCCGCGGTGCGCGACAAGGATGGCATCAGCGCCGCGGTGCTGGTGTGCGACATGGCGGCTTCCCTGAAACAGCAGGGCCGTTCGATACCCGACGCGCTCGACGATCTCGCCCGGCGCTACGGCGTGCACGAAGGCGCGGCGATCTCCCGCCGAGTCGCCGACGCGGGCGAGGCCGCCGCAATCATGCGGCGGCTGCGAACCGCCCCGCCGAGCCAACTGGCCGGGTTCGCGGCGACGATCACCGATATCAGCGACGCGCTGATCTTCACCGCCGGTGACGACACCTCGATCAGGGTGGTGGTGCGGCCCAGCGGGACGGAGCCGAAGTTCAAGTGCTACTTGGAGATTCGCTGCGCCGCTTCCGACGACTTGGCTTATTTCCGGACTTACGCCGCCGCGCTGCGCGCTCAGTTGGTTGCCGCGGTGGAATGCTGGTGAATACCCGGGGCCCGAACTGACGGTCGCCCGCGTCGCCGAGACCCGGCACGATGAACGCCGCCTTGTTGAGTCCTTTGTCGACGGCCGCGGTGAACACTCGCGCGTCCGGCGCGATTTTCTCCACTGCCGCAAGGCCTTCCGGTGCGGCCACCACGCAGAGCACACTGATGTCGGTCGCGCCGCGACACTGCAGCAGTTCGATGGCATAGGTCATCGACCCGCCGGTGGCCAGCATCGGATCGAGCACCATGACGGGCCGGTGTTTGAGCTTGGCGGGCAGCGACTCCATGTACGGGAACGGCAGATGGGTTTCCTCGTCGCGAGCAACGCCGACGAAGCCGACCTCGGCCTCGGGGATCGCGGCGTGCGCCTCGTTGATCATTCCGAGCCCGGCCCGCAACACCGGAACCAGCAGCGGCGGCGTGGTCAATCGCTTCCCGAATGTCTCGGCCAGCGGCGTCCGGATCCTGACCGGCGCGGTGGCCGCCTCCCGGGTGGCCTCGTAGACCAGCATCAGCGTCAGCTCGCGCAGCGCGGCCCGAAAACCCGCGGCATCGGTGCGTTCGTCGCGCAGCACCGTCAGCCGGGTGGCGGCCAACGGGTGGTCGATCACTCGCACATCCATGCGTCCGAGGGTATATAACGATCCGACCTCGGTTGGCTAAAGCGCAGTTCGCGTGCGTGCGTGCCTGCCGTCGATCCCGCGCGTCGGCTCGTATGCTCCCCGGGTGTTTCGCGCGATTCGAAGTCTCCTGATCTTGGTCGGTGCGGTGGCGCTGACCTGGCTGGCCGCCACCCCGTTGGCGCCCCGCGTCACCGCCGCGGCCGCGCTTCCCCGGCCCGCGCACATCGTAATTGTGGTGGAGGAGAACCGTTCTGAAGGCCACATCATCGGCCACCCGCAGAACCCGTTCATCAATGCCCTGGCCACCCATGGCGCCAACATGGTGCAGTCGTTCGCCGAAACACATCCCAGCGAACCGAACTATTTGGCGATGTTCGCCGGCAATACCTTTGGCGTGACGAAGGACTCGTGCCCGATCAACGCCGGCAACGCGCCCAACCTGGGGTCTGAATTGCTCGGTGCAGGTTACACATTCATCGGCTACTCAGAGGACCTGCCCGCCGTCGGCTCGCCCGTGTGCAGCGCCGGCAAGTACGCCCGCAAGCATGTGCCGTGGGCCAATTTCACCAACGTGCCGCCGACCAGTTCGGTGCCGTTCTCCGCGTTTCCGCAGGGCAATTACGCCAGCCTGCCGACGGTGTCGTTCGTCATCCCCAACAACGACAACAACATGCACGACGGCTCGATCGCGCAGGGCGATGCCTGGCTGAATCGGCAGCTGTCCGGCTATGCCAACTGGGCGGTCGCCAACAACAGTCTGCTGATCGTGACCTGGGACGAGGACGACAACGGCGCCAACAACCAGATCCCGACGATCTTCTACGGCGCGCACGTCCAACCGGGCAGCTACAGCGAGCAGATGAGCCACTACAACCTGCTGTCCACCATCGAGCAGATGTACGGATTGCCCAAGACGGGCAACGCGGCCAACGCTCCCGCGATCGCCAGCATCTGGGCGGGATAGGCCCGCCGGCCCGGCACCGGACCCGGCGCATTCGTCCGTCGTCGCTATTCTGTGCCGCATGGCTGCTGACCTCGTACCCATCCGCCTGAGCCTGTCCGACGGTGACCGCTACACCGTATGGGCACCGCGCTGGCGCGACTCCGGCGACGAGTGGGAGGCGTTCCTGGGCAATGAAGATGACCTGTACGTCTTCGAGTCGGTCGCCGACCTCGTCGCGTTCGTGCGGTCCGGCGCCGAGAACGACCTCACCGATCACCCGGCGTGGAAAGAGCTGACCACGGCGCACGCGCACCGCTTCGAGCCCACCGAGGCCAAGCAGTTCGACCTGGTCGCGGTCGAGGAACTGGTGGCCGAGAAGCCGACCGAGGAGTCGGTGACCGCGCTGGCCGGCGCCCTGGCGATCGTGTCGTCGATCGGATCGGTGTGCGAGCTGGCGGCGGTGTCGAAGTTCTTCAACGGCAACCCCACCCTGGGCGCGGTGTCCGGCGGCATCGACCACTTCACCGGCAGAGCGGGAGCCAAGCGCTGGGATGCGATCGGCGAGGTCATCGGGCGCAGCTGGGACGACGTGCTCAGCGCGATCGAGAAGATCGCCACCACCCCCGAGGTCGACGAGGCGGCGGCGGAGAAGGCCGCCGAGGAACTGGCCGAGGAACGAGACGAAGAAGAGCCCGAGGACGAAGACTCCGAGGAAGAGTCCGCCGGATCCGAGGAGGCGTCCGACGGCGAAGCCGTCGACGACGACGAGGAAGAAGACGAAGAAGAGGTCCGCGCGCCCGCCGACACCGTCGTGCTCGGCAGCGACGAGGACTTCTGGATGCAGGTGGGGATCGACCCGGTTCGCATCATGACGAGTTCGGGCACGTTCTACACGCTGCGCTGCTACCTGAACGACCGCCCGATCTTCCTGGGCCGCAACGGACGGATCAGCGTGTTCACCTCCGAGCGCAGCCTGGCGCGCTACCTGGCCGACGAGCACGACCACGACCTGTCCGATCTGAGCACCTACGACGACATCCGCACCGCCGCGACCGACGGATCGCTGTCGGTCGAGGTCACCGACGAGAACATCTACGTGCTCAGTGGGCTGGTCGACGACTTCGCCGACGGACCCGACGCCGTGGATCGTGAGCAACTCGACCTGGCCGTCGAGCTGCTCCGCGATATCGGTGACTACTCCGAGGAGAGCACCGTCGACAAGGCGCTGGAAACCGGCAAGCCGCTGGGCAAGCTGATCGCCTACGTGCTGGAGCCCGGCTCGGTGAGCAAGCCCGCGTCGCCGTATTCGGCGGCGGTGCGGGAATGGGAGGAACTGGAGAAGTTCGTCGACTCCCGGCTGCGGCGCGAATAGCGCTCGTTTGACGGGTCCGTGGGTCTCCTCTTTACTGGCGTGTGTCGCTTCCCGTGATTGGACCGTTGCCGTTCTACGGATTTCAGCGTCCGGCCCTGTTGCTGTTCGGGCTGATCCCGCTGGCCCTGCTCGCCGTGTACGTCGTCGTCCAGGCCCGGCGCCGACACCGCCTGCGCCGCTACACCGAGGCCGAGGTGCCGCAGTCGTTGTGGCGCCACCTGCCGATCGCCGTGTCGCTGCTCAGCCTGGCGCTGCTGACCATCGCGCTGGCCACCCCGACCCACGACATGCGCATCCCGCGCAACCGCGCCGTCGTGATGCTGGTGATCGACATGTCGCAGTCCATGCGGGCCACCGACGTCGAGCCCGACCGCCTGCGGGCCGCCGAGCAAGCCGCCAGCAAGTTCGCCGCGCAGCTGACGCCGGGCATCAACCTCGGGCTCGTCGGGTTTGCCGGAACGCCGTATCTGCTGGTGCCGCCCACACCCCGGCACCAGGCCACCATCGACGCCCTGCCGAAGCTGCAATTCGGCGACGGCACCGCGACCGGTGAAGCCATCTACACCGCCCTGCACGCGATCGAGGCGACGAACACGACCGGCGGGGACACGCCGCCGCCGGCCCGGATCGTGCTGCTGTCCGACGGCGGCGAGAACAGGCCGACCGATCCCAGCGACCCGCACGACGGCGTCTACACCGCCTCGCGGCTGGCCAGGGACCAGGGCGTGCCCATCTCGACAATCTCGTTCGGCACCAAGAGCGGCAACATCAGCCTGGACGGGGTGCAGGTGAATGTTCCCGTTTCGACCGACCAGATGAAGAAGGTCGCGCAGCTGGCCGGCGGGCAGGCCTACACCGCGACCAACCTCGACGAGCTCACCAAGGACTACCAGTCGATCCAGCAGGAGATCGGGTATCGCACCGTGCCCGGTCCCGGAGGATCCGGGTGGTTGCGCCTCGGGGTGCTCACCGCGTTGATCGCCACGGTGCTGGCGCTGCTGATCAACCGCAGGTTGCCGACTTAGGATCGCTCAAGCGGGCAGCCGGCGGTTCAGGAACAGGCCCGCCAGCACCGCGCCGGCCATTACGACCGAACCGAGCAACATCCACGCCAGGCTCGCATCGCCCTTGACGGTCTCGTAGCCGATCTGGCGCTGCAGCGTCCCGTAGACCTCCTTCAGCGACGCCAGGCTGTCGGCATGGAAAGCCTGACCGTCGGTGATCTTGCAGATCTCCTGCAGGGTCTGATCGTCGACCGGAACCGGAATCGTCGCGCCCTGGTAGACGACCGTGCCGTCGGGCGTACCGAACGAGATCGTCGAGATCTGCACGCCCTCGGACTTGGCCGCGCGGGCCGCGGTGAACGCCCCCTGCGGCGCGTTGGGGTCCAACGGCACGTTCTCGGCGCCGTCGGACTCCAGCACGATGCGCGCCGGTGGTGGACCGTCGCCGCCGCCCATCACCGCACCGACCGTCGCGATGGCCTGCAGTGCGGTGAAAAGGCCTTCGCCGGTGGCGGTTTTCGGGGCGGGCTGCAGGCCGTCGATCGCGGCCTTGACGGCGCCGCGGTTCGTCGTCGGAGAAACGAGCAGGGTCGCGTTGGCCGCGAACGCCACCAGCCCGAGATTGATGGCCGGCGTCAGCTCGTCGGCGAACTGCTTACCGGCCTCCTGCGCGGCGGCCAGCCGGTTGGGAGCCACATCGGTGGCGGCCATCGACTCCGAGACGTCGATGACCAACATCACCACCGCGCGGTTGAGCGGAATCCGCACATCGGTCGTCGGCCCGGCCATGGCCGTCGTCAGCAGCACCAGCGACACGGCGAGCAGGATCGTCGGGATGTGCCGCCACCGCGACAGCCGCGCGGGCGCGACCCGCTCCAGCACCTCCATGTTGGCGAACCGCAGCACCCGGCGCCGTCGGGCGAATTGCTGGACGACGTAGAGACCTATCACCAGCAGCACCGCCAGCAGCACCAGGAAGAACCACCCGTGCTGAAAACCCGTGAGCGACACCGGACCCAGCAGCGGCAACTTCATGCCACGTCACATTACGTGGCACCGCAGCGAGCCCGCTCTACCAGCGACTTACCCAGCGACCAGGTCCCGGCGCTGAGTGAATTTGATGTCGAGGCTGCGCAGGTGGGTCTGCAGCCCCGCGTCCTGAACGGGAATCAGGTGGGCCGGCTGATCGGTCTCGTTGAAGTGGGCGTGCCACATGCCCGGCGGGGTGGTGAAGGCACCACCGGCCTGCCAGTCCACCCGGATCGGGTCGACGATGTCGCCGCGCTCGTCGAGTCGCGTTCCCAGCAACGAGTAGCAACCGGCCGGCGGTGCGTCGAGAATGAGATCCAATGCGACCGACTGGTGCCGATGCGGGCGCTGCTCCTGATTGGGAGGCAGCACGCCGAACATTGCCCACAGGACGTGAGTGATGGTCAGCGTCTGCTCCTGGTTCTGGTTGGCCAGCAACACGCTCACCCGGCTCCTGTCGTTGGCGCCGGGACGCGAGGCGATCTCGTCCAGCTTGGTCACCGCGTCCGTGCGGCAGAACTTGGTCGCGGCGAACCTCGGCTCACGCGCCTCGGCGCCCAGGTAGCGCAGCAGCGGCTCGTCGTGCACCCAGTACATGGCCGCCTCCGAGTCGGCGTAGAACACCGAGCGGCAACCGGCGGGCAGGGTCAGGAAGTCACCCTTCTCCCACTTGACCAGCTGGCCGTTGACCGCGGCGAAGCCGCGCCCGAACAGCACGTAGTACAGCTGCGAGGTGGCGTTGGGGCTGGTGTCGATCTGCTCGCCGGCACGGATACGGACGAAGTTGGCCAGCAGCGCGGGACTGGTCGCCGCACCGGTGATGCCGAGGTCCGACGACAGATCCAGCGGCACGATGCCGGTCGGCTGATCCAGGTAGACCTCGGGACCGAACTGGGTGACCGGGACCTGCGGGGCATATCCGGCGCCGATCGGGTTGGCGGCCTTGGAGTACTCGAAGTAGCGGGCTTCATCGGCCCAGTCGGCGAAACGGCCCTCGAATCCGTACTCGGCCACGTTGGTCATCGGGGCAGGAATCGTCGGGTCCAAATTCACGGACATTGCACGTCTCCTTAGTGCTCAAGTACTTCTTGTGTTTGAATCGTATCTATCTTGTATCTCAGTGTCAATCGGAGCTCCGGTATGGTCATGGACACACTTGAGATACGACTTAGCTACAAGGGGGTGCCGTGGCGACAAAGGGCGCACGGGCCGGCACGGCCAAGGACCGGGCGCTGGAGTACGTCAAGGCCCAGGTGCTCACCGGCGCGTTTCCCGGCGGCGAACTGATCAGCGAGGGCGACATCGCCACCGCGCTGGGCATGTCGCGGACCCCGGTGCGCGAAGCCTTTCTGCGCATGGAGGCCGAAGGACTGCTGCGGCTGTATCCACAACGCGGGGCGCTCGTCGTCCCGGTCTCGCCCGAGGAAGTCCGCGCGGTCATCGAGGCCCGGCTGGTGCTCGAGCAGTACGCGACCCGCAAGGTGGTCGGACGCGGACCCACCGTGTCCGCCGCCGTGTTCGGACGATTGTCGGCCGAGTTGCGGCGCCAGCACGACGCCGCGGCGGCGAACGACTGGCGGGAATTCCTCGACTCCGACCGGGCCTTCCACGCCATCACCCTCGACGAATCGCAGAACGCGATCTTGGCGGGTTTCTACTCCACACTGCGCGATCGTCAGATGCGGATGATCGGCGAATCGGCACAGCGCGAACCGGATCGGGTCGCGACGATCATGCGCGAGCACCTCGCGATCGCCGAGGCACTGCGCGACGGCGATCTGCCGCGGGCGCTGCAGGCCGTGCAGACCCACCTGGCCAGCACGGTGCACGCCATCGGCCTCGCCGTCGACGTGTCGTTGATCTGATTTTTCGGCGCGCGGGCCGACACGATCGTTCGCGCGTGCCAAAACCTTCCGAACCCGCGTCGCGTCGTGCTAGAACTCCCTACACGGGGTCAACCTCTTCTGGCGGGGGTTCAACCAAAACTGCTGTGCCGTTTTACTGATCCATCCGAAAGGCAACGACGCCATGGACTTTGGGTTGCTCATGCCGGAAATCAACTCCGGTCGCATGTACGCCGGACCCGGGTCCGGGCCGATGCTGGCCGCCGCGGCGGCCTGGGATGACCTCGCCGCTCAGCTGGAATCGGCTGCCAGCGCCTACTTTTCGGAAGTCTCGGGTTTGACTGGCCAGACCTGGTTCGGCCCGTCGTCGATGCGGATGGCCGCGGCCGCCACACCGTACGTCGCCTGGCTGCAGGCGGCCGCCGCCCAGGCCGCGCAAACCTCGGCGCAGGCGTACGCGGCGGCAGCGGCCTACGAAGCGGCGTTCGCCATGACGGTCCCGCCACCGGTGATCGCGGCGAACCGGGCCCAGCTGATGGCGCTGGTCGCGACCAACTTCTTCGGGCAGAACACCCCGGCGATCGCGGCCACCGAAGCCCAGTACGCCCAGATGTGGGTCCAGGACGCCGCCGCGATGTACACCTACGCCGCCGACTCGACGACGGTGAGCACCCTGACGCCGTATGAAGAGCCGCCGCAGACCACCAACTCGACCGGGCAGGCCGATCAGGCCCGCACGATGGCCCAGAACGCAGGCAATCTCACCAGCGCCCGCACCCAATCCCTGGTGCAGCAGGTGTCGACCAACACCACCGGGCCCGGTGGCATCGACTACACGCCCGTCGGCGACGCCGACCCCCCGATCCCGCCCGGAACGTCGGCCAACGTGCCGCCGCTGAGCATCATCTCCGTCGGGACCAACACGCACATGATCGTCGAAGCCGGGTCGGTCACCATGGCACCCACCGGCGTCGCCGGGTTCGTCGAAGTCACCGCCCAGAGCGGTTCGACCATCACCCTCAACTCCGGCAGCGTCTTTACCGCGGGAGTCCTCCCGCAGTGGGTAAACGTGGCCACCGGCGCCAACGTGAGCGGCGTCGTAAACGTCGGCGTTGGAGAAAGCCTCACCCTGACCCCCAAATTCGCCATCGGGGCCATTGGCTTCATCAACTCCGGCTCCGTCACGCTCGGTCCGGGAACCGGCCTCATCACCGTGAACGACACCGCCGTCGGGTTCGCCGGCCTCTCCGGCGCGACCCTCACCAACGCCGCGGGCAGCGTCTCCTACAGCGCCCCGGCACCCGCGTTGGCCACGGCGGCCAGCTCGCCCGGGCTGGCCGGAACCGCCGGAATCCAACCCCAATTCAACGCCGACGGCCTTGCGGACTGGGCCCGCCGCATTGTGGCCCCCGCGGAAGAAGCTGCCGCGGCAGCGGCTTTGGGGTAAGCACGAACCATGAAGCACTACATGGCCGGCGGATTGGCTGCCGCGCTGGTGGCCGCAGGAATGATCGCGGCCGCGCCGCCGGCCAGCGCCGGCTGCCAGTACGGCGGACCCATCATCAGCAAGTGCGACGGCCCCATCCAGCCCGACGGCACCTGGGAACGCTGCGTGGTCACGAAGAATCTGGTGGCCAACGGTGCCAGTTCCTTCTTCGTGCCCGAACGGACCTGCAACGTCATCGGCCCGGGCGGTCTGGACCCGCACATCGACGGCTGAGCTACTTGTCGGGGGCGGTCGATATACTCGAACACATGTTCGAAACATCGGCCCTGCTTACCCGCATCGGCGACGCCGCACGAGCCGAAGCCCAGGCCGCGGCTGAGCGCCTGCTCGCGATCGGTGACCTGTTCAGATTGCGGCAGGCCCAGCACGGCGATCGCGCGCAGTGGGCGGCCGACACCAGTGACGCGGTGGCTGCCGAAGTCGCGGCAGCGCTCGGAACGAGTGTGGCGATGGGCCACAGCAACCTGCGATATGCCCGCGCCATGCAGGAACGACTTCCAGCTGTATCAGCGATTTTTCGGGCCGGGGACATCGACTTCCGGCTTTTTCGCACCATCGTGTTTCGCACCGACCTGATCGTCGACGCCGAGGCCCTGGCTGCCGTCGATGGCCAACTGGCCGTCAAGGCGCCGCGCTGGCCGTCGATGACCAGCTGGAAGCTCGCGACGGAGATCGATCGCGTGGTGGCCAGGATCGACCGGGATGCGGTGCGCCGATCGCGCGAGTATGCGGAGGACCGCTATTTCAAGGTCAGCCCGATGGAAGCGGGCACGGCGCTGATCAACGGCACCGTTTTCGCGACGACGGGCCAAGCGCTGGATCGCCGGCTCGACGAACTCGCCAAGACGGTGTGCGCCGACGATCCACGGACGATCGAGCAGCGCCGCGCCGACGCATTGGGCGCACTGGCGGCAGGTCAGGACCGGCTGCCGTGCGGATGCGTTCGCGCCGACTGCCCGGCCGGTTCCGCGCCCCGCCAACACAACTCCGTGGTGATTCACGTGGTCGCCGACCGCGCCACCGTGGACGGGTCCGGTGCGGCTCCGGGATTTCTGTACGGCGATAGCATCATTCCGGCCGAGCTTGTCCGCGAGCTGGCGAAAATGGCTAAGCTGCAACCGATTACAACACCGATTGCGCCGGAGCGGGCTTACATTCCGTCTCGGGCGCTAGCCGACTTCGTGCGGGCCCGCGACCTCACCTGCCGGGCCCCGGGCTGCGACCGCCCAGCAACCGAATGCGACATCGACCACACCGTGCCCCACGGCGACGGCGGCGCCACCCATCCGTCGAACCTCAAGTGCTTGTGCCGAAAACATCACCTGCTCAAGACTTTCTGGGGCTGGCGCGACCAGCAGCTGGCTGATGGCACCGTTATCTGGACCCTGCCCGGCGGGCAGACCCACGTCACCACACCCGGCAGCGCGCTGCTCTTCCCCGCCCTGTGCGCCTGCGTGGACCCGCCGCCGGTTGTCGGGATGCCATACCCGGACCGCGACAACCGCGAAGCGATGATGCCGACCCGGACCCACACCCGCGCACGGAACCGGGCCGCGAAGATCGCCGCCGAACGCCGGCACAACCGAGCCGCTCGCGAAGCCCGCAAAAAGCGTTGGGAATATGCCCGCGTCGGACCGTCCGACGACGACGAACCGCCGCCGTTCTAGCCGATCAGCACCGCATACCGCGGCTTGATCACCTCGTCGATGAGCGCCAGCCGCTCGTCAAACGGAATGAACGCCGACTTCATCGCGTTGATGGTGAACCTCTCGAGATCGCTCCACCCGTAGCCGAAAGCCTCTACCAAACGGTGCATTTCGAGGCTCATCGTGGTGTCGCTCATCAGCCGGTTGTCGGTGTTGACGGTGACCCGGAAGCGCGCGCGGGCCAGCAGGTCGAAGGGATGGTCGGCGATGCTCTTGACGGCGCCGGTCTGCACGTTCGAGCTCGGGCACAGTTCCAGCGGAATCCGCTTGTCGCGCAGGATCGATGCCAGCCTACCCAGCTCAACACCGCCGCCCTCGACGATCTCGATATCGTCGACGATGCGCACCCCATGGCCGAGCCGGTCGGCGGCACAGAACGCGATCGCCTCGTGAATGGACGGCAGACCGAATGCCTCACCGGCATGAATAGTGAAGCGCGCGTTGTGATCTCGCATGTATTCGAACGCGTCCAGGTGACGCGTCGGCGGGTAACCGGCCTCGGCGCCGGCGATGTCGAACCCGACAACTCCCCTGTCCCGGAAGCGAATTGCCAGCTCGGCGATCTCCCGTGACATTGCGGCGTGACGCATCGCGGTGACCAGTAGGCGCACGACGATCGGACGTCCGGCCGCCGCGGCGGCCTTCTCCCCGGCGGCGAAGCCTTCCAGCACGGCATCGACGATCTCGTCGAAGGAAAGCCCGCGGTTGATGTGTAGCTCAGGGGCGAAACGGATCTCGGCGTAGATCACGGAGTCGGCGGCCAGGTCTTCGACGCACTCGTAGCCGACGCGGAACAATGCCTCCGGCGTCTGCATCACGGCCACGGTGTGGGAGAACGGCTCCAGGTAGCGCTCCAGCGAGCCGCTGTGCGAGCGGGTGCGAAACCAGGTCGCCAGCTCGTCGGCGTCGGTGGCGGGCAGCTCGTCGTAGCCGATCTCGCCAGCGATCTCCAGCACGGTCGACGGGCGCAAGCCCCCGTCGAGGTGATCGTGCAGCAGCGCCTTGGGCGCCTTCTGGATCTGCCGCAACTCCAGCGGGGCGCTCACGACGCGACCCCGATGATCAGCGGTCGCGGCTCCGGCGCCGTATCGCCCACACTCCAACCGCGGTCCAGCTCGGCCAGCGCGGCACCGAAGCGTTCGGGGCTGTCGGTGTAGAGGGTGAACAACGGCTCACCGGCCACCACCGGCTGCCCCGGACGACGGTGAATCCTGACGCCGGCGCCGGGTTGCACCTGCCCACCCGGGCGGGATCGACCCGCGCCGAGTCGCCAAGCTGCCAGCCCCACTGCCATAGCATCGATGTTTCCCATTGTGCCGCTCCGCGCCGCGATCACGGTCTCCGAATGTGAACCGATTGGCAACGGTACCGACAAGTCGCCGCCCTGGGCCGCGACCAGCCGGCGGAATAGGTCCATCGCGGTGCCATCGCGCAGGGTCTGGGCGGGATCGCGCCCGGCAATCCCGGCCAGCTCCAGCATCTCGGCGGCCAGCCGCACCGTCAGCCCCACCACGTCGGGTGGCCCACCGCCGGCCAGCACCTCGAGCGCCTCGCCCACCTCGAGCGCATTGCCGACCGTCGCGCCCAGCGGGGAGTCCATGTCCGTCAGCACCGCCCGGGTCGGCACACCGTGGGCCGCGCCCAACCCGACCATGGTTTCGGCCAGTTCGCGGCACTGCGTCTCCGACGCCATCAGCGCCCCGTCACCGACCTTGACGTCGAGGACCAGCGCGCCGATGCCCTCGGCCAGTTTCTTGCTCATGATCGAGCTGGCGATCAACGGCAAGGAGTCGACCGTGGCGGTGATGTCGCGCAGCGCATAGAGCTTTTTGTCGGCGGGCGCCAGCTCACCGGCGGCGAAGATCGCCGCCCCGATATCGCAAAGTTGTTGGCGCACTTGCTGCTTGGAAATTCCCGCGGTGAAGCCCGCGATCGACTCCAGCTTGTCCAGGGTGCCACCGGTATGGCCGAGACCGCGGCCGGAGACCTTGGGCACCGCGCCGCCACAGGCGGCGACGACGGGCACCAACACCAGCGTCGTCTTGTCCCCGACCCCACCGGTCGAATGCTTGTCCACGGTGGCCAACGGTTTACCGTCTACTCGCAGATCGCTGAAATCCAGCCGGTCGCCCGACGCCAGCATCGCCGCCGTCCACCGGACGATCTCGCCGTGATCCATGCCGCGCCAAAAGATCGCCATCAACAGCGCCGCCATCTGCTCCTCGGCAACGCGCCCAGCGGTATAGGCGTCGACGACCCAGTCGATCGCGGCATCGGACAACCGAGTCCCGTCGCGCTTGGTCTTGATGACCGTCGGGGCGTCGAATGCGAAGTCAGTCAACGACGTTCCCGGGCAAGATCATCGGCATCGAACGGATCGGGCAGCAGCTCCTCGAGGCGGCGGGGACCGGCCGGATGCGCGATCAGCAGGTCGCGCCCGCCGTGCTCCAGCAGGACCTGGCGGCAGCGCCCGCACGGCATCAACAGCACCCCCTGTGAGTCAACGCACACCAGGGCAACCAACCGCCCGCCACCGCTCGCATGCAGGGCAGACACCACACCGCATTCGGCACAGAGACCAAGGCCATATGAGACATTCTCCACATTGCAGCCGGTGACCACGCGGCCGTCGTCGACCAATGAGGCCGCACCGACCGGGAATTGCGAATATGGGGCATAAGCTCCCGCCGCCACCTGTATTGCTTTGTCCCGCAGCAAATTCCAATCAATATCAGGCATACCACAACCTCAATCACCGATGGGCCCAGTCCAGAAAGCCACCCTAACCCCGGCACGAAAGCACCGTTGATGAATGGTGTCGGCCGGTTCCGGACACATCGTTGCCGGGCTAAGCTCGATTGCCCGGCTTTAGTTTCGCGGACCACATGAGGACCGGTTTGAGCACTGAGACCACAGAGCCATCACGCAAGCGGCGGCCACCACGGACCCTGTATCGGGGAGATCCGGGAATGTGGTCGTGGGTGCTGC
Organism: Mycobacterium florentinum; assembly: GCF_010730355.1. NCBI lineage: Bacteria > Bacillati > Actinomycetota > Actinomycetes > Mycobacteriales > Mycobacteriaceae > Mycobacterium > Mycobacterium florentinum. The sequence goes on from NZ_AP022576.1 coordinate 2,404,768, forward strand.
ATCGCATCACCGGCGCGACGATCTTCTTCTTCCTTTTCGTGCACGTCCTGGATACCGCCCTGGTCCGGGTGAGCCCGCAGACCTACAACGAAGTGATCGCGACCTATAAGACGCCGATCGTCGGGCTGATGGAGTTCGGGTTGGTCGCCGCGGTGCTTTTCCACGCACTCAACGGGATCCGCATCATCTTGATCGACTTCTGGTCGGAGGGGCCGCGGCACCAGAAGACGATGCTGTGGGTCATCGCCGTCGTCTACCTGTTGGTCATGGTGCCCGCCGCGGTGGCCATCGGCATTCACATGATGGAGCACTTCCGATGAGCAGCCCCGACCTTCAGCTCGGCCGCGGTGAGGTCGCGCCGGTTCTGCAGCGCAGCCACGACCGCCCGCCCAGCCTGGACAACCCGCGCTCGCCGCGGCGGCGCGCCGGCATCCCCAACTTCGAGAAATTCGCGTGGCTGTTCATGCGGTTTTCCGGTGTCGCGCTGGTGTTCCTGGCGGTCGGGCACCTGTTCATCATGCTGATGTGGGAAAACGGCGTGTACCGCATCGACTTCAACTACGTCGCTCAACGCTGGGCGTCGCCGTTCTGGCAATTCTGGGACCTGTCGCTGCTGTGGCTGGCGCAATTGCACGGCGGTAATGGCCTGCGCACCATCATCGACGACTACAGCCGTAAAAACAGCACCCGGTTCTGGCTGAACAGCCTGCTGCTGTTGTCGATGGGATTCACCTTGGTGCTGGGTACCTACGTGCTGATGACCTTCGACCCCAATATCGGAGGCTGACCGATGATTCAGCATCACAAATACGACGTGTTGATCGTCGGCGCGGGCGGCGCCGGAATGCGGGCCGCCGTCGAGGCCGGCCCCCGGGTGCGCACCGCGGTGCTGACAAAGCTCTACCCCACCCGCAGCCACACCGGCGCCGCGCAGGGCGGCATGTGCGCGGCGCTGGCCAACGTCGAGGACGACAACTGGGAATGGCACACCTTCGACACCGTCAAGGGCGGTGACTATCTCGCGGACCAGGACGCCGTCGAGATCATGTGCAAGGAAGCCATCGACGCGGTGCTCGACCTGGAGAAGATGGGGATGCCGTTCAACCGCACCCCCGAGGGCCGCATCGACCAGCGCCGCTTCGGCGGTCACACCCGCGACCACGGCAAGGCCCCGGTGCGCCGGGCCTGCTACGCCGCCGACCGCACCGGCCACATGATCCTGCAGACGCTCTACCAAAACTGCGTCAAGCACGACGTGCAGTTCTTCAACGAGTTCTACGCGCTCGACCTGGTGCTCACCCAAACGCCGAGCGGACCGGTGGCCACCGGCGTGGTCGCCTACGAGCTGGCCACCGGACGTATCCACGTATTCCACGCCAAGGCCATCGTGCTGGCGACCGGCGGCTCGGGCCGCATGTACAAGACGACCTCCAACGCGCACACGCTGACCGGCGACGGCATTGGCATCGTGTTCCGCAAAGGACTTCCGTTGGAGGACATGGAGTTTCACCAGTTCCACCCGACCGGCCTGGCCGGGCTGGGCATCCTGATCTCCGAGGCGGTGCGCGGCGAGGGTGGCCGGTTGCTCAACGGCGAGGGCGAGCGCTTCATGGAACGCTACGCCCCGACGATCGTCGACCTGGCTCCCCGCGACATCGTCGCCCGCTCGATGGTCCTGGAGGTCCTGGAGGGCCGCGGCGCGGGCCCGCACAAGGACTACGTCTACATCGACGTCCGCCACCTCGGTGAGGACGTGCTGGAATCCAAGCTGCCCGACATCACCGAGTTCGCCCGCACCTATCTGGGCGTGGACCCGGTCAAGGATCTGGTGCCGGTCTACCCGACCTGTCACTACGTGATGGGCGGCATCCCCACCACGGTCACCGGACAGGTGTTGCGGGACAACACATCTACCGTCCCGGGCCTGTACGCGGCCGGCGAGTGCGCGTGCGTGTCCGTGCACGGCGCCAACCGGCTGGGCACCAACTCGCTGCTGGACATCAACGTCTTCGGCCGCCGCGCCGGCATCGCCGCGGCCGGCTACGCCCAGGGCCACGACTTCGTCGACATGCCACCGGAACCCGAGGCGATGGTGGTCGGCTGGGTGGCCGACATTCTGTCCGAACACGGCAACGAGCGCGTCGCCGACATCCGCGGCGCCCTGCAGCAGACGATGGACAACAACGCCGCCGTGTTCCGCACCGAGGAAACCCTGAAGCAGGCGTTGACCGACATCCACGCGCTCAAGGAGCGCTACTCCCGAATCACCGTGCACGACAAGGGAAAACGTTTCAACAGCGACCTGCTGGAAGCCATGGAACTGGGCTTCCTCCTGGAGCTGGCCGAAGTCACCGTCGTCGGGGCCTTGAATCGCAAGGAGTCTCGCGGTGGCCACGCCCGGGAGGACTACCCGAACCGGGACGACGTGAACTACATGCGCCACACGATGGCCTACAAGCAGGGCAGCGAGCTGTTGAGTGACATCGCGCTCGACTTCAAACCCGTCGTGCAGACGCGCTACGAACCCAAGGAGCGGAAGTACTGATGTCTGTCGAAGCACCGGACGCACCAGAGGCCCTGCCCGCGGAACCACCCCTGCCGCAGGTTCCGGACGGCGCGGTGATGGTGACGCTGAAGATCGCCAGGTTCAACCCGGACGACCCCGATGCCTTTGCGAAAACCGGTGGCTGGCAAAGCTTTCGGGTACCGTGTCTGCCCAGCGACCGGTTGCTCAACCTGCTGATCTACATCAAGGGCTACCTGGACGGCACGCTCACCTTCCGGCGCTCCTGCGCACACGGCGTGTGCGGGTCGGACGCGATGCGGATCAACGGCGTCAACCGGCTGGCCTGCAAGGTGCTGATGCGCGACCTGCTGCCCAAAAAACCGGGCAAGTCGCTGACCATCACGGTCGAACCGATCCGCGGACTGCCGGTGGAGAAGGATCTGGTGGTCGACATGGAGCCGTTCTTCGACGCCTACCGCGCGGTCAAGCCGTACCTGATCACCAGCGGCAACCCGCCGACCCGGGAGCGGATCCAAAGCCCGACCGACCGCGCCCGCTACGACGACACCACCAAGTGCATCCTGTGCGCGTGCTGCACCACCAGTTGCCCGGTGTTCTGGAGCGAGGGCACCTACTTCGGCCCCGCCGCGATCGTCAACGCGCATCGGTTCATCTTCGACAGCCGCGACGAGGCCGCCGGTGAACGCCTGGACATCCTCAACGAGGTCGACGGCGTGTGGCGCTGCCGGACCACGTTCAACTGCACGGAGTCCTGCCCGCGCGGCATTCAGGTCACGAAGGCGATCCAAGAGGTCAAGCGCGCGCTGATGTTCTCACGCTGAGCCCGGCGGCATTGCACTCGGCGACCAGGTCGTCGACCACCGCCTGCCAGGCCGCTTCGTCGATGCAGAGCTGGCTGGCGGTGAGCACCAGGCGGTCGGGTTCTCCCGGCAGCAGCGAGACCGCGAACAACCGGCCGGTGTGCATGTCGAAGCTGGCCAAATGCCGCGCGACGACGTCGGTGATGGTGCCGCCGGGGGGCTCCACTCCCCACGCCCAGCCACCGCCCGGACGCGTCATCCAGATCTTCAGTTTCGACTCGAACACGGTGCCAAGGTCGGGGTGAGCAGCGAAGACCGTGTCGACCGCGGCGCGGATGCGCGCCTGGTCCAGCCGCGGTTCGGCGACCAACACCTCCGTGTGAGTGGCGGGCTCGATGTCTTCCAGACGGGGCGGCTCGTCGAAATAGCAGTAAGTCATCGCCACAGACTTGCCGGGGATCCTTAATGGATTCTTGGGAAATTCTTGGGATCAAGATCGCCTCAGTCGGTCACACTTGGCAGAGCTGCGTCGTCTGAGGGGTATGACACAGAAAACACGGATCGAGCCCCTACCACCCAAGAGCGCCGGACTGATGACCCGCGCTATGTACCGGATCGCCAAGCGCCGCTACGGCCAGGTTCCCGAACCGTTCGCGGTGGCCGCGCATCATCGCCGGCTGATGGTCGCCGGCGCCGTGCACGAGACCCTGATCGACCGGGCGTCACGCGCGCTTCCGGTCAGCGTGCGTGAGCTTGCCGTCTACCGGACGGCGCGCGCGATCGGCTGCGCGTGGTGCGTCGACTTCGGGTCCATGCTGCAGCGCCTGGACGGCCTGGACATCAACCGGCTCAAGGAGATCGACGACTACGCCACCTCGACGGCGTTCACCGACGACGAGCGCGCCGCCATCGCCTACGCCGACGCCATGACCACCGATCCGCACACCGTCACCGACGAACAGGTGGCCGACCTGCGGGCCCGCTTCGGCGACGCCGGGGTGATCGAGCTGACCTATCAGATCGGGGTGGAGAACATGCGGGCCCGGATGAACACCGCGCTGGGCATCACCGAGCAGGGCTTCAATTCCGGTGACAGCTGCCGCATTCCGTGGGCTACCGAGAGTTCAGCGGAGAACCGGTGAACTTGTCGGGGTTGGCGATATCCCATAGCGCGCAGACCTTTCCGTCGCGCACCGTCAGGGCCGTGATCCGCGGCAACATCTCCCGATAGCCGTCGCTGGCGGGGCAGCCGGGGCTGTACATCCCCAGCTCGCCGTTGATCAGCCCGAATTGATGCACGGTGTACATCGCCGGGCCGTAGCGTTGCGCCAGGCCCTGGATGAACCGGACCACCTTGTCCGCGCCGCGGATGACGTTGATTGCCGTGGGCGCCTTGCCATTCGAATCGCCGGTGAACGTCACATCCGGGTGCAGCAGCGACACCACGGTTTCCAGGTCGCCCTCGGCAATCGCCGCGAGCAACTTGCCGACCACCTCGGCGTGCGCCGGATCGGGTTTCGGCGGCGGCTGGTGCGCGACGGCCTTGCGGGCCCTCGACGCCAGCTGCCGGGCGGCGGGCTCGTTGGTGCCCAGCACCTCGGCCACTTCCGCGAACGGCATCGAGAACCCGTCGTGCAACACGAAGGCGACCCGCTGATCCGGCGACAACCGTTCCAGCACGACCATCGCCGCGAACCGGGCATCCTCGCGAGCCACCACGGCCGACAGCGGATCGTTACCGTCGAAGCCGGTCACCACCGGTTCGGGCAGCCAGGTGCCGGTGTAGCTCTCCCGGCGGTGGGCGGCCGACCGCAACCGGTCCAGCCCCAACCGGCTCACCACGGTGGTCAGCCAGGCGCGTAGATCGGCGATCGCCCCATCCTGTTTGTCCCACCGCAGCCAGGCTTCCTGGACGATGTCTTCCGCGTCGGCAACGGTGCCCGTCACCCGGTAAGCCACCGCCATCAGATGCGGCCGCAGCGCTTCGAAATCTGTGACCTGCGTCGCGGTCATGTCCCGAGCCTATGCGCTTCCCGACCAATACTGTGCGCGCATTGGCTAATGACTAGGCGGTCTCTAACGCGACAGTGAAGGTGGAGGAAACGCGTCAAGTATCGAGAGGGAATCATGACGGGGCGATTGGAAGGCAAGGTCGCGTTCATCACCGGCGCCGCCCGCGGCCAGGGCCGCGCTCACGCCGTGCGGTTCGCGGAAGAAGGCGCCGACATCATTGCCGTGGACATCTGTCAGCAGATCGACAGCGTCGCCTACCCGTTGGGGTGCCCAGAGGACCTGGACGAGACGGTCAACCTGGTGGAGAAGACCGGGCGCCGCATCGTCGCCGGGCAGGCCGATGTCCGTGACTTCGAGCGTCTTGGGTCGGTGCTGGCCGACGGCGTTGCCGAACTCGGCCGCCTGGACTTCGTCCTGGCCAATGCCGGCGTGGCACCGGGCTTCGGCCTCGCCGAGCCGACAGTGAGTTCGTACCTCGACGCGATCGACGTCCTGCTCAACGGTGTCTATTGCACGATCGAAGCGACCCTGCCCCATCTGCTCGCCCACCACGACGGCGGCGCGATCGTCATCACCAGCTCGGCGGCCGGATTCAAATCCGTCTCGCGCGATTTCGACACGCGCAACCCTGGTCTGGCCGGCTACACCGCGGCCAAGCATGGCGTCATCGGGCTGATGCGTTATTACGCCACCACATTGGCGGAGAAGGAGATTCGGGTGAACTCCGTGCATCCGACCGGAGTGGCCACGCCGATGGTTCACAACGACGTCTTCGACAAATACTTAGAGCAGCACCCGGCGTTCGCGACGGCCTTCACCAATCTGCTGCCCGTCTCGGTGATCGATCCCGAGGATGTCTCGGAGGCGATGCTCTACCTGTGCGCCAAGTCCGGTCGCTACATCACGGGCACGACGCTGTCGGTGGATGCCGGAATATTGCTCAAGTGATTGCCGCCCGTGGCGTTACGCTCACGGGCACGATGACTGACAATCTTTGGCTGCACTTCGCCCGGCACGGCGCCGGCATCACGCCGCCGATCATCACCCGCGGTGAGGGCGTCACCATCTACGACGATCGCGGCAAGAGTTATCTGGACGGGCTGTCCGGGCTCTTCACGGTGCAGGTCGGTCACGGCCGCACCGAACTGGCCGAGGTCGCGGCCCGGCAAGCGAGCACGCTGGCTTTCTTCCCGCTGTGGGGATACGCCACCCCCACCGCGATCGAGCTGGCCGAGCGCCTGGCCGGCTATGCCCCGGGCGACCTCAACCGGGTCTTCTTCACCACCGGCGGCACCGAGGCCGTCGAGTCGGCGTGGAAAGTGGCCAAGCAGTTTTTCAAGCTCACCGGCAAACCCGGTAAATACAAGGTGATTTCGCGGGCGATCGCCTACCACGGCACCACCCAGGGCGCGCTCGCGATCACCGGGCTGCCGCGCTTCAAGGCGCCGTTCGAACCGGTCACACCGGGCGGCTTCCGGGTGCCCAACACGAACTTCTACCGCGCCCCCGAACCGTTCGGTACCGATGCAAAAGCCTTCGGGCAGTGGGCCGCCGACCGGATCGCCGAGGCGATCGAGTTCGAGGGGCCCGACACCGTGGCCGCGGTGTTCCTGGAACCGGTGCAGAACGCCGGCGGCAGCATCCCCGCTCCCCCAGGCTATTTCGAGCGGGTGCGGGAGATCTGCGACGCCTACGACGTGCTGCTGGTCTCCGACGAGGTGATCTGCGCGTTCGGCCGGATCGGCTCGATGTTCGCCTGCGACGATATGGGCTACGTGCCCGACATGATCACCTGCGCCAAGGGCATGACGTCGGGCTACTCGCCGATCGGCGCGATGATCGCCAGCGAGCGGCTGTTCGAGCCGTTCAACGACGGCGAGACCATGTTCCCGCACGGGTATACCTTTGGCGGCCACCCGGTTTCGGCCGCCGTCGGGCTGGCCAACCTCGACATCTTCGAGCGCGAGGGCATCAACGACCACGTCAAGACCAACGCGCCCGTCTTCCGCGCCACCCTGGACAAGCTTTACGACCTGCCGATCGTCGGCGACGTTCGCGGCGAGGGCTTCTTCTACGGCGTCGAGCTCGTCAAGGACAAGGCGACCAAGCAAACCTTCACCGACACCGAACGCCGGTCACTGCTGGGGTACGTGTCGTCGGCCCTGTTCGAGGCCGGGTTGTATTGCCGCACCGACGATCGCGGCGATTCCGTCGTCCAGCTGGCGCCGCCGCTGATCAGCGGTCAGGCCGAGTTCGACACCATCGAATCGATCCTGCGCGGCGTGCTCAGCGAGGCGTACACGCGGCTCTAGCGGTACCTGTGGCCATCACCAGCTGGCGGGCGTGCGCCGCGCTCGGGTTGGTCACGAACCGCGACAGCGAGTTGCACAACCAGGCGAGTGCCGACCGCGCTTCGGGATCGACCGTGGCGTCGCGATGCATCTGCAGCTCGGACAGCACCCCGTCGAGTCCGGTACGTCGCACCTGAGTCGACTTCTCCACCTGCTTGAGCAGCTGTTCCAGCGAGCGCGGCGAGGTGCCCGACCCATTCGTGCCGTTCCGGCGCCGCCACTTTGACCACAATCGCTCGCTTGGAATGGCACACCCTTTTCGACGTTGACGGCTGTTGGTTCCTGCCAGCGTAGTGCGTCGATCCGCCGCACAGATGAACTTGTCACATACGCCCCAACAGTCACAGCGCGGCTCCCGCGAATCCGGCGCCCCATCGCCTAGTCTGCACACCAATGCCCCGCTCAAAAGCTCTCGTACGTTCCGCATCCTGCCTGGCAGCGACCGTTTTTGTGATGGCCGCCCCGGCCGCTGCGGGCATGCCGGCCGCGCTCGCGGAGCCGAGCCCCGGGCCCAATGCCGGAGCGCCGAACTGCCCGTACAAGGTGAACACCCCACCGGCGGTGGACTCGTCGGAGGTACCGCAGGCCGGTGACCCGCCGATCCCGCTGGCGGTGCCGGCCAAGCCGGTGGGCGGCGAGGCGCTGAGCAGCTGCGGCATCGTCGCCGCGCCTGATACTCCGGCACTGCCGACCGACGTCTCCGCCGAGGCCTGGCTGGTCGCGGACCTGGACAGCGGCGCGGTGATCGCGGCCAAGGATCCGCATGGCCGCCACCGCCCGGCCAGCATCATCAAGGTCCTCGTCGCGATGGCCGTCCTGAACGCGCTGCCACTCAACAAGTCGGTGACCGGGACGGCCGACGACGCCTCCGCCGAGGGCACCAAGGTCGGCGTGGACGACGGCGGCGTCTACACCGTCAACCAACTGCTGCACGGGCTGCTGATGCACTCGGGTAACGACGCGGCGCACGCGCTGGCCATGCAGCTGGGCGGGATGCAGCAGGCGCTGGAGAAGATCAACGTGCTGGCCGCCAAGCTCGGCGGCCAGGACACCCGGGTGGCCACACCGTCGGGACTGGACGGACCCGGCATGAGCACTTCGGCCTACGACATCGGCCTGTTCTACCGATACGCCTGGCAGAACCCGACTTTCGCCGCCATCGTCGCGACCCGGACGTTCGACTTTCCCGGCCACGGCGACCACCCGGGCTACGAGCTGGAAAACGACAACCAGCTGCTCTACAAGTATCCGGGCGCCCTGGGCGGCAAGACCGGCTACACCGACGACGCCGGCCAGACGTTCGTGGGCGCCGCGAACCGCGACGGCCGGCGGCTGGTGGCCGTGTTGATGCACGGCACCCGGCAACCGATCGCGCCCTGGGAGCAGGCGGCGCACCTGCTGGACTACGGCTTCGCCACCGCGCAGGGCACCCAGGTGGGTGCGCTGATCGCACCCGACCCGTCGCTGGCACCCAAGCAGGACAGCGCCGCGGACCGGCAGAGCAACGGCGCCCAGGCCGCCGGATTGCTGCCATCGGCCGACGCGTTGCCGGTGCGGGTGGGCGTGGGCATCATCGGCGCCATTGTCGTGTTCTCGTTGATCATGGTCGCGCGCTCGATGAACCGCCGGACCATATAACGATTAACTGGAAACTCTCGATGCTTTAACGCATCGACGGTAGCGTCTATCTCGCTAACGCAACCAAACGGGGTAAAGATGATTTCGATTACCCGAGTCGTGAAGCGAATGTTGTTGCTGTTGGCGGTCATCGCCGTCGCACCGAATTCCGGGCCGCCATTTCTGCCGCGGATTATCATCCGCTTTGCGGTGCCGATCGTTCTGTTATGGGTGGGGCTGACCGCCGTCGTCAATCTGGCCATCCCGCAGCTGGAAGTGGTCGGCAAAGCACACTCGGTATCCCTGAGCCCGAAAGACGCGGCCGCGGTCCAGGCGATCAAGCACGTGGGCCAGGTATTCCATGAGTTCGAGTCCAACAGCTCGGTGACGATTGTGCTGGAAGGTGACAAACCGCTCGGCGACGACGCTCACCGTTTCTACAACGAGATGATGCGCAGGCTTTCGGCCGATACCCAGCATGTCGCGCACATCCAGGATTTCTGGAGCGACCCGCTGACGGCCCGGGGATCGCAGAGCGCGGACGATAAGGCCGCCTACGTCGTGGTGTTCCTGGTCGGCAACAACGAAACACAGGCCTACAACTCGGTTCACGCCGTCCAGCACATCGTGAACAGCACCCCGGCGCCGCTCGGGGTCAAGGCATACATCACGGGTCCGTACGCGCTGATCGCCGACCAGACCGAGGCCGGCGACAAGAGCGTCGCCAAGGTCACCCTGACTACCGGCGTGGTGATCGCGGCGATGTTGCTCTTCATCTACCGGTCCGTCGTGACCATGCTTCTCCTGCTCGGCCTGGTTGGGGTCGAGCTGGGGGCAATTCGCGGGGTCATCGCTTTTCTCGCTCACCACAACGCTTTCGGGCTTTCGACCTTTGCGACAAACCTGGTCACCCTGCTCGCCATCGCCGCCAGCACGGACTACGCGATATTCATGCTCGGGCGTTATCACGAGGCGCGCTACGGCGGCGAAGACAGGGAAACCGCGTTCTACACGATGTTTCGCGGGACCGCCCATGTGATTCTGGGCTCGGGCATGACCATCGCCGGCGCCATGTATTGCCTGAGCCTTGCCCGACTTCCGTATTTCCGGACGCTCGGCGCCCCCTGTGCCATCGGCATGTTGGTCGCGGTCCTCGCCGCGCTGACGCTCGGGCCGGCGGTGCTGACCGTCGGCAGCTTCTTCAAACTGTTCGACCCCAAGCGCAGGATGGCCACTCGGCGCTGGCGCCGGGTGGGAACCGCCATCGTTCGCTGGCCCGGCCCGATGCTCGCCGCGACGTGCGCGGTGGCGTCCGTTGGCCTGCTGGCCCTGCCGAATTACCAAACCACTTACGACTTGCGCAAATTCATGTCCGCCAGCATGCCGTCGATCGTCGGGGATGCGGCCGCGGGTCGACACTTTTCGCAGGCCCGGCTGAACCCCGAGGTGCTGCTGATCGAATCCGATCACGACATGCGTGATCCGGTCGACATGGTGGTGTTGGACAAGGCCGCGAAAGCGATCTTTCACACCCCTGGAATCGCACAGGTGAAATCGATAACCCGGCCCCTGGGAACGTCTCTCAAACATACGTCGATTCCGTTCATCCTCAGCATGCGCGACGTGATGAATGCCGAAAACATGGAATTCATGAAGGGCCGAGTGGACGACATGCTGGTCCAAGAGCAGGCGATGGATGTATCGATCGAAACGATGCACAAGATGTACGACCTGATGGGTCGGCTTATCGACGATAACGTCGACATGGATCACCTGACCCACGACATGTCGAACATCACCGACACCATCAGGGATCACTTCGCCGACCTGTCGGATTTCCTCCGGCCAATTGTCAGCTACTTCTACTGGGAAAAACACTGTTTCGATATCCCGATCTGCTGGGCGACGAGATCGATATTCGATACGTTCGACAACGTCGATCAGCTGAGCGAGAAGCTTGGGCATTTCGCCAAGGACATGGACGTGCTGATCAACCTTTTGCCCCAGATGCGGGCGCAGCTCCTCCCGATGATTTCGACGTTGACCACCTTGCGCGACGTGCTGGTCGTTTGGCACGGCACACTTGCGTCTCTTTATGAAGAGCAGGAGCGCAACAGCAAGGACCCCGGTGCCATGGGTCGGGCCTATGACGCCGCCCAGGTTGACGATTCGTTCTATCTACCGCAGTCGGCCTTTGATAATCCGGGTTTCAAGCGGGTCCTGAGCATGTTCTTGTCGCCGGACGGCAAGGCGGCCCGCTTCATCATCTCCCTCGACGGAGCTCCCGCGACGCCCGAGGGCATCTCCCGTGTCGAGCCGATCCAGCAGGCGGCGAGGGAGGCGATCAAGGGAACTCCGCTGCAGGGCGCCGCGATCTCCATGGGCGGCGTCGCCGCGACGTTCAAAGACCTCCAGGAGGGCGCCTTCTACGATCTGATGATCGCCGTGGTGGCCGCGATCAGCCTCATCTTGATCATCATGATGATCGTCACCCGAAGCGTGATTGCCGCCGCCGTCATCGTCGGCACGGTGCTGCTTTCCCTGGGCTCGTCCTTCGGCCTGTCCGTGCTGCTCTGGCAAGACCTTCTCGGCATCGACTTGTACTGGCTGGTGTTGGCGATGTCGGTGATGCTGCTGCTGGCCGTGGGATCGGATTACAACCTGTTGCTGATCTCCCGGCTCAAAGAGGAAATCGGCGCCGGTCTGAACACCGGACTCATCCGTGCGATGGCCGGCACCGGCGGAGTGGTGACGGCGGCCGGCATGGTCTTCGCCGTCACCATGTCGCTGTTCGTGTTCAGCGATTTGCAAATCATCGGTCAGATCGGCACCACCATCGGCCTGGGCCTGGTTTTCGACACGCTGATCGTGCGCTCGTTCATGACACCGTCGATCGCCGCCTTGCTCGGACGCTGGTTCTGGTGGCCGCAACAAGTACGCCCACGCCCGGCCAGTCGGATGCTCAGATCGTCGGGACCCCGCCGTTTGGTGCGTGCCCTGTTGCTGCCCTAGCCGGCCCGGGTGCGCCCAGTGCCGCAACGGCGGCGGCGGCGGCCAGGACCACGACGATGGCGACCGGCCAGATCTTGGAGTGGTTTTGCGCGATCCCGCCCAGCGCCCCGCCCAGTGCCGTGGTTTCGATCGCGAGCAGCGTCGAGCAAAAGCCGATCAGGGTGACGCGGTGGGGTTCGGCGGCGACCACGCCGACCCACGAGATCGCCGCGGCGAAGACGGCGAGGGCGGCCACCGTCGCCAGCAAGAACACGGTGCCGTAGGCCCACATGTGAAACCACTGTCCGCACGCCTCGGCCGCGATGGACAGCACGCCGGCGGCGGCGCTGAGCAGGGCGCTGCCCAGCAGCATGCCGCGCACCCCGAACAGCTGGTAGACCTTGCGCCACAACGCGGAACCGATGACCAGTCCGATGGTGGACAGAAACACCAGCACATGCAGGGTGCCGCTCTGGTGCGCGGTACGCAGGGCATAGAAGGTCATGCCCAGGCTGAGCGGGGCGAACAGCAGGCACGTGATCACATACCGGCGAAACCAAGGCTGGGTGCGGGCAACCCCGAAGCCGCGCCGCCAGGTGTCGCGCACGGACATCCGTGGGGCGATCGAATCCGACCGCGCCGGGCCGACGAACAGTGCCGCGAAGCCCGAGGCAGCCAGTCCGAACGCACCCAGACACAGCAGATCGCGGTGCAACGCCAACTTGTCGCCGGTGGCCAGCCCCGGCACGAGGAACAGCGCGGCAACGGTGGCCACCACCGAGGCGATGGCCCCCTGTACCGACAGCATCCTCAACGCGGACAGCTTGCCGGAGGTCGTGTCGGGGTACGCGACATTGGCGACAGCGACGATGACTCCGCCCCCCGCGCTCGTCAGCAGAAACACCGCCGCCGCGAGCATGCCGTTCCAGCGGATCATCGCGTCGCACAAGATCAGCGCGGCCGCACTCGCCGCCATCGCGGCCAGCAGCAGGTGCCGCATCTGGCCGACGCGCCGCAACACCGCCGGTGACATCGAATTTCCCACGATGGAGCCGAGGCCGTACGCCGGAAACAGGAGCGCGGCCAGCCAGGTGAGGCCCAGGTGCGCGCAAATGAACGGCAGCACCACGGCGCCATTGCTGAACTGCATGCCGGCCGTGTAGAACGCGCCCTGCGAAGGCAGGCGCGGGAACGGGTTCGTGTGTGCCGAAATCTCCGCCGGCAATGCGGCCATGGCATTAACAGTATGGGCGCTGAGCAGGTAAAAACTATCCACCGATCGGACACGGCCGGACGAGTTGGGTGTCCCCCGGTTGGGGGAACGGCTCAATCCATATAACGATTGTCCGAAAGGCTCGATGCTTTAGCACATTGACGGTAGCGTAAGCGCCGAACGCATTGAGACATCAAATCGTTTTGCGACCCGGTAACAAAGCGCGGGAGTAAAGATGGTTTCGGTTACCCGAGTCGTGAAACGAATGTGGTTGCTGCTGGCCGTTATTGCGATCGCCGGCGTCGCGGGGCTCGGAATCTATCGCCTGCATAGCATGTTCGGCGTTCATGGACATCCCGTTGTCAGGGTCAAGGCCGATCTCGATGATCCAGTGTTCGACCCGAAACAAGTGACGTATGAAGTCTTCGGTCCTGCCGCGACCGCAAAGATCGCCTATTTGGATCCCGACGCCCGGGTGCAACGTCTGGAGAATATTCCGCTGCCGTGGTCGCAAACCCTGTCGACGACGCTGACTTCGGTCACCGTCAACCTTTTGGCGCAAAGCAACGGCAGCGTCATCGGCTGCCGAATCAAGGTGAACGGCGCGATTAAGGACGAGCGATCCGAGACCGGACCGAAAGCACTGACTTTCTGCCAGGTGAATGCCGGATGAGCCGGGCACCCAAGATAATCCGCCGATTTGCAGTGCCGATCGTCTTGTTGTGGCTGGGGCTCACGGCCGTGCTCAATATCGGCATCCCGCAGCTGGAGGCGGTCGGCAAAGCGCACTCGGTCTCGATGAGCCCCAAAGGCGGCGCATCGGTTCAGGCGCTCAACCGGGTGGGACAGGTATTCGGTGAGTCCGGCACCGATAACGCGGCCACGATCGTGCTGGAAAGCGACAAACCACTCGGCGACGACGCTCACCGTTTCTATAGCGAACTGGTGCGGCGGCTTTCGGCCGATACCCAGCACGTCGCGCACATCCAGGACTTCTGGAGTGACCCGCTGACCGCCGGGGGATCGCAAAGTGCGGACGATAAAGCCGCCTATGCGGTGGTCTACCTCGCCGGCACGACAGAAACCGCGGCATACAACTCGGTCTACGCCGTGCGGCACATCGTGGACACCACGCCGGCGCCGCGCGGGCTCAAGGCGTATGTGACCGGCTCGATGGGGTTGATCGCCGATCAATCCGAGGCCGGCGACAAAAGTATCGCAAGGGTCACCCTGATTACCGGCGTGGTGATCGCGGCGATGTTGCTGTTTATCTACCGCTCGGTCGTGACCATGATCCTCGTCGTCGTCCTGGTCGGGATCGAACTGGGGGCAATACGCGGAGTCGTCAGTTTTCTGGTCTATCACGGCGTTTTCGGCCTCTCGACCTTCGCGGTCAACTTGCTCACCCTGCTGGCCATTGCCGCCAGCACGGACTACGCGATATTCATGCTCGGCCGCTACCACGAGGCCCGCTACGCGGGTAAGGACCGAGAAGCCGCCTTCTTTGCGATGTTTCACGGAACCGCCCATGTGATTCTGGGCTCCGGGTTGACTATCGCCGGCGCCATGTATTGCCTCAGCTTTGCCCGACTGCCGTACTTCAAGTCGATGGGCCCGCCCTGCGCGGTGGGCATGCTGATTGCGGTCCTCGCCGCACTCACGCTCGGACCGGCGGTGCTGACCATCGCCAGCCACTTCAAGCTGTTCGAACCCAAGCGCAAGATGGCGACTCGGCGCTGGCGCCGGGTGGGAACCGCCATCGTTCGCTGGCCCGGCCCGGTGCTCGCGGCGACCTGCGCGGTGGCATTTGTCGGGCTGTTGGCCTTGCCCAATTACCGCACCACTTACGATCTGCGCAGATTCGTGCCGGCCAGCATGCCGGCCGTTGTCGGGGACGCGGCCGCGGGTCGGCACTTTTCGCAGTCCTGGCTGAACCCCGATGTGCTGTTGATCGAGACCGATCACGATATGCGCACTCCCGTCGACATGCTGATCCTGGACAAGGTCGCAAAAGCCATCTTTCACAGCCCCGGAATCTCGCAGGTGAAATCGATAACCCGGCCCCTGGGAACGCCTCTCAAACATACGTCGATTCCGTTCATCATGAGCATGCAAGGTGTCGGGCAGGCCGAAAACATGCAATTCATGAAGGACCGCCTGGACGACATGCTGATTCAGGTGCAGGCGATGACCGTCTCGATCGACACGATGAAGCACATGTATCAACTCATGGGCGAAATCGTCGACAACACCGTCGATATGGATCACCTCACGCATGACATGTCGAACACCACCGACACCATCAGGGATCACCTCGCGGACCTTTCGGATTTCCTTCGCCCGGTTGGCAGTTACTTCTACTGGGAAAAGCACTGTTTCGATATCCCCGCCTGCTGGGCGGTGCGATCGATATTCGAAACCTTCGACAACATCGATCAGCTGAGCGAGAAATTGGAATCTCTCGTCAAGGATATGGATGTCCTCATCCGGCTCTTACCGGAGATGCGCGCGCAGATGCTGCCGATGATTTCGACGATGACCATCATGCGCGACATGATGGTCGTCTGGCACGGCACACTGTTGTCGTTCTACAAAGAGCAGGAGATGAATACCAAAGACCCCGGTGCCATGGGTCGGGTCTTCGACGCCGCTCAGGTTGACGATTCGTTCTATCTGCCGCAGTCGGCCTTTGAAAACCCGGATTTCAAGCGCGGCCTGAAGATGTTCTTGTCTCCGGACGGCAAAGCGGCCCGCTTCATCATTGCGCTGGACGGAGATCCGTCGACGCCCCAGGGCATCGCCCGCGTCGAGCCGATCCAGCTGGCGGCCAAAGAGGCCATCAAGGGAACTCCGCTGCAGGGCGCCGCGATCTCGATGGGCGGCACGGCGTCGACGTACCGGGACATCCAAGAGGGTGCCTTCTACGACCTGCTGATGGCCGGGGTCGCCGCGATCAGTCTGATTCTGATCATCATGATGATCGTGACCCGAAGCGTGATTGCCGCCGCCGTCATCGTCGGCACGGTGCTGCTGTCCCTGGGCTCCTCGTTCGGCCTGTCCGTGCTGCTCTGGCAGGACATTCTCGGCATCGATCTGTATTGGCTGGTGTTGGCGATGTCGGTGATCCTGCTGCTGGCCGTGGGCTCGGATTACAACCTGTTGCTGATCTCGCGACTGAAAGAGGAAATCGGCGCCGGGCTGAACACCGGGATCATTCGCGCGATGGCCGGCACCGGAGGGGTCGTCACGGCGGCCGGAATGGTGTTCGCCGTGACCATGTCGCTGTTCGTGTTCAGCGATTTGCAAATCATCGGCCAGATCGGCACCACCATCGGTCTGGGCCTGTTGTTCGACACGCTGATCGTGCGCTCGTTCATGACACCGTCGATTGCCGCGTTGCTCGGACGCTGGTTCTGGTGGCCGCAGCGAGTACGCCCGCGCCCGGCCAGTCGGATGCTCAGGTCGTCGGGGCCCCGCCGCTTGGTGCGTGCCCTGTTGCTGCCGCCCGCCGAGAAACCGGCGGAGATAGCGCGGCCCTAGGCGGCCTGCAGGGCCATGGCCGGTGACGCGGTCGGGAAGGACCGGACCCGAGCAGCGACCACCCGCCGTGTTTCCGACGGCGGAGCGGTCAGCGACGCCAGCGCGGCGCCGATGGCCAGGACCAGGACGACGACGTCGGGCCAGATCGTGGAGTGGTTCTGGGCAATGTTGCCGAGCACCGCCGCCAGCGCCATGGTTTCGACGGCAACCAGCGTCGAGCTCAACGCAATCAGTGTCCCGCGGTGCGACTCCTCGGCGACCACGCTGAGCCACGAGATCGCCGCGGCGAAGACCGCCTGCGCGGCCACCGTCGCCAGCAGAAACACCGTGCCGTAAGCCCAGACGTGGGTCCATTCGCCGTAGACTTCGGCCCCCAAGGTCAGCGTGGCGGCGGCGACACTGAGCAGCGCGCTGCCCAGCATCATGCCGCGCACTCCGAACAGGCGATAGACCTTGCGCCACAGCGGCGACCCGAAAACCAGTCCGATGCTGGACAGGATCACCAACACATGCAGGCTGCGGTTGTCGTGGGCGGTGCGCAGGGCATAGAAGGTGGTGCCCAGGGTGACCGGACCGAACAACAGGCACGCGACCATGTACCGGCGGAACCACGGCTGGGACCGCGCGATCGCGATGCCCTCCCGGTAGGTGTCCCGCACCGACATCCGGGTGGTGGTCGAGGTGGACCGCACCGGCCCGACGAACAGCGCCGCGATGGCCGAGCCCGCCAGCCCGAGCGCACCCAGCCACAACAGATCGCGGCGGTAGGCCATCTCGTTGCCGTGGGCCAGCGCCGGCACGACGAACAGCGTGACGACGGTGGCCAGCACCGACCCGATGGCGCTCTGGAACAGGAACAGCTCGCCGCGCCGCGCCCCGGGCAGCTTGCTGGAAACCATATCGGGGTAGGCGACGCCGGCGATCCCGAGCAGAACTCCCGCTGCCGCGCAGGTCAGCAGAAACACCACCGCGGTGAGGGCGCCGTGCCAGGGAATCATCGCGTCGCACAGGGTCAGGGCGGCCACGCTGGCCGCGATCACGGCCAGCAGCCGGTGCCGCATCCGGCCCACTCGCTGCAGCACCAGTGGAGACACCGAATTTCCGACGACGTCGCCGAGGCAGAAGGCCGGAAAGAGCAGCGCGGCCACCCAGGTCAGACCCTGGTGTGCGCAGATCAACGGCAGGATCACGGTGCCATTGCTGAGCTGGATGCCCGCGGTGTAGAAGGTGCCCTGCGAAAGCAGCTTGCCGAACACGCGCGGCTGTGCCGGGGTGGTGGGAACCAGCGTGATGGACATAACAAAAAAATCTAGGGATGATCAACCTTGCATAACATCCTCCGATCGGACATCCCGGGTGGAATTGCTTTGTCCACCGATCGGGGGACACGGCTCAACGCCGTTGACCGCCAATGTTTGCTGTGGCACCGTCTTGCGGATGACTGAAGCCTTGTACGAGGACTCCGGCCTCCGGCTCGACGAGGACGGAATCACCATCCGGCGCTACTACTTCCCGTTGGCCGGGGCCAAGCGGATCCCGTACGGCGAGATCCGCGGCCTCAAGACCGAGCAGATGACCTTCGCGTCCGGTGGCGGCAGGATCTGGGGAGCGACGGATCCGCGATACTGGTTCCCGTTGGACATTCACCGGCCGCGGAAGAAGAAGCTACTGATTCTCGACATCGGCGCTCGGGTTCACCCGTGCATCACCCCCGACGATCCCGACCGTGTCGTCGAGTTGCTGAGCGATCGGGTGCCGACCACTTGAGGGGTTCGCGCGTTGGGCTCACCGGCGCCAGCGTCGGTCTGATCTACGGATACGACCTGTCCATCATCGCCGGCGCGCAGCTGTTCATCACCGAAGATTTCGGACTCACCACCTCTCAACAAGAACTCCTCACGACGATGGCCGTGATCGGGCAGATCGCCGGAGCGCTCGGTGCCGGCGTACTCGCCAACGCGATCGGCCGAAAAAAGTCGGTCGTGCTGATCCTGGTCGCCTACGCGACCTTCGCGCTGCTGGGTGCGTTCTCGGCGTCATTTCCGATGCTGCTGGCGGCACGACTCCTGCTGGGTATGACGATCGGCGTGATGGTGGTGGTCGTCCCGGTCTATATCGCGGAATCGGCGCCGGCGGCGGTGCGCGGGGCGCTGCTGACCGCCTATCAGCTGACGATCGTCACCGGGCTTATCGTCGGGTATCTCGTCGGCTACCTGTTGGCCGGTACCCACAGCTGGCGCTGGATGCTGGGGCTGGCCGCGGTGCCGGTGATGCTGTTGCTGCCGTTGGTGATCCGCCTGCCGGACACGGCCCGGTGGTATCTGCTCAAGGGGCGGGTCGACGACGCGCGGCGCGCGCTGCTGCGCGTCGAGCCCGCCGCGAACGCCGACGAAGAGCTCGCCCAGATCGGCCGCGCACTGGGCGAGGGCTCCCCCGGTTTCAAAGGCCGCATCTCCGAGATGCTGCGGCCACCGTACGTGCGAGCCACCGTATTCGTGATCGTGCTCGGCTTCCTGCTGCAGATCACCGGCATCAACGCGATCATCTACTACAGCCCCCGAATATTCGAAGCCATGGGATTCACCGGTAATTTCGCGCTGCTGGGCCTGCCGGCGCTGGTCCAGGTGGCCGGTTTGGCAGCCGTGGGCGCGGCGCTGACGCTTGTGGACCGCGTCGGCAGACGCCCAATCCTGTTGTGCGGCATCGCCATGATGATCGCCGCCGACGTCGTGCTGACGGCGGTGTTCGCCCGGGGCATCGGCGGCGCGGCGCTCGGGTTCGCCGGCATCCTGTTGTTCATCATCGGCTACACCCTGGGTTTCGGCTCGCTGGGCTGGGTGTACGCCAGCGAGAGCTTCCCCACCCGGCTGCGGTCCATCGGGTCCAGCATCATGCTGACCTCCAACCTGACTGCCAACGCGATCGTCGCGGCGGTCTTCCTGACCATGCTGCACTCCCTCGGCGGCGCAGGCACTTTCGCGTTGTTCGGGGTTTTGGCCGTGGTGGCGTTCGGCTTCGTGTACCGGTACGCGCCGGAGACCAAGGGACGCCAGCTCGAGGACATCCGGCACTTCTGGGAAAACGGCGGCCGCTGGGAAGACCCGTGCCCCTGATCCGCGCCGGCGCGGTCGTCCTCGACGATCAGGTCTGCCGGCCGGGATGGCTAGAGATCACCGGCGCACGGATTCTCGCCTGCGGGGCCGGTGAACCGCCCGCGCCGCCCGACCGGGACTTCCCGGATTGCCTTGTGGTGCCTGGCTATATCGACATGCACGTGCACGGCGGCGGCGGCGCCTCTTACCTGGACGCCGAGCAGATCGACGAAGCCGCGCAGTTTCACCGTTGCCATGGCACCACCACGACGCTGGCCAGTCTGGTCACCGCCGCACCCGACACGCTGATCGCGGGGGTGCGCGCGCTGGCCGAAGCCACCCGATCCGGCACCGTCGCGGGCATCCACCTGGAAGGGCCGTGGCTGGCAACCGCACGGTGCGGAGCACACGATCCGACCCAGATGCGCGATCCCGAGCCCGGCGAGGTCGACGACGTCCTGGCCGCCGGCGAGGGCACCATCCGGATGGTCACGCTGGCACCGGAGCGACCCGGTGCCGGCGAGGCGATCCGGCGCTTCGTGGACGCGGGTGTCGTTGTCGCCGTGGGACATACCGATGCCACCTATGAGCAGACCCAACAAGCGATCGCCCTGGGCGCCACGGTGGGCACGCATCTGTTCAATGCGATGCCGCCCCTGCACCATCGGGAACCCGGACCGGCACTCGCGCTGCTGGAAAGCCCGGCGGTGACCGTCGAGCTGATCCCCGACGGCGTGCACGTGCACCCCGCCGCGGTGCACGCGGTCGTCCGGGCGGCCGGGCCCGACCGGGTCGCCGTCATCACCGACGCGATCGCCGCGGCCGGATGCGAGGACGGCGCGTACCGGCTCGGCGCGGTGCAGGTCGACGTGCGGGCGGGGGTGGCCCGGGTGCATGCGACGTCGACGATCGCCGGCAGCACCGCCACGATGGATCAGCTCTTCCGCACGATTTCGCGGCTCGGCCCGGACGCTGATGCCGCATTGGTCGCCGCGGTGCAGATGACCTCGGCGACGCCGGCGCGGGCGCTGGGCCTGGGGCGGGTGGGCGCCCTACAGGCCGGCTACGACGCCAATCTTGTTGTGCTGGACCGCGAATTGCGAGTCGCGGCCGTGATGGCGCAGGGCGCCTGGCGCTAACGCAGCCAGCGGGTCAGCCGGGAAAAGGCCAGCGCGCCAACGGCTCCCATCACGATCGCGGTCAGCGTCTGCCGGGTGCTGATCCCCTCGTCTAGCAGGACCCGCGGGGCGATGATCGCGGGCGCCGGAGGCGGGGCGTACTTGCTGCGCGGATCGGTGGAAAGCGTGGCGGCCCAGGCGGTGGCGAAGAGCACGAGATACCCGGTGATGTAGGAGAACACCATCAGGCCCAGCACCGGCCCGAAGGTCGCACCCGCCGGACTGCGCAACACGACCCGCAGGTAGATCGAGGCCACCTGTTTGAACAGCTCGAAGCCGATCGCCGCGAGCAGGCCGGCCCGCGCCGAGTCGGCGAGGCTGACCTTGTGCCGCGGCAGCCGGCCGATCATCCAGGTGAACAACATCCACGACACCAGCAGCGACACCACTATCGAAAGACCCCGGAAGAGCTCGCCGAAGATCGAGAAGTTGGGCACGCCAGCCCATTTCAGTACCGCGCGCATCGGCGCCGCGTGCCCGAGCGCGGTGAGCGCGATGGTGGCGAGGATGACCACGAACGTCCCCACCATTGCGACCAGATCGGACAACTTTCCGCGCACGAAGCCCGGCGACTGCAGCGGTTCGTCCCACCACATCTCGGTCACGGCGCCGCGCATATGGGACATCCAGCCAAGTCCGGCCCACGCCGAGGCGGCCAGGCCGATCACACCGACCGACGTGCGCGCGTTGATCGCCGAATTCATCAGGTCCACCAGCTGCTGCCCGAGCTCACCGTCGACCGCGTCGCGGATGTGCTCGTCGATGCTGGCGAGCAGCTTGGGGTCCTCGGCCAGCATGAAACCGACGACCGCGAAACCGACCATCAGCAAAGGGAATAGCGCGAAGATCGTGTAGTACGTCAGGGCGGCCGCCAAGAAGCCGCCGTTGCGCTCGTCGAAATGTTTGTAGGCGCGTAGCACATGGTCGAGCCAGCCGAACCGGGCCCGCAACCGGTCAAGGATCCCTGGCTTGGCCGGCTCGTCCATGGTGAACGCACTACCTCCGTTGCGGAAGAAACCCCAGCCGATCGTAGACCCGCTGGACCGTTTTTCCGGCCACATCGTCGGCGCGCTGGGCACCGGCCGCCAGCACGGCCTCCAATTCGGCCAGATCCGCGGTCAATTCGTCGACTCGGGCCTTGATCGGGGCGACGAATTCGACGACGGCCTCGGCGGTCTCCTTCTTCAGATCGCCGTAGCCGCGCCCGGCGTAGCCGTCGACGAGCTTGTCGATGCCGACTCCGGTGACCGCCGATTGGATGGTCAGCAGGTTCGAAACGCCGGGCTTGGCCTCGGTGTCAAAGCGGATCTCGCGCTCGCTGTCGGTCACGGCCGAGCGAATCTTCTTGGCGGACAATGCCGGATCGTCGAGCAGATTGATCAAACCGGCATCGGTGGCCGCCGATTTGCTCATCTTCGATGTCGGATCCTGCAGGTCGTAGATCTTGGCGGTGGCCTTCGGAATGAACATGTCCGGGACGACGAAGGTGTCCGGGAAGCGGCTGTTGAACCGCTCCGCGATGTCGCGGGCCAGCTCGAGGTGCTGGCGCTGGTCCTCGCCAACGGGCACCAGATCGGTGTCGTAGGCCAGCACGTCGGCGGCCTGCAACACCGGATAGGTGAACAGCCCGACGGTGGTGGAGTCGGTGCCCTGGCGCTGCGACTTGTCCTTGAACTGCGTCATCCGCGACGCCTGCCCGAAGCCGGTGAAGCAGCCCAGCACCCAGGCCAGCTGTGTGTGAGCGGGCACGTGGCTTTGCACGAAGACGGTGCTGCGGGCCGGGTCGATGCCCAGCGCCAGGTACTGGGCGGCGGTCACCAGGGTGCGGCGTCGCAGCGCCTCGGGATCCTGCGGAACGGTGATCGCGTGCAGGTCGACCACACAGAAGAACGCGTCGTGGTCGTCCTGCAGCGCGACCCACTGGGTGACCGCGCCCAGCGCGTTGCCGAGGTGAAGCGAATCAGACGTGGGCTGCACGCCGGAGAAAATCCGGCTGGGTCCGGTAGCGGTGCTCATGATGTCTCGATCTTTTCACGCGCGCTTTCCCCGTCGCGCCCTCGCTTGCGGTACCGGCGGTACCGCCTTTAATGTCGGCTACGTGACGACTCGTGCGCCGATCCACCAGGGTTCTGGAGAGCCGGTACTGCTGCTGCACCCGTTCCTGATGTCCCAGACGGTATGGGAAGGGGTGGCCCGGCAGCTGTCCGATACCGGGCGCTACGAGGTATTCGCCCCGACGATGGCCGGCCACAACGGCGGCCCGCACGCGGGCACCTGGCTGCTGAGCTCGTCGGTGCTGGCCGATCACGTCGAACGCCAGCTCGACCAGATGGGGTGGGACACCGCTCACATCGTGGGCAACTCGCTGGGCGGCTGGGTCGCCTTCGAACTGGAGCGGCGGGGCCGGGCCCGTACCGTCACCGGCGTCGCCGCCGCGGGCGGTTGGACCCGCTGGAGCCCGGTGAAATTCGAGGTCATCGGCAAGTTCGTGGCCGGCATGCCGGTCTTGGCGCTGACCCGACTGCTGGGCCAGCGCACGCTGCGGCTGCCGTATAGCCGCCGGCTGGCCACCCTGCCGCTCAGCGGGGCGGCGGACGGGATCAGCGAGCGCCAGCTGTCCGGCATAGTGGATGACGCCGCGCACTGCCCGGCCTACTTCCAGCTGCTGGTCAAGGCACTGCTGCAGCCCGGGTTGATGGAGTTGGCGCAGACCGCGGTGCCCGCTCACCTGGTGTTGTGCGAGAAGGACCGCGTCGTGCCGCCGAGCAGGTTCAGCCGGCATTTCACCGACTTGCTGCCGGCCGACACCAGAATCACCCGGCTCGACGGCGTCGGGCACGTTCCGATGTTCGAGGCACCCGGACGGGTGACCGAGGTCATCTCCGGATTCATCGACGACTGCACCCGGCCGGCGCGGGTCGTCGACCCGCCGGCCAGCTAGGCCCTAGGCGAGCGCCTTCTCCAGGTTCTCGGCGATCGAGCCGAGGAACTCCTCGCTTTGCTGCCACTGCTGATCGGGCCCGATCAGAATCGCGAGGTCCTTGGTCATCTTCCCGCTCTCGACGGTGCCGATGACGACCTCTTCCAGCTTCTGCCCGAAGCCGATCACCTCGGGGGTGTTGTCCAGCTTGCCGCGGTGCTGCAGTCCCCGCGTCCAGGCGAAGATCGAGGCGATCGGGTTCGTGGATGTCGGCTTGCCGGCCTGATACTGCCGGTAGTGCCGGGTGACGGTGCCGTGCGCGGCCTCGGCCTCCACCGTCCTGCCGTCGGCGGTCATCAGCACCGAGGTCATCAGCCCCAGCGAGCCGTAACCCTGTGCGACGGTGTCGGACTGGACGTCGCCGTCGTAGTTCTTACAGGCCCAGACGTAGCCGCCGTCCCACTTCAGGCAGGCGGCCACCATGTCATCGATCAGCCGGTGCTCGTAGGTCAGGCCTTCGGCCTCGAACTGCTCCTTGAACTCCTCGTCGTAGATACGCTGGAATTCGTCTTTGAACATGCCGTCGTAGGCCTTGAGGATGGTGTTCTTCGTAGACAGGTACACCGGCCATTTGGCGTTGAGCCCGTAAGCGAATGAGGCCCGCGCGAAGTCGCGGATGGAGTCCCGGAAGTTGTACATCCCCATTACGACGCCGCCGTCCTCGGGGATGTCCACCATCTCGTGCACGATCGGCTCACCACCGTCCGCGGGCGTGAACGTTATCGCCACAGTGCCGGGTTTCTCGACCTTGAAGTTTGTGGACCGGTACTGGTCGCCGAATGCGTGACGGCCGATGACGATCGGCTTGGTCCAGCCCGGAACCAGGCGCGGGACGTTCGAGATCACGATCGGCTCGCGGAAGATGGTGCCGCCCAGGATGTTTCGGATCGTCCCATTCGGCGAGAGCCACATCTTCTTCAGGTTGAACTCTTGGACACGCGCCTCGTCGGGGGTGATCGTCGCGCACTTGACGCCCACGCCGTGCTTCTTGATGGCATACGCCGCGTCGATCGTCACCTGGTCGTCGGTGCGATCGCGGTACTCGATGCCCAGGTCGTAGTACTCCAAGTTGATGTCGAGGTGCGGCAGGATCAGCATGTCCTTGATCAGCTTCCAGATGACACGGGTCATCTCGTCGCCATCGAGTTCGACTACCGGGCCTCGAACTTTGATCTTGGACATCAGCGTCGACGCGGCTCAGTCCTGCGAAGCCGCTAGAGATTCATTGAACTTCTTGCTCGGCCGCATCACTGCAGTCGTCTTCTCGTTGTCCGGCTGATAGTAGCCGCCGATGTCGACCGTTTCGCCCTGCACCATTGCCATTTCGGCGATGATGGCCTCCTCGTTCTTGCTCAACGAGTCGGCCAGCGCGGCAAAGTGCTTGCGCAATTCTTCGTCATCGCCTTGCGCGGCAAGTTCCTCGGCCCAGTACAGCGCCAGATAGAACTGGCTGCCGCGGTTGTCGAGCTCACCGGTCTTGCGTGACGGACTCTTGTTGTTGTCCAACAACTTGCCGATCGCGGCGTCCAATGTCTTGCCCAGCAGCTTGGCGCGCTCGTTGTCGGTCTTGATTCCGAGGTCCTCGAAACATGCTCCGAGAGCAAGGAACTCGCCAAGGGAATCCCAGCGCAGGTGGTTCTCCTCGACGAGCTGGTGGACGTGCTTGGGCGCCGAACCGCCCGCGCCGGTTTCATACATTCCGCCGCCGGCCATCAATGGCACGATGGACAGCATCTTGGCGCTGGTGCCCAGCTCCAGGATCGGGAACAGGTCGGTGAGGTAGTCGCGCAGGATGTTTCCGGTCGCGGCGATGGTGTCTTGCCCGCGCATGGCGCGCTCGATCGTGTGCCGCATGGCGCGTTCCTGCGACATGGTCTGGATGTCGAGGCCCTCGGTGTCGTGGTCGGCCAGGTAGGTGTTGACCTTCTTGCGCAATTCGTTCTCGTGCGGTCGCTCCTGGTCCAGCCAGAACACCACCGGCATGCCCGAGTTGCGCGCCCGGGTGACGGCCAGCTTGACCCAGTCCCGGATCGCTTCGTCCCGCACGATGGGCATGCGCCAGATGTCGCCTTCTTCCACGTTCTGCGAAAGCAGCACATCGCCCGTGTCGAGGTCGACGATGTTGGCGACGCCGTCCTCGGGGATCTCGAACGTCTTGTCGTGCGAGCCGTACTCTTCGGCCTGCTGCGCCATCAGGCCGACGTTGGGGACGGTGCCCATCGTGGTCGGATCGAATTGCCCGTGGGTCTTACAGAAGTTGATGATCTCCTGGTAGATGCGGGCAAAAGTCGACTCCGGGTTGACGGCCTTGGTGTCCTTCGGCCGCCCGTCGGCGCCGTACATCTTGCCGCCGGCGCGGATCATCGCCGGCATCGACGCATCCACGATCACGTCGCTGGGCGAGTGAAAGTTGCTGATGCCCTTGGCCGAATCGACCATCGCCAACTCGGGGCGGTGTTCGTGGCAGGCGTGCAGGTCGCGGATGATCTCGTCGTGCTGCGAGGCCGGCAGCGACTCGATCTTGTCGTACAGATCGACCAGACCGTTGTTGACGTTGACGCCGAGTTCGTCGAACAGCGCCTGATGCTTGGCGAAGGCGTCCTTGTAGAAGACCTTCACGGCGTGGCCGAAGACGATCGGGTGCGAGACCTTCATCATCGTCGCCTTGACGTGCAGCGAGAACATCACGCCGGTCTTGTAGGCGTCGTCGATCTCGGCTTCGTAGAACTCGCAGAGCGCCTTGCGGCTCATGAACATGCTGTCGATGATGTCGCCGTCGCGCAGCGACACCGTGGGCTTGAGCACGATCTTCTTGCCGCTCTTGGTCTCCAGCTCCATCTTCACGCTGCGCCCGCGATCCAGCGTCATCGACTTCTCACCGTGATAGAAGTCGCCGTGCTTCATGGTCGCGACGTGGGTGCGCGACGCCTGTGACCAGGTCCCCATACTGTGCGGGTGCTTGCGCGCGTACTCCTTGACGGCGTTGGGCGCCCGGCGGTCCGAGTTGCCCTGCCGCAGCACCGGGTTGACCGCGCTACCAAGGCATTTCGAATAACGCTCGCGAATTTCCTTGTCCTCGTCGGTCTTCGGGCTCTGCGGATAGTCCGGAATCTTGTATCCCTTGCCCTGCAGCTCCTTGATCGCGGCGACCAGCTGAGGGACCGAGGCGCTGATGTTGGGCAGCTTGATGATGTTGGTGTCCGGCAGCTTCGTCAGCCGGCCCAGTTCGGCCAGGTTGTCCGGCACCCGTTGCTCTTCGGTCAGGTGCTCGGGGAACTCGGCGAGGATCCGGGCGGCCACCGAGATGTCGCTTGTCTTGATCTCGATACCCGCCGGTTCGGCGAAAGCCCGCACGATCGGCAGGAACGCGTAGGTCGCCAGCAACGGCGCCTCATCGGTCAGCGTGTAGATGACGGTCGGCTTTTCGGCGCTCACGGACGGTCCCTCTCCCGGTCAGATTTTGGGGGGCTCAGCGTTATCATTTGCCACGTTATCAAGGGTGTTTGAGCAGGTGTCGACCTGGCATTGGCATCCGGTCGGCACAGTAAGATAGTCTTCGTATTGGTCATGAGCGCCAGCGTCAAGCCCCGGCTCGCTGGCCGGCAACCCTCCAACCGCGGTGGGGTGCTCCGGGTGAAGACCAGGTTGAGTAGCCAAAGCACCGGCTATCCGGCAAGCGCGGGTCCGCCATGACGGGCCCCTGAGCCAGACAGGGGACGCTTCCCATGAGCGATGAGAACAGCAACGACACCGATCCGATCGCGCATTGGTCGTTCGAGACCAAGCAGATTCACGCCGGTCAGCAGCCCGACCCGGCCACCAACGCACGCGCGCTGCCGATCTACCAGACCACGTCCTACGTCTTCGACGACACCACCCACGCCGCCGCCCTATTCGGGCTCGAGGTCCCGGGCAACATCTACACCCGGATCGGAAACCCGACCACCGACGTTGTCGAACAGCGCATCGCCGCGCTCGAGGGCGGCGTCGCGGCGCTGTTCTTGAGCTCCGGACAGGCTGCTGAGACATTTGCCATATTGAACCTCGCATGTGCCGGCGATCACATTGTGTCCAGCCCGCGCCTCTACGGTGGCACGTACAACCTGTTCCACTACTCGCTGCCCAAGCTGGGCATCGAGGTCAGCTTTGTCGAGGATCCCGACGACCTGGACTCGTGGCAGGCCGCGGTGCGGCCCAACACCAAAGCCTTCTTCGCCGAGACGATCTCCAACCCGCAGATAGACATCCTCGACACCCCGGGGGTCGCCGGGGTCGCCCACGCCAACGGCGTGCCGCTGATCGTCGACAACACCATTGCCACGCCGTACCTGATCCAGCCGTTCACGCAGGGCGCCGACATCGTCGTGCACTCCGCGACCAAATACCTGGGCGGGCACGGCTCCGCGATCGCCGGGGTCGTCGTCGACGGCGGCACGTTCGACTGGACGCAGGGCCGTTTCCCCGGATTCACCACGCCCGACCCGAGCTACCACGGCGTGGTCTTCGCCGAGCTGGGGCCGCCGGCGTACGCGCTCAAGGCACGCGTGCAACTGCTGCGCGACCTCGGCTCGGCGGCGTCGCCGTTCAACGCGTTCCTGGTGGCCCAGGGCCTCGAGACGCTGAGCCTGCGAATCGAGCGCCACGTCGCCAACGCGCAACGGGTCGCCGAATTCCTCGAGGGTCACGACGGCGTGGTGTCGGTCAACTACGCGGGACTGCCCAGCTCGCCGTGGCACGAGCGGGCAAAGAAGTTGGCCCCCAAGGGAACCGGCGCCGTGCTGGCATTCGAGCTGGCCGGCGGTATCGAGGCGGGCAAGGCGTTCGTGAACGCGCTGCAACTGCACAGCCACGTCGCCAACATCGGCGACGTGCGGTCGCTGGTGATCCACCCGGCGTCGACCACCCACGCCCAGCTCTCCCCCGAAGAGCAGCTGAGCACCGGCGTCACGCCGGGACTGGTGCGGCTGGCCGTCGGTATCGAGAACATCGACGACATCCTGGCCGACCTCGAGCTCGGGTTCGCCGCCGTCCCGACGAGCTCTGACCCGCGCTCCGTGGCGGCCTTCTGAGGGACTTGGCATGACAATCTCCGACGTCCCCACGCAAACGCTGCCCGCCGAAGGTGAGGTCGGGCTGGTCGATATCGGCTCGCTGACCACGGAAAGCGGCGCGGTCATCGACAACGTCTGTATCGCCGTGCAGCGCTGGGGCGAGCTGTCACCGACGCGCGACAACGTCGTGGTGGTCCTGCACGCCCTCACCGGCGATTCCCATATCACCGGACCGGCCGGACCGGGCCACCCCACGCCCGGCTGGTGGGACGGCATCGCCGGGCCGGGCGCACCGATCGACACCAACCGCTGGTGCGCGGTGGCCACCAACGTGCTGGGCGGTTGCCGTGGCTCCACCGGGCCGAGTTCGCTTGCCCGAGACGGAAAGCCGTGGGGCTCCAGGTTTCCGCTGATCACCGTGCGCGATCAGGTGGAGGCGGACATCGCCGCGCTGGACGCGCTGGGAATAAACCAGGTTGCCGCCGTGGTCGGCGGATCCATGGGCGGCGCACGGGCTTTGGAATGGATGGTCGGCCACCCCGACCGGGTTCGGGCCGGGTTACTGCTGGCCGTCGGGGCGCGTGCCACCGCCGACCAGATCGGCACCCAGACCACCCAGATCGCGGCGATCAAGGCCGACCCGAACTGGCAGGGCGGCGACTACCACGACACCGGGCGCAGGCCGGATGCCGGCCTGGCGATCGCCCGGCGCTTCGCCCATCTGACCTACCGTGGCGAGGCCGAACTCGACAACCGGTTCGCCAACGACGGCCAGACCGGCGAGGATCCGGCGGACGGCGGGCGCTACGCGGTGCAGAGCTACCTGGAACACCAGGGCGACAAGATCCTGGCCCGCTTCGACGCCGGCAGTTACGTGATCCTGACCGAGACGCTGAACAGCCACGACGTCGGCCGCGGCCGCGGCGGGGTCAAGAAGGCGTTGCGCCGGTGCCCGGTACCGGCCGTGGTCGGTGGCATCACCTCCGACCGGCTCTATCCGCTGCGCTTGCAGCAGGAGATGGCCGAGTTGCTGCCCGGTTGCACCGGGCTGGCGGTTGTCGACTCCATCTGCGGACATGACGGCTTTCTGGTGGAAACCGAAGCGGTGGGCGAATTGATCCGCGAGACACTGGATTTGGCCGCGGGCGAAGGTCAGCGGTGACCCGGTCGAGGCACGAACAGTCGCTGTCGTTCGGTTCGGCTGCCGCAGC
Source organism: Mycobacterium florentinum (assembly GCF_010730355.1). Classification (NCBI taxonomy): domain Bacteria; kingdom Bacillati; phylum Actinomycetota; class Actinomycetes; order Mycobacteriales; family Mycobacteriaceae; genus Mycobacterium; species Mycobacterium florentinum. Next base: position 2,435,332 of record NZ_AP022576.1, read on the forward strand.
CTACGAGCGCGGACGTCCGTCGTATCCGCCCGAGGCCATCGACTGGTTGTTGCCCCGGGGTGCGCGTCAGGTGCTCGATCTGGGTGCGGGTACCGGCAAGCTGACCACTCGTCTGGTGGAACGCGGCCTCGACGTGGTGGCCGTGGACCCGATTCCGGACATGCTCGAAGTGCTGAGCGCCTCGCTGCCGGAGACCCGCGCGGTGCTGGGCACGGCCGAAGAGATTCCGTTGGAGGACAACAGCGTTGACGCGGTGCTGGTCGCCCAGGCGTGGCACTGGGTGGACCCGGAACGGGCGATTCCCGAGGTGGCCCGCGTGCTACGGCCCGGCGGGCGGTTGGGCCTGGTGTGGAACACCCGCGACGAGCGGCTCGGCTGGGTGCGCGAGCTCGGTCAGATCATCGGCAGCGACGGCGATGGCCACCGTTTCGACGTGACGCTGCCGCCGCCGTTTGCCGAGCGCCAGCGTCATCAGGTCGAGTGGACGAATTACCTTACGCCGCAAGCGTTGATCGATCTGGTGGCCTCGCGCAGCTACTGCATCGCCTCGCCGGCCGAGGTCCGCACGCAGACCCTGGACCAGGTGCGCGAACTGCTGGCCACCCATCCGGCGTTGGCGAACTCGACCGGGTTGGCGATGCCGTACGTCACGGTGTGCATCCGGGCGACGCTGTCGGGTTGAAGAATCCGGGACATCTAACAACCGAACTGCGTCTTAAAGTTCGGCGTGGGTGCGTGAATCGCGCGTTGCCGCAGCTAAAGATGGTGTCGCGCAGGGTATCTTGAGCTCGTGCCGACGGCCGCAGAGCACGCCTCCGCGGTACAGGAGTATCCAGCCGCCAAAGTTGCGGATCCCCGGCGTCCCCGGCGTCCCCAACGTCCCCGGCGTCCCCAGCGGTGGAAGCCAATCGTGCTGCTCGCTTCGGTGGTTGGGCTGCAAAGTGCCGATGCCGGCACCGTGGGGGCGCTGGTTGTCCCACTGACGCGGTCATTGCATATCAACAACATTCAGGTAGGGCTGCTGGTGACCGTGTCGACCGGCGTCGGCGCCGTCGCCACGCTGCTTGCCGGTCCGCTTGCCGACCGCACCGTGCGGGTTCGCCTACTGTGGATGGCGCTGCTGCTGTGTTCGGCAGCGATGGCGTTGAGCGCGGCCAGCCCGAACTACGGCTGGCTGCTCGCGTGCCGGGTGGCCCTTGGTGCCGGGATCGCGGTCTCCGGGCCGGTGGTCGCCTCGCTGGTCGGGGATTACTTCAGGCCGGCCGAGCGGGGTCGTGTGTACGGGCTCGTGCTCGCCGGCGAAGGCACGTGCACGGCGATCGGGCTGCTGGTTGCGGGCGAACTCGGTGCGGTCAGCTGGCGGCTGGGCTTCGGCTGGCTGGCCGCGGTGGGTTTCATACTCAGCGTCGCGGTGGCGTGGCTGCTGCGCGAACCGCTGCGTGGCAGCCGCCTCGATGACCGGACAACGAATTCACCGCGCGGCTCGGTCTGGCGGGAACTGCGCTGGGTGCTCTCGATCCGTACCAATGTCGTTCTGATTGCCGCGTCCTCGTTCGGCTACTTCTTCTCCACCGGGTTGAGCACCTTCGGTGTCGCGCTGCTGTGCGGCCGGTTTCAGATCGGCCAGTCGGTGGCGACCATGCTGATCGCCGTCCTCGGGGTCGGTGCGCTCACCGGCGTGCTCACCACCGGGCGCATCGCCGACCGGCTGACGGACCGGGGCCAGATCAGCGCACGGATCATGGTGGGCGGGGCGGCTTTTCTCGCCGCAGCGGTGTTCATCCTTCCGACTCTGCTCGCTGACAGCCTGCTGTTGGCACTGGTATTCGCGTTCTTCGCGGGGACCGCAATGGGTGGGGTGAACCCGCCGCTCAACGCGGCGCGGCTGGACATCGTGCATTCGCGGCGGTGGGGCACTGCGGAGGCGGTGCGCAGCACGCTGGTGTCGGTATCGACGGGGTTGGCACCGGTGGCGTTCGGCGCGGTGTCCACGGCGCTGGGCGGCACCCCAAGCGCGTTGGGCGACACCTTCCTGATCATGCTCGTCATGCTGATCGTCGCCGCCGGCCTGCTGCTGGGCCTGGCCCGCCGTACCTACCCGCGCGATGTCGCGACGGCGATGGCTTCCGAGGTGCTGACGGCCACTACCGAAACGGGGCGGGACCGAACTTGAACCGGCGCCCGGAGATCTCGATGGGGATCACCCGGACGAAGTGCGGCTTTACCGTCGCCGGCCACGTCATCAACGGAGCTTCCTCGGCGTCGAGGATCTCGTCGGCGGCCGTTAGTAGATGTGCCCTGCCGTGGATGATCACGCTCCACCCCTCGACATCAGTGTGGCCGTCAGCCTCGAAAGCTATCTCGTCGCTCATGACGGCGTGGTAGAGCTTGGTACCCGGGGCAGTTCGGAAGACCAGCGTCCGGCGCTGGGTGATGAAGTTGATCGGAAAGATTTCGGCCCGGCGGCCCGTCACCACGACAAATCGGCCTAAGGCCACGCTCGATAGCAGGTCCCAGCTGTCTTCCTCGCTGAGCACCGTCACCGGATCGTCTGCAGGCATGGCTCAGCCTAACCCCGGCGGCGATTCCGTCGGAGGTTTCAGAATTTCAGGCCCGAGAACATGATCTGGTTGGGGTCGTACTTCTGGCGCACGGACGTCAGTTGCGACAGATTAGAGCCGAAGTACCGTGACGCCGGACTGTTGGGCTCCAGGTAGTTGACGTAGCCGCCGACCGAAAACTGTTGGACCGCTTGGTGCGCCGAGCTAAGCCACTGCGTTGCGGCGGCGACCTGGTTGGCGGCGGGTTCGACGTACCACTGCAGCACCGCGGACTGCTTGCGCCACGGAAACGCCGAATCCCCGGGCGCCACATCGGCGATGGCCCCACCCAGCGGATCCACCAGCAGCGAAGCCCGCCCACCGGAGGCGGGCCATTGCCCGATCGCGGTGGCAATCGCATGGGCCGCAGCAGAATTCACCGTGGTTATCACATCGGAACCTGCCACGAAGCCTCGCGGCGCCGATGTCGAGCTGCCTCCGGCCAGATACGTCACCAGGTCCATCCGGTTCATCGTCTTGTTGGTCACCGAGCTCGGCTGCAAACCGACCGCGGCCTTGATCGCGTCGGCCACCCCGGCCGCACCGCCGGCGGGGCAGGTCGCCAGGATGTGGCAGTCGGGCTGGGCCGAGCCGACCGCGAGATCGACCATGGCCCAAGCATTTCGGTCGGCTCCGTCCAGCCAGCTCTGCCAGCCGGTGAGCACCTGGACGGCCGACGACGGGGCGAATTCGAGCCGGATGACGTCGGTGTCGCCGGTCGGGAAGGTCGCGAAGGTCATCGACGTCGTCACCCCGAAGTTACCGCCGCCGCCACCGCGAAGCGCCCAGAACAGGTCCGGATGGTCGTTGGCGGAAGCGGTCACCACGTCCCCGGTGGGGAGCACCACCGTCGCCGACTGCAGCGCGTCGCACGCCAGGCCGGCGTGCCGTGAATCGGCACCTATGCCGCCGCCGAGCGTCAACCCCGCGACACCGACGGTGGGGCAACTACCCGTCGGGACACCGCGACCGGCGCTGGCGCAGGCCTGGTGGACCGCCCACAGATTCGTCGCCGGGGTGACCGTGACGTTGCCGCCGTCGAGCTGCGCCCCGCCCGGAAGCCCGCGCAGGTCGAGCACCATCGTGCCGTTGGCACTCGATGCGCCGATGTAGGAATGCCCACCGCCGCGCGGTGCGATCTTGAGCTTGTTCGCCGTCGCGAAGGCGGCCGCCTTTTGGACGTCGGCCTGCGAGGAGACCGTGACGACCGCCGCGGGATTGGAGTTGTTGTAGAAGGAGTTGAATACCGCTTTGCTCGAAGCGAATTGGGCGCCGCTGGCCGGCAGCAGCACACTGCCGCCGATGGTCGAGGCCAAGCCGTTCCAGCTGGCGACGGCGGCGCCGGGGTCCGCGGCAGCGCGCGTGGTCCCGAGCACCGTGCCCGTCGCCAACATTGAAACGGCACCGCGAACAAACGCCTGGCGCGAGATGCCATGATTCATAAGGCGGATTCTTAACCATTTCCCACTCGCAAGCCCGGCGTCGTCGATCGTGTCGGATCACAGTGTGGCCTCGATTGGCCAGGACGCGACCTTCGTTTGCCCGTAACGGTTTACGCGCAATAACCGATGTCTCGCACGCGCCGCGCTAACGAAACGCATAGTGTGCGAACCTTGATCTCCCCGTGTCATAAACGTGACCGGCATGCACCAGTCTTTCCTAAGTGATTCGAGTGCCTTCAGAGCACTCCGCGACAGATGGGGAAGCTGTCAATGAAAGCAGTTGCTGCTGCGCATGGTTGGGTCTGGTCGTTTCGCCATCAGCCCCTGCCCATTCGCTTGCTGACGGCCGTGGTCGGCCTGCTCGCCGTCGCCGCGGCGTTTGGGTCACCGCCGGCCGAGGCGGACGCCAACGCCGATGACAGCTTCATCGACGCGCTGAACCACGCCGGCGTCGACTTCGGCCAACCCGGAAACGCGATGGCCGTGGGCGAATCCATCTGCCCGATGCTGGCCCAGCCCGGTGGCAGCTTCGCCGGGGCCGTCACGAGCGTCCGGCGCCAGGGCATGTCACCGGCCATGGCGCAGATGTTCACCACGATCGCGATTCAGTCGTACTGCCCGCAGGCGATGGCGAACTTGGCCAGCGGCAATATGCCCAACCTGCCCGGCGGTATGCCGAACATGCCGGGCGGCCTGCCGAACATGCCCGGCGGCATCCCGAACATGCCCGGCGGCATGATGCAGAACATCCCCGGCGGGGTAATGCCGAATATGCCCGGCGGCGCCGTGCCAAACCTGCCGCAGATCACCGGCCCCGGGATCTAGCCCGTACCGAGCGGATCGATGGTCCAGGCGATATAGACCATCGCGGCCCCGACCGACGCGGTCGTGATGAAGTCAATGCCCTTGCTGCGCACCACCAATAGGCCGGCGCGATCGTCGGATAGCACCAACCGCAGTATCGCGGCGACGCCGACCGCGATGCCGATCAGCAGCGAGCCGCGACGCCAGAAGTTGGCGCCCACCAACGCGAAGGCCGTCACGAAGATCAGCCCGACCAGCAGGATCGGCCACTGGGCTTTGGCCGCGGTCTTCGCCGGACTCATTGCCGCTCGGCCAGCTCGACCACGTTCGTCAGCAGAAACGCCCGGGTCAGCGGGCCGATACCGCCGGGGTTCGGCGACACGTGCCCGGCGACCTCCCACACGTCGGGATGCACATCGCCGGTGAGCTTGTCGTCCACCCGGCTGACGCCGACGTCGAGCACCGCGGCACCCGGGCGCACCATGTCGGCGGTCAGCAGGTGGGGCACGCCGACGGCGGCGACGATGATGTCGGCCTGCTTGGTCAGCGCCGGCAGATCACGAGTTCCGGTGTGGCACAACGTCACCGTCGCGTTCTCCGAGCGGCGCGTCAGCAACAGACCCAATGGCCGGCCGACCGTGATCCCGCGGCCGATGACGACCACGTGCGCCCCGGCGATCTCGACGTCGTAGCGGCGCAGCAGGTGCACGATGCCGCGCGGGGTGCACGGCAGCGGGGCCGGGTTGTTGAGGACCAGCCGGCCCAAGTTGGTCGGGTGCAGGCCGTCGGCGTCCTTGGCGGGATCGATGCGCTCCAGCGCGGCGTTCTCGTCGAGCTGCTTGGGCAGCGGCAACTGCACGATGTAGCCGGTGCACTCCGGGTTGGCGTTGAGCTCGTCGATCGTCTCGTTCAGCTTGGCCGTGGAGATGTCGGCAGGCAGATCGCGACGGATCGAGGTGATGCCCACCTTCGCGCAATCGGCATGCTTGCCGCGCACGTAGGCCTGAGAACCTGGATCGTCGCCGACCAGGATCGTGGCCAGCCCGGGGGTACGCCCGGCCGCGGTCAGTGCCGCAACGCGTTCGGAGAGGTCGACGAAGATCTCGTCGCGGGTGGCCTTGCCGTCCAGTGTGATTGCGCCCACGCCTCCCAGTCTTTCACGTCATGGGTTTACGCTCCTGACATGCCCTCTGACCAGCCCACGGCGCCCGATGTATTCAGCCCGGCCAAGCTCGGACCGATCTCGCTGCGCAACCGGACCATCAAGTCGGCGACGTTCGAAGCGCGCACGCCGGGCGCGCTGGTGAGCGACGACCTGATCGAGTACCACCGCGCGCCGGCCGCCGGCGGGGTCGGCATGACGACCGTCGCCTACTGCGCGGTCTCCCAAGGCGGACGCACCGAGGGCAACGGGCTGTGGATGCGGCCCGAGGCGGTGCCCGGGCTGCGCCGGCTCACCGACGCGATCCACGCCGAGGGCGCGGCGATCAGCGCCCAGATCGGTCACGCGGGTCCGGTCGCCAACGCCAAGTCCAACAAGGCCAAGGCGCTGGCGCCGGTGCGGTTCTTCAACCCGATCGGAATGCGGTTTGCCCGCAAGGCAACCCGCGACGACATCTCCGACGTGATCGAGGCGCACGCCAACGCGGCCCGGTTCGCTATGGAAGCGGGCTTCGATGCGGTCGAAATCCACTTGGGCCACAACTATTTGGCGAGTTCGTTCCTGTCGCCGCTGATCAACCGCCGCGACGACGAGTTCGGTGGCTCGCTGGAGAACCGGGCCAAGGTCGCCCGCGGCATGGTGATGGCCGTTCGCCGCGCGGTGGACAAGGAGGGAACTCCGATCGCCGTCACCGCCAAGCTCAACATGGCCGACGGCGTGCGCGGCGCCATCGACACCGAGGAATCGCTGATCACCGCCAAGTGGCTGCAGGACGACGGCGGGCTGGACGCGATCGAACTCACCGCCGGCAGCTCGCTGGTCAACCCGATGTACCTGTTCCGCGGCGATGCCCCGCTCAAGGAATTCGCCGGGGCCTTCAAGCCGCCGCTGCGCTGGGGCATGCGCATGACGGGCACCAAGTTCCTGCGCGAATACCCTTACCGCGAGGCCTATCTGCTGCGCGATGCCAAGCTGTTCCGGGCCGAACTCACGATGCCGTTGATCCTGCTCGGCGGCATCACCAACCGGGAGACGATGGACCTCGCGATGGCCGAGGGATTCGAGTTCGTCGCGATGGCCCGCGCACTGCTGGCCGAGCCGGACCTGATCAATCGACTCGCGGCCGACGGCGCCCGGCACAGCGTCCATTCGGCGTGTACGCACTGCAATCGGTGCATGCCGACGATCTACACCCGCACCCGCTGCGTCGTCACCGGAGCGCCTGACAAGGGGTGATTGCCCGGGCACAACTGGCCCGACGTGCCGCATTGGTGCGGATGGTGAAATAGGTCCACGGGCTAGAGTTGTGGCGATGAATTCACCAGCCCCACCGACGCTGACAGTCCGGTATGACGGGTCGGAACGCACCTTCGCGGCAGGTCACGACGTGGTGGTGGGGCGCGATCTGCGGGCCGATATGCGCATCACTCATCCCCTGATTTCGCGTGCCCATCTGTTGCTGCGTTTCGACCAGGGCCGGTGGCTGGCGATCGACAACGGTTCGCTCAACGGCACTTTCGCCAACGGCCGCAAGGTTCCGGTCGTCGATATCCGCGACGGCCAGAGCATCAACATCGGAAACCCGGACGGCCCGTTGCTGACGTTCGAGGTCGGACGCCACCAAGGAATGGCCGGGCGCCCGCCGCGGACCGAGTCGATGGGAATCGCGGTGCCGCAGCCGTCGGCAGCACCGTGGCCCTCATCACAGGCGTCGGGTCAGCCCGGGCAACCGCTCCCCGCTCCGCCGCTGCCGCCGCCCGGGCCGCCGCCCGGACGCCCGACCGCCTGGAGCGCGCCGCCCCCGCCGCCGCGACCGCAGCCCGGTGCGCCGGTACAGCGGCCGGGACCGCCGGGGCCACCAGGGCAGCCCGTGTATCCGACGTCGGTTGGGCGACCGACCGCCACGTATCCCAACAACGCTGGGCCCAACTATCCGCCACAGCCGCAGCTGTCGGCGCCCGTCGGATCCATGCCGCCACCGAAGACGCAGATGTCGCCGGCGATCGAGGCCAAGCCGCCCGAGGTCGCAAATCTGGCGACCAAGATGTTCCAGGCGCTGTTGCCGTCCCGTTCGGGCGCGATCGAAAAGCCGTCCAATGGGCTCACGATCGGGCGTGCCACCGACAATGACATTGTCATCCAGGACGTGCTGGCCTCGCGCCACCACGCGTTTTTGCTCCAGACGCCGATTGGCACCGAGATCCGCGACGCGCACAGCGTCAACGGGACCTTCGTCAACGGCGTCCGCGTCGGCTCGGCGGTGCTGACCGAGGGCGACGTGGTCACGATCGGAAACGTCGACCTGGTCTTCACCCGCGACACCCTGGTCCGCCGCACCGAAGCCGCGACGCGCTCCGGTGGTCTGGAAGTGAACTCGGTCTGCTTCACCGTCGACCACGGAAAGCAACTGCTCGACCACGTCTCGCTGACCGCCCGGCCCGGCACGCTGACCGCGATCATCGGTGGCTCCGGCGCCGGCAAAACCACGCTGTCGCGGCTGATCGCCGGATATACCACCCCTAGCTCCGGCACGGTGACCTTCGAGGGCCACAACATCCACACCGATTACTCCTCGCTGCGCAGCAGGATCGGCATGGTCCCGCAGGATGACGTCGTACACCGGCAGCTGACGGTCAACCAGGCGCTGGGGTACGCCGCCGAGCTGCGCCTGCCGCCGGACACCAGCCAGGCGGAGCGTGCCCAGGTGGTCTCCCAGGTGCTTGAAGAGCTGGAGATGACCAAGCACGCCGACACCCGCGTCGACAAGTTGTCCGGCGGACAACGCAAACGCGCCTCCGTCGCGCTGGAACTGCTGACTCAACCGTCGCTGCTGCTGCTGGACGAGCCGACCTCGGGTCTAGACCCGGCGCTGGACCGTCAGGTGATGCTGATGCTGCGCCTGCTCGCCGACGCCGGGCGCGTGGTGCTGGTGGTCACCCACTCCGTGTCCTACCTGGACGTCTGCGACCAAATCCTGCTGATGGCGCCGGGTGGCAAGACCGCGTTCCAGGGCCCGCCCGACCAGGTCGAGGCCGCCATGGGCACCCGCAACTGGGCCGACATCTTCGCCAGCGTCGGCGCCGATCCCGACGAGGCGAACCGCCGCTTCAAGGAGCGCAACCAGCAGTCGTTGCAGCCGCCGGCTCCCCAGAGCCCGGCGGACCTGGGCGACCCGCCGGCGACCAACCTGGTCCGGCAGATATCCACGATTGCCCGGCGTCAAGTGCGCCTGGTCATCTCGGACCGCGGCTACACCATCTTCCTGGCGGTGTTGCCGTTCCTGATCGGCGCGCTGTCGCTGACCGTGAAGGGTCCCAAACCCGGTCTCGGGCCCGCCGACCCGCTCGGCCTGGCGCCCACCCAACCGCAGTACATCATGGTGCTCTTGAACATCGGCGCCATCTTCATGGGCACCGCACTGACCATCCGCGACCTCATCGGAGAGCGCGCGATCTTCCGCCGAGAACAGGCGGTAGGACTGTCCACCGGGGCCTACCTGTTGGCGAAGATCGCGGTGTTCTGCGTCTTCGCGACCCTGCAGGCAGCGATCGCGGTCTTCATCGTACGGCTCGGCAAAGGCGCGCCCACGCAGCCGGCGCTGTTCTTCGGTGATCCCACGGTGTCGTTGTTCGTCACCGTGGCCGGCGCGTGTGTCGCGTCGGCGATTTTCGGCCTGATGCTGTCCGCCCTCGCGCAGTCCAACGAGCAGATCATGCCGCTGCTGGTGGTGTCGATCATGAGCCAATTGGTGTTGGCCGGCGGAATGATCCAGGTCTATCAGCGCCCGGGCCTGGAGCAGCTGGCGTGGCTGACACCGGCGCGCTGGGGTTATGCGGCGGCCGCGTCGTCGATCGACTTTCCGGCGCTGGTGAAGGTCAAACAGATCCCGACCAACGACCCGATATGGCAGCACTCGAAGCACATCATGCTGTTCGACATGGCCATGCTGGGCGTCCTGTGCATAAGCTATAGCGCGATCGTGTGGTGGAAGATCCGGCTGAAACGACGCTGAACTGATGACTAACCCTGGGCAATCGGTATTGACCGTTCGGTCCAACCGATCCGAGCTCAGTTTCGCCCCCGGCGGCGACGTCATCGTCGGCAGCGACGTGCGCGCCGACCTGCGCGTGGCGCATCCACTGGTCACCCGTGCACACCTGTTGCTGCGCTTCGATCACGGCAGATGGGTTGCGGTAGACAACAATTCGCGCAACGGCACCTATGTCGACGGACGCCGGGTGCCGGGTGCCGATATCCGGGACGGCCTAGCGATCAACCTCGGAGCGCCCGATGGACCGCGGATCACCTTCGCGATCGGACATCACCGTGGCAACGTCGGCGTGCTGCCGCCGACCTCGCAGGCGGTCCCGACCGTTCCGCCGGCCGGGACCTACCAGGATCAGCCCACCGACGCCGTGCACACCAGGGCCGTGCCGATCGTGCGGCCCACCGTGACGACGCAGGCCGTCCCGAACGATGCGACCCGGGTCGCGCAACCCGCGGGCACCGACATGTCGCAATTTCCGACCCGGGTGATGAAGGTCGTCGGGCCCGAATCCGGTGTGCAAGGGCGTTCCGGCGGCACCGCGTGGATCGGTCGCGAACTCGACAACGACATCGTGATCCACGACGTGCTGGCCTCGCGCCGCCACGCGTTCTTGGAGCCGACGCCCGCCGGCATCGAGATCCGCGACGCGAACAGCATCAACGGGACGTTCGTCAACGGGGTGCGGGTCGCGCAGGCCCTGCTGAACGAGGGCGACGTGGTCACGATCGGCAACGTCGACCTGGTGTTCACCGCCGGGATGCTGGCCCGCCGCCAGGACGCGGCGACGAGCACCGGCGGCCTGGAGGTGCGCGAGGTCGGCTTCGCGATCAACGGCAAGGACCTGCTGCAGCAGATCTCGATGACGGCCCGGCCCGGCACCCTGACCGCGATCATCGGCGGCTCGGGCGCCGGCAAGTCGACGCTGTCGCGGCTGGTCGCCGGCTACACCACCCCCACCGCCGGCGCGGTCACCTTCGAGGGCCACAACATCCACACCGCCTACGCCACGCTGCGCAGCAGGATCGGGATGGTCCCGCAGGACGACGTCGTGCACCGCCAGCTGACCGTCAACCAGGCGCTCGGTTATGCGGCCGAACTGCGGCTGCCGCCCGACTCCAGCAAGGCCGACCGCGACCAGGTCGTCGCGCAGGTCCTCGACGAGCTGGGCCTGACCGCGCACGCCGACACCCGCGTCGACAAGCTCTCCGGCGGCCAGCGCAAACGTGCCTCGGTGGCCCTCGAACTGCTCACCGGGCCGTCGCTGCTGATCCTCGACGAACCGACCTCGGGCCTGGATCCGGCGCTGGACCTGCAGGTCATGACGATGCTGCGCCAGCTCGCCGACGCCGGGCGCGTCGTGCTCGTCGTCACGCACTCGCTGACCTATCTCGACGTCTGTGACCAGGTGCTGCTGATGGCGCCCGGCGGCAAGATCGCGTTCCTGGGCCCACCCGGGCAAATCGGGGACGCGATGGGCACCACCAACTGGGCCCAGATTTTCGCGAAGGTCGGCGCCGACCCCGACGAGGCCAACCGCCGCTTCCTGGAACGCCAAGATCACACGCCACCCACCCGGGCCGAGACGCCGGCCGAGTTGGGCGCCCCGGCGCGCAGCAGCATGCTGCGCCAGTTCTCCACCATCGGGCGGCGCCAGATCCGGTTGATCGTCTCCGACCGCGCCTACTTCGCCTTCCTGGCGTTGTTGCCGTTCATCCTGGGTGTCCTGTCGCTGACGGTCCCGGGTCATACCGGTTTCGGCATCGCGGACCCGAACAGCGAGACGCCGGACGAAGCCGCCCAGATCCTGACGCTGATGTCGATCGCCGCGGTCTTCATGGGGACCGCGTTGACGATCCGCGATCTGATCGGCGAGCGCCCGATCTTCCAGCGCGAGCAGGCGGTGGGCCTGTCCACCGGGGCCTACCTGGCCGCCAAGATCACCGTGTTCTGCGCGTTCGCCATCATCCAGGCGGCGATCGCCACCGGCATCGTGCTGATCGGCAAGGGCACACCCAAACAGCCGGCGCTGCTGCTCGGCAACGCGAGTCTTGAACTGTTCGTTACGGTCGCCGCGACGTGCGTGGCGTCGGCGATTCTGGGCTTGGTGCTGTCGTCGATCGCCCGGTCCAACGAGCAGATCATGCCGCTGCTGGTGGTGTCGCTGATGCTGCAGCTGGTGCTGGCCGGTGGCCTGATCCCGGTGACGGGCCGGCTCTTCCTCGACCAGCTGTCCTGGCTGATGCCGTCGCGCTGGGGTTATGCGGCCTCGGCGTCGACGGTCAATCTGCGGATGCTGGTACCGATGGGCCCGAAAGACAGCCACTGGGCGCACACCGACAGCGCGTGGCTGTTCGATATGGGAATGCTCGGCGCGCTGTCGGTGGTCTACTCCGTCATCGTGTGGTGGCGCATCCGGTTGAAGCGCTAGTCCGGTTTGGCGTCCAGCCGCAGCCCGTGCGCCAGCGCGAACGCCATCGCTTGCGGGACGTCGACCCGCACGCCCGCGAGTGTCGCGGTGCGCCACAACGCCGGGTCCGTCGTCGCGCCGCGCAGGTCGGCGTCGTCGAGCCGGGTGCCGGTGGTCCGCGCGCCGGACAGGTCGGCCCCACGCAGCACGGCCTTGCGCAGGTCGGTCTCCACCAGGCTGGTCTCCCGGAGCCGGCAACCGCTCAGGTCGACGCCGCGCAGGTCGTTGCCGCCGAGCACCGCGAGCGTGAAGTCCACCTCGTCAAACGTGATCGGCCGCAACCGGCACCGCACGAAGACCGACCCCAGCATGCTGCACTGCGCAAATGTGCTGTGCCACAGTGTGGTTCGTTCGAACTTGCAGTTACGAAAGGCGGACCCCCGGTGCTGGGACTCGGCCAGGTTGACGCCGCTGAAATCGCACTCACTGAACATGACCCGCTCGGTGCACAAGCGGCCGAGGTCTTCATCGGTGAAATCGCGGCCGGTGAACTCGCAATCAGCCCACTGCTGCAAGGCGGTCAAGCCGACAGGCTCGCCAGCGCGTACTCGCTGACCGCGATCAGCGCATCGGTCGCCGACCTGCGGTCCCTGGCATCGACGTTGATCACCGGGATGTGCGGCGACAGGGCGAGTGCTTCGCGGATCGCACCAACGGGATACCTTGGCGCACCGTCGAATTGGTTGACCGCGATCAGGAACGGCAGGTTGCGGTGCTCGAAGAAGTCGACCGCGGCGAAGCTGTCCTGCAGCCGGCGGCAGTCGACCAGAACGATCGCGCCGATGGCGCCGCGCACCAGGTCGTCCCACATGAACCAGAACCGCCGCTGGCCCGGCGTGCCGAACAGGTAGAGCACCAGGTCGCGGTCCAGCGTGATCCGGCCGAAATCCATCGCCACCGTCGTCGTCCGCTTGTTGGGCGTGGCCTCGAGCATGTCGACGCCGGCCGAGGCGTCCGTGACGATCTCCTCGGTGCGCAGCGGCATGATCTCCGAGACCGCCCCGACGAACGTGGTCTTGCCGGCGCCGAACCCGCCGGCGACGACGATCTTCGTCGACGCGGTGGCGCGGGCATCAGAGTGCTTTAAGGCCACGCAGGGTCCTTCCTATGAGTTCGTGGCGCTCATCACGGGTCGACTGCTCGGTCAACGTTCTGTGCACCCGAAGGTAACCGGACAGCACCAGATCACCGACCAGCACACGCGTGACGCCGATCGGCAGGTCCAGCCGGGCCGAAATCTCGGCGACGGACGGGCTTTTGACGCACAGTCCGATGATCCTGCCTCTCGCATCGTCGGCCGGCCAGCGGTGCGCCCGCCCGGCCTGCAAGGTCTGAACCGGCGCCTCCAGCGGAAGGTCGACGCCCGTGTTGGTCCGCCCGCCCGTCAGGGTGTACGGGCGGACCAGGCTCGCCTCACGTGCGGACGGCCCGGATTCTCGTTTGTCCATCGCGGCTCACGAGTGGCTTCTGGTGGGCGATGAGGCGGAACGGCGGGTGGACTGCACGACGCCGCCGACCCGTTCGACGAGGATGGCCATCTCGTATCCGATCTGGCCGATATCGCACGACGTCTCGGCCAGCGTCGCCAGGTGCGACCCGTCGCCGACGCGCATCAACAACAGGTAGCCGTTCTGCATCTCGACCACCGACTGCAGCACCTGCCCGCCGTCGAACAGCTGGGCGGCACCGGTCGCGAGGCTGGCCAGCCCGGAGGCCACCGCGGCCAGCTGGTCGGCGCGCTCGCGGGGCAGCCGCTCGCTGGCGGCGATGGGCAGACCGTCGACGGACACCAGCAGCGCATGCGCCACCCCTGGGACCTCGCGGGCGAACTTCGTCACCAGCCAGTCCAGTGAGCTGCCTGCAGACGTCATTGCTCGTCGGGTCCTTGACTCGAGTGGCGGGCGTGCGACCGTCCGCTGCGCACGCCGCCGAAGTGGTTACTGAACGAGGTGCGAACAGCCTCGGGGTCGCGCGCCGCATGCAGTCCGCCGTTCGATCCTACGAGGGATTCTTCGTCGTCTTGTTGATGGTGGGCGCCGCTGACCCCGTTGGCCGCTCCCGGCACCAGCCGGGCACCGGGCGTGCGCACCGGCAGGCCGTGCTCGGCGGTGCGCTCCGCGACGGGCTTGTCCTCGGCCTCGGCGGCCAGCGACCAGCCGCGGTCCCACACCGACTGCCAATCCAGATCCGGGCTGTTGACCAGGTCGTGCGGGTCACCCATCATCTCGGACATCATCCGCCGATAGATCACGTCTTCCTTCGATGGGGCGGCGGCCGTGCGGGGCGGTGCGGGCGGCAGGGTGGGCGGCGCGGGCGGCGGAGCGCCGGTCCCCCGCGACCGTGCCGCGAAGAATGCCGAGGTGTCCGAGACCGACGGCGCCGGCGTTGGGGTCGGCTTCGGGGCCGGCGGCGGTGGTGCCGGCGTGGGCCGGGGCTGGTTTTCGTTCTCCCACCACGCGGTGGCCAGCTCGCGCCGCCGCTTGGGTAGCGGCTGCGCGGCGGGCGCGGCGGGAACGTCGGTGATGCCGCTGGAGCCGGGGCTGCGGCGGGGCAACAACGAGATCGGCGGAGCCTCGCCGTTGTTGACCGCGACGGGGCGTTGCCGCGGCGCGCCGCCGGTCGGGTCCGGTGCCGGCATGCCGCTGGCCAGCTTGGCACTCGGCGACGAGACCGCCCGGATGCGTTCGCGCGGCTCGGATGAGATTTCGGCCGGGCCGCCGTCGAAGCCCTCCAGCACCGCCGGTGGCAGGTAGATCTCGGCGGTCGTGCCGGTGCCCGCCTCGTCGGGCGCGGGACCGCGCAGCCCGACCCGGATGCCGTGCCGGGCGGCGATCCGGCCCACCACGAAAAGCCCCATGTGGCGGGCATTGTCGGGGGTGACGTCGCCGCCGGTTTGCAGGCGCATGTTGGCCATCCGCCGATCGGAGTCGTTCATGCCCAGGCCGGAGTCGGCGATCCGCAGCACCACGCCTCCGTCGCCGCCGCGTGCCCCGGAGATCCGGGCGTAGGTCGACGGCGGCGAGTAGCGCAGGGCGTTGTCGATCAGCTCGGCGAACAGATGAATGGCGCCACCGGCGGCCGCACCGATCAGCATGCATTCGGGCAGCTCGCCCAACTCGACGCGGCGGTAGTCCTCGACCTCGGAGACGGCCGCGCTGAGCACGGTCGACAGGGGAACCGGCTCGCGCTGGTCGCGGGCCAGCTGGGCGCCGGCGAGCACCAGCAGGTTGGCGCTGTTGCGGCGCAGCCGGGCGGCCAGGTGATCGAGCCGGAAGAGGCTGTCGAGGCGCTCGGGATCCTCCTCGTTGCGCTCCAGCCGGTCGATCAGCGACAACTGCTGGTCGACCAGCGACCGGCTGCGCCGCGACATGGTCTCGAACATGTCGTTGACCAGCAATCGCAATCGCGCCTCATCACCGGCCAGCAGCAGCGCCTGGGTGTGCAGCTCGTCCACCGCGTGCGCGACCTGGCCGATCTCTTCGGTGGTGTACACCGGCAGCGGAGCCGGAATCGGTTCGGCCTCACCGGCTTTGACGCGGGCGATCTCCTCTTCAAGGTCGGTGTGGGCGACCTTGAGCGCGCCATCGCGCAGCATCCGCAGCGGCACCACCAGCGCGCGCGCCATCAGCAAGACGATGATCAGTGCGATCACGATGGCGGCCAGCACCACGACGCCGTCGACGATCGCGGCGGTGCGCCGCTCGTCGGCCTGGGTTTGCACCGACTTCGTCACCGACTCGGTGGCGTCGGCGATGACCTGTTCGGCGATCCCGTCGGTGGTCTGGATCGAGCGCAGCAGGTCCGGGTTGTCGACGAGCACGCTGGCCGGATCCGACATGATCGCCATCCGGGTCACCATCTGCTGCTGCAGGGTCTTGGCTTCGGGCGAACCCACGCCGAGCACCTGGCTCATCCCGAACAGCGTCGACGGTTCGGTGCCGGCCAGGGTGATCATCGAGGTGCGCAACTGCGGCTCGGGCAGGTCGGCGCCGCGGGTCACCAGGATCTCCTGCATCGTCATCTGGCCGCGGGCCCCGACGGCCCGGCTCAAACCCTGTGCCTGCGCACGGATCTGCTCGTCGTCCACCCGCACCGAGGCGTTGATGACGTCCTCGGCCGTCAACAGCAGCGGCGCATAGGTGGTGACCCGGTCCCGCAAACCAATGCTGTTGTCGGCCACCTTGTCCAGCAGCGACTGGCCGCCGCCCAGCAGCGTGTTCACTCCCGACCGGACATCGGGAGTGACGTCGGTGTCCGACAACCGGGTCTGCAGCTCACCCTTGCGGGCGTCGTAGTTCTTCTTCGCGCCCTCGACGTCGTGCCCGCTGGAGTTCGCCAGCAGCGCGACGTCCAATGCCGACATGTACTTGGTGAGCGTCGGCAGCAAGTCGGCGCGCCCGGCGGCCAACCGCAGGCCGCTCGAACTCGACATCGCGGCGTTCACGCGCAGGCCGCCGAAAATCGCCGCCAGGGTCAGCGGGACCAGGACGATGGCCAGAACCTTCCACAGCACCGGCCAGTTGCTCGGCGACCAGGCCGGCGGACGTTTCGCCGGGGCCGCCCGGACCTCGGCGAACTCTGGGGGTGCCGCCTCGGCCGGGGTGGCCGGGCGGTTGAACATCGTCATGTGGTTGCGGCCGCGCGACCGGCCGCTGCGCCCACACCGCGCATCGAATAAAACGTGAGGCTCATGAACTTCCTGCTTTTATTCCGCTCCCCCCGCGCCAAGACGCGCGAGCGGTAAACGCGTGGCAATTCGACGAGTATGACAGCCTGCGCGCCGGGTCACCACAATCGTTACTGAGCAGACAGCCACCCCCAAGGTGCACGGGGACGCCGGCACGCAAGTCTGGCAAACAGCCCGCGGCGCGAAATGCCTACGCGGGCCGCAGGATCGCGACCAGGAAGTCGGAGTCGTCGGTGAAGGGCCGCAGATCCCAGGTGGACAACAGCACGTCGGGCGCGAATCCGGAGGCCGCCGCGTGGTCGAGAAACTCGGCGAACGCGTAGTCGCGGCCGGCGCCGAAGCCGATCACCGCCCGGCCTTCGTCGGCGACGTGGGCCCGCAGCCTTTCCAGCACCCGGCCGCGGGTGCTCGGGGCGAGAAACGCCATCACATTGCCGGCGGACACGATCACGTCGAACGGTTCGGCGACGCCGCGCGCGGGCAGGTCGAGCTCGGCGAGGTCGCCGACGAGCCACCGCGGGCCGGGATAGTCCTGCTCGGCCGCCGCGATCAGCGCCGGGTCGACGTCCACTCCGACCACCCGGTGCCCGAGCGTCGCCAGGTATCCGCCCACCCGGCCGGCACCACAGCCGGCGTCGAGGATGTGGGCACCGCGCGGCACCATCGCGTCGACCAAGCGCGCCTCACCGGCGAGATCCTTGCCGTCGCGCGCCATCGAGCGGAAGCGCTCGATGTACCAGTCCGAATGCCCGGGATCGGCAGCGACCTTCCGCATCCAGAGACTCTGCTCGACCATGTCGACCATTATCCCGTCGTGCTCATTCGAGCACGAAGATGGGGATCTGCCGTTCGGTCCGCGCCTGCAAGTCGACGTATACCGGGTAGGCGGCAACCGCCGTCTGCCACCACTCGTCGCGTTCGGCGCCGTGGACTTCGCGTGCTGTCATCTCGAAGACCTTGTCGCCGTCTTGCACGGTGACATTGGGGTTGGCCTTCACGTTGTGGTACCAGGTCGGGTGCTTCGGGGCTCCCCCGATGGAGCCGACCATCGCGTAGCGTCCCTCCCGTTCCACACGCATGAGCGGCACGTACCGCTTGAGGCCGGTCTTCGCGCCGGTCACCGTGAACAGGACGACCGGCCGGTCAAGGATCTCGACGCCGTCGGTGGTGCCCTGCTGCAGAATTTGTTCGGTCTGCTCTCGCACCCAATCGGTCGTGCTGAGCTGTACTTGATCCGTCATGCCTTGCTCAACACGAAACGGAGTCTGCCGTGTTCCGGCTGTTGTTCGTATCGCCGCGGATTCCGCCCAATACCGGCAACGCCATCCGGACGGCCGCGGCCACCGGCGCCGAATTGCATCTGGTTGAGCCGATGGGCTTCGACCTGTCCGAACCCAAGCTGCGCCGCGCCGGACTGGACTACCACGACCTCGCTTCGGTCACGGTGCACCCGACGCTGCAGGACGCGTGGCAGGTGCTGATGCCGGCGCGGGTGTTCGCGTTCACCGCACACGCACCGACGTCGTTCTCCGACGTCGGCTATCAACCCGGCGACGTGTTGATGTTCGGCCCAGAACCCGACGGACTGGACGCCGAGACCCTGGCCGACGGCCACATCACCGGCCGGGTGCGCATCCCGATGCTGACCGGCCGGCGTTCGCTGAACCTGTCGAATGCCGCGGCGATCGCGATCTACGAGGCCTGGCGCCAGCACGGCTACCCCGGGGCGGTGTGACTACCAGGTGTTCCAGTGCGTCAGGGTCTCGGCGGGCAGCCGCTTGGCCGGGCGGAAATCGGTGCCCTTGGTGTAGGCGATCGGGAACAACCCGCCCTGGCTGAACTGGTCGAAGGGGATGCCGAGGACCTCGGCGGCCTTGCGCTCGCCCTCGCCGAGCAGGTGCAGCGTGGTCCAGCAGGACCCCAGCCCGCGGGAGCGCAGCGCCAGGCAGAAGCTCCAGACCGCCGGGAACAGCGAAGCCCAGAAGGAGACGCCGCCCAACGCCGACTTGTCTTCGCGGCCTTCGATACACGGGATCAACAGCACCGGCGCCTCGTGCATGTGCTCGGCGAGGTACATCGCGGAGTCCTTGACCTTGGGCATCCGCTCCCCGCGGGTGTCACCCTCGGGGTATTCACGCATCGGCGAGCTGAGGTAGGCGCGGGCATGCTGCAGGTAGATGTCGCCGATCGCCTTCTTCTTCTCGGCGTCTTCGACGAACACCCACTGCCAGCCCTGCGAATTGGAGCCGGTGGGCGCCTGCAACGCCAGCTCGAGGCAGTCCATCAGGACCTCGCGAGGCACCGGCTTGTCGAAGTCGAGACGCTTACGAACCGAGCGGGTAGTGGTGAGAAGTTCGTCGACGGACAGGTTGAGGGTCATGGTTGGAGGCTATACGCGCCGCGCCGTGCGCCGAACGTGCACTCAGGGCGAGATTTTCGCCGTTTTTCCGCCCTGAGTGCACGCTCGGCGAAGGGTTAGGGTGGCGGCGGGGGCGGGGGCGGCCCGTCGGGCGGAATCGCCCCGCCGCAGCCACCGGGCGGGGGCGGACCGGGGAGAGGTTCGTCACCGCCGACGCAGTCGTAGTAGAACTGCGGGCCGGCGATCCAGGTTTTCATCCACTGATGCCAGAACGAGCCATCGGGGTACTTCTCCCCGTCGCACACCGCCAAATTGCCGTAGCCCCATCGACCACCCGGGCAGAAGCCCTTCGTCATGTCGGGCTGATGCGGGTCGGGCGGATCTGCGCTGGCAGTCGCAGGAGCAAGAACAAGTGCCGCGGCACAACCTAATATCGCAGCCCCATGGCGAGCGAGCTTGAATTTCATTCCGACTCCCTAAGACATTTGAGTCCGGATAGTTTATGACGCAGCGGGCAATGCCCATGTCGAATTGTTCAACACCGAATAGGCGTAGAAAGTGGCGCGGCTATCAGCGAAAGTCGCGGGACTTGGAGCCGACGGCCAGCGTGATGCGGCCCAACCGTTCGGCCACGACGGTGACTGCGCCGCTGGCGTTTTGGACCTGACCGCGGATCAGCAGCGCCGGGGCGGTATTCGCCAGCTTGCGGTGTCGCGCCCACACCCCCGGCGTGCAGAGCACGTTGACCATCCCGGTCTCGTCCTCGAGGTTGATGAACGTCACCCCTTGCGCCGTGGCGGGGCGCTGCCGATGGGTCACCGCGCCGGCGATCAGCACGCGGTCGCCGTCGGGCACGCCGAGCAGCTCCTCGGCGGGCACCACCCCCATCGCGTTCAGATCGGCCCGCAGGAACTGGGTCGGGTAGCTGTCCGGGGAGATACCGGTGGCCCACACGTCGGCGGCGGCCAGCTCCAGCTCGCTCATTCCGGGCAGCGCCGGGATGTGCGACGACGACCCGACTCCGGGTAGCCGGTCGGGCCGCTGGGTGGCCGCGGCCCCGGCCGCCCACAGCGCCTCGCGCCGCGACGTCCCGAAGCAGGCAAAAGCCCCGGCCGTCGCCAGCGCTTCGGTCTGCGGCACCGAGAGCTGCAGCCGGTTCGTCAAGTCCAGCAGAGATATGAACGCGCCGTTGGCTTTTCGCTCCTCGACCAGCTGCTCGGCGAGGTCGTCGCCGATGTGCCGGACCGCGCCCAGCCCGAGGCGGACCTCGGTTCCGGCGTTCTCGAGAGTGGCGTGCGCCAGGCTGGCGTTGACGTCCGGGCCGTGCACCAGCACGCCATGCCGGCGCGCATCGGCCACCAGCGACTGCGGGGAATAGAAACCCATCGGCTGTGCCCGCAGCAGCGCGGCGCAGAACGCCGCCGGGTGGTGCAGCTTGAACCACGACGAGTAGAACACCAGCGACGCGAAGGACAGCGCATGGCTTTCCGGGAAACCGAAATTGGCGAAGGCTTCCAGCTTTTCGTAGGTCCGGTCGATCACCTCGTCGGTGGCGCCGTGCAGTTCGCGCATGCCCTCGTAGAACCGGCCGCGCAGCCGTTGCATGCGCTCGGTCGAGCGCTTGGATCCCATGGCGCGGCGCAGCTGGTCGGCCTCGGCGGCGGTAAACCCCGCGCAGTCGACCGCCAGCTGCATCAGCTGCTCCTGAAACAGCGGCACTCCCAGCGTCTTTCGCAGCGCCGATTCCATGGACGGGTGGTCGTAGACCACCGGGTCGATGCCGTTGCGCCGCCTGATGTACGGGTGCACCGACCCGCCCTGGATGGGCCCGGGGCGGATCAGCGCCACCTCCACCACCAGGTCGTAGAACACCCGGGGCTTGAGCCTGGGCAGGGTGGCCATCTGCGCGCGCGACTCCACCTGGAACACCCCGACGGAATCGGCGCGCTGCAGCATCTCGTACACCGCCGGCTCGGAGAGGTCGAGGCGGGCCAGGTCCACCTCGACGCCCTTGTGCTCGGCCACCAGGTCCTTCGCGTAGTGCAGCGCCGAGAGCATGCCCAGTCCGAGTAGATCGAACTTCACCAAACCGATTGCCGCGCAGTCGTCTTTGTCCCATTGCAGGACGCTGCGGTTCTCCATGCGCGCCCACTCCACCGGGCACACGTCGGCGATCGGGCGGTCACAGATCACCATGCCGCCGGAGTGAATGCCCATGTGCCGCGGCAGGTTCCGGATCTGGGTGGCCAGGTCGATCACCTGCTCGGGAATGCCCTCGATGTCGGGCGAGTCGGCGAGCCCGTTCCAGTGGCCGATCTGCTTGCTCCACGCGTCCTGCTGGCCTTGCGAGTAGCCAAGGGCGCGGGCCATGTCGCGCACCGCAATTCGACCGCGGTAGGTGATGACATTGGCGACCTGGGCGGCGTAGTCGCGGCCGTATTTGTCGTAGACGTACTGGATGACCTTCTCGCGCTGATCCGACTCAATGTCCATGTCGATGTCGGGCGGCCCGTCGCGGGCCGGCGACAAGAAGCGCTCGAACAACAGCTCGTTGGCCACCGGGTCGACCGCGGTGACGCCCAGGGCGTAACAGACCGCGGAGTTGGCCGCCGATCCCCTGCCCTGACACAGGATGTTGTTCTCCCGGCAAAACCGGGCGATATCGTGCACCACCAGGAAATAGCCCGGAAAAGTCAGTTGGGCAATGACTTTCAGCTCGTGCTCGATCTGGGCGTACGCGCGCGGCGCGGCCTCGGGCAGGCCGTAGCGGTCGCGCGCTCCCGCCATCACCAACTGCCGCAACCAGCTGTCCTCGGTGTACCCGGCGGGCACGTCGAACGGCGGCAGCTGCGGCGCGATGAGCGCCAGCCCGAACGCGCATTGCTCGCCGAGTTCGGCGGCGGCGGTCACCGTCTCGGGTCGCTGGGCGAACAGCCGGGCCATCTCCTCGCCGGACCGCAGGTGCGAGCCGCCCAGCGGGGCCAGCCATCCGGCGGCCGACTCCAGCGACTGCCGGGCCCGGATGGCACCCATCGCCATGGCCAGCCTGCCGCGCGACGGATGGGCGAAATGCGCTCCGGTGGTGGCGACGACGCCTACCCCGAAGCGGGGCGCGATCCCGGCCAGCGCGGCGTTGCGTTCGTCGTCGAGGGGCTGACCGTGATGCGTCAACTCGACGCTGACCCGCCCGGCGCCGAAGCGGTCCACCAGATCGGCCAGCGCCCGCGCCGCCGCATCCGGCCCACCGCCGGAAAGCGCCTGGCGGACATGGCCTTTACGGCATCCGGTCAGGATGTGCCAATGCCCGCCCGCGGCTTCGGTCAGCGTATCGATGTCGAAACGCAGCTTGCCTTTCTCACCGCCGGCCAGATGCGCCGCCGCCAGCTGCCGCGACAGCCGCCGGTAGCCCTCCGGGCCGCGGGCCAGCACCAGCAGGTGCGGGCCGGCCGGGTCCGGCTGCTCGGTCCGGGCCTGCGTACCGAGCGACAGCTCGGCGCCGAACACGGTGCGCACGTCGAGTTCGGCGGCGGCTTCGGCGAACCGCGCCGCGCCGTACAGGCCGTTGTGGTCGGTGAGCGCCAGCGCCCGCAGATCCAGCCGGGCCGCCTCCTCGACCAGTTCCTCGGGGGTGCTGGCCCCGTCCAGGAAGCTGTACGCCGAATGCGCGTGCAGCTCGGCATACGCGACAGCCGAGCGAGCCCGCTGCCGGCTCGGCGGCTGGTAGCTGCCGCGCTTGCGCGACGACGGCACATCGTCGGGCTGCTCGGTTGCCGCCGGGCCGCCGGCATGGCGCGGCTTGCCGTCGAGCACCCGCTCCATCTCCGCCCAACTCGGCGGTCCATTAAACCAGCCCACGCATCCAGTGTATCGAACACATGTTCGATTTCGTGCAGAGTTGTTAAAGCGGTTGTTAAACGCGACTTCAACTTCTAAACACAGTCTTAACGGATTGGGATCTACCGCGACGGGGGTGCCGCGGCAGATACTGGTACGGGGCAACTAGGGGCGGGAATTGAATATGGTACAGCTGACAACAGCATTGGATACGCGCTTCCTCGCCGCAGCGGACCCCGATCGGCAGGCGAGCATGGCGACTGGAGCGGTCGCGATCGTCAACGGCGTCGTGCCCAACCTAGGGCGGCTCAAAACTATTCTGGCAGAACGGATTCTGTCGATCCCGCGATGCACCCAGGTGTTGCGGACGCATCCGTTGCGCGGCACCCAGCACTGGGTCGACGATCCGGGTTTCGACCTCACCCATCACCTGCGCCGGGTCGCGGTTCCCCGCCCGGGCGACGAGGCCGACCTGTCGCGGGCGATCGCCCACGCTTTGGAACGTCCCCTGGAATTGGACCGGCCGCTGTGGGAGTGCTGGGTCATCGAGGGGCTCAGGGGCAAATGGGCGATCCTGATGAAGGTCCACCATTACCTCGCCGACGCCACTCCCGCGGCCCACTTGCTCACCCGGCTCTGTGACGACTCCGACAGCGAAATGTTCGCCAATCACGTTGAAACCGCCAATGATTCGGCGCAGGACCGCCAGCCCGGCTGGGCCAACGCGCTCTGGCAAGCCACGACCGTCGCCAGCACCGTCACGAGCACCCTGGCCGAGACGGTCTGGTCGGCGGCACGCATATCGTCGGCCGGCCCCGCGGTCACCATGCGGTGCTACAGCACGGTGCGCGTACCTCTCGCCGCCGTCGACGCGGTGTGCGGCAAGTTCCGGGTAACCACCAACGACGTCGCGCTCGCCGCCATCACCGAGGGCTTCCGGGCCGTGCTGCTGCACCGCGGCGAACAACCGCGCGCCGGTTCGCTGCGCACCCTGGAGAAGGCCGACGACATCTCGGACAAGCTGCGGTATCTCCCGGTCGAGCACGACGATCCGGTGCAGCGACTGCGGATTGTGCACAGCAGCTTGAACCAGCCCAAGCAGCAGAACACCGGCCCCAGCATCAAGGGACTGGCCACCAGCTCCATGCCGTTTACCTTGTGCGCCAAGGCAGTTCGACTGGCACTGAGCCGACTACCACAACCTGGCATCGTGACGCTGGCCACCAACGCCCCCGGCCCACGGCACCGGCTGGAGCTGATGGGCGCAACCGTGGAACGCTTGCTGCCGATCCCGCCGACGGCTTCGCAGCTGTCCAGCGGGGTCGCGGTGCTGAGCTACGGCGACGAACTGATCTTCGGGATCACCGCCGACTACGACGCCGCACCCGAACTCCAGCAGCTCGCCACCGGGATCGAACGGGAGATGGCGCGACTGACGGCGCTCAGCGAGGACTCCGTCCTGCTGTTCACCAAGGATCGCCGCAGGCGCCGGACTCGCGCACTGCCCAATGGCGTACCCGCCGGTCACCCGACCGCGCGAGCGCGCCACTGACCCCACCCGGGCGGCGTTGCTCACCGTGAGAGGGTTGATCAATGCCATCGGTCACCATCGACCCGCGCCGCCACGACGTGGTGCTGTTTGACCCCGGGCTGGACGCACCGCAAGCCTTGATCGTCCAACTGCGCGATGCCGGTGTCGGCACCGGCACCTTCGGCTCGGACGGCGACACCCGGTCGGGGCGCGGTGTCGTCGTTGCGTCGAACGCGGCGGTGGCGACGGCCGCGCGCGATGGCGGCTTCGCGTTGGTCATCGAGGTAGGGGCCCCCGACGCCTGGAATGACATCACCGTACGCACCGGGGACCGGCGCATGTCGCAGCTTCCCGACGCATCGCTCCTCCTCGACGAGGAGATCCGGCGCCCGGCGGTGTTCTTCGATTTCGACGGCACGCTGTCCGACATCGTCGACGACCCGGACTCCGCACGGCTTGTCCCCGGCGCGGGCGACGCGCTGCAGCGGTTGGCCGCGCGCTGCCCGGTCGCGATCCTGTCCGGCCGCGACCTCGCCGACGTGACGGCACGCGTCGGCCTGCCCGGCATCTGGTATGCCGGCAGCCACGGCTTCGAACTGACCGCACCCGACGGCACCCACCACCAGAACGACGCCGCGGCCGCAGCCATACCGGTGCTGGAGCAGGCGGCCGCCCGGCTACGCGAGCGCCTCGGGTCGATCCCGGGTGTCGTGGTGGAGCACAAGCGATTTGGCGTGGCGGTGCACTATCGCAACGCCGCCCGGGATCGCGTCGGGGAGGTGGCGGCCGCGGTGCGGGCGGCGGGCCGGCGCGACGCGCTGCGGGTGACCACCGGCCGCGAAGTCATCGAGCTGCGTCCGGATGTCGACTGGGACAAGGGAAAAACCCTGTACTGGGTGATCGATCACCTGCACGGGCCGGCGGCTCCGACACCGATTTTTTTCGGCGACGACATCACCGACGAGGACGCATTCGACGCGGTACGCGACACCGGCATACCGATCCTGGTGCGGCACAACGACGATGGGGACCGGGCCACCTCAGCGCGGTTCGCACTGGACAGTCCGGCCCGGGTCGCCGAGTTCGTCGACCAGCTGGCCCGCCGCCTCTAACGGTCGCTGCCAGGTGGCGTCGCTCTAGCTGTACTGCCCAGGCAGGTTGGTCAACCGTGTGATGGGCGGGACCTTCCCGATCGCTGAGTGTTGCCGATGGTGATTGTAGGTATGCAGCCAGGGTGCTAATGCGGACCGGCGCTGGGCTTCGCTGTGGTAGTGACGGCTGAATGCCCATTCTGCTGCCATTGTGCGGTGGAAGCGCTCTGCTTTGCCGTTGGTCTGAGGCCGATATGGGCGGGTGTGTTTTGGCTTGACGCCGAGCTCTGAACACGCGTGTCGCCAGGCCTTGGACTTATAACAGCTGCCGTTGTCGGAAATCACTCGTTCAACGACGACTCCCCGCGCGCGGAACCAACTCACTGCTCGGCGTAGGACCGCTATAGCAGTGTCGGCGGTTTCATCGTCGTGGATCTCGGCATAGGCCGCCCGGGAGTGGTCGTCGACGACGGTATGGACAAAGGCGTGGCCGAGCAGCTCATCGCGATTGCGGCTGCGGCGGATGCCAGGCGTCGCCGCGCGATTCTTGCTGCCCTGCGCACGTCCGACGAACCGCCACCCGCCGCCAACAGGAATGTTGCCCAGTTTCTTGACATCGACGTGGATCAGCGAGCCTGGGTGTTCGTGCTCGTAGCGGCGAATCCGCTCACCCGTGCGGATATCGATGTGGGACAACCGGTTCAGTCGACACCGAACCAGCACCGCGTGAACCGTCGAGGCCGGCATCGACAGACGCGACGCGATCGCTAACGGCGAGAGGCGGTGCCGCCACCGCAACGCCACGATCCGCCGGACAACAACCTCTGGAGTGCGGCTGGGACAGTGGTGTGGCCGGCTCGACCGATCGCCCATCCCGACCACACCCATGGCCACATAGCGGCTAGCCCAACGCTTGGCGGTTGGCCAGGACACACGGAAATGTTCGGCTGCCCGGGCAATCGGCCAGCCTTCGTCAACAATGCGGCGCGCGAGCAACAACCGCCCACGAGGGGTCAATACGGCATTAGCGTGGACCACGAAGGTCTCCTGTTCGTTGTGGGTGCAGTGGTAGCAGCTCCACTCCACGACAGGAGACCTTCACCCATCAACGACCGCTACAGCGTGTCGTCACACTTCCTCAACCAACCTGCCTGGGCAGTACAGCTAGCTCGGCACGTATTCGACCGCGCCGTCGTCGAGCACTACCCGCCCCGCCTCGGCGCCCTCGGCACCGGAAGCCTCGGTGCGAAAGACCGCCTTGCCTTCCCCGGTGCGCCAGATCAGCGTCGTCAACGTCTCGCCGGGAAACACCGGCGAGCTGAAGCGCGAGTCGATCGAGGTGATGTTCGCCGCGAGCCCGTTGCCGAGCTCGGCGACCAGCGCGCGGCCCGCCACGCCATAACTGCACAGCCCGTGCAGGATCGGCTTCGGGAAACCGGCCAACTCCCGGGCGAACCACGGATCACTGTGCAGCGGGTTGCGGTCGCCGGAGAGCCGATAGATCAGCGCCTGGTCCTCGCGGGTGGGCAGCGCGACCTTGCTGTCGGGCTCGCGATCGGGGAACTCCGGGGCGACGGGACGCTGACCCGGGTGCCCGCCGAAACCACCCGCACCCCGGATGACGAAGGTAGTCGTCGTTTCGGCGATCAGCTCCTGCGAATCCGGGTCGGTGCCGCGGCCGCGCAGCATCACGACCGCGTTCTTGCCCTCGCCCTTGTCCTGAATGTCGGCGACCTCGGTGACCACCGACAGCTTGCCCGCCGCGGGCAACGGCGCGTGCAGCCGGATGCCTTGCGAGCCGTGTAACAGCATGGCCCAGTTGAACTTTCCGATCTTGCCCGCCGCCCCGAACGCGGGGCAGCAGATCACCGCATAGGTGGGCAGCACCTGCTGAGCGATCTCGTGGCTGTTCTCGGTGGTGAACGACAGGTCGTCGAGCCCGGCGCCCACCCCGAGGGCGTAGAGCAGCGTGTCCCGGTCGGTCCAGTCGAA
The DNA here is from genome assembly GCF_010730355.1 of Mycobacterium florentinum. Classification (NCBI taxonomy): domain Bacteria; kingdom Bacillati; phylum Actinomycetota; class Actinomycetes; order Mycobacteriales; family Mycobacteriaceae; genus Mycobacterium; species Mycobacterium florentinum. Next base: position 2,463,349 of record NZ_AP022576.1, read on the forward strand.
CAACATCGGCTCGGTCACCGCACCGATCGCACTCGGGTCAATCGCCATACGAGTCTCCTCTCGAGCTGCCAGATTCACGCTTTTCTGCACTCAACCATTGCAAACCCTTCCCCCTGGGCCTGTCGGCAGGGCAGGCTATCGACATGGCCACGCGCAGCTTGATCGGAAAGGCCTTCTGGAAAACAGGGGCCGTACTCGCCGCCACGCTCATCGTCGCTGCCTGTGGGGGATCGACGCAGGCACGCGCCATCACGTTGACGTTCATCCGAAACGCACAGACGCAAGCCGACGCCGACGGAATCATCAACACCGATCCGCCCGGCCTCGGCCTCACCGCCGAGGGCAAGGGCCACGCCCAGCAGCTCGCGCATCAGAGCGGCCGCAACGACTTCGACGCCGTCTACGCCTCCGCGATGGCCGACGCACAGCAGACCGCCGGGCCGCTGGCCAGCGAACTCGGCAAGCAGGTCGAAGTCCTGTCTGGCGTGCAGGCACTCAACGCCGGCTGGTACAACGGCAAACCCCAATCGATGGCGGCTGCGACGTATCTGTTGGCGCCGGCGGACTGGATCAACGGTGACGTCGCGGACAGCATCCCGGGATCAGTCAGCGGCAAGCAGTTCAACGACGAGTTCACTGCCGCGGTCAACAAGGTCTACAACAGCGGCCACAGCAAGCCGGTGGTGTTCTCCCAGGGCACGGCGATCATGGCGTGGACGCTGATGAACGCCCGCAACGGCAAGAGCAGCCTGCTGACCAGCCATCCCCTGCCGAACATCGGCCGCGTGGTGATCACCGGCAACCCGACCGACGGGTGGACGCTGGTCGAGTGGGACGGCATCCGCAACTTCAGCTGATCCCCGCTACCATGACTCCATGCGGTATGTCGTTACCGGCGGTACCGGGTTTATTGGTCGCCGCGTCGTAGCTCGCCTGTTGGACACTCGGCCCGACGCCGAGGTGTGGATTCTGGTCCGGCGCCAGTCGCTGGAACGCTTCGAACGCCTCGCCGCCCAGTGGGGTGAACGCGCCAAACCGCTGGTCGGTGAGCTGCCGGAGCTGGCGCTGACCGACGAGACGGTCGCCGAGCTGGGCCGGGTCGACCATCTGGTGCACTGCGCGGCGATCTACGACGTCACGGCCGGTGAAGCCGAACAGCGCGCCACCAACGTCGAGGGCACCCGCGCCGTCATCGGGCTGGCGCGACGCCTGGGCGCGACGTTGCATCACGTGTCGTCGATCGCCGTGGCGGGAGATTTCCCCGGTGAGTACACCGAAGACGACTTCGACGTCGGCCAGCAACTGCCCACCCCATACCACCAGACGAAGTTCGAAGCCGAACTGCTGGTGCGCTCGGAGCCCGGGTTGCGCTACCGCATCTACCGTCCCGCCGTCGTGGTCGGCGACTCCCGCACCGGCGAGATGGACAAGATCGACGGCCCGTACTACTTCTTCGGCGTGCTGGCCAAGCTGGCCATCCTGCCGTCGTTGACCCCGATCCTGCTGCCCGACATCGGGCGCACCAACATCGTCCCGGTCGACTACGTCGTCGAGGCGCTGGTCGCACTGATGCACACCGACGGCACCGATGAGCAGACATTCCACCTGACTTCGCCGAAAACCATTGGGCTGCGCGGTATTTACCGCGGAGTCGCCAAGGCCGCGGGCCTGCCGCCGCTGCGCGGCTCGCTGCCTCGTTCGGTGGCCGCACCGGTGCTGAAGGCCAGCGGACGCGCCAAACGGGTGCGCAACATGGCGGCCACCCAGCTCGGGATTCCGGCCGAGGTGCTGGATCTGGTCGACCTGATCCCGACTTTCGTCAGCGATACGACGCAAAACACCTTGCACGGCAGCGGAATTGAGGTCCCCTCGTTCGCCAGTTACGCACCCAAGCTGTGGCAGTACTGGGCCGAGCACCTCGATCCCGATCGCGCCCGCCGCGATGCACCGCACGGCCCGCTGCAGGGCCGGCACGTGATCATCACCGGCGCATCCAGCGGCATCGGACGGGCGTCGGCGATCGCGGTCGCCGAGCGGGGCGCCACGGTGTTCGCGCTGGCCCGCAACGGCTCCGCACTCGACGAGCTGGTCGCCGAGATCCGCGCGAACGGCGGTCAGGCCCATGCCTTTACCTGCGATGTCACCGACTCGGTATCGGTGGAGCACACCATCAAAGACATCCTGGGCCGGTTCGGTCATGTCGACTATCTGGTGAACAACGCGGGCCGGTCGATTCGCCGTTCGGTGGTCAACTCCACCGACCGGCTGCACGACTACGAGCGGGTGATGGCAGTCAACTACTTCGGCGCGGTCCGAATGGTGCTGGCGCTGCTCCCGCATTGGCGGGAGCGCCGATTCGGTCACGTGGTCAACGTCTCCAGCGCGGGTGTGCTGGCCCGCAATCCGAAGTACAGCTCGTATCTGCCGACCAAGGCCGCGCTGGACGCGTTCTCCGACGTGGTCGCCTCCGAGACGTTGTCCGACCACATCACGTTCACCAATATCCATATGCCGCTGGTGAAGACGCCGATGATCGCGCCGTCGCAGCGGCTCAACCCGGTGCCGCCGATCAGCCCCGGGCGGGCGGCGGCGATGGTGGTGCGCGGACTGGTCGAGAAACCGGCCCGCATCGACACTCCGCTGGGCACCCTGGCCGAGGCCGGCAACTACCTGTTGCCCAGGACTTCACGGCGAATTCTGCACCAGGTCTATCTGGGTTACCCGGATTCCGCTGCCGCGCTGGGTGTTTCGTCGGCTACCGGTGGACACGCACCGGCCCGCCGTCGGCCCAAACGCCCGGTGCGTGCCGTCGGCCGCATCGGGGTCCCCCGACCGGTCCGTAAGGCGATCCGCCTGGTGCCCGGGGTTCATTGGTGACGCAATCCTCGCCGGTGTTCGCCGATGTCGACACCGGCGTCGACGATGCGCTGGCCTTGATCTACCTGTTGGCCAGCCCTGACGCCGATCTGGTCGGCATCGCCTCGACCGGGGGAAACGTTGGCGTGCAACAGGTGTGTGCCAACAACCTGGGCCTGCTCGAGCTGTGCCAGGCCACCAGTGTCCCGGTGTCGAAGGGCGCCGACGAGACGCTGACCGGCCCGCTGCGAACGCCCTCGAAAGTCCACGGCCCGCGGGGCCTGGGCTATGCCGACGTGCCGGCGAGCGAGGCGGCGCTGACCGACTACGACTCGGCGACGGCCTGGGTGCGCGCGGCACGGGCGTTTCCCGGCGAGCTGATCGGCGTGGCCACCGGCCCGCTGACCAATCTGGCGCTCGCGCTGCGCGCCGAGCCCGCACTGCCAACCCTGTTGCGCCGACTGGTGATTATGGGCGGCTCCTACGACCACATCGGCAACACCACCGCCGTGGCGGAATGGAACATCAGCGTGGACCCGGAGGCTGCCGCCGAGGTTTTCGCGGCCTGGTCCGACGAAGGCCTTGGGCCGCAGCGGCTTCCGATCCTGTGCGGCTTGGATCTGACCCGAAACGTCGCGATCACACCGGAAGTCCTGGCGAGACTGGCAGCTAGCGCGGGGTCGACGTCGACGATCATGAGCGTGGACGACAAGCGGGGCACCCTGTCGACCGCATCCAATCCGGTGATCCGGGTGATCGAAGACGCGATGCGGTTCTACCTCGAGGGCTATTACGACAACGGACATGGATATCTGGCGCATCTGCACGACCCCTTGGCCGCGGCGGTCGCGCTGGACCCCGAACTCATCGCGACCCGTTCCGGGCGGGTGGACGTCGAGCTCGACGGCACCCTGACGCGCGGTATGACAGTGACCGACTGGCGTCGAGAACCCAACGCACGCATCGGTGTTGGCGTCGACCCGGCGGCATTCTTCGAACGGTTCATCGAACGCGTGGGGCCGTTCGCGCGCCGGCTCGCCCCGTAAAGGGGCCCGGGCCCGCACCCTCACGTTGACAGAACCGGCCAGCAACGTGGAATAGTTGGGTGTCTGCGCGGGGTTGCGTTAGTCAACACCGGGAGGACCTTCGCGATGACAGAGCTGGTTACGGGGAAGGCGCTACCGAATGTAGTGGTCACCGGCATTGCCATGACGACCGCATTGGCGACGGACGCCGAGAGCACCTGGAAGTTGTTGCTGGACAGTCAAAGCGGCATCCGCACGCTTGAGGACTCGTTTATCGAGCACTATGACCTGCCGGTACGCATCGGCGGGCACCTGCTGGAGGATTTCGACCACGGGTTGACGCGCGCCGAGCGGCACCGGATGGGCTGGCTGCCGAAGATGACCACCATTTTGGGCCGCCGGGTGTGGGAGAACGCCGGCTCGCCTGAGATCGACCCCAACCGATTGCTGGTGTCCGTGGGCACCGGCCTGGGCTCGGCCGAGCAAATCGTCTTCAGCTACGACGACATGCGGGCCCGCGGTATCCAGGCGGTTTCGCCGTTGGCGGTAGCGAAGTACATGCCCAACGCCCCTGCCGCGGCGATCGGGCTGGAACGACACGCCCGGGCCGGGGTGCTCACCCCGATTTCGGCGTGCGCATCCGGCTCCGAAGGCATCGCACAGGCGTGGCGCAATATCGTCCTCGGCGAGGCCGATATCGCCATCTGCGGCGGTGTCGAGGTCAAGATCGAAGCGGTCGCGATCGCGGCGTTCGGCCAGATGCGCATCGTGTTGTCGACGAAGAACGACGACCCGGCCGGGGCGTGCCGCCCGTTCGACCGGGACCGCACCGGCATCGTGTTCGGCGAGGCCGGCGCGCTGATGGTCATCGAGACCGAGGAGCACGCCAAGGCCCGGGGCGCCGACATCCTGGCCCGGATCATGGGCGCCAGCATCACCTCCGACGGCTTTCACATGGTGGCGCCGGACCCCAACGGCGCACGCGCCGGACATGCGATGAGCAGGGCGATTCAGCTGGCGGGGCTGACACCGGCCGACATCGACCACGTCAATGCCCACGCCACCGGCACCTTGGTCGGCGACCTGGCCGAAGGCAAGGCCATCAACAACGCGCTGGGCAACAACAAACCGGCCGTGTATGCGCCCAAGGCCGCGTTAGGTCACTCGGTGGGGGCGGTCGGCGCGGTGGAGTCGATCCTGACCGTGCTGGCGCTGCGGGATCGGGTGATCCCGCCGACCCTGAACCTGGAGAATCTGGATCCAGAGATCGACTTGGACGTGGTGTCGGGCAAGCCGCGGCCCGGCGATTACCGGTACGCGCTCAACAACTCGTTCGGATTCGGCGGCCACAACGTCGCCATTGCTTTCGGCCGGTATTGACACCTCCTTACTCGTAGATCCCTTCGAGGTACCACCGTCGCTGGCGATAGCACAGCAGCAATGCCCGCTCACTTTCCAGCAACACCTGGGCGCGGGCGCTGCGGCCCGCCGATCGGTCCGGATCCCACCACCGCTCGTCGACCGGCCACGGTCCGGTCCACCAGCGCAACGGGTCGTCCTGGCCGCGGGCGACCAGGCGCGCCGGATCGGCGGAGAACAACCCCCGGCTGGTCACTCGTATCGAATTTCCTTGGGCATCAAGCAATTCCACCGGATCGTCGAGCAATACCGCCGGCGAGGGGTCTGGCAGCCGGCCGGGCCACGGCAACCCCGGGTCGGCATGCGGCACCGGCTCGTCGCCCAGCGGAGTCAACGTGATGCGTTCGGCCGGCCCGCGGCCTCCGGACAGCACCGGCACCCGCACCGCTTCCGGGCCGAGCAGGCCCTGCACCCGCACCAGGGCGCGGCGGGCCCGCAGCCTGTCCTCCTCACCGAGGCCGCCCCATAACGGCAGCTGCAGCGCCTCGGCCGACACCACCTCCACCGCCTGCAGCCGCAGCACTGTCACCGGCGCCGTCGGGCGGGGGTTGCGGGCGGTCCGGTTGCTCAACCACCCGTCCAGTTGCCAGCGCACCCGATCGGCGGTGGCGTCCTCGGTCAACGGCTCAGCGCATCGCCATACCCGGTTCAGTTCTTCGCCGTTGGCGGTGACGGCGTGAATGGACAGCCGGGTGCATCCCACTCCGGCGGACATCAGCATCTGGTGCAGCGTGCCGGCCAGCGAGCGCCCGGCGAATGCCGCGGCGTCGACCCGGTCGATCGGCGGATCGCAGTCCAGCACCGCCTCGAGTTCGCCCGGCGGCTCGCGCCCGTACGGTCCCCGCTCGGGTTCGCCGCGGGCGAACCGGTGCGCGCTGCGCCCGTCGGCGCCGAACCGGGAAGCCACGTCGGTCGCCGACAGCGCGGCGAACTGACCGATGGTGCGAATCCCTAACCTCCACAACAGATCCGTGAGCTCCTCTCGCCCCGGACCGGACAGGCTCGGCTCGGTGGCCAGCTGCCGGATCGACAGCACCGACAGAAACTTCGCATCGCCGCCGGGCTCCACGACACGACCCGCCCGGGCGGCGAAGACCGCGGTGGACAGCTGGTCGGCGATCCCGACCTGGCACTCGGCGCCGGCTGCGGCCACCGCGTCGATCAGCCGTTCGGCGGCGTGGGCTTCAGACCCGAAATAGCGGGCCGCTCCGCGCACCGGCAACACCAGGAGGCCGGGCCGCAGCACCTCGGCGCGGGGCACCAGATCGTCGACCGCCGCTATTACCACCTCGAAGAAGCGGGCGTCGCGGTCGGCGTCGGCGGTGGCGACATGCAGTTGCGGGCAACGGGCCGCCGCCTCCCGGCGTCGCAACCCTCGCCGCACTCCGGCCGCACGCGCGGCCGACGAGCAGGCGATCACCCGGTTGGCCAGGGTGACCGCGATCGGGGTCGTCGTGGATTGGCCCGCTGCCGCCGCCGCCGCGACCGCGGGCCAGTCCATGCACCAAATGGCCAGCACCCGAGAGGACACCGAACTCACCCGGTTCGCGTTCGGCCGATCACCCGTCTCCCCGCGCACACCCCGCTGACCTGCAGCCGCACTCCGCTGATTCGCCCGAATCCGCAGACCGGGGTGTCCCGGTTACCCGCCGTGATCTCGTAGCCGCAGACCCGGGCGGCAAGCCGCGTCGGTGCCCCTTGCCAGTCGCCGTCGGTGACCAGCAGGGTGCAGCCCTTGATGCGGGCGCGAGCCACCACTGCCCGCGCCCGGGTCAGCGGCACCCGGCGCCCACCCAGACCGAGCACCACCAGATCCATGCCGTCGACGAGCACCGCGGCCACCTCCACCGGATCGGTCCCGGGATCCGGTATCACCGCGAGCCGGCTCAGATCCGCTCCCATCTCCACCGCGGCCAGCAGCCCGATATCCGGCTGACCGACGATGGCCGCGTTTCCCCCGGCCGCCGTCACCGCGGCGACCATGCTCAGCAGCAGCGATCGCGCCCCGGACAGCACCGCCACCGACCCCCGGGGCAGCTGTGTGGGTAGCGCCTCGGCCAGCCACCGCGGGACCGGCAGTTGGGCTTCCGTTTCCGGCAGCAGGTCCTCGTCGGCGGCGACGGGCCTCCCGGGCGATTTTCCGGACAACACCGCAATCTGGCGGCGTAGCGATTCGAGCTGTTCCGCACGATCCGGGTCGGAGGCGACAGCCGCCGTCATATAGCCTCCTACCAGCGGTTCCATGTCATTGTTCGAAAATATGTTCGAAGTAAACACCCACCCTCCGACAACCGTCAAGAAACGGGAGAGGCTGCTTTATGCGGTCGGTGCTGTTGTGGCTCCTGGTGCTTTTTTGTGGCGCGATCGTGACGCCCGCGCCGGCTCGAAGCGATTGCCAACCGGCCGAGTTCTTCCTCGCCGACAACGCCGATGCCCTGTTCGAGCCGCAGGCCGACCTGACGATCGCCCTCAACGGTGTCGCGGTCACGGGTTCGACGCCACTGGACGGGGTGTACTGGTCCCACGCGCGGCAGCGGATCACCGTGGAGCGTTCGCGCGAATTCCATCTGTGCGGCGCCGAGCCCGCCCTGCACGCCGCCGCCGAGGCACTGCGCCGCCAGTTCGACCAGGAATCGGTGCTGTCCTTCGACTACCTGCCACCGCACGCGGCGGCGCAGAACGCGATCATCATCACCGTGCCGGATGTCGACATCGAGCGCCTCGGCACCGCGCTGGCCGCCGATCTCCCGGCCTGCACCCGGCTGCGCGGCGGCTCCGTCACCGCGACCGACCACACCCTGATCCTGATTGCCACAAACGGCGATCGCGATATGGCCCGCCGGCTCGTCACCGAGGCCGGCGGCAACTGGCAAGCTGCCGAAATTGCTTATGGCAGAAGCGAATTCGTGGAGTAGTTATGGCAGTGTTGCCTCGGGCGTGAAACTAATTTCACATTCGCGCTCGAGCGTGAAGCTAACTTCACGCTCGGCGCGGGGCGCGCTAAACGCTATTCCCACTCGATGGTGCCGGGCGGCTTGCTGGTGATGTCCAGCACCACGCGGTTGACCTCGCGGACCTCGTTGGTGATCCGGGTCGAGATGCGTTCCAGCACCTCGTAGGGCACCCGGGTCCAGTCGGCGGTCATAGCGTCCTCGCTGGACACCGGCCGCAGCACGATCGGGTGCCCGTAGGTGCGCCCGTCGCCCTGCACGCCGACCGAGCGCACGTCGCCCAGCAGCACCACCGGGCACTGCCAGATGATGCTGTCCAGACCCGCGGCGGTCAGCTCCTCGCGGGCGATCGAGTCGGCACGCCGCAGCGTGTCCAGCCGCGACGCGGTGACCTCGCCGACGATCCGGATGCCCAGTCCCGGGCCCGGAAACGGCTGGCGCGCAACGATTTCCTCCGGCAGACCGAGTTCTCGCCCGACGGCGCGCACCTCGTCCTTGAACAGCAGCCGCAGCGGCTCGACGAGCTTGAACTTCAGGTCGTCGGGCAGACCGCCGACGTTGTGGTGGCTCTTGATGTTGGCGGTCCCGCTGCCGCCACCGGACTCCACCACGTCCGGATACAGCGTGCCCTGCACCAGGAAGTCGACGCCGGATCCGTCCTCGCCCACAATGTCTCGCACCGCGCCCTCGAAGGCCCGGATGAACTGGCGGCCGATGATCTTGCGCTTGCCCTCGGGGTTGGTGACACCTGCCAGCGCGTCGAGGAAGGTATCGGCCGCGTCGACGGTGACCAGGTTGGCGCCGGTGGCGGCGACGAAATCGCGCTGCACCTGTGCGCGCTCACCGGCGCGCAACAGCCCGTGGTCGACGAACACACAGGTCAGCCGGTCGCCGATGGCGCGCTGCACCAGCGCCGCGGCCACCGCGGAGTCCACCCCGCCGGACAGCCCGCAGATCGCATGGCCGTCGCCGATCTGCGCCCGCACCTGTTCGGTCAGCGCCTCGGCGATGTTGGCGGCCGTCCATTCCGCGCCGAGCCCGGCGAAGTCGTGCAGAAAGCGGCTGAGCACCTGCTGCCCGTGCGGGCTGTGCATCACCTCGGGGTGGTACTGCACGCCGGCCAGGCGCCGGGCCCGGTTCTCGAAGCCGGCGACCGCCGCACCCGGGCTGCTGGCCACCACGTCGAACCCCTCGGGCGCCGCGGTGACCGCGTCACCGTGGCTCATCCAGACCGGCTGGGCCTCGGGCAGGCCCGAATGTAATTCGCCGCCAAGCACTTTCAGCTCGGTCCGCCCGTATTCGCTGGTGCCGGTGTGAGCGACGGTGCCGCCCAGCGCCTGCGCCATCGCCTGAAACCCGTAGCAGATGCCGAACACCGGCACGCCGAGGTCGAACACCGCGGGATCCAGCTGTGGGGCGCCTTCGGCGTACACACTGGCCGGTCCGCCGGAGAGCACCAGCGCCACCGGATCCTTGGCCTTGATCTCGTCGATCGAGGCGGTGTGCGGGATGACCTCCGAAAAGACCCGCGCTTCCCGGACGCGACGGGCGATCAACTGCGCATACTGCGCGCCGAAATCGACCACCAGTACCGGTCGGGTCGCAGGTCCAACCGGGTCGAGGTCAGCAGGTTCAGCCACGGGCACGAGTCTAGTGGGGTCCGTCAGCCGTCCCCATTCGTTACCGGCCCGGGCCCTCGTCACAACAGGTTGGTCGGTTGTGCAATGCCGAATCGGCTGTTGGCGTAGCCCTTCAGGGCCGCCGGGCTGAAGTACGCGTGCTGGCCGAGGGTGTGCAGATCCCGGAAGCAGCGTTGCAGGGGGTGACTCGCGTGCACCGCGCCCGCACCGGTCAGGCCGAAGGCCGTATCGACCGCGTGACGTGACGCGCGCATCGCCTGTTGAGCGGCAAGCCGGAAGCCGGCGCGCTGCTGCAGCGAGGGCGGATCGCCGGCGCAGGCGGTTTCCCACAGGGCATTGGCTTCATCGAGCACGAAGGCGCGCGCAGACCTCAAACCCGCTTCGGCGCCGGCGAACTCGACCTGGGCAGCGGGATCCTTCGCGAGCGGCTCGGACGCCATGACGCGCAGCTTCGTCGTCGCGAAATCGGCGAATTCGTCAAGCGCGCGTCGCGCGATCCCGAGCGGGACACCGACCATACCGATCCCGGCGAGCGTGAAGAACGGAATCCGCCACAACGGGCCGTCGTGGCGGGCCGCCTGGAAGAACGGGCTGATGGTGTGTTCCTCGGCGACTTTGACACCGCGGGCGGCCACCTCGTTGCTGCCGGTGGCGCGCAACCCCAGGACGTCCCAATTGTCGACGATCTCGGTGTCGGCGCGCGGGAAGAACGCCAGGCGCTGGTCGGGTCCCTGGTCGGGGATCGTGCGCGGCGCATCGCCGTCGAAGACGAAGATCCCGCCCAGTATCCATTCGGCGTGGCGGCAACCACTGGCAAACGGCCACCGCCCGTCGACGTCGAACCGGCCGCCACCGTCCGGGACGGCACGACCGGTGGGCGCAAAGATCGTGGCCGACAAAAAGTCGGCGTCTGAACCGAATAGCGCTGTGGCGACCGAGGGTTCGAGCCAGGCGGTGAACGCCGGGGCACCGCCGCCGATGGCAGCGACCCAGCCGGTGGAACCGTCGGCACGCGCCAGTTCCTCGATCATCTGGATGTTCTCGGCCGGGGCCATTTCGAATCCGCCGAGCGAGCGCGGTTGTGACGCGCGGAAGATGCCGGCCGCGCGCAGGCGCTCGACCAGACCGAGCGGCAGTGTCCCGAGCGCCTCGGCGGCGTCGGCGCGCCGGGTGATCTCGGGTGCCAGTGCGCGCGCTACCGCGATGGAATTGTCGCCGTTCGACAGGCTGACGGCGGGGCATGTTGCACTTGTCATGTCACGTTCCCTACTTTAATACAGTAACTAGTATTCAATATAGGAGCATGTACTCAATTATGGGATCCGTCAACAGCCGCCCCCCGCGCCGATACGACTCGACCCGGCGGCGCCAACAGGCCCAGCACAACCGGGATGCGGTACTCGCGGCCGCCCGGCAGCGGTTCCTGGCCCAGGGCTACGCGGCGACGACGATCGCCGAGATCGCGCGGGACGCGTCCGTATCGGCCGAAACGGTGTACAAGACGTTTGCCACCAAGGCCGGCGTGCTCAAAGCGCTCTTCGATGTGTCCGTCGCCGGCGACGACGAGCCGATTCCGATGCTCCAGCGAGACGTGATCCAGAACGTGGCCAAGGAGACCGACGCGGCTCGCAAGCTGGAAATGTATGCCGAGCACCTGGCCGCCATCATGCCGCGCAGCGCTCCGGTCCAGCTGCTCGCGCGCGATGGCGCCGCGTCGTCGCCGGACGCCGGTGAGGTCTGGAAGCAGATCCGGCAGGAAACGCTGGCCGGCATGACGATGTTCGCGTCCGATCTCGCCGGGACGGGACAGCTACGAGTCGGGGCCAAACAAGCGCGCGACATCCTGTGGACCTATCACGCACCCGAGCTCTACGAGCTTCTGGTGCTCGAACGCGGTTGGCCGGCCGGCCGCTACGGCAAGTTCCTCGCCCAGGCCCTCATCGACGCCCTGCTCAAGACCCGGGACTGAGACCTAGAGCGAAAAGCTGGCACGCACCGCGTCGACGGCCGCCGAATCGCCCGTGACGGTGATGCGCCGCAACGCCGCCTTCTGCTTGGCTTCGCTCGCGCCCAGGCGGGCGGTCACCAGATCCGCGGCGCCCGCGGTGATCGTCACCGACGGCTCGCCGTGAGCACCCGCCAGGCGACCCTGCGTGACCGCGAAGTCGAAACGCCGGCCGTCGATCTCGGCCCGGCAGGTCGTCTCTAAGCCCGCCGCCTTGCCCGAGTCGAAGCCCAGCAGGATGCCGGCCAGGAACCCGCTCAGCGGCGTCACCGGGCCGTCGTCGATCGGATCCAGCCGGTCCAGGCCGAACCACGCGATGCTCTGAATGATCGGCAGCACCCGCTGCCAGCCCAGGTCGCTGAGCGTGTAGACGGTGCGCCCGATCGGCGCCGGCAGGTCGGTCCGGTCGATGAGCCCGGCGTCTTGCAGTTCCTTGAGGCGCTCGGCGAGCAGATTGGTTGCGATGCCGGGCAGTTCGGCGCGCAGGTCCCCGTAGCGGCGCGGCCCCCCGATCAATTCGCGCAGGATCAGCAGCGTCCAGCGTTCGCCCAAGACGTCGAGCCCACGCGCGATCGGGCAGTTCTGGTTGTAGTTGCGTGTCCGCACCACCCCACCGTACCAGCGGTAGACATCTTTTTCCATCTGTTGGTTGATTTATTTGTCTATTAGATTTACTGTCTTGTCCATGCGGAAAAACCTGGCGCTCACCGTCATCTGTCTCGGCGTCTTCGTCATCAGCGTCGACGCCACCATCGTCAACGTCGCCCTGCCCACGCTGTCGCGCGAACTCGACGCCGACACCTCGCAACTGCAATGGATCGTCGACGCCTACACCCTGGTGATGTCCGGGCTGCTGCTGTCGGCCGGCAGCTTCAGCGACCGCTACGGCAGACGGGGCTGGCTCAATGCCGGCCTCGTGCTGTTCGCGATCACGTCAGGGCTTGCGGCGCAGGCGAATTCAGCGGATCAGCTGATTGCGGCGCGTGCCGCCATGGGGGTGGGCGCGGCGGTGATCTTCCCGACCACGCTGGGCCTGATCACCAACATCTTCACCGACCCGGTCCCCCGCGCCAAGGCGATCGGGCTGTGGGCGGCGATGGTCGGGGTCGGGGTGGCCGTGGGGCCGATCAGCGGCGGCTGGCTGCTCGAGCATTTCTGGTGGGGCGCCATCTTCATGGTGAACATCCCGATCGCGGTGGTGGCCATCGTCGGCGGCATCTTGTTCGTGCCGACCTCCCGCGACCCCGCGGCACCACGCGTCGACGTTCCCGGGTTGGTCCTATCGGCGGCCGGCGTCACCGCGCTGGTCTACACCGTGATCGAGGCGCCGTCGTGGGGTTGGACCAGCACCCGTGCCGCGGTCGGATTCACCACGGCCGCCGCCCTTCTCGTCGGGTTCGCGCTGTGGGAGCGACGCAGCACCCACCCCATGCTCGACGTCACGGTCTTCGCGAACCGCCGGTTCTCCGGTGGCAGCCTGGCGGTGACCGCCGGCTTTCTGACCTTGTTCGGCTTCATCTTCGTCATCACCCAGTACTTCCAATTCATCAAGGAGTACAGCGCATTTGGCAGCGGCGTGCGGTTGCTGCCGGTGGCGATCTCCATCGCGGTGGCCAGCATCCTGGGGCCGCGACTGGTGGAGTGGATCGGCACGACCGCCGTCGTCGCCGGAGGACTGGCCGTGTTCGCGGCGGGCCTGGCCTGGGCATCGACCGCCGACGCCGCGACCAGCTACGCCGAGATCGCGGCGCAGATGCTGTTGCTCGGCGGCGGCCTGGGACTGACGTTTTCACCGGCCACCGAATCGATCATGGGATCGCTGTCGGCCGACAAGGCCGGAATCGGCTCGGCCGTCAACGACACCACGCGTGAGCTCGGCGGCACCCTGGGAGTTGCCATCGTGGGCAGCGTCTTCGCCTCGGTCTACGCCGCCCACCTGCGCGCCGCACCCGCGCTGGCCGCATTGCCGGCCGACGTCAGCACGGCGATGCGGAACTCAATGGCAGTGGCGCACAAGGTGATCGAACAGCTTCCCGCGGAGCACGCGGGCCCGGTGCGCGACGCCGTCAACCGCGCGTTCCTGGACGGCTTGCAAGCGGGTTCGCTGGTATGCGCGGGAATCGCGCTGGCCGCGGCGATCATCGTCGCCGGGCTGCTGCCGGCACGTGAGTTGGAAACGGCACGTCAGTTGGAAAGGGAAACAGCATGACCGCGAACGGAACTCAGTATTCGACCGGCCTGTCTCGGCATAACATCGAGCAGGCGTTGATCTCCGCCGGAAAGAACCTCGACCAGCTGGTGCCCGCCGACCTGGGCCTGCTGGAGGATTTCCACACCATGGGCCGCATCGCGACCGCCCAGCTGGTGGACCTCGCCGGGATCACGAGTGAGAGCAAGGTGCTGGACGCGGGCAGCGGGGTCGGCGGCACCGCGCGCTATGTCGCCGACCGCTTCGGCTGCACCGTCACCGCGGTCGACCTCACCGACGAATACTGCGACACGCACCGCTGGCTCAATCGACTCGTCGGGCTCGACGACCTCATCTCGGTCCACCAGGGCGACGTCACCCGAATCCCCTTCGCCGATGCCGGCTTCGACGTCGCCATCAGCCAGCACGTTCAGATGAACGTCGCCGACAAGGCGGGCCTGTACTCCGAAGCGCGCCGGGTGCTGGTCGACGGGGGACGTCTTGTCTTGTGGGACATCACCATTGGCGACGGTCGCGAACTCTCCTATCCCCTGCCATGGGCCGATCAACCCGCACACAGCCAGCTGGTCGGCCCCGACGACTTGCGCTCGGTGATCGAGTCGTCCGGATTCGTCGTCGAACAGTGGAACGATCTCACCGACCAGGCGGGCGCAATCATGCAAGCCCTGCTGGCCCGGCCCGCCAACCCGCTGGGCCTGCACGCCTTCGTGGCCAACTTCGCGCGCAAAGCCGAAAACCTGGCCGGCGCCTTGTCGGACGGACGGCTGCGGGTCATCCAGGGCGTCGCACGAGCCCGAGCGGGCTCGAACGTGGCAACGGGTTTGCCCGGCTGATCGGAACCGCCGTCCGCGCTCCCGGTATCGGACCGATCTTCGCCCGGCCGACATGGTTCGCGGCGGCGGGCGCGTCGCGAGAATGTGAGTTCGCTGGCGACCTGCGGGCAAGCATGGTGGAGTGGTATCGCCCGACTACTCCGACAGTGAGGATCCTCTGTGCTGGGTCTGCCCGAGAAGGTGCGTGCCTGTCTGTTCGACCTCGACGGCGTGCTCACCGATACCGCAAGCGTGCACACCAAGGCCTGGAAGGCCATGTTCGACGCTTACCTGTCCCAGCGAGCCGAGCGCACCGGGGAGCCGTTCGTTCCCTTCGATGCCGCCGCGGACTACCGGACCTACGTCGACGGCAAGAAGCGGGAGGACGGGGTCCGCTCGTTCCTGCACAGCCGGGGCATCGAACTGCCCGACGGCGATCACGACGACTCCGGCGCCGCCGAGACCGTTTACGGCCTGGGCAACCGCAAGAACGAGATGTTCCAAAAGGTGCTCGACCGAGACGGCGTCGAGGTGTTCGACGGCTCGCGGCGCTACCTGGAGGCGGCCTCGGCCGCGGGCCTGGGCATCGCCGTGGTGTCCTCGAGCGCCAACACCCGCGAGGTGCTCGAGATCACCGGGCTGGAACGGTTCGTCCAGCGACGCGTGGACGGCGTGACACTGCGCGAGGAACACATCAAAGGCAAACCCGCGCCCGATTCCTATCTGCGGGGCGCCCAGCTGCTCGACGTCACCCCGGACGCGGCCGCCGTCTTCGAGGACGCCCTGTCGGGGGTGGCGGCCGGTCATGCCGGTAACTTCGGCTACGTGGTAGGTGTTGACCGAGTAGGCCAGGCCGAAGATCTCCTCAAGAACGGCGCCGACATCGTGGTGACCGACCTCGCAGAATTGCTGGACGCATGATCAGCCAGGACGCCTTCCCGGTCGAACCATGGGTGGTCCGCGAGACGCGGCTCGACCTGAACCTGATAGCCCAGTCCGAATCGCTGTTCGCGTTGTCCAACGGGCACATCGGGCTACGCGGCAACCTCGACGAGGGCGAACCCTACGGCCTGCCGGGCACGTACTTGAACTCGTTCTACGAGATCCGGCCGCTGCCCTACGCCGAGGCCGGCTACGGCTATCCGGAGGCGGGTCAGACCGTCGTCGACGTGACCAACGGCAAGATCATTCGCCTGTTCGTCGAGGACGAACCGTTCGACGTCCGGTACGGCGAACTCCTCTCGCATGAGCGCGTTCTCGACATGAAGGCCGGGACGCTGACCCGCAACGCGCACTGGCGCTCGCCGGTCGGCAAGGAAGTCAGGGTCACCTCCACCCGGCTGGTCTCGCTGGCCCACCGCAGTGTCGCCGCCATCGAGTACTGCGTGGAGGCGGTCAACGAGTTCGTCCGCGTCACGGTGCAGTCGGAGCTGGTCACCAACGAGGACCAGCCGACGACGTCGGCCGACCCCCGGGTGGCGGCCATCCTGGAAAACCCGCTGGAGGCCGTCGAACACGACGAGACCGACTGCGGCGCCCTCCTGATGCACCGCACCCGGGCAAGCCAGCTGATGATGGCCGCGGGGATGGATCACATCGTCGAGGTTCCCGGGCGGGTCGAGGTCACCAACGACGCGCGTGCCGACCTGGCGCGCACCACCGTGATCTGTGGGCTGCGTCCCGGCCAGAAGCTGCGCATCGTCAAATATCTCGCGTACGGCTGGTCCAGCCAGCGCTCGCGGCCAGCGCTGCGCGACCAGGTCGCCGCCGCGCTGCACAGCGCCCGCTACAGCGGGTGGGACGGGCTGGTGAAGGCGCAACGGGAGTTCCTCGACGACTTCTGGGCCAACGCGGACGTGGAGGTCGAAGGCGACTCCGAATCCCAGCAGGCCGTGCGGTTCGGGCTGTTCCACCTGGTGCAGGCCAGCGCCCGGGCCGAACGCCGCGCCATCCCCAGCAAAGGGCTGACCGGAACGGGCTACGACGGCCACGCCTTCTGGGACACCGAGGGTTTCGTGCTCCCGGTGCTGACGTACACGCTGCCGCACGCCGTCGCCGACTCGCTGAGATGGCGGGCGTCGACGATGGATCTGGCCCGGGACCGGGCGAAGGAACTCGGCCTCGAGGGCGTCAGCTTCCCGTGGCGGACCATCCGGGGTCAGGAGTGTTCCGGCTACTGGCCGGCCGGCACCGCGGCCTTCCACATCAACGCCGACATCGCGATGGCCTTCGAGCGCTATCGCGTCGTCACCGGCGACCAGTCGCTGGAGGCGGACTGCGGCCTGAACGTGCTCGTCGAGACGGCCCGGCTGTGGATGTCGCTGGGGCATCACGACCGCCACGGCGTCTGGCACCTCGAGGGCGTCACGGGCCCCGACGAGTACACCGCGATCGTGCGCGACAACGTCTTCACGAATCTGATGGCCGCACACAATCTGGTCGTCGCCGCCGATGCCTGCAACCGTCACCCCGAGGCGGCCGAGGCGATGGGCGTCACCCACGAGGAGACGGCCTCCTGGCGCGACGCGGCCGACGCCGTCAGCATCCCCTACGACGAGGAGCTGGGCGTCCACCAGCAGTGCGAAGGCTTCACCAAGTTCGCCGAGTGGGATTTCGAGAACCGGCACAAATATCCCCTGCTGCTACACGAGCCGTATGTGCGCCTCTACCCGGCGCAGGTGATCAAGCAGGCCGACCTGGTGCTCGCGATGCAGTGGCAGAGCCACGCGTTCACGCCGGAACAGAAGGCCCGCAACGTTGATTACTACGAGCGGCGCACGGTCCGCGACTCGTCGCTGTCGGCGTGCTGTCAGGCCGTAATGTGCGCCGAGGTAGGGCATCTCGAGCTCGCGCACGACTACGCCTACGAGGCCGCGCTGATCGATCTGCGCGACCTGCACTCCAACACCCGCGACGGTTTGCATATGGCATCACTGGCCGGCGCCTGGATGGCGATCGTCGCGGGCTTCGGCGGCCTGCGCGACGACGACGGCATCCTCGAGATCGACCCAGCCCTGCCCGACGGCATCACGCGGCTTCGATTCCGGGTGCGGTGGCGCGATTTTCGGCTGATGGTCGACGCCAACCACAACGACGTCACCTACACCCTGAGCGACGGGGACAGCGGTGAGCTGGCCATCCGGCACGCCGGCGACGAACTCCTGCTCAAGACGGATGCACCCAAGACGATCGCGGTCCGTCAGCGCAAGCCACTGCTGCCACCGCCGCCGCAACCGCCCGGCTGCGAGCCCACGCACCGGCGTGCGCAGGCCCACCAGCTCGGGAGCAAGTAACCCCGGGCGGTTACACCACTGGCGCGCCGTCTTCAGTTGCGGCAGAGGCGATCTCGCTGTCCAACAGCTCAACGATGCGCGCCGTGACGGCGGCCGCGGTGGGGTGTTCCCACAGCAGCGTCGGCGGCAGTGCCAGCCCGGTCTGCTTCTCGAGCTGACGCCGCAGCGCGACCGTCATGATCGAGTCCACGCCGATCTCGACCAGCGGCATCCGGGCGTCGACGCTGTCGGCGGACAGGCCGAGTTCGGCGGCCACCGCGGTGAGGACCTGCTGCGTCACCCATTCCTCGGTGTCCATGTCGCCCGGGCCGACTTGTTCAAAGCCGTTCTGCTGCACCGAATCCGCGGCGACCGCGGCCGCGATGTCGGCAAGGATGGGTACCGACGTGGCATTCGGGAGCACCGGCAACACCACCGGGTTGGCCTCCTGCGACCGCATCGCGACGTCCAGGGCACGCAGCGCGTCGTCGGCGCCGATGGTGTCCATCCCCAGCGCATCCAGTTGCGCGGCAATGTATGCGGAGTCCGAGCCCATCCCGAGGCCGCGCCACGCCGTCCAGGCCACGCTGGTGGTGGCGTCGCCCAGCCCGCGCCGGTGCCGGGCCAGCGCGTCCAGGAAGGCGTTGCCGCAGGCGTAGGCACCCTGGCCGGGAAAGCCGGCCAGGTAGCCGCACGAGGAGTACAGCACCATCCAGTCCAGTTCCCCGGGCGCGAACATCTCGTGCAGGGCGAGCGCTCCGTCGACCTTCGGATGCATGGTCGTGGCGATCTCGTCGATCGTCGTATTCGCAAGGAACACACCGGCTTCCACACCCGCGGCATGAACCACGCCACGCACCGGCGGCAAGTCGGCCAGCACGGAGCGCAGTTCGCCGGCCGCGCCGGGCGCGGCGATGTCCAGGGCGACCGAGTGCACCCAGACGCCGCGCTCCTCGAGCGCGGACACCGCGCGAATCTGGCTTTGATTCTCCGCGGCGGCCCACGCCGAGCGTTCCGGGAGTCCGGACCGGGACAGCAGCACCACGCGGCGCGCACCCAGATCCGCCAACCGCTCGGCGATGCGCAGGCCCAGCACGCCGGTCCCGCCGGTGATCAGGTAGGTGCCGGCCGGTGTGCATTCCATCGCCGGTCCGGTGGCGCCGACGATATTGGCCAGCCGGGCAGTGTGCGCGACGCCGTCGCGAACCACCACCACGGCGTGGCCGCTGAGTGTGGCCAGCGCGCCGAGCGGCAGCCGGTCCTCGGCGAGGTCGAGCACGCCACCCCACAGCGTGGGATGTTCGGCGGCGGCCACCCTCGACAACCCCCACAGCGGCGACCGGCTGACGTCGGTGCCCTCGTGCACACCCTGGGTCAGGGTCCATAGTCGCGCCGAGATGCCTTTGTGCAGAAGCGCTTTGAGGGTCTTCAGCACGGTGTCGACTGCATCGACCGGACTGTCGCCGGCGCGCGGCAACACCAGCACCACGGCGTCGGAGCCCAGCTCGGCGGGGAGATCGGCGGGTGTGGCGCACACCCGGTGGGCGACACCGGCGGCCAACAGGTCGCGTTCGCACCACGTCTGGACGGCGGCATCGCCACCGAGCAGCACCACTTCGGCCGGCGTCGCGTCGACGTCGAAGGGTGTTGGTTGCCAGCCGATTCGGTGTATCACCCGAGACACGTCGCCGCCGGTGTTCTCGAGTTCCTCGAACGCCATCCCGGTGATTTCCACCAGCGGTCTCCCGGTGAGCGAGGCGATGGTGACGTCGGTACTGGTGCCCTGATCGCGTCGTCGGACGTGAAGCAGAATCGAATCGGAAGGCGCGCCAAGGACTCTCATCCGCTCGATGCGGGCGGGCATGCGCAGCCGGGGCGCGCCGTCGAACACCGTGGACGCCACCGAAGTGGCGGCATCGATGAGCCCGGCCCATGTCGACGGGTGTGACCCGTCCGGTTCGGCGCGCACCTGCGCGAGGAATTCGCCGGCACCGGCCCAGAGATCGACCACCTCCCAGCCGAAGCCCATCTCGGCGACACCCAGCTTGGCCAGCTTGTCCACCACACTGTTCGGCGGCAACTGTTCGGCGCACCGGACCCGGACCGCGGTCTCGTCTAGCCGGGGGACCTCGCGATCGTCGGTGACCGAAGCGATCGCGGTGCAGTGCGTCAGCCAGCCGCCGACCTCGGGCCCCTCGTCGTCGACCAGGCGTGTGGCAATGGCAAGCGCCCGATCCTGCAGCACCACTTGCACATCGCGGGTGCGCCCCGGCGCGACGGGGGTGCGCAGATGCACGTCCGTCACATCGGTGCCCGCGGCCGTCAGGAACGTGTTGAGCAGCACCGCGGCCGGCACGATCTCGGTGCCCTGCACCGGATGGTTGCCCGGGTAGGGCCGGGTCGTCATATCCAGCCGCGTCTCCCAGACCCGCGCGGGCACCGTGCCGGTGACCTCGAGCCGGCCACCGAGCAGGGTGTGGCTGTCGGTGTCGTGGACCCCGCGGCCCGCCGGCGGCGCGCTCGGGATCCGCCAGAAGTCGCGGTGCTGCCACTGCGTGCCCGGCAGGTCGGCGGCCCACGGCGTGGCGGAGGCGACACCGTCGCCGGCGGGTGCGCCGTAGCAGTGCAAGGCGGCGACCGCCGCGGCGACCGAACGCCGGGCGGGTTGGTCGCGGCGCAGCACGCCGACGGCGGCATGCTCGTCAATGTCCAAGTGCAGCAACGTTTCCGCGATGGAATGCGACACCACGGGATGGGCCGAGACCTCGAGGAAGAGCCGGTGCCCGTCCTCGGCCGCCGCGGAGACCGCCTCGGCGAAACGGACCCGGTCACGCAGGTTGGCGACCCAGTAGTCCGGACCACGCGGCGCCGGCGACCGCGGGTCGGCCAGCGCGGTGGAGTACAGCGGAATGCCGGCCGGCGATGGCGCCGGCAGCGCAGCGGTGAGCCTTGCCAGGTCGGCGGTGAGCGCGTCCATCGCCGGGCTGTGGAACGCGACGTCGGTTTTGACGCGCCGGACGACCAGGCCCTCGTCGCCCCAGCGGGCGGCCACCTCGTCGACGGCCGCGGCAGTACCGGACACCACGGTCGAGGTCAACGACGCGCTGATGGCCGCGACCACGTCAGTACGGGCGCCGAGCCGCTGTTGGGCATCGGCGAAGGACAGCGGCACCAGCGCCATCGCACCCTCGCCGATCACCTTGCGGAATCCGCGGGCGCGGTAGCACGCCACGGCGGCTCCCTGCGCCAGGCTGAAGACGCCCGCGGTCACGCACGCGGCGACCTCGCCGACGGAGTGACCGATCACCGCCGCGGGGCGCACGCCTCGCTCGCGCAGCACCGCGGCCAGGCCGACCTGCATGGCGAAGGTCAGTGCCTGCACCTGGTCGGTGCCGCCCAGTTCACCCGAGGTCAGCGCCTCGCGCGCGGAGAAGCCCAGTTCGGCGCCGAAGATCGGGTCGATCGCGTCGATCACGGCGGCGAACGCCGGTTCGCCGGCCAGCAACTCCTGGCCCATCTGCGGCCAGTGCGAGCCGTGGCCGGAGAACACCCACACCGCGCCCTCGGACGCGGCGGGCAGCACGCTGCCGCGCACCAGCGCGGCGTCGCGCCCGCCGGCGGCCAGCGTGCTCAACGCGTCGAGAAGTTCCCCGGTGCTTTCGGCGACCACGGCCGCGCGCACCGCTTCGTGGCTGCGGCGGGCCCACTGGGTCGCGGCGATTTCGGGCAGGGAGATCGCCCGGTCGCCGAGGTGCTCGGCCAGCGCCGTGGCGTGCGCGGCCAGCCTGCTCTCCGAGCGGCCCGACAGCGGAATGACCACCGGCACAACCGGTTCCGCGGGTTGCGGTGCGACCCTCGACGCGGGTGGCGCCTCCTCGAGTAGCACGTGCGCGAGCGTGCCGCCGTAGCCGTAGCTGCACACCGCCGCCCGGCGGGGATGGCCGGGCCGGCGCGACCAGGCCTGCGACTCGGTCGGCACCCGCAGGCCGCTGGTGTCCCAATCGACGGCCGGGGTGAGATTGCGTACGCCCGCGGTCGGCGGAATCCGCTGGTGGTGCAGGGCCAGTACGGCCTTGATCAGGCCGACGGCGCCGGCACCGCCCTCGAGATGACCGGTGTTCGGTTTGACTGAGCCGACGAGTGCCGGGTCATCGTCGGGCCGAGCGGCTCCGTACACCTCGGCCAGCGCCGCGACTTCGACGGGATCGCCTGTGGGAGTACCGGTTCCGTGTGCTTCAATGAAGTCGACGGTGGCCGGGTCGATGTCGCAGGACCGGCAGGCCAGCCGAAACAGATCGGCCTGGGCGGCGCCGTTGGGCGACATGATGCCGACCGTGCGACCATCCTGTGCGACCGCTCCCCCGCGGACCACGGCCAGCACCCGGTCACCATCGCGCACGGCGTCGGCGAGCCGCTTGAGCACCACCACGGCCGCGCCCTCACCGCGACCGTAGCCGTCGGCCGACGCGTCGAAGGTCTTGCAGCGGCCGTCGGGGGCCGTCGCGCCGGCCTGATCGAGCACGCGGGTCAACCCGGGGCCGATCAGCGCGCTGACGCCGCCGGCCAGGGCCAGCGCCGTCTCGCCGGAGCGCAACAGTTGGCAGGCCTGATGCACCGCAACCAGCGAGGCCGCGCACGCGGCGTCCAGCGCGACGCTGGGCCCGCGCAGATCGAGTAGGTGGGACACCCGGTTGGCGATCCCGCACAGCGAGGTGCCGATGCCCGTCCAGGCCTCGATGCCGGGCAGGTCTTCCATCAGCAGCTTGCCGTAGTCGTCGGAGTTCACGCCCATCAGCACGGCGGTGTCACTGCCGGCCAGCGACCGGGGCGGCACCCCGGCGTGTTCGAGCGCCTCCCAGCTGACCTCGAGGGCCAGCCGCTGCTGCGGGTCCATCAATTCGGCCTCGCGCGGGGAGACACCGAAGAACTCGGCGTCGAATCCCGCGAGGTTGTCGATGAAGGTGCCCCACGGTGTGGTCTCCTTGAGCACCGCGGCGTTGCGCGGGTCACGCCACAGGTAGGGCTCCCACCGCTCGGCGGGCACCTCACGCACCGCACTGCCGCCGGCCAGCAGGAAATCCCAGAAGGCCTGCGCGGTGGTGACATCACCAGCCAGGCGGCAACCGAGGCCGATGACGGCGATCGGTTCCGGCATCGCGTTTGTCGTCACACTCGGTGCCGAAAGTTGGTCATTGGAGCCACCATTCATTGTCATGTCAGTTAAATCCCAAGTGCGCCAGCGCGTTCATGCCTGTGTCAGACTGGCGACTATTTGTTTTTTGTCCACCTTGCCCACCGCGGTCTTGGGCAGCGAACGCATCGCCTCCAGCACGTCCGGCTTGCTGTGCACCGAGACGCCGCGGCCGTCCAAGAATCCGTTGAGCTCGGCCAGGGTGACCGGCTTATCCTTGAAA
This sequence comes from Mycobacterium florentinum, assembly GCF_010730355.1. NCBI lineage: Bacteria > Bacillati > Actinomycetota > Actinomycetes > Mycobacteriales > Mycobacteriaceae > Mycobacterium > Mycobacterium florentinum. Next base: position 2,486,952 of record NZ_AP022576.1, read on the forward strand.
ACTATTGCCGCGCAGATCTTTTCACCAAGGTACTGATCAGGCAGGGCGACCGCCGCCGCGTCGGCCACGGCCGGATGCGCGTGCAGGTGCTCTTCGAGGTCGGACGCCGAGACGGTCTCGCCACCCCGGTGGATGACGTCCTTGATCCGGCCGGTGACCTCGACGTACCCGGCCCGTGGTCCGTCGGCGAAGATCCGCACCCGGTCGCCGCTGCGGTAAAAGCCGTCGGGGCTGAACGAGCGGGCGTTGGCCTCGTCGGCGCGGTAGTACCCGTTGATCGTGTACGGCCCACGCACCAGCAGCTCGCCCTCCTCGCCGGGGGCCACCTCGTCGCCGTTCTCGTCGACGACCTTCATCTCGTCGTCGGGCGACATGGGCCGGCCCTGCAGGTTGTCCACCACGTCGACGGGGTCACCGGGCCGGGTGAAGTTCAGCATCCCCTCGGCCATCCCGAAGATTTGCTGCATGCCCGCCGTCAGGTTCTCCCGGATGAACCGCGCCTCGTCGGGCAGCAGCCGCGATCCGCCGACCTGGACCACCCGCAGCGAGGCCGGCAGCACCGGCTCCCAATCGCAGGCCTGGGCCCACAGCTTGGCGAGCGCGTTGACCAGACCCGTGACGGTGACCCGGTGCCGGTCGATCAGCGCGAAGCAGGCTTCGGGGCTGGGATCGTCGGTGAAAACCGTAGGGGCGCCGACGGTCATGGCACCCAGCAGCCCCGGGCAGGCCAGCGGGAAATTGTGCCCGGCCGGCAGGACCACGAGGTAGGCGTCGTCGCCGGTCATCCCGTAGGCCGCCGCGCACGCCGACGCGTTGTAGCGGTAGTCGTCGTGAGTCCGGGCGATCAGTTTGGGCAGCCCGGTGGTGCCGCCCGACACCAACAGCAACGCGGGCAGGCCCGGGTCCGGCGCCACGTTTGCCCGGACGTCCGGGCCCGCGTAGTTCTGCACCTCGGACCACGCCCGGAAATCGCCGGGTTCGCCGTCGACGAG